>NZ_BAYB01000018.1 GCF_000685035.1 Paraburkholderia ferrariae NBRC 106233
GCCGTTCACCTTTCCGATGCCGACGTCGGCCATCGACTGGCCTGGCGCCAGGTTCATCGACGGAAGCCCGGCATTGCCCGCCGTGTTGTCGATGCTGATGCCGGTGCCCGAAATCGTCCCACCCGCGCTGAAGCTCGATTCATAGTCGGGCAGCCCGTATTTGACGACATCGGCAGGCGCGGCCTGCGTGTAGCCGCCCGGATTCGGGCCACTGAACGGCGCATCGCCGAACGGTAATGTCCAGTCGCCAATGCTGTGGTCGTAGTTCGTGTAGTGGTAGTAGCCCGAGTACGTGACCTGCACGCCGGGGGCCACCTGTCCCTGCCAGGAGTCCTGGTCGAGCGAAACCGGCGCGGCGATATTGCCAACCGCGGCCACCTGGCTCCAGTCGTTCTGGAACAAACCGACCTTCGACGCATCCAGGTTGCCACCCGAAATGATCTGTGCAGCAGGGCTGATAGCGGTGATGATGCTTTCGAGCGCCACGCCCGTATAGGTCGTGTACTGATAGCCGCTGTTCCACTGGCCGCCGCCGGGCGGCAGCGTATAGACCCCGCCGATCATCGTCAGGAAAGCGGGGTTATCCGGCGTGGCCCAGGCGACATAGGGGTGATCTGCGGAGCAGGCCGTCATGTCGATGGCCGTGCAACCGGACAGGCTGATACCGAGCTGCGCGACCACCGAAGGATCGGCCGGCTACGTATAGCCCGAGGTCGTCATCACGCGCCGCGTGTTCGTCACCTGGTTCGCGTAGAGCGCCATGTCGGCCGAGGACTGGATCAACGCCGATACGTTGTTGATGACGTTCGCGTTGCTGTAGCTGCCGTCCGGATTCTTTCCGCCCGCCAGCACGACGCTGCCGAGTCCGAAGATCGCGGTCGTGGCCTGCAAATCGGTCGCCGTGGTGTCGTCGCGGTTCTCGATATCGGGGGCGAGCAGTTCGAGCGTGCCATTGCTGTCCGATGCGCCAATGAGCGCGGTCGGGCCGAGATTCGAAAGCGTGCTGACCGCGTTGAGCGACACGCTGCCGCCCACCATCGCGCCGGTATTGCTGAGCGTGTCCGAGTGCGTCGTGAGCGTGCCGCCCGCCATCATGGCGCCGCTGTTTTCGATATCGCCCGCATCGACGCCCAGACCGTTCACCGCCTGTAGCACGGCGGCGTTCCTGAAGGTGCCGGGCAAATGGAAGGTGAGGTTGTGGCCGGCGATGAACTGCTGGTCGGGCATCGTCGTGAAGTCGCCCTGGAGGTTCAGCGTCACGTCATTCGCAGCGGAGTAGGCGCCGCCGCCCAGCAGCGTACCGGCGGAGATGTCCAGGTCATGCGTGGCGCCCATCTGGCCGCCGGTGTTCGTGATCGTGCCGGTGGCCGTGATGGCGGCATCGCCCTGATACCCCGGCAGCGTCCCCATCCGGCTGTCCTGGTTGTCGATATCTCCTGCCTGCACCGTGAGGCCCGCGCCGCTCACCTGGCCGCCCTGGGTGTTCGCGATGGATGACGCAGCGAGCGACACTGCACCGTTGCCGGTCACGACGCCTGCCGCATTGACGATCTGGCTGCCAGCCTGTACCGACATCGCGCCCGAACCGAGGTTGCCCAGTAAGCCATGGGTGTTGTCGATGGAAGCGGCCTGTACCGAGATCGTCGAGACATCACCCGTTGCGCCCGTGCCCGCCTGGACACTGCCCCCTGCGTTGGTGAGCGCACCGCCGGTCGTCAACGCCAGCGACCCCAGGGCGCGCATAAGACCCGCTGCGTTGTTTACCCCGTCCAGGACCGCGGCCGACATGCCCTGTTGCGCAGCGAATGTGCCGCTCCCGTTATTGAAGCTGCCCATCTGCGCTTGCACCGTGCCCGCGCTGATGACCGTGCCGCCGACATTCGAGAACGACCCCGCGCCGTTGCCCGGATCGAGCGTGAAGGTGCCGGCACCGGCATGCAGGATCGAGCCGCCGTCGTTGTCGAGCGTTGCCGGGGCGAGCGTGAAGTTCGTGCTGTTGGTCTGGAGTATGCCGCCCGCCGAGTTATCGAACAGGTTGCTCACGTTGACGGCCATCGGCCCCGTTCCATACTGCGTGATCGTGCCCGCGTGGTTGACGAGGTTGGTCGCGTTCAGCGTCAGTTGCGTGGCCTGCATGTTGCCCGAACTGTTATCGAGCGTCGTCGCGCTGATCGCCGCGGTCTGGCCTGCCAGGACCTTCCCGCCGCTGTTCGTGAACTGTGACCCGGCGTTGATGGTTATGTTCTGTCCAGCCTCCAGCGAACCATTGGTGTTATCGACGGACTGCGCCGACACCTGGAGATTCGTCTGTGCGGTCATCGCGCCGTGATTGACCAGAGTGCCGGCCTGCATCGACACCGCGCCGTTCCCGCCGATCTGGCCGCCCGCGCCGTTGGTCAGTTGCCCCGTCGTGCCGAGCGTCAGGCCATCGCCATTGAGCGAGAGGATTTGCCCCGCGGTGTTGTCCAGCGAGGCCGCGCTGATGGATGCCTGGCCTGCTGCCTGCATGACACCCTGGGTGTTGTCGAACGCGCCGCCAGTGGTCACGTCCAGGATCGTCCCGGCCACCATCTGGCCGCCCGCGTTGCGCACGGCGCCCGCCGCAATCTGCGTGGACGTGCCGCTGGTGAGCCTGCTCCCGCTGTTGTCGAACATGCCGACCACGTTCGCCGTGATCGACGTGCCTGCGCCTGCGGTCGCATTGACCAGACCCAGATTGCCGCCGCTGGCCGTGAGGTTCAGCGCTGTGCCGGCCCCGATCTGCGCATTCGAGAGGTCGAGCGCCGCACCATAGAGCGTGACCGAGCCGGCCGCGACGCTCTGCCCGTTGGCCGACAGCAGACCCGCCGAGTTGATCGAGAGGTTGCCGCCTGGACCAGTGGTGCCGTCACCGTTGATCCCTGCGCCCAATACGCCAGTCGATGCAACGGAGCCCGCGTTGATCGACGTGTTTTGCTGTGACGCAACGGTCGCACTGTTCACGAGCGCGCCGGAGGTGCCGAGCGCGAGGTTCTGCTGCGCGTAAATCGCGCCCGTGTTCTGTACGCTGGCCGCACTGATGCCGAGGTTGCCGCTCGCGTTCATCCGGCCCGACTGGACAAGCTGGCCCGAACTGGTCAGCGTGAGGTCCCCGGCCTGCGCGGCAATCGTCCCGGCGTTCGCAACCCCCACGCCATTTTCGGTCCCGACCAGGGTAATGCTGTTCGCGTACATGCCGCCGAGCTGCGAGACATCGATAGACACACCGGGCTCGGGACCGCTGCCGGCAATCGGCGTAGGCGTCAGGCTCGCATAGTCGATGCTGTTCGAACCTGTGACCACGTGCAGCATGTTGCCGTAGATGGCCGCATTAGCCTGCACGGCGCGGGACAGCAGGTCCACCTCGTCGATATTCGAGGCGTTCAACCCCGCGCCCTGAACCGTGATGGTCCCCTGAGTGACGTTAAAACCAGCGAGGTTGCCGCTACCGTCGATAAGCGGATTACCCGTAGTGAGGATGCCCCTCGAGGTGTTGATGAAGCCGCCGCCGTCAACCACGATCCCCGAGCCGTTGGCAATCACGACCGTTGCGGCTTTCTGCCCTCCGACCTCAACGTAGCCTCTTAGCTGGGATGGGTTGCTGCTGTTGACCTGGTTGACGATGATGCTCGCGGCCTGTCCCGGCAATAAATTGGGATTGCCAGATATCTTCCCTGCGAGTTGAGTATTTGTGATCGTAGGCGAATTGTTAAGCACTGCTCCGCCGGATCCGACATCGAACTGCGAATAGGTGTTGAGGGATACACCCGCCCCCGAGGGCTTTTGAATATTGACCTGGGGCAAGCCGTTCGCCGTATTGATGACGTTGGGCGCGTGGGCACCCGACGGCACGATCTGTGCATCGGCCATCACAGGCGCGAGGCCAGATGAGAGGACGGCAAACGCCACATGACGCATGGCGAACAGTGTGAAGGACGGCCGTGCGACGGCTGGACCCGATTCCCCATGGCTCGCGTTTCCATGACCGGTTGCCGTTTCAGCCACCGCGACGCGCATCCCGCGGAGCCGGCTAAACACCAACCTGAAATGACCTCGGTTCATTATTCTTTTTGACGTGCAAACAATTAAAGCCCGGATGATTCCGCAACGCGGAATGAGCGGCTATCAATCATCGTCACAATTGGTGCACACGCAACGTTATACGAATTTTCTGATTTGTCCGATTGCCTGATGCATAAATTTGGTCGGGCGATCACAATGGGTATGGCGCACCCGTCCCACACCCGAAGCACAGCACTCCACCAAGCCGACAACACGGAGGCCGTATCGCTCCTGATTCTTTCCGGGCATCATCTGGACTACCTGCCCCAGCAGCTCGCTGGCGCAACCCGATCGTGCAGGCTTTTATCGAGAACGTGAAGAATGAACATTTGCATGAAGACGAGGAAAGCAATCAATGAACGTGCTTTCCGATAACCTGGGTCTCGCCACGGACCTCTCGTTGTATCGGGAGAGTGCGATCTCAGAAGCTCAGGATAACTACATTGTTGTACGAACGCCCGATGCACCCGACTACTTTTTCGGCAACCTGCTCGTGCTGCCGCGGCGGCCGGTAGCAGACGAGCTAGAACGGCTGGAGCACGATTTCGGCCGCCTTGTGGGCATGCCGCCGGCCATCGCGCATCGGGCGTTTACGTGGCCCGAAGGCGCAAAGGGTGCGGTGGAGGTCGAAGCGTTCGTGCAGCAAGGCTACGATTTGACGGTATGCCGCGTGCTCGCCGCGCATCCGCGCGAGATACACCCTGTTGCGATCAATCCCGAAGTGAAGGTTCGCCGGTTCGAATCGCAGCAGGATTGGGACGACTGGTCCCGGATGCAACTGGCCGACATGCCCGATCCCGACGACATCCGCTCCCGGCTTTTCATGGCGAACCGCGAGGCGGTATACCGGCAACTGATCGGCCGAGGCCTCGGAGACTGGTGGGGTGCCTTTATCGGCGACGAACAGGTGGGCAGCCTGGGGCTGTTCTTTCTCGACGGCATTGGGCGCTTCCAGTGGGTCATCACTTCGGAGCGCCATCGAAACCAGAAGGTGTGCAAGACGCTGGTGACGGAGGCGATCAGGATGACTGAGGGCCAGTCGAAGCGGCTCGTCATGGTGGCCGACGAGGCGTATCACGCCGGTGCGATTTACGAAGCAATGGGTTTCAGGCCGCAAGCGCAG
The DNA here is from genome assembly GCF_000685035.1 of Paraburkholderia ferrariae NBRC 106233. GTDB lineage: Bacteria > Pseudomonadota > Gammaproteobacteria > Burkholderiales > Burkholderiaceae > Paraburkholderia > Paraburkholderia ferrariae. The sequence goes on from NZ_BAYB01000018.1 coordinate 5,204, forward strand.
CGCGTGGCGAGCTTGTGCCAGGAACCACGCAGTCCCGCAGCACTTTAGTGCCCGAAACGGGCATTTAAAAGTTTCAGGCTCCCAGACAAACATGGCGAATTACGGCGCATTGCGCTCTCTTTTCAATAACCTTCGAAAAGCAAACGCGCGACGCCCATAATCTTTCAATAACGAAATCTGGATTAAGCACTGCACCTTTGTTGCGGCAAAAAATGGATTGAGATAAAGTCGATTTCCTTGAAACAATCCATCGTTCAATCGCCTTTATTCATGCCGATTGCATTTTTCGCCTCTGCCCTGTCCACGCCTGGGCACGGCGGGCCGGCCATGGCAGGCGGATGATTCACCCGGATTTCGGCCCGATTGATTACCGCTGCCGAAAAGCGGCCTCGAAAATCGCGAAACAAGATCAACAAGAATATGAATAAACCGATCAGGGGAATATTGACCGCATGCGCAACGGCGATTGCGTGCAATTACGCCTGTGCCGCCCCGTTTCAGCCTAACGTCACCGTGCTTTCCGACGATATCGTCTATGACGTCAATGCGGACGGCACGAATACCAGGCTTGAGACGGAAAGCGTGCGCCTGAATACGGATCAGGGGGTCAAGCAGTTCAGCCAGATTCCGCTTCGTTACAGCAAGACGATGCAGGATGTCGTCGTCGAAGAAGCCTATACGACCACGAGCGACGGCAAGCGCATCGACGTTGCCCCCGACCGGATTCTCGAACAGCAAAGCCGCGAGAGCGCGATCGCTCCGATGTTCGACGACGGCCGTGTCAAAACCGTCGTGTTTCCTGCCGTCGAAACCGGCGCGACCATCACGCTGCGCACGCGCTGGACCGAGCGCACCCCGCTCTTCCCCGGGCAGTTCTCCACCACCGAGCACTTCCGGAACCAGAGTGCCTTCGAGTCCGCGAGCGTCACGATCCACGCGCCCGCAGCGCTGAAGCTTTACGCGGATGCCGTCGCTATGGCGGGCGGCAAGGTCGCCTCCGACGACCCCGGCAAGCAGACCTGGCGCTGGACGCTCGGCAACACGCCCGCGCACGTGCCGGAGCTGGGATCGGTCAACACGGCGGACGTGAGCCCGCGTCTGACCGTCACCACGTTCCCGAGCTTCGCCGCCGTGGGCGCGGCCTACCAGCAGCGCGCGGCGGCGAAAGCGGCCGTCACGCCGGCCATTCAGGCCAAGGCCGACGAACTGACCCAGGGAGTGAGCGATCCCAGGGCACAGGCGGCCCTGCTGTACGACTGGGTGAGCACCCACATCCGCTACGTGGCGATCTATTTCGGCTTTGGCGGCGTCGTGCCGCACGACGCCGATGCGATCCTCAAGGCCGAATACGGCGACTGCAAGGACCACGTGACGCTGCTTCAGGCGCTGCTGGCCGCCAAGGGCATTCGCAGCAGCCCGGTGCTCGTGAACGCAGGCAACTCCTATTGGCTGCCGCAGGTCGCCACGCCGCTCGCGGTGTTCAACCACGCCATCACGTACCTCCCCGACTTCAAGATGTTCGCGGACTCGACGGCCAGTTTCGCGCGCTTCGGCAGCCTGCCCGTGAACGAACTCGGCAAGCCGGCCTTGATTACGGACGGCGAGAACGGCACGGCGCAGATCGTCACCCTGCCCGCGGGCGACCCGGACAGCACGAGCGTCACCACGGCCCAGCACGTGACCCTGGCCAGCAACGGCGACGTGACCGGCACGGCCCAGGTGCAAAGCACGGGCTCGCTCGAATGGCTGTCACGCGAAATCTTTGCCGCGATACAGCCCGGCGTCGAGCCGCAAGTCGCGAGCCGCATTCTGGCGCTGAGCGGCCAGAACGGCACGGGCGACTTCCATCACGGCGACGTTCACGACCTCACCCAGCCCTTCGTGTACCGCACCGAATTCCAGTTGCCGGACTACGCGCAACTGCCGGGTCCGGGCGCGATGCAGGTGCCCCGCGGCCTGGGCGGCCTGAGCAGCATCAGTGACAGCTTCGGGGCGTTCGGCGCGCAGACACGCGATTTCGCCATGCCCTTCCCGAGCCGCCATCTGGTCGAGACCACGGTGCTTACGCTGCCCGAAGGCGTCAACGTGACCCATCTGCCCAAACCGCTCGATGTCGCCTCGAAGCTCGGCGCCTATCGGTCCAGCTACACCGCCAGCGGACGGGACATCACCGTCACGCGGGACCTGACGATCGTGGTGCCCGGCGTGCTCTTGCAGCCCGACGACTATGTGGAGCTCAGGAAGATGGCGCTCCAGGTGCAGCGCGATCTGCACAGCCAGATTACCTATTAGGGCCAAGCCTGGACAAAAGCCAGGGGCCAAGCCGGCGCGAACGCAAAAGACCGCGCATCCTTTTTGCTCACCTCCTCCCGTGAGCCCGCCGCGCGACCTTGCGCGGCGGGCGTAACCGCCCTGGGCGGCGAGGAGGCGCAATGCAAAGAATCAACAATGCGGTCCGAATTGCAATTTCTACCGTCCTGTTCGGACTGGTTGCCGCCTGCGGCGGCGGAGGTAGCGGCGGCACAAGCAGCAGTTCGGGCACGCCGCCGGGCGGCGTAAGCCTGCAGGTCGTCTCCTTCGGCGACAGCCTTTCCGACGTCGGCACCTATGCGCCGATCGCGAGCGCGGTAGGCGGCGGCCGCTTCACCACCAACCCCGGCCAGGTGTGGACCCAGGACGTTGCGCAGTACTACGGAAACACGCTCAACGCCGCGTTCACGATCGGCTTCGATCACAAGCTCAGTGCGCAAGGAGGCCTCGGCTACGCCGAGGGCGGATCGACGGTCGCCACGCCCGCCACCCAGTACGACTTCCTGACCGATGTGATCGGCAATGTCGAAATGCCGGTCAACCAGCAGGTTTCGAGCTATCTGGGCACGTACGGCAGCTTCAACTCGGGACAGCTCGTGCTGGTCTGGGCCGGCGCCAACGACGTGCTGCGCGCCGGCACGCCGCCCGCCGCCACTTCGACGGTGGAAACGGCGGCCACCACGCTCGCACAGGTGATCGGGCAGATCGTCCAGGGCGGCGCCACGCACGTTGTCGTAGTCAACCTGCCGAACATCGGCCTGTCGCCCAAGGGGCTCGCCGCCTCCGATGGCGGCGCGAATCTGACCCAGCTCTCGCAGCTCTTCAACTCGACCCTGAACGCCGCCCTGCAATCGAACGGCCTGCAAGGCAAGGTCATCCAGGTCGATGCGTACAGCTGGGTCACGCAGATGGTCGCGAACTTCCAGGCCAACGGCTTTACCGTGTCGAACACGGGCCAGGCCTGCGATCCGTCGAAGACGCCCGACGACACCTCGCTGCTCTGCTCGCCGGCCACCTACGTTTCGTCCAACGCGGACCAGACCTACATGTTCGCCGACGACCTGCACCCCACGACGCATCTGCACTCGCTGTTCGCGCAGTATGTGGAGCAGCAGATCGCCGCGAGCGGCCTGGGGCACTGAGGGCGGCTGCGGGGCCGCCAAGCCATTAGAGGGCCACCGGGCCGCGGTGAAAAACGCCGCGCGCTAACGGATGGCCCGCGCCACGCTCTGCAACTGCCTGAACGCGTCGTAGCGCGCGTCGTGCAGCGCCGCGATCTCGCCCGTCGCCGGTTCGTGAACGCGGGCGATGCGCGACATCTTCGCCATCGCCGTGCGTACGTCGTCGAAGAGGCCGGCCGCCACGCCGCCCAGCATCGCGGCGCCCAGCAGCACGGGCTCTTCGGCCTCGGTCACGAGCACGGGCTTGCCCGTCGCGTCGGCAAGCAGTTGCCGCACGAGCGCGAGCCGTCCCGCTCCGCCGCTGATCACCACGCGCTCGATCGGCGCGCCGGCCGCGGCCTGCGCCTCGATGATCTGGCGCAGCCCGTAGCCGATGCTGCAAATGCCGGCGATATAGAGCGCCACGAGGCTGTCGAGATCCGCCTCCATGCCCAGCCCCGCAATCACGGCGCGCGCGTGCGGATCGGCGAAGGGCGCGCGGTTGCCGAGAAACTCCGGCACGACGTGCAGACCTTGCGCGAGCTTCGCTGCGTCGGAGAGTTCGACGGCAGCCTGCACGGCCAGGCCCGCCAGCATGGAGGGCAGCGATTGCCCGCCCTGGGTGGCGCGCTCATGGGCTTCGGGCGTGAGCGGATGCATCGAGAGCAGCCGTTCGATGGCCGCACCCGCCACCGACTGGCCGCCTTCGTTGAGCCACGCGTGCGGCACCATCGCCGAGTAGTACGGCCCCCACACGCCCGGCACGAAAACCGGCTCGCGCGTGGTCGTCATCGTGCACGACGAGGTGCCGAACACATACGCGAGACAAGACTCGGGCGCACCATCGGCGCCCACCGTGCCGATGCCGCCGGCGTGCGCATCGATCACGCCCGCGGCAACCGGCGTGCCCGCCCGCAAGCCGAGCTCGGCCGCCGCTTCGGCGGTCAGGCCGCTACCGAGCCGCGTGCCCGGTTCGACGACCCGCTGCCCGATGCGCGCAAAACCTTCGTCGGCCAGCACGCCCAGGCCCACGGCGCGGAAGTAGCTCTCGTCCCAGCGCCGCTCGTGCGCGAGATAGGTCCATTTGCACGTGACGGTGCAGGTGGAACGCGCCAGATCGCCGCTCGCGCGCCAGGTCAGGAAGTCGGTGAGATCGAAGAACTGCCAGGCCGCTTCGAACACCTCGGGCCGGTTCTCCAGCAGCCACAGCAGCTTGGGCGTTTCCATTTCCGGCGAGATCGTGCCGCCCACGAACCGCAGCACCGCGTGCCCCGTCTCGTTGATCCCCTGCGCCTGGCCGAGCGCGCGGTGATCCATCCACACGATGATGTCGCGCTCGTCCTGCTCGGTGGGCCCCACGGGCAAGGAGCGGCCGCCCTCGCCCAGCACGACCAGCGAGCAGGTGGCGTCGAAGCTGATGCCGGCCACCGCGTCGGGCGCGATGGCGCCCATCGCGAGCGCGTCCTTCACCGCGCGGCACACGGCGTGCCAGATTTCGCGGCTCGACTGCTCGACAATGGCGCCGCTCGAATGAAACACCGTGATGTCGTGCTTCGCGGACGCGACCATGCGGCCCGAGGGATCGAAGAGGCCGGCGCGGGCGCTGCCCGTGCCCACGTCCACGCCGATCACGTAGCGCGCGGCCGGTGCTGCGCCGGCGGTGAAATTGTCAGTGCTCATCGCAGATTGCTTGTAAGGAGTGAAACGTCGCCGGGAACCGAAGCGACGCCCAGGCGCTCAGAGATCGACGCTGTTCGGCAGGATCACCAGATCGCGTATGGTCACGTTGCGCGGCCGCGTAAGCATGAAGAGTACCGCATCGGCCACTTCCTTCGGCTGCATCAGGCTGCCCGAGGCCAGCGCCTCCTCCATCTTGGCCTTCGGCCAGTCGTCCAGCAGCGCCGTGACGACGGGCCCCGGCGCCACCGCCCCCACCCGCACGCCATGCTTCGCCACCTGGCGCCGCGTGGTGTGAACGAAGGCCTGCACGGCGAATTTGGAGGCCGTGTAGATGGGCTCCCACACCACCGGTACGAGGCCCGCAATCGAGCTCGTGAAGACGATATCGCCCGAGCGCTGCGCGATCATGTGCGGCAGCACCGCATGCACGGAACGGAACGCCGCGTTGATGTTGAGGTTCAGCATGCGGTCCCACTCGTCGGGGTTGCCTTCCGCCACCTCGCCGCCGATATAGGCGCCCGCGTTGGCGTGGAAGATGTCGAGGCCGCCGGCCAGCTTGAGGATCTTCGGCAGCATGCCGGACACCTCCGCGGGCCGCAGCAGATCCAATTCCAGCGCGAACGCGTCGGGCCCCAGTTCGGCACAGCACGCTTCGAGCCGCTCCCTGGCGCGGTCGATCAGCACGACCTTCGCACCGTGCGCGACAAGCGTGCGCGCGCATTCGAGACCGATACCCGAAGCCGCACCCGTGATGGCGGCCACCTTTCCCTTCATGAATTCAGACATGAACGACTCTCCAGAATGCATGGATCGATGCGTGGATTTATGCGCGGCCGTGCGTGACGCGCGAGCGCCGCGCCAGCGAATCGACGATCACGGCAATCGCCAGCACGGCGCCGGTAATCATGAAGCGCAGCGAAGACGACAGGTTCAGAAGCGTGAGGCCGCTCGCAATCGACTGGATCACGATGATGCCGAGCACCGCCGACCACGCGCTGCCGCGCCCGCCAAAGAGGCTCGTGCCGCCGATCACGGCCGCGGCGATCGCGTTCAGGTTCACGTCGCCGGTGCCGGCCTGCTGGCTGGCCGAAGCGAGGCGCGCCGCCGTGAGCACGCCGCCGAGCGCGGCGAAGCCCGCGCACAGCACGAAGGCGCTCGTGTAGATGCGGCGCACGTTGATGCCGGCGCGGCGCGCGGCTTCGCGGTTGCCGCCCACGGCGTTCATCGAGCGGCCCCAGCGCGTGCGCGTGAGCGCATAGTCCATGGCGATGGCGAGACCGAGGAAGACGCCGAACATCAGCGGCACGCCGCGTCCGCGGTCGAGGTAGCTCACCACCAGTTCGAGCACCACGGTGAGGATCACGCCGCGCGCGAGCAGGAGACTCAACGAAGGCGCCGAAAGGCGGGCCGCCTTGCGGCGTTCGCGGGTGCGCAGGCCGATCAGCACGATGGCAAGCCCCGGCAGCAGCGCGAGCAGATGCGAGACGACGGCGGGAATGATCATTAGTTGACCGAAATTCACCATCGTCGAGCCGTAGGGCAGGTTGATCGAGCCTTCGCTGCCGAGCACATAAAGCTGCAGGCCGAGAATGGCGAGCAGGCCCGCGAGCGTGGAGACGAAGCTCGGCATGCCGAGCCGGTTCAGCAGCAGCGCATAGAGCGCGCCGATCGCGCCGCCCACCACGATGGCGGCAGCGATGGCGAGCAGCACCGGCCAGCCTTCGTTGACCCAGAGCGTGCCCACGAGTGCGGAGGCAAACCCGCTCATCGAGCCCACCGAGAGGTCGATCTCGCCCACCAGCAGCACGCAGACGATGCCGAGCGAAATAACCCCCACCGTCGAGCAGTCGAACAGCAGGTTCACGAGGTTGTCGGCCGAGAGAAAGATCGGGTTCAGGCTCGTGAACACGGTCCAGATAATGACGAGGCCCACGATCACGGGCAGCGAACCCAGATCGCCCGAGCGGACCTTGTCCACGAAAGCAGAGAGGCTTTCGCCCACGCCGGCGGCGTGCTTCACGCGGCTATCGCTGCGGTCGAGCAGCGGGGAAGGCGGCGTGGCGCCATGTGTTTCCTTGCTCATGATCGCCCCTTTCATTGAACGTCCTGTTGCGCCTCGCGCCGGCCCGCGCGGCGCGACACGGCATTTTCGGTCGCGCCGGTGATCGAGGCGACCAGCTCGGCATTGGAGGAATCGGGATAGAAGACGCCGTTGTTGCGGCCAAGGCGCAGCACCACGATGCGGTCCGCCACGGCGCGCACGTCCTCCATGTTGTGGCTGATCATGATCACCGCGTGGCCGCGGTCGCGCACGCGCTCGATCAGGTTCAGCACTTCGGCGGTCTGCGCGACACCGAGCGCCGCCGTGGGTTCGTCGAGCATGATCAGCTTGGGGTCGAGCAACAGCGAACGCGCGATCGCCACGGTCTGGCGCTGGCCGCCCGAGAGCGAGGCGACCACGTCGCGCACGTCGGGAATGCGCGCCGAAAGCTCGTTGAGGAGCGTCCACGCGCGCACTTCCATCTGCACCTCGTCGAGCCGCAGCGGGCTCAGTTCGCGGCCGAGGAAGATGTTGGCGACCACGTCGAGGTTCTCGCACAGCGCGAGGTCCTGGAACACGGTTGCGATGCCGAGGTCGAGCGCCGTGGCCGGATCGGACAGCGTCACCGTTTCGCCGCGGAACGTGATCGTGCCCGCGCTCGGCTGGTGCACGCCCGCGAGGATCTTCACGAGCGTCGATTTGCCGGCGCCGTTGTCGCCGACGAGGGCCACCACTTCGCCTGCGTGCACGTCGAGCTCGATATCGGTGAGGGCCGAAACCGCCCCGAAGTGCTTCGAGATGCCGCGCAGGCTCAGTACCAGCTCGCCGGGTGCCGCGCGGGATGGGGAGTTTTCAGTCATGGGAGTCACCTGCTGTTTGCTTCCGGAGGGGTCCGGCCGATCTGCGCCGGACCCCATTCCTCTGCATACCTGATCAGTTCGCGATGCCGAGCGTCTTGCAGCCGTCCGCGTAACGGCCCGTGCACAGGTCCTTCGCGCTCGCGAAGCCCTTGTCCACCACCTCCGCCTTGATGTTCTTCGCGGTGATCACGGCGGGCTTGAAGAGTTGCGTGGGCGTGTTGAAGAGCGTGATCTCGCCCTTGGGCTTGTCGCCCGAGAGGAAGGCCACGGCCACCTTCGCCGCCGCGCCGGCCACGATCTCGCTCGGCTTGAGGATGGTGTTGTACTGGTCGCCCGCGATGATGAGCTGCAGGCCCGCGAGCGTCGCGTCGTTGCCCGTGACGGGCGGCACCGGATTGACGCCGGCCGCCTTGAAGGCGGCGATGGTGCCGCCTGCCGTGCCGTCGTTGGCGGCCACCACGCCGACGATCTGCGTGCCGAAGCGCGTGATCTGCCCGCTCACCCATTGCTGGGCCTTGGGCGGCGCCCACTCGGGCGTGTCGTACTCGGCGAGCGTCTTGTAGCCGCTGCCTGCCAGCCCTTCGTGAATGCCCTTCTTGATGAGCCCCGCGGCCGCGTCGGTGGGCGAGCCGTTGACTTCGAGCACGCCGCCCTTGCCGGTGGCGACGCCGCTGTCCTTCAGATGCTGCACGAGCGACTGGGCGATGGACTTGCCGATCTCCTCGTTGTCGAACGAGACGTAGTAGTCGGCCGGCGTGGAGGGCACGGGCCGGTCGTAGGCGATGACCTTGATGCCCTGGCTTTGCGCCATGTGGACGAGCGAAGCGGCGGCGGTGGAATCGACGGGATCGAGCACGATCACCTTCGCGCCCTGCGCGATCACCGAATTGAACTGTTGCTGCTGCATGGAGGCGTCGGCGTTGGCGTTCTGGTAGAGCACCTTGCAGCCGGCGCAGAGCTTCGCCATCTCCGCCTTGAAGCCGGGGAAGTCGTGCTGCTCGTAGCGCGTGGAAGCGTGGTCGGGCATCAGAAAAGCGACGGTGCCGCTGGGCGCGGCCACGGCCGCGGTCGTGCCCGTCAGCGCGACGGCCAGTAAGGCGGCGCCGATCAGGGGGGTCGAGAGTCGGGTCATCGAGTGTCTCCGTTGTTGGTCAATGTCGATGCGGTCATGCCATCGTTGCTGCCGTCGCTGCGGCCTTCGGTGCGCTCCTCGCTGCCTTGTAGCGGGGAATCGCGGGTAAAAGCTGTCCCTCGGCGGCAAGCCCCGGGGCTCGCCGCCGCTGCACAGCCGGAACGGAACGCGCTAGCCCGGCGCGTGGGCCGGCGAGGGGGCGGGGGCTACGGGTGCCTCGCTTGATGCCTCGCTTGATGCCTCGCTTGATGCCTCGATCGGGGCCTCGATCGCCTCGGCGGCGCTCGCCGCGTTGAGCTGCTGCCACGCCCGCCAGCGCGAAGGCGACATGCCCTTGAGCAGCAAAAACTGGCGGTTGAAATTCGAGAGGTTGCTGAAGCCCACCTGGTAGCAGATTTCGGTAATGCTCAGTTCGCCCGAAAGCAGCAACTGGCACGCCAGATTGATCCGCAGGCGGTTCACGTACTGCACGAAGGGCACGCCGGTATGGCGGCGGAAGTACCGGGAAAAGGCACTCGCGCTTTGCCCCGCCAGTTCGGCCAGCTCCGTCTCGCGCAACTCCTGCGAGAGGTTCTTGCCGATGAAGGTCAGCACGTGATTGATGCGCGTGCCGGCGTAGCGGGTGGGGTCGGCGCGATACGCCTCGCTCGCGAGTTTCACGGGCTCCGCGCTGCGCACCAGCAGATCGAGCAGCACCATGAACAGCGCAATGCGGCGCAAGCCCTGCGCGCCCAGCATCTCGCGCATGACCGGCTCGGCCACGGCGCCCGTTCTCGGCGGGAACAGCAAGCCCGAGTGCGAGGCATCGAGCAGCACCTCCACGCGCCGGAATTCCGGAAACGCCTCGATCGTGCGCGCAATGAAGCCGGCATCGAACTGCAGCACGAGGCACCGCTCTTCCACACGCTCGCCCTGCGGCACGCTGCTCACCCAGTTGTGCGGCAGGTTGGGCCCGACCATCACCAGATTGCCGGGCACGAAATTGCCGATGTGGTCGCCCACGAAGTACTTGCCCGTCGTCGCCGTGATGAGGTGGATCTCGTACTCGGGATGGAAGTGCCAGCGCACCGTGCGATACGGGTAGCCGTGCGACCAGACCTTGAACGACTCGTCGCGCGGCACGGCGACCAGTTCGAGGTCCGGCTGGTCTATCCTGGGTTGGCGCGCGTCCTTCACCGCCGTCGCGTCCTGTGTGGCCTGCATCTGTCGTCCTCCTGCGGCGGTCCGTTCTGGTGTTCTGCTTCGTGTCGCGGTCGAGCGCCCGTCATGACTCGAAAATTACCCGGGCCGGCGCGTTCCGGCCACTGAAAATAGGACCGCAGACTGATACTTTTTTGCATTCGGGTAAGCCCGCATCGTGCCGCAAGCGCCCGATGTCAACTTTTGTGCAAAGCAACAGCCTGCCCGGAATGGGGCCAAAGCCGCCCGAATCCGTCTCGCGCCAGGCCCATGAAAAAAGGCGCAACGGCCGTCAAACCGTTGCGCCTTCGTATGCGCGAATCTCGTGCCGGTGCTTCAGGCCGGCATCAGCAGCATTTGCCCGCGCCCGATCCGTAGCGCGCGTTTTGCCGCTCGCGGAAGAATGCCTCGTAGCTCATGACCGGCCGGTCCGGATGCGTCGCGCGCATGTGCGCGACGTACCCTTCGTAGTCCGGCAGGCCGACCATCAGCCGCATGGCCTGGCCCAGATAGCGGCCGGCCGTCTGCACGTTGTCGCGTAGCCCGGAGAACATGGTGTGCCTCGCTTGCGGTTTCAGTGCGCGCCGCCAGCGCGGCCCGCCATGCCGCCGGCCGGCATCGGCTGATACGGCGTTTCCTGCGTGGTGGGGCGGTCGGCACGGCGTGCGCGGGCAATCGCGATCAGCCCGTACACGACGATGCTGACCACCACGAAGATGAAGAGGCCCGAAAGCGCGGCATCCACGTAGTCGTTGAAGATCATGCGCTGCATCTGCTCGACCGACTTCGCGGGCGCCACGATCCTGCCGTCCGCGAGCGCGGCCGAAAGCTTCTGCGCGTGCGCGACGAAACTCACCTTCGGGCTGCTGTCGAAAATCTTCTGCCAGCCGGCCGTGAGCGTGCAGATCAGGAGCCAGAGCGTGGGCGCGGCCGTGACCCAGGCGAACTTCTCGCGCTTCATCTTGAACAGCACCACGGTAGCGAGCATCAGCGCAATACCGGCCAGCATCTGGTTCGAGATGCCGAAGAGCGGCCACAGCGTATTGATGCCGCCGAGCGGATCGACCACGCCCTGGTACAGGAAGTAGCCCCAGGCGGCCACGCACAGCGCCGTGGCGATCAGGTTCGCGGGCAGCGACTCGGTGCGCTTGAGCGACGGATGGAAGGTGCCCAGCAGGTCCTGCAGCATGAAGCGGCCCGCGCGCGTGCCGGCATCGACCGCCGTGAGAATGAAGAGCGCTTCGAAGAGGATGGCGAAGTGATACCAGAAGGCCATCATGGCCTGGCCGCCGATCACCTGGTGCAGGATCTGCGCCATACCCACCGCCAGCGTCGGGGCGCCGCCCGCGCGCGCCACGATGGTCGTTTCGCCGACGGCCTTCGCCGTCTGCGTGAGCATGTCCGGCGTGAGCGCGAAGCCCCACTGGCCGACGGTGTGCGCCACCGCATCGGGCGTCGTGCCGAGTACGGCGAGCGGCGCGTTCATCGCGAAGTACACGCCCGGCTCGATCACCGAAGCGGCCACGAGCGCCATGATCGCAACGAACGATTCCATCAGCATCGCGCCGTAGCCGATGAAGCGCGCGTTGGTTTCGTTGTCGAGCAGCTTGGGCGTGGTGCCCGAGGAGATCAGCGCATGGAAGCCCGAGACCGAGCCGCACGCGATGGTGATGAAGAGGAACGGGAACAGGTTGCCCGACCACACCGGCCCGCTGCCGTCGATGAAGCGCGTGAACGCGGGCATCTTGAGTTCCGGCGCGACGATCAGGATGCCGATGGCGAGCGCGAGGATCGTGCCGATCTTCAGGAACGTGGAGAGGTAGTCGCGCGGCGCGAGCAGGAGCCACACCGGCAGCACCGAAGCGACGAAGCCGTAGCCGATCAGGATCCAGGTGAGCTGCGTGCCCGTGAACGTGAACATCGCGGCGAGCGTGGGCGAATCGTGCACGTGCTGGCCGAACGCGATGGAGGCCATCAGCAGCACGAAGCCGATGATCGAGATTTCGCCGATCCGGCCCGGCCGGATGAAGCGCACGTAGAGGCCCATGAAGATCGCGATGGGAATGGTCGCGGCCACCGTGAACGTGCCCCACGGCGAGTTCGTGAGCGCCTTCACCACGATCAGCGCGAGCACCGCGAGAATGATGATCATGATGAGGAAGGTGCCGAAGAGGGCGATCACGCCGGGCACCGGCCCGAGCTCCATCTTCACGAGGTCGCCGAGCGAGCGGCCGTCGCGGCGCGTGGAGAGGAACAGCACCACGAAGTCCTGCACGGCGCCCGCGAACACCACGCCCGCGAGTATCCACAGCATGCCGGGCATGTAGCCCATCTGCGCGGCCAGCACCGGGCCCACCAGCGGACCCGCGCCCGCGATCGCCGCGAAGTGGTGGCCGAACAGCACGTACTTGTTGGTGGGCACGTAGTCGAGCCCGTCGTTGTGGCGCACGGCCGGCGTCATGCGCAGGCCGTCGAGCTGCAGCACGGCACTGGCGATGAAGCGGCTGTAGAAGCGGTAAGCGATGAGATAGACGCAGATCGCGCAGACCACGATCCACAGTGCGCTGATGCGCTCGCCGTGCGCGAGCGCGATGGTGCCGAACGCGAACGCGCCCAATAGCGCGACCAGCGTCCAGACGACGAAACGGGATGTCCGACTCATGGCGTCTCCATTTATGTTTTTGGATTGACCCGGCTATCGGAACCGGGCCCGGTGCGCCGGCCTCCCGGTGAGCGAGGAGGCGTGCGGCGCGGCGCATGGTCGAGGTGGCCATGCCATGGGCGTGTAGTATTCGCTTTCGCCCTACCTGCCACAAGCGCACAACTACGTAAGTACGCTACGTGGAATTACGTAGGGCGGCTGCGCCCTGGCCTCGCTGGATGAACGCCCGGCATGGCCCCGCGCGCACGGTTATCCTTGCTCACCCAGCGTTCGATCGTCGCCATGGCCGCCCCATTTTTCTTCAACGACCGCCTGAAAACGAAGATTTTTCTGCTTGCGGTCGTCCCCTTTCTCGCCGCCATCGCCGGTATCGGGATCGGCGTGCGGGAGCAGGCCACCGCGCTCGCGCAGACGCAGCACGCGACGACGGAGGCCGCTTACCTCGCGAGCAAGGAAGTCGAGTTGCGTCATTACGTCGAGCTCGCCACGAGCGCGGTCGCACCGCTCTACGAGACGCCGGCCGACGCCACGCCCGCCGGGATCGCCACCCGTCAGCGCGAGGCGCTGGCCGTGCTGCAAAAAATGGACTTTGGCCCGGACGGCTATTTCTTCGTCTACGACCTGCATGGCCGCTCGCTCATGCACCCGCGCGAGCCCGACCTGGTGGGCCGCAACCTCTGGGACCTGCGCGATCCGCAGGGCGCGCTCACGATCCAGCAACTCGTTGCCGCGGCCACGCGCGGCGGCGGTTACGTGCGCTATCTGTGGAAGCGGCCCTCCACCGGCAAGCTCGCGCCCAAGCTCGGCTATGTCGTGCCGCTCACGCGCTGGGGCTGGATGGTCGGCACCGGCATCTATCTCGACGACGTCGATTCCACGCTCGCGCGCATCGACGAACGCGCCTCCGCCAACATCGAGCGCACGCTCAAGTGGCTGGGCGTGATCGCGCTGGCGGGGGTGGGCGTGATCACGCTGGGCGCGCTCGTGCTCAACGTGAGCGAGCACCGCAGCGCGGACGCCAGGCTCAAGCGGCTCGCGCAGCAGGTGGTCGAGTCGCAGGAAGAGGAGCGCGCGCGGCTCTCGCGCGAGTTGCACGACGGCATCAGCCAGATGCTGGTTTCGGTGAAGCTGCTGCTCGAATCGGCGCTCGCGCGCCTCGAGCGCGGCGAAACGCGCACGCCCGCGGCCGAAGCCTCGCTCGCCACCGGCCTCACGCGCCTTTCCGATACGCTGCGCGAAGTGCGCCGCATCTCGCACGCGCTGCGCCCCGCCATGCTCGACGACCTCGGGCTCGCCGCCGCGCTCGAACAACTCACGCGCGAGCTGAGCGCCGAGTCCGGCATACAGATCGAGTTCGCCCGGGCCGGTGCGCCCGCGCCGTCGATGCCGACGCCGTTGCCGACGCCGTTGCCAGCGCAGGCCGCCGTCCTGCCCGACGCCGTGAACACGGTACTCTTTCGCATCGCACAAGAAGCGCTCACGAACATCGTGCGCCATGCCGGCGCGCCGCGCGCGGCCCTCTCGCTCGACGTGGCCCGCGGCGGCGTCACCTTGACCGTGGCCGACAACGGCCGCGGCTTCAACGTCGAAGAGGCCCAGGCCGATCCGCGCGCGGGCCTCGGCTTGCGCAACATGCGCGAGCGGCTGGAGTCGCTCGGCGGCCGGCTCACGTTGAGCTCGCGGCCCGGGCACACGGTGCTCACGGCGTGGGTGCCGGTGGCGACAACGGCACCCGCGGCAACGGCGACAGCAGCAGGAAAAGAGAGATCATGAACGACACGGCCCAACCCGCACGGCTTTTACTCGTCGACGACCACCCGCTCGTGCGCGACGGCCTGCGCGCCCGGCTCGAAGCGGTGGCGGGCCTCCAGGTCGCGGGCGAGGCCGGCAACGCCGACGAGGCCATCGCACTCGCCGCCGCGCTCGACCCCGACCTCGTGCTGATGGACGTGGGCATGGCCGGGATGAACGGCATCGCGCTCGCGGGCCTCTTTCACGAGCGCTTTCCGGCGATCCGCGTGCTGATGCTGTCGATGCACGACAACGTCGAGTACGTGACCCAGGCGGTACGGGCAGGGGCGAGCGGCTATGTGCTCAAGGATTCGCCCTCGATGGAGATCGTGCGCGCCATCGAGGCGGTGCTCGCGGGGCAAACCTGGTTCAGCGCGGGGCTCGGCGTGCGCATGATCCAGGCTTCGGCGAAGGAAGCGCCCATCGAACGCCTCACGCCGCGCGAGCGCGATATTCTCGATGCGCTCGCACAGGGCCTGTCGAGCAAGCAGATCGCGCAGCGCGCCGGGCTTTCGGTGCGCACGGTGGAAACGCACCGGCTCAACCTCAAGCGTAAGCTCGACATCGAAGGCCAGGCGGAGCTGATCAAGTTCGCGGTGGAGAACCGCAGGAAGGGGTGAGGCAAGGGCGGTTGCGGTGCTCGCCGCGGCCGCCCGGTGCTGCCGTGGGTGCTGCGTGGGTGCCGCGTTAGCTGCGTGCGTTGTGATCGACGAGGAACTTGACGAGGCCGTCGATGCCGCCCTTGGCGATCTGGTCGGCGAACTGCGTCTGGTACACCTGGATCAGCCAGGCGCCCATCATGTTGATGTCGTAGATCTTCCAGCCCGTGGCGGTGCGTTCGAGCCGGTAGTCGATGGCGTCGTCGCCGCCGTTGCTGATGACGTGCGACTGCACGACCGTATCCTTCGCGCCCGCCGCCGTGTTGGACGGCAGGAACTTGAAGGTCACCTCCGTATCGCGCAGTTGCGCAAGCGAGGACGCATAGGTCTTCACGAGCAGGAGCTGGAATTGCTCATACAGCTTTTGCTGCTGCTCCGGGGTGGCCGTGGTCCATGCCTTGCCGATGGCAATGCGGGTGGTGCGCTGGAAGTCGGTGGCCGGCACGAAATGGGTCTCGACCACCTGGGTGATCTTCGCCATGTCGCCGCCACGCGCCTGCGGGTCGGCCTGCATCGCCTTCACGGTGCCCTGCACGGCATCCTTGACGATGGCGTCGGGAGAACTCTGGGCATAGGCGGCACCCGACACGAAGGCGGCGGCGAGAAATGCGGTGAAATAACGTTTCATACGCTCATCGGGACAGTAAGATTCAAGCGCCGGGACGCGACGGGTGGCGGCCCGGCTGATCCAGTATAACGGCTTTGCCTGAGCGCCTTGTGTGTACAAGGCGCGCCGGGAAGGGAGAGGCCGGTATACTGACGCGCTTCGCCAGAAAAACCGTCATGGACAGGGCCCCCTCGCCTGTATGCTGAAGCCATTCATCATCCACCTCGTCGCCTGGTCAGTGCGCCGCGCGGCGTGGGTCATCGCACTCGCGCTCGTACTGGCCGCGCTTAGCGGCGTGTACGTCGTCAAACATTTCAAGATCAATACCGATGTCAGCGGGCTCGTCGAGAACGACGCGCAATGGTCCGCGCTCGGCGACGCCATCGACAAAGCCTTCCCGCAGCGCGGCCAGTCGCTGCTCGTGGTGGTCGAGGCCGACGCGCCCGAACTCGCCGACGCCGCCGCCGACAAGCTCGCCGACGCGCTGAGGCAGGACCCGCGCGAATTCAGCGAGATCTCGCAGCCCGCGGGCGGTCCGTTCTTCGAGCACAACGGCCTGCTGTTCCCTTCCACGGCCTCGGTGCTCTCCACCACGGGCCAGCTCGTGCAGGCGCGCCCGCTCGTCAACCAGCTCGCCAAAGATCCCAGCCTGACCGGCCTTGCCGGCACGCTCACGACCACGCTGCTGCTGCCGCTCACGATTGGCCAGGTGAAGCTGCCCGACATGGCGCACCTGCTCGGCAGCGCCGCCGACACGCTCGATCAGGTGCTGGCCGGCAAGCCGGCCGCGTTCTCGTGGCGCGCGCTCGTCGACAAGGACGCGGCGAAGAAGCCCGCGTTCGCGTTCGTCACGGTGCAGCCGGTGCTCAACTACGCGGCGCTGAAGGCCGCCGCGAGCGCCTCGCAGACGATCCGCAACACCGCCGCCTCGCTGCATCTCGATGTCGAGTACGGCGCCCGCGTGCGCCTGACCGGCGAACAGCCGCTCGCCGACGAAGAGTTCGCCTCGGTGGAGGACGGCGCCGCGTTCAACGGCGCGATCACGGCCGTCGTCGTGCTCGTGATCCTCTGGCTCGCGCTGCGCTCGGGCAAGCTGATCGGCGCCGTGCTCGTCACGCTCGTGATCGGCCTCGTCATCACGGCCGCGCTCGGCCTCATGATGGTCGGCTCGCTCAACATGCTCTCGGTCGCGTTCATGGTGCTGTTCGTGGGCCTCGGGGTGGACTTCGGCGTGCAGTTCGGCGTGAAATACCGCGAGGAGCGCCACCAGGACGAACGGCTCGACGCGGCGCTCCTCAAGACCGCGCGCGTGATCGGCGTGCCGCTCACGCTGGCCGCCATCGCGGTGGCCGAAAGCTTCTTTTCCTTCCTGCCCACGGCCTACAAGGGCCTCTCCGAGCTCGGCCAGATCGCGGGCGTGGGCATGTTCGTCGCGTACTTCGCGAACATGACCGTGCTGCCCGCGCTCATCAGCGTGTTCAAGCCGCACGGCGAGAAAACGTCCCCCGGTTTCGCGTTCCTCGCGCCGGTGGACAAGTGGCTTGCCGATCATCGCAAGCCGGTGCTGATCGGCACGCTCGTGGTGGTGGTGGGCGCAACGCCCCTGCTGCTGCACCTGCGCTTCGACTTCAACCCGCTGCACCTGAAGGACCCGCACACCGAATCGATGGCGACGCTGATTGCGCTGAAGGATTCGCCCGTTATCTCGATCAACGACGTGAGCGTGCTCGCGCCGACCCTGACCGACGCCGACCGGATCGCCGCGAAGCTCGCGAAGCTGCCGGAAGTGGCGCGCGCCACGACGCTCAGCTCGCTGATCCCCGACGACCAGCAGCAAAAGCTGATGCTGATTTCGAGCGCGGCGCAGCAGTTGCTGCCCGCACTCACGCAGCAGCCGGCCTCGCCCGCGACCGACGCGGTGCGGGTGGACACGCTCAAGCGCGCGGCGAACCAGCTGACGCTGGCCGCGGGCGACCATCCGGGACCGGGTGCCGCCGAAGCGCAGCATCTTTCGGCTGCGCTGACGAAGCTCGCGAACGCCGACGCCGCCACGCGCGATCGCGCCGAAAAAGCTTTCAGCCTGCCGCTCAGGCTCGCGCTCGCGCAGCTCGCGCGCCTGTTGCAGCCCTCGCCGATCACGCGCGAAACGCTGCCGCCCGGGATGGTGCGCGACTGGGTGGCGCCGACGGGCCAGGCGCTCGTGGACGTCGCGCCCCGCGTGCCCGCGGGCGTCGATCCCGGCGACGACCAGATGCTCGCGCGCTTCTCTCACGCGGTGAAGGCCGCGGAGCCGGGCGCCATCGGCGGCCCCATCTCGATCCTGCATTCGGCGAACGTGATCATCCTCGCGTTCCTGCAGGCGGCGGCCTGGTCGGTGCTGCTCATCACGGCGCTGCTGTGGATCACGCTGCGCCACTTCGGCGACGTGCTGCGCACGCTGATTCCTCTGCTGGTTTCGGCGCTCGTGACGCTCGAACTGTGCGTCGTGCTCGGCATCCAGCTCAATTTCGCGAACATCATCGCGCTGCCCCTGATGCTGGGCGTGGGCGTCGCGTTCAAGATCTATTTCGTGATGGCTTGGCGCTCGGGCCAGACGGGCCTGCTCCATTCGAGCCTCACGCACGCAGTGCTGTTTTCCGCCGCCACCACGGCCACCGCATTCGGAAGCCTGTGGCTTTCGCACCATCCGGGCACGTCGAGCATGGGCAAGCTGCTCGCGCTGTCCCTCTTCTGTACGCTGATTGGCGCTGTGGTCTTCCAGCCGGTGCTGATGGGCAAGCCGCGCGTGACAAAACGCACAAGAACGCAACCCCAGGGGATCGACCGATGAACAAGAAACAAGCCGCGCTCACCATGGCGGCGGCGAGCCTGACGATCCTCGTGACGTCGGGCTGCGCAACGGGCCCCAACCGCAAGCCGGAAGATCCGTTCGAACCGGCGAACCGCGCGATCTTCAAGTTCAACGACGTGCTCGACACCACGGTCGCGCAGCCGATCGCCAAGGGCTACCAGAAGGTGACGCCGCAGCCGCTGCGCCAGGCGATCAGCAACTTCTTCTCGAATCTCGGCGACGTGAGCAACTTCGCCAACGACCTGCTGCAGCTAAAGATCACCGACGCCACCGAAGACCTCATGCGCCTCGCCATGAACACGACGTTCGGCATAGGCGGCCTGATCGACTTCGCCACGCCCGCGGGCCTGCCCAAGCACCACCAGGACTTCGGCCTCACGCTCGGGCGCTACGGCATGCCGGCGGGCCCGTATCTCGTGCTGCCGCTCTTCGGGCCCAGCTCGGTGCGCGACGGCATCGGCATGGGCGTCGACGTGAAGTTCAACGTGCTCAACTACATCGAACCGGCCGTGCGCAATCCGCTGTACGTCACGCAGTTCGTCAGCACGCGCGCGGACCTGCTGGGCGCAACCGACCTGCTTTCGCAGGCGGCACTCGACAAGTACTCGTTCGTGCGCGACGCCTACCGCCAGCAGCGAGAATCGTTGCTGCGCGGCTCGCAGTCGGGCACCCAGGGTCTGCCGAACTATGGCGATCCGGGGCAGTCGGGCAGTTCGGGGGCTCCGGGGAATTCGAACGGACTGCCGAATTATGAGGACCCGGGCGATACAGGCGGCGCGGGCGGATCGAACGCGCCGGCCGGCAAGGGCGGGGATAGCCAGAACAACGGCCTGCCGAATTACGAGGATCCGGGCGAATCGAGCGCGGCGGCGCCGGCTGCAGCTGCATCTGGCGCTGCGGCGCAGGCATCGGCTGCGGCATCGGCCGCCGATGCGGTCGCGAAGCCCGCCGCACCGGCTCCGGCCTCGGCGCCCTGACTGGCGCGCGCGGCCTCGCCGCCGTTTCGCGACCTGCGTAGCCGTTGCTGAACAGGCGCGGGCGCGGCTGCGGCGAGCTGCTCATCGTACTTCGCCATGAAAAACACCCCAAAGATTGGATCGGTGTCCAACTTTTGGGGTGCAGTTCACACAGACGCCTGGTCTGCCGGGGGTTTTCGTTTCGGCGCTTCGCGAACGGACTCGGCGCTTAATGCACCGCGTCCTCTTCCCGCTCCTCTTCCGAACCGACCGCCTCGATCGCGTCCGCCGCCGTCTGCACGTTCCGGCGATAGCGCTCATAGGCTTCGTCGGCGTAGCGGATGCGCTCGCGGCCGTGCGGCGCGGGCTTGCCGTCTTCGCCCAGGTTCACGAACACCATCTTTTCGATCGTCAGGATGCTCTTGCGCGTGATCTTGTTGCGCACTTCGCAGCGCAGCGTGATCGACGAGCGGCCGAAGTCCGTGGCCGTCATGCCCAGTTCGATGATGTCGCCCTGGCGCGCCGAGCTCACGAAGTTGATTTCCGAGATGAACTTGGTCACCACCCGCTGGTTGTCGAGCTGGCAGATGGCGTAAATGGCGGCTTCTTCGTCGATCCAGCGCAGGAGGCTGCCGCCGAACAGCGTGCCGTTCGGGTTCAGGTCTTCAGGCTTGACCCACTTGCGAGTGTGAAAATTCATGGCTGCAATCCCCTTCGAATGTGATCCGTCCCCGGGCCGGAACGCGAACCGAGGGTTAACACCTAGATATTACCAGAGATAAGGGTTTTCCCTAGTCTTTCAATATTCCAGATGGATCACACGGGAAAAAGCGCCCGGGAGCTCACCAGTACGCTGCGCGCGGTGGCGAGCGTCTGGCGCGCGGCCTTCGCATCGGCGGCGACGCGCAGCAGGCCGCCTAGCTGGGAGGGGTCGCGGGCCAGTTCGCGCAGAACCGGCAGGACCGCCGTCGATCCGTCGTCGCGCAGGCCGGCCATTGCCGCCTTCGGCAGGCTGCGCCACGCGGGATCGACAATCGCGCGGCACACCGTGAACGGCAGCCCGCGTGCGGCCGCCGCGGCGGCGGCCAGATGCGATTCCATATCGACGGCCAGCGCGCCGCCCGTCGATTGATGGAGCGCCGCCTTGCCGTCCGCGCCGACGACGGGCGCCGCGACCGCGGCCTGCACGCCGCGCCGCACGCGCGCGGCGAGCGGCGAGTCCGCCAGCGCGCGGGCGAGCCGCTCGGTCCACGTGGCGTCGGTGTCGATGCGGCCGAAGGGGCCGTCCACGGCGTCGGCAATCACGAGCGTGCCCGGCTCCAGATCCGGCGCGAGGCCGCCCGCCGTACCGAAGCTGACGACGCCCGACGCCCCGCGCTCCAGCGCCGCCGTGAGCGCGCGTTCGAGCAGGTCGGCGCGCGCCGCATAGACGGCGCTCACGCCGTCGCGCGAATTGCCCTGCGCGATGGCCGCTTCGAATGCCATGCCTGCGACCGCGATCACGGGCCGCGCGGATGCTGTCGCGCTCATCGTCACATCCCGACCGTCACGAGCGTCGTGCCGCTACGCCTGAGGCTGCGGTAGCGCGCGAGTGCCCACAGCGGGAAGAACTTGCGATAGCCGTGATAGCGCAGATAGAACACGCGCGGGAAACCCGTGGCCGTGAAGCGCGTTTCGTCCCACAGGCCGTGCTCGCGCTGGGCGTTCTGCAGCCACGCGATGCCGCGCGCCACGGCCGGATGATTCACCGCGCCCGCCGCCATCAGGCCGAGCAGCGCCCAGGCCGTCTGCGAGGCCGTGCTCGTCGCGCGCTCGTAGCCGCGGTAGTCGAGCTTGTAGCTCGTGCCGTCTTCGCCCCAGCCGCCGTCCTCGTTCTGGATCTGCACGAGCCAGTTCACGGCGCGCTTCATGCGCAGGTCGTCATGCGCAAGGCCGGCCGCGTTCAGCGCGCACAGCGCCGTCCACGTGCCGTAGATGTAGTTCATGCCCCAGCGGCCATACCAGCTGCCGTCGGCTTCCTGGTCTTCGAGGATGTAGTGATAGGCGCGGCGGGCGGGTTCGCTGGCGGCCGGCAACTCGCCGATCTGCGCGAGCATCGAGAGGCAGCGGCCCGAAACGTCGACGGTCGGCGGATCGAGCAGCGCGCCGTGATCCGAGAACGGAATGTTGTTCAGGTAGTACTGCGTGTTCTCCGGCTCGAATGCGCCCCAGCCGCCGTTGCTGCTCTGCATGCCCACCACCCATTCGCGCGCGCGGGCGATGGGTTCGTCGTACGACTTCGTCTTGTCGAGCACGTCCACGCGGTGCATCGCCATCGCGACGACGGCGGTGTCGTCGACGTCGGGGTAGTGCGGGTTCGCGTACTGGAACGCCCAGCCGCCCGGGCGGATATCGGGACGGCGCGAGATCCAGTCGCCGCGCACGTCGAGAATCTGCAGCGGGCGCAGCCATTCGAGGCCGCGGCGCGCGGCCTGCTCGGCGCGCGGCTCGCCGGTTTCGAGCAGCGCGTGCGCGGCGAGCGAGGTGTCCCACACGGGCGAGAGACAGGGCTGGCAGTAGGCCTCGTCCTCGTGGATCACGAGCAGCTTTTCGAGCGACTGGCGGGCGATGGCGCGGTGCGGGTGGTCGGCGGGGTAGCCCAGCACGTCGTACATCATCACCGAGTTCGCCATGGCCGGAAAGATCGCGCCCAGGCCATCCTCGCCGTTCAGGCGTTCGTCGACGAACGCCACGGCCGCGTTGATCGCGCGCTGGCGCAGATAGTTCGGGAACAGCGGATCGGTCACGCGCAGCACGCCGTCCACGGCGCGAAAGAAGGCGAACCAGCCCTTGCTCTGGTGGCCGGCGCGCTTGTTCAGGCCCGTGGAAACCGGCGCGCCGTGGAACAGTTCGTCGATGCGCACGCCGCGCGGATTCTTCGCGACCGGCCGCTTCGCGTTCAGGACGAGGAGCGGCACGATCACGGTGCGCGCCCAGTACGACACCTTCGAAAGGTGGAACGGGAACCACTTGGGCAGCAGCATGATCTCGACCGGCATCATCGGCACTGCGTACCACGTCACCACGCCGAAGAGGGCCAGCAGGATACGCGTGAAGACGTTCACGGACTCCGCGCCGCCGGCCGCCAGGATCGCCGCGCGCGCGCGGACCATGTGCTCGGCGTCTTCCGCGTCGCCGGCCATCTTCAGCGCGAAGTAAGCCTTCACGCTCGCGCTCACGTCCATGGCGCCGTCGGTGAAGAGCGGCCAGCCGCCGCCCGGGAGCTGGATACGCCGCAGGTAGCGCGCGATCTTCTGCTCGAGTTCGAGATTCGGCGTCTCGCCGAGGTAATGCACGAGCAGCACGTATTCGGCCGGAATCGTGGCGTCGGCTTCGAGTTCGTAGACCCAGTGGCCGTCGGCCTGCTGTTGCGCGAGCAGCGCGTCGGTCGCGCGCGTGATGGAGGCGTCCAGCGCGTCGGCGGGCGCTGCAAGCGTGGCGGCCGGCGGATCGGCGGCGGTGGCGAGGCCGCTCGCGAGGTCGTCGGTCGGTACGGCTTGGGAGAGGTCGTTCATCGGTGTTCCATGTTTTCTGTCAGCAGCAGATCCGCAGCCTTGCGGCCGGAGCGGATCGCGCCTTCGATCGTCGCGGGCAGACCGGTAGCCGTCCAGTCGCCTGCGAGCATCAGGTTGTTCCAGCGGGTGCGCGTCGCGGGACGGCGCAATTCCTCTTCGGGTACGGCCGCGAAGGTCGCGCGCGGCGCGGCCACGATCTGCCAGGACGGCAACGGGTCCACGGGCAAGGTCGCCGCCGCGGCCACGTCCGCCCAGACTTTCCGCGCCAGGGTTTCGGCGGGCAGGTCGAGCACGGCATGCGCGTCGTGTATCGTCGTCGAGATGCGCCCGTGCGAGACCACCAGCCAGTCGGCCGTGCCGTGCACGAAGGCCATCGGCGCCGCGAGCCCCGGCGGCGGCTCCACGGCGAAGTGCACGTCGACGATCGCGGTATAGCGCCGCGGCGTCTGGATCGCGGGCACGAGCGCCGCTGCGGACTCGGGCGGCACGGCCAGCACGGCCGCCTCGCCCTCGCCGAGCGTCACGCGGCCCGCGGCGAAATCGAGTGCGGCGACGCGGCCCGCCGCGTCGTCGTAC
This sequence comes from Paraburkholderia ferrariae NBRC 106233, assembly GCF_000685035.1. Classification (GTDB taxonomy): domain Bacteria; phylum Pseudomonadota; class Gammaproteobacteria; order Burkholderiales; family Burkholderiaceae; genus Paraburkholderia; species Paraburkholderia ferrariae. The sequence goes on from NZ_BAYB01000018.1 coordinate 29,222, forward strand.
ACGATCTCCTTGAGCGGCGCGTCGAGCCGGATGGCCGCGCCGCCGTGCTGCAGCATGCGCAGCGCCGGATCGACGAACGCGCTCGACAGGCCGCTCCTCGCGAAGAGCGGCCGGAAGGCCTCGCCGCCCGCCGCGAGTGCTTCGCGCAGCAGGGTCGCCGCCAGTTCGGCGCTCGCCACGCGCGGCTCGACGTTGAGCCCCGCGAGGAAGAACGGGCGCAGCAGCCGGTCCCACAGCGTGCCGTCGCAGCGCATGCTCTGCGCGAGCGTGCGGCCGGGCTTGGCGAACAGCAGCGGCAGCAGCGCGAGATAGTCGACCGCCCTCGTGCCCGGCACGCGCGCGTTCGCGTCGCCGATCCAGAACGGCACGCGCCCGCGCGAGAAGCGCACGGCCCAGCGGGCTCGGGTTGCGACGTCCATGAACGCGAAGTCCTGCTGCGCGGAACCGACCAGTTCATCGGCCGCGCCGATCGCCCGCGTGTAGTCGACGATGGCCGTATGACCGGCCAGCATCAGGTGACTGCCGCTGTCGAGCGTCGCCCCAAACGTGCGGTCGTAAAACGACCGGCACCGTCCACCCGCCTGCGAGCCCGCCTCGTACAGCGCAACCTGCACGCCGCGCCGCTGCAGCCGCACGGCCGTCGCGAGGCCCGCGAGCCCCGCGCCGATCACGTGGACGAGCCTCGGGGGCATCAGAGCAACGCGTAGCGCGCGACGATCCACATCAGCCGCGCGCGCGGCTTGCTGATTTTCGTGCGCGGCAGATCGAAGCCGCGTTCCAGCGTGCGCTCGAGCAGCACGCGATACACCCCCGACATGATGCGCGGCGCCTTCACCTGCGCGCGCGGCACGCCGTCCATGATCGCGTCGGCGCGCGCGAAATGCTGCTTCGCGCGCTCGGCGAGCGTGGCGCACACGCGCGGCAGCGACGGATCGGCGGCGATCTCGTGCGGATTCGAGGCCGCGATGCCCTCGCGCGCGAGCAACTCGCGCGGCAGGTAGCAGCGGTTGATGTCCGCGTCCTCGTCGATGTCGCGCAGGATGTTCGTGAGCTGCAGCGCGCGGCCGAGGTGGTGCGACAAGGCGATGCCAGGGGCCTCGGCCATCCCGAATATCCTCACCGAAAGGCGCCCCGCCGCGCTCGCCACGCGGTCGCAGTAGAGATCGAGCGTGTTCTCGTCGGGCGCGCAGATGTCTTCGGCGGCGTCCATGGCCATGCCGTCGATCATCGCGTGGAAGTCCTCGCGGCGCAGGCCGAACGTGTGAATCTGGCGCGTGAGCGGCGCCAGCGCCGCGGGCGGCGTGCCGGCGTAGCAGGCGTCGATGTCGGCGCGCCAGCGGTCGAGGCCGGCCGCGCGCTGGGCGCGAGGCAGGTCGCTGTCGGCGATGTCGTCCACGGCGCGGCAGAACGCGTACACCTGGTACATGGCGTCGCGCTGCGCCGCGGGCAGAATGCGCATCGCCAGATAAAACGAGCTGCCCGACGAGGCGGCGGCAGCGTCGGTTTGTTGTGTATCGTCCACGACGAGGTTGGAAACGGCCAAGACGATCTCCGCAGGGGCGCCCGCACACGGGGCTTTTCAGATATTCGGGCCCGCGGGCGGCGGGTCGCCCGCGCGCACGGACGGGCCGCGGACACGCTGGAGGCAGCCGGCCGCGGGACGTCTTACAGGCGCTCGCGCGCGGCCGGAAACGGGCAAAAGTATATCAATCTTTGCCTGGCACCGCAGTCCGGAACCCCCGCCGGCGCGCGCCGGTGGGCGCCGTAGCCCGGGTTTCGATGGTTAAAGCGCGGAGAAAAGGTGCGAAAGCGGAAAGTGCGACCCCGTGGCCTCGCCCTGTCCCGGGCGGGCTGACACGCGGCCTGATGTGGCCTGATGCAGCCTCAGGCGAGCGCCACCGACCGGTTGCGCCCCTGGCGCTTGGCGCGATACAGGGCCGCATCGGCCTCGTTGACGATGCCCTCGTAGCCGGGCGCGCCGGGCCGCGCGGTGGCGGCGCCCACGCTGGCCGTGACCGGCACGACCACGCCCTGCACCTCGACCGGCGTATCGCCGATCGTCTTGCGGATCTTCTCGGCAACCCGCATGGCGTCGCCGATGGGCGTGCAAGGCAAAAGAAGGGCGAATTCTTCCCCGCCGAAGCGGCCGAACACATCCTCCTTGCGCACGACGTTCGCGACCCGCTGCGCCATCACGCGCAGCACCGTATCGCCGGCAACGTGGCCGAACTGGTCGTTAATTTTCTTGAAGTGGTCGAGATCGAACAGCAACACCGACAATTCGCCGCCGTAGCGCTGCCAGCGCGAAAACTCCTCGGCCAGCCGGGTCTCGAAATAGCGCCGGTTGGCGATGCCGGTCAGGCCGTCGCGGTCGGCGTAGTCGCGCAGCTTCGCCACGGCCTCTTCGCGCTCGCGCTGCACGACGCTCACATGCGTCACGTCGGAGATCGTCACGCACACGGCGACCACCTCGCGCTCGCGCATGAGCGGCATGAAGGTGCAATCCTGCTGCATGTAGTCCACGCCGCCCGTGATGGGCCGGTCGTGGTCGAACTTGAAGAGGTAGGGCCGCTGTTCCCAGGAGCTGAACGCAAAGCTGCCGAGCTGGAACACGCTTTCGATCTTGCGCGTGAGCCACGCGCGCGGCAGTTCGGGGAAGGTTTCGAAGATGGAGCGGCCGATCACCTCTTCGGCGGCGCGCCGGCTGTGGTCCTGCATGAAGCGGTTCCACATCAGGACCTTCATCTCCCGGTCCAGCACGAAAATGCCGAAACCGACCCGCTCGACAACGAGATCCGACAGCGACGGCAAGCCAGCGTGTGCGTTCATAAGCTATGCAGCAAGGTATCGATCGCCCGGCTCACGTGGTGGATGGATTCCTCGGCCATCAGCATGACGAGGTGCGCGCGGAAGCGATGGTCTTCCAGCGCGAAGTTCACTTCGACGAGCAGGGCGAGGTCCCAGGCGAGCAGCCCCGGCTGGAACACTTCATCGAGCGTGACCCCCTCGCCCAGCAGGCCCGGCGCCGTGAAGTCCGGCAGCCGCCCGAGCTGGTCGAGCATCGACGACACGCACGCGCCCGTCAGCACGTTCGCGACGTCGAAAATCAGTTCTTCTTCGGTGAGCGCGTCGCTCGACGATTCCGCGTAGGCGCCGCCGATCAGCGCGCCCAGTTCGGCGATTTCGCCGCTGCGGCAGATCACGAGCGCCTCGCCCTTGATCTCCGAGCGAAAGCCCTGGCGCACGGCCGTCACCGGGCCGTCGATGCCGGTCATCTCGCGCAGCGCCAGCGCCGCCTCGCGCACCGCGACCACGCGCACGCGCGGCACCGAAAGCTCGATGAACGCGTCGAGCAGCCCCGACAGCCGCGTGGCCGCCTGACCCATGCCGAGATTGGCGATTTCCTGGAGCGCGTCGCGCTGCAATTCCGTGAAGACTCGATCAGGCATACAACCCGTACTCCTTGAGGATGGGTAGCAGCGCCTCCTGGGTGACCGGCTTCGCGACAAACGCCGCCGCCCCGAGCGCACGCACGCGTTCCTGCGCGAGCGGCTGGATATCGGCGGACACCACGATTACGAAGGAATTCAGGTCCTCTTGCTGCAACGCTTCGAGAACCTGAAAACCCGTCATGTCGGGCATCGTGAGGTCGAGAAACATGACCTCCGCACGGCCGGCGCGGTAGAGCGCCAGCGCCTCGTGTCCGTTCGACGCGTACGAAATCTCGACGTCCCAATCCTCGGGGAGTGCCTTTGTGAGGACCTTCCGGGCGAGCAGCGAATCGTCGGCGATCACGATGGGCAAGGACATGAGTATGCTGATTGAGTGTGCGTTAGACGGAATGCATTGTGACGGTTTAACGGCGGCGCGAACGCTTTCTTTAGGCGCGACGGTGCAAGATGGGTCCGGCAGCAGGCGGAAGCCGGGCCGCGCACGTGGGGGCAAGCCCCGTTGGGCGCGCCTTGCGGCCGTTCGATCCTGTCTGGCATGAAAAAACCACCCCGTACGACACCGTGCGCAAAACCGCACGATGAACGGCGCCCAATTTAGAGCACCTTAATTGGCGTGAGCGCGATTTTCGATTCAATTGGAGTGAAATGCAACTCGCCAATAAAGATTAATCGAACAGAATTAACTCCATTTTCCCGATTCCTTGCAAATAAACGATCCCTCCCCTAAATAAAGACCGACGATTATGCCTTTGTGTACGTTTGCGCTTCGCGGATTTTCGCGAATTCAGTCAGGCAGGAGAAAATATCTCCGGACCGCTGCCGCGGGCGGAGCCGATGCGCTCTGCGGCGGCCTCGCCGGCTCCGGCGTAGCGTGGGCGCGCGGGCCTGGTCGTTTATCATGTCGTGAGATTTTGTTGTCTGCCTCACCTTCCGGCCCTCCCCACGATGACCCCTGACCGGCCCGCGCGGCCCGACGATCGCACCGCAACGCCGCACCGCAGCGACGACCCGCCGTTTCCGGCCGCACCCGGCCACGACTTCACGGTGCGCCGCCGCACGCTGATCGCGCTGCTGCTCGCCGCGATCGTGCTGCCGTGCGCGTATGTCGCCGCGATGGCCTACAGCGACCTGCGCGCCCGCGAGGCCGACGCCACGGACACCACGCTGCGCACCGTGCGCGTGGCGGAAGAGCACGCCCTGAAGGTGTTCGACCTGAACGAGGCGCTCGACGCGCGGGTGGTGGAACTCGTGGAAGGCCTCGACGACGACGGTATCCGCGCCACCGAAACCGAGATCCACGAAAAGCTCGACGCCATCGGCGGCGGCTATCCGCAGGTGGCGGCCGTGTCGATCTTCGGCCGCGATGGCGACCTGCTCGCGAGCAGCCGCTTTTCGCCGCCGCCGCGCGTCTCGATCGCCGCGCGCGAAGACTTCACCGGCATTCGCGACGGCCGCATGGTCGATCACGTCTCGCGCGTGATGGCCGGCCAGGCGAGCCACGAAACCGTCTTCAACATGGGCGTGGCGCGCAACGACGACGCCGGCGCTTTCGCAGGGATCGTCTCCGTCGCGCTGCGGCCCGGCTACTTCAAGGACTTCTACCGCGACCTGCTGGGCGCCGGATCGCCCATGGACATGGGCCTCGTGCGCAGCGACGGCTCGCTTCTCGCCTTCTATCCGCCGCCGCGCGCCAGCGCCGCCACGACCATCACCGCGGGCTCGCCGCTCGCCGCCGCCCTCGCGCGCGGCGCGGAATCCGGCGTCGTGCGCATGCACTCCCAGCTCGTGGACGACGACGTGATCCTCGCGTACCGGCGCGTGGGCGGATACCCGGTGTACGTGTCGTGCGGCTACCGCGCGCAGGCGATCTGGGCCGCCTGGTGGCGTCATCTGAGCGTGCTGGTCGCCTCGATGTTCATCCCCTCCATCGCGCTCTGGTGCGTGATCTGGCTGTCGCTGCGGCGGCTCGCCGCTGAAGAGGAAGCCTGGGAGCGCTGGCAGGCCGAAGCCTCGATGCGGCGCTCGATCGAGTCCGCCTACCGCCAGGCGCGCAAGATGGAGGCACTCGGCAATCTCGTCGGCAGCGTCGCGCACGACTTCAACAACCTGCTGATGATCGTCTCCGCGAACGTCCAGATCGCGCGGCGCCGCGGCGCGCCCGGGCTCGACCGCGAGCTCTCGGCGGTCGAGCGGGCCCTCAAGAGCGGGCAGTCGCTCACGCGGCAGTTGCTCGGCGTCGCGCGCAAGCAGCCGCTGCGCAACGAGACCATCCACGTGGGCCGCTGGCTGCCCGCGTGCCGCGAACTGCTGTGCGCGTCGCTCGGCGCGAAGGTGTCGCTCGTGCTGGACGTGGACGAAGACGTCTGGCCCATTCTCGTGGATGTCGCCGAGCTCGAGCTCGCGCTCATCAACCTCGCCGTCAACGCGCGCGACGCCATGCCCAACGGCGGCCGCTTCACGGTGCGTGCGCGCAACATCGCCTTCCGGCCCGGCGAGGGCTTCCCGCTCGACGGCGACTTCGTGCAGATCACGCTCGAAGACACCGGCAGCGGCATGCCGCCCGAAGTGCTCGCGCGCGCCTTCGAACCGCTCTACACGACCAAGCCGAAGGGCATGGGCACGGGCCTCGGCCTGCCGCAGGTGTTCGCGTTCTGCGAGCGCTCGGGCGGGCTCGCCGCCATCGACAGCGCGATCGGTGCGGGCACCTCGGTGCACCTGTACCTGCCGCGCGCCCTCCATGCGCCCACGGCGCCGCAGCCGCCCGAACCGCTCGCCGACGAGGCACGCCCGCGCGAGGGGCTGCGCGTGCTGCTCGTGGAGGACAACGACGAAGTGGCGGCCGGCACCGAGGCGCTTCTCCAGATGATGGGCCACCAGGTGACCTGCGCCAACGACGCGGCGAGCGCGCTGCGCCTCGTCGAAGCGGCGCGGGCCGGCGAAGAAGACAAAGAGGACAAAGGGAGCGAAGCGGCGGGCAAAGCGGGCGCGCTGCACTTCGACCTCGTCATTTCGGACATCCACATGCCGGGGGAACTGAACGGCATCGATCTGGCGGAAGCCGTGCAGGCCATCGTGCCGGCCATGCCGATCATCCTCGTGACCGGCTACGCGGAGGAACTCGAACGCGCGCGCCATGCCGACGTGCGGGTGCTGTCCAAGCCGTTCGATATCGGCCTGCTCGAAAAGATGCTGGAGAAGATCCAGCGCGAGCAGCCGGCGCGGCAGGCGCGCGACGCGGCACTTTGACGGCGGCCCGCGGCAGCCGGACGGCAGGGCCGGGCGGGCGCGGCACGAGGATTGCGCGAGGATTGCGGTATCCCGCTGGGCGCAGTGCGCCGTTGAGGCGCATCATGTGAAGCTGATGTTGCACGTCATCGAGGAGGGCGCCATGAGACAGACCGTAACCGGTCGCTTCAAGACCTGGGACGACGCGCGGCACGCACAGGACGTGCTGATGGCGAAGGGCTTCGCCGCCGGCGATATCGAGTTGCCGGCGCATACGCAAGGCGTGCTCGCCGGGCTCGAAAGGCTTATGGCAAGCTTCTTTGCCGCCGATCCGCTCGCGGGCGGCACCGGAACCGGGCCGGCCGAGGCGTCGCCGCTCGCCCCCGGCGATACGGTCCTGCTGGCCGTTCACGTCGCGGACGATGGGCACGCCGAATTCGCGCGCGCCACGCTCGCCGAAGCCCGCGCGATCGAAGTCACGACCCGCGGCGACCCGTGGAACTGGGCAACCCGCGACGATGCGGCAACGCGCGAGCGTTCGGCCATCGACGAACTGGGGCTTGCCGACCTCGCCACGGCCGTCAGGCGGCGCGCGGCGGCAGCTTCATCGGCAACGGGCACGGCACAGGCACGCAAGGCTGCTGCTAACGCCCAGGCGGAGGCTGCTGCGCATGCGGCCAGGGCTGCGGCGGCGACCGCGGAGTCCAGCCAGCGGCACCGGTCCGACGCGGTGGCCTCGGCCAGCGCACCGGGCGCCGGTGCTGTCATGAGCCGTGGCGTCGAAGTGCCTGCCGCACCGGAGGCCACCCAGCCGGCAAAGGGCGCCGCGCCGCAGATTCCCGACGAGTTCCTCGAATACGAAGACGACACGCCCGCCCATCACCGGACGCTGCACTGACCTGCCCTTTAGCGGCCGAGCTGGAGCTTGACCCAGTCGACGTAGCGATCGACGAAGGTCTGCAGGAACTTGCGCGTATCGTCGTCGAGGATCTCGCCTTTCTCGTTGATCCGGCTCGCATCGTGCTTGATGAACATCTCGGGCTGGCCGAGCGTCGCGACATCGAGATACGCAAGGATGTTGCGCAAATGCTGCTGCGCGAGCGCCGTGCCGATCACGCCCAGCGACGTGCCGAGCACCGCGCCCGGCTTGCCGCTCCACGAATTCTTGCCCCACGGGCGCGAACCCCAGTCGATGGCATTCTTCAGCACGCCCGGCACGGAACGGTTGTACTCGGGCGTGACGAAGAGGAGCGCGTCCGCCGCCTCGATCTGCTGCTTGAGGTTGCGCGCGACTTCGGGGAAGTCGGCGTCGTAGTCCTGGCTGTATAGCGGCAGCGAGCCGATATCCAGAAACTCGAACGAGAAATCGGCCGGCGCCAGCGATGTCACGGCATGCGCCAGCTGACGGTTGAACGAGCCCTTGCGCAGACTGCCGACCACGACCGCGATTCGATAAGCCATCTCAGTGCCTCCGGTTGCGCGCGCGAAGCGCGGTGGAACAAGGCTTCATCATAGGCGCGCGGCCAATCCCGCGGTTGCAGGGTGACCACCTTGTGGATAACCTCGATGCATCGGGATTTATCCACAATTTCCGTGGAAAACCTTGTGGACAACATGGCCGCAGAGCCCGTGGCGCCGGGGGAAGCGTGGGATTGCCGCTAAAAAACGCAGTTGCCCAAATGTTGGGCGAAAGCGGCTTTCCGGCAGACCCGGCATCCGCCGGCTGCAGAAGAAAATCAGCCGGAAAGGTTCCACAGCGCGAGTGTCAGTACCAGTCCGACGACGGAAACGATCGTCTGCAGAATCGACCAGACGTACACGGTCTGCTTGAGTTGCAGGCCGAAGTACTCGCGCACCATCCAGAAGCCCGCGTCGTTGACCTGGCAGAAGAACACCGAACCGGCGCCGATCGCCAGCGCCATCAGCGAATTGTGCGTCACGCTCAACCCCGCTACGACGGGTGCGACGATGCCGGCGGTCGCCGTAGTCGCGACCGTTGCCGACCCCGTGGCCTGCCGCAGCGCGACGGCAATGAGCCAGGCGAGGAGCAGCAACGGCAGGTGCGTCCCCACGGCGATCTTGCCGATGGTCGTGCTGATGCCCGCGAGCACCAGCGCCTGCTTGAGACCGCCGCCCGCGCCGATGGTGAGGAGCAGCCCGGCGATGGGCGGCAGGCTCTTGCGCAGGATGCCGCCCACACGCTCGCGCGGCATGCCGCGCGACCAGCCGAGCGCGACGATGGCGAAGAGGACGGTCAAGCCCAGCGCGATCAGCGGCTCGCCGAGAAAGTCGAGCACTTCGAAGGCGAGCGTGTGCGGCACGAGCATCAGTTTCGCGACAGTGCGGCCCAGCATGAAAAGAGCCGGCAGCAGGATCGTGAACAGCGACACGCCGAAGCCGGGCGCCGCGAGTTGCGAATCGTGGCTCGAAAAGAGCTTGCCGAGATCCTCGGGTTCTTCGACATGCATGCGCTTCGACAGCCACGAACCGTAGAGCGGGCCGGCGAGCACGACAGCCGGAAGCGCGACGACGAGGCCGAGGCCGATCGTGATGCCGAGATCGGCGTGCAGCGCACTCACGGCGATCAGCGGACCCGGATGCGGCGGCAGCAGCGCGTGCAGCGTCGTCATGCCGGCGAGCGCGGGAATCGCGATGCGCAGGATCGGCTGCTTCGAGCGGCGCGCCATCACGAAGATGATCGGCACCATCATGACAAGGCCGACCTCGAAGAACAGCGGCAGGCCGATGATCACGGCGACGAGCGCCATCATCCACGGCAACGTGCGTGGCGTGGAGTGATCGAGCAGCGTGCTCACGAGCCGGTCGGCCGCGCCGGATTCGGCCATGAGGGCACCGAGCATGGCGCCGAGCGCGATGATGATCCCCACGTCGCCGAGCAATGCCCCCGCGCCCTTGCTGAAGGCCCCCGCAATCGCGTCGAGCGGCAGTCCCGCGGAAAAACCTGCCGCAAACGTGCCGACCAGGATAGACAGAAAAGGCGCGAGCTTCAGGACGCTGATGAGGACGACGATCAGCGCGAGGCCGAGCACGCACGACAGGATGAGGCGCGTGTCGTGAAACGACCAGGCCGACAGGGTGTTGAGGGATTCCACAGGGTTGTTCTCCTGGTTGTCGTTCGGGTGGGGCAGGCGTCGGGCGCTGGCTAGCCGCGCCCGGCTTCGGCTGCCGGATCGAACAGCGCAGCTACGTTCTCGGGGGGGCGGCCGATCACCGCGCGCGCGTTGCGCACCACGATGGGACGCTGCAGCAGGATGGGGTGCCGCGCAATTGCTTCGTAGAGCTGATCATCCGAAAGATCACTGCGTTCGAGGCCGAGTGCTGCGTATTCGGCCTCCCCGGAGCGGATCATGTCGCGTACGGAGCCGCCGAGCATGGCGTGCAGCGATCGCAGTTGCTCGACGGTGGGCGGCGTCTTCAGGTATTCGATGACCTCGACCGGTTCGTTGGCCTGGTTCAGGGTCGTGGCGACCAGCTCGCAGGCACCACGCGATTTGGAGCAACGAGGGTTGTGGTAGATCGTGATCATGTCTTCAGTGCGAGTCTTGGAATGTGGGCTTGCCAGGAGTGGGGGCCGCGCGCCTGGCGGTTGCGCGGCCCGTTGGCTGCGGGGCATTTTAGCTGGCGATGGGGCAACAAGGTGGGCAGCCCGAAGCACACCTCACAAGCGGTGAGGTTATTCGAGAGGGCCAATCGAAAGGGGCGGGCCACGTTCATTCGCTGTGTTGGCTCGCGCTTCTGAAAGGAGCTCGCGAGACCTCGATTTCAGGCGAGGGACTTTATGCGCATAAAGGGCGGCCGTGAGTCACTGCGATCCCAGCGCGATGCCCGCGGCCGTTTTCCCCTGATTCGATGCCCATACGGTGGGCCCGAAACCTTCCCTCCATCGACCGCGCGCAACCTTTATGCGCATAAACCTGGCCAAACGGCCAATTCGCCACGTCAAGATGCCAAAAGTCGTTGAATTGAAATTCATTCCAGGTAGAATCTCAGACAATTCGCAATAAGGAGAAAACCAATTGGCGGCAGAGATAATCGCAGTCACGCAGCAGAAGGGCGGGGTCGGCAAGAGCACGATCGCGATGCATCTCGGCGCTGCATTCCATGAGAAGGGCAAGCGCGTGCTCGTTGTGGATGCAGACGGCCAAAATACACTGGTTCACTGGGCCAGTGCATCGGGAGACGAAGAAGCAGGTATTCCGTTTCCCGTGGTTAATCTCTCAGAGGCCGGTGGCCAGATCCACCGGGAGATCAAGAAGTTCATCGGCGACTACGACATTATTGTCGTGGACTGCCCGCCATCGATTACCGAGAAAGTTTCGGGCGTCGTGCTACTCGCGGCTTCGGTTGCGGTCGTGCCGACGTCGTCTTCACCAGCCGATTACTGGTCGAGCGTGGGCCTCGTCAAGCTGATCCAGCAAGCCCAGGTCATGAACGAAGACCTGCGCGCCGTATTTCTGCTCAACAAGACCGAAGAAAAGCGCATGCTGACGCGCGAACTCAAGCGCGCGCTGGAAGAACTCGGCTTCCCATTGCTCCGAACGCAAATTCCCACTCGCGAAGCGTACAAGCAGGCCATGGCCCTCGGCCAGACGGTTCTGCAAATGAACGATCGTGGCGCGCGACTCGCCGCGACGGAAGTGCGCGCCGTCGCCGATGAAATCGCGGCGATGCTCCCCTGACTTTATGCGCATAAAGGACGCTGAATGAAACCCTCCCAATTTGCCAAAGGCTTTCAGGCGCGGCCTGACACTACCAGCAGCGAAAAGCGTACGGCGCTCGATCGCCTCAATGCAATCGACGGGCTCGTCGAGGACAAACCGGCCGCGTCGCGGCCCGTGACCGGCCGGTCGAGCCAGCCGTCCGTCGAAACCCGGGCTCCGGCCGAGCCCTCGATCGAGCCGGTGGAAAACGAATCCGCCGCCTATCGCGCGTGGCGCGTCGAGCATGCGTATCGGTCCGGGCAAATCATCGAGTTGCCGCTCAAGGCAATCAAGCCCAGCCCCTTCAATCCGCGTCACTTCTATCTGAAGTCGTCGATCGCCGAACTGGCCGTCAATCTCGCGAAGCAGGGGCAGCAGCAGGCCATTCACGTCATTCCCGACTACGCGACGCCCGGCAGCTACTACGTGAGCGACGGTGGCCGACGCGTGCGCGCGCTCAAGGAAGCGAACAAGGAAACGGTGAAGGCGATCGTCGTCGATCTGCCCATCGGCATTCAGAGCTACAAACTCGGCTACGACCTCAACGTTCAGCGCGATTCGCAGACCGTTTTCGATAACGCCGTAGTGTGGAAGCGTTTCATCGAGGAAAAATTCTTCCAGAGTCAGCGCGAGCTTGCCGATCATCTGGGACTCGACGAATCGACGGTGGCGGTTGCCCTCTCTATTGCGAAGCTTCCGGAAGCGATCATGCAGGAGATGGTTGCGCGGTCGGACCGGTTCGGTTCGAACATGGCGTATCAGGTGGGCCGCTATCACGGCGCGCGGGGCACGGAGGCCACGCTACGCCTCATCAACCGGATTCTCGCCGACGACCTGAGCACGCGCCAGGTTGCGGACATCGTCAAGGGCCGGTCAAGCGCGCAGGAAAGCCCGAAACCGGCCGGGCGCCAGCGTTACGCGCAGCGTCTCGAAATCAAGCTCGATGGTGTCGCCGTCGGCGATCTGAAGTCCTATGGCGACGACCGGATCGAACTGCGCCTGAAGGGTCTCAGCAAGGAGCGGCGCGACGACATCCTGCATCAGATCGAACAGATCCTGCAGGCCAAATAAGTTCGGGAAAGAAGACTTCGGCAGCGATCTCCAGCCACGCTGGAGATTAGCTGCGCAGGAGATCATCGGGCCACCGTTTTGGGCCACTGTCCGCCGCAGCCGGATTGCCCGGCGGCGTTAATGCGATGCAGTCCCCGTGATTTTCAGCTTGCGCTCAGGCGGCGCGCGACTGACTCAACGTGAAGGCGAGCAGATCGCCATCGGTCGGCTCACCCCAGGTCTTACGGGCCAGCCAGTCGAAGAAGGCGGTTTCGGTCAGCTTCGACTCGAGGCCACGGCGGCGCCAGTCGTCGCGCAGATGCGCCCCCATTCCCGGCAGTTCGTCGCTCTCGAACGACTGGCGGGCCACCTCCCGTTCCAGCTCACCCTGCTCGTCGTAAAGAGCGCGGGCTTCCTTGCGCCGCCATGCCGCATACTCGTCGAGCAGGCGCGCCTTCGGATCGTTCGCCGACAATGCCGGTCCGCCCTTGCCGCTCACCGCACCGCCCGACTCCGCCGCTTCGACCGGCGGCGCATAGCCCTTCTTCAGCGCATCCTTGAACAGCGCCGCGGCGCTGCGCACCGGGGGCAGGCTGGTGCTGCGCATCCGCTGCTCGGTCAGTTGCAGGGCGGCGCGAATCCGGTTTTCTTCGCTATCGGCATAGAGCGACTGGGCCTCCTTCAGCGGAATCCCGATCTTCACCATGCGATCCACGAGCGTGCTGTCGAACACGTTCGGATGCTCGTCGAGCGCGAGCATAGGCTGCTTGCGCTCCGTGACGCGAAACTGGATTTCGGCCACACGGCGCCCTTCGCGGTGTTCGATCAGTTCGACGAAGATATTCGTTACGGCGTTGACTTCCGCAATCGCCGGACGGAGATAATCGCGCTTGAAGTATTTGTATTCGCGCTTTGCCTCGTCGCCGGCTTCGGTGTCCGGCGTGCCCGAGAGGATCGGACGCCACCACTCCCAAGTCTCGCGCATGGTGAGATGGCTGGGGTTTGTCAGATAGCGCACGCAGATCTCGTAGAGCGCGAGGCCGGCGCTGCTGCGCAACTGGCTCTGAAACTGGAGGCTCAGGCGCGCATACTGGACCGGATCCAGCAGCTTCTTCTTGATCTTCGGCGCAAACGAAAATTCCACCCAGACGCGTCGCGTCGCGGGGTCTTCGAGAATTTCGGCATCGGCGATCAGCGTCGAGATCCCCCACTTGCGCCCCGGCTTCTGGCTCGACGTCCCCTGGCTCCATTCGACCTGCACGGACACCATGCGGCGCAGGTGTTCCTTGACGAGTGCCGTGTCGTTGGAATCGAATGCGGAATTGGCGACGATGTCGGAGAGCAGCGCGCGATACGTGTCGCCCGACTCGTCGGCCTGCTGGGCGACGGCGAGGAGCACATTGAACAGCTTGCGGGTCAACAGCGTGATCTTGCCGCTCTTCGGCTGAATCGCAATCGCCTCGACGGCCTTGCGCAATTCCGCCGAACTGGGGCTTACCACATCGGTTTTTTTCACGCGCTTCGTGGCCATGCGTCGGGTCGAGGAGAGATTTTCGCGAAAGGATACCGTCTGTGGTGATAGGCGTCTATAGGGGCACTCTCACCATTGGGGGTGATGCGGGCGATCTACGCGCGGCTCACTTCCCGACCCTCCCGAAAAGGCTCACCCTTTGCCTTCAGGCCGATATCACGGAGGCTTGACGGGCCGTGCCATCGGCGCGACGGGCCCCGATCCTGCAGTGCCGCAACGTTTCCCGATCGGTCCCGTATCGTCTCACCTGAAAAAAATCTGGCGAGCATCCCGGAAATGCAACAGGGCAGCGGCAAACGATCCTGCGCCCCAAGCGAGCGCAGACGCCCCGCCCAGATGCGGTGCAAAACCTTGCCGCGCCTCGTTAGCACCTGGGTATGCCCTTGCGGCTCCATCATCTCTTGAGCGAGCGGCCCGCTTTTCAGCCGCTTCTCATCCGCGTCATCGAGGCGCCTTCGTAGGCCCTTTCTGCCCGCAAAGCATCCCGCTTCCCTTCGTCGTTCCGCAGATACCCTTCGCATTCGGCATGCACTCTCCCGTAAATCCTCACCGTTCATGTCGCCAGAGGGTGCATACGATAGGGCTCTGCTCCATGCTCCGTCGAGAAAAGGCGCGGCTGGGCTCCCGAAAAAACTCACCTTTTGGGAAAACATGCACGTATCTTGAGCCTCCCGAAAAGTCTCACCATTCGGCCAGACCAGGGAAAAGTCCAATAGATTCCGTGACTTATCCACACTCTCTTCGGAACCGTCAGACAACAACCGTTTCCTGAAAAGACTCACCATTAGCAGGCGCAGTGGCTTGCCGTCGGAAAATCGTCGGGTACGCGATGCTCCCGAAAAAACTCACCTTGACGGATCGAAAACCCAACGCGCAGCCAAGATCAACCCCGTTCTTTCGGCGTTTCCGGGTCAGTGAACACCAACTTGCTCCCGAAAGGCCTCACTTTGACGTTTTCAATGCCCGTTTTGGGCTCCCGAACAAGCTCACCTTAAGGTGATACAGGCGGCATCGCATCGGCATTTTCGACTCCACCCGGCTAGCCGCCGTCTGTTCCCGAAAAAGCTCACTTCAAACCTGGCGATCGACGTCGAAACCCGGCCTGGCCGCCGAAGCTGGCATTCCCAGCGCCACCCACTCCCCCGTAAAACCTCACCTTAGGCCGCCCAGGAGGCGCTTCAGGCCGTAAATCGGCCATTTGTTCCCGAAAAATCTCACCTTGGACCGGCATTCTTTCCCGATTCGGCTCACCTGCCTCTCCAAAGGGCCGATTTTTCTTCCCAAAATCCGCGGCAATAACGATCCTGAATCCCCTCACCGTTGCAATCCATGCAACATCGGGCGCCACCGTCGCCTCACCGGCCCTCCCACGCTCCCGGCTCCCGTAATCGCTCACCCTTGCGCTGAAGTCAAGAATCCCCTGGCTCCTGAAGCCGCTCACGTCCTTTCCCGAACCGCCTCACCGGCCTCCCCGAACCCCGTCACCCGCCGATCCCGCAGTTCCTCACCCGACATCCCGTAAAGCTTCACCCGACCCCGCTGTATCCCTTGCCTGGTAAGGGTTTGCCGTGGCGTTAACGTTTTTAACTGGTATCAAGGGTGTTTACTTTTATTACTCTCAAGCACGATAACCCGCGAGCTTCTCAAAACATCACTCTTTCGAACCTACCCATTCGGCAGTTAGCCGTACCAGCCAGCGTGAAACACGCCCCAAAAATCCGCCCACAGACGAAATCCAAGCATTTACAATGAGTTATGAAACAAACTTCGATTTGTTTCACGGTCGCAGGATACGAGACGGCCTCAAACACGAGGTCCAACCCCGCTGGACAGGCATTGGCACAAGGGTGTGTTGCCCGGAAGCAAAAGCGTATCAAAAAATACGTAATTTGTTATTATTCAGCCATTCTGCCCCGTCTCGAGATAACAGCCATGCAAGACGAAGACCGCCAGACCATCCGTAACGAGCTAGAAGTCCTGCGTAAAGATGGAGCACGCCGTCAGGAACTTTCCCTCCATGCGTGCAAGCGGCTCTTTTTCGACTACAGCATCCGGCCGTCGATGGCTGCCGTGCGCGATCTGACCCAGACGGGCAGCGCGAGCGACATCCCCAAAGATATTGAATTGTTCTGGCAGCGCATCCGGACGGCGTCAAAAGTCCAGATCGGCGGCGGCGCCATCCCTCCCCTTCTCGAAGAACGCGCGGGAGAACTGCTGGGCGCCCTGTTCCAGGAAGCCCAGATACTTGCGCGCGACGCGCTGGAGGCGGAACGCGGAGAAGTCGAATCGGAACGGCACGCGGCCAACCAGGCCCTGCGCGATGCCGAGGCGCGCAACGCCGCCGCCGCCGAACTCCTGCAGCGCAGCGAAGCCCGCACGGAAGCGGCCTGGACCAAAGTGCGCGAACTGGAAAGCCAGTTGGCCGTCTCGTCGGCTCATGGCGCGGTTCACCACGACAGCCTGCAGAGCAATGTGCACCGCCTCGAGACGGAAAAAGATGTGTTGACCCGGCGGCTTGAAGCCGAGCAGGCGACCAATGCCGGATTGCGCGATCGCATCGACGCTCTGCACGACGACCTGCGCCGCAGCACTGAACACTACGCCCAGCAGATCAAGGATGCGCTTGCCGAAGCGGAACGGCGCGTGAAGCCCATGCTGGTCGAGCTCGATTCGCTGCGCACGATGTCGTCGACCTGGCAAGCGGCGCAGCGCGAGGCGAGCCGCAAGGAATTCGATTTCATCCAGCAACTGGCCACGGCCAAGGCGCGCGCCGACCGGCTCGACGCGCTGCTGCGCGAGCGCTCGGATGAAGCGGATCTGCTGACGCGCCAGGTCAACGCGCTGCGCGCCCAGCAAGGCATCGATGCGTCGGTGGCGGACGTGCTGTGTTCGCTGGCCACGGCCGGCCGGCTCAGCGACGAAGAGCTCGGCCGGCTCGGCACGATCGCGGACGGCCATGTCAGCCTGCCGGCGCAATGTCCGAAATGCCAGCAAGGGGAACCCGAACTTTCGCAGGCGGGCGACGGTTACGAGCTGTCGTGTCCGGAGTGCGAGCACACGTCCGGAACGGGGGTGTCGCGGCTTGCGGTCGTCAGCCGTTTTCTTGCGGGCAAGCGCGCTTCCGAAGTGGCGTGAGGTGAGTCGTTACGGGAGCCCGGCCCGTTGTTTTTCGTGAGAATTTACGGGAGCCCGAACCTTGCCGAAGCCTGTGCCGCTGCGCTCAGGCGGAATCCCGCTGGGCGCCGGCATGAGGCTCGCCGTCTTCGCGTTCCGCCCACATACGCCAGGCACGATGCAGCCGCCCTGCTGAAATCGGCTGCATGAAGCCCAGCCACTGCCCCACCTGCTCGGCACTCACCCCGCGCTCGAACAGGTCGGCCGCGTAGGTATTGCGCAACGTCTGGGGACTCGCCCGCTCCGCGCGTCGCTCGCCCACTCCGCTCGCTTCCACGATCGCATCGACCGCGCGCAGCACGGTCGCCTTATGCATGGGCCGCCCCGACGGCGAACCAGGAAAAACGAGTTGCCCCGGCAGCCCCGCGCGCTGGCGTGCTTCGAGCCACGCACCGAGGACATCCACGGCAAAGGGGGCGAGTCGCGTGACGCGCGTGAAAAGCGGATTGTCCGCTTCGATGGTGAGCCATTCCGAGCCCGGCTTCACGCACGCCAGCGTGAGCGCGAGCGCGTCCCCGGTTTTCAAACCCGCGCCGAGAAATACGGCAACGAGTGCGCGGTCGCGGCGTTCGCGCCAGCGTTTCGCAGCCGATTGCTCTTCGAGCGGTGCGAAGAGCTGGGCGAGTATCGCCGCCCGTTCGGTCGCATCCAGAAAACCGGTCGGCTCGTTTTCGCGTGCGTTGCGCCAGGCCGCTTCGCCGTCCTGCGCGATGAAGCGTGCAGGATTGGTGGAGGCGAGTTCGATTTCCCGAACGTGATCGAGCACGCGCTCGATGAGCCGCAGGTAGCGCAGCCGCTGCGGCTTTTTCACGTCGAGCCCGGCGACGAATTCGGAGATCGTGCCAGTATCGACGGAAAGGATCGTCTTGTGCCGCAGCGCCATCCATTCGAGAAAGCGTCCCCACTGCACGCGGTACACATCCGCCGACGAACGGCGGAACTGTTGCGAAGCGAGCCAGGCATCGAAGGCGCCGATTGGGTCGCGTTGCCAGTCGGCCCGTTGCT
This sequence comes from Paraburkholderia ferrariae NBRC 106233, assembly GCF_000685035.1. GTDB lineage: Bacteria > Pseudomonadota > Gammaproteobacteria > Burkholderiales > Burkholderiaceae > Paraburkholderia > Paraburkholderia ferrariae. The sequence continues at coordinate 47,380 of NZ_BAYB01000018.1, forward strand.
GGTCGAAGAGGTCAGGTGAGGGGTGGGAAGACGCCATCACTCTCTTTCCGTTAGTTGCATTAACAGTCTGGATTGTAGCGGGAAGCCCGTCTTCCGGGCAGTTTGCCCCGGCACGAAGGCAACGGAAAATCCGGCCGCCTGGTCTGTCTAGCCGCCCCAGGCGCGCAAGCGCCGCGGCACGCTTTTCCGCTGGGTGCGACGGTGTGCGGCATCGGCGCTTTGCGCGGCCCGTTCATAAGCGGAAACCGCAAAGGCGAACACGGCGGGCAATGCGTTCGAGCGCCCGAAATCCACGGGGTCGTCGGTTTCCGGGTAAGCGAGCTCGCCCGGGCGCTGGAAGAGCCCGAGCATGATGGCGTCGTGCCGGCTGGCAAAGCCGAGGTCGGCAAGCGCTTCGGCCTCGATGGCGTGCAGGAGCCGCCAGGTGAGCGGCACCTCCTGGGCGATATAGCGCTGGGCAATGCTCCGCACGACGTGTTCGAGGTCGCGCGCGGCCGCCTGAAAACGCAAGGCGGCCAGATCCTGTTCGTTGGGGGTCTGCATGGCTGCTCCAGTCGATCTTGGAACTGTATAAATATACAGTATCGCAGCCGGCGGCGCAGCCTGCTTTTTACGCGCGGTGCAGGGTGCGCAACCTCAGCCGTGGATCACGACGAGGAGCGCCCGCGCCTCGCCCTTGCCGACGTTGCGGATCGCATGCGGCTGGTCGGCGATATAGCGCGCCGTGTCTGCGGCCTTCAGGCGTTGGGCGGACCCGGCCGCTTCCACGTCGATGGTGCCCTGCAGCACCGTGAGGTGTTCGCGCGTGCCCGGCTCGTGGGCGTTCGACACCAGCGCGCCGCCGGGCTTCAGGATCAGCTCGTACCACTCGAAGTGGCCCGCGAGCTCGATCGGCCCCCAGACGCGCAACTGGTAGCCGGCGTCCTGGCCGAGCAGCGTCGGGATATCGTGGGGGCCGGCTACGGCAATCGCGTCGGGCGCCTTCGGTGCGGCGAAGAGCGAGTCGAGCTTCACGCCGAGCGCGTTGGTGAGCCGCCATGCCACGGCGATGGTCGGGTTCGCCTTGTCGCGCTCGATTTCCGATAGCATGGATTTCGACACGCCCGCCGCCCGCGAGAGGTCGTCGAGCGTCATCCTGCGCTCGCTGCGCAGCCGCTGGATCTGCTCGCCGACGCGCGGCGGCGCGACGGGTGCGAGGGGAGCGGCCGTGGCCGACGCCGTAGCCGAGGCGCCGGGCGCCTCCTGCGGCACCGTCTGGGTTGCCGTGCGCGGTTTGCGGGTGCTTGCCATTTACTGCCCCATCGTTTAGAGTTTGTTCGACATATCGAACTAAAGTTCGGAAAAACGAAAATTTCCGGTAAAGCTGACGGCGACTATAGCAGGCGCCAGCCCATCCCGGTATCGCCCAGTATCGGATTGTCAGGAGCCAGACCCATGCAAACCCCCTATCTCGAGCATCTGCGCGCCACGCTCGCGCAGATCCGCGCCGATGGCTTTTACAAGAGCGAGCGCGTGATCGCGACGCCCCAGTCTTCGGCGATCCGCCTCGCGGACGGCAGCGGCGTGCTGAACTTCTGCGCCAACAACTACCTGGGTCTCGCGGACGACGCGCGGCTCGTCGCGGCGGCGAAGGACGGTCTCGACCGGGACGGGTTCGGCATGGCGTCGGTACGCTTCATCTGCGGTACGCAGACCGTGCACAAGCAGCTCGAAAGCGCGATTGCGCAGTTCCTCGGCACCGAGGACTCCATTCTGTACTCGAGCTGTTTCGACGCCAACGGCGGCCTCTTCGAAACGCTGCTCGGCGAAGAAGACGCGATCATCAGCGACGAACTGAACCACGCGAGCATCATCGACGGCGTGCGGCTTTCGAAGGCGCGCCGCTACCGCTACAAGAACAACGACCTTGCCGATCTCGAAGCGAAACTGCGCGAAGCCGATGCGGCCGGCGCACGCTACAAGCTGATCGCAACCGACGGCGTGTTCTCGATGGACGGCATCATCGCGGACCTCAAGGGCATCTGCGCTCTCGCCGACCGCTACGGCGCGCTCGTGATGGTGGACGATTCGCACGCCGTGGGCTTCATCGGCGAGCATGGCCATGGCACCCCCGAGCACTGCGGGGTCGCCGATCGCGTGGATATCATCACGGGCACGCTCGGCAAGGCGCTGGGCGGTGCCTCGGGCGGCTATGTCGCGGCGAAGAAGGAAGTGGTGGAGCTGCTGCGCCAGCGCTCGCGCCCCTATCTCTTTTCGAACACGCTCGCGCCGAGCATTGCCGCGGCCTCGCTCCAGGTCCTCGCGCTGATTGCGAGCGACGAAGGCGCGCAACTGCGCGAGCGCGTGCGGGCCAACGGCGCCCACTTTCGCCGCGAGATGAGCGCTCTCGGCTTTACGCTCGTGCCGGGCGAGCATCCGATCATTCCCGTGATGCTCGGCGACGCACTGGTTGCCTCGAAGATGGCCGATGCGCTGCTGCACGAAGGCGTCTACGTGATAGGCTTTTCGTATCCCGTGGTGCCGAAGGGGCGCGCGCGCATCCGCACGCAGATGAGCGCCGCGCATACCCCCGAACAGATCGAACGGGCGGTTGCCGCGTTCGCCCGCGTCGGCAAGCAGCTCGGCGTAATCTGATAAGGTTTCCTGAATAAAATGAAAGCACTCGCCAAACTCGAACGCGCGCCGGGCCTCACGCTCACCGACGTACCGAAGCCCGAAGTCGGCCACAACGACGTGATGATCAAGATTCATCGCACTGCGATCTGCGGCACCGACATTCATATCTGGAAGTGGGACGACTGGGCGCAGAAAACCATTCCGGTGCCGATGCACGTCGGCCACGAATACGTGGGCGAAATCGTCGAGATGGGCCAGGAGGTGCGCGGCTTCAATATCGGCGACCGCGTTTCCGGCGAAGGCCACATTACCTGCGGTTTCTGTCGCAACTGCCGCGCGGGGCGCCGCCACCTGTGCCGCAATACCACGGGTGTGGGCGTGAACCGCGAAGGCGCGTTCGCCGAATACCTCGTGATTCCGGCCTTCAACGCATTCAAGATTCCGCCGGAAATCTCCGACGATCTCGCGGCGATCTTCGATCCGTTCGGCAATGCCACGCACACGGCGCTCTCGTTCAATCTCGTCGGCGAAGACGTGCTCATTACGGGCGCGGGGCCGATCGGCATCATGGCCGTGGCGATTGCGAAGCACGTGGGCGCGCGCAACGTGGTGATCACCGACGTGAACGACTATCGCCTGGAACTCGCGCGCAAGATGGGCGCGACGCGCGCCGTGAACGTTTCGCGCGAATCGCTGCGCGACGTGATGAGCGACCTGCACATGACCGAGGGCTTCGACGTGGGCCTCGAAATGTCCGGCGTGCCGAGCGCGTTCACGGCGCTGCTCGAAGCCATGAACCACGGCGGCAAGGTCGCGCTTCTCGGCATTCCGCCGGCGCAAACCGCCATCGACTGGAACCAGGTGATCTTCAAGGGCCTGGAAATCAAGGGCATTTACGGGCGCGAGATGTTCGAGACCTGGTACAAGATGGTGGCCATGCTGCAAAGCGGGCTCGACCTCTCGCCCATCATCACGCACCGCTTCAGCGTGAACGACTATCAGAAGGGCTTTGACGCGATGCTTTCGGGCGCGAGCGGCAAGGTCATTCTCGACTGGACGGCCTGAGCGCCGCGCTTCACATCGGCGCGGCCGGCTGCGCGAATTCGGCCTGAATCCGGACGTCGATTTCGTCGCCGACCGCGGGAAACCATGTCGCGAGGCCGAACTTCGCGCGGCTGAAATGGCCGCTTGCCGAGAAGCCCAGGGTGGGCTGCTTCGTCAGCGGATTCGGCGCGTAGCCGTTGAACGTCACGTCCAGCGTGACCGGCTGCGTCACGCCGCGTATCGTCAGGTTGCCGGTGAGCGTGCCGCGCCCTTCGCCGGTGCGCTCGAAATGCGTGCTCGCGAAGCGGATCTCGCCGTAGTGCGCCGCGTCCAGCATCTGCGTTCCCTTCACCATCTGATCCAGCGCCGGCACGTTCGTGTCGAGACTGGTGGCGTCGATGGACGCATTCACCGCCGCATTCTCCAGGCCGCCTGCCGGCAGCCAGTCGAGCTGGGCGCTCGCGCGGTCGAAACGCATGACGAAGCGCGAATAGTGCAGATGATCGACGTCGAACACGACGCTCCAGTGATGCGGGTCGAGTACGTAGCGGCCAGGCGGCACGGCCGTCTCCGCGCTGCTCACGCTATGGGTCACGACACGCAGCGGCGTGCACGCCCATAGCAGTCCCGCCGCGCCGAGCGCCGCGCACGCCACCTTTCCTCTTGCCGTCCAATCGCGCTTTCCTTGCATGGCTTCTCCTTCGTCGCCCGATGTTAACGCGTTTGCGAGGCCGGCTATTCCCGCCGTGCCCCCACGCGGCATGTGGATGTTCGCTTGACTTGGGAGAATGATCGTTCTACATTGCGGCCGTGGAGAATGATCGTTCTACCTGCTTTTACATCGGATTGCCGGAGTGATTCGTGTAATCCGCTTGTTCCCCCGTGGAGCCCACCGCAATGAGTCCCGCTACCCCCGCCGCTTCCGGCGGCGCCCAGCCTGATGCCCGCGAACGCCTGCTCGATGCCGCCGAGGCGTTGATTTACGCCGGCGGCATTCATGCCACCGGCGTGGACGCGATCGTTCGTGAGGCGGGGGCCGCCCGCAAGAGCTTCTATACCTGGTTCGAATCGAAGGACGCGCTCGTGGCCGCGGCGCTCGCGCGGCGCGACGAACGCTGGATGCGCTGGTTCGTCGAAGGCACGCTCAAGCGCGGGGCGTCGCCCGAAGCGCGGCTCCTCGGCATGTTCGACGTGCTGCGCGAATGGTTCGCCTCCGAGGGCTTTCACGGCTGCGCGTTTTTGAACGCATCGGGGGAAATCGCCTCGCCCGACGACCCCATCCGCGTGGTCGCGCGCGAACACAAGGAACGGCTGCTCGGTTTCGTGCGCGAACAGTGCGGCGCGCTGATGGCGGAACGCGGCGCGCCGCGCCGGCATGCCGAACGCCTTGCGCACCAGTGGCTGATTCTGATCGACGGCGCCATCGCCGTGGCGCTCGTGAGCGGCGACGCCGATGCCGCGCGCGATGCCCGCGCCGCCGCCAGATCCTTGCTCGATACGCTGCCGGGCGCGAAGCCGCCGCGCGGCGCCACCCCTTCGCGGCCGCCGGCCCGGCGTGCCGCCCGTTCCCTGGAGAAAGATGATGAGTGATGCTGCCGAAGTTCGTCCGCCGCTGCCGCCCTTTACGCGCGAAACCGCCATCCAGAAGGTGCGAGCCGCCGAGGACGGCTGGAACACGCGCGATCCGCAGCGCGTCGCGCTGGCCTATACGCCGCAAAGCGTCTGGCGCAACCGTGCGGAATTCGTCACGGGCCGCGCGGCCATCGTCGAGTTTCTTTCGCGTAAGTGGGCGCGCGAACTCGACTACCGGCTAATCAAGGAGCTGTGGGCCTTCACGGACAACCGCATCGCCGTGCGCTTCGCCTATGAATGGCATGACGACTCCGGCAACTGGTTCCGCTCCTACGGCAACGAAAACTGGGAGTTCGACGAGCATGGCTTGATGGCTCGCCGCTTTGCCTGCATCAACGACCTGCCGATCGAAGCGAAGGCGCGGCTCTTCCACTGGCCGCAGGGCCGCCGTCCCGACGATCATCCCGGCCTGAGCGACCTCGGCCTCTGAAGCGGGCGGCATCCTCGTTCATGGTCTCGACTCACAGGCCGGGCATAATCGCGGACGGCGCCGGCTCCCCGCGTGGCCCGGTCCCGGCATCCGGGCGGGACCTCCATTGCGTGGGCATCGAGTTGCGGTACAGTGCGCCATGACCTGAATTCCATAAACCCAGGCAGGCGGATCGGCACGAACGAGGATGGAGACCCATGCGTTTCTGGCGCAAGCACGGCGGCACGGCAGCGATAAAGACAATCAGAATAGCGGCGGCCGGTGCGCTGCTGCTGGGCGCGGCAACGGGTGCGCGCGCTACCGACTGGTGTAGCGGCGGCCTGTGGGTCGACGCGATGGCGGGCTCGTATCACATCCATCCCGACAAGGATTTCGAGCAGTTCAACCCCGGTCTCGGTGTGGAATGCTGGCCGGGCGATACCTGGGCGCTCACCGCGGGCGGCTTTCGCAATTCGCTGCGGCGGCCCTCGTTTTACGGCGGCGCCGTGTGGGCTCCGGAATTCCTCCACTGGGGCTTCGTGCGGCTCGCGGCCATGGGCGGCATCATCTCGGGCTACAACTACGGCGACTGGGGCCTCGGCCGCAATCACACGATCGGCCCGGTTGCGGCGCCTATCCTGATGACGGCCTACAAGCGCGTGGGCGTGAACTTCATCGTCATTCCGCCGATTCCCTCGGACGATCTCCCGTTCACCATTGGTTTTCAGTTGCGCATGAAGTTCTGACTTCTTGCCATGGGCGCACCGTACGAGTTGATACGGACTCCCTGGCAGTAACGCACCGCGCGCAGCGAATGACCGTAAGCCGATACTAAACGACGATTGCGGCGTCGTTCGGCGGTCTGCGTTCGAGCATATCCGCGAGCTTGCGCAGTGCCGCGCCCAGTTCGGCCCGCCCGGCGCATCCGCCAAGCGAAATACGCACGGCGTTGGGCGCCTGCGTGCCGCTGTGGAATGCCGAAGCGGGCGCCACCACGAGTCCCTCGGAGCGGGCGAACGCGGTGAGTTCATTGGCGGACCAATGGTCCGGCAACGCGTGCCATACGTGAATGCCGCCTGCATTTCCTGTGCTTCCCGCGCTGCCTGAGTGCGCTGCGCCACCCAGGATGCGCCGCGCGAGTTGCTGGCGCGAGCGCGCCTCCGCCTGGACGCCGGCCAGAAGCCGGGCGGCGGAACCGTCGTGCATCCACTGCGCCACCAGCGCCGTGGTCAGCGGCGTGGACATGAGCGAGAGCGAGCGCAGCGAAGCGAGAAACGGTGCCTCGCTCTGCGTGTCCGGCAGGACGAGATAGGCGGTCCGCAGCCCCGGCGAGAGGCATTTCGACAACGTGGAAAGGTAGTACGTCTGCTGCGGCATGAGCCGGGCGAACGGCGGCGGCGCGTCTTCGGCGAAGAGCCAGTACGGGTCGTCTTCGACGATACGGACTGCGAAGCGTGCCGCCACGGCACCGATCTCGAGGCGGCGCGATGCCGGCATGGTGACCGCGGTCGGGTTTTGCAGCGTCGGATTCAGGTAGAGCAGGCGCGCGCCGTGTTCGCGGCACGCGGCTTCGAGCGCATCGGGGCGCATGCCGTCGGCGTCGGTCGCGACGCATTCCACACGGCGCCCCAGTTGCCGCGCCACGAGCGGCAGGCCGGGATACACGAGCGGCTCGGTCAGGATCGTGTCGCCCGCCTGCGTGGCCGAGAGGATCAGCGCCGCGAGCGCCGGCTGGGCACCGGGGCACACCACCACCTTTGCGCGATCGACCGTGCCGAGGACCGGCTTGAGCCACTGCGCGCCGGCAGTGCGGTCGGCCTTGCTGCCGCCGCCCAGGTGGTAGGTCATCAGGAGGTCGATGTCGCTGCGGATCAGCACCTGCGACATGCCATCGCGCAGCAGCGCCTCGAGATCGACGTCCGCGGGCGGCGGCGGAATGTTCATGCTCAGGTCGACAAGCTGGGCCAGTTCGACCCGGGACGGCGCCACGAAGGTGCCGAGCGGCCCGCGCGACTCGATCAGATGCCGGCGATGGGCCTCGTTCAGACCACGCGTGACGGTAGTGAGATTCACGCCGAGCAGGTCGGCGAACATGCGCTGCGGCGGCAGGCGGTCGCCGGGCCGCAGCGCGCCCGTTGCGATGGCGCGTTCGATAAAGGTGGCGAGCTGCACATAGCGAGGCCCTGCGCCGGGCGTGAAGCCGGAGAGCCAGGCGAGCGTTTCGCCGGTCGATTCTGTTGAGGAGGTGCGCGTCATTTCGCCGCGGATGTCTGATCTATGTCTTACTCTAGCATGCCCTGAATTAATATGTAAATCCATACATATCGTGCTTTGTATGCTAATGCAGGCAAAGCTTGCCTGACGGGCTCAGGAGCCGGAACTGCTCCGCCGCGCGGTGGCCGAATACGGCTTTGCATGGGTTTGCGGGAACCGCAACTTCGGGCTATGACATGCAAAAACCACCTACATCGGCGCAGGCAGGGGACGCGCCATATCCGTCGCCACTGCGGCGGGGATTCGTACGGAGCACGAAGCTTCTCGCGCTGGGCGCCGCTGCGCTGCTTTCCGGCTGCAACATGGTGCTGCTCGACCCCAAAGGCGACATCGGCGTGCAGGAAAAGCACCTGATCCTGATCGCGCTGGGCCTCATGCTGCTCGTCGTGATTCCGGTGATCGCGCTCACGCTCTGGTTCGCGTGGCGCTATCGCGCGGGCAATACGCGCGCGGCCTATGCGCCGAAATGGGCGCACTCCACGGTCATCGAAGTCGTGGTCTGGTCGATTCCGTGCGTGATCGTGCTGACGCTCGGCGTGCTGATCTGGCGCACCACGCACGCACTCGATCCCTACCGGCCCATCGAGTCGCAGACAAAGCCGCTGCGCGTGGACGTCGTGGCGCTCAACTGGAAGTGGCTTTTCATCTACCCCGACTACGGCGTCGCTTCCGTGAACCAGCTCGCGATTCCCGTGGGCACGCCGGTATCGTTCCGGCTCACGGCCGAATCGCTCATGAACTCGTTCTTTATCCCGCAACTGGGCAGCCAGGTGTATGCCATGTCGGGCATGCAGACGAAGCTCCATCTGATCGCGAACGAGCCCGGCGTCTATGCGGGCCGCTCGGCGGCGTTCAGCGGCCCCGGCTTCTCCGACATGCATTTCGACACCGTTGCCACGAGCCGCGCGGGCTTCGATGCCTGGATCGCGCGCGCCAAGGCGTCGCCCGCGCATCTCGACGTGGCCGCCTACACGCGGCTCGCGCAGCCCGGCGAGAAGGCGCCCGTGACGCTGTACTCGGGCGTGGTGCCGGGACTTTTCGAAGGTGTAGCGAACAAGTACATGCGCGACGCCAACGGCAACCCCATCTGCGGCGCCGGCGTGCCGGCCTTCCCCCTTGAACGCCGCGGCGCCCGCGCCCGCGCGAGTGCTACCCTGGCAGCGGAGTAATCAAACATGTTCGGAAAACTCACGCTCGATGCCGTTCCCTGGCACGAGCCCATCATCATGGGCACGGGCGCCGTCGTGGCGCTCCTCGGCCTCGCCCTCTTCGCCGCGATCACGATCGCGGGCAAGTGGGGCTACCTGTGGCGCGAGTGGATCACCTCGGTCGATCACAAGCGCATTGGCGTCATGTACATCATCCTCGCGATCGTCATGCTGCTGCGCGGTTTCGCCGACGCGATCATGATGCGCGTGCAGCAGGCCATCGCCTGCAACGACGCCGCCGGCTATCTGCCGCCCCATCACTACGACCAGATCTTCACGGCGCACGGCGTCATCATGATTTTCTTCGTGGCTACGCCGCTCATTCTCGGGCTGATGAACGTGGTGGTGCCGCTGCAGATCGGCGCGCGGGACGTGGCCTACCCGTTCGTCAACTCGCTCAGTTTCTGGCTTTCCGTCGTGGGTGCCGTGCTGGTGATGGTTTCGATGTTCGTGGGCGACTTCGCCGCCGCGGGCTGGGTGGCGTATCCGCCGCTCTCGGAGCTCGGCTATAGCCCCACCACGGGCGTCGATTACTACATCTGGTCGTTGCAGCTATCGGGGCTCGGCACCACGCTCTCCGGCATCAACTTCATCGTGACGATCCTGCGGCTGCGCGCGCCCGGCATGGGCCTCATGAAGATGCCGGTGTTCGTCTGGACCGCGCTCATCACCAACATCCTGATCGTCGCCGTGTTTCCCGTGCTCACGGGCACGCTCGCGCTGCTCACGATGGACCGCTATCTCGGCATGCACTTTTTCACAAACGAGCTGGGCGGCAACGCGATGATGTACATCAACCTGATCTGGGTGTGGGGCCACCCGGAGGTGTACATCCTGATCCTGCCGGCGTTCGGCGCCTTCTCCGAGATCATCGCCACGTTCTCCGGCAAGCCGCTGTTCGGCTACAAGTCGATGGTGTACGCGACGGCTTCTATCGGAATCCTCTCTTTCTTCGTCTGGCTGCATCACTTCTTCACGATGGGCTCGGGCGCGAACGTCAATGCCTTCTTCGGCATCATGACCACGATCATTTCGATCCCTACCGGCGTGAAGCTCTTCAACTGGCTATTCACGATGTACCGCGGGCGCATTCGCTATCACAGCGCCACGCTCTGGACGATCGGCTTCATGGTGACGTTTGCCGTGGGCGGCATGACGGGCGTGCTGCTGGCCGTGCCGGGCGCGGACTTCGTGCTGCACAACTCGCTCTTTCTCGTCGCGCACTTTCACAACGTGATCATCGGCGGCGTGGTGTTCGGCTGCCTCGCGGGCGTGAGCTTCTGGTTCCCGAAGGTGTTCGGTTTCACGCTCAACGAGTTCTGGGGCAAGGTGTCGTTCTGGTGCTGGCTGATCGGCTACTGGCTTGCCTTCACGCCGCTTTACATCCTCGGCTTCATGGGCATGACGCGGCGCATGAATCACTACGACGTGCCCGGGTGGCATCCGTGGCTCGTGGTGGCGCTGGTGGGCGCGGTGTTCGTGGGCCTCGGCATCCTTGCCCTGATCGTGCAGATCGTGGTGAGCGTGCGCGACCGGGAAGCGAACCGCGATCTCACGGGCGACCCGTGGGACGGCCGCAGCCTCGAATGGTCCACGGCCTCGCCCGCGCCGTTCTACAACTTCGCCGTGCTGCCGCGGATCACGTCGATGGAGCAGCACTGGGACAACAAGGAAACGGGGCGTGCCTATGCGCAGCCGCCGGCCTACGAAGACATCCACATGCCGCGCAATACCGGCGCGGGTTTCATCATCGCCGCGTTCAGCCTGCTGTTCGGTTTTGCGTTCGTCTGGCACATGTGGCCTTTCGTGGCGGTGGGCTTCATCGGCATGCTCGGCACGTTCATTCTGCGCAGCTACGACCAGGACGTCGATTACTGGGTGCCGGCCGCCCAGGTCGAACGCATGGAGAACGCCCGCTTCGAACAACTGGCGGAACTGGAACTGAAGGAGGTGGCGTAAGTCATGGCTCACGCGGCAATACATCACAATGGCCACGCGCACGGCCACGAGGACAGCACGAAGACCACGCTCGGCTTCTGGATCTACCTGATGAGCGACTGCCTCATCTTCGCGACGCTCTTCGCCACCTTCGGCGTGCTCGCGAACGCGACAGCGGGCGGTCCCGGTGCGAAGGAACTGTTCGAACTACCTTACGTGCTGGGCGAAACGCTGCTGCTGCTCGCGAGCAGCGTCACGTTCGGCATGGCGATGCTGGGCTTGCACGCGAACCGGCGCGCCCAGGTGTTCGCGTGGCTCGCCGTGACCTTCGTGTTCGGCGCGGGTTTCGTGGGCATGGAGGTGAACGAGTTCGCCAAGCTCGTGGCCGATGGCGCGGGCCCCGACACCAGTGCGTATCTTTCGGCGTACTTCACGCTGGTCGGCACGCACGGGCTGCACGTGACGGCCGGCCTGCTGTGGATCGCGATCACGATGCATCAGACCGTGAAGTTTGGCCTCACCGGCACGGTGCGCCGGCGCCTTGCGTGCCTGAGCCTCTTCTGGCACTTCCTCGATCTCGTGTGGATCTGCGTTTTCACCTTCGTCTATTTGCGAGGCATGCTGTGACCCACGCTCACGCTCACGCACCCCATCCAGCCGGCCACGACCCTGCGCACGGCAGCCTGAAAAGCTATTTGATCGGCACGGTCCTTTCGCTCGTGCTGACGCTCGCGTCGTTCGGCGTGGTCATGTTTCATCTCGTCTCGCCCGCCGTGGGGCTCGCGGCCATCGTCGTGCTGTGCGTCGCCCAGCTGGTCGTGCAGCTTGCGTATTTCCTGCATATCGGCGCGGCGCGCAGCCAGCGTGCGAACACCTGCATTTTCGTGTGCACGGCATTCCTGATCGTCGTGATCGTCGGGCTTTCGCTGTGGGTCATGCGCAATGCGAACGACAACATGATGCCCACGCAGTTGAGCGTCGAGCGTGCGAGGGCGCACGACTAGGCTTGAGGTGAGGGTTTTCGGGGGACTGGGCGGTGCGTGATACAGGAGAATACGCATCACCCTGGGCATGCGGCAGCGAAAAGAGGGAAAAATGAGTAGTTCCAGGAGACATTCCGCACGTTTTGCAGCGAAAACGTGAAGGTTTTCGATCTGCCAGGTTCACCTGAGCGATTAAAACACGTCGTTAGCGGTCCCGACCTCCTGGAAAGGCTCACCTGAACCGGTTTAACCGGCTGTGCGGCACCCATCGCGCCGGCTGTTTCCCGAAAAGCCTCACCTTTCCTGTCCGGCGTCGCCCGGCCTCGCGATGGCCGGGCGCTGCGGGAAGTGTCTCAGAACTTGTAATCGGGATTCTTCGGATCGAACACGGCCGCGTCGAAGGTCTTCGGTTCGATCTTGTCGATCACGATCCTCTCGAACATCTGGCCACTGTCGTCATACGCTTCGACCGTGCGGAAGTACGGATGCCGCAGATCGAGGCCGAGCGTCTGTTTCTTCGCGTAGTACTGCGGCTTGCCGGCCGGCGAGACGTAGGTCAGCGCCACCACGCGCACGCCGTTCATCACCTTCACCTCGACTTGCGGCGTGTACGCGGCGCCCACTTCGACATACTTCTTCGCGTCGGTCATGAACTGGCTCGTGATGAATTCGGTGCCGAGGTCGGTGATCTTGTGGTTCGACTGCGAGCGCGCGAGCGTGCCGTCGAGTGCCGTCCACATCGTCATCACGCCCAGGATGCCGCCCAGGTGGCCGTACATTTCGTCGCTGCGCTTCGAGGCGTCGTAGATCACCTCTTCGCCCGAATGATCGCCGTCGGGCAGCCACTTCGCGTAGATGCGCAGCGGGTCGTGCTCGAGCTTCACGAGCATGTGCGCGGGCCGGCTCGGCCACTTGCCGTTCAGCCGCTCCCAGCGCCACAGTTCGAACTCGTAGGACGGATAGCCCGAGGGGCCGAGCTTGATGAGCGTGGGCACCACGAGCGGATCGAATGACTGGAAGAGCGAGGTCAACTGGGCGTCGTCCATTTTCTCGAGCGCGCCGCTGCGCTGGGCGTGCTGGAGCCAGCGTACCTGCTGTTCGACGGGCAGCTTGCCGACCTGCGCGGGGGCGGTGTTGGCTACGCCCTGGGCCGCGCCGGTGTCGTCGCCGGCGGCGGCCGGTGCGCCGCTTTGCGCGAGCGCCACGGCCGAAGCCAGCGCGAGCGCCGTACAGGCCACAGCCCGGGTGAAGCGGGTTGTGGTGCGAGGCGCTTGCGGTTGCTGCATGTTCATTTTTTGTCTCCCTGATTGAGTGATGGGCAGGACCGTGAGCGCCGGGTCCCGCGCGTTGGCTACGTGGTGCCTGCGGGGCTCGCGAGTCGCGCGGTCTCCTCGTCGCGCAGCGCGCGCCGCAGGATCTTGCCGACGTTCGTTTGCGGCAACGCGTCGCGGAACTCGACGGCGCGCGGCATCTTGTAGCCCGTGAGGTTGCGGCGGCAGTGCTGCAGAAGGTCTTCGGCGGTGAGCGCGGGATTGCGCGAGACCACGAAGATCTTCACGCGCTCGCCCTGTGCGGGGTCGGGCACGCCGATGGCCGCGACTTCGCGCACGTCCGGATGCATGGCCACCACCTCCTCGATCTCGTTCGGATAGACGTTGAAGCCCGAGACGATGATCATGTCCTTCTTGCGATCGACGATCTTCATGAAGCCCTGCGCATTCATCACGCCGATGTCGCCGGTTGCGAGCCACCCCTCGGAATCGAGCACCTTCGCCGTTTCCTCGGGCCGCCCCCAGTAGCCGAGCATCACCTGCGGACCCTTCACGCATAGCTCGCCCGCTTCGTCGATGCCGGCCCACGTGCCGTCCTCGCGCCGCAGGCGCACCTGGGTGGAAGGCACGGGCAGGCCGATCGACCCTTCGAAGTCGCGCATGTTCTTGAGATCGACGGGGTTCGTCGAGACGATGGGCGAGCACTCCGTGAGCCCGTAGCCTTCGATGATCGGCTGGCCCGTCACGGCCTTGAACCGGTCCGCCACGGCCTTCTGGGTGGCCATGCCGCCCGCCATGGCGAGCTTGAGCGCGGAGAAGTCGCGCCGGCAGAATGCCTCGTTGTCGAGGAGTGCGTTGTAAAGCGTATTGATGGCCGTGATGCCGGTGAAGGTCTCGCGGCGCAGGATCATCATCATGCGCTTCGTGTCGCGCGGGTTCGCGATCAGGATGTTGCGGCCGCCGAGGCCCAGGAAGATCAGCGCGTTCACCGTGAGCGAATAGATGTGATAGAGCGGCAGGGGCGTGAGAACCGTTTCGATCTCGCCCGTGAGCTGCGATTCGGACCACGCCTTCGCCTGCAGCACGTTCGCGATGATGTTGCGATGCGTGAGCATCGCGCCCTTCGCGACACCGGTGGTGCCGCCCGTGTACTGCAGGAAAGCAAGGTCGCCGGGGGCGCGCGGCACGGGCACGAGCGTGCGCTTTGCGCCTGCCGCGAGCGCGGCGCGCAGTTTCACTGCATGTGGAAGGCGGTATTTAGGCACCATCTTTTTCACGTGCCGCAGCACGAAGTTCAGCAGATGGCCCTTGAGGTTCGCGCCGTCGGCAAGCAGGTCGCCCAGCGCGGTGACCACGATGTGTTTCACCTGGGTGCCCGGCAGCGCTTCTTCGAGCGTGCGCGCGAAGTTCTCGAACACGACGATGGCGCGCGCGCCGCTGTCCTTGAGCTGATGCGCGAGCTCGCGCGGCGTGTAGAGCGGATTTACGTTGACGACCACGGCGCCGGCCTTGAGCGCGCCGAAGAGCGCAACCGGGTACTGGAAGGTGTTCGGCAGCATGATCGCGACACGCTCGCCCGCCTGCACACCCATCCCCTGCAACCAGGCCGCGAAGGCCTCGGCCTTGCGTGCGAGTTCGCCATAGGTGAGCGTCGAGCCGATGCTCACATAGGCCACGCGTTCGCTAAAGGTCGTCACGCATTCGTCGAAATACTCGACGATCGAAGCGTAGCGCGACACGTCGATCTCGTGCGGCACGCCCGGTGGGTAGGACGCGTACCAGATGCCGTCGGTTTCGGGCGTACCGGCTTCGGGCATACCGGCTTCGGGCGTACCGGCTACGGGCATGAGCGCGGACAAGGCCGCGCTTTGGGGTTGGGCTGCCATGCTTTGTCTCCGTTTTTTTGTGGGCGATACGTGCGCTACCTCCACAATAGCAAGGCAATCTTGTCTTGACATTTAGGTCTACCGAGCAGTTGCTCTAGTGCGTGCAATACACGCTACGCATGCCGGCGCGGGGCCTGAACGGCTTCGGGCACCCCGGCGTCGGCCGTCTCGCGAGCGCCGTCCGCCCCGCGCACCGTCGCGCCCGCCACCACGGCCTGCAGCCACGCGGCCGTCGCCTGCGGCGCGGTAACGGGCAGCATATGGCCGCCCTCCACCACCTTCAGTGCGACGCGCTTCGAGCGCCGCCGCAGCGCGTCGCCGTGGCGGACCCAGTTGAGCACGACGTCGCCGCGGCCGAACAGCACGTCGGTGTCCACTTCCAGTTGCGCATAGCGCTGCTCCATGTCGGCGAGGTCGCCGGTTCCTTCGATGGCGACGAGGTCCTCCGATGCGCCGAGAAACCCCTGGGGCCGCAGGCTCAGCATGCCGCCGCCGCGCTGCGGAAAGTCGGCCGGCACGGCCTCGGGCGCGAAGACCTGCCTGAGCACGGTTGCGCTGGTGGCGAGCGCAACGGGCGTGGCCAGCGTGCGCGCCACGATGCGCCGCACGAGCGCCGAGCGGATCACGAGCGCGCGAAACGCCTTCGGCACTTCGGTCTGTACGTGCGTGAGCGGCGCGATCAGCGCGAGCCGCGACACCGTCTGCGGATGATTGAGCGCGACGGCAAGCGCCACCGCGCCGCCCAGCGAGTGCCCCACCAGTACGGGTTTTTCGAGCTTGAGCGCCTGGAAGACGCGCACGACGGTCTGCGCCTGGGCATAGAGATTCGCCGGGGATTGCGGGCCGCGCGTGGAATAGCCGGTGCCGGGGCGGTCGATCAGGATCACGCGGTGCCGGCGCGCAAGCGCTTCGATCGGCAGGTAGGCGAAGTTGCGCATCTGCCCGGCCAGCCCATGGACGAACACGATGGGCGGTCCTTCGCCGCGCTCGACATAGTGAATGCGGTCGTCGCCGATCTCGATGAGCTGGCCGTCCATCGGCACGGCCTGTTCGATGCGGCGCGCCGTGCGCCGCGAGAAGACGGCGAGGCCCGCGCCGGCGAGGGCCAGGGCCGCCGCGGCTGCGGCGACGGTGAGAGAAAGCGTTGCGATGTCGTGCACCGGCTGACCTCTTGATGTTGGAGTGGGTCGAGGATGGGTGTGGGGTATAGGGTGCCCCGTGTCTCTTCGTCGGGTTGTCTCTCAGGTCCCTTCGGGCAAAGCATGGGCCGCCGCGGGCGCGGCGGCCGGTATGGCGGGCGGGGGCGATTCGCGCGCTACCCAGGCGGCAAAGCTGTCGATGCGCGCGGCGATGAGCGGCGCATCGCGCACCACGGTCCAGTGCGTCGATCCGATGACCTCGCGCCGGTAGCGTCCCAGCCACCGGTCGAGTCCTTCGGAGAGCGCGGGCGTGACGTAGCGGTCGAAACGCGGCACGAGGAACTGCACCGGTATGCGGGTGCTGCGCTCGCGCGGCTTGCGCGCGCGGGCGAGAAAGTTCGCGCGATACAGCTTCAACCCATTGAGGCTGTTGCGCAACTGGTGCGGATCGCGCGGCGCGCGCACGCGCTCGGTTTTCCAGAGCCACCATGGCCATAGCCGCGCGCCGCCCGCGCGCCAGACGAACTCGGGCACGAGCGGCAGATGGAAGAACGCGATGTACCACGACTTCAGCGTCTGGCGCAGGTCGAGCGGAGCGCGAAACACATGATCGAGGCATGGCCCCGAGATCGACGTGTACGACGCGATCCGCGTCGCATAAGCCGGCTCGGTGACGGCTTCCCAGCTCTGGATCGACCCCCAGTCGTGGCCCACCAGATGGAACGGCTGTGCGCCGCAGGTCGCGTCGGCGACCGCCATCAGATCGCGGGCGAGTTGCGCGAGACGGTAGGCGGCGCGCCCGCGCGGCGCTTGCGAAGCGCCGGCGCCGCGCACGTCGTAGGCGATCACGCGGTAGCGCGCATTCAGCTCGCGGCGCAGCAGCTCCCACACGGCCGCCGAGTCGGGATAGCCGTGCACGAGGATCACGGGCGGTGCGTCGATGGGGCCGCTCGCATAGACCGCGAGCCGCGCATCGCCGGACTGCACCGTGAAGGTCTCGCGCGCAGCTTCGCGCGCTGCTTCGGCCGTGGGGCGCATGGCGTCGCTCACGCGGGCTTCGCGTTCGTGCGCGGATGCAGCGGCACGCGGCGCGGTGCGGCTTGCGCCGCATATTGCGAATTGGTCGCGTCGATCTGCTCGATCAGGCCGTCGAGGCGCGCGAGATGGCGCCGGTTGTCCTGATCCCACGGATGAAAGCTGGGCTTGAAAAACCGGAGCCATTCGAGCGCGATGCCGGGGAACACGCCATGACGCGGACCATAGAGGAACTTGATGAGGCGCCACTTGCCCGTCACCTTGCCCTGGCAGCGGCCATGCGCGCGCATGAGCGCCGTGTGATAGTCGAACACGATGACCCAGAACAGCACCGTGGTCGCGAGCATGGTGCCCGTGCGCATCAGATAGCGTTTCAGGCCCGGCTTGACGGAGACGTTCCAGACGTCGAACGAGACGGACTTGTGTTCGGTTTCTTCGAGCGCGTGCCACAGCCACATCTGCTTGTAGCCTTCTACGGAGCCCCCCATGTGGCGCTCCGTATCGGCGAGCAGCAGGTCGGCGAGCATGGCCGTGTAGTGTTCCAGCGCCACCGTCTGCGCGAGCTGCAGCGAAGGCGGCAGTACCTTGCGCGCGAAGTTCAGGATGGCCCACAGCCGCTTGTCGAGCTTGTGCGCGGGCAACCCCGCGGCCTGCAGCAGATCGTTGTATTCGATGTGCTCCCGGGTGTGCATCGCTTCCTGGCCGATGAAGCCCATCACCTGCTTCTTGAGATCCGGGTCCTGTATGCCGTCGCGGTAATGCCGCACGGAGTCCATGAAAAAGCGTTCGCCCGCTGGAAAGAGGAGCGAAAGCGCGTTGAAGAAGTGAGTGACTGCCACGCCCTCGGCGTGCCAGTCACAAGCCCGGTCGGGCGGTAGTGCGAAACGTATGTCGCGCCGTATCGGCATCATGCTGTTTCTCCCTGTCGGTCCGGAGCGAGTGCTTCAGCACCTGCCCCGGTTCCATGCAACGACTGTTGCGGTTTATTGCCTGCCTCGTTATGCGTTGACGTGTGCGCGAAATCCGGTGCGCGCGCGCGGCCGGCGCTGCGCCGGGCCTTCGCGGCTTCGCGTTTCGCGCTCATGACCACGAGCGCCTGGTAGGCCGCGGGCAGCGTGCGCGCGAGCCAGTCGGCGGCGCGCGCGTCGCGCCCGATCAGCACGCGCCGGCTGTTGCGGCGCACGCCGCGCAGGATGGCGCGTGCGGCGTCGTCGGCCGTCGTGATGAAGAACTTCTCGAAGTCGTCCTTGCCCTGCTGCTCGCTCGCCACCATGAAGCCGATCATGTTGGGCGAGATGCGGCTCGACTGGGCAATGTTGGTGTGGATGCCGCCCGGGTGGACACAGGTGGCCGAAACGCCGCACTGCATCATGTCGAGCTCCTGGCGCAGCGATTCGGTGAAGCCGCGCACCGCGTACTTGGTGGCGTTGTAGGCGCTCATGCCGGGCTGCGCGAAGATGCCGAAAATGCTCGACGTATTGACGATATGCCCTTCGCCCGCGGCCTTGAGGTAAGGCAGGAACGCCTTGGTCCCGTGCACCACGCCCCAGAAGTTGACGTTCATGATCCATTCGAGGTCGGCATACGCCATGCCCTCGATCGTGCTGGAAAGCGCCACGCCCGCGTTGTTGAAGATGAGGTTCACGCGGCCGTGCGCGGCGGCGGTTTCGTCCGCGAAGGCCTGCATTGCCTCGCGGTTCGCCACGTCGAACACGAACGTCGTTACCCGCACCCTGGGAGCGAGCGTGCGCACGATGCGCTCAGTTTCGGCAAGTCCCGTGGCGCTGCGGTCGGCGAGCGAGAGATGGCAGCCGGCTTCGGCGAGCTGGATCGCGAGCGCGCGGCCCATGCCCGATCCGGCGCCGGTGATGGCCGCGATCTTGTTGCTGAAATCCTTCATGATCGGAGGTCTTCCTTTGGCTGATTTGGCTGATTTGGCTGATACACCCGCTCGTTCAGGCCGGTTCGATGGTGGAGGGTGCGGCGACGGCGACCGGCGCCTGGGCATGCTCGGGCTGCCGCACGCGGTACACCTGGTAGTCGGCCAGCGAGAAGTGCGCGGTGGCCTGCCGGAAGCGCCACGTGAAGCCCGGCCACAGCGTGGTGTTCTTGCCGCTGCGCGGGTCCAGATACCAGCTCTTGCAGCCGCCCACCGACCAGATCGCCCGCTCGAGCTTCTTCTGGATGCGTTCGTTGTAGCGCGCCTCCACATGCGGACGCACTTCGATCGCATCGGCGCGGTCGCGCTGCATGGCATCGAGCGCACCGAGGATGTATTCGATCTGCGACTCGATCATGAACACCATCGAGTTGTGACCCAGCCCGGTGTTCGGGCCCACGATCATGAAAAAGTTCGGATAACCAGGCAGTGCGGTGCCGAGGTAGGCATGGGCGCCGTTGCGCCAGGTCTCGACGATATCCGCGCCGCCGCGGCCCACCACCGTGCCGGGCGGGAATGGATCGGCCACCTGGAAGCCGGTGCCGTAAATCAGGCAGTCCACTTCGTGGTGCACGCCGTCGGCCGTGACGACGCCGCTGGCGTTCACGCGCTCGATGGGGGCCGTCACGACACTCACGTTCTTGCGCGAGAGCGCCGGGTAGTAGTCGTTCGAAATCAGCACGCGCTTGCAGCCGATGGTGTAGTCGGGCGTGACCGCCGCACGCAATGCCGGGTCGGGCACCTGGTGGCGGATATGGCGCAGCGCGAGCTTCTGCACGTTCTTCATGAGCGACGGATGGATCGCGAAGCCGAGCACGCGCGATTCGAGCATCCAGTAGAGGCCGGCGCGCGCGAGCTTCTGCGTGGAGGGCAGAGCGCGGAACATCCACTGCTCGAACTTCGAGAGCGCGCGATCGGGCTTGGGCATGATCCATGGCGGCGTGCGCTGGAAGAGCGCGAGCCGCGCCACGCGCGGCGCGATCTGCGGCACGAACTGGATCGCGCTCGCGCCCGTGCCGATCACGGCTACGCGCTTGCCTTCGAGCGCATAGCCATGGTCCCAGTGCTGCGAGTGGAACGCCTTGCCCGCGAAGGTTTCGATGCCGGCTATGGCGGGCAGTGCCGCACGCGAAAGGCCGCCCATGCCGGAGATCAGCACGCGCGCGGCAAGCCGCTTGCCGTTGGCGAAGACGAGGCGCCAGCAATGCGCGGCTTCGTCGTAGGTGGCGCTCGTGAGTTCGTGTCCGAAGCGCAGATAGGGCGCGAGGCGAAAGCGCGCCACGCAGTGATCGAGGTATGCGCGGATTTCCGGCTGCGGTGCGAACATGCGCGTCCAGCGTGGATTGGGCGCGAAGGAGAACGAATAAACGTGCGATTGCACGTCGCAGGCGCAGCCGGGGTAGTGGTTGTCGCGCCAGGTGCCGCCCACGGTGTCGGCCTTCTCGAACACGGCAAAGCGCGTGCGGCCGGTTTGCAGCAGGCGGATCGCCATGCCGAGGCCGGCAAAGCCGGTGCCGATGATGGCGATGTCGACGGCCTCCATGCCGATGGTCCCGCCGAGGCGGTCGTCGCCGGCCGGGTCGAAAGACCGGGTGCGTGCGTTCATCCGGAGCGTCTCCCTATGGTTCATTCTTAACTGTTACATTGATGGATGTAAACATAGGCGGATTTTGGCCGCTGCGCAAGCGTCTAGATGTGGCGCTCTAGGGGAGCGATCGGTCTGGGGAAAGCGTGCTGGAACGCGCCGAAGCCCCGTCTGGCGGGGCTTTCGGGCATTCAGGGCAGCGGGGGATGTGTCCGGGCGCCCGGCGCAGGAGCGGGGAAGCCGCGGGAGATCGGCGGGGCAGCGCACCGGCGGCGCCGGTACGCTGCGTTCAGGACTTCGCGGCGCTCGTTTTGCGCGTGGTGCGAATGGGCTTGGCCGCAGGCCGCGGCGTCTTGCGCGGCGCCGCGCGCACGGCAGAGGCTTTTTTCGCGGGCGTCTTGCGCCCGGTGCCGGGTGTTTCTGCCGCCTTTGCCGCCTTCGGCTCGCGCGCCGCCTGGTCGCCCAGCTTCTTGTCGAGAATGGTCGCCACCCGGCCGCCCAGATAGGCGCTCGACTGCTCCTCCAGCGCGCGCAGGATCTCGTTCTCGACGAACACGGTGGCGAGCGGGCGCAGGCGCCAGATGGCATCGACCAGCGCGGGCATGTCGGTGGGCGGCGGCAGCGCGCCCGCGTCGTAGCGGTCCAGATGCCGCACGACCATCTCCACCAGCACCTGGGCAATGGCGTCGAAGTGCGGACGCGTTTGCTGCAGCACCTCCAGCAGGTCGCGCGCGGGGATGCCTTCGCGCACGGTGGCCGCGGCCGCGTCCAGCATGGCCGGATTGCGCGCGACGAACGAGAGGCCGCGGCGCTCCACCAGCCCGAGTTCCGAGAGGCGCGTGAGCTGGCCCGGCGCCTGCGGCCCGAACATCTTCACGAGCTGGCGGATCGAGTAGGTCTTGGGGCGCGCCGTGGTCCAGCGCCCGCCGATCGCGTTTTCGAGGCCGAGGATCGAGCGCAGGTCGCCGCCGTCGTCGATGGCCTTGATGAGATCCTGAATGTTCGAGAGCGTATAGCCGCGCGCGAGCAGGTGATTGATGAGCTTGAGCCGCGCGACGTGCGAGTCGTTGTAGATACCCACGCGCCCGCGCTTCTCGGGCGGCATGAGAAGGTCGCGGTCCTGGTAGGCGCGCACGTTGCGCACCGTGGTCGCGGCCACGCGCGCGAGTTCGTCGACCGTGTATTCGCTGTCGGCCGGCGTGGATTCGGCAGTGGAGAGTCTGGACGGTTTCGGCATGCGCCGATTTTAACGCGAGCCGAAGCAGCGGCGGCAGAACGTGGCGCGGCGCGAGCGTGCGCTCGCCCACGAACGCGCGGCGGATCATGGTCCGCCCATCAGAACCGGTACGAAACGGCGAGGAACGAAATGATCGGGTCTGCCGACAGTTTGGACTTGCTCACGGCGAGTTCGGTGCCGTCCGCGGCCTTCACGATCACCGAGGAGGTAGTCTTGAGCGGGATGTAGGTGATCGAGGCCACGAGCCCGAGGTGGGCCGTGATGTTGTATTCGGCGCCGGCATTGAACACCGGCTGCCACGAGGCCGAGGCCTTCGCGCTCACCTGCGTTTGTCCCGGCTTGCCGGCGCCGGCTGCCAGCACCGAGCCGAGATCGTTCTGCGTGGCCGAGACGAAGGCCGGATTGAGCTGGATGTCCGAGAACCAGTTGTACGACACGCCGAGGCCGAGGAATGGCCGGAACTTCGCATCGGCGTCGCGGAAGTAGTACTGGAAGATGAGCGCCGGGCTCCACTGGCGCACGCTCGTGACGATCGGATTCGTGCCCGGATCGCCCAGGTTCTGGCTGCCGAGCGCGCCCGCCGGCCCGGGCGGCTTGAGCGTGCCGTGGCCGTAGAGCTTGAAGGTCGGTGGAATGCCGGCCACCGACGACACCGCGATATGGTCGGTCAGGAAGTGGGTGAAGACGAGGCCCACGGTATCCGCGCGCGCCGTGGAGAGGCCGGTGCCTTGCGAGGTGAAGCTGTTGGGCAGCCGCAGCGGCGTGTTGATCGGCACGGGTGCGACGTTGGTCGTGAGCGGCGTGCTTGAATCCACCGGTGCGACGTGAAACCAGCCGAGCACGGCCACGTTGTCGCCCGCATGCTGCGCGTGGGCGCTCATCGAGAGCCCGGCGGTCAACGCCGCCATGACGATGCGTCTCATTTAGTCCTCCCAGGTTCGGGTGTCCCTGCCCGCGCGCGGCCTCCGGTTTGCTGCCGGATCGCCGGTCCTTGCGCGCCTTTCGGTACGGCTGCCGCATTGCGCGGCAGCCGTCGGGCGGTCACCTCGTTGGCACGGGCCCCCGGTCGGGCGGGGCCCAGTCAGCACTGCTTATTGAACGAATGCGCCGGCCGTGAAGTACGGCGCAGACGGCGTGGACATGTCGAGGAAGCCGAACACGCCGCCCGTGAAGATCATCTTGCCGGTGGGCGTGCTGCCCGTTGTCGCGCCGGTGTGCGTAGTCGGCACGACGCCCGGCACGGTCTCGGTGAAGCTGAGGTCCAGTGCGGTGGCGAGCGAGGCCTGCGACGCGTTGAACGGGTCGAGCAGCGTGGCTTCGGTGCCTTCGAGCGCGGTGGTGCGATAGTCGAACTGGCTGTCCACGCCGATGTACTCGCCGTCCTGCGAGTCCACCGCAATCGCCGATTGCGGCGCGAGCACGGAGATGCCCGATTCGTCGTCGGCAACCGGGCCCGTTGCGCCGCCCTGCGGATCGGTGCCGATGTACGGATAGGCCACGCCGGTGCGCACGAGCACCGGCACGAGCTGGCCGCGCAGCTTGCCGACGACCATGAAGCCCTTCGCGGCTGGCTGCCCGGTGACGAGCGTGGGCTTGACCTGCCCCTGGAAGTGGTCGGTTTCGAAGGCGCCGCTGCCGTCGCTCGACTGCGCGAGGTTCGTGCCGGGCTGCTGGCACTTGCCCGCATTGACGCCGGTGTTGTCGCACTCGGTCCAGGTGCCGTCCGCGTTGATGGTGATCGTCGCATCCACGGCGGCCGGCAGGAAGTTCTGCGAAGGCACCTGGTGGTAGCCGAGCTGGTTCCAGACGCCCGCGACGTCGGCGATGTTGGTATCGATCGACGAGAAGCCGATGAACGGGTAGTACGGGAACGTCGTGTCCGGCACGACGCCGATGCCGCCCGTGCCGGCGTAGGCGATCTCGGCGCCGGGAATCGTGCCGCCCGCCACGCCCTCGCCGATGAACACGCGCGCCGGGCGGCTCGCGTCGAGGCTCGCGCCGTTGAGCCGGTAGGCGCACTGGTTGAGCTTCTGCGTGGGCAGCTCCGTTTCCTGGGTGAGTGTGCCCGTGACGACCTGGCCCGCGCGCGTGGGCGTGACGGTGCCGGTGGTTTGCGGAATCGGCGACTCCACGTAAGTGATTTGCCAGGTCATCTTCGTCGTATCGAGTTGCAGCTTGACGAGTTCGCCGTCGCCGCCGCCGCCCGTATAGACCGTGCTGTAGTCGAGCGTGGTCGGGCACAGAGCCGCGGCCACCGGCGCGGAACTGCTGCTGCCGCCTCCGCCGCCGCCGCACGCGGCCAGCAGCGGAGCGGCGATCATGAACGCCGCAAAAATCTTGTATTTCATACTGCGTCTCCAGATCGATTCTTGTTTGCGGGGACCGGCCCCCTCTGGCCGGTGGCTCCTCATTCTGGCTTCTCAGGTTCTACACGGGTATTTCGTAATCCGAATCAAATGCTATTGCGGCTGGATCAGCGCCCCCACGCCGAAATAAGGCGTGTTCTGCGTGGTGCTGTTCGCGGAACTGGCCGTGACGCCGCCGTTTTCCTCACCGTTGATGAAGATGCCGTAGAGGCCGCCCACGGCGATGAGGTTGCCCGCGTTGCCCTGCCCGTCCGTCACGCCGATCAGGCCCGGATGGGTTTGCGTGTAGTCGAGCACGAAGGTGCTTTCGGTCGTCATCGTGGCAGGCTTGAGGAAGCCGCCCTGCTGGCCGTGGATGAGCGCCGCGGTATAGGCGAAGTTCGAATCCGCGCCGATATAGCTGCCGTCGAACGAGCCCGACGTGAGCGAGGTGGCGGGCGCGAGCAGCGCGATGCCGGACTCGTCGTCGATCTGCGGAATCAGGCCGCCGCTGCCGATCTCCTGCACGTGGCCCGTGCGCACGACAAGCGGCACGATGGCCCCGTTGAGCTTGCCGAGGATGAGGTGCGCGCTCGCCGTGGGGCTGCCGAAGAGGCTGTTGGAAGGCGGTTCGATCTGCGGTGCATCGGTGCTCGTGAAATAGCTGCCGTTCGGGTCGGTCGTCCACGTGCTCGATGCCGTTTCGCAACTCGTGTTGGTCGCACCGCCCGGCACGCTGCAGTTGCCGTTCGCATCGTAGGACTCCTGTGCAACCTTGGCGGCTGCGGCGAATTCCGAGGACGGCACGATGTGATAAAGCAGCGCGTTATACGAACCCTTCAGGTCGGAAAGGCTGGTGCTGACCGAAGAGAAGGCGAGGAACGGATAGAAGTCGAACGTGCGCGCCGGCTGGTTCGGAAACAGCAGATTGGCCTGGACGTCGCCGTCGATATCGACCGTCGCGCCGGGAATGCCGCCGCCCGCAACGCCGAAGCCGACGTAGATGGTGGGCGGATTCTGGCTGTTGTACGCAGTCGTGTAGGTCGTGCCGTTGAGTGTGCCGGTGCCCGCCTGGAGCTGGAAGGCACAGGCGATCTGCGCAGCCGAGGGCAGCGAGCCCGAAGGCGGATGCTGCACGGTGCCGGTGATCGTGAGCCCGGTGCGGGTGTTTTGCACGGAACTCGATTGCAGCGGAATGGGCGACGCAAGCCACGTGAGCTTGTACGTCATGTTCGTGGGATTGATGTTCAGGCTCACGACTTCGCCGCTGCCCGCGCCGCCGAGATACGTGTTGGCCGCGATGTCCGAATCGGAAGGACAGAGGGCCGTGGCGGGCGTCGCGCTCGAAGGCGCTCCCTGATTTGTACAGGTCGAGCCCGAGCATTGCGCGGGAGAAATGGGACCTGGATCGCTGGCGTTGCCACCGCCGCACGCAATCAGCAAAGGACTGGCGACCATGGCTAGCGCCACGCCGCGGAATAGATCCAACATGCGTCTGCCTCCCTGTTTCTTAATTATGCGAAAGAGAGTGAATCATGACATCAGCCGCTGTCAATTGAACGAACCATCTAAATCCGCGCTTCACTGGGACATCGGCTTGTCCCGTCTTGACTTGAGCCCTGCACAACCGGGGTTTTTCCCGATGCGTAAAAGCACTATCAAGGAGGCCGAAATGGCGCGCGGAGCAAACTGCGTTCCCGTTTTTACGGGCTCATTGGCCCGACATGCTCGCGTCAACGTTTGCGCAGGAGGTTGCGTGCGAAACGATGCGGCAGGCATGCGCACGCCACCTCCATCGACAGCGGATTGAAAGACGCCGCGCATTAAATGGGAACTGCGGCGCCTCTTCGTTGCGCCGGAGGGGGAACTTCATGCAAACCCTGATGGCGGTCCCGGTCACGGGACTGGGCGTAGCGGTGTTGTCGTTGTCCTTATCGTTGCCTGCAACGGCATTCGCGCGGGCCGAAACCTGCCGGCACACGAGCCAGAAGGAAGTCGCGGCGTTGTTCGACCGCTGGAATGCATCCTTGCAGACGGGCGACCCGGACAAGGTCGTCGCCAACTACGCGACGCGCTCCATCCTGCTGCCGACGGTGTCGAACCAGCCTCGCCTCACGCCGGAGACGAAGCGCGACTACTTCGTCTCGTTCCTGAAGAAGAAACCGGTCGGCAAGATCGACATGAGCTGGATCGAGATCGACTGCAATACGGCGATCGACGCGGGGCTCTACACGTTCACGTTCGGCGACGGATCGACGGTGCACGCCCGATATACGTTCACCTATCGATGGAGCGGCAAGCGCTGGCTCATCACCAGCCATCACTCGTCGGCGATGCCGGAGGCGCAGTGACCTGCCGATGCGCCGCACCGGGTGAGAACGTTCGGGAGCCGGTTGTGCGGGCGCACATCGGCCGGCTCGCGATGATCCGGATTGGCCTGCACGCACGTATTGCCATTGCTCCGGATTTCCAGGGTGAGGGTTTGCGGGATGCAAAGCTGTACCTGGGTGCAGCTTTTCCGATTTGAGGCATCACGGTTAGCCGTTTTTGAAGCGCTCTCTCACCGCTTCCCTTCTGTATGAGAAGAGAAAGGTGAGGGTTTTCGGGAGGAGCCGCTTACCACAGCCCGTTCGGCGATTCGCGCTATAGTGCATTGTGCTGCGATGCAGCAGACACAGTTTCCAACGGAGTCCTGACATGGGCCTGTTCCACCGGCTATGGCGCCCGCGTGCGAAGGCGCCACCCGTCACGCCGCAGATTCGCAAGCTGTCCGAGCGCCTGCTGGTGCTGAGCCCGTCGCTGAAGCTGGCGGAGGGCTTTCACGAGTGCGTGACGCCCGCGCTCGCCTGCTCGATCGACTACGTAAGCGGCTTTGTGCGCAGCGTGCCGCCGCCGCGCGAGGCCAGTGCGGCGAACTGGCTGGACGACCCGTATATCCATGCCTTTTTTGCGGCGCCGGACGAAATCGCGCGCGTACTGAGCCGTTCGGCGGAACTGCATGCCTGGTTCGAAGCGCATCCGCTCGCGCACGAGACTTATGCGGTGATGAGCATGGCGATGGCCGAGCGCCGCACGTTCGGCGTGGAGCAGGTGGGCGACGCGGTGCACGCCGACGTCGCGCGCACGACCCTCAGTTTCGACGATCACCAGGTGCGCGTGTGCGGCGAAACGCAGAGCGATTTGCGCGAGCAGATCGTGGAGCGTGTGGTCGAGCAGATTGCGCTGGAGGCCCTCGCGCAGATCGGCGCCGACGAATCGCGCCGCGACGCGCTGGTGGAGGAACGCGCGCTCCTGAAGACGCGCCTGCAACTGCTCAAGCGCCAGGGGGCCGGCACGCACAGGATGCTCGGCGAGCGCGAGACGGATGGGGTCACGGAAGTCATCGCGTTGCAGGCTGCGATCGACGAGAACGAGCGCGCGCTCGGTGCGCTGGGCCTGAAGACCGACGCGCTGGCCCGCGAGCTTCGCGTGATCTGCGACGTGCTCAGCCATCCCGAGGCGCATACGCACGTGGAAATGAAGCACGTATGCTTGAACCCGATGAACGTGGTGATCGATCCTGCGGCTGGCCCGCCCGGCTCCGGCATCGTGTTTCCGCTCGCGCGCCTGCCGGCCAGTCCGCTGGGCGAGCGCGCATTCTCGCTGGTGCGCTTCTCGCGCGCCGATCTCGTGTGGATGCCAACGGTTTTAGGCGAAATTAGCCGCTTCGTGATTTGATGTTCGCGTCGCCGCGAGATCGAAGGTGAGCGTTTTCGGGAGTGGTGAGCGAATGTGCCACAACCATCGCACGTTGTACAAAAGGCGGGCATGCGGCGGCACCGGCTCGACGCCCGGTCACCTCTCTCCCCGGCAGCAAAATTTCCTGGCAGTCCCAGGTTCGACGAAGGGAATCTTGCGGATGGAAGGGCATACGGGTGCGATTCGTTGCGCCGCAACCCATTGCTTGCCATAGGTGAGCGTTTTCGGGAACGGCTCTGAAAAGCCGTGCAGAGCGAAGCACAAGGAGCAAAAACGGGGGGACGTCAGGGCGATTTGCGCACGTGCCGGCCATGCATCGCGACCGGCATCGCGCGAAAGGTGAGGCTTTTCAGGAGGCCACTGCCGGCCACACCGTCACGCCGTCGCGCTCGATCGTGAACCGCTGCGCGCCTTGCGTCGTGCGCGGCGCGTCTTCGTCGGCGATATCGAACGACTCGCCACCGATTGCAATCGTCACGTAGCGGTCGCCGTGACGCAGTGCATGGCCCGCCAGCGTACCGGTCCAGGCACCCTCGGGCGTCGCGCGCAGCGCGCGCGGCGAAACGCGCCACATCACGCGCGTGCCCGTGGCGAGCGAACTATCGTGGCAGGGCAGGCGCAGGCCCTTCGGCGTTTCGATTTCGCCGCCCGCGCGCACGATGCCTTCGCCCACGTTGTGCAGGCCGAGCAGGTCGGCTACGCGCGGTGTGGCCGGGCGGTCGAAGACTTCGTCCACGGGGCCCGCCTGGAGCACGCGGCCCTGCTCGATCACGATCACTTCGTCGGCGAGCAGTGCGGCTTCATCGGGGTCGTGCGTGACGATCACCGTGACCGCGTCGATCTCGCGCTGCAGCGCGCGCAGCGATTGCTGGAGCTTGCGGCGGCGCGGCGTGTCGAGCGCGGCGAACGGTTCGTCGAAGAGCAGCAACTGGCTGTGCCGCGTGAGCGCGCGCGCGAGCGCCACGCGCTGGCGCTGGCCGAACGAGAGTTCGCGCGGCAGGCGGCCCGTGAGCGTGTCGAGGCCCAGATGCGCGAGCCAGTAGCGCGCGCTGGCGGCGTCCGCGCCGACCGGAAACGCCAGTTGCTGCGCGACCGTCATGTGCGGGAAGAGCCCGTAGTCCTGCGGCATGTAGCCGATCTGCCGCCGTTCGGGCGGCAGCGAGCCGAGATCGGCGCCGCCCAGCGTGACCGATCCGGCGTCGTTGGGCTCGAGCCCGGCGACGATGCGCAGCGCGAGCGACTTGCCCGAGCCCGACGGTCCGATGATGGCGAGGCGCCGCGTGGACGGGCGCCACGACACGTCGAGGCTGAACGTGCCCAGCCGCCGCGTTACG
This sequence comes from Paraburkholderia ferrariae NBRC 106233, assembly GCF_000685035.1. Lineage (GTDB taxonomy): Bacteria > Pseudomonadota > Gammaproteobacteria > Burkholderiales > Burkholderiaceae > Paraburkholderia > Paraburkholderia ferrariae. The sequence goes on from NZ_BAYB01000018.1 coordinate 76,993, forward strand.
TCGAACGCAAGGCGCAGGTCGGCCATCGCGCCCGCGGGCGCCGCGGGCATGAAGCCGGCGGGTTCGTCGCCGTTGTCGATCGGCGCGGCGAGCGTGGAGCGCGCGCCGCGGCTATAGACCGAGAGCACCGCGCAGACGATCGCGATGGCGAGCGTGGGCAAGAGGAGCGGCATCATCGCGGGCAGCCCCTGGCCGCCGAACACCACGTAGGTATAGACCGGCAGCGAGTACGGGTGATACGCGACCATCACCGTCGCGCCGAATTCGCCGAACGCGCGCAGCCAGGCGAGCGCGAGCCCCGCGCGGATCGCGGGCCACGCAATGGGCAGCGTCACGCGAAGGAAGCGGCTTTCGGCGCGATGGCCGAGCGTGGCCGCGACGTCGTCGTAGACGGGATCGACAGCCGTGAAGGCGGAGCGCGCGGCGACGATCAGAAACGGCGCGGCCACGAAGGTCTCGGCGAGCACGATGCCCGCGAACGAGTCGGTGAGCGTGCCGCCGAAGAGCTGGCCGATGCCGCTATACGGACCGACCAGGAAGAGCAGCAGCACGCCGCTCGTGAGCGGCGGCAGCGCGAGCGGCAGTTGCACGACGAAACCGAGGAGTGCCACATACCGCGAGCGCGAACGCGCAAGCCAGTAGCCGAGCGGCACGCCCAGCACGAGGATGACAAGCGCCGCGACGCTCGCGCTCGCCGCCGAAACACCCACGGCCGACCAGGTCGCGGACCAGTCCACGCCGGCCCAGTCGGCCTGGTCGATCTGCGGGATGCTCGCGACGAACGGCGCGCAGAGATAGACGGCGAGCAGCGCGCCGAGCCACAGCAGCGGGCGCGCGGCAGGTTGCTTCACGATCGCGGCGGCCTTTTATGGCTGTTGCGCGGCGTCGATCACGGCCTGCACCGAGGGCGGGATGGCCGTGGCCGTGCCCTGCACGGTGGGCTTCGTCACGTCGACGCCATGCTCGGCGAGCAGCTTGCGGCCTTCGGCGCTCAGCAGGAAGTTGACGAAGCGCGCGGCGCCGGCGCCATTGGGCGCGTTGTTGAGGATCGTCAGCGTGTAGTTCGCCTTGATCTTCAGTTCGGGCGCGGGATGGATCGACGGGATCTTCAGGTCGGAGGTCTCGGTCGAGTAGAAGAAGCCGGCGTCGAGCTGACCGGACTGCAGACGGCCAACCAGCGTTTCCTCAGGCAAGACCTGCTCGGGATTCTCCGGCGCGCCCAGGGTTTTCTCCACCAGATCCGGCTGGTTGTAAGCCTGTGCGGCCTTCGTCATCAGTTCGACAGTGAAGGCGCCCTTGGGGTCGAGCTTCGGATCGGTGCGGCCGAGGCGCAGGCCCGGCTCCTGCAGCACGTCGTTCCACTTCTTCGTCTTGAAGTCGGCGGCGAAGCGGCTCTTCGGGTTATAGCCGATCAGCAGCGGCGATTCCGCGAAATTCACGTACCACGAAACGTAGTTGCCGTTTGCTTCGCCCATCAGGCTCGCATTGACCTTCGGGCTCGCGCTGATGAACACGTCGCCGCGGCGCAGCTTGCCCTTGATCTCGTTGGCGATCTTGTTGGAGCCGGCGGCATAGCCCTTGAAATGCAGGCCCGTTTCCTTCTCGAACGCGGGACCCACGCTCTTTTCCATGAGGTTCACGAGCGAACCGGCGTAGAGCACGTTGACGTCGTTCTCGTCGGCGAGGGCGTTCGCACTCGCGCCGAGCACCCCGGCGAACACGACGACTGAAGCAATCAGCTTGCGGACCATGTTGGCTTTCCCGTAGCGTTATAAAGGTCGATATATTACGCTGGAGTTGCGAAATCCGGCACGCGCGCGGCTGGGTAATTTCCATCATAACGTCCGTGCGTGACGGGATTCGCGCTTGTACACTGGGTATTTCCGCTCAACCCGCGGTGCGTTGCGCCATGCTGCCGAACGCACCGCGAACCTCAAGGAGACGCTCATGCGTACCAGCGCCCGCAATCACTTCTCCGGCCAGATCAGTGCGGTCAAGGCCGGTGCCGTCAATGACGAAATCACGCTGCGCGCCGATGGCGGCCTCGAGATCGTCGCGATCATCACGCATGGCAGCGCGGCGTCGCTCGGCCTCGCGGCGGGCAAGCCCGCGTTCGCGCTCGTGAAGGCTTCGTCGGTGATCGTCATGGTGGACGGCGACGCGAGCAAGGTGTCCACGCGCAACGTCGTGCCGGGCACGGTGGCCGCGCTCACGAAGGGCGCCGTGAACGCGGAAGTCGTGATCGCCGCGCCGGGCGGCGCGCAGATCGCGGCGATCGTGACCAACGAGAGCGTCGATCGCCTGGGGCTCGCCGTGGGCAAGGCGGCCACGGCGCTGTTCAAGGCGTCGAGCGTGATCGTGGGCGTGGACGCCTGAGATCTCGTTGCGTACGCGCAGGGTTCGTTTCGTAGCAGCACGCTCATGAGCGCAACCTCGGGCTCTTCGTCCGGTTCGTCCAGTTCGTCCGGCTTGCCCGACTTCGACCGGCAGGCCGCGCTGCGCAGCGCCGAACTGTTGGGCAACGTGCCGGCGCCGCACGCGTTCGACGCGCGGCTCTTCGCCCGGCTCGTTGCGGCGCGCGAGGTGCGCGGCGAACTCGCGCTGCTCGGGTTGACGGCCGCGCAACTGGCGGACCTCGCACAGCGCCATTTCGCGCAGGGTGTGAGGCTCGCGCCGTTATCGCCCGTCCTGAACGACGACACACATGCGGCCTACGCCGTCTCGATGCGCGAGTTCCTGGCCGCCCACGCAGCACCCGGCGTGCATAGCGAAGACGCCCGTTCGCTCGCGGCCATCGTTGCGAACGCCTGCCTGCGTCCCGACCATCTGTGGCGCGACCTTGGCCTTTGCGGCCGCGACGATGTCACGGCTATGCTCGAACGTTACTTTCCCGCGCTGGTTGCGCGCAATGTCGAAGGGCTGCGCTGGAAGAAGCTGCTCGCACGCGAACTTGCGCTGGCCACGGGAGCGATGCCCGGGCCGGCGCCGGGCTGCCCGGGCTGCGAGGACTTCGGCTTTTGCTTTCCGCCGGCGCAGCAGGCGCCACCTCGGCGTTAGCGTCGCTGCGAGGGCTACGGCGCGCGAAGCGCATCGTGTATGCTTGCGCGCATGACCCCACCCCCAAACGATCGTGCGTCGAAAAAGGCGCCCGCCGAGGCATTGCCCGAAAGCGGCAAGCCGGCGGCACCGGCCAGAACGGCGAGGGCGCCGGGCGCCCCCGAAGTGCGCTTTCGCATGCGTATCCTGCAGGAAGACACGATCGCGCTGGGTCCCGGCAAGGTTTCGCTGCTGGAGGCGGTGCGCGATTGCGGCTCGATTTCGGCGGCCGCGCGCAGTCTGAACATGTCTTATCGCCGCGCCTGGCTCTTGATGGATGAACTCAATCGCGCGCTCAAGTCGCCGGCCACCGTCTCCGAGCATGGCGGCCAGAGCGGCGGCGGCAGCACGCTCACGCCGGTCGGCGAGGAAATCATCCGGCTCTATCGCGGTATCGAGGCGCGCGCGGCCGCGGCCTGCGCGCCCGAGATCGAAGCGCTGACCGACCTCGTAAAGCGCGAGGGGTGAGGCGCGAAGTTACCCGCGAAGTTACACGTGAAGTGACGCGCGATGTCGTAACCGCGCGTCAGGTAACCGCGCGTTAGCCGTGACGCAGGCAGAAGCGCGAAACGGGCACGGCCGCGAGCGGCGGCGCCGCATCGACATAGATCCGCATCATCAGTTCGACGAAGCTTGCGAGACTCGCCGTGCGTAGCGGACGGTAAGTCACCTGATGCCGCTCGCATACGCGCTTGAGCCGGTTCATCGAGTCGTGATCGACGCAATCCACCGGGAAAACAGCGAGGCTCGCGCCCGCGAGCACCGTATCGAGCAGACCCTTGCGGTCTTCGATGCCGCCGTCGTGCACGGTCAGCTCGCCCCCCGCCGATTCCACCCAGCGCCGCGCCGCCTGATACGAGCCCGGCCGCCCGCCCACATAGACGATCCGTTGGCCCTTGAGCGCATCGCGCGGCAGCGTGCGGGCAGCGCTGTCTTCGTCGCCGGGTTGCGCGGCTTGCTCCAGCGCGCGCGCTTCCGCGCGCAGGGTGTCGATCAGCGCGAGCGTATCGTCGAGTTGCGTGCGCAGGGTGCGCAGCGCGGTTTCGTCGGCGGCCGCGCGCTGTTCGGCGGCTTCGCGGCGGCTCGTTTCCAGCGCGAGACGCGCGTCGCGCGCGGCCAGCGATTCGCGCAGCGAGGCGACCAACGCGTCGCGCGATCCGTTGTCGTTGTTGCGGTCGTCGCGGTCGGGGCGTGTGGCCGCGCGGGCGCGCAGTTCGGCCAGCGCGTCGCGCGCTGCGTCCCGCTCGCGGCTCATGTCGGCGAGGCGCGCCTGCTGGCGCTCGGCTTTCGCCTGCAGCGCGGCGTTGTCCGCTTCGAGCGCGACGAGCCGGCGCAGGTCCGCGCGATTGGCGGCGCCCACCAGGTGCGAAAGCATGTGCAGTTCGCCGAAGGCGCTCTGCCGCACGGCCATGGTCGCTTCGGGATGGCTCATGAGCGCCCAGTAAGCGGGCGGAATATCGCCGCTCGCGAGCGACTCGTTCCACAGCGCGAGCACGGCTTCGCTGTCGCGTGCGGCCGAAAAGCGCCGCAATGCGCCCGCGTAACGCGTATCGAGCGCCTTTTGCAGCGCCTTGCTGCCGGCACCGCCCTCGATGGCGATTTCGACGGCCGCGTGGTGGATCTCGAGATCGGTAGCGTGCTGCGGGTCCAGCGAAGTGAATTTCGGCACGAGCTTGCGCAACTCGTGCGTGCTGAGGCACGTGCCGATGATCGAGCAATGGAGATGATGGTCGAGTTCGGCAAGGCGCGTGCGCCTGCGCGAGCGGTCCAGCTCAGCCTGGCTCGGCCCGCAGCAGCCGACGGCGGCGCGCATCGGCGAGCCCTCGTCCGGCCGCGCTAGACCCTGGGTGCGGGCGAGGCGAAACGGCGGTGCGTGCATGGATGACCTCTGATCCGGTTTAACTCGGAGCGGTGCACGGCGCGCTCGGGCCGGGCACTGTGTCGTCGCAATATATCATGGAATATAACGAGGGCCGGGGCGTGCCCCGGAACGGGAGCGTCCTCCTCAAGCGGCCTCTATATGGGGGGCGAGCGGCTGCGCATTGGTGCGCGCCGCGGCGCGCGAACCGCGCGTGCGCTCGATGGACGAAACCGCGGTCACCGCCGCAGTCTCGTGCCGCGCGAGGACGTGCTCGACACCCCATTTCACGTACAGGGCGTCCAGCCGCTCCAGTTCGGCGACGGTTTATCGCATGGCTTCGGTGTCGCGGCAGAACGTATCGGAGAACAGGGCGTCGCGCGTCTTGTCGAGCCGCCGCGTGTCGCGGATCGCGTGCTTGCGCTCGCGCAGGCGCGCGGCACCGGCGCTGCCGGTATGCGGCGCGAGCCCGGCGAGCAGGGGCAGCAGCGACGTGCCGGCAGCCGTGCAGTCGGCCTCGGGTGCCAGCAGGCAGTTCAGTCGATAGAGACTTTCGCGCAGGCGCCGGAAAGCGTCGATCACGTCGCGGATCAATTCCGCGCGCTCATGACCGGACGCCGGCCGCAGCGCCATGATGTGGGCCGGAACACCATCCGCCGGCGGCGCGTAAGCGCCCGGCCGGCGGGAGTTCGGGCGCGGGGGGCTTGCCAACCTGCACCTCCATCCAGAGTAAGACCCGGGCTGCTTCGGTGGAAGTCAGCCTGTCGATATATCCTAAAGAATACATCGATCCGGGGAGGACAGGTGGGCCGTTGTCAGGGCGTTTGCCGGTATGCTTGCGCTGTTAGCGCGGCAAACGCTGCCGCCAGCCGCGTGTTCTCATTCATTCCTTGTCCGAATATTTCGCCATGCAATCTTCTTCCCCCGGCCGCAGGAGCCCCCGATGCGCGTAGGCAGGCCCGTCAAGGCCCTGCCGCAACCGCTGTGCGACTACTGCGGCGCAAAGGCGCTGCTCGCGCGCTACGGCGAACAAGCCTACCCCTATCGCGACGACCACGGCCCGCTCTGGGTTTGCGCGGCCTGCGAGGCATGGATCGGCGTGCCGGCGCGCAGTACGCGCAACGTGCCGCTCGGGCGCCTCGCGAATGCCGCGCTGCGCGAGGCGAAAAGCCGCCTGCACGATGCGCTCGAACCGCTCGTCGCCGCCAAGGTCCGGCGCGACGGCGTGAACGCCTTCGAAGCGCGCGGCCGCGCCATGCGCTGGCTTGCCGAAGAGCTCGGCTTCGAGCTGTCCAACCCCTCCATCCACCATCTGACGCTGGAGCAATGCGAAGCGGCCATCCGCCATGTCGAGGCGTTCATGGCGGCACGACGCGGCCAGGGTCAGCACCCGCCGCAGCCCGGCGATCCGCATCAGGACGGCTGACCGGCTGATCCGACCCTCCGGCGCGCCAGGCGCGCCTGTCACTCTTGGTTACATTCGCGCGCGCGGGCATTGCTCAACCTTCGGCGCGAGTTGCCGTTATTGCACGAGATCAGTTTCTTTTGTCTATCTAGTCCTTTATGGCCAGCACCATTCCCTTTCCGCGCCAGGCGCAGGCGGCCCGGGCTCGCCGCAGCAAGGCAATGCTGTTGCCGATTCCGCGTGCGAGCGCCAACGAACTCGCGCTCCAGGTGCATCTGGCGCTCGCATCGCTGCGCGCCGGCGGCAGCGACCGCGACGCCCAGGCGCTGCTGCATGCGCACGTGCTCGCGACCTCGATGGCCGACGCCGGCTACGGCACGCTCACGCAGGAGCAGGTGTGCGAAGCCGATGCGGCGCTGCTCGCGTGCTACGAACAGGGCCGCACGGGCGGCGGCTGGCGGCTGGAGGGCGCGGGCTTCGATGCGCTGGCGGCCGTCGTGACGGTGTACGACGAGCAGTTGCAGCGCGCGCCGCTGTGGGTGCTGACCGAAGCGAGCGAGCGGCTCGATCGCATGGGCGCGGCGGGGGCGGTCGAGCCGGCGGCCATGCGCAAGCTGGCCTGAGCGCAGGCGGCCGGCGGGTAGGTGGCAGCAAACAGGCCGCAAACAGGCAGCAAACAGGCAGCGAAGATGCGCCGGGCATGCCCTGTGCGCCCTTCGCCGGCAGGTTGAAAACGAAACGAAATCATCCGTCCCCGATCCGTGTTTCGCCCGCCGGGCGGCGCTGCTGCAGCACTGTTGCGACACTGGCACGGGATTTGACGCGGCGCGCAAATCGTGTTGACTTCCGGTGTGCAGCGTGACTAAAATTCGCCCGTCTTAACAAAAGGGGCTGACGCCTTGGACAGTAGCAGTTGTCGATCTTCGAATAGTTTCGCTGCCTGACCGGCAGGACGTCCGCGCTCCCTTTCTCTAGCCGCCGTCTTGCCCCCAGGCAGACGGTGCGCGTCCAGCAGTAAAAATCTCGTGCATCCTTGTTAGCGTCATCCAGGCGCCGTTCGCGCTCATGCGCGCCGCGTATGGCTGCCGCGTGTGGCTGATATCGCGCCGCGAGCCCCCGAGGTTCGCGGCACGGTCCGTTCGTTGCGCCCCGGTGCGTCGCGAAGGGCCGGGACAGGCGTCGTTTGCGCGCCGCCAGGTAATAAGGAGTTCCAATGTCCGACAGTGACAGTTGTCCGTTATGCCGCTTCCTTTCGAGTAGCCCAGAGGAAGGCGGGCAGACGTGAGCTAGAGCGCTGCGCGCTTCGGTCTGCTGGCTTTCCTCGCAACCGCGTCCTGATCGACGCGAGGAGATCCAGCATGAACTTCGGCCTTCTCTTGCCGCACCTGCCGCAAACGCAAGACACGCAACACCGGCAACACCCGATCCACCCCGACGCGCTCGCCGCGCGCCAGCGTGCACCGGCCGCGCCGCCCTGCCGCCGGTCCGCGCTTGCCGCGCGCTGGCACAGCCTGCGCGCCCGCCTGTTCCGGGTCTGACCAGAAGACCCGGCGCGCTTCATGCGGGCCGGTTTTGCGCACCACCCCGTTGTTTCAGTGTTTCAACATGATCCAGTTCAACCGCTCTATGCGAACGACTAGCGGCGCCGCGTGCGCCTGCGACGTCCGGCGTGCAACCGGCACGGGAGGCCAGTGATGGAATTCGGCTTCAATCTGAACCGCACGGCCAACGCTTCGGCGTGGCGCGTGCTGCCCAATCGCTGGGACTTCGTCGCGTTTCCGCTCATCATCTGCCTGATCGCGATGGCGGCCATCGGCTTTCATCAGACGCTCGCGCCGATGTCCACGCTCAAGACCCAGGTCATCTCGCTCGATCCGCGCATGCTGCCCGAGTACGCCTTGCGTACGACGCTGCGCATGCTCGCCGCGATGGTGGCGTCGCTCGTCTTCACGCTGGTGTACGGCACGCTCGCCGCAAAGAGCCGCCGCGCCGAGAAGGTGCTGGTGCCGATTCTCGACATCCTGCAGTCGGTGCCGGTGCTGGGCTACATCTCGTTTACGGTCACGTTCTTCCTCGCGCTGTTCCCGGGCCGCGTGCTGGGCGCCGAACTGGCCGCGATCTTCGCGATCTTCACGAGCCAGGCCTGGAACATGACCTTCAGCTTCTACCAGTCGCTGCGTACGGTGCCGCGCGATCTGGACGAAGTGTCGAAGGGCTTTCACCTCACCGCGTGGCAGCGCTTCTGGAAGCTCGACGTGCCGTTCTCGATGCCGGGCCTCATCTGGAACATGATGATGTCGATGTCGGGCGGCTGGTTCTTCGTGGTCGCTTCCGAAGCCATCACGGTGGGCAACAACACGATCACGCTGCCGGGCATCGGTGCGTATCTGGCCCAGGCCATCAGCGACAAGAATCTCGGTGCGGTGGGCTGGGTGATTCTCGCGATGACGGTCGTGATCATCGCCTACGACCAGTTGCTGTTCCGCCCGCTCGTTGCGTGGGCCGACAAGTTCCGCATGGAAACCACCAGCTCGGGCAACGCGCCGGAATCGTGGCTGCTCGACCTCGTGCGCCGCACGCGCCTGATTCACCGCCTGCTCGTGCCGATGGGCATGGTGCTCGCCGCGCTTGCGCGCATTCCCGTGCGCGTGCAGCTGCCGAAGGCCATGCCCGCGGTCAGCACGAAGCGCAGCAAGGCGTCGGCGGTTGGCGACGTGATCTGGGGCGTTCTCGTGATCGCGCTCACCGTGTACGTGGTGTGGCGCGTGGTGGCCTATGTGCGCACGGGCGTCACGCTCGACGAAGTGGGGCATGTGTTCGTGCTCGGCCTCATCACGCTGTTGCGCGTCATGTTGCTGATCGCGATTGCCTCGGTGATCTGGGTGCCCATCGGCGTGCTGATCGGCCTGCGCCCGGCGCTTGCCGAAAAGATCCAGCCGCTCGCGCAGTTCCTCGCCGCGTTCCCGGCGAACCTGCTGTTCCCGGTGTTCGTCGTGGTGATCGTGAGGTATCACCTGAACCCGGACATCTGGCTCTCGCCGCTGATCGTGCTCGGCACGCAGTGGTACATCCTCTTCAACGTGATCGCGGGCGCGAGCGCCTATCCGAACGACTACCGCGAAGCGGCCACGAACTTCCGCATCCGCGGCTGGCAATGGTGGCGCCAGATCATGCTGCCCGGCATTTTCCCGTACTACGTGACGGGCGCGATCACGGCCTCCGGCGGCGCGTGGAACGCGAGCATCGTCTCCGAACTCGTGCAGTGGGGCGACACGAAAGTGGAAGCGCACGGCTTGGGCGCCTACATCGCGCAGACCACGGCGGCCGGCGACTTCCCGAAGATCATTCTGGGCATTGCGGTGATGTCCCTGTTCGTCACGCTGTTCAACCGCACGTTGTGGCGTCCGCTGTACGCCTATGCCGAGTCCAAGCTGCGCCTCGATTGAGAGTAGAACGCCATGTTGAATCCTAAAGCCGTATCCCCCGACCTGATCGCGCCGACGCGTCCCGCTGCCGGCGCGGAGGTCCTCTCCGTGCGCAACGTCTCGCGCGGCTTCGCGAAGACGAACGACGAACGCCTCGTGCTCGAAGACGTGAACCTCTCGCTGCGCGAAGGCGAGATCGTCGGGCTGCTGGGCCGTTCGGGCTCGGGCAAATCGACGCTCCTGCGCATCATCTCGGGCCTCATCGAAGCGAGCAGCGGCGAGGTGGACTGGCTCGGCAAGCCGCTTGCGGGGCCGGCCGAAGGCGTTTCGATGGTGTTCCAGACCTTCGCGCTCTTTCCGTGGCTCACGGTGCTGCAAAACGTGGAAGCCGGGCTCGAAGCGCAGGGCGTGGGCGCGCGCGAGCGCCGCGAACGGGCGCTGGCGGCCATCGACCTGATCGGCCTGGACGGTTTCGAAAACGCCTACCCGCGCGAGCTTTCGGGCGGCATGCGCCAGCGCGTGGGCTTTGCGCGCGCGCTCGTGGTGGATCCTTCGCTGCTGCTGATGGACGAGCCCTTCTCGGCGCTCGACGTGCTGACCGCCGAAACGCTGCGTACCGACCTGCTCGACCTGTGGACGCAGGGCCGCATGCCCATCAAGTCGATGCTGATCGTCACGCACAACATCGAGGAAGCGGTGTTCATGTGCGACCGCATTCTCGTGCTCTCGTCGAACCCGGGCCGCATCGTGGCGGAAATCAAGGTGCCGTTCAAGCACCCGCGCAACCGTCTCGACCCGTTGTTCCGCAAGCTCGTGGACGACATCTACGCGAAGATGACCGCGCGCGAGGCCACCGAAGCCACGCAGCAAGGCAAGCTGGAAGTGGGCAGCCGCCTGCCGAACGTTTCGACCAACATCATGGCCGGCCTGATCGAGACGCTGGCGGCCGCGCCGTACCATGGCCGCGCCGACATGCCGGAAATCGCGCGCACGCTGCACCTGGAAGTGGACGACCTGTTCCCCATTGCCGAAATGCTGCAACTGCTGGGCTTCGCGGACGTGCGCGACGGCGACCTGCTGCTCACGCCGCCGGCGCGCGTGTTTGCCGAGTTCGGCACCCAGGCGCGCAAGATGATGTTCGCCGAACACCTGCTGCGCAACGTGCCGCTGGCCGCGCGGATCAAGAAGGTGCTGGGCGAGCGCCCGGGCCACCGCGCACCGCGCGTGCGCTTCGAGCAGGAACTGGAGGATTTCCTCTCCGATGTCGCCGCCGAAGAAACGCTCGATACGGTGATCGACTGGGGCCGTTACGGCGAGATCTTCTCGTATAACGACCAGTCGGAAATCTTCAGCCTGGAAGACGTCGAGGCGTGATGGGCGGGGCGGGCGGCCCCCCCGCCCATTCGCAGTAAGGCACTTCGCTCCCCCGTGAAATCAAAGGTGAGCTTGTTCGGGATGGAAGGCGGGGTTGGTGCGCCGCGTCGGAAGAACGCGCGTAGGTCGTTGATTGGACTGGAAAGTCCGGCGGGCCGGCGCTTGGCCGCAGCCGCCCGCGGCCGGTTGAGGTGAGGGTTTTCGGGACTGGCAGGCGTGAGTTCGCCGCGCATTGCGCACGCACCGCCCAGACTGAAAGCGGTGCGTGCGCCTACCTCGAATCACGAGGGCTTGCGTCCCGCGCCGCGCCCATCTCCCGACGATCCATTGCGCGGCTGCGGCTGGGGCTCCGGCCGCGTCGTCGCGCGGCGCGGCGGGGAATCGGCATCGTCGTCCCCGTGGTTGCCTTCGGCCCCGGCGTTGCCGCTCTTCCCGGCCTGACGTCCTTCGACATCGGTGCCGTCCGGCAGCCCCACGAGAAAATTGCGCTGCGGGTTCGCCAGTTCGATGCCGCGCTCCGTGAAGCGCAGCAGCACGCGGCGGTTGAATTCGCGCTGCACGCCCCAGCGCGCCGAGTCCTTGCACTGGATCTGGCCCACGAGCGTCACGCTCGATCCGTCCACCTGGTCCACGCCCCAGTACGCAAAGTCGCTGAGAATCCCGTCCTTGTAAGTGTTTTCGCTGCGCAGTTCGGCGCCGATTTCCTTCAGCGTGTCGATGGCGCGCTGGAGATCCGCGCCGCGCGCGATCAGCACCTTCACGGCCGCATTGCCGATGCCGCGGTTCGTGTTGTTGACGGTGGTCACCGAACTGAACGGCACGGTGTAAAGCGAGCCGTCGCCGCCGCGCAGGCGCACCGTGCGGATCGAGAGAAACTCCACCGTGCCCGAAACGCCCGCCACGGTCACCCAGTCGCCCACCTGCATGGCGTTTTCGGTGAGCAGGAAGATGCCGGTGATGAAGTCCTGGACGAGCTTTTGCGAACCGAAGCCGAGCGCCACGCCGAAGATGCTCGCGCCCGCGATGAGCGGCGCCGTGTTCACGCCGAGCTGCGAAAGCGCGGTGAGCCCGACGATCACGAGGATCGCGACCAGCAGCGTGGTGCGGAACATCGGCAGCAGCGTGCGCAGCCGGGCGGCGCGCACGTAGTCGCCGGCATCGGTCCAGGCTTGCAGGCGGCGCTCGGCCGCGCCGTTGGCGGCCTCCCAGATCACGATGGCGACGACGACCGCCACGAGGATCGTGACGATGGCGGAGCCGAGCAGGCGGCCGATCGGCGCGTTCACGAGCAGGCGCCCCGGGTGCAGGCCCCACACGTGCAGCAGCACGTCGAAGGTGACGATGCCGATGAGGGCCAGCGCGAGCCGCCGCAGGATGGGGTAGTAGCGGTACGTGCGACGTTGCGCGACGGTCATGCTGTCGCGATGGCCGAGCGGATCGAACACGCGGCCGAGCGCCCCCATCGCGACGATGGCGACCACGCGCGCGAGCAGCATCACGACGAGCGAGACGGCGCCCGCGCGCATCAGTTCGCGATAGCCGCCGCGCAGGTCGAGCGCCCACACGAGCCACAACGCCATCACGACGAATACGCCCACGCCGGCCCAGATGTCCGCGAACCAGTGGGCGAGATAGGCGAGCGAGCCGTTCCTGGGCGCCGAGCGGCGGATCGCGGCGGCCACCGGGCGGCGGCACTGCAGGATCATGACGGCGAGCGCAAGGTGGCCGACGAGCGTGACGACTTTCACGAGCGCGAGATGCGCGTCTTCGGTCATGCCGAGCGGCACCGCGGCGTCCAGCAGGCCACCCACGCCGCCGATCACGACGATGCGCACGGTCCAGCGTTGCGCGAAGGCGGCGGAGGTGTCGGAGAACGGGATGAGGCGCAGGGCCTCGGCGTCGGGGGCGAAAAGCAGCGCACCCACGGCGATGGCGATGCGGCAGATCACGTAGGTATCCACGAGCTGGCCGACGGCCGCCGCCGCGTCGGCATCGCCCGGGCCGAACAGCGAGAGCACGCCCGCCGCGCACAGGCCGAAGGCGAGTACCGGCAACAGTTCGAGCGAGGCGAGCAGCAATGCCGCGGGCAGGCGTTGCAGGCGCTTCCAGTGGTGCGCGGTGCGGCCGGCCGGCTGCGCGGGCGGGGCAGACGGGTCCGGCGCGGCGGCGATGGCGGCGCGCGCCGTGGCGTCGGCTTCGGCCTGGGTACGCGGGCTGCCGGTGTTCGGGGTGGCGTCTTCGATGGCCGCGGGGTCGGCCGGCTCCATGCCGGCGGCCACGCGCATGGCCTCTTCATCGCCGGCTCGGTCGGCCCCGGCTTCGCGGGCCGTGGATGGGGCCGTGGATGCCGTCGATGCGGTGCGTGCCGCGGGTTCGCGCGGCGCCGTTGCGGCTGGGCCCGGGTTCGCGGCCGCGGCTTTGGCGTGCGCGACGATGGCGCGATGCGGCCGCGCGATGAGGCGACGTACCAGGGCATCGACGATCAAGGCAGGGGCAAGCGTGAGCAGCAGCACGCGCAGCAGGTCGAAGAGCAGGGCGTGACCCTGCGCCGTGGAGAGCCGCTCGGTCCACCACTTGCGTGCCGAGCCGACATCGAATAACGCCGTGCGCGCATGGATCAGCCGGCCGACGAGGACTTGCGCGGCGTGGGCGGCGTGCTTCGCGATTTGCAGCACGAGGCCGTTCGAGCGCAGCGCGTCGCCGAGTGCGGCGGAGGCCGATTGCGCCGGGCTCGCGGTGGTTGTCGCGGCTGCCGCGGAGGCGGGCGTGCCGGCGGCGGGAGCCGAGGCGGGCGTGGCCAGCGCGCCGGCCGCGGCGATGGCGCGCAGCGTGTCTTCCACGCGGCCGCGCTGGGCCGGGTCGTCGAGCACCTGCAGCGCGGCGTGCGCCTGGGCGGGCGTGAGGACAACGGGGGCGGCGGGATTGACGGAACTGGCGGCGGACGCGGCGCTGGCGGGAGCGGTTGCGGCCTGGGCGGCGTTCAGCCAGGGCGAGCAGGCCAGTGCGGCAAGAAGCAGGGTGCAGAGCGCGCGCAAAGCGGAGAGACGGGAGAGCCTTTGCATGGGGGAAACAGGGGGTTGAGCGTCGATTGCGTCGATGGAGTGCCGGGCGGCTGGCGGCGGTGCCGGCCACCCGGGACGGTCATTCGACACGCTTTCGCAAATTTTGTGCCCTGGCCGGGGCAGGCGCTTTCGGGCGACCGTTCCGGGGCGGGAATGGCGTAAGTATGCACTCACTTTGCACAGCCACGCGCTGACGCAAGCGCCCGCCTGCTTCGTTCACGCGCCAGGTCGCGAGTATGCGCCGCTTCGCTTCGCCTCTGCGGGCGCGGCGGCCGGCGTGCGTGCAACGACCTGGGCATCCGCGAAGGGCGGGGCGCGAACGCGGGTTTTGATCAGTGGCGCGGCAACGCGTGCGGGTGCTACCGTTGACGCCACAATCATCCGGGGCCGGAGCGGCTCCCCCGAGGAGACTCCATGAACAGTGTCAGCGTGGCCGGCGTGCGCAAGCACAAGCTGAGCCGTACACAGTTGATCGTCGCCGCCACGGTGGGCAACGCGCTCGAGTATTTCGACTTCACGGTCTACAGCTTCTTCGCGCTGACGATCGGCAAGCTGTTCTTTCCCACCATGTCGAGCTACGGACAACTGCTCGCCTCGGTGGCGACCTTCGGCGTGGGTTTCGTGATGCGTCCGCTGGGCGGCGTCGTGATCGGCGCCTATGCCGACCGCGCGGGCCGCAAGCCCGCGATGACGCTCACCATCTTCATGATGGCGATGGGCTGCATGCTGATCGGCCTTGCGCCCACCTATGCGCAGATCGGCGTGGCGGCGCCGGTGCTGATCGTGTTTGCCCGTCTTTTGCAGGGCTTTTCCGCAGGCGGCGAAGTGGGCGCTTCCACGACACTGCTGATCGAGGCGGGCACGCCCGCCAATCGCGGCCTCCTCGGCAGCTGGCAGTTTGCGAGCCAGGGCATGGGCGTGTCGCTGGGCGCCTTGATGGCGGCGCTGCTCACCACCTTCCTCGCACCCGCAACGCTGCTGGCCTGGGGCTGGCGCGTGCCGTTCCTGATGGGCGTGGCGATTGCGCCGATCGGCATGTGGATACGGCGGCGTCTCGAAGAAGAGACGCCCGCGCAGACGCGCGCGGCGCGCATGCCCGTGGTGGCGGTGCTGCGCGACCACGGGGACCGCGCGGCGCTCGGCACGCTGCTCACCGTCGGCTCCACGGTGACGGCCTATGTGGTCACGTTCTACATGCCCACCTACGCGATTCACGAACTGAAGGTGCCCGCGCCCACCGCGCTGGCGGCGGGGCTGGTTTCAGGCGTGGTGACTTTTATCGTGGCGCCCGTGGCGGGCTGGCTCTCCGACCGGCTGAGCCGCCGCGCGCTGATCTTCTGGCCGCGCCTCCTGGTCGTGCTGCTGATCTATCCCGCGTTTCTGTGGCTCACGAGCGAGCCCAATGCCGGGCGCCTGCTCGCGACGGTCGGCGGATTGAGCGTGCTGCTCGCGCTGCAGGCGGCGCCCTCGATTACCGTGCTGCCCGAGATGTTTCCGCGCGCGGTGCGGGCCACAGGCATGGCGATCGTTTATGGGTTGGGCGTAGCGTTGTTCGGCGGCTTTGCACAAACCATCGCCACGTGGCTGATCAAGCTTACCGGCAATCTGCTTGCGCCCGCATGGTATGTGGTGGGTTGCGTGGCGGTATCGTGCCTTGCACTGCCTTTCATTCGCGATTTGACCGGCAAGCCGCTCGACGACTGAATGACTGAAGGGCCAGGGAAGGCACCACGTGCAGGGCAGCGTGCGGCCCTGCACGTGGCGGCCCGGTTGCGCTCTTCGCGCTATTGATCAGGACTCCGTCGCATTGCTTCGAGATTCACATCGAGCTGTCGCGCGAGCCCGTACAGCATGCCGAGCGAGGGCGCCGCCACGCCGGCGCGCTGCGCCAGTTCATAAGGCGCGCCCAGCAGCGCCTCCACTTCGAGCGAGCGTCCGGCTTCCACGTCCTGGAGCATCGACGTCTTGAACGCGCCGAGTTTGCGCGTAATGGCGCTGCGCTCTTCCACGGTCATCGAAAGCGCGATGCCGATGGCCTCGCCGATTGCACGCGCCTCCAGCATCACCGCGGCCACGAGGCCCGCGGTGAGCGGATCGTCGAGAATCACGTCGGCGGTCGAGCGCGTGAGCGCGCTGATGGGGTTCATCGTCATGTTGCCCCAGAGCTTGGCCCAGATTTCGCCCTGGATCGACGCGGGCGCGACGACCTCGAAGCCCGCGCGTGCCAGCAGCGCGCGCGTTTCTTCCGCCTGGTCGGCCAGATGCGGTGCCGAAGCGCCGACGATCAGCAGATTGCCGTTGCCCTTGCGGATCGTGCCGGGCGCCGCGATCGACGAAGACAGATGCACCACGCAGCCCGACGCCTGCGCGGGCGGCAGCGCGGCGGACACGACCCCGCCCGGATCGACCGCTTCGAGCCGGCCATTGGCATAGGCGCCGCCGAAGGCGTTGAGAAACCACCAGGGCACGCCGTTCATCGCGGAAACGATGTGCGTGTGCGGCCCGACGAGGGCGCCGAGCGACGCGGCCGCCTGCACGAGCGCCTGCCCTTTCAGGCAGACGAGAACGAGGTTTTGCGGACCGAGCGCCGCGGCGTTGTCGGTGGCGTTCACGCGTACCGTGTAGCGCGTTTCGCCTTCGACGACCGTGAGCCCCTCGCGACGGATCGCTTCGAGCTGGGCGCCGCGCGCGAGCACGTTGACGGTTTCGCCCGCACGCGCAAGCCGCGCCGCGATGAGTCCGCCAATCGCACCCGCGCCGACGACGGTGATGCCGGAATTCGAGTGAGCCAACGCCTTACTCCTTGTACGAGGGATCGAGCCGCTCGACACGGCGGATGAGCGCCGCGAGCACGTTCTCGCCCGCGCCATGTTCGGGCGAGAACTGCAGCGAGTCGCGCGTGGCGCGCGCCGTGATGGCGGCGTCGATCGGAATGGGGTTGCCGCGCAGCGAGTCGGTGATCACCTGGATTTCGCAGGCGCGGTTCAGCGTCCACAGCAGCGCGAACGCATGCGCGAGGCTCGCGCCGTGCGCGAGCAGGCCATGGTTGCGCAGGATGAGCAGCCGCTTGTTGCCCATCGATTGCAGGATGCGCGACTTCTCGTCGTCGTGCACCGTGATGCCTTCGAAGTCATGATACGCGACCATGTCGTGCAGTTGCGCCGAATAGAAGTTGGTGTACGACAGTCCGCCTTCCATGCAGGCCACGGCGAGCCCCGCCGTGGTGTGCGTGTGCATCACGCAGTGCGCGTCTTCCACGTTCGCGTGAATGGCGCTGTGAATCACGAAGCCGGCCGGATTGATGGGGTAGTCGCCCGGGCTCAGAATGCGGCCTTCGAGATCGATCTTGACGAGATTCGACGCCTTGATTTCGTCATACGTCAGGCCGAACGGATTGATGAGGAAATGCTTGCGCGGCCCGGGCACGCGCAGCGTGATGTGGTTGAAGATCAGTTCGGTCCAGCCGAGCAGGTGGAACACGCGATACACCGCCGCGAGCTTCACGCGCGCGGCCCATTCCTGTTCGTCGCACCAGTCGGGGCGCGGAGCGCCTTGCGTCATGCTCATGGTCGTCTCCTTCCGTTCCAGGCTGTCACGGGACCGATGGTATCGCCGAATAAATGCGTGTGCAAGCATCAAATTTGGGGCGAAAGGGCGGCGGGAAGCGGTGCGCGCCGGTGGTATGCTAACGAACGTTGCCGCGCGCGGGGCCGGTACGGAAAGACACGAGACGAATCATGACGGTGAAGAACGGGATCGAAGAGCTGTTCACCTACAGGCTGCACGTGCTGAAGAAGCACACCGACCGTGTGCTCACGGATGCGTTCGCGGCGTCGCTCTCGCTCACGCTTACGGAGGCGCGGCTTTTGATCAGCGTGGGTGCCTTCGGTCCGATTTCGGTCTCGGATCTCGGCCGCGCTTCGAACCTGGACCGCAGCCAGGCGAGCCGCGCGACGGATGTGCTCGAACGCAAGGGGCTGCTTGCCAAGACCTCCAACGAGGCGGACGCGCGTGGCGTGCTGGTCGCGCTCACGACAAAGGGGCGCAGCACGTGGCGCCGCGCGACCGCCATTTCGAAGGCGGCCAACGACGAATTTCTTTCGCTCCTTAGCGAGCCTGAGCGTGAGCTGCTCGGCGCGGTGCTCGCCAGGCTCGTGGAGCAGTGCGGCGAGGCGGATTAGCGCGAGTTCGCTGGCCAGTCACTGGCCGCGTGCTGCTTATGTGTCCGCTTATGTGTCCGCTTCCGCGCCCTTCGGCCATTCAGCCGGCGCGCTGGCGATAGCGCGCCGCGAGTTTGCTCGCGCTGCGCGCGAGCAATGCCACATCGCTGCCCACCGCGACGAACGTCGCCCCCGCTTCGAGATAGTCCGCGGCAATGGCCGGGTCTGTGGCCAGCACCCCGGCGCCCAGGCCGCGTGCGCGCACGGTGCGAATGCCGTTGCAAATGGCCTCGCGTACGGCAGGCGCACCCGGCCGGCGAGCGCGGTCTACAGGCCGATCTGCGTCCGGCCTTGCGCGAGCGCGCGCCTGAAGGAATTGGCGGGTGCGGTCATGAGCGTGATGAGCCGGAAGTTAGACGAAGCGGAAGCCGATGCCGCCGAGCGGACCGTAGTCGACATGGAACGTATCGCCCGCGCGCGCGGGGATGGGCGCCGTGAACGAACCGCTCAGGATCACGTCGCCGGCTTCGAGCCGTTCGTCGTGGCGGGCGATCTTGTTGGCGAGCCACACCACGCCCGTGGCCGGATGGTTGAGCACGGCGGCCGCCAGGCCGCTTTCCTCCACCGCGCCGTTCTTGTAGAGCAGCGCGCCCACCCAGCGCAGATCGACGTCGAGCGGCTTCACCGGGCGCCCGCCCAGCACGACGCCCGCGTTGGCAGCGAAGTCGGCGATGGTGTCGAACACCTTGCGCGGCGCCTTCGTTTCGCGGTCGAACTGCTCGATGCGCGCGTCGATGATCTCGATGGCGGGCGTGACGTAAGCGGTGGCGTCGAGCACGTCGAAAAGCGTCACGCCGGGGCCTTGCAGCGGACGGCTCAGCACGAAGGCCAGTTCCACTTCCACGCGCGGCGCAATGAAGCGATCCGCGCGAATCTCGCTGCCGGCTTCGATGAACATGCTGTCGAGGAGCGGCGCATAGTCGGGCTCGTCGATCTGCGAGGCGCGCTGCATGGCGCGCGAGGTGAGGCCGATCTTGCGGCCCTTGACGGCATGTCCCGCGGCGAGCTTGAGCTTGACCCATTCGCGCTGGATCGCGTAGCCGTCGTCGATCGTCATCTCGGGGTGCGCGCGGGAGAGGTGGCGCAGCTGCGTGCGCGTGCGTTCCGCTTCGTCGAGCTGTGCGGCGAGCTCGCGGATAATCTGCTGATCTAGCATGTCGAAAGTCCGGTACGAGACGAGCGATGGCTCAGGTTTTCAGTCGGGCGTGCAGGTTGTTGTGCTTCCACGCGCCCTCCTCGCTGAATTCGACGATCTCCAGCGAAAGCGCGAGGCCGCGCGAGGCGAACGCCTGCGCGAAGTGCTGCTTGATGGCTTCGAAGAGCGCGTTGCCGGTGGCCTTGCGCACCTCGGGCGAGCGGCCCGCGCCGATCTTCAGGCAACCGTGCAGGAAGGCGTTGTGCGGATCGCCGTCCGCAACGAAGTACTGCTCGCAGCGCAGTGCGCGCGTGCGAATGCCGCCGCGCGGGTAGACGCGTGCGCCGGCTTCGTCGCGTTGCGCGTCGAGTACTTGCGCCAATCTGGCGCAGAGTTCGCCCAGGCTCGCTGCGTCGGCGAGATTGGCGCTGTATTCGAGGGTGAGATGCGGCATGGTGGCGTTCTCCGCGGTTCAGACGGGCAGCGGCGCGACCGGCAGGATCGCGTTGATCTGCCCGGTGCCGGAACTGCCGAAGTAAGGCGTGACGATCTCGGCGCGGCCTTCGTAGCGGTCCCAGCCCAGCGCGCCCAGCAGCATGGCGGTGTCGTGCATGCCGCCTTCGCCCCAGCACTTCTCGTTGTACATCGGCAGCATGGCGCAGAAGGTCTTCCAGTCGCCGCGTTCCCAGAGCGAGACCACATGGCGGTCCGTCTCTTCGAGGAAGGGATCCCAGACCTTGTGCATGAACTGCTCGGCCGTGCCGTTGTTTGCGAAGTGATGGCTAAGCGAGCCGCTCGCGAGAATCGCGACCGTGCCGTCGTAGCGCTCTTCGATCGCGCGCCGCACCGCCAGGCCGAAGCGCGCGCTCGTGGCGAGGTCGTGCCACATGCACCAGCCGGCCACCGAAACGCAGCGGAAGTGCTGGTCGCCGTTCATGTAGCGCATGGGCACGAGCGTGCCGTATTCGAGGTCGAGCGTGGTATCGCTGTGCGCCCGGCTCTTCACGCCCATTTCGTTGGCGACCTCGGCGATCAGATGGCCGAGCCCGGCGTTGCCGGGGTAGGCGTAGCGCATGTTCTTGATGAAATGCGGCAGTTCGTTGCTCGTGTAGACGCCTTCGAAATGCGGCGCGCAGTTGATGTGATATTCGCTGTTCACGAGCCAGTGCACGTCGAACACGACGATCGTATCGACACCGAGTTCGCGGCAGCGGCGGCCGATCTCGTGATGCCCGTCGATGGCGGCCTGGCGGCAGCCCTTGTGCGGCCCGTCGAGTTCGGACAGATAGAGCGACGGCACGTGCGTCACCTTGGCGGCCAGCGCGAGTTTGCCCATCATGCGCCCCAATGCGGAATGTGGTGAGAGCCCATCGAAACGCAAACGTTCTTCGGCTCGAGAAAGACTTCGTAGCTCCAGGTTCCGCCCTCGCGTCCCATGCCCGAGGCCTTCGTGCCGCCGAAGGGCTGGCGCAGGTCGCGCACGTTCTGGCTGTTCACGAAGCACATGCCCGCTTCGATTGCGGCGGCCACGCGCAGCGCGCGGCCCGTGTTTTCGGTCCACACGTAGCTGGACAGGCCGTAGGCGATGTCGTTGGCGAGGCGAATCGCGTCGGCTTCGTCCTCGAAGGGGATCAGGCAGGCCACCGGCCCGAAGATCTCTTCCTGTGCGATGCGCATGCGGTTGTCCACGTCCACGAACACCGTGGGCTGCACGAAGTTGCCCTGCTTCATGGCGTCGGGCAGCGCGGGCGCGTCGAGGCCGCCGCACGCGAGCGTCGCGCCTTCCTTCGCCCCCAGCTCGATATAGCTGCGCACCTTCGCGAGATGCCCCTGGCTGATCATCGGGCCCACGATGGTCTTTTCGTCGAGCGGATCGCCCACCGTAATGCGCTTCGCACGCTCGACGAAGCGCTCGGCGAACTTCGCATAGATCGAACGCTGCACGAGTATGCGCGAGCCCGCCGTGCAGCGCTCGCCGTTGTTCGAGAAGATCATGAAGACGGCGGCATCGAGCGCGCGCTCGAAATCGGCGTCGTCGAAAATCACGAACGGCGATTTGCCGCCCAGCTCCATCGAAAACTTCTTGAGCCCCGCCGTCTGCACGATACGGTTGCCCGTGGCCGTCGATCCCGTGAACGACACTGCGCGCACGTCCGGATGCGCGACGAGCGGCTCGCCCGTTTCCTTGCCGTAGCCGTGCACGACGTTCAGCACGCCGGCCGGGATGCCCGCTTCGAGCGCAAGCTGGCCGAGCATCGAAGCGGTGAGCGGCGAGAGCTCGCTCATCTTGAGCACGGCCGTGTTGCCGAACGCAAGACACGGCGCGACCTTCCACGTGGCCGTCATGAACGGCACGTTCCAGGGCGAGATCAGTGCACATACACCGACCGGATGGAACAGCGTGTAGTTCAGATGCGTGCTGGTGGGGTAGGTGTGGCCATCCACGGCGGTGCAGACTTCGGCGAAGTAGCTGAAGTTGTCGGCGGCGCGCGGCACCAGTTGCTTGCCCGTTTGCGAAATGGTCTGGCCCGTGTCCTTCGTTTCCGTCTGCGCGATCTCGGGCACGTTCTTCGCGATCAGTTCGCCCAGCTTGCGCACGGCCTTCGCGCGTTCCGCGGCAGGCTTTGCGGCCCAGGCGGGGAACGCGTCCTTCGCTGCGCGCACGGCCAGGTCGATTTCGGCGGCGCCGCCGCGCGCGACTTCAGCCAGCACTTCCTGCGTGGCGGGGTTCACGGTTTCGAAGTAGTCGCGGCTGGCGTGCGCTTCGCCATTGATCAGATGTTCGACTCGCATGGTTCTCTTACCTTGGCGTGGCGCGGCCGAATTCGGCGTCGGACGCGATCGTGTTGACAAGACGGCCGAGGCCGTCGATTTCGCAGACCACTTCGTCGCCCGCATTCACGTTGACGACGCCTTCCGGCGTACCGGTCAGGATGACGTCGCCGGGGGCGAGCGTCATGAAGCCGCTCAGGTACTCGATCAGTTCGGCGATGCCCGTCACGAGATCGCGCGTGTTGCCGCGCTGTTTGAGCTCGCCGTTCACGAAGGTGCGCAGTTCCAGCGCGTCGACGTCGGCAATGTCGGCCGCGTCGACGAACCAGGGGCCGAGCACCGTGCCGCCGTCGCGGTTTTTCACGCGCAGGTTCGGGCGGTAGTAGTTTTCCAGGTAGTCGCGGATCGCGTAGTCGTTCGCGATCGCGTAGCCGGCCACGTGCTGCATGGCGTCTTCGCGCCTGACCTGTTGCGCCGTGCGGCCGATCACCACGGCCAGTTCGCACTCGTAGTGCATGAAGGCGACGTCGTCGGGGCGGCGCGTGACGCCGCGATGGCCGATCACGCTGCCCGGGCCCTTGAGGAAGACAAGCGGCTCGTCCTGCTTCGAGAACGCCAGTTCTTTCGCGTGTTCGGCATAGTTCAGGCCGAGCGCGAAGATCGTGCCGGGCTCGAACGGCGCGAGCCACACGAGTTCGTGCTCGTCGCGCACGCGGCCGTCGGCGAGCCGCACGCGATCGCCCGCGGGCGTCGCTTCGTGAATGGCGCCTGCATAGGCAACGCGACCGCGCATCATGCCTCGGCTCCCTGTGGTGTGTGTGCTGCCGCTTGCGGTGCGACGAAGTCGATGGCGAGCGGCGCCCAGTCGCCGATGGCGAGCGTGGCGCGCGCGCCGGCTTTTGCCACGGGCGCGCCATGCGGCACGCCCAGCGTGATGATGTCGCCGGGGGCCAGCGTCATGAAGTCGGTCACGTCTTCGAGCAGTTGCGCGACACCGCGCACGCTGGCGGCAGTGCTGGCGGTGAACGGCGCTTCGCCTGCAATCTGCACGGTGATCGCCAGATCGTCGGGATGGGCGACGTGAGCGCGCGCGACGATAGCGGGGCCGATCACGCAGAAGTTGTCGCGTGCGCGAAAGCGCACGGATGGCCGGTAGACGCTCGCATGAGGTACGCTCAGATCGGCGACCAGCGTATAGCCCGCAACGTAATCGAACGCCTCGCGGGCGCTCACGCGCGCAGCGGTGCGCCCGATCACGATGCCGAGCGACGCGCCCACCTCTACGCCTTCCTCGCCCGGCACCGCCACGCGTGCGCCGTGTCCGGCGAGCGTGTTGCGCGGCTTGAGATAGAGAATGGGCGCGCGCGGCGGCGCCTTGTAGGGCGGCGCATTCACAGCGTCGCCCAGCGCTGCGAGCGCGGCCCGGTCGTTGAGCAGCGTGCCGTAGACCGCGCCGCTTACCGGCGCACGGCAACGCGCCCCGCCGGCGAGCAGCGCGCGCGCGGCGCTGGCGCTCACGTCGCGCGGCAGCGCCTCGCCTTCCACATGAAGCAGATGATCGGCTACTGAGAACATGGCTGGCTTCGTTTCCACGAAAATACTAATATGTTAGCAATGTTGCGCTTGCTATGATCCGTCGTCAACCCGTCGATACGGGATTCACGGGTTTCCCCTGGGGCCATCGGTTCGCAGGGGGGTCCCGTCCGAACCCAGGCCACCATGTCCGATACCTCGCCGTCTTCCACCCGCGTGGCGCACCGCAATCTGCCGATGCTGCTCCTGCGCGCCCGCGAAAAAATGATGGAGCGCTTCCGCCCGCTCATCACCGCGCACGGTCTTACCGAGCAGCAGTGGCGCGTGATTCGCGCGCTCAACGAAAGCGGCCCGCTGGAGCCGCGGCAGATTTCAGACCTGTGCACGATTTCGAGCCCGAGCATGGCGGGCGTGCTGGCCCGCATGGAATCGCTCGGTCTCATCACGAAGGAGCGCTTTGCCGAGGACCAGCGGCGCGTGCTCGTTTCGCTGACGAAGAAAAGCCATCAGCTCGTCAAAGCGATTTCGAGGGAACTCGAGGCACGCTATGCGGCGCTCGAAGAGGAAGTGGGGCGGGACGTGGTGGAGCGGGTCTATCGCGCGATAGACGATCTGCTCACGGGGCTGGAGTAACCACACCGGCCCGGAAGGAGGCGACGGCGCGCGAAGGTGAGCGCTTACGGGAGCAGAGCGCGAACCGGAGCGCCGGACTTACCGCTCGAATGCGGCGAACGCATCTTCCAGTTCGAAGGGCCTGGTAGGGCGCACGACGCGCGCCACTTCCACGCCGTCGCGCAGGAAGATCAGCGTGGGCCACAGCTTCACGCGGAACGAGCGGCCGAGCGCGCGGCCCGGACCGTCTTCCACTTCCAGGTGACGCACTTCGGGATGCTGCGCGAACGCGGCGCCGATCAACGGCTGGGCGCCCTGGCAGTAGCCGCACCAGTTCGTGCCGAATTCCAGCACGGCGGGGCCGCTCATGGCATCGACTTCCTGGCGCGCGGGGGCGTTGGTGGCATAGCTCATCGTGGCTTCCCTCGTGGGTTGACTCCGTGACACCTTCATACGATACCGCAATGCGCGGTTGCCTTCAGGGCGTCACGAAGGCGAGAAAGTGCGCACGGCACGATCAACCCGGCGAGCCCGGCATGCGCGTGGCCAGCATCGCCGTGGATTCGATGCGCTCGATCAGCCAGCCGTCGCTCGAATGCTCGGCCACGAGGGCGTCGATGCCCGCGAGCAGCGTGTCCAGCCGGTCGCCCAGGCGCTCGCGCGAAAGGCTCGACATCGAAAGCGGCCGCGCCTTCAATTGCTCGGCGCTCACGCGCCGGTACTCGATCACCGAAATGCGCTCCAGCGCCGCAAAGGCGGAGCGCGCGAGCACGTCCGAGTGGTTCTCCCAGTCCGCCGACTTGCGTTGGGCGCGCGCGGGATCTTCGTTGGCGTACTGGTCGAGCAGCGTGCGGTATTGCGCGGCCCATGGGCGCAGCGGGTCGTCCAGGTGCTGGGTGCCGAAGAGCGTGACGGCGCCCCGCGGGGCCAGCAGCGTCTCGAGGCGCGCGAGCGTATCGGCGCGATCCATCCAGTGAAACGCGCGGCCGATGACAGCGAGATGAAACGTGCCGAGCGCCGCATCGAGATCGTACGAACTGCCTTGCCGGTATTCGATGTTGGGCGCGATGCCCGCGCCGAGTTCGGACGCGACGGCGAGCATCGCCGGTTCGGGATCGATGGCGACCGCCTGCGCGACCCAGCTTGCGAATGCGAGCGAGAGCTGGCCGGGCCCGCAGCCGAGGTCGAGCAGGCGCTGCGTGCCGTCGAGTCCGGCGTGCTGCGCGACGCGGCGAATCAGCGCGGGCGAGTAGGCGGGGCGGCCGAGCAGATAGTGCGGGGCGGCGTGGCGGAAGCGGTCGGGGACGAAAGGCGTGATCGAGCTCATGGATAGGTCGACTGGCAGAGAGGGGCGGTGGGTAAGAGGTGCCGTGCTGGAGCGTGCAACCCGCACAGTCTGGAGAGCGCCCGCGGCGGCGTCAAGACGGGCCGGTACGCAAGAGGTGAGCTTTTTCGGGAGTGAGCCTGGAGAGTCAGGAATACGCACCTTTGTGTGAATCGTGGCGGCTGGGTAAAACCTGGTATGGAAGAAAGAGACTTGAAAACAAGGGGTGAAATGACATGTTGGCGAGATGCACCGGTGCGCGATACGCGCTTGCCTGGCTAACCGAAACAACGGCGCGTGGCATGAGGTGAGATTTTGCGGGAGGTGAGGTAGGCGAGGCATGGGCGGCTCACGGCAGCGCGGGCAGCGCACCGTCCGGGTCATGCGCTTTCGCGATCCCACCTTGTTTTCAAGGCTCTTTTCTCACACAGGCGCAAGCGCCGGTCGTTGCTCGGCAGCCAGCGTATGCGACGCACTGCCGCGCCAGGCACGCAAAGGTGAGAAGATTCGGGAGCCTGCCGCGAGCCCGGCGCGGGCACGATGGACGCCCGCGTGCGATGGGTATATAAAAGAAGTGCGGGATCCTTTCGATTACTTGTCACCCAGGAGAAACGTTTCATTATGGCGAGCGACGACACACAGAAGCAGGACGCCCAGTCGCCGGACGGCGCCCCGGCGCAACCCGATCTGGAGCATCTGAACGCGGCGCTCACGCACGTCGACGAAGGCGTGAAGTCGGGCAGCATTGCGGCAGGCGCGGCAAGAGGCCTCGTCTATAGCCTCGTGGAAACGCTGGGCGCGCTCGTGGGCGACCCGGATCTGCCCGAGCACGCGCGCTCCGGCTACCAGGGCTTGCTGGAGGCGGCGCGCGAGTTGCGCGTCAAGCTCGAACGCGCACCACGCTAACCAGGCGAACCACGCGAATGCCAACGGCGGCGACGTTCCGCGCCGCCGCCGTGCCGCCGTCCCGGCCTGGCACCCCTCACTCGGCCAGCAACGCCTGCGCCAACCCATCCGGTGCGGTGCCGATTTGCAGCGCTGGCGTGCCGTGCCACTGCGCACAACGCTGCAGCGCGCGGCGCAGATCGGTAATAAGGCGTGCGCTCACCCGCACCCCGGGTTCCAGATGCAGCGCCTTCACCTCGAATATTTGCTGCGCCCGATGCGCCTTTGCATCGATCCTGCCCACCAGGCGCCCGCGGCTCAATATCGGCAGTACGAAGTAACCGTACTTGCGCTTTGCGGCGGGCAGGTAGCACTCGATGACGTAGTCGAAGTCGAACAGCGCGGTCGCGCGCTTGCGGTCCCAGATGACCGGATCGAACGGCGAGAGCAGCGTCGTGACGGTCGATGCGAGCGTGCCGTTCGCCGCCTCGTCGAGCAGCGGCGCAAACTCGCGATGCACGAACGCGTCGTGCTTCCAGCCTTCCACGCGCACCGGCAGCAGTTCGCCTTCGTCGGCGAGCGCGTGCAGCGCGTCACTGTACGGGCGGCGCGGCAGGCGGTAGTAGTCGGCGGCCCAGTCCGCGCGGATCACGCCGAGCGCCCGGCAGGTGCGCAAGAGCAGCGTGCGTTCCGCGTCGGCGCGCGGCGGCAGGTCGCGCGCGTCGCTCCAGTGCGGCAGCACGCGTTCGGCCAGGTCATAGACGCGCTGGAAATTGCGCCGCTCGGACACCATGAGCCTGCCCGTGGCGAACAGCACTTCCAGGTGGCGCTTCTCCGGCTTCCAGTCCCACCAGCCGCCGCCTTTCTCGCCTTCGGCGCGCGCAAAATCGGCGGAACGCACCGGGCCGTTCGCGCGGATGCGCGCGAGCAGCGCGTCGATCTCGCGGCGGTACTTCGCATGCCATTCGGCCGCGTACTTCCAGCCCATGCCCGAAGGGTCGAGCATGCGATGGCGCAGCAGCCCGTAGTCTTCGATCGGCACGAAGCACGCCTCGTGCGACCAGTATTCGAAGAGTTGCCCTTCGGCGAGATGCGCGTCGAGCCATTGCGGCTCGTAGGCGCCAATGCGGCTGAACAGCACGAAATACGGGCTGCGCGCGACCACGTGGATCGTGTCGATCTGAAGCTGCGCCATGCGGCGGATCGCATCGAGCACGTCGGCCTTCGTGGCCTTGCGGCGCGGCGGCGCGAGCAGCCCCTGGGCCGCGAGGTGGATCGTGCGCGCCGCCGCGAGCGGCAGCAGGGCAAGCGGGCTGGCGCTCGCGGACGGCGTATCGGCGGCGGCGTCGAGCGCCGCGTCTTCACGCATGAGCGCTCGCCGCCGTGGGCACCTGCGCCTGCACCTGCGCCGGCATCTGCGCGAGCCACTGGTGGATCTGCGCGACCACGGCCGCGCCTTCGCCCACCGCGGCCGCAACGCGCTTGGTCGAGCCCGCGCGCGCGTCGCCGATCGCATACACGCCTTCCACCGATGTCGCGAGGCTGCACGACGCGTCGCTGTCGCCGGTCATCACGAAGCCGTGCGGATCGAGCGCCACGCCGCAGGCTTGCAACCAGGCAGTATTGGGGTCGGCGCCCGTGAAGAGGAACAGATGGCGCGCGTCGAAGCGGTCGAGGCCCGCCGGGCAC
Organism: Paraburkholderia ferrariae NBRC 106233; assembly: GCF_000685035.1. Classification (GTDB taxonomy): domain Bacteria; phylum Pseudomonadota; class Gammaproteobacteria; order Burkholderiales; family Burkholderiaceae; genus Paraburkholderia; species Paraburkholderia ferrariae. The sequence goes on from NZ_BAYB01000018.1 coordinate 105,383, forward strand.
GGCGACTTGAGCAGGACCGAGGCGAGCCCCATGTCGTCCTGGCCGAGCGCGCCGATCTCGCTGCCCGGATGCACGTTCACGTTCGGCAGCGAGGCGATGCGGTCGATCAGATAGCGCGACATGGTCGATTCGAAACCCGGCTTGCGGATGAGCACGTCGATCCGGTGCGCGTGCGACGAAAGATAGACGATGGCCTGGCCCGCCGAATTGCCGCCGCCCACGAGCACGACGTTCTCGTGCTTGCAGAGTTTCGCTTCGACCGGCGAGGCCCAGTAGTACACGCCGTGGCCTTCGTAGCGGTCCAGCCCGTCGATGGCCGGGCGCCGGTACACGGCGCCGCTCGCGATCACCACGGTTTGCGCGCGCACGTTGCCGCTGCACGTTTCGAGCCGCAGGGGCCGTTCTTCGCAGCACAGCTTGTGTACCTTCACCGGTATCGCCACGTGCGCGCCGAACTTCTGCGCCTGCACGAACGCGCGGCCCGCGAGCGCCTGCCCCGAGATGCCGGTGGGAAAGCCGAGGTAGTTTTCGATGCGCGAACTCGCGCCCGCCTGGCCGCCGGGCGCGCGCGCGTCGAGCACGATCACCGACAACCCTTCGGAGGCCGCATACACGGCGGTGGCCAGCCCCGCGGGACCGGCGCCGACGACGGCGACGTCATAGACGCGGTTGCCGTCGAGCTCCGGCAAAAGCCCGAGGCAGGTGGCGAGTTCGGGGGCGGTGGGGCGGCGCAGCACCGAGCCGTCCGGACAGATCACGAGCGGCAGGTCCTCGGCCCGCGCGGCGTAGCGCTCGATCACGCCGAGCATGCATTCGTCGCGCTCGTCGAGCACGCTGTACGGGTGGCCGTTGCGCGAGAGGAAGCCTTGCAGCAAGACGAGCGCGGGATCGTCGTGCTTGCCGACGAGAATCGGGCCGCCGGCGCCCTTTTCGATCAGCGCGACGCGGCGCAGGATCAGCGCGCGCACGATCCGTTCGCCCAGTTCCGCCTCGGCGATGATGGCCGCGCGCAGCCGCTCCGGCGGGATCAGGAGGGCGACGACCGCCTCGAGCGCCACGCCGTCGACGAGCGCGGGGCCGCCCGAAAGCTGGCCGACCTCGGCGAGGAACGAGCCGCGATGGTGCTCGTTGACGTGCTTCTCGCGCCCGAGCCCGTCGCGCTGATAAACCTTCACCGATCCGTCGAGCAGGACGAACATGCCCGGACCGGTTTCGCCCGTGCGGAAGAGCCAGTCGCCGGGCGCCCACTCGCGCACCTCGCCGAAGCGGCGCAGGCGGTCGATCTCTTCGTCGGTCAGCGTGGGGAACATCTGGTGGCGCCGCGTGGAAAGCATCGAGTACGGCGCTTCGGCCGGCTGCGGCAGCGTGTTGGCCTGATGAACCTCGGCTTCGTTGATGGTGCCCATCTAGCGGTTCTCCTTGTGCATCGGCGCCGGACAGCGCCGGGCCTCGATGCGGATCAATGCAGACTCATGGCGGAAATTCGGTGGCGAGACCACGGCCGCAATACGGATACGGTGTCGGTACGGCATCGGCACGGCAGCCACGCGGCGCGCCGGCGACGAACCGGCGCCGGGCCGGCAACGCGAAGCATGCGATGCGCGGCCCCGCGGCATGCAATCCGCGGCCTGGCAATGCCCGGTTAAATCGCCTTCGGCGTGATCTGCACCGCAATCGGCTCGCAGGGGGCGGGGATCAGCGACTCGAGCGGATGGCCCGAATCGCGCCAGGCGTCGATGCCGCCGAGGAGCGGCACCACGTCGTGGTAGCCGGCTTCCGCGAGCTGCTTCGCCATCCAGGCCGCGGAAATTTCATTGGGGCACGAGCAGTAGATCACGAGCTTCTGCTCGAGAGGATACTTCGAGAGAATCTCGTCGAGCTTGCGCTCGTCGGCGAAAATCGCCCCCGGAATGATGTACGGATCGAGCTTGCGCTTTTCCTCCGAGCGGATGTCGAACACCACGGGCGCCGGCTTGCCGCTCATCGCGCGATAGAGGTCGTCCACGGTGATGCGTGCGTTCGCGAGCTTCTTGAGGAGCTGGCGCCGCCGCTGCCAGCGGTAGAGCGTGTAGAGCGCGAGCAGCACGAGCACCACCACGGCGGCGAGGCGCCCGAGGCGGCTTGCGCCGGCCAGCATCATGTCGATCTGCGGCGCGAACAGCACGCCGATCAGGAGGCCCGTGCCGGACCACAGCGCGGCACCGATCCCGTCGAAGCCCAGGAACTGGCGGTACGGCGTGCCCATTGCGCCGGCCATCGGCACGGAGACGATCGAGAGGCCCGGAATGAACTTCGCGACGGCCAGCACGCGCACGCCCCAGCGCCCGAAGAAGCGTTCGGTCTTCTTCACGCAGGTGTCGCGCGAGAGCGAAAGCTTGCAGAGCGTCTTGAGCGTGTTGCCGCCATAGAGCCGCCCGGCAAGGAACCAGACGCTGTCGCCGATCAGCGTGGCGAACACGGCGAGCACGAGCACCGGCGCGACCTGCTGGCCGATCGAACCGGGATGCATGGCCGCCATCGCGCCGAACAGCACGAGGGCAGGCATGGCGGGCACGGGCAGGCCTAACGATCCGGCGAGCACGTTTGCGAACACGAGAGCAGGCCCGTACTGCTCGATGAGGTCATGTAGCATCGGCTTACTTCCGTCGCCAGGTGGGGGGCGGAAAATGGAAGAGTAACGTAACGATTATGGACGCATTTCGAAGGCGTGCAAGCGAGGCGCGCCACGCGCTTTCAGAGGGTGAGGCGTTGGGTCCGCACCGTGCCGGAAAGCCCGTGCGCGGGCGGCGGGGAAAGCGGAGCGCCATGAGGCGCGAGGGTGTGGGGGCGAGGCAGGCCGTAACGCTCGTAACGCCGCTCGTAAGACCGCTTGTAAGCGTTACGCACGGCCCGATGCCTCGCTCGGCGGTACATGGTCGTTGCCAGGGGGAAAGCCGAAAAGCGACGCGCCGGTGGCATGAGACACCTGCCGGCGCGCGCGAACGCTGGACCCAAAAAGATGGGCGCGCAGGATACCGCCGGCAAGCGGTCTACCGGGCGTGGGACTCGCCGGGCAACTCGGCGCCTTGCGCGCGGATCGCCGCGATCAATTCCGCCGGCGTGATTTCGTAACGCACTTCGCGGTGTATGCCGGGCTTGCGCTCGTCCACTTCGATCAGCAGCAGGCTCTTGCCGTCGGCCGCCGATTCGAGCCGTAGCGAACGCAGCTCGCGCCCGGTCGCGTCGTCATGCTCGGTGAGCAGGGTCATGGTTCCGGAAGACCCGGTCGTGCGCATTGATGTCGTCCTCGTGCGTAGGGTGGTCGAGCCATTGTACGGGGTCGGCGGCGCGGCGTCCTCGCGCGAGTGCGCGCGGGCGCACACTGCGCGGTTGCCTGCTCCTTCCCGACAGGCCCCGGCTAGCCAGTTTAACGCGACTCGCAACCGCGCCGCGCATTTTTGCGTGCCCTGCAACGGTGCAGGCGGACGGTGGGCGCTTGTCATGCGTATGACGCAATCCACCAGCGGCGGCGCCCGGGCCGCCATCGGCCCGGCTCCCGGATTCACTCACCTTGCCGGGCGCATCCGGTTGCCAAAAAAATACGGCTCGTCCGACCTGGCCGGGCGAGCCGATGAAACGCCGTTGTTACTCGGGTCGGCAGATTCGCGTGCGAACTGCCGACGAGCGCTATGGTGCAGGCGCGGGCACCAGGTGTCGAGATGGGACTTACGCCGATCTTTCAGACCATTCGGGCCCCGTTGAGCGATGGGCGCGGTGCTCTCGTGCCTGCGCGCTTATACGGTCTCCGCTTCCACTTCTACCGCTGCGGCCGGGCTCGTCCGGCTAACGCGCGCGGGGTTGCGCCGCGCGGTTTGTGCGCCCGCGATGGTGAACAGGCGCACGGCTTCGTCGAGCACGTCGGCCTGATCGGCGAGGCGCTGCGCCGTGGCGGCCGCCTGTTCGACGAGCGCCGCGTTCTGCTGGGTGGCGCTGTCGAGGTGCGCCACGGCCTGGTTCACCTGGCGAATGCCTTCGGCCTGTTCGCCGCTGGCGTTCGCAACTTCGACGATGATCGACGACACGCGGCTCACGGCCGCGTCGATCGCGTGCATCTGCGCCGTGGTGCGGGCTACCAGCTGCGTGCCCTTGCCGATCTCGCTCACGCTCGTATCGACCACCTGCTTGATTTCCTTGGCCGATGCCGCACAGCGCTGCGCGAGCATGCGCACTTCGCCCGCGACCACGGCGAACGAGCGGCCGGCTTCGCCCGCGCGCGCGGCCTCGACGGCGGCATTCAGCGCGAGGATGTTGGTCTGGAACGCGATGCCGTCGATCACGCCGACGATATCGCTGATGCGCCGCGACGCATCGGTAATGCCGACCATCGTGTGTTCCACCTGACCCGCGATCGAGCCGCCTTCGGCGGCGGCGGCCTGCGCTTCGCGCGCGAGATCGAGCGCGCGGGTGCTCGCTTCGGCGTTGGCCTGAACCGTGGCGGTGAGCTGATCCATGGTGGCGGCCGTCTCCTCGAGCGAGGCCGCCTGAAGCTCGGTACGGCGCGAGAGATCGACGTTGCCGCTCGAGATTTCGCGCGCGGCGTCGAGCATGCCGTCGATCTGCGAGCGCACGTCGGAGACGATGGCCGTGAGGTTCGCCTGCAACTGGTTCAGCGCCTGCAGCACGTCGCCGAGATCGTCGTTCGTGGCGATATTCAGCGTGGCGGTGAGGTCGCCCGCGGCCATGCGCGTGGAGGCGGTGGCCATCTGCTCGAGCGGCGCGCCCAGGTGGCGCGTGGTCAGCCACCAGGCCGCGGCGCTGCACACGCTTGATGCGCCGAACGCTGCCCAGAACGGCAGCGGCGGCAGCCCTTGCCATGCGGCGATACCGGCGAGCGCGAGCATGGCGGGCACGCCGGCATAACCGAGAGCGATGCGCGTGGCGATCGGCACGCGCAAGAGCGCCTGCGCGGCGCCCGCGAGCCCGGTGCGCACGATCGCGCCGCGCCGCAGACGCGCGCCGCGCAACATGCCTTCACGCATCTTTTCATAGAGCGCTTCGGCCGCGCGCACCTCCTCGCGCGAAGGCTTCACGCGCACGCTCAGATACCCCACGACGGAGCCCAGTTCGGAAACAGGCGTGACGTTCGCGCGCACCCAGTAATGGTCGCCGTTCTTGCGGCGGTTCTTCACGAGGGCGGTCCACGGACGGCCCTCGCGGATGGTGTTCCACATGTCCGAGAAGGCGTCGGCGGGCATGTCCGGGTGACGGATGATGTTGTGCGGCTGACCGATCAGCTCTTCGCGGGTGTAGCCGGAAACGGCGACGAACGCCGGGTTGCAGTACTGGATGCGGCCTTTCAGGTCGGTGGCCGAGACGAGCATCTGCGAGGCAGGGTAGTCGTATTCGTGCTGCGTGACAGGCAGGTTGTTGCGCATGGGATTCCTTGCTGGCGGGCCGCTGACGCGGCCTAACATCACTGAGCGGTATTAACGGCATATCTCCATTCGATCTTTAGGGTTTTGCGGAACCTTGATCGGTTCCGGTGGCGCAAATCCGCGGCGCGTGGAAATTTCCCTTTTGGTTCAAGGGCCAGGCGCGAGTCTCGATGAGATATGCACAGGGTTGCCCACGGAAGCTGTGGAAAAGCACTGGGGCGGGTGGGGGGCGTTGTGCGCTTATGCGGGGCGGATGGGTGTGGTTCCTGGTGCCTGCTTTTTTGCTTCCTTGCTCGAAGCGCCGGGTGGCACCGGGGTTGATGGTGGGAAGGATAACGAAGTAATCGTGCATCGTTCTGACGATGCGCGGATAATGATTCCTTTAACCGCCTCGCCCACAAAATGACGGGTAGGTCCCGTCAGGCCGTCGCCGACCATGTTTTGAACACCATCCCTAAACCTCCGCTTCACTGCGTCCGTCACCGCGGCCGCCTCCATCACCAAACGTCAAGCCTCCCGAACCAGCCGCGCCAAAGTCTTGACGGCAGATTCGATGCGCGCATCGAACGGCATGCCGTAGCTAAGCCGCAGGCAATTGCTGAACTTGTTCGTGTTCGAGAAAATCGAGCCTGGACAGATCCGGATGCCTTCGCGCAACGCTCGTTCAAATAAACTATCGGTGCTTTGCTCGTCGGACAGGCGTACCCACACCAGTAGTCCCGCCTCGGGCCGCGTTACTTCGGTACCGGCAGGGAAATGTTCGAGTATGGCTTCGACGAACTGCGTACGCTGCTGCATCAGCAACCCATTCAACCGTCGCATATGACGATTGAATGTACCGCCGGCCATGAAGTCTGCTACGACCAGTTGCGCCGTTTCCTCCGGGTGGCGCGACACCGCATACATGAGCATTTCGATTTTTTTGTGCCACTTCCCACCAAGTAGCCATCCAAGACGCAAGCCAGGGGAAAGAGACTTATTGAACGAGTTGCAATAAATAACATTGCCACTCTTGTCCCACGCCTTAAGCGGCCTCGCATCCGCCGGACTTGGCAGAAATGCGCCATATGTGTCGTCTTCAATTAGCGCAATATTATGCTTTTCGCATAGCTCAACCATTCTGGATTTCATCGCGTCGGACATTATGCTGCCAATCGGGTTTTGCACGGCGGGCATGCATACAACAGCCTGAATACTGCCTATGTGAGCAATTGCAAATTCAAGCGCGTCGATCGACATTCCGGTGCCAGGATGCGTGGGGATCTCGATTGCTTTCAACCCGAGCGATTCAATAATCTGAAGTATCCCGAAATAGGTCGGCGATTCGATCGCCACCACGCCGCCTGGGCCAGTAACCGCCCTTAGCGCCAGTGACAGTGCCTCACTGCAACCGTGCGTAACCAGAATCGCATCAGCGTCGGCATGCATCCCCCGGCTTACCAAAAAACGCGAGATCGCCTCCTTCAGTTTGCGCACGCCATCAGGTCGCGGGCCAGTTTCGTACATGCTCGGCTTCGCACGGAGCATGCGCAACATGTTGTCGCGCAACGCTGCGCCAGGATACAGCGAGGGGGCGCATACCGCTCCGCCCAAATCGACCTTCAGGGGTTGCGTAAGAGCGCGCGAGAGAGTTGCCGAAATCCGTTCGTGCACGCCGATGTAGTCCGCCGGATTGATCCACTCATCTGTTTCATCCGCTTTCTTTTCAAACACCTCTTTCAGGCTGGATATGTTTTGTATCGGATTGCGAACGAAATATCCGGATCGCGGTTTCGCTTCGACATAGCCCTGCTTTTCGAGCGCCCGGCACGCCTCGACCGCCGTTGAGATGGAGACACCATGAAGAGCCGTGATATCGCGCAATGACGGCAATCTCTCACCTTCCGCCAGAGCCCCGTTCTGGATGGCCTTCGCATAGTGTTCCGCGATCAGCCGATATTTCTTTTGCATTTTCTCCATCGCGAAAGCCAATATAGATTGGGAAAAATTATACAGAAACAGCCATTCTCAGGTGGGATCTGTATTCGGCTATTTGCTGATGTCTTGTGCCTGTATCTCATAAATTAATTCGACGACGATGGCGAACGCCGTGTACATAACGGAAAAAGAGCGCGCCAGCATGGGCAAAGCGTTGTGTGATACGCCCCGTGCCCAGACGTCACCCATGGCTCGTCGCCGCACCAGCAGCCCTTGCTGTCAGGCACCGATGTTCTCGGCGGCACCCTGCTGGAAGCGACCCTCCGACAAGCCTTAAACGTTGGTCGAGACAAGCGCTTGATTTATGCAACAAGGCCCATGAGACCGGGCACCTTAGCCGCCACGCCATACAGAGCAGCGTGTTAAATCGTCAAAAAACTTGACATCTTCTTCCGGAGCGACAGTGGAAGCTGAAAAATTCAAGGCCTACAACGCAAAGTCGATTGCTAGCTCTCCGTATTGGTCACGTGTTCCGGAGGAGATAAAGGGTGCGCTCGCATCAGTATCCAAAGTGTTACCGTTCAGAACAAACGAATACGTATTGCGCGAATTGATCGCGTGGGACAGCGTGCCTGACGATCCGGTGTTTCGCCTGACGTTCCCACACCCCGACATGCTACCGCGCGAGGACTACAGTCGACTGCGCGAACTGCTGTCAAATCCGTCGAATGAAGCCGCTGCTTCGCGATATATCGCCACGCTGCGTCACCGGATGAATCCCCATCCGGCCGGCCAGATGACGCACAACGTGCCGACTTTCGACGGCCGGCCATTGCCGGGGCTTCAGCACAAATACAAGGAAACGGTGCTGTTTTTCCCGGCGGCCGGTCAGACCTGCCACGCTTATTGCACCTTTTGCTTTCGCTGGCCGCAATTCATCGGCGCGGAAAACATGAAGTTCAACGCGCGTGAATCGGACGAGCTGATCCAGTATCTCTTGCGTCATCCAGAGGTCACCGACGTGCTGATTACCGGCGGCGATCCGATGGTGATGAATGCGGAATCGCTGGCCGGCTATATCGAGCCGCTCCTGCTGATTCCGCATCTGCAGAACATCCGGATCGGTACGAAGTCGGTGTCCTATTGGCCGCAACGCTTTGTGACAGACAAGGATGCGGATGCGCTGATGCGTTTGTTCGAGCGGGTCGTCGGTCACGGCAAGAACCTGTCGATCATGGCGCACTACAACCATCCGGCGGAGTTGCGGCCGGAACTGGCGAAACGCGCGATCAAGCGGATCACCGGGACCGGCGCGACGGTGCGGATGCAATCGCCGGTCGTGCGCCATATCAACGATTCGTCCGAAGCCTGGCAGGAGTTGTGGACGACGGGCGTACGTCTCGGCGCGATTCCGTACTACATGTTCGTCGAACGGGACACCGGCCCGCAGCGCTATTTCGAGCTGCCGCTCGCCGAGGCCTACGAGATCTTCAAGGCCGCCTATCAGGGAGTATCCGGCCTGTCGCGCACGGTGCGCGGGCCGTCCATGAGCACGCTATACGGGAAGGTGGTAGTCGACGGCATCGCGACGATCGGGAACGAAAAGGTGTTCGTGCTGCAGTTCCTGCAGGCGCGCAATCCCGACTGGGTTCGTACACCGTTCTTTGCGAAGTTCGACCCCGCAGCAGTGTGGTTCGACGAACTTCAACCGGCCTTCGGCGAGTCCGCCTTCTTTTTCCAGAACCAGGGCCGGCCCGCGTCGCGCCAACCCGTCTATCTGCACCGTGACATCTCATCCGAACATCAACTCACTCTCGCAAGCCAAGACGATGACGAAATCAGTTCAGGTAGAACTGCTGTATCAACTTTGCGAAAAAGCGGCAGCCGAACGCGGTCTCAGTGAACAGCACGCGACATGGTTCGCACAAGGGCTGATCCGCACCTCGCTGATGGGGATCGACACGCACGGTGTGCGCCTCCTGCCTCTGTATCTGCGCGAGCTTGACGAAGGCCGCAGCAACGCGCGTCCGAACATGGAGACGGTACGGCAGTTTAACGGCACCGCGCTCATCCATGCAGATTCGGCACCCGGTGTTGTCGCAGGCGCTCATGCCGCCCGACTCGCGAGCGACCTCGCATTGGAGTACGGCGTCAGCGTGGTCACTGTCGGTCACTCCAATCACTTCGGCGCCGCGTCGGTCTACGGCGAGCGGATCGCGTCGCAAGGGTTGATCGGCATCGTGACCACGAGCGCCGCCGCGCGGATGGCGCCCTTCAACGCGAAGCGCGCGATGTTCGGCACCAACCCGATCTGCTTCGCCGCGCCGGCTCGCGGCACCGATATGTACCTGTTCGACATGGCGACGAGCCAGATCTCCTACTCGCAGGTCAAGCACTTCCGCCGCAACGGCCTCGAGCTAATGCCCGGATGGGCGCTGGACCGGGACGGCCACCCGGTCAGTGACCCCGCGCTTGTCGAATCGCTCGCGACGCTCGGCGGATACAAGGGTCAGGGACTCGCGATGATGGTGCAAATCCTCAGTTGCCTGTTGACGTCGATGCCATTCGATCACCAGCTATCGCATCTGGATGCCGAACCGTACAGCCACGGCCGCCAGATCGGTCATTGCCTGATCGCCATGGATCCGGCGCGCTTCGGTTCGCTCGATGACTTCAGGGCTGGCGTGTCCGAACTCATGCAGACGATTCGCGCAACGCCCGCTACAGAAGGGGCGCACGTGCAGATCGCCGGTGATTCGCAGAAGGCCTCAATCGCCCGACGCACACAGGAAGGCATTCCACTGAACGACGACGAGCTTCGCGGCCTGTCCCAGGAAGCACAGCGTCTCGGCCTCGCCCACATTTTTTCGCGCGATGAAGCGCACAAGGAGTTCGCATGACTGGCACCCCGACTGTCCCGTTCGACCAGCGCGACGGACATATCTGGCTCGACGGCGAGTTCGTCGAATGGAAGCACGCGAAGATTCACGTGCTCACACACGGGTTGCACTACGCGAGCTGCGTATATGAAGGCGAGCGCGTCTATTCAGGCAACGTATTTCGCCTGCGCGAGCACACGGACCGGTTGTATCGCTCCGCGCAGATTCTCGACTTCGAGATTCCCTATTCGAAAGAGGCACTCGAAGCGGCGACCGCGCAACTGATCGAGCTGAACGGCATTGTCGACGGGTATGTGCGGCCGGTTGCATGGCGCGGTTCCGAACAGATCTCGACCTCCGCGCGCGCGAGCCGCATCCATGTTGCGCTCGCCTGCTGGAGCTGGCCGAGCTACTTCGATCCGGAAGCGAAGAAGCGCGGCATCACTCTCGAAACCGCGCAGTGGCGCCGGCCGCCGCCTTCGTCGAGCCCCTGTCAGGCGAAGGCATCGAGCCACTATATGATCGCGACGCTGTGCAAGCACCATGCGGAAGCGAATGGCTTTCAAGATGCGCTGATGCTCGACTGGCGCGGCCGGATCGCCGAAGCGACCAGCGCGAACGTATTCTTTGTGCGCAATGGCGAACTGCATACGCCAACGCCGGACTGCTTCCTCGACGGCATCACGCGGCAGACGGTCATTGACCTGGCTCGCGAGCAGAACGTCAACGTGATCGAACGCGAGATTCTCCCCGACGAACTGGACTCGTTCAACGAGTGTTTCGTGACCGGCACCGCCGCCGAGGTGTGTCCGGTCAGCCGCATCGACCAGCACGCGTTCATGCCGTCGGCGATTACGTTCGATCTGATGACCGCGTATTCGGACCGCGTGCACAACCGTCGGGGAGTCGCTGTCCATGACTAGCGAGCCCGCTTTCGATCAGTTGCGGACGGCCTCGCCGTTCGATGCCGCCTCCGCGGAACTAGAGCGGCAGGGCTGGACCGTGCTGCCGCCGCAGGCGCTCGAGGCCGGCGTGCGGGCCGCGCTCGCGCGGTTCGGCACAATCGTGCCGCAATACAACGGTGAGGACACCTGGGAGGTCAAGGTGAAACCCGGCTTCGAGAAGTTGCCGTACTCACAGAGCAGCAACGGCATTGGTCCGCACACCGAAGTGCCGGTCGGCGATCCGCCGCCGCGTTATCTCGCGTTGCACTGCCACCGTCAGGCACGCTGTGGACAGGGCCACACGAGCCTCGCGGACGGCGCCGCGTTTTGCCGCTCACTGGACGCGAAACTGCAAAAGTACGTCCATGACGTGCCGGTGCAATTCGCCGCCACGCTCAAGCCGGGGGGCGCTTACCGGCAGATGCTGTCCGCACCGATCCTAAGCCGGGAGAGTGGGCGCCCGATTTTCCGCTTTAGCTTCAACCAGTTCCGATACGGCGACGTGAACCCGTCGGAGGCTGCGCTGAACGATGCATCCAGGCAGCCCGACACGGATAACCCGCTCGTCCGACTCGCGACGCTCGCGGCCGCGTATTTCGAATCAGACGCGCAACCCGTACTGATCCCAGATGGCCATCTGCTGATCTGGGACAACCACCGGCTGTTTCACGCCCGCAGCACATTTTCGGACCCCGCGCGCCATCTGACGCGGTACTGGCTGCATTCCAGCTAACCGAGGGATCATCCAATGACGAATGTAAACACGGCGCTGATCGCGCAACTCAACAACGCCTGGCCGCGCCGAGCGACCGTCTGCGATATGGAGCGATTCCGCGTGGAAGGCGAGTTCGACGCGAAGCGGCCGGACTATCCGGTCGCGCTCGTGCCATTCTTCGAGCACGAAGGCATCCAGCGACTCGATGAGCCGCTGAAGCGGCAAATACTCTCGTGGGGCTGGATTGGATACAACCGCCGCACGGTCGCCGCCGAAGATCACGTCGTCAATCCGGCATTGAACTATCTGGCCAGCGAAATCCTGCCGGACGACGACTGGATCTTCACCGAGTCGATCCGGCAAACGCTGATCGATGAGCACTATCACACGCTGATGCATCTGAACGCGATCCAGCGCACGCGTCACCAGCGTCAGATCGATATTGACATGGACTTGCCCATGTCGATTACCTACCTCGAGCTCGAGAAACTGAAACAGCAACTGGTCGAGCCCTGGGAGAAACAGCTTGCGGCAGTCGCCTTTGCGACGGTCGCGGAAATCAGTGTCAACGCGTTCCTGGACATTCTCGCTGACGACGAGACGATCCAGCCGCAGAACAGCAGCGTGGCGAAGCTGCACAACCGCGACGAGTACGCGCACAGCAAAATGCTCGGCGAGATCGGCAAGGTCGTATTCCACCGCCTGACTCCGAAGCAGAAGGCATTTTTCGTCGCTACGCTGCCGCTCGCACTACGCGCGTTCGTCGCGCAGGATTTTTCGATGTGGGAAGCGATCTTGAGGCAACTGAAGGTGCCGAACGCGGCGGGCATCATTCGCGACTGCCAGCAGCCGGGCAAGGAAACCGCGCTGACCCGCGATTACAGCGGCTTGCACCGTCTCGCGGACGAACTCGGCATTCTTGGCGAACTGGACTTCAACTTCGACGGCGATCGCGCAAGCGCCGCTGGTATGCAGCGCACAAATTGACGAGCACATCTCCCAACCTCTTTCCGAATCGACCCATGACCGACCTGGAAACGCCACTGTATGAGGTCTACGCGCTTCGTATCGGCAGCAACGCGCAACGCACCGCGCGTGAGAACTTCTTCTTCGATGCATGCTGTGGGCCGCCCGATGCATCGATGCCTCTTGATTATTTCTTCTGGGTGATCCGCGACGGCGCGCGCACCGTCGTGGTCGACACCGCGTTTCCGGTGTCGACCGGAGCGCGCCGCGACCGGCAGATGCTTCGCTCGACCGGCGAGGCACTGGCCGCACTGGATATCGATCCAGCCAAAGTGACCGACGTGATCGTCACTCATCTGCACTGGGACCACGCGGGTAACCTCGATCTGTTTTCGAACGCGCGCGTGCACTTGCAGGGTGCAGAACTGCGCTTCTGCACCGGCGCCGATATGCAGCATAAGCCGTTGCGCAAGCTCTACGAGCGCGACGACGTAATGCAGACCGTCAGCATTCTGTACGACGGCCGGCTTGTCGTGCACGAAGGCACGAAGACGTTCGCGCCAGGCATCGAGATGTGCCTCGTCGGCGGCCATACCCCGGGCAGCCAGGTGGTTCGCGTCGCGACGCGTCGCGGCAACCTCGTGCTTGCCGCAGACGCAGCGCATCTCTGGGCGAACGTGCGCGGCCGACGGCCGTTTCCTATCCTGCACGACCTGGCGAAGATGCTCGACGCGTTCGAAACGATCGACGCGCTCGCCGACGGTCCCGACCACGTGATACCTGGTCACGATCCACTCGTCGCTACAACATTTCCGCGCTTCGGCAACGACCCGAACACGTTCTGTCTTCACGAGGACCCGCTCTGCGGCCGGGCGAGCCGATCGACGCGGGAGGGCGGCTGACATGAGCGAGACCGTCACCCGGGGCAAACTGTTCGAGTACAACCAGTACCGCAGCCATTTCGCCGATGCTCAACCCAACGCGGTCGCATGGGCGTGGTCGGACATCGTCACCGGACTCGCCGCCTCGCGGCACGGGGAGCGAGGCACCTTCACGCTGTCGAAGGACGGCGCGGCGGCCGGCTGCGAGATCCTGCCCGGCATGGCCGTCAACGTGCAGGTCGTACAGGCTGGCGCGTCGACGCGGCCGCATGCGCATGCATGGTGGCATCTGTTCGTCGTGCAATCGGGTAGCGGCACCGCGTATCTCGGCGCGGACCCCGAGCCGGTGCGGCTTGCCACGCGTGATCTGCTGCTCGTGCCGGCGTGGTGCGACCACGCATTCCAGTGCGATCCACACGACGCGCTCATCCTGTTCAGCGCCAGCAATCTGCCGCAGCAAACCGGGCTCGGCAACCAGAAGGCCAGCGAACCCGTAGACGAACCAACAGGGACGGGACACCATCCATGAACTCCTCGAATCATGCGCCCATTGGCTTGTCTCAGGACCGCGGGGATAGGTACCGCTGGATCGTACTCGGCGTTGCCGCGCTCGCGCAGACGGCGGCGTCGATCACCGCGCAAGGGATCTACACGCTGATCCCGTCCCTTCAAAATGCCTTTCATCTGTCCGAGGCCACCGCCGCGCTGGCGGTTTCCGCCCTGAATGGCGGCCAGGTCGTGACGATGCTGATGCTCGGTTGGCTGATCGACCGCTTCGGCGAACGTTATGTCGTCGCGTTGACCATGGTGGCAATGGGTGTCGCGGCGCTGGCCGGTTCGTTCTTGTCGGCCAGCTTTTCGATATTGCTACTGTTTTTCGTGATGATCGGTACTTCGTATGCGTCGGTGCAACCCGGCGGCACGCGAGCGATCGTCCGCTGGTTTCCGCCCAACGAGCGCGGGATGGCGACCGGCGTGCGGCAGGCGGGTCTGCCGCTTGGCACTGCGGTTGCGGCGATGGTGTTGCCGCTGATCGCCGCAACCTATAGCTGGAATGCCGCGCTCGCGGTGCAGGGCGTGATCGGCATCGCCGGCGGTATCCTGTTCGGCCTTCTACATCGTGACGATCGCGGCCTGCAAGGCGCTGCCGCGGCCACCCCGCCGAATCTTCTGAAGGCAGTCAAACTCGTGATCGGTCATTCGGCGCTGTGGCCGGTGATGCTGGCCGGCGCGGTGATGGTCACGTTTCAGTACACCTTCGCCACGCATGCCATTCCGTTTGTCGCCGCGCACTTTCACTATCCGGTCGTCGCTGCCGCGCTACTGTTCTCCGTATCGCAATGGATCGGCATTCTCGGGCGTATCGGTCTCGCGTGGATCAGCGACCGCTTCTGGCCAAACCGCCGCGTACGCTCGCTCGGGCTCAGCATGGCCATTTGCGTCGCGGCAACGATGTCACTGCTGGTGCTGCCGACTGGCGCAGGCCATGTTCCTCTGACGGCGATTTTCTGCGTGATCGGACTGTTCGGCGTCGGCTGGTATCCACTCTATCTGCTGCAAATCGCGGAGATGGCGCCGAAGTCGGCGGTCGCCTCGACGATCAGCTTCTCAATGACGCTCAACATGGTGTCTATCTGCATCATGCCACCGCTGTTCGGCGTGATAGTCGACCACTTTGGCTACGGTTCTGCGTGGAGCGTGCTGATGTTAGTGGTTGTGTCCGGGATCGCTGTGCTGTGGAAAGGCGCGGCAACCGCGGAGCGCGCTCGCGTGAGCGTATGAACTTCGGCCCGGCGAGGCACGTTGCCCCCTGAACAGCCGGTGCAGCTTCGCCGCCCCCCATATTTATTCCAGTTTCCAGTTGCCTTAAAGGAACTCTAGATGAGCAAGAACCCGATCTATCTGTACGTCGGCGCCGATTGCATCAGCGCGTTCGCGATGTCCGCTTTCGTCGTCCTGAAAGAGAAAGGCCTCGACTTTGATCTGCGCACTGTCGATCTGAAGAATGGACAGCAACACAGTTCCGCGTATCGCGAGATCTCGCTGACACGCCGCGTGCCGACGCTGCTGCACGGGAACTTCGCGTTGTCCGAATCGTCGGCAATCGCCGAGTATCTGGACGAGGTTTATCGCGCGCCGGCGCATGCTACCGTCCTACCTGCGGATCGCGAGACGCGTGCGCAGGCGCGCCAACTCCAGGCGTGGATCCGCAGCGATTTCATGCCGCTGAAAAGCGAGCGCCAGGCCGACCGGATCTATTTTCCAGAGCCGGTCAAGCCGTTGTCGGACCCGGCTCAACGGGCATGCGACAAACTGCTCGCGGCCGCGGACCGCTTGATCAGCGACGACCGCTACGGTGTGTTCGGCGACTGGTGCATTGCCGATACGGACTTCGCGCTGATGCTGAATCGGCTCATCGCGTGTGGCGACCCGGTGCCACCGAAGCTCGTCCGCTACGTGGAACGTCAATGGGCACGGCCGAGCGTACAACAGTGGGTCAATCAGAAACGGGTATAGAGGCGCGCGGAGCTGGATGACATCGCACAATCAGGAGATCGCATGAGTATTGGATATGATGAGTTCAGGAAGCAGGGACATCGCGTTGACATGTCCCGCGGCAAACCTTCGCCGGAGCAACTGTCACTGTCGGCCGGGTTGTCGAGCGCTCTGTCGGCGGACGATTTTCGCACCGCCGATGGAATCGACTGCCGCAATTATGGGATTCTGGAGGGTATTCCCGAGGCTCGGTCGCTGGGCGCAGAGCTGCTTGACGTTGCCGCATCGCAGGTTCTCGCTTGTGGCAATTCGAGCCTGGAACTCATGTACGACTTCCTGGCGGGAGGGATGCTATTCGGCATGCCGGGCTTCAGGCCCTGGAAAGAGGCGCCGTCGGTTTCCGTAGTTTGCCCTGTGCCCGGGTACGACCGTCACTTCGCGATCTGTGAAGCATTGGGCATCCGGATGATCAATGTCCCCATGAATGCCGACGGCCCCGACATGGACCGGGTTGAGGCCATCGTCGAACGGGATGAGAGCGTCAAGGGTATCTGGTGTGTACCACTCTACAGCAATCCGAGCGGTGCGATCTATTCCGGCGATGTCATTCGACGTCTTGCGTCGATGCGTGCCGCCGCGCCGGATTTCAGGTTGCTGTGGGACGACGCATACCGGTTTCACCATCTAACGGACGAAAAATTCTCGACGGTCAATGTCGTTCGTGCCTGCGCTGAGGCTGGCAACGAAGACCGGGCGGTTGTTTTCGCTTCGTTGTCGAAAGTAACGTTCGCAGGCGCCGCCATGGCATTTTTCGCATCGTCGAAGAGGAACCTGGACTGGTGGTGCGAGCGGACAAGAGTCCGCTCCATCGGTCCAGACAAGTTAAACCAACTCCGACACGTGCGTTTCCTGCGGGACCTAAAGGGCATCGAGCAATTGATGGATCGGCATCGCGAGATCCTTGCGCCCAAATTCGACTTGGTGAAAACGAATTTCGGCAACATGTTTGGAGAGCGCGATGACGTCCGCTGGACGAACCCTAAAGGTGGCTACTTCATCGATCTTTCAACGCCAGCCGGTTGTGCGGCGCGGGCCGTGACACTCGCGGCCGACGCAGGAATCACGTTGACCGCCGCTGGCGCCGCGTTTCCGTACGGCAAGGATCCGGATGATCGCCATATCCGAATCGCACCGAGTTATCCGACTCTCGCGGAACTCGAAGCGGCCACGGCAGGCATTGTGCTGTCGGTGCTTCGCGCGATCGACAGCAGGTCTGCGCCGTAACCGGCAATGCTCGCTGGGGCGTCGATGCTCAGCGGGCTTTTCGGAGGGCCGCGCCCGCGCGGCTCAGAAGCGTGCGACGCGCGAACCATGTTCGGAACCACTTGACAACCGGTACGGCGGTTGCGATTTGAATATTGACCGACGCCACAGCGGAAGATTCGCCGGACACTGTTACGCAGCACGAACGCTCCATTACGTATGAGTCGCCTTCGTGCAGTTTTAACCTGGTGACTGGCACCGCTTCGCCGAGCCAGTCGAGCGTTGGATCGAGAAACGAGAGCTGCACTGCCCCTTCCGTCGCTACCAGGTGTGCGTTGCGGGGCAGCGGAATGGCGAGCGTTTGGTTGGTGTGTAGCCTTAGTGTCGACGACGTCGAACCAGGACGAGCGATTGGATCGTGCTTGTTCATGCCCCCTCCATGGTGACAGGAGTTATGTTCCCTTCAGAGCAGGGTAGCCGCGCCATGCGCCTAAGAACAGCAACAAAAGATCTCAATTTTTCCCGATACAGATGGCGATGCAGGTTACGCCTATCACTGTTGATCCTAACCATTCGCTCGAAGAACGCGTCGCACTGGAGATAACGCGCCGCAGCCACGAATAGCTTGCCCCCTTTGCTTGTGACTAGAAGGCGTTATGCATTTTTGTTAAGGATTACAAAGTAGATGGGTATAAATACGGAAAATACGACGAAATGCAAGCCAGCCAAGGTTTCGGGCAATTGTTCGTAGTCTCTGGCCAGCCGCCGGAAGCGGTTGAGCCATCCGAAGCTGCGCTCGACCACCCAGCGACGCGGCAGCGGCACGAAGCCTTTTTTCGCCTCCGCCAGTTCTCCGAACTGTGTCCGCTCCTGTTCGTTGGCAGGCGTCACATGCACGGCAAGCCGTTGTCCCGTCTCGTCCCCGCACCGTCCTCCACATGAATATGGAAGCACGCGCCAGTCACGACCCAGCGCGCGTTGGGCTGCCAGGTCGCGCCCAGCCGGTAATGGTCGGCACGATCGGGGAGACCCGCTGGCGTATCGGGCGCCGAGTAATGCGTATAAGCAGCCTGAATCATGAACTTTTGCACGCGAATGTTCGCTCTCGCGAAGTACTCGCGCGAGGCCGTGAAGATGTTGCTGGAGCGCCCGTACTGGTCGCGCAGTTCGTCGTAGATGCGGCGCAGACCGAGCATGCTCGTGCCCCAGTCGCCGCCCTCGGCTCTCCAGCGCGTGGCGCTGCCGGATGCCGTGGAGACGTGATTGACACGCTGCGCAACAGACAATTGAAATTGTAGTTGCCTCATAAAAATAATAAGCAATGCGAATGAAGTGAAAATTGGCATTCGCAATTCATTCGCTTCCTGTGCCGGGGCAGCGCGCCGCATTCCCGCAGCATCACGTGTTTCACCCCTTGATCTGGCGCTGATTCTTCAACCCAACATCGATATCGCAAAGCTTTCAAAACATTACATTAAGACTTCAATATATTACATTTACATTAATATCTATGTAATTTTCGGAAACAAAATGAAGTATTGCTGTCGATCTCCCTACGATTGAAATAAACGGAAACATATGGAATGATATCGATTCTCATTTGAATCGCATAAACCGGTTCATTCAACAACAACAGCCAGCCTCGCGTCGTGTCCTTGCCAGTGTGAAGAAGGGCGGCCAGCCAGCCAATGCACCCGGGCCGCCGTGCGCCTTCGCGCATGCCCCGCCGCCCGGGTCTTCGTCGGACAGGGACCCCATGTTGAACAGGACGCCGCTCGCGAGTGCGCTCGCGCTGGCTTTTGCCGTGCCTTTTGCTTCCCCCGCGCTCGCGCAGAGCGCCCCCGCTACGCAAGCTGCCCAGGCCGCCGCGCCCGCTGCGGCTTCCGGCGCAGTTGCCTCCGGCGCGGCCGAAGGCTCGACGCTGCCCGCCATCTCCGTTTCGAGCCAGGCCGCCCCGCAGGACTTCCAGGCGGAACGCTCGACGGTTGGCGCGAAAACGCCCACGGCGCTGCGCGATATTCCGCAGGCGGTCACGGTCATCAACAAGGCGGTGATGGAGTCGCAGGGCGCGACCTCGTTCCAGGACGCGTTGCGCAACGCGCCCGGCATTACGATAGGCGGCGCCGAAGGCGGCCAGATCGGCAACAACATCAACCTGCGCGGCTTCACCGCGCAGAACGACATCTATCTGGACGGCTTTCGCGACCGCAACCAGTACTACCGCGACACCTTCGATCTGGACGCCATCGAAGTGCTCTACGGTCCCTCATCGATGCTGTTCGGCCGCGGCTCGACCGGTGGCGTCGTCAATCAGGTGTCGAAGAAGGCGAACCTCACGCCCTCCGCCGAAGTCTCGACGACAGTCGGCACCGACGACCACTACCGCACGAGCGTGGACCTGAACCACCCGCTCGGCGACACGGCGGCGTTCCGCCTGAACGCATTCGGCCAGTCGCTCGGCTCCACGCGTGACGAAATGAAGAGCAAGGATTACGGCATTGCGCCCGAACTGCGCTTCGGTATCGGCACGCCCACCGAGGTCACGCTTTCCGCGCTGATCCAGCACAACGACGACATGCCCGACTACGGCGTGCAGTCGATCAACGGTCACGCATTCGCACCATCGAAGAGCACCTATTACGGCCTCACCGACGACCGCACGATCCAGGACATCCAGACCGTTACGGCGCGCGTCGATCACAAGTTCAACGATCAGTTCAAGATCAGCAACCAGACGGAGTTCTCGCATTCGCTCACGGATGCGCGCGAGACCGCGGCGGGCGCCGTGCTGACCGGGCCGCTCGCCACCAGCCCGGCGCTGAAGAACGGCAACTACACCACGCTGCCGCTCACCGACCTCTACGTGAAGCTCGCGAGCCACGACCGCGTGATCGAGAATCACTCGGTCTACAACGACACGATGGCCGAGTACAAGTTCGACACGGGCTTCGTGAAGCACGACCTCATCGCGGGCTTCGAAGCGGGCCACGACAGCTACACGAATCAGGCCTATACGCGCAACAACCTGCCGATTCTCTCGCTGCTCGACCCGGTGTATATCCCCACGCCCTCGAATGTCACGCAGACGGTGGGCAACCACGCGGAGTCGGGCGCGACGTCGCTCGCGGCGTACATGAACGAAACGATGTCGCTGGGCGAGCACTGGAAGCTGGTGGGCGGCGTGCGCTGGGACCGCTTCCAGGCGCATATCGCGAACACGGTCAGCTTGCCGGCGTATGCGGCCCAGACCAATACGTTCACGAGCGTGCGTGCGGGCGCGATCTATCAGCCCACCGACTGGCAGTCGTATTACTTCTCGTACGGCACGTCGTTCGACCCGTCGCTCGAGGCGCTCACGCTCACCAACAACACGCAGGACCTCGCGCCCGAACATACGAAGTCGTACGAAGTAGGCAGCAAGTGGGACCTGCTGGGCGGCAACCTTTCGGTGACCTCGGCGCTCTTCCAGCAGGAGATGGACAACGCCCGCACGCAGACTGCCTCCGGCGAATACCTGCTGGAGGGCGACGTGCGCGTGCGCGGCTTCCAGGCGGGCGTGACGGGGCACGTCACCGACAAGTGGCAGGTGTTCGGCGGCTACACGTATATGGACGGCGTGGTGCTCCACGCGCTGGACGGCACTCAGGGCCACACGCTCGCGAACACGCCGCGCAACACCTTCACGCTATGGACCACCTACGCGTTCGCGCCGCACTGGGAAGTGGGCGGCGGCCCGACCTATATGTCGGCACGCTCCGCGGCCAACACGAACTATGTTTCGGTGGGCGGCTATACCCGCTGGGACGCGATGGCCGAATACGAGCAGAAGAAGTGGGACGTGCGGCTGAATCTGCTGAACCTCACGAACAAGTTCTACTATGACGCGCTGATCCAGTCCGATGGCGGGCGTTCGGTGCCGGGTATCGGGCGCACGTTCCTCGCGACGTTCGACTACCGGCTCTGATCGCGGCACGCCGTTCAGCTGTTTTTGCCGTGTCACGCAGTGTCACGAAAAGCGCGCACAATGCGCGCTTTTGCGCGAGCGGCAAGGAGCGCATGAACGGCGTGAACCGGTCAGGCGCGGCGCAAGGAAAGGAAACACGATGCTAGTGCACATACCGAACGTACTCACGCAAGAGCAGGTGCGCAGCCTGCGCGAGCGGCTCGACCAGGCGGGCGACGCGTGGGTGGACGGCCGCGCGACGGCCGGCTACTCGGGCGCGCCCGTGAAGCGCAATCAGCAGATCGCCGAGCACACGCCCATCGCGCGCGAACTCGGCGACGTGATCCTGGCCGCGATCGAGCGCAATCCGCTCTTCATCAGCGCCGCGCTCCCGAATCAGGTGTATCCGCCGCTCTTCAACCGCTACGAGGGCGGCATGACCTTCGGCAGCCACGTGGACGGCGCGGTGCGCGTGCTGCCCAATGGCGTGAAGCTGCGCACGGACGTTTCGGTCACGCTATTTCTTTCCGCACCCGACGAGTACGACGGCGGCGAACTCGTGATCGAGGACAGCTACGGCGTGCAGCAGGTCAAGCTGCCGGCCGGTGACATGATCGTCTATCCGGCCACGAGCCTGCACCAGGTCACGCCGGTTACGCGCGGCGCGCGCGTGGCCAGCTTCTTCTGGGTGCAGAGCCTCGTGCGCAGCGACACGCAGCGCGCGCTGCTCTTCGACATGGACACCGCCATCCAGCGCCTGAACGCGAGCGATGCCGACGCGCAGGCGCGGCGCAGCCTCGTTGGTTGCTATCACAATCTTTTGCGTATCTGGAGTGAAACGTGAGTTTTCCCGAGACTGTCGAGATCGAGGCGGCACAGCCGCCGCGAGCGGCCCACTCGCCACTCGATGCCGCCGCGCGCGAGGACCGGTCGAAGCGTTCGCGCCGCGCCACCTTCATCAAATGGCTGCGCAAGGTGCACGGCTGGGTGGGGCTGTGGGGCGCGGCAATCGGGCTGCTGTTCGGCGTGACGGGGTTCGTGCTCAACCATCGCGGCGAGCCGCTGCGCATTTCGCCGGGGGCGCCGCAGGTTTCGACGATGCAGCTCAAGCTGCCCGACCCCGCGCCCGATACGCCGCGCGAGCTCGCGAAGTGGCTCCAGTCGCAGCCGGACCTGAAGCTGCCCGCGCGCATGGGCCGCGTGCAGAAGGAACCCGAGCATCCGGTGGCCTGGGGCGACCGCGAAACGGTTCAGCCCGAGCACTGGCAACTGATGTTTTCGTCGCCGCACGAGAGCGTTTCGGTCGAGTACTGGGACGGCAACGACTTCGTCACGCTCAAGCGCAATAACAACTCGCTGCTCGCCACGCTTACCAACCTGCACAAGGGCGTGGGCATGAGTATCGGCTGGGTGCTGTTCATCGACACCTTCGCGGGCGCGCTGATTCTGCTTTCGCTGACCGGCGTGCTGCTGTGGACCGAGCTCAACAAGCGCAAGACCGTGGGCGCCGTGCTCGTGATCGGCTCGATTATCGCGGCCGTGTGCGCGGGGCTTGCCTGACCGGCGAGGGACCGGATGACCGCCCAGGCGCGGCGATCAGTCCTCCTGATCGTTCACGCCGCGCCGGCGCAGCAGATAGGTATCCATGATCCAGCCGTTCGCGTCGCGCGCTTCGCCGCGCACGCGTGCGATCTCCTCCTTCACTTCGCTCAGGCGCCCGGACAGCAGGATCTCGTCGGGCGTGCCGACGTAGGCGCCCCAGTAGATGTCGAGGTCCTCGCCTGCCAGATCGCGGTAGGCGTTCTGTGCGTCGAGCATCACGACGACGCTGTCCGCATCCTCGGGAAAGCCTGCTGCGAGCCGCCGTCCCGTTGTGATTTCGACCGGCCGGCCGATGAAGTTCAGCGGCACGCGATGTTTTGCGGCCAGCGCCTGCACGCTGCTGATGCCGGGAATCACTTCGAAATCGAACGTGAGGCGGCCTTCGGCGAGTATCGCGTCGAGAATGCGGATCGTGCTGTCGTAAAGCGCGGGGTCGCCCCAGACCAGGAACGCGCCGCACTGGCCCGCTGCGAGCTCTTCGTCGATGAGCCGCTCGAACACGCGCTGCTTCTCGCGGTTCAACTCTTCCACCGCCGCGCGATAGTCGGCGCCGTCGCGGCGGCGCTCGGGGCTCGCCGCTTCGACGATGCGGTAGTTCGTGTTCTTGATGAAGCGCGCGCAGATTTCCTTGCGCAGCGCCACGAGCTTTTCCTTGGCTGGGCCCTTGTCCATGACGAAGAAGACATCGGCCGCGTTGAGGGCGTTGATGGCTTGCACGGTCAGATAGTCGGGGTCGCCGGCGCCGATGCCGATCACGAGTATGCGTTTGGTGTTCATGGTGGTGCTGTCCGTTCACTGGCTTGGGCGCCAAGAATGATAGCGCGACTTCGATCGCGCGCGAGCAGGCGGCCGCAGGCGTGGCTCGCGGCGCTTCCGATTCGCGAGGGTAATTTCCTTCAATACGCGCCGGCGCCTGGCGCTTACGCTCATCCTCATGATTCATCGCCCGCCGGGCGTAACGAGGATGAATGTGAGCATGACGCTTTCCATGGCCGCCTTCGCGCTGGCCATGTCGATTACCCCTGGACCCGTCAATGTCGTCGCGCTGGGCGCGGGCGCGCGCTATGGCCTGCGCGTGAGCCTGCGCCACGTGACCGGCGCGACGGTGGGCTTCGTGCTGCTCCTGCTGCTGATCGGGCTGGGCCTGCGCGAACTGCTCGTCGCGTGGCCGTGGCTTACGCGCGCGATCCGCTGGACGGGCGTGGCTTTCCTGCTCTATGTCGCGTGGCGTCTTGCCGTCGATGACGGCAACGTCGAAACCGATTCCGACGCGCGCGGCCCTTCGCTGATGATGGGCGCGACCATGCAGTGGCTCAACCCGAAGGCATGGCTCGCATCGGTGGCGGGCATGGGCGCCTATGCGGCGTCGGGCGAAAAAGCGCTGATCTGGCAGTTCGCCGCGATCTACTTCGTGATCTGCTATCTGTCGATCGCGTGCTGGGCGTGGGCGGGCGCCGCGCTGCGCCAGGCGCTGCGCGAACGCGTGCGGCTCGTGAACCGCAGCATGGCCGCGCTGCTCGCGGCCAGCGCCCTCTGGTTGCTGGTGACCTGAACCGCGCCTCGCACGCTTATGCGTTGCCGCGATACTGTCCCGGCGTGGCCGCAACGAACTGGCGGAATGCCCGCTGCAAGTGAGCCTGATCGGCGAAGCCCGCATCGGCGGCGACTTCGGCAATCGCGCGGCCGCGCCGCAACTGCGTGCGGCTGAACTCGATGCGCCGGTTCACCACATAAGCGTGCGGGGTCATGCCGTACTGCTCCCGAAACGCGCGGATCAGATACGAAGGCGAGAGCTCTGCCGCCGCGCAGATGTCTTCGAGCTTGAGTGCACGCGTGTAATTGCCGTCGATATATTCGGCGGCACGCGCGAGGCGATGATTCGGCTCGCGCCCTGTGACGGGCGCCGGGTTCAGCGTCTGCTGCAGCATCGAGAAATAGGCCGTTACGGCGCTTTCCTTGTGCAGCGTGTCTGCGTGCTCGTCGGTGAGCAGTGCGTAAAGGCGGTTGAGGCCCGCGAACAGATCGGCCCGCAGACTCAAGGTCTGCTCGAACGCACGAAAGCCCTGCTTCGGGCTAAAGCCGAGTTCCTGCTGAAGCCGCGCTAGCCAATCCACATCGAGATAGAACATGCGGTAGGCCCACGGCGTGTCCTTCGCCGGATTGCACGCGTGCACCACATCCGGATTGATGACGACAATGGCGCCTGCGCCCACGTGTTCGAGCGAGCGCCCGTTCAGATAGGTGCTGTGCCCGCCCGTGACCGCGCCGATGGAGAACGTGCTGTGCGCGTGCGCGCCGTAGCGCACGTTGCGGCCGTCGGCAATCGCGCGCGCTTCGACGAACGGCAGCGCGCCGTCGCGCCAGAACTGGGGCACGGTGTCGGCGGATTGCGCCGCGGAATGATGCGCGGATTGAGAGGATGAGGCCACAAAGTCTCCCCGGATGAAAGGCAGTGTTTCATCTTATCGCAAGGTGCAACGATGCGCTGGCGACGAAGGCGCTGCTCATGCGCATGCGAGCTTATATTCCTATGAAGATTCACAACAGCGTCACACACGCGCCGCGATAATTCCACGCTCGAATATTTGGCTTATGCGTCACGAGTCGCACAACGAGAGTGCGGCCGGCGCTGCGATGGCCCGGGGATTTCGACATGACTATTCGTCACCGCATCACGCTACTCATCGTTCTGATGTTCGTCGCGTTGTCCGCCATCGGCGGCTACGCGGTCTACCAGACGCGCCACAGCGCCGTCGACGTACGCCAGGTGACACAAGGCGTCGTGCCGAGCGCGCTGGCTTCCTCCGATCTCGTGGCGCTCGTGAAGGACGTGCAGCTCGCCACGATGACGCTCGTATACGCGCCCGATGCGAACATGGTCTCGCAGGCGCAAGACGACCTGAAGACCCGGGAAGCCGCGCTGCGCGCCGCGCTCGACGTGCAGCGCAAGGCCGCCGCGAGCCACGCGCAGGAAGGGCTCGTTGCGCAGGCCGGGGAGAGCGTCGCCAACTACTTCTCCGCGATCGACGACACCGCGAAGATGAAGGCGGCGGGCAAGAACGAACTGGCCCAGGCGTACCTCTTCGCCAACGTCGCGCAGTACCGCGACGAACTGGAGGGCATCGTCACGACGCTGCGCGTCGAGAAAAACCGCCAGAAGGACGAAGCGATCAAGGCCCTGAACGACACGCTCGACACCACCACGAGCGCGATTGCCGGCGTGACGGGCGGCGCGGTCGTGCTGCTCACGCTGATCGGCCTCCTGCTCTATCGCCAGATCACGCGCCCGCTCTCCGGCATGCAGGCGATGATGAGCGAGATCGCCGCGAGCCAGGACTTCACGCGCCGCGTGCCGGTGGGCCGCATGGACGAGATCGGTCACTCGATCGTGGCGTTCAACGGCATGATCGAGAAGATCCAGTTGAGCTCCGCGCAGCTCAAGCGCAAGACCGACGACATTCAGGCCATGCTGCAGAACATGCAGCAGGGCATTCTCACGGTGGTCGAAGGCGCGACCGTTCACAACGAATATTCGGCGTATCTGGAAGCGATCTTCGAAACGAACGAGATTGCAGGCCGTCCGCTCATGGACCTCGTGTTCGCGCACACGACGCTCGACGCGGATACGGTCGCGCAGATCGAAGCCGCCGTGGACGCGTGCCTCGGCGAAGAGAGCCTGAACTTCGCGTTCAACCAGCATCTGCTCGTCAACGAGATCACGCGCACGATGCCCGATGGCCGCGAGAAGGTGCTCGACCTGAGCTGGTCCGCGATCACGGACGAAAACGACGTGGTGGTGCGCCTCATGCTGTGCGTGCGCGACGTGACCGAGCTGCGCGAACTCGCGGCGGAAGCGGGCGAGCAAAAGCGCCGCTTGCAGATGATCGGCGAAATTCTTGCGGTAAGCGAAGAGAAGTTCCATCACTTCGTTGAGAGCGCCAAGGGCTTCATCCACGAGAACGAACGCATCATTCGCCAGCACGACTGCGCCGACATGGACGCCGTTGCCGCGCTGTTCCGCAACATGCACACCGTGAAGGGCAACGCACGCACGTATAGCCTGCAGCACCTCACGGGCGTGGTGCACGAAGTCGAGCAGCGCTACGACGCGCTGCGCCGCGAAGACCCGGACCACGAGTGGGATCAGCAGTCGCTGATTCAGGACCTCGAACGCGTCAAGGCTTCGCTCCAACATTACGCGACCATCAACACGGAAAGCCTCGGGCGCGGCGCGCGCGTGGCGGCGAGCGACGGCCGCGTGAGCGTGACGCGCGAGCAGATCGAAGCGAGCCTGCGCGCCATCGACGCCGCGCGCGACGACGACCTCGCGTCGCTGCGCGCCATGCGCCACACCGTGCGCGGGTTGCTGGCGCGCATCGGCACCGAGTCGCTGGGCGACGCGCTGGCGGGCGTGCTGGACTCGCTGCCCTCGCTGGCCGGCGAACTGGGCAAGGCGGCGCCTGTCGTGCGCATCGAAGACCACGGCTGCCGCCTCGTGAGCGCCGCAGCGCCCACCGTGAAGGACGTGTTCACGCATCTCTTGCGCAACTCGCTCGATCACGGCATCGAAATGCCGGCGCAGCGCCGTGCGCAAGGCAAGGACGAAGCGGGCCACATCGCCATCGCGGCGAACATCGAAGACGGCGCATTCAAGGTCACGCTCGCCGACGACGGCCGCGGCCTCGCGCTCGGGCGCATTCGCGCCATTGCGGTGGAGCGCGGCTGGCTTGCACAGGACGAAGCGGCGAGCGACGACACCATCGCCGGTTTCATCTTCCGCGCGGGCTTCTCGACCGCACAGCACGTGACGGAAGTGTCGGGCCGCGGCGTGGGTATGGATGCGGTGCGCGCGTTCCTCGAACGCGAAGGCGGCCGCATCGAACTGCGCTTTACGGACGATCGCAGCGGAGCGGACTATCGCCACTTCGAGACCATCGTTCATCTGCCGCGCGAATGGGCGGCGAACGGGACCGCAGGCGGCACCGGCGCGGATCGCGCCGCACACGAACAAACGCTGGCTGGCTAGTGCATGACGGGGGGTTGAAGTGGTGTTGCCGATCTTGTTGGGCGGCGCGATGGGCACCGGGCTGGTGGTGCTGGTCGCGCTGGTGATTTATGCGCGGCTGCGCTCGCGTTCGCGCCGGGCCTCCGAAGCGCAGCTTGCCGCACACGGCGCGGCGCTCGCGCAAGCCGAGGAGAACGCGGACGCCCGCGTGGCTGTCGTCGAGCAGGAAAGCGAGGCGCTTCACGCGCAGCTCGAAACGCTGCGCGCCGAGCTTGCGCAACGCCGGTCGCTCTCGGACGCGCTCGAAGCCGCGCTGGCCGAGGAGCGCGTGCGCAGCGAAGACGCCTTGCAGCGCGCTGCGCGCATTGCGGGCGAGGCCGCGCGGCTGCGGCTCATGTCGGCAACCTTCGAGCGCTGGCACGAGCAGATGATCTCGCTGATGGCGCAGAACCAGGACATGCACCGCAAGAACCAGGAGCTCTCCTCGATCGTGAGCCACGTGCTGATCGTCTCGCTCAACGCCTCGATCGAAGCGGCGCGCGCGGGCTCAGCGGGGCGCGGCTTCTCGATCGTCGCGGGCGAGGTGCGCGCGCTGGCCACGCGTTCTCAGGATCTCTCGAAGAGCTACCGCGACAGCCTGAACCGTAACGACCTCATTACGGCGGCGACCTTTCAGGACATCCAGGCAGGCGGCAAGATGATTGCGGCTTCGCTCGCCAGCGTGGAGTCGCTCTCGAACCAGTTGCAGACGCGTCTGGAAGAAGCGCGCGCCGGGGCCGAGGCATGATCGGTGCGCACGCAAAGGACAGCATCGAGCGCATCTTCTTTGCGGCGGCGCGCACGCGCCTCGTGACCGATGCGCAGCACAACTGCGAGATCGGCCCGTGTGCGGCCGACGCCGCGCAGGGCGCGCGCGTGGTGGTGCTCACGATCTCGTCGATGCAGTTTCGCCTGCTGTTGCTGCTGCATTTCGAAGACGACGAAGCCACGCGCCGCTACTACGTGGGCGACGCGCAGGGCGCGCTTACCGAAAGCTTCATGGAATTCGGCAACCTCTGCTGCGGGGCGATGAACCAGCAACTGGTGGAGCATTTTCCGGATCTGGGCATGTCCACGCCCTATGCGCTCAGCAGCGAATGCCTGCCCTATCTGCGCGAACTGAAACCGGACTACGTTTCCACCTACGCGCTGACGCTCGACCACAGCGTGCAGCTTGGCGCGACGCTGTGCGTCTGCTCGCAGACGGCGCTCGATTTCGTGGCGAACGCCGCCGACGTCGAAGCCCACGACAGCGCGGGCGAACTCGAACTATTTTGATCAACGACGCGCCGAACGGGGCGCGAAGGAGAGGGGCAGCATGGCAAAGATTCTGGTGGTGGACGATTCGAGCACGGTGCGCGACGAAGTGGCGGGCTTTCTGCGCAAGAACGGGCTGGACGTGGACACGGCGGTGGACGGCAAGGACGGCCTCGCGAAGCTGCGCGCGAACCCGGGCGTGAAGCTCGTGGTGAGCGACGTGAACATGCCCAACATGGACGGCCTCACGATGGTCGAGAAGATCCGCGGCGAACTCTCGAACACGGCGGTCAACGTGGTGATGCTGACGACGGAAAGCAGCCCCGCCATGAAGGAGCGCGGCAAGGCGGCCGGCGTGCGCGGCTGGATCGTGAAGCCGTTCAAGGGCGACGCGGTGCTGGAAACGTTTCGTAAGCTGGCGGGCTAAAGCTGGCCCCATTGGCCTCGCGGAATATTTCTGGCGTTTACATTCGATGACAACCGTCACGACGTAGCGCCGCTCGCACGGCGTTCGCCGTTACGCCGGAAATATTGCCCAACAATCCCGCCGTTGTCGCACTGGGGCCGCCCTGTTGTAATCCGCCGCTGATGACGCGAAGCGGGTGGGGGAATGGTCGAGCAGGGCGGCAACGACGAGGCGGGGCTCGCGCAGTGCATGGCCGATGCGCTGGGCGAGCGGCCGCTGAAGCTGGAGCGTCAGGTCTTCACGCACAGCGGCAATGCCGTGTACCGCGCGCGCATGGACGACGGTCGCTCGCTGGCCGTGCGCGTCAGCCCCGAAGCGCAAACGTTTTCTCATACCCGCTCGAATCTGGATGGGCTGCGCGGTCTGGGCCTGCCGGTGCAGACGGTGCTCGCGCAGGGCACCGTGGCCGCCGGCGGCGACTTCGTGGTGCTGGACTGGCTGCCCGGGCGCGATCTCTTCTACGCTTTTCCCACGCTCGATGCCAGGCAGGCCGAACGAATTGCGGAAACGATCGTGGCGTTCCAGTGCCGCGTTGCCACGCGCTTGCCCGTCGTGCCGGGCGGCGGCTTCGGCTGGGCCGCCATCGGCGGCCGCGCAACCCAGGCGCGCTGGACCGATGTGTTCGGCGCCCCCGCGCCGGCCTCGATGCATATCGCCATGCTCGCGCGCACGGATGCCACGCCGCTCGACCGTTTTCGCGCGCGCCTCGGCCTCGTGCGCGTTTCGCTGGAAGACTATTTCGCCACGCTGCGCCCGGTCTGCTTTCTCGATGACCTGACGATCAAGAACGTGCTGGTGGAGGAGGGGGAACTGAGCGGCCTCATCGACTTCGATTCCGTGTGCTACGGCGATCCCCTGCTCGTGCTCGGCTCGACGCTCGCGCATATCGACACGGAGGTGGGCGAGCGCGGCCGCCCCTATGCCGAGGCGCTGCTGCGCTGCTGGGCGCCGCAGGGCGTGCGCATGCGCGCAACGGCCTTCTATACCGCGCTGTGGGTCATCGGTTTTCTCTCGCAGGCTGTGGAGCAGCGCAACGAGGCGCGCATTCGCTGGCTCACCCCGGTCCTCGATCAATTGCTGGGCATCGGGGAGCGGGTGTGAGCGCGGAGCTCAGGGGACTCAGGGGACTCAGGCGGCGGCCATCACCTCGTCGGTCACGGCGGCGTTCGTGACCGATTTCGCCGGACTCAACAGCACCGGAATCGACTTCGACGTCGGCGTGCCCGCGCCATCGGCGACCGAGGAAAGCGGCACCAGCGGATTGGTCTCCGGGTAATACGCACCGAGGCAGCCGCGCGGAATGTCGTATTCCACCAGCAGGAAGTCTTCTACGTGCCGCTTCACGCCGTCGTCCCAGACGCTCGTGATGTCCACGTGCTGGCCCGGCGCGAAGCCCAGCATCGCAAGGTCTTCGCGATTCGCGAACAGCACGCGGCGCTGGCCGAACACGCCGCGATAGCGGTCGTCGAGACCGTAGATCGTTGTGTTGTACTGATCGTGCGAGCGCGTGGTCATGAGCGTCATGAGCCGCTTGCCGTGCGTGGCGCGGGCGCGGTGGATGGGCGTATCGAGCGCGATGGGATGCGCGACGAACTGCGCCTTGCCGCTCGGGGTCTTCCACACCCGGTCGCGCGAGGCCACGCCCAGGTGGAAGCCGCCCGGCGTCTTCAGCCGCTCGTTGTAGTTCTCGAAGCCGTCGAACACTTTTTCGATGCCGTCGCGGATCTTCGCATAATCGTTCGCGAGGCCGAGCCAGTCCACCTTGTCGCTGCCGAGCGTGGCGTGCGCCATGCGCGCGACGATGGCGATTTCGGACAGCAGGTTCGGCGAAGCGGGCCGGTTCATGCCGTACGAGATGTGCACCATGCTCATCGAGTCTTCCACGCTCACGCCTTGCGGCACGCCGTTCTGCAGATCGATTTCGGTGCGCCCGAGCGTGGGCAGGATCAGCGCGTCGCGGCCGTGGATCAGATGGCTGCGGTTGAGCTTGGTGGTCACGTGCACCGTGAGCTCGCATGCGCGCATGGCCTCCCACGTGCGCGGCGTGTCGGGCGTGGCGATCGAGAAGTTGCCGCCGAGGCCGATGAATACCTTCACGTGGCCTTCGAGCATGGCGTGGATCGTTTCCACCACGTCGTAGCCGTGCTCGCGCGGGGGCTCGAAATCGTAGGCCTGGCCGAGGCGGTCGAGAAACGCCTGGGTGGGCTTTTCCTCGATGCCCACCGTGCGGTCGCCCTGCACGTTCGAGTGGCCGCGCACCGGGCACAGCCCCGCGCCGCGCCGGCCGATGTTCCCGCGCATCATCATGAGGTTCGAGAGCAACTGGATGGTGGGCACCGAATTCTTGTGCTGCGTGAGGCCCATGCCCCACGTCGAGATCACGGCGCGCCCGTTCACGTAGATGTCCGCGAGCTTGAGCACGTCTTCCATCGGCAGGCCGGCTTCGGCCACGATCGTGTCCCACGATTCGCTGCGCAGGTCGGCGGCGAAGGCTTCGAAGCCCACCGTGTGCTCCGCGATGAAGTCCACGTCGAGAATGCGTTCGGTGCCGGCCGCGCAGGCCGCGTCGTCGAGTTCGATCACGCGTTTGGCCACGCCCTTGATGAGCGCGAAGTCGCCGCCGATGCGCGGGCGGATGAACACCGAGCTGATCTTCACGCCCGCGGGCGAGAGCATGTCGAGCGTGTGCTGCGGGCTCGCGAAGCGTTCGAGGCCGCGCTCCTTGAGCGGGTTGATCGAGACGATGGTCGCGCCGCGCTTCGCGCATTCGCGCAACTCGCCCAGCATGCGCGGGTGGTTGGTGGCGGGATTCTGGCCGAAGATGAGGAGCGTATCGGCATGCTCGAAGTCGTCGAGCGTGACCGTGCCCTTGCCGATGCCCACCGTGCCGGGCAGCCCGCGGCTCGTGGCTTCGTGGCACATGTTCGAGCAGTCGGGGAAGTTGTTCGTGCCGTACATGCGCACGAAGAGCTGGTAGAGGAACGCCGCCTCGTTGCTCGCGCGGCCCGAGGTGTAGAACGCTGCGCGGTTCGGGTTGTCCAGTGCCTTGAGGTGCTTCGCGATCAGTTTGAACGCGTCGTCCCAGGCGATGGGCACGTAGCGGTCGCGCGCGGCGTCGTAGACGAGCGGATCGGTGAGGCGCCCGTGCTGTTCCAGTTCGTAGTCGGACTGCGCCATCAGCTCGCTGACGGTGTGCGCTTCGAAGAAGGCCGGCGTCACGCGCTTGCCCGTCGCTTCGGCGGCCACGGCCTTCACGCCGTTCTCGCAGAACTCGAACGTGGAGGCATGCTCGCGGTCGGGCCAGGCGCAGCCGGGGCAGTCGAAGCCGTTGGGCTGGTTCTGCTTGAGCAGCATGCGGTAGTCGCCGCCCGGCACCTTTTCCTTGATCAGGTTGATGGCAACCTGCTTGAGGGCACCCCAGCCGGCGGCGGGATGATGATACGGCTCGATGCGGGCGGACGGCTTCTTCATGTTGCAGGATGCTGGAGTGCTGGGCACACGGGCCCGATGACCGCAAGCCTACTGTGTTCCTGTTGCGCCGGAGATCACAGAAAAACGGAAAGGGGAGGGATACAGTTGCGAGGATTTGGCATAGACTGCGGGGGTTGAGTTTCAGCCGCTTGCGACACGCGCCACTCTTGCAATCTTCGCCGCCCATGACCCGCTACGAACGCCTTGCCGACGATATCGAAGCCGCCGTGCGCCGCGGCGTGTTCGGGGCGGGCGAGCGCATTCCTTCCGTGCGGCGCGCGAGCGAGCAGCACGGGGTAAGCATCAAGACGGTGCTGCATGCCTACGCCCTGCTGGAGAGCCGCGGCGTGATCGAGTCGCGGCCGCAGTCGGGTTTCTTCGTGCGCGAAGCCATGCGCGCGCCCGCGGGCGGCGCGGCCGGCGCGGGGGCAACCCGGCTGGCTAATCCGGCTAATCTGGCTAATGGCGCGGGCGCACTAGCCCCGAAGCGCCGCGCGAGCCGCCCGTTGCCGCCCGCCGCCGCGCCGGTGGACGTGAGCCGCCTCGTGCTTTCCACGCTGCGCAGCATCGGCGCGCAGGACGCGGTGCCGCTGGGCTCGCCGTATCCGGACCCCTCGCTCTACCCCTGGCGGCGCATCAACCAGTACGCGAACGCCATCGCGCGCCGCCACGCGAGCTGGAACCTGATCGACGATCTGCCGCCCGGCAACCCCGAATTGATCCGCCAGATCGCGCGCCGCTACGCCGAAAACGGCATGCCGGTCGATCCCGAAGAGATCGTCGTGACCGTGGGCGCGACCGAGGCCATCAACCTGAGCCTGCAGGCCGTGGCTAAACCGGGCGACACGGTGGCGGTCGAATCGCCGACCTACTATGCGATGCTGCACGCCATCGAACGCCTCGGCATGCGCGCGATCGAAGTGAGCACGCATCCCGAGAGCGGCCTCGACCTCGAAGCGCTCGAACGCGTGCTCAAGCGCCAGAAGGTGGCCGCCTGCATGGTGATGCCGAACTTCCAGAATCCGCTGGGCTTTTGCATGCCCGACGCGCGCAAGGCGCAGCTCGTGGCGCTGGCCGCGGCGCACGACATGCCGCTGATCGAAAACGACGTCTATCAGGAGCTCCACTTCGGGCAGACCCGGCCCGCCTCGCTCAAGCATTTCGACACGCGGGGGCTGGTGCTGCATTGCGCATCGTTTTCGAAGAGCCTTTCGGCGTCGTATCGCATCGGCTGGGCCATGCCGGGCCGCTATCGCGCGCAGGTCGAAAAGCTCAAGTTCCTGAACACGCTGACGACCCCTTCGGTGCCCCAGGTCGCGCTCGCCGACTATCTGCGCCACGACGGCTACGACCGCCACCTGCGCCGCGTGCGCCGCTTCTACCGGCAACAGGCGCGGCTCATGCGGGCGGCGGTGCAGCGCTGCTTTCCGGCGGGCACGCGCACGTCCGACCCGCAGGGCGGCTACGTGCTGTGGGTGGAACTGCCGGACAGCGTCGATTCGATGCGGCTCTATCAGGCGGCCCTCGCGCGCGGCATCACGATCGGGCCCGGCTACATGTTTTCGATGCGCAACGACTTCCACCACTACATCCGCCTGAACTACAGCTACCCCTGGACGGCGCAGACCGAGGCGGCGCTCAAGACGCTCGGCGATCTCGTCGCGCAGATGGCCTCAGGAGAGAGACGATGACCCGAAACGACGACAACGACGACAACGAAGATAACGACGCCATCGACGAGAGCGGCGAAGGCATCGATCCGGTTCTCGTGGCCGTGCTCGCGCAGCTCTGGCGCGCGGAGCGCGAGACGCCGGGGCGGGCGTGGTCGCTTGCGAAGCTCTCGAAACAGGCCGGCGTGCCCATGAGCGGATTGCGCAGACAATTGACGGCACTCGTGGACAGCGCGCTCGTGGTGACGACGCTGGCGGAAGACGGCACGGGCTCGGCGAGCCTTTCCGAAGCGGGCCGCGCGCTGTGCGCGGAGGTGTTCGGCGAGGATGCGCCGGCAGGACCGGAAGGCGGCGAAGCCTGAAATGGCTCGCCCCAGGACAGGTTGTCCCGCAGACGCTAAGCTAGACCCCGGCAGCACTCCATCGATCATTACGACAACATGCCATGGATTACGTTGATAGCCTGCGGATCTTCCGCTCCGTGGTCGAGGCGCGCAGCTTCACGCGCGCGGCGGACATGCACGGAGTCACTACACCGGTCGTCTCGCGCACGATTGCGCGGCTCGAAAAGCGCCTCGGCAGCCGGCTCTTTCACCGCACCACGCGCGCCGTTTCGCTGACCGAAGCGGCCGAGCGTTTCTACGACGGCTGCTGCCGCGTGCTGGACGACCTCGACACGCTGGAGGCCGACGCCTCCGTGCAGACGCGCGAGGCAAGCGGCGTACTGAGGCTCGTGGCCCACACCACGGCCACGGTGAACCGGCTCGTGCCGCTCATTTCCAGCTTCAAGCGCGCGCATCCCATGGTGAGCCTCGACGTGATGCTTACGGAGCGCCCCGTCGATCTCGTGGCGGACGGCTTCGACCTGGGCCTCGTGCTGCCGTTCATGCTCAACAACGACACTACCGTCACGCGCCTGCTCGAACGCATCCCGCTCGCGCTCGTCACGACGCCGGCCTGGGTTGCGGAGCACCGGCTGCCCGTGCGCCCCGAGGATCTCGCGCAGCACGCCTTCGTCACCATGCCGCCCTCGCTGCGCAAGCCCGAACTGACGTTCCGCAAGGGCAACGAGGAAGTGAGCATGGTGATGCGGCACGAAGTGGCGTCGAACAATCCCGTGTTCAACCGCGAGATGGTGCTGGAGGGTTTCGGCATCGGGGTGCTGCCCACGTCGCTCGTGACGGCGGAACTGGCGGCGGGCAAGCTCGTGGTCTTGCTCGAGGACTACGAAATCGTCAACGCGTCCATCGAAATCCGCCTCGCCTACACCACGCGCACGCTGCTGCCCGCGAAGGTGCGCGCCTTTATCGACCACGCCACGGCGTTTTACGAAGACATGGGGCAGGAGCCTTTTCAACCGGAGCCGGTCCGGACCGTCAAGGCGAAAGCGAAATGAAGGTTTGAGCGTCATTATTGCCGCGGCGTTCACAATCTGATGCCGTGGCTGACGCTTGTGGCGGACCAGGGCGCCCGCTAATCTGTGCGTATGCACAGACAGCCCGCTCATTCCGCTTATTCCGCTTATTCCGCTCATTCCGCTCATTCCGCTCATTCCGCTCGATCCCGGCAACCCCAGCCACCCGGCAAGCAGCTTCCCGAGCATGACGACTGCTTTGCCGTGCGCCAGGCCGCCCGCCATCTGTCGCAGCTTTACGAGCGGCACCTTTCGGCCGCCGGGCTTACGCCGACGCAGTTCAGCATACTCGGCATGCTGGGGCGGGGGCCGAGCCTGACGATGGTCGAACTGGCCCAGGCGCTGGTGATGGAGCGCACGACGCTCGTGCGCGCACTGCGGCCGTTGTTGCGCAGCGGACTGGTGGCCGACGCCGCGATCACCCGCCGCCGCCAGTTGACGCTGACGCCGGGCGGCGAGGCGCGTCTTGCCGCGGCGGGCGTGCATTGGCGGGCGGCGCAGGACGAGTTCGAGCGCCGCTTCGGCCCGCGTCGGGCAGCGTGGCTGCGGCGCGAGCTGTTCCGCGTCACGCGCGCGGTTTGAGCGGGCCCGGGCATGCAGCGCTATTGTTCCTGAGCGTGAATGGCGCAGCCGCGTTTTTTCTTATCCCAATTCGTGCATATACACAGGTGATCGACATGTCGAGTCCTTCCACTCCCGTCTCGGGTCAGGGCGCGCCGGCCGCCGGACGCGCAGAGGCGCGCAGGCTGCCATGGATGGCGCTGGCTGTCGGCGCCGTCGTGCTGGTGCTCGCCGCAGCGGCCGGCGACTGGCTGCTGGTGCTGCGCTTCGAGCAGACCACCGACGACGCCTACGTGGGCGGCAATGTCACGGTGATGGCGCCGCGCGTGAGCGGCTTCGTGGACGAGATCCCCGTGCAGGACAACCAGTATGTGCACGCGAATCAGGTTTTGATCCGCCTCGACGCGCGCGACTACGACGCGAAGCTTGCCGAGGCCAACGCCGAAGTGGACAGCGCATGCGCCGCCGTTGCCGAGCTCAAGGCACGCGAGACGCTGCAGGCGGCCGTCATCAACCAGAACCAGGCCGAAGTACGCGCCTCGAATGCCGAGCTCACGCGCAGCGCCCAGGACCAGGCGCGCTACCGCGCTCTCGTGAAGGACGACGCCGTGTCGAACCAGCTCGCGGAGCGTGCCGATGCCGACTACCTGAAGGCCCAGGCCTCGGTGGCGAGCAGCGGGGCGGCCGTGCAGGCCGCGCAGCGCCAGATGGACGTGCTGGCCGCGCAGATCAACGACGCCCAGGCTCGCGTGGCCACCGCCGAGGCGAACCAGCGGCTCGCGGCGCTGAACGTCGAATACACGACGATCCGCGCGCCCGTGGACGGGTATATCGGCAACCGCACGGCGCGCGTGGGCATGCTCGCGAACGCGGGCGCGCCGCTCCTGACCGTGGTGCCGGCTTCCGACCTGTGGGTGGACGCGAACTTCAAGGAAGACCAGTTGAAGAAGATGCACGCGGGCGATCGCGCCGATGTCGAACTCGACGCGGCGAGCGGCGCGCTGCACGGCTACGTGGAGAGCCTCGCGCCCGCCACGGGTGCGACCTTTAGCGTGTTGCCGCCCGAAAACGCCACGGGCAACTTCACGAAGATCGTGCAGCGCGTGCCGGTGCGGATTCGCCTTGAGGTGCCCAAAGGCATGGAGGGCGTGCTGCGCCCGGGCCTCTCCGCCACCGTGAAGGTGTACCTCGGCGACACCGTGCAGACGGCGTCGGCGCACTGAAAAGGGTGAGCGACATGAACGCCCCCCACACCGAGGCCACGCTGGAGCGGCCATTCGCGCCGCCCGCCGCGAAGTCTGCGGCGGCCTCCGCGCCCAGGCCGCTCGAACCGCATCTCCAGCCCATGGCGCAGCGCGCGTTCGCGTTCGCGCTCATGTGCATCGGCTTTTTCATGGCGACGCTCGACATCCAGATCGTCGCCTCTTCGCTGCGCGATATCGGCGGCGGTCTTTCCGCGAGCCAGGACGAGCTTTCCTGGGTGCAGACCGCTTACCTGATTGCCGAGATCATCGTGATCCCCATGTCGGGCTGGCTCTCGAAGGTGTTGTCCACGCGCTGGCTGTTCGTCAGTTCGGCGGTGGGCTTCACGATCACCAGCATGCTGTGCGGCCTCGCCTGGGACATCAATTCGATGATCCTCTTTCGCGGCCTGCAAGGGGCGCTCGGCGCGGCCATGATCCCCACCGTGTTCACCACCGCCTTCATGCTGTTCCCCGGCAAGCAGCGGCTCGTTGCGTCCACCACCATCGGCGCGCTTGCTTCGCTCGCGCCGACCATCGGCCCCGTGATCGGCGGGTGGATTACCGATCAGTGGTCGTGGCATTGGCTCTTCTATCTGAACCTCCTGCCGGGCATAGCCGTGGCCGTGCTGGTGCCGCGCTACGTGCACGTGGACGAGCCGGATCTCTCGCTGCTCAGGCGCGGCGACTATCGGGGCATTGCGCTGATGTCGGGGTTTCTCGGCTGCCTCGAATACGTGCTCGAAGAAGGGCCGCGCAAGAACTGGTTCGGCGACCACGTGATCGTGGCCTGCACGTGGATCTCGGCCATCTGCGGTTTTCTCTTCATCGTTCACGCGATGACCGCGAAAGACCCCATCGTCGATCTGCGCGCGCTGGCCGTGCGCAACTTCGGCATTGGCAGCCTGCTCTCGTTCGTGACCGGCATCGGTATTTTCGTGTCGGTGTTCCTCACGCCGCTCTTTCTCGCCGAAGTGCGCGGCTTCAGTTCCCTGCAGATTGGCCTCTCGCTGCTTTCGGTGGGCGTGTTCCAGTTGCTTGCGCTGGGCGTATACGCGTTTTCCACGCGCTATTTCAGCATGCGCGCGCTGATGGTGTTCGGCCTCGTCATGTTCGGGCTCGGCTGCTACCTGTATGTGCCGCTCACGCACGACTGGGGCTGGCAGCAGTTCCTGCTGCCGCAGGCGTTGCGCGGCATCGGCCAGCAGTTCGCGGTGCCGCCCATCGTGACGATGTCGCTCGGGTCGCTGCCGCCCTCGCGGCTCAAGTCGGCCAGCGGCCTCTTCAACCTGATGCGCAACCTGGGCGGCGCGATCGGCATTGCCGTGAGCGCGACCCTGCTCAACGACCGTCTGAACTTCCACTATCTGCGCCTGAACGAGAGCGTC
Organism: Paraburkholderia ferrariae NBRC 106233; assembly: GCF_000685035.1. Classification (GTDB taxonomy): domain Bacteria; phylum Pseudomonadota; class Gammaproteobacteria; order Burkholderiales; family Burkholderiaceae; genus Paraburkholderia; species Paraburkholderia ferrariae. The sequence continues at coordinate 144,915 of NZ_BAYB01000018.1, forward strand.
ACGTATGGGCAGCCGCAGGTGGAGTCGCTGCTGGCGGGGCAGACCTCGTACTGGTCGTCGGTGGCGGGCGACGCGCTCGACGCCGGCGCGGCAGGGCTCGCGCACCTGCATGCGCTCGTGCTGCGCGAGGCCCTCGTGCTCACGTTCTCCGACACGTTTTTCGTTCTTTCCCTGTGCTTCGTGGTTGCCATTGCGAGCGTGATTTTCTCGAAGCCGATCACGCTGGGCGCGCCGCCGCCCGACGCTCACTGAGCCCCGGAGGTCAACATGGCATCTTCTTCGAACCTGTTTGCGCGGCGCGTTGCGCGCACGTTCATGACATCGCTCGCGAGCGCGGTGCTCGCGGCCTGCGCGGTGCAGCCCGCGACGCACGCCGACCTGCCGGCCGCGGTTCGCGCAACGGCGCCCGAAGCGTGGCGCATCGACATGCCGCAAAGCGCCGTGGATGCGCAAACGTGGTGGGCGCAATTCGGCGACGCGACGCTGAACCCGTTGCTCGACACGGTGCTGCACGGCAACCTGGACCTTCAGGCCGCCGCGGAACGCGTGAAGCAGGCGCAGTCGATCACCACGCAAAAGCACGCCGTGCTGCTGCCGCAACTGGACTTCACGGCGCAGGGCGCGTACCAGCGCGAGAACGTGCCGCCGCCGCTCGGCTATGCGAAACAGGCCGGCGCGGGCCTCGCGCTCTCCTGGGCACCCGACGTGTTCGGCGGCGAGCGGCTCGATCTGCTGGCGGCCCAGTCGAACCTCGTGGGGCAGCAGCATGCGCTCGACGCGGTGCGGCTCGCGCTGGCGGCCGATACGGCTTCGGCCTACGTAGATCTGCGCTGGGCACAGGCGGAATTGAAAATTCTTCAGGATAACGTATCGATCCGGCAGCGTGCGCTGGCGCTCACGCAGGACCGCCTGAAGTACGGCCTCTCCACCCAGCTCGACGTGACGCGCGCACAGACGCAACTGAGCGAACTCCAGGCACGCATTCCGCGCGCGCAGGCGAGCATCGAGCATCAGTTGAACCTGATCGCGGTCTATACGGGCCGCACGCCGGAGTCGGTCGCGCAGCTTGCGCTCGCGACACCCGCGCCGATTCCGGCGGCCCCGGCAAGCGCCCCCCAACTGCTGCCTTCGGAGGCGCTGCTGCGCCGGCCCGACGTGCTGGCGGCCTATGCAACCGTCGAACAGCGCGCCGCCGAAGTGGGCGTGGCGCGCGCGCAGCGCTACCCGAAGTTTTCGCTGAACCTCACGGACGGCGTGCTGGCCGCCTCGTATCTCGGCTTGCCGACGCTGACCGACAACCTCTTCGGCGCGGCGCTCGGCGCGACGAGCCCGATCTTCAACGCGGGCCGCATTAGTGCCGGCATCGACCAGAGCGAGAGCCGCATGCGCGAATCGCAGCTCGATTTGCAGCAGACCTTGCTGCAGGCGCTGCGCGAAGTGGAGGACAGCCGGACCGATCTCGTGAGCACGGCCGGCGAAACGCAGCAATTGACGCGCGCCGTGGCGGCGTCTTCGCAAGCGCTCACGCTCGCGAACCAGCTCTACAAGGGCGGCGCCACCGACTTTCTCGACGTGCTCACGGCGCAGCAGACCTACCTCGCCGATGCGGACCTGCTCAACCAGGCGCAGCGCGAGCACGCGCTCGCGGCGGTGGCGCTGTACCGCTCGTTGGGCGGCGGCTGGAGCCAGAGCGGCGACGTGATTGCGAAGACCGCCGATGCGCCGCGCGGCTGAAACCGTGGGAGCCGTGGCGCAACGTCCGCGCGGCGGCCCCGTCAACGGCAAGACGCTAGGCGCGGGTCTCGTCGAACGCCGCCGCGCGCCACTGCGCGGGCGTCATGCCCACATGGCGCTTGAACATGCGCTGGAAGGCAGCATCGGACTGATAACCCACCGCTTCGCCGATGTCGGCCACGGGCTGGCTGCCGTGCGCGAGCATGCGGCCCGCGAGCGTCATGCGGATTTCGGTGAGCACGTCCGCGGCCGAGCGGCCGAAGGCTTCGTCGAAATGACGCGCGAAGGTGGCGCGCGACATGTGGCAGAGCCCGGCGAGCTCGGGCAGCGTCCAGGCTTGACCGGGCGCCTCGAACATCGCGTCGATGGCCGGCTGCAGACGCGGGCGCTGGGCCAGCGCGAGCAGCCCGCGCGGCGGCGTTTCGGCGGCGCTCGCATAGCGCAGCGTGAGCGCGAAGAGCGCGCCCGAAAGATGGTTCACGAGCGATTCGCTGCCTGCCGCCGCTTCGAGCGCCTCGTCGCGCATGAGCGCGATGAGCTGTACGAGCCGCTCGGGCGGTGCGCCCGGCGACTGCGCGCTGCGCACGACGAGCCGCGCGGGCAGGTTCTCGCGCAACAGGCGCTGCGGGACGGCGGGCAGCAGGAAGCGGCCGCACAGGAGATCGGCGCTGGCGCCCACGCCCTGATTCGTTTCCACGGTCAGGCCGTTTTGCGTCTGCCGCTGCGCAGCGGCAGCCCGCTCGCCGCTGCCGTCGTGCAGCGTGTGCGCCCCGCCGGCGGGGAAGAGGGCAATGTCGCCGGCATGCATCGCGACGGGGGCGCCGTGGGCATCCTCGAGCACGGCCTCGCCGCTCAGCAGGATGTGATACGAGATCTCGCGCGCCTGCGCAGGCGGCTGTTCGATGCGCCAGGGCGCGCCGAAGTGGCAGCGCACGTCCAGACGCCCGGTGATGGGCATGAGCGCAAGCAGGCGGCTGAGCAGGTCCATGGCGGCAGGCCTCGGGGCAAGAAAGTGATGAGACGATCGAGCATGAATTTGCGCAATTCTGGCATTAAAAAGGGCGGTCTGCACGACTAGACTGGCATCACGCCATCGACGATGGCGATGCAAACCACCCAACTGCAAGGAGTCGATCATGTCCCGTTTCACCGCTATCCAGCCCGAAGCCGCCACTGGCGCCGCCGCCGAACTCTTCGCGAAGATCCGCAAGGCCGCCGGCAAAGTGCCGAACCTGTATGCCACGCTCGGCACGCACAGCCCCGAAGCCTTGCGCATGGCGCTCGATCTCGACGCCGTGCTTGCCGGCGGCGCGCTCTCGAAGCAGGACATCGAAACGGTGAAGCTCGCGGTGAGCGAAGTGGCGGGCTGTGATTACTGTGTGGCGGCCCATACGACGATCGGCAAGTTCGCCGGTCTCGCGCCGCAAGCCATGAAGCAGATTCGCGCGGGCGAGCCCACCGGCGACGCGAAGCGCGATGCCCTGGTGCATTTCGTGCGGGCACTCGTGACCACCTACGGCACCTTACCCGAAAACGAGGTGAACGCGATTCGCGAAGCCGGCTATACGGAGCGCCAGATCATCGAGATCTCGCTCGCGGTGGCGACGATCACGTTCACGAATCTCGTGAACCGCGTGAACGACACGACGCTGGATTTCCCGGCCGTGGCGTAAGCGCTTTTGCCAACCTGCGTGCGTCGGCGCTGCGAAGTCGTGACATAAAACGTGCCACTGTGTACGAAGTTTGCCTCGACGAAAGCCTTTGATTGTGTGCATATGCATACATAGAATGAAGCGGCGCACGCAGTCTGTATTTGACGGAGGATCGAAGATGAGCATTCGCGAGATCGTTTTATGCGAGCCGGTACGCACGGCAATCGGCGGATTCAACGGCGCGCTCAAGGGCGTGCCGGCGACGGCATTGGGCGCGGCGGTCGTGCGCGAAACGCTCGCGCGCGCGAAGCTCGATCCGGGGACGCTCGGCTCCGTGGTGATGGGCAACGTGATCCAGGCGGGCAACAAGATGAACCCGGCGCGCCAGGCGGAACTGGGCGGCGGCGTGCCGGTTTCGGTGCCGGCGCTCACGGTGAACCGGGTGTGCGGGTCGGGCGCGCAGGCCGTGGCGAGCGCCGCGCAGGAAGTGCTGCTGGGTCTTGCCGACGTGGCGCTCGCGGGCGGCATGGAGAACATGGATCGCGCGCCGTATCTTCTCGACGGCGGCCGCTGGGGCTATCGCATGGGCAACGCCGAGATTCACGACAGCATGCTGCGCGACGGCCTCGTCGATGCGTTCTCGGGCGAGCATTCGGGCTGGCATACCGAAGACCTCGTTGCGAAGGTGCAGCTCACGCGCGAAGAGCAGGACCGCTTCGCCGCGCGCTCGCAGCAGCGCTTCACGGCAGCGCAGGCGGCGGGGCGCTTTCGTGAGGAGATCGTCGGCGTGGAAGTGAAGGGCAAGAAGGGCGCCGAGGTGTTCGACACCGACGAAGCGCCGCGCCCCGATACGACAGCCGAGGGGCTCGCGAAGCTGCGTCCCGCGTTTCGTGCCGATGGCACGATCACGGCGGGCAATGCGCCGGGTCTGAACAGCGCGGCGTCGGCCATGCTGGTCGCCGATCGCGCGTTCGCCGAAGCGAAGGGCATCGTGCCCATGGTGCGGCTTGCCGCATGGGGCGTGGCAGCCGTCGAGCCGGGCCTCTTCGGGCTCGGGCCGGTGCCGGCGGTGAAGCTTGCGCTGGAGCACGCGGGCTGGTCGCTCGCGGACGTCGAGCGCTTCGAGATCAACGAGGCATTCGCGGCCGTGCCGCTCGCGGTCATCAAGCAACTCGGCATTCCCGAGGACATCGTGAACGTGGAAGGCGGCGCCATCGCGCACGGGCATCCCATCGGCGCGACCGGCGCGATTCTGACCACGCGTCTTGCATGGTCGATGCGGCGCGACGGCATACGCCGCGGCGTGGTCACACTGTGCATCGGTGGTGGCCAGGGTATCGCGCTGGCGCTCGAGAACGTATGATGAAGAGGCGCCGTGTGGCGCGAATCTGAAGAGGTGAACGGCAATGACGAAGCGGGTGACTCGCGAGGAATGCAACTGTTTTGCGCTGCGCCAGGCCGCGCGCTTCGTCACGCAGCTCTACGAGCGGTATCTCTCGCAGGCGGGCGTGACGGCTGCGCAGTTCACGATCCTCTCGCGCCTTGCGCGCCACCCCGACGCAACGGCCGCCGAACTTTCGAACGATCTCGTGATGGACCGCACCACGCTGGTGCGGGCACTCAAGCCGCTGCAGCGCGACGCGCTCGTGCTCGCGGCGGCGTCCGACTACGATACGCGCGTGCTGGTCTATCGCCTTTCGGCAAGCGGCCAGCGCCGCTACGAGAAGGCGCATGGGCTGTGGCAGCAGGCCCAGACCGAATTCGAACAGCAGTACCTCAAGCGCGACCGCGCGAAGGCGCTGCGCGCCGAGCTTTTTGCGCTGACCAAAGCGGCGGCATAGGCAGTTGCAATAACGGCTGCTTGAGCGACGCCCCGGACGCTCCCGGCCAGCAACCCGGCTACCCATCCGCGCGCGCAGCCAGCATTGCGATCTGGCGCGAAAATGGCATCATGACGTTTCCTGGAGTCTGACGCGAGGTAGAGCCGCGGTCGGGCCGAGTCAGGGCACCCACCGCCGGGTTCTCATGAAACGAAATCGATTGCCGCCGCCGCACTTCCTGCGCGACCACGCGCATTCCGCCTGGCGCGATCTCGCGCTCACGTCGGTGCCTGTGGCGCTCTTCTGCGCCGTCGTGGTGGCGCTCGTGGTATGGCTCGTCAATCCCTCGCCGCCGCGCTCCATCACGATCAGCGCCGGGCCGCGCGACAGCGCGTTCATGGCCATGGCCGAAGCCTATCGCACGATCCTCGCGCGCAACGGCGTGAAGCTCAACATCATCGAATCGGATGGCTCGGTGCAGAATCTGCAGCGCCTGCTCGATCCGAAACAGCATGTGGAAGTGGGCTTCGTGCAGGGCGGCGTGGCGGACGGCAAGGACGTGAGCTCGCTCATGTCGCTCGGCAGCGTGGCGTACCTGCCGATGGTGGTGTTCTACCGCGGCGCCGGGCTCTCGGCGCTTTCGCAACTGGAAGGCAAGCGCATTGCCATCGGGCGCGAAGGCAGCGGCACGCGGCTTCTCTCGCTCAACCTGCTCGACGCCAACGGCATCGACCCCGGCGGCGACACGACGCTGCTGCCGCTCGACGGCCTGCAGGCCGCCACGCAACTCGTTTCCGGCAACGTCGATGCCGCGATGCTGAGCGGCGACTCCACCACGCGCGCGCTCATGCTGCGGCTGCTCACGATCCCGGGCATTTCGGTGATGAGTTTCGACGAGTCCACGGCGTACACGCGGCTCTTTCCCTATCTGGAAGACATCGAACTGCCGCCGGGCGTGCTGGACCTGCGCCGGCGGCTGCCGCCGGACACGATCCACCTGATCGGGCCGACGGTGGAAATCGTCGCACGCGACACGCTGCATCCGGCGATCTCCGATCTCCTGATCGAAGCCGCGACCGAAGTAAACGGCGCGCCCGGCCTCTTGCAGCGCTCCGGCGAATTCCCCAACACCGAGATGCACGACTTTCGCATCAGCGAGGACGCCACGCGCTACTACCGCTCGGGCAAGAGCTTCCTCTACCGCACGCTGCCGTTCTGGCTCGCCAGCGTGGCCGACCGGCTGCTCGTGCTGCTCCTGCCGCTCGCGGTGCTGGTGATTCCCGCGCTGCGCATGATCCCGGCGCTGTACAGCTGGCGCGTGCGTTCGCGCATTTACCGCTACTATGGCGCCCTCATCGCCATCGAGCGCGACGCGCTGAAGCACACGAGCGAAGCGGAGCGGCGCCAGCTTCTCGAGGATCTGGACGAAATCGAACGTTCCTTGAATACGCTGCACATGCCGCTCGCGTATGCCGATGCGTTTTATGTGCTGCGCGAGCACATCGGTTTCGTGCGCGTGCATCTGGGCGCGAACGAGCCGAATACGCAGTGAAAATGCAGTGACGGATGCAGCGCCCGGCGCGCGAGCGATGCGCGCCGGATTGTTTCGCATCGCGAAGCGATCGGGATGATTGATGCGTTTCGCGAGACAGATCGCGCGGTCATTGCAGCGCGAATCATGGCGCGAATTACAGCACGAATCGCAGCAAGAATCACAGCAAGAATCACAGCAAGAATCACAGCGCGATTGACACGACGTGACTCGCCCCTTTACTTTTGCTGGCACGCCGCCTCTCGTTCGGGGCACCCGCCGTTGCTGCACCCGGACGAAAGTCCGATCCGTTAGGGGAACCAGGCACACCTTTTCAGCAACCGGGAGGACCGTAACGTGAAATCGTCCGGTGTCAGCCAGCGCCATGTCTGGCTCATCTGCGCCGCCCTTGCGGGCGCGCCGCTCTTTGTCGGACCCGCGGGCCCGACTGCCGCGCAGGCGCAGAACGCGGCAGCCCTGTCCAGCCAGCAACTCGACGCGCTCGCCGCGCCCATTGCGCTGTATCCCGACGCCCTGCTCTCGCAGGTGCTGATGGCCTCCACCTTCCCGCAGGACGTGGAGGCCGCGGCGGCCTGGTCGAAGGCCAATCCGAACCTGCAGGGCGACGCGGCGGTGAAGGCCGTCGCCTCGCAGCCGTGGGACCCGAGCGTGCAGTCGCTCGTGGCCTTCCCGCAGGTGCTCGCCACGATGGCTTCGAAGCCCGACTGGGTTCAGCAGATCGGCAACGCCTTCCTCGCCCAGCCCAACGACGTGATGGATTCGGTGCAGCGTTTGCGCGCTCAGGCGCAGAAGGCCGGCAACCTGAAGTCGAACGAGCAGCAGAAGGTGGTGGTCCGGCAGGCCACGAGTGCGGCGCCGAGCACCATCGTGATCGAGCCCGCCAATCCCCAGGTGATCTATGTGCCGACCTACAACCCCACGGTGGTCTACGGCACCTGGCCGTATCCGGCCTATCCGCCCGTGTACATGCCGCCGCCTCCGGGCTATGCGATTGCCGCGGGCTTCGTGAGCGGGCTCGCGTTCGGCGCGGGCATTGCGGTGGCCAACTCGCTGTGGGGCGGCTTCAACTGGGGCGCGCATGACGTGAACATCAACGTCAACCGCTACAACAACCTCAACGTCAACAACCGCATCAGCACGAACAACGCCACGGCGAACTGGAACCGCAACCAGAACATGGAACGCCGCGGACCGAATGGCAACGCGGGCAATCTCAACAGGCAGCGCAACCAGTACCGCGGTTACGACCAGTCGCGCCAGCAGGCCATGCAAACGCTGCAGAACCGCACCGGCCAGAACATGGGCGGCAGCGCGAGCGAGCGGCTGCAGGGTATCCAGAACGGCGGCAACCGGCCCAACGCGAACGGCGGCAACGCGCTCGGCAATCGCGGGCAAAACGCGAACCGCGGCCAGAACGCGGGCGGTCTGAACAACCGCGGACCGAACGCCAATGGTGTCAAGGGTGCCAACGGCCCCGGCAACCGCGCGCCGGATGCGAACCGCCCGGGCGACATTGGCAACCGCGCGCAAAACGCGAATCGCGACAACGCGCTGCGCGGAGCCGGCGACGGCAACGGCGCACGCGCCGACATGCAGCGCGGCCAGCAAAGCCGCGCGGCGTTCCAGAACCGCGGCGGCGGCGCGCCGCAACGCGGGGGCTTCGGCGGAGGCGGAGGCGGAGGCGGAGGCGGTGGTGGCGGCGGAGAACGCCACCTGGGCCGACGTTGAACCCCCTTACAGGAGTCTAGCGATGATCCGCATTCAAGCACGCCGCCTGTCGCAGGCCGCGCTTCACCGCCTCACGGCGAGCCCGCTTCGCTTCACTGTTGCGCTCGCATTGGCGTTCGGCGTTGGCGCCGCGCATGCGCAGGCTGTCTATCCCACGCCCGATGCCGCGGCGGACGCGTTCGAGAACGCGCTTGCCACCGGCGACCACGAGGCGATGAAGCATGTGATGGGCGCGAACTTCCAGCAGTTCATCCCGACGCAGAATATCGGCCAGGACGACATCTACGACTTCCTCGGCGCGTGGTCGAAGGGCCATCGGGTCGTGCAGGACGACAAGCCCGTGGCGGGCAAGGCGAGCGCGCACCTGCAGGTGGGCGACAGCGGCTGGACGCTGCCCATTCCGCTCGTGGAGGGTCCGCGCGGCTGGAGCTTCGATCCGCGCGAGGGCGCGAGCGAAATCCTCGTGCGCCGCATTGGCCGCAACGAGCGCGCGGCCATGCTGACCGCGCTCGCCTATGTCGATGCGCAGAACGACTATCACGCGCAGATGCAGCACTACGCGCAGCGCTTCGTGAGCGCGCCGGGCACGCACGACGGGCTCTACTGGCCGGTCGGGCCCGGCGAGCCCGAGAGCCCGCTCGGGCCGCTCGCGGCGACCATGCCGCACGACGCGAAAGTCACGCCGAAGGAGGGCTACCACGGCTACCACTTCCGCATTCTCACGGCGCAGGGATCGCATGCGAATGGCGGCGCGCGCAACTATGTCGAGAGCGGGCAACTGGCTGGAGGTTTTGCACTCATTGCCTGGCCCGTCGAATACGGCAAGACCGGCGTGATGAGCTTTATCGTCGATCAGGACGGCAAGCTGTACCAGAAGAACCTGGGACCGGACGGCGCGCGCGCCGCCGCGGCGACGAAGGCGTTCGACCCGGATCCGTCCTGGCAGCCTGCCGCACCCTGACGAGCCGTCTGACATATCATGCCGGGAGCGGGCACGTGACTTGCTGCTCACGTTTCCGCTCTTTCCTTTCGTGTGTGGAGATAACGATGCAACGACGACACTTCATCCTCACGGCAGGCGCGGCCCTCGCCACCGGGGGCTTTGCGCTCGCGGGCTGCACCACCACGCCGGGCTCGTCCTCGACGCCGGCGAGCAATGCCTCCAGGCGCGAGTCTATCGACGCGAGCGTGAACGGCACCATGAGCAAGCTTTACTCCACCGTACCGGGTTCGCATGAACTCGTCGCCAAGTCGCGCGGCGTGCTCGTGTTCCCGTCGGTGCTGCAGGCGGGCTTCATCGTGGGCGGTCAATACGGCGAAGGCGCCCTGCGCGTGGGCGGGGCATCGGTGGGCTACTACAGCACCGTTTCGGGCTCGTTCGGCCTGCAGGCCGGCGCGCAGTCGAAGGCCATCGTCTTCTGCTTCATGACCCAGGATGCGCTCGACCGCTTCCGCAGTTCGGACGGCTGGTCGGTCGGCGCCGACGCCTCCGTGGCGCTTGTGAAGATCGGCGCCAACGGCGCGGTCGATACGACCACGGCCACGGCACCCGTGGAGGTCTTCGTGATGACCAACGCGGGTCTCATGGGCGACATCTCGCTCGCGGGCACGAAGGTTTCGCGCCTCAGCATCTAGCCGCCTCGGCATCCAGCCGTATCCCGGGCTTCAACCCCGCGGAAAAACCGGGCGCGCAGCCCGGTTTTTCCCATCATCTGGGTAGCCGCCGGGCTTTCGCCGCGGCGTGCGCGCGTTTGCCCGCGCGCATCATGGATATCCCCTATGCAGCCCTGTGCCTGGCGTGCCGATACGCCAGAGTGGCCGCGCCCTCGAACGCTGGCCGGCACACCACGCTACGGGCTATCCAATGCTAAAGAACATCTCCATCCGCGGTGGTCTCACCTTCGTTATCGGCGCATTCATCGTGTTCCTGCTGATCGTGATCGGCGTGTCCTATGGCGCGCTCAAGCTCACGAACGACAGCCTCACGGACATCCGCGCGGGCGCCCATGCGCTCTCCGAACTCAAGAGCAGTTCGGAGATGCTGCTGCAGGTGCGCCTCGAACTGGGCGGCTACGAAACACGCTTCAGCGTGGGCAAGGCGACCGACGGCATGCTCGACCACGCGCATCGCGTGCTGGCCGAATCGAACCAGGAATTCCACAGCTACAGTGCCGGGCCCTTCGCCGATCCCGAGCAGGCGCGTCTCGTGCAGGCCGTGGCGAACGCGCGCACGGCGCTCGTCGACCAGGCGCTGGAGCCGGAATACAAGGCGCTCGTCGACAACGACTTCAACACCTTCCGCACGATCCAGGGCGAAACGGCCGACCGCTACTACGCCGTTTACTCGAAGGCGATCTCGGCGCTGGAAGACTGGCACGTGGCGCGCGGCCAGCAGGATGCCGATACGGCCGCGCTGCGCTTCAGGCTTTCGCTGATCGTGTTCGGCGTGATCGCGCTGGTGGGCGTGGTGCTCGGACTGATCGCGCGCGCGGGCCTCTCGGCGGCCGTCATCAAGCCGGTGAATCAGGCGATCCGCCACTTCCAGCGCATTGCGGCGGGCGACCTCGACGTGGACGTGCGCGTGCGCTCGAAAAACGAAATGGGCCAGTTGCTGGGCGCGCTCGTGCAGATGCGCGACGGGCTGACCGGCACGGTCTCGCGCGTGCGCGGCGGCACCGAGGAGATTTCGCTCGGCGCGAACCAGATTTCGGCGGGCAACGCCGACCTGTCGAGCCGCACCTCGCAGCAGGCCGCGGCGCTGGAAGAGACGGCGGCAAGTCTGGAAGAACTTTCCGGTGCGGTGCGCCAGAACACGGCGAGCGCGAAGGAGGCGAGCGGCCTCGCCCAGGGCGCGCTCGAGACCGTTTCGCACGGCGCCGACGTAGTGGCGCGCGTGAACGCGACCATGACCGAGATCTCCGCCTCGTCGCACAAGGTCGAGGAAATTACCGGCATCATCGAAGGGATCGCGTTCCAGACCAACATTCTCGCGCTCAACGCGGCGGTGGAGGCGGCGCGCGCGGGCGAGCAGGGCCGCGGCTTTGCCGTGGTGGCGAGCGAAGTGCGCAGCCTCGCCCAGCGTTCGGGCACGGCGGCCAAGGAGATCAAGGACCTGATTTCGGCTTCGGTGGCGACCGTGAGTTCGGGCGCGCGGCTCGTGGAAGACGCGCGCAGCACGATGGACGAGGCGCGCGACGCCGTGGCGCGCGTGAACCACATCATGCGCGAGATCGAGGCCGCGACGCTCGAACAGAGCGACGGCATCGAGCAGGTCAACCGCGCGATCGCGCAGATCGACGAGGTGACGCAGCGCAACGCGGCGCTCGTGGAAGAGGTGGCGGCTTCGGCGCAGTCGCTCGAATCGCAGGCCCAGGTGCTGCGCGAAGCGGTGGCCGTGTTCCGCACGAACGAAGCCGGCCCGGGCGCCCTGGCGCTTGCCGCACCGGCCTGATCCGGCAACTCGCGTGGCTCGGCCCCTGGTCGCTTAACCTCAGGTTATACCCCCTCGACAATTCGCATTTGAGTTCCTGTTTTTGCCCGGTGAGACTAGCCGCACTGGGCCGCCACCGGGCGGCCGCGAAGGACCAACGGGGCTATGCGAATTTGTGTGCTGGGCGGCGGGGTGATCGGCGTAACGACCGCTTACTACCTGGCCCGAGAGGGACATCAGGTGACGCTCGTCGAGCGTCGCGAGAACGTGGCGCAGGAGACCAGCCACGCCAACGGCGGACAGCTCAGCTATAGCTACGTCGCGCCGCTGGCCGATCCTTCGGTGCTGCCCAAGCTGCCGAAGTGGCTGTTTGCGCGCGATGGCGCGCTGCGCTTCGAGCCGCGCCTGGACCTGCGCCAGTGGCGCTGGTGCCTGCAGTTTCTGCGCGCCTGCACGCGCGCGCAAAGCCGCGCCACCACAGCGGAACTGCTGGGGCTGGGTTTTCTGAGCCAGCGCCTCATTCACGAGATCGTCGATCAGGAAGCCTTCGGCTTCGACTACGTGCGCAACGGCAAGCTCGTGGTCTATCGCGACGCCGAAGGCTTTGCCGGCGCGCGCGCGCAGGCCGCGTATCAGGCGGATCTGGGCTGCGTGCAGCACGCGCTGGACGGCGCGGCGTGCGTGGCGCTGGAGCCGGCGCTCGCGCACATCGGCGAACAGATTGCGGGCGGCATCCATACGCCGGGCGAGGAGGCCGCGGACTGCGACCAGTTCACGCGCGGCCTTGCGCGCGCGGCCGCGCGCGACGGCGTGGCGATGCAGCTTGGCACCGAATTTCTGGGGCTGCGCACGAAGGGCAGCGAAGTGCTGGCCGCGGAAACCTCGGCGGGCAAGATCGAGGCGGATGCCTATGTGGTCTGCCTTGGCTTCCAGAGCGCGGCGCTACTCGCCTCGTTCGGCGTGCAGGTGCCGGTCTATCCGCTCAAGGGCTACAGCCTCACGCTGCCGGCGGCGCGCGCCCCGGGCGCGCCGCGCGTTTCGGTGACGGATTCGCACCACAAGATCGTCTACGCGCCGCTGGGCGAGCGGCTGCGCATTGCGGGCATGGTGGATATCGCGGGCATGAGCGCGCACGCCGACGAAGCGCGCATTGCGCTGCTCGCACGCCAGGCGCGCGAGACCTTTCCGGAAGCAGGCGACTACGGGGCGCTGCAAACCTGGACAGGCATGCGCCCGGCCACGCCGGACAGCAAGCCCGTGATCGGCCCCACGCATTACCGCAACCTGTGGCTCAACACCGGCCACGGCGCGCTCGGTTTCACGCTGGCGTGCGGCAGCGCAAAGCTGCTCGCGGATCTGCTGGCGGATCGCGAACTGCCCCTCGACGCCGGCGCATTCGCGCCGAATCGCTGATGGGCACCCCGTTTTACCTTTAATCCAGTCGGGAGAAAGCACGATGAGCACAACGAAACTGGCCGGCGCGCTGTTGCTGGCGGGACTGTCGCTGGGGGCAGCGCACGCGGACGAATTGACGGGCACGCTCAAGAAGGTTCACGACAACGGCGTGATCGTGCTGGGCACGCGGGAATCGTCGATTCCGTTCTCGTACTACGACCAGAACCAGAACGTGATCGGCTACTCGCAGGAAATCGCGCTGAAGATCGTCGAAGCCGTGAAGGCGAAGACGGGTGTCGCGAACCTCAAGGTCAAGACCATTCCCATCACCTCGCAAAACCGCATTCCGCTCGTGCAGAACGGCACCATCGACTTCGAGTGCGGCTCGACCACCAACACCTTCGAACGCGAGAACCAGGCGGCTTTCTCGGACAGCATCTTCCTCTACGGCATTCGCTTCATCACGCGCAAGGACTCCGGCATCAAGGACTTCCCGGACCTCGCGGGCAAGACGGTCGCCACGACGGCGGGCACCTCCGACGAGCGCCTGCTGCGCAAGATGAACGAAGAGAAGCACATGAACATGACGATCATCAGCGCGAAGGACCACGCCGAGTCGTTCCTGAACGTGACGACGGGGCGCGCGGTGGCGTTCGTGATGGACGAGCCGCTGCTTTACGGCGAGCGCGCGAAGTCGAAGGACCCGCAGGACTATATCGTGACCGGCACGCCGCCTGTTTCGGAGAACTATGCATGCATGCTGCGTCGCGACGATCCGCAGTTCAAGCAGCTCGTGGACGAAACGGTTTCGAAGATGCAGACCTCGGGCGAGATGGCGAAGCTCTACGCGAAGTGGTTCACGCAGCCGATCCCGCCGAACGGCATGAATCTCGAGTATCCGCTCTCGCCCGAGATGAAGGAGCTGTTCGCGCACCCGAACGACAAGGCGCTCGATTAAGGGGTGCATGCCGGGGCGGCACCACGCGCGGTCGACACCACGCGGGCGGCGATGCGCAGTCGAGCGATGCGATCGCGCCGCGTGGGGCCGTTAGTCTTCGCGAGCCCTCGCTAGCAACCGGCCGCTTCCTCGCGGCGCGTCTCGACGATCCATTCCTGCAGCGTCACCTCGATGGTGATGAACGAGCGATTGCCGCCGCGAACGAAGCGGCCGGCGTACATCTGCCCCTCCGTATCCGCCACGATGCCGTTGAGCGACGTGCGTGCGGCGCCTGGGCCGGGGGTGTCGGCGCCTTGGCCGCCATCGGCCCACACTTCCCCCGATACCGTGAGGATTTCCACGCCGGGGCCGGGCACCAGGAGCGACTGCGCGGTGCTGCCGTGCCCACGCGCAAGCTGCGCCTCCACGAGACTGCCCACTACGCTGCGCACCACGGCGCGTGCGATCGCGTGCGCTGCGCACAGCGCTTCGAGCGCTTCCACAAGGTCTTCGTTCGGCTTGAGCCGGGCGACCACGAGACGGCCATAGTGGCCGGATTCGACGACGACGGGAGCGGGTGCGTTCATGAGCGGCGGACCGGTTGGAGCAGATCGAAGGTGGTTTCGGCGTCGGGCGACACGACGAGATCGACGCCGTCGATCAGGCAGAGGCGCAGATGCAGGCCGTCGCCCGCAACCCATGTTTCGTCGAGTATCAGGTGGCCGCCGTGCTGCCGCCCCTGCGCATCGACAAAGCCGCCGTGGCAGTGCAGGATGCGCGTGCCGTCCTCGCGGCGTCCGATGGTGACGGCCGCCCCGATCAGCGTGTTCTCGCCGTCGCAGACGATAGGCGCCCCATAGACATAGGGGCGCAGGCCCTGCGTCGCGCGCGCCATCACGTGATACTGAATGTGCGCGCACGTGCCGCCCACGATCCGGCCGCAGGCGGCCTGAGCGTGCCACGTGTCGAGCAGGGCGCGCAGCGCCGCGCCCACGCGCGTACCGGCCGGCAGCGCCACGCTGATTTCGCGCGTGCGCTGCGGCGTTTCGGCGGCAAGGACGCGCGGCGATTCGGCACGGCCCGGATGCATGACGGGGGGCGTGCCCGATGATGAAGCGGCCGGATTCCGGCGCAGGCGTTGCGCTCGTGCCGCGCGGCCTTCCGGCGAGGACATCGTTTGAAGCATGGGTGGGTTCTCCTGGCTGTGCCCGGGTAGGGCGGCAGCCATCATGCAAAAACGATGCCGGATGGGGCACGGGGTTCGCGCATCGCCCAGCCCGTGCGCCTTACGCTGCTATCGCGACCGCGCGTGTCTGCGCGCGCGAGGTGCGACACCTGTCGCATTTGTTGCGCGCCCACGCACCAGGTGTCGCGCGCCGCGTCAGACGCCCGGCTTCAATTCGGCGCCCTGTTGCTCCGCCAGTGTGACGAAGGTCTGGATGCAGGGGTTGTGGTTGAGCCGGTTCCACGTCACGTTCACATCGACGAACGGCGGATTCGCGAGCGCGCGGAATTTCACGTTGAGCGGCCGCGCGGTTTTCATCGAACGATGCACGAGCGCCACGCCGATGCCCTGGCCGACGAGGTTGACGATCGTCTGCTGGTAGTTGGTTTCGAGGCGGATTTTCGGCGTGAAGCCGCAGCGCCGGCAGTGCGTGACGATCGAATCGTAGATGTAGGGCGCGGCCACGCGCGGCGAAATGAGGAACGACTCGTTGCGCAACTGCGCGGCGTCGAGCGCGCCGCTGCCGCGCGCGAGCGGATGCCCGGCGGGCAGCGCGACCACGAGCGGTTCGCTGAACACGGTGCGGGTTTCGAGGCCGTCCAGATCGCTGGGCGGATACATGATCGCCACGTCGGTATTGCTTTCGCGGATGTCCTGCATCAAGAGGCGCGGGATCGATTCGGTGAGGTGCACGTCCACGCCCGGAAACGCCGAGGTATAGGCGCGCGTGATGGGCGGCACCACGCTATAGGCCGCCGCGAACATGAAGCCCACCGAAAGCGAGCCGCTGTGGCCTAGGCTGGCCGTGAGCGCGTTGCGCTTGGCGCGTTCGACCGAGGCCAGGATTTCTTTGGCATCCTGAAGAAATCGTTCGCCGGCTGCGGAAAGCTTGACGCTGCGCCGCGTGCGGTCGAGCAGCACGACCCCCAGTTCCTCTTCGAGCAGCGCGATCTGCCGCGAAAGCGGCGGCTGCGAGATGTGCAGCCGCTCCGCGGCGCGCCCGAAATGCAGGGTTTCGCCGAGCACCGCGAAGTAGTGCAGATGCCTCAATTCCATACTGATACCCCACAGGTATTACAGCGTGACAATTATTGTATTGGAAAATATCAATCGCGCGCACTAATCTCACCGTCACAGCAACGCAGCCCGGGAGCGCCACAAGCCACAACGGGCCGGCATGCGAAGACCAATAGCAGGCGGCTGCGGCCGCCGTTCCAGAGAACGGAGACATTCGTGAGCGCCCACAAAGCAGCCCACCACGTCCACGGCTGGCCCTGCGGGAACGACCCGCGCCACGACCCGGACGAGCAGGCAGAGATGGACAGCGCAATGCGTGAGGTCATGGCCCGCGGCAAGCGCTTTATCGATCGCGGTTTACCCGTACTGATTCTTGGCGAGACCGGCACCGGCAAAGAGTTGCTCGCCCGCGCATTGCATGCATACGGCGAGCGCCGCGCGGCGCCCCTCGTGGCGCTGAACTGTGCCTCGATTCCCGAAACGCTCATCGAGAGCGAATTGTTCGGCTACGCCCGCGGCGCGTTTTCCGGCGCGTTGCCGGGCGGCATGAAAGGCAAGCTGGCGCAGGCTCACGGCGGCACGCTCTTTCTCGACGAGATCGGCGACATGCCCGCTGCGCAGCAGGCGCGTCTTCTGCGCGCACTCTCCGAGCGCGAGATCACGCCGCTCGGCGCCCCCGCGCCCGTCGCACTCGACTTCCAGTTGATCTGCGCGACCCATCAGCGTCTTGAAGCCCTCGTGGAAGCGGGCCTCTTTCGCGCCGATCTCTACTACCGCATTGCTGTGGGCGTGCTGCATCTGCCGCCGCTGCGCGAGCGCGGCGATCTGCGCGCGCTCGCCGGGCGCATTGCACAGGAGGAGGCGGGGCGGCCGGTGACGATCGCGCCCGCTGCATGGGACCGGCTGCTGGCCTGCTCGTGGCCCGGCAACGTGCGCCAGCTACGCGCCGCACTACGTTATGCCTGCGCCGTGGCGCGCGAAGCACGGATCGAAGCGGGCGATCTCCCGCAGGAACTGCTGCAGATGCGTGCGCAAAAGCCCGTCTCTCACGCCGCGCCGCAGGAGCCGCGTACGGTTGGCGCACCGCTTGCCGGCGGCACCGACGCGCGTTCGCGCCGCGGCGCGCAACGCGAGCGCGTGCTTCACGTTCTGGCCCGCACCCGCTGGAATTTCTCGGTGGCGGCGCGCGATCTGGGCATCTGCCGCTCGACGCTCTACCGGCAGCTCAAAACGCTTGGCATTCCTCACATACGCGATGCAGGCACCGCGCTGATCGAAAGCGAAGCGCGCCAGAGGACGCCCGAAGCCGCCGATGGCGAGTGGCAGCCGCGAGGCCACGCCCAACCCGCCTGACGCGTCATGCCCGCAAGTCCGCAAGTCCACGAAACGGAGCGTGGCAGCCCGAGTCGCTCTCGCACCTTCAAGCAGTGTTCGTCGATGTTCACATAAAGCCGGCGCACCGGCTGTTCAGGAGACAACCATGCAGCACATCACCCGACGTTCGTTCCTGCAGGCCCTCACGCTTGCTGCCGCCGCACCGGCGCTTTCGATGGTATCGCCGCCCGCGCGCGCGGCCGAGTTCACGCTGCGTTACGCGAACAACCTGCCCGCCGCGCACCCCATGAATGTGCGCGCGAAGGAGATGGCCGCGCGCGTGCTCGCGGAATCGAAGGGCCGCGTGGAGATCCAGGTATTCCCGAACAATCAGCTAGGGAGCGACACCGACACGCTCTCGCAGTTGCGTTCCGGCGCCGTGGACTTCTTCACGCTCTCGCCCCTGATTCTCGGCACGTTCATTCCGGCTGCGCAGATCAGCGGCATGGGCTTCGCGTTCAAGGATTACGACAACGTCTGGGCCGCGCTCGACGGCGATCTGGGCGCCCACGTGCGCCAGCAGATTGGCGCGACCTCGATCTTCGCTTTCGACAAGATCTGGAACGGCGGCTTCCGGCAGATCACGATGGCTGCAAAACCCGTGGCGCAGCCCAAAGACCTGCAGGGCGTGAAGCTGCGCGTGCCGCCCAGCCCGCTGTGGACCTCGATGTTCAAGGACTTCGGCGCCTCGCCCGCGAGCGTGAACTTCGCGGAGGTGTATTCGGCCTTGCAGACGCACGTGGTGGAAGGGCAGGAGAACCCGCTATCGATCATCTACACGGCCAAGCTCTACGAAGTGCAGAAGTTCTGCTCGCTCACCAATCACATGTGGGACGGCTTCTGGTTCCTCGGCAACAAGGATTCGTTTGCGCGTCTGCCGCCCGACCTGCAGGCCGTGGTGCGCAACGCCGTGAACGACGCGGGGATGAAGCAGCGCCAGGACGTCGTGCAGATGGATCAGAACCTGCGCGCGAAGCTCGAAAGCGCGGGCCTGAAGTTCAACGAGGTGGATCAGACCGGGTTCCGCAAGCAGTTGCAGGCTGCGGGCTTTTATACGGACTGGCAGAAGAAGTTCGGCCCGCAGGCGTGGGCGTTGCTGGAAAAGTATTCCGGCAAGCTGGGGTGAATCATGCAGACTACGCAAACTCTCTCGCAACCCGGCGCGCAAGACGACGCGACCCACACCGGCCAGAGCGGCGCGCGGCACGCCCGCATGGCCGCGCGGGCCGCGATCCGGCTGATCGAATTCGCCGCGGTGGCGCTGCTCGTGGCCGAAGTCGCGATCCTGCTGTGCGGCGTGATCTGGCGTTACGGGCTCGACGCGCCGCTCGTCTGGTCCGACGAACTGGCTTCGGCGCTCTTTAGCTGGCTCGCGATGCTCGGCGCCGTGCTGGCCCTGCTGCGCGGCGAGCACATGAAGATGACCGCCGTGGTCAAGCGCTGGTCGCCCGCGTGGCAGGCGTGGGCGCAAAGCGTGGCTTCGCTCGTGGTGTGCGTGTTCGTCGCCATGATCGTGGTGCCGGCGGCGCAGCACGCGAGCGGGCAGATGGATATCTCGACGCCCGCGCTCGACATGCCCGACGGCTGGCGCGCGCTGGCGCTGCCGGTGGGCGCGGCCCTCATGTTCTGCGTGGCGGTGGCGCGCATGCTCGCGCTGCCCGGTGCGAAGGCGCGCGTCGCCGCCATCGCGACGGTCGGGGCTGTCGCCGCCGCACTCTGGGTTGCCGCCCCCGCGCTGCTGGCGATGGGCAATCTGAACCTGCTGGTGTTCTTCGTCGCGCTCGTGGCGGCCGCGATCGTGGTGGGCACACCCATCGCATTCGCGTTCGGCATCGCCACGGTCAGCTATCTCGTGCTCGTCACGCATGCGCCGCTCGACATCGTGGTGAGCCGCATGGACGAAGGCATGGCCAATCTCGTGCTGCTCGCCGTGCCGGTGTTCGTGCTGCTGGGCTCGCTGCTCGAAATGAGCGGCCTCGCGCGCTCGCTCGTCGATTTCATGTGTGCGCTGCTTGGCCACGTGCGCGGCGGTCTGCAGTTCGTGCTGCTCGGCGCGATCTTTCTGGTCTCCGGCATCTCGGGTTCGAAAGCCGCCGACATGGCGGCCGTCGCGCCGGCGCTCTTCCCCGAAATGCGCAAGCGCGGTTCCGATCCCGAAGAACTCGCGGCACTTCTCGCCGCGTCCGGCGCGATGAGCGAGACCATTCCGCCGAGCCTCGTGCTGATTACCATCGGGGCGGTGTGCGGCGTGTCGATCAGCGCGCTCTTCGTGGGCGGCCTCATGCCGGCCGTCGTTGCGACGCTGCTGATCGCCGCCGTGTGCTGGCTGCGCGCGCGCCGCGAAAGCGCGGTCAGCGTGGAGCGCGCGCCGCTCGCCCACATCGCGCGGACTTTTGTTGTGGCGCTGCCCGCGCTGGTGCTGCCGGTGCTGATCCGCGTGGCCGTGGTGGAAGGCGTAGCCACCGCCACGGAAGTCTCCACGCTCGGCGTGGCCTACACGCTGCTGTTCGCGCTGGCCGCGCGCGCGGCGGGGCGGCCCGTACCGCTGCGCCGTCTCTATCGCATGCTGGTGGATGCCGCTGCGCTATCGGGCGCGATCCTGCTCATCATCGGCCTTGCTACCTCGATGGCGTGGGCGCTCACGCGTTCGGGCTTTTCGGGCCAACTGGTGGACATGATGCAGAGCGTGCCGGGCGGCAAGACGGGCTTCCTGCTCGTGACCATCGTCTGCTTCGCGATACTCGGCAGCGTGCTCGAAGGCATTCCCGCCATCGTGCTGTTCGGCCCGCTGCTCTTTCCTGCCGCACATGCGCTGCATATCAACGACGTGCACTACGCGATGGTCGTGATCCTCGCCATGGGCATGGGGCTCTTCGCGCCGCCGTTCGGCGTGGGCTTCTACGCGGCCTGCGCAATCGGCAAGGTCTCCCCGGACGGCGTGGGCCCGCGCGTATGGCGCTATCTGCTTGCGCTGCTCGTGGCGCTCGTCGTGGTGACGTTCGTGCCGTGGATTTCCACCGGCTTTCTCTCCAGTACTGCCAACTTTTGATCCGCATTCCGGAGTCACACATGCTAGATATCACCGTTTCCGAAACTGCCGCCCGCCGCGCCGCGCGCGCGCGCGGACGCGTCGCGCTCGTCACCGGCGGCGCGATGGGCATAGGCGCCGCCATCGCCCGGCGTCTTGCGGACGACGGCTTTACGGTCGTCGTCGCCGATCTCAATGTCGAAGCCGCCGAAGCCACCGCGCGCGAAGCCTGCGAGGCGGGGCACGAGGCCGTGGCGCTGGCGCTCGACGTGGGCAGCCGGGCGTCGATCGAAGCGCTCGTCGAGCAGATCGGTACGCGCTTCGACCGCTGCGACGTGCTCGTCAACAACGCGGGCATTGCCAAGACCTTTCCGTTCGAGAGCTATCCGCTCGACCACTGGGGCGCCGTGATGGACGTGAACCTGACGGGGCCGATGCTGCTCGCCCAGCGCGCCGTGCAGCACATGATCCCGCGCCGCTGGGGGCGGGTGATCAACATCGCCTCGGTGGCCGGCATTCGCGCGAGTGCCGGGCGTACCGCGTACGGGACTTCGAAAGCCGCCGTGATCGGCCTCACGCGCCAGATGGCGATCGAGCTGGCGGACCGTGGCATTACCGCGAACGCCATCGCGCCGGGGCCGATCGAAACGCCGATGGTCGCGGCGCTGCATTCGAGCGTGGCGCGCGACAACTATTTGCGCTCGGTGCCGATGCGCCGCTATGGCACGCCCGATGAAATTGCGGGCGCTGTGGCGTTTCTCGCCTCCGATGACGCTTCCTATGTGACGGGCCAGACGCTTGCCGTGGATGGCGGCTTCGTGGCCGCGGGTGTGCTGGAAATCTGAGCTGACGCGCGAGGTAGCGCCCGATTCTCTGGCAATTCATTTAGTCATCCTGATTGAAAAGGAATATTCGTGAAAACAGATCCCCTCATCATTGGCTGGAGCCACCTGCCGTTCGGCAAATTCGATGCGCTGGAGCCGGAAGACATGATCGCCGACGCCGCGCAGAAGGCGCTCGACCACGCCGGCGTGGACGCCGCGCAGGTCGATTCGGTACACGTGGGCATGTTCAACGGCGGCTTCGTGTACCAGGACTTTCCCTCCGCGCTGGTGTTCAACGCGATGCCGGCGCTGCGCTACGCCGCCACCGTGCGCTGCGAGAACGCGTGCGCAACGGGATCGGCTGCGCTCTATTCGGCGCTCGATGCCGTGCGCGCAGGGCGCACGAAGGTCGCGCTCGTGATCGGCGTGGAAAAGATGAACGGCCTGCCCACGGCGGAAGTGGGCGAGGTGCTGCAGAAGTGCTCGTATGCGAAGGAGGAGGCGGGTGTGCCGGGCGGCTTCGCGGGCATCTTCGGCACCATCGCGCAGGCGTATTTCGAGCGCTACGGCGACCAGTCGGACGCGCTCGCGGCGATTGCCGCGAAGAACCATCGAAACGGCATGGCGAACCCGTACGCGCATATGCGGCGCGATTTCGGCTTCGACTTCTGCCGCACGCCTTCGGAGAAGAATCCGTTCGTGGCCGGGCCGCTCAAGCGCACCGATTGTTCCCTGGTCTCCGATGGCGCCGCTGCTCTCGTGATTGCCGCCGAAGACAGTGTGCCCGGCGCGCGCCGCGGCATTGGCTTTCGCGCGAGCGTGCAGGTGAGCGATTTTCTGCCGCTTTCGCGCCGCGACCGCACGGAGTTCTCGGGCGCACGCCGCGCCTGGCAGCGAGGACTTGAGGAGGCGCGCGTGACGCTCGACGATCTCTCGCTCGTGGAAACGCACGACTGCTTCACGATTGCGGAACTGCTCGAATACGAAGCGATGGGCTTGGCGCAGCCCGGCGAAGGCGCGCGTGCGATACTGGAAGGCGTCACCGCGCGCGACGGGCGCCTGCCCATCAATCCGTCCGGTGGCCTGAAGTCGAAGGGGCACCCCATCGGCGCCACGGGGGTTTCCATGCACGTCATGGCCGCGATGCAACTGGCGGCCGAAGCCGGCGACATGCAGATCCGCAACGCCAATCTCGCGGGCGTGTTCAACATGGGCGGCGCGGCGGTGACGAATTACCTGAGCATCATGGAGCGAAAGTTCTGATGCCCCGTCGTTTCGTTACCCGAGCAGAAGAAATAGAGGGAAGATCATGCTGAAGAATGTCATGAACTTGGGCAACTTGCTGACCCAGGTTGCGCAACGCCATGCAGACGAGCCCGGATTCATCACGCGCGAGGCCAACTGGAGTTGGTCGGCCATCAACCGCCGCGTGGATGCGGTCTGCGCCGCCCTGCGCGCGCAGGGCGTACGCAAGGGCGACCGCATTCTCGTGCACTCGCGCAACAATCTGCCCTTGTTCGAGAGCGCCTGGGTGGCGTTCAAGCTCGGCGCGGTTTGGGTGCCCACGAACTACCGCATTGCACCGCCCGAGGCCGCGTACCTGGGGCAGGCAAGCGGTGCGCGCGTGATGCTGTACGACCACGGCTTCGAGCATTACGTGGATGCCGTGCGCGCCGCGTCGCCCGCGCTCGAATGCGTGATTGCGCTGGGCAAGCCGCGCAGCGGCGAACTGGCCTATGAGGCGCTCGCGGCCCAGCCATCGGGCCGGTTCGAAGCCGCAGAGGTCGAGCGCGACGATCCGCTATGGTTCTTCTATACGTCCGGCACGACGGGCCAGCCGAAGGCGGGCACGCTCACGCACGGCCAGATGGCGTTCGTCATTACCAATCATCTGGCCGATCTCATGCCGGGGCTCGACGTGCATTCGCGCTCGCTCGTGGTCGCACCGCTTTCGCACGGCGCGGGCATTCACGCGCTCGTCAACACGGCCCGCGGTGCGGCAAGCATCTTGCCTGCGGGAGAAAAGCTCGATCCCGAAGAGGTGTGGCAACTGGTGGAGCAGCATCGCGTCGATAATCTCTTCACGGTGCCGACCATCGTGAAGATGCTCACCGAGCACGAAGCCGTGGACCGCTACGACCATCGCTCGCTCAAATACGTGATCTACGCGGGCGCACCCATGTACCGTGCCGATCAGAAACACGCGCTGCACAAACTGGGCCGCGTGCTTGTCCAGTACTATGGCCTCGGCGAAGTGACCGGCAACATCACGGTGCTGCCGCCGCATCTGCACGAGCTGGACGACGACGCGCCCGGCAGCCGGCCCGGCACCTGCGGCTATGCGCGCACGGGCATCGAGATCGCCATCCTCGACGACGCGGGCAAGCGGCTCGAACCCTTCGAAACCGGCGAAATCTGCGTGCGCGGCCCCGCGGTGATGAGCGGCTACGACAACAATCCCGAAGCGAACGCGAAGGCGTTCAAGCACGGCTGGTTCCATACCGGCGACCTCGGCCATCTGGACCGCGAGGGCTTTCTCTACATCACCGGGCGTTCGTCGGACATGTACATCTCGGGCGGCTCGAACGTGTACCCGCGCGAGGTGGAGGAAGCGCTGCTGCTGCATGGCGCCGTGCACGAGGTGGCGGTGCTGGGCATGCCCGATCCGAAGTGGGGCGAGCAGGGGGTGGCGGTCGTGGTGCTGCGGGAGGGCCGCGAGGCCACGCCCGATGCGCTGCTGGCGCACCTGGACGGCAGGCTCGCGCGCTACAAATGCCCGCGCCATTTCGTGTTCTGGGACGCGCTGCCCAAATCGGCTTACGGGAAGATCACGAAGAAGGACGTGCGCGCGCGGCTGCTTCAGGAGTGGGACGCGGTGTGCGCGGGAGCGGCGGAGAAGGTTTGAGGCAACGGGCGGCTCGATGCCCGGGGCCGCCCGCGCTACGCAGTCGCGCCTCTCACGCGCGCTTTCAGCATGTCGATGAACTGCTCCGCAGGCGGCGAAAGCGCGCCGCCCTTGCGCGTGACGATGCCGAAGCTTTGCGACTGCGAGCGCAGCGCAATCGGCAGGATCCGCAGCATGCCGTGCCGCGCGCACAGGCTCGCGATATCGGTGGGCAGCACGGAGACGAGCCCGGAGTCCTGCATCAGCAGCGCGATCGTCACGAACGTGGAGGCGGTGGAGATGGGATTGGTGGGCAGCGCGAGCCCCGCCAGATCCATTTCGCGCTCCACCAGCGCGCGCAACGGCATCTGCGTGGGATACACCACCCAGCGGTGGCCGGTGAGATCGCGCAGCTCCAGCTTCTGCGGCAACGGCGGGTGCGCGTGGCCCACCACGACGGAGAGCGGTTCGTCGCCGATCTTCTGATAGTGGTACTTCGAAGGCTGGTTGCTCACGGCCGAGCGCCCGATCACGAGGTCGAGATGCCCTTCGTCCAATTGGAGCAGCATCTTCGCGCTGGTGTCCTCGATCACCTCGATCGAAAGATTGCGCTGGCTCGCGTGGAGTTCGTCGATCACCGGCACCACCACCTCCGGAATCGCCCCCATGATCGCGCCAATCGCGAGCCGGCCGCCGCGGCCGCTGCGGATTTCCGAAATGTCGTCGCACAGCGCGCTCAGGTCCGTCGCCATGAGCCGCGCGTAGCGGATCACGCAATGGCCGAACTGGTTCGGGATCATGCCGTTCTTCGAACGCTCGAAGAGCGGGGCGTCGAGAATCGACTCCAGTTCGTGCAGCATTTTGCTCGCGGCCGACTGCGTCATCGACATCGCGCCCGCGGCCTTGTGCAGCGATTTGTGCTCGTCGAGCGCGATGAGAAGCTGCAACTGGCGGATTCTCAGCCGGGCGAGCAGGGTATCCAGGGTTTTCATCTAAGTCGAAAAAGCGATCACAAGATGGAAAATTCTCAATATACAGCCGTGAAAGCCGCCCCGTATAGTCACGGCTGGAGACAAGTCCTGGCGCCCCTTCCACACCGATGGGAGGCGCCTTCCTGGGATACACAATGGCAACCCTCAGCGACTCGACGGAAACCCTCATTCCTGCCTCACTCGTGATCCGGCTTCATCATGCCGACGATGTGGTCATCGCCCGCTCGCAGCTCGTAGGCGGCACGGCGCTGCCCGGCGAAGGCGTGACGGTGGCCGGCCTCATTCCGCCCGGCCACAAGGTGGCGGTGCGCGCGATCGAACCCGGCCAGCCCGTGCGCCGCTACGGCCAGATCATCGGCTTCGCGAGCCGGCCCATCGCGGCGGGCGAACACGTGCATACGCACAACCTCGCCATGGGCGAGTTCCAGCGCGATTACGCGTTCTGCGCCGATGCGAAGCCCACCCGCTACGCCGATGCGGGCGCGAACGCCACGTTCGACGGCATCGTGCGCGCGGACGGCCGCGTGGCCACGCGCAACTACATCGGCATACTCACCTCGGTCAATTGCTCGGCAACGGTTGCCCGCGCGATTGCGGACCACTTCCGCCGCGACATTCATCCTGAAGTGCTGGCCGCCTACCCGAACGTGGACGGCGTGGTGGCGCTCACGCACGGCGTGGGTTGCGCGGTCGATTCGGAGGGCGAAGCACTCGCGCTCCTGCAGCGCACGCTGGGCGGCTACGCGATCCATCCGAACTTCGCGGCGGTGCTCGTCATCGGCCTCGGCTGCGAAACCAACCAGATCGCGCGGCTTGTGGAAAAGCAGCATCTCGACGAGATGGTCGCGGCAGGGCGTCTGAATACGTACAACATCCAGGAGACGGGCGGCACGGTCAAATCCATCGCACGCGGCATCGAACTGGTGGAGGGACTGCTTGCGCAGGCCAACGAGGTGCAGCGTGAGCCGGTGCCGGTTTCGCATCTTGTCGTGGGCCTGCAATGCGGTGGGTCGGACGGCTATTCGGGCATTTCCGCCAATCCCGCACTGGGCGCGGCCGTGGATCTGCTGGTGGCGAACGGCGGCACGGCGATTCTTTCGGAAACGCCCGAAATCTACGGTGCCGAGCATCTTCTTACGCGCCGCGCGCAGCGTCCCGAGGTGGCCGAAAAGCTGGTCGCACGCATTCGCTGGTGGGAAGAATATTGCGCGCGCAACCATGCTTCGATGGACAACAACCCGTCGGCAGGGAACAAGGCGGGCGGTCTCACCACGGTGCTCGAAAAGTCGCTGGGCGGCATCGCGAAGGCGGGGCATACGAATCTTGTCGATGTCTACGAATACGCGCAGCCGGTGGAGGCGAAGGGTCTCGTCTTCATGGATACGCCCGGCTACGACCCGATTTCGGCAACGGGCCAGGTGGCGGGCGGCGCGAACCTCATTTGCTTCACGACGGGGCGCGGCTCCGCTTATGGCTGCGCGCCCACGCCCTCGCTCAAGATCGCAACCAACGAGGCGCTGTGGCAGCGCCAGCAGGACGACATGGACCTGAACTGCGGGCCGATACTCGCGGGCCAGAAGTCGATTGAAGAGACCGGCGCCGAGTTGTTCCAGCTCATGCTGGAGGTGGCGTCCGGCCGGCGCTCGCGTAGCGAGATCCACGGCTATGGGCAAAACGAATTCGTGCCTTGGCAGATCGGCGCGATCACCTGATTCTGGCGCTGCGACCCGGGCGGCAGGTGTGCCGCTCGAGTTTGCAAGCGGGCATGGCATTGATTCAGGAATGCGAAGCATATCGGGACATATCATCGGCGCCCACTACGAACCGAACCTATCATGACGAATCTTCTGAAAACCCCCTATAAGGGCGTGTTCCCCGTCGTACCGACCATCTTCGACGATGGCGGGCAACTCGACCTGGAAGGCCAGAGGCGCTGTGTCGATTTCATGATCGACGCAGGCTCCAACGGTCTGTGCATTCTCGCGAACTTTTCCGAGCAGTTCGCCCTTTCCGATGCCGAGCGCGAAACGCTCATGCACGCCGTGCTCGACCACGTAGCGGGCCGCGTGCCGGTGATCGTGACCACCACGCACTTCAGCTCGCTCGTATGCGCGGCGCGCAGCCGCGCCGCCCAGGACGCGGGTGCGGCGATGGTCATGATCATGCCGCCGTATCACGGCGCGACCATTCGCGTGGGCGAGCGCGGGGTGTCCGAGTTCTTCCGGGAAGTTTCGGACGCGATCGACATTCCCATCATGATCCAGGACGCGCCGGTGGCCGGCACGCCGCTTTCCGCGGCGTTCCTCGCCAGGCTGGCGCGCGAGGTCGAACACGTGTCGTACTTCAAGATCGAGACGGCGCAGGCCGCGGCCAAGCTGCGCGAGTTGATCGAACTGGGCGGCGACGCCGTGGCGGGCCCGTGGGACGGCGAAGAGGCGATCACGCTGATGGCCGACCTCGAAGCGGGCGCGACGGGGGCGATGACGGGCGGCGGCTATCCCGACGGCATCCGCAAGATCCTCGACGCGTGGACGGCAGGCGACGCCGAGCGCGCCGCCCAGCTTTACGAGGCATGGCTGCCGCTCATCAACTACGAGAACCGCCAGTGCGGCCTTGCGGCTTGCAAGGAATTGATGAAGGAGGGCGGCGTGATTCGTTCCGCGGCATTGCGCCGGCCGCTCGCGCCGATTCATCCGGCTATCCGGGAAGGGCTGCTGCGCGTGGCGCGCCGCCTCGATCCGCTCGTGCTGCGCTGGGGGCGTTAAATGCAGATCCTTACTGATTCGATCATCGGGCAGCGCACCGTGCCCGGCACGAACGGCACATTGCGCGCCGTCGATGCGGCGAGCGGAGCCCCGCTCGAGCCGGCGTTCGGCGGTGCGACGCTGGCGGACGTGGACGCGGCATGCGCGCTTGCCGCCCAGGCATTCGACCTGTACCGCGAGACATCGCTCGATGCGCGCGCACGGTTTCTCGAAGCGATTGCGCAAAACATTCTCGACCTGGGCGATGCGCTGATCGAGCGCTGCATGGCCGAGACGGGGCTGCCTCGCGCACGCATTGAAGGCGAGCGCGGCCGCACGGTTGGCCAACTGCGGATGTTTGCCCAGGTGGTGCGCGACGGCGACTGGCTTGGCGTGCGCATCGATCCGGCGCAGCCGGAGCGCAAGCCGTTGCCGCGCGTCGATCTGCGCCTGCGCAATATTGCGCTGGGGCCGGTTGTGGTGTTCGGGGCAAGCAATTTTCCGCTGGCGTTTTCGGTGGCGGGCGGCGATACGGCTTCCGCGCTCGCGGCGGGCTGTCCGGTGATCGTGAAAGCGCATCCGGCGCATCCCGGCACGAGTGCGCTGGTGGGCGCCGCGGTGAAGCGGGCCGTGGCCGAATCGGGCTTGCCTGAAGGCACGTTCTCGCTGCTCTTCGATGCAGGCATCGAGATCGGCCAGGCACTCGTGAAGGATGCGCGCGTCAAGGCGGTCGGATTCACGGGCTCGCGCCGCGGCGGCGTTGCGCTGATGAACCTCGCGGCGGCACGCCTTGAGCCGATTCCGGTCTATGCCGAGATGAGCAGCATCAATCCGGTCCTGTTGTTTCCAGCCGCCGTGAAAGCACGCGCCGAATCGATCGGCGCTGCGTTCGCGGCGTCGCTCACGCTGGGCGCCGGGCAGTTCTGCACCAATCCGGGCCTCGTCCTGGCCGTCGATGGCCCGGATCTGGAGCGCTTCATTACTGCGGCGTCGGGCGCGCTCGCGGGCATTGCGGCGGCGCCGATGCTCACGCCCGGCATTCATGCGGCGTACGAGGCGGGCGTCGAGCGCATGGCTGCGCAAGCCGACGTCGCGACGCTTGCGCGCGGGCTCGCGGTCGAAGGTGCGAACCGCGGCCGGGCTGCACTGTTTTCGACCACGGCCGAAGCGTTCCGCGCCAATCCCGGCTTGCACGACGAAGTGTTCGGCGCGTCGGCGCTTATCGTGCGCTGCCCGGACCTCGAAACGATGCGCGACATCGTCGAGCAACTCGAAGGACAACTGACGGTCTCACTGCACATCGACGAAGCCGACTACGATGCCGCGCGCACCTTTGTGCCGGCGTTCGAGCGCCGCGCCGGACGCGTGCTGGCGAACGGCTTCGGCACCGGCGTGGAGGTCGCGCACGCGATGGTGCACGGCGGTCCGTATCCGGCCACGTCCGATGGCCGCACGACGTCCGTTGGCAGCCTTGCGATTGCGCGTTTCCTGCGGCCCGTCTGCTATCAGGACCTGCCTGAAGCGCTATTGCCGGCCGCGCTGCAGGCGGCCAATCCACTGGGCCTGAACCGCCTCGTGGACGGCAAGCTTCAGTGCGCCCCCTGACGCCGCATCGCGCGACGAGACCACCCAACGAAGCCGCGGGGAAGGTACGCGCCCCGCGGCCGCGCAAGAACGACAAAGACGACAAAAGCGGGCACACCCGCCGGACCACCATGGAGACAGGCTAAATGGAAGCCACGCATGTAGAAGCCGTTCGCATGTCCAGTACGCGATGGAAGATCTTTCTGTTGCTGCTGATGCTCGTATCGCTGAACTATATCGACCGCGCGGCGCTTTCGGTCGCCATGCCCACCATCGCGCAGGAGTTTCAGCTGACGCCCGAGAAGCAGGGGCTCATCCTGAGCGCCTTCTTCTGGACGTATCTGTTCATGCAGGTGCCCTCCGGCATGCTGGCCGATCGCCTGAAGCCGCGCGTGGTGATTGCGGTCGCAACGATAGGGTGGGGCTTCTTTCAGGGCATCGCCGCGGCGAGTACCGGCTGGTTCACGCTGCTGCTCACGCGCTTCGGTTTGGGCGTGAGCGAGGCGCCCATCTATCCGGCGGGCGGCAAGCTCAACGCCATGTGGCTCACGAAGAACGAGCGCACGCGCGGCGCGGCGCTGATCGACGGCGGATCGGCGCTCGGCTCGGGCGTGGGCGCCATTGTCACGGCGCTGCTGATGGGCTGGCTGGGTTCCTGGCGCGCAGCCTTCGCCGTGGCGGGTGTCGGCACGATCCTGTGCGGCATCTGGGCGTGGTGGTATATCCGCAATACGCCGAGCGAGCATCCGCGCATCAATGCGGCCGAGGTGGCGTACATCGAAGAGGCGCTTTCGGCTGAAGACCACGCGGAGCCGAAGGCCGCGGCCGGCACGTCGCTGCTCAGTTTCTTCCGCTACCGCTCGGTGTGGGGCATGTGCATGAGCCACACCTGCACGAACCTGATCTTCTACGGCCTCATGACCTGGCTGCCCACCTACCTCTACAAGGCGCACGGGTTCGACCTCAAGTCGATGGGCAACGCGACCTTCGTGATCTTCTTCATGGGCTTTATCGGCGAGATCTGCGGCGGCTGGATTGCCGACCGCTGGAAGATGGCCGGCGCCGGCGCGAATGTCGTGTACCGTACGATGATGGTGATTGGCGCTGCCGCGGTGGCCGCTTCGATGTGCGTGGTCGCGTATGCGGGTTCGCCGGTCGTGGTCGTGCTGCTGTTGTGCGTGGCGGTGTTCTTCGTGCGCTGGTGCGGCGGCTGCAACTGGGCGACACCGGCCATGCTCGCCACGCGCGGCCGCGCCGGCTCGCTGTGCGGCATCATGAATTTCGTCGGTAATATCGCAGGCATTTTCGTGCCGATCTTTATCGGCTTTATCGTGCAGCGCACCGGCTCGTATTTTCTGGCGCTGATGTTCTTCGTTGCGGTGGCCGCGTTCCAGGTACTCTGCGCGCTGCTGATCGACTACCAGAAGAAGCTGCCGGTGTGAGATTGCAAGGAGAACGTATGAACTCGAATCCCGTTCCAGAACGTATCCGGCGTGTCGGTGTTATCGGCCTGGGGCTGATGGGCGAAGCGATGGCCCACAACATTCTCAAGCGCGGCTTTGCCTTGACGGTGCTCGCGCACCGCAGCCGCGCGAATGTGGAAGCGCTCGTCGCCCAGGGCGCCACGGAGGCCGCGACGGCCGAAGAACTCGCACGCAACGTGGATGTCGTGCTGATCAGCGTGACCGGCACGCCGCAGGTGCGCGACGTGCTGACGCGCGAGCATGGCGTGCTGGCGGGCGCGCATCCCGGCCTCATCGTGATCGACGCGACCACGGCCGACCCCGAGTTCGCCCAGGAGGCGCAGGCGGCGCTTGCCGCTCGCGGCGCGCAGTTTCTCGACGCCCCGGTGAACCGCACGCCGAAGGAGGCGCGCGAAGGGCGCCTGAACGTGCTGGTGGGAGGCGATGCGGAGTGGGTGGACGCGGTGCGGCCGCTCTTCGAAACGTATGCGGAGACGATCCATCATCTGGGCGGTCACGGCTCGGGCTACCGCGCGAAGCTGATTCACAACTTCATCGCGCAGGCGAATGCCGCAGTGCTCGCGGAGGCGTTCGGCACGGCCGCGAAGGCCGGGGTGAATCTGCGCGAATTCGCGGCGCTGTGCCGGCTGAGCGGTGGCCACAGCCGCACGTTCGACCGCATCGTGCCCTACGTGCTGGAAGGCGACGACAGCGGCCAGCAGTTCGCGCTGCGCAACGCGCTCAAGGACATGCGCGCGTATGCGCGGCTTGCGGGCGAATATGCATCGACCGCCATCGTGGCGGAAGCCGCGCGCCAGCTCTATCTGCTCGCAACCAACCTGGGTCACGGCGACGAGTATGTGCCGCATCTGTTCGATGTGGTGGGCGAACTGAACGGCGTGCGCGTGCGCGCGGAGTGAAACCGGCGGGACAGGCGCCGGGCGCAGCGGCCCGGCGCAGCCCGGCTACTGCAGCGTCGTTCCCTGTCCCTGCACCACGGCGCTGTGCCGCCCGTCGATGCCGACCGGCACTTCGCCGCGCACCGTGGCACGCCGCACCACACGGCGCGCGTCGCCGTAGTCGTTGATCGCGTAGTGCTGCGTCGCGCGGTTGTCCCAGATCGCCACGTCGCCCGCCTGCCAGCTCCAGCGCACCGTGTTTTCCAGCCGCGTGATGTGTTCGTGGAAGCTTTGCAGCAGGTGTGCCGAGTCTTGCGTCGAAAGTCCCTTGATACGTTGTACGAAATGACCGAGCACCAGGGTGCGCTCGCCCGTTTCGGGGTGCACGCGCACAACGGGATGCTCGGTTTCGTAGACGGTGGAGGTGAAGATTTCGCGGTAGCGCTTGAGTTGCGCGCTATCGGCATTCACGTGCGAGGAGGCGTAGTCGTACGCGTTCGTGTGCAATGCCCGGAGCGTATCGGCGAGCGCGCGCAGCGGCTCCGGCAGGTTCTGGTACGCGGCCGCCGTGTTGGCCCAGACCGTGTCGCCGCCATAGGGCGGCACGACAACGGCGCGCAAGATCGAGACCTTCGGATAGGCGTCGACGAAAGTCACGTCCGTATGCCACGAGTTCGCGCGTGCGCCGTGCTGCGAATCGAGTTCGAGCAGCCTGCCGCCCTCCACCGAAGGCACGGTGGGGTGGGCCACCGTTTCGCCGAAGCGTCGCGCGAACGCTTCCTGCGCGGCATCGTCGAGATGCTGCTGGCCGCGGAAGAACAGCACCTTGTGGCGCAGCAGCGCGGCGTGGATGGCGTCGAAGGTGGCTTCGTCGATGTCGCCGCTCAGGCGTACGCCGTCGATGCGCGCGCCGATGCGGCCCGCAACGGGATGCAGATCGAGCGTGGCCGGTTCTGCGCCGGTTTGAAGCGTCGCGTTGGCGAAGGTATGGGCGGCGGCGGGGTGGTTCGCGTGAACGTCGGACATCGCAGGTCTCCTCGACTGGACAGGGAACGGCCATTCCAGCAGGCTTGCGCCGCAAGCAGAACTGACGATTTATGGGAAGCTTTGCGCGCGTTCGCGCGCTATGAATAGCAGCGCACGTGCATAGGCGCTGCTGCAGAAAAAGCGCTGCCCAAACGAAAATGACGCATTCCCCGCGAAGGGACTGCGTCATTGCCGATGGTGCTGCAAGGGTACTGCGCGATTTCGTTGGTAGGCTCGATTGGACTCGAACCAACGACCCCCACCATGTCAAGGTGGTGCTCTAACCAGCTGAGCTACGAGCCTGTCGAGGCGCGAATTATAGAGACACTCGTACACCCTTGCAAGCATTTTTCGTCCCGGCCCATTTCAGGGATGCCGGGGATGCTTCAATGAGGCGGCCGGCCCACTTGCTTACTTCAGCAAGGTCATCTGCACGACCTTCACCACCACGAGCGCAACCGCAATCAGCAGATAGCCGCGCAGCACGCCCATCCATACGCGCTTGCTGAGCGTGAGGTTCGGCGGCGGCAGTTCGTCGAGCGGGGGCATGCGCCACGTGTCGCGTGCGCCTGCCTGCCAGGTTTGCGCCGCCTGCTCTTCGCCGCCGCGCTGGCGGCGCGACTTGCGGGCGGCCGCCGTCACGGCGTAGCCGAGCACGGCGAACACCGTGCCGCCCGCGAGGATCTCGATGATCGTTTCGCCCGTCATGTCCGGGTACATCACGGAAGCCGTGAGGACGATCGAGAGCATCACGAGCACCCAGATCACGGCGCCGGTGAAGAGGTTGAGCTTCTTCGAGTTGACCCACGGGCCGAGCACGGCACGGTCGTTGCACAGGAGCAGCAGGAACACGGTGGCGCTCGGCAGGAGCACGCCGGCGAGCGTTTGCACGGCTTCCGTGAGCAGGCCGAGCGGGCTGCCCGGAATCAGCACGATGGCGGCCGCGAGCGCGACGATGCCGAAGTACACCGCATAGAAACCCTTGGCGTCGCTTACGCCGCGATGCAGCGAGTGGCGGATCTTGAACACGTCGCCGACGGCATAGGCCGTGGAGAGCGAGACCGCCGCCGCGCCGATGATGGCCGCGTCGAAGAGGGCGACGGCGAACAGCACGGCCGACGTGTGGCCGGCATACTTCTCGAGGCCGGCGATCACGCCGCCCGCATCCGTGAAGTTGCCGAACTCGGGCTTGCCGGCGAAAAGCTGCGCGCAGAACGCGATCATGGCCACGGCGCCGATCAGCACGAAGGCAATGCCGATCCACAGGTCGGCCTTTTCGTACTTCATGAAGCGCGGCGTGATGCGCTTGTCGACCACGTAGCTTTGCTGGAAGAACAACTGCCACGGCGCCACGGTCGTGCCGACGATGCCGATCACGAGCAGCATCACGTCGGAGAGCTTCGAGTTCGCGGGCCAGTTGGGGATGAAGAAGTCACGCGTCATCTGGCTGACGGGCGGGTGGATCGCCACCAGCACGGGCACGAGCAGGAGGCTCAGGAGGCACAGCACCACGGCGAAACGCTCGAAGCGCCGGAAGTTGCCGGTGCTGACCGCTGCCATGGTGAGCGCCGCGGCAATGCACACCCCCGCGATTTTGGACACGCCGAAAAAGTCGAGCACGAACGTGATGCCGATAAACTCGGTCACGATGGTGAGCGCATTGAGCAAGAAGAGATCGATGACGCTGAAGGCGCCCCAGAACTTGCCGAAGCGCTCGAAGATGAGGCGTGCGTGGCCGACGCCCGTTACGGCGCCCAGACGCAGCACCATTTCCTGGTTGACGAACAGCACGGGCACGAGCAGCAGCATGGTCCACAGCAGCGTCGTGCCGTAGTTTTGCCCGGCCTGCGTGTAGGTGCCGAACGCGCCGGCGTCGTTGTCGCCGACCATGACGATGAGGCCGGGGCCGAGGATCGCGAGCAGCGTGCGAAAGCGGGCCCACCAGCCGGTACGCGGTGCGGTGTCGTGATGGGCGATCGTGCCGAGCGCGCCCTTGATGTCGCCGAGATGCGCTTCGTCTAGTACGGCGCTGCGCTCTAGCGCGACGGGACCTCGCGAGTAGTTAGTTGGCGTGGACATGTTATGAATTCCCTGTTTTCGGATGGGATTGAGGAGTGCAAAGTACACGCGCCAGGCCGCCATACGTAAGCATGTGTGCCGTGTTGCGACGGCCGCGCTTGCGTATGGCGCGAAGCGCGTGGAGGTTTCAGAAGGCGAGTGCTTTCAGCCGCTGCCAGAGTGCGCGAAGGCGAGTCGTGGCCGGGCGCGGCTCGAGCGAAAGGAGGGCGGTGTAGTGGCTGCGCGATACGTCGACTTGCGGCAGGTTTGAAAGAAGGAGTCCGAATTGCATGTGAGTGCTCCGTGCGCCAGGGGCGACGCGTAAAAACGCGGAAAGCCGGCGAAGACGGATCACCCGCGCATCAGGAGCGCGGCAGCCGCCCGCCTGCTTTCCTCAGGTGAATGTGAGGTAAGCGGCATAAGGGATGACTGTCACTGTCGGGCATG
Source organism: Paraburkholderia ferrariae NBRC 106233 (assembly GCF_000685035.1). GTDB lineage: Bacteria > Pseudomonadota > Gammaproteobacteria > Burkholderiales > Burkholderiaceae > Paraburkholderia > Paraburkholderia ferrariae. Next base: position 180,728 of record NZ_BAYB01000018.1, read on the forward strand.
GCGGCTCCTTTTCCGGCAAAGCGCGTCGGCAACGCGCGTGTGGATTCACGCGCCCGCTTCCCGAAGGACAAGGCAGGCGCGAGCGAACGCGGCCGCGAGGGTTGCTCGCGGTGCGGTGCCATCGGAAAAGCGCGGTGTACGTGCAAGCACGCGAAACGCATGCGCGAACGGACACAGCGCCGATGGCGCTAGTTCAAAAGGTGCACGGGGATGAAACTGCGGCGCGCACCGTCTGCCTGATGGCGGACGGCGGCGTAAAGAAGGGCGCGGGCGTCTGGCCGGTCAGGCAGTGAAACAGTTCGAAGATCGACTACTGCAAGAGTCCACGGCGTGGGCCCCGGTTGTGAAGATGGGCGGATTCTAGTGACGGAGTTGGCACAAGTCAACACGTTTCCCTAAGCAGAGCCAAGGTATTTTTTTGCAATTGCTTTACACCCCGTGGCAGCGGGATGGAGTCTTTCATGAGGCCGACAATGAAACCCGCGGGTAAGCGTAGCGGGTGCGCGAAATACGAACCGGAGGCATTCGCTGCGGCCTCGGCGGCTACGGCTTGGTGCCGGCCTTTCAGGCTGCTATCGGGCCGATTGACGGGCCGACTGCGGAGCCGACTGCGGAGCCAACTACCGGACCTCGCCAGATACTTCGCACTGCGATTTCATTGATGCGTTTTTTACTTGCAGTTTTGTGGAAGTGGCGAATACAATGCGCCCGTCTCAAAGAAAGGAGTCCCTCGTGGACACATGCTCTAGTAGTGGAAGTCCGATGCCGGCCTGCGCCGGCGCCGTGAACGCGAGATAGCCGCAAAAGGCCGCCTGAGTCACGCTCAAGGGCCGCTCCTTTCGCCGCTAACTCGCTATAAGCCGGGTTAGCGCGCTCCTCCCGCGACAGGCATGAAGCCTGTCCGCCCGTAGCACGCTCCCTCTGTTTCGACTGTTTTTCGCAACGCGCTTGCGAGGGGCCGTCGTGCATTCATTCGTCGCCCGATGCGTTCGGGCTGGACGGGGGTGAGTCATGTTCTTCAAATCTTTTACCGTTGCCTGCCGCGGTGCCCCGCATGCACGTGCAATGGGCTATGTCGCACGCCTGCATGCACTGATCGCGGCACCCGCTGCCGGCGTCGCCGCGCGGGGCCGGAGCGGCCCGCTTGCACGCCGGGTTCGTACTTTCGCGCTTCGTCACGCCACGCGCGCTGCCGCGCTGGCCGTACGCGCCGCCTTGCGCACAGCGTGGACGGGCCGTCCGCTCACGCCTTGCGGCTACGCCATTCTCGGGCTCACGGTGGCCGGCGTCGTACTGGCGCTGCTGATCGCCGTGAGCCCCGCGGGCGACGATCTGGATAGTGCGTTGCCGCTCTCCTGGTGGTTCGCGTAGATCGCGATCGCCTTTACCTCGACGTCACGGTTTTGCAACTCGCTGCGTGCCATATGTAGAGGCACGCAGATTCATTCCCACGATAACTTCATTACTCGAACCGTCATGAAGAAGAATCTGAAAATTCGCGTGCTCGCGACCGGCACGCCGCTCTCGCTCGCCGTTTTGCTCGCCTTCGTCACCGCACCTGCGGCTTTCGCGCAATCGTCCGGCGAAACGCCCGCGACTCCGGCTGCAGCCGATTCATCGGCACAGCAGCCACCCGCTGCGGGTGGCGCCGATGGTTCGCAGCAGAATCCGGCAGCCGCTGCGCCCACCGGCTTTTGGGACCGCTCGAACCTGTTCGGCGACATGGGCGGTCTGCGCTCGTGGATGGGCAACTACGGCGTGACCTTCGGCCTGCAGGAAACGAGCGAGTACATGAACAACCTGTCGGGCGGCACGCATCGCGGCGGCGCTTACGACGGGGTGACGCAGTTCGGTCTCGGCATCGATACGCAAAAGGCGTTCGGGCTGCCCGGCGGCATCTTCAACGTGTCGGCGTTGCAGATTCACGGCACCAATCTGAGCGAACGGAATCTGCAGACCTTGCAGCTCGCGACCGGTGTCGAGGCCGACGCGGGCACGCGCCTGTGGGAGTTGTGGTACCAGCAGTCGCTGCTGGGCGGCAAGGTGGACGTGAAGGTCGGTCAGCAGAGTCTCGACCAGGAGTTCATGGTCAGCCAGTATGCGGGCACGTTCATGAATGCCACCTTCGGCTGGTCCGCGCTGCCCTCGGTGGATCTGCCGGGCGGCGGCCCCGCCTACCCGCTTTCGTCGCTCGGCGTGCGCATGCGCGCCACGCCCACCGACGCGATCACGGTGCTGGGCGGCGTGTTCGACGGCAACCCGGCGCCGGGCACGGGCGATCCGCAAAAGCTCAATGCGAGCGGCACGACCTTCAACCTGCACAACGGTGCGCTGGTGATCGGCGAAGTGCAGTACGCGATCAATCAGCCGTCTTCGAATCCGAACGATCCGAAACCTTCAGGACTCCCGGGTACTTATAAGCTGGGCTTCTGGTACAACAGCAACCGCTTTGCCGATATGGGCTACGACAACACCGGGCTCTCGCTCGCCAGTCCGGCCAGCACGGGGGTGCCGGCTACGCATGGCGGCGACTACAGCATCTACGCCGTGGCGGACCAGATGGTGTGGCGCCCGAGCGCGGACAGCCCGCAGTCGGTGGGCGTGTTCGCACGCGTCATGGGCGCACCGGGCGACCGCAATCTCGTCGATCTGGGCGTGAATGCCGGCGTGACGCTCAAGGCGCCGTTCAAGGGGCGCGACAACGACGTGGTCGGGCTGGCGGTGGGGTATGCGCATATCGGCTCGCATGCGCAGGATCTCGCGAGCGCCCAGGCGAACTACACGCCGGGCTATCTGTCGCGCAGCGCGGAAACGATACTCGAAGCGACCTACCAGTATCAGGTCGCGCCGTGGTGGCAGATTCAGGCGGACTTCCAGTACGCGTTCCGTCCGGCGGGCGGCATTCCGAATCCGGAGAATCCGTCGCAGCGTGTTGGCGACGAGGCTATCGTGGGGCTGAGGACAACGGTGGCGTTTTGAATTCGAAGGCGGTGGCGAGCCGCGGGCGCAGGAAGTGGCGCGGGCGGCTCGCTGCGTTGGCGGCTTGCGTTTGACTTCGTGGCGGTGCGGGATCGACCGCCACGAATACCGCCCACCCCTTTAAACAATCCCGGTCGTGTAATAAACCGCGATCACGAAGAACACCGCGAGCGTCTTGATGATCGTGACCGCGAAGATGTCACGATACGACTCGCGGTGCGTGAGGCCGGTCACTGCAAGCAGCGTAATCACGGCGCCGTTGTGCGGCAGCGTGTCCATGCCGCCGCTCGCCATCGCCACCACGCGGTGCAGCACTTCAAGCGGAATATGCGCGGCTTGCGCGCTCTTGATGAAGATGTCCGACATGGCCGCGAGCGCGATGCTCATGCCGCCCGAAGCCGATCCCGTGATACCCGCAAGCGAGCTGACCGAAACGGCGGCATTGACGAGCGGGTTCGGGATGCTCTTGAGCGCATCGCCCACCACGATGAAGCCGGGCAGCGCGGCGATCACGCCGCCGAAACCGTACTCGGAGGCGGTGTTCATCGAAGCGAGCAGCGCGCCCGCCACGGCCGCCTTCGTGCCGGTTGCGAAGCGTTCCTTCACGCGGCCGAAAGCCGTCAGGATCACGAGCACGATACCGAGCAGCAGCGCGCCTTCCACGGACCAGATCGCCACGACCTGCTTGACGGTGGTGGTAACGGGCGCGTGGATGCCGGGCAGCACGTCGGGCGCGACGGTGAAGCTGTCGCCGTACCACTGCGGGATGAATTTCGTGAGGAAGAAGTTCGCCACGCCCACCAGCACGAGCGGTGCGATCGCGAGCAGCGGATGCGGCAGGTTCGCCGTTTCCACGCGCTCCGGCTCGTTCACGAGCGAGGTGCCGTAGCCTTCGCCCTTTGCCATGGCGCTGCGGCGGCGCCATTCGAGGTACGAAAGGCCCACCACGATGATGAAGAGCGAGCCGATCGTGCCGAGTGCGGGCGCGGCCCACGCCGTGGTCTTGAAGAAGGTGGTGGGGATGATGTTCTGGATCTGCGGGGTGCCGGGCAGCGAGTCCATCGTGAACGAGAACGCGCCGAGCGCGATTGCACCGGGCATCAAGCGCTTCGGAATGTTGCTCTGGCGATAGAGCTCGGCGGCGAACGGATAGACCGCGAACACCACGACGAAGAGCGACACGCCGCCGTAGGTGAGGAGGGCGCACACGGCGACGATCACCGCGTTGGCGCGCGAGCGGCCAATGTAGCGGATGGCGGCGGCCACGATCGCTTCGGAGAAGCCGGAGAGTTCGATCACCTTGCCGAACACGGCGCCTAGCAGAAAGACCGGGAAATAGAGCTTCACGAAGCCCACCATCTTCTCCATGAAGATGCCGGAGAACACCGGCGCGACGGCGGCCGGGTCGGTGAGCAGCACCGCGGCGAGCGCGGCGATGGGGGCGAACAGGATCACGCTGTAGCCGCGGTACGCGGCCAGCATGAGAAACGCCAGGGCGGCAAGGACGATAACGAACGACAATTGAGTCTCCGGCGAATGTAGTTGTGGTGCCGCGCAACCATGGTGCGCTGCGGCGATTCTACAGAAACATCGGCGGTTTGCTCTTCGCGCGGTCCAGACCTATCCTGGTGCATGGGATTGATGCACGAGACTGCGGCGGGCAACGGAGGCGCGGATGATCCAGGTGAGGACCATGTGGGCTGCGGGAAGGCGGAGCAGGCACTGGACGATCGGCGCCGGGCTGGCCGCGGGTCGCGCGCGCGTTGTCGCGCGCTTTGCCCTGGTTGCCTTTGCGTTCCCCGTCCTCCTGCTGGCCGCGGCCCCGGCCGTGCAGGCACAAACCGCGGCCCAGGCTGCCTCCGGCGACACCGCCGCGCCCCGCAAGAACTGGTACAACGACCCGTTCTTCGCCCTTTCGGATGCGGTGGCCGCCTGCCCGTTGCCGCTCGGGCCGTTCATGACCCGGGCCGAAGCCGACGACGACGCCCACTACCGCGTGGAGCGCGGCACGACCTGCTGGCTGGCCCACAAGTGCACGAAGCCGAACTCGTATCTCTACGATGCCGACATTGCCGCTGCGATCCGGCAACAGTTGCAGGGCGCGCCGATGCTGGCCGGCACGAGCCTCTGGATCACGGTGCAGCGGCGTTTTGTCTATGCGGAGGGCTGCGTGGGCGCAGGGTTCGACCGCGAGGCACTCGAGCGGCGCCTCGCCGCGATTCCCGACGTCGAGCAGGTGTTCGTGCGCGTGAGCTCGGACCCGCGCGGCACGCTGCCCTACAAGACGCTGGCGCGGCCCGACTGAGCACTGGCGGACAGCCAGGCGATCGAAGCGGGTCGAGACGGCGTCATGCCGCGCAGCGCTCGCGCGGCATGGCACAATCGCATCGTCGAAAAACTAGAAAACCCGTCGGGGTATGCCATGACACGTCCTGGTTCGTCTTTGTTGTCCGTTCTTCGCAGGCTGCCCCTCGCGGCGGGTGCCTGCACGTTGCTCGCGGCCCTTTCCGCGTGCAGCAGCAGTCCGCCGCTGTTCCTCTCCGATGGCCGTCCGACCATCCAGGTGCAATGCCCGGCCGCCGGCGACCACGATTCCTGCGCCCAGCAGGCCCGCGCGCACTGCGGCGGCGCCTACGACACCGTCAATACGCTGACGGACGCCACCAACTACAACCTCGTCTTCGCCTGCCAGGCGAGGCAGTAGCGGCAACGGCTCGCCGGCGCCCGGCTAGCCGCCTTCGGTGCGCCGCGCCGGCAGATGCAGCAGGAGGCGCAGCAGATCGGGCTGGCGGTGCGTGGCGGTCTTCTGGAACACCGACTGCATCTGCTTGCGCACGGTGTCGTGCTGAACGCCCACGCGCGCGGCGATTTCCTTCTGCGTGAGGCCGATGGCGAGGAGGTGGGCGATGCGGCATTCGGCGGGCGTCAGGTCGAAGGCGGCGGCCAGCACCTGTTCGTCCACGGGCGGCGCCGAGCGGGGGTGATAGAACGTAAGCGCCGCAATGGCGCGCAGATCGTCGGCCGGCGTTTCGCCGGGCGTGAGCACGTTATAGAACGCATAGAGCACTTCGGGGCCGCTCGCCACGGCGAGCACGTCTTCGGACTCGTCCGCCTCCTGCGCGACGATGCGGATGGCGCGGAACCGCGCCGCCGCGGCCCGCGCGCCGCTCGTGCGGGCTCGCAGCCGCGCCTCGCTCACCGCAATGTCTTCCAGCAGCCGCGCCTGATGCGGCGCCGCGAGCGCGAGCCGCCGCGCGCGCACGCGCACGAGCGAGGTGGCGCGCAAGAGGCGCAGCGCCGGCTCGTTGCTGTGCAGGACTTCGCCGGTTGCGTTGACGAGCATCGCGGGCGGGGCGGCCCGGTGCACGAGCGTGGACGCGTTCAGCGCGTAGCGTTGCGACTGCACTTCGGCAACGCGCGCAAGGTGCGCAACGAGGCGTTCGAGCAGGGCGCGCGCGCCGGCGGGCAGCGGACCTTGCCCGGCATCGCGCCGGCAGGCGAGCATGATGGTCAGCGTAGCGTTGTCGATCAGCTTGCAGACCGATACGTGACGATGTCCGGCGGCGAGCGCCTGCGGCTCGAACACGGGTTGCCCTTCGGCCGCGGCGGCGCCTGCGGTGTCGCTGAAATGCAACCATCGCGCACACGGAAAGGTCCGCAGCCATTCGAGGCGCGAATCCTCGTAATAGAGCGGCCGGAGCCATTCCAGCGGCTCGATCTGCGCCATTCGAAATCCCGAGCCATAAGAATAGAGCGTGTGTTGACGATCGAATGCGCAAATATGAACTGCCGCTGCACCGGTGGAATTCTGCAGTAGTCCGCAAAAATCCCTCCACGCATCGGAATGATCGATCGCTTCGTAAATGGCATGCAGCAAGCCGTCATATTGTGATTCGTTCGATTCCACTGCGTTCTCATTGCCAGGTGCTTACACCGCCCGTTTGCCGAAAAATGCGCGGCGCATATTTTTTCCACAATTGAGGAATATACAGGTGTTTTAACTGCCGCTAATCTTCGTGCGGTTCACCGCCATTGTGCCTTCAGGGTGACGCAGGCGCCGCCGGGCTTCTGTACGGCAGGCAACGGAAGCGGCGCGGCTCGAATCTTATTCTGGATGCCGTGATGATTCCACTTGCCGCTTGCGGCGTTATTCAATGGCCGGCGGTATAGGAGAAAAGTGAAATGAATATTGGAAATCTGGCGATAAAGAAAAAATTGCACTGAAATTCAGGTTGACGCCTTTTGAATAAGATCGTTTTTACCGGGGGTAACAGTGAATCACCATCAACTCGAAAAGGATATCGAGCATCTCGAGCATGTGATTGCGAGAATTTCCAGTGAGGATCGCATTCCGCTTTCTTATTGGCGTGGTCGTCTCGAAAGAGTGTCGCGTGCGAATCTGGTGCCGGCCCAGGCGCAACGCGTGAGACGGTTGAACGAAGCGCTTAGCGCACTCGAACATCGCGAGCGGGAAAGCCTGCGCAGCCAGGCTCGGGGATAGCACAAACAAGACGCATATTTCGTAAAAAAAAATTGCAATCCGGCACTCTTTGGCTCCAGAGCAGTCACAATAGCGTTGTTGACTGAACTGGAGAAGATCCTTCATGCCGAGCTACAAACAATTGACCGCACAACTGGAAAAGCTGCACAAGGAAGTTGCCGCGGCTCGCGAAAAAGAAGTTGCGCAGGCTATTGCCGACATCAAGGCGAAAATTGCCGAGTACGAGATTTCAGCGGAAGAGCTTGGCTTCTCCACTCGCGGCGGCGCGAAGAAGAAGCCGCTGCCGGCCCGCTACATGAATCCGAAGACGGGCGAAACGTGGAGCGGCCGTGGCCGTGCGCCGGCCTGGCTGGCGGGCAAGAACCGCGAGCGCTTTCTTATCCAGGAATAAGCGTCAGGAATAAGCGTCGGGAACAACCCACCGTCGCTTCGCTTCCGCCGGTCCCGTAAAGGCTCACCTGGCGCGGCGCGCAAGACGCCGCATTGCGCCCGCGCCGAACCTGCCTCAAACTCGCTTCAAACCTGCTTCAAACCCGCATCAGGCGGGCGCGTATTCCCCCCGGATCCCGCCCCCCCGGCCCTTATGCGCCATGGCGCCATTCGTCAGGACTGGCGTTTCTCCCGCAGATCCCGGCCCCCCGTAAAAGCTCACCGCACCCGCGCGGCAACCGCCCGCCCGGCCCCGCTGCGCAAGGCATGTAGCCGCGCTACCCATACGCGCGTATCGAACTTTTCGTCGCGTGCTGCAATGCCGTGTATCATTCGTCCCCGACGCCGTTTTATACCGGCGTTGCCCCTGAATTCCGGACCGTTCGTGCGATTTGCCGCGACGCCGCGTGCACCTGCGCCCTTGCGCCAGGCGCCGGTGTGATCCGGGTCCCGGGCCCGGCCGGCCGCCCGCGTCGCCGCCCTTGCCGCAACCCCAGGACCTTTCCGGCCCGGTTGCCCGAATTCCCTCTGTGATACCAACCCGATGTCAGTTGCCGAACTCAAACGCCGCCGCACCTTCGCGGTCATCTCTCACCCGGACGCGGGCAAGACCACGCTGACCGAAAAGCTGCTGCTGTTCTCGGGCGCGATCCAGATCGCCGGTACCGTGAAGGGCAAGAAGAGCGGCCGCTTCGCGACCTCCGACTGGATGGAGATCGAAAAGCAGCGCGGCATTTCGGTCGCGAGTTCGGTCATGCAGTTCGAATACGGCGACGCCGTGATCAACCTGCTCGACACCCCGGGCCACGAGGACTTTTCGGAAGACACCTACCGCGTGCTCACGGCGGTCGATGCCGCGGTGATGGTGATCGACGGCGCGAACGGCGTGGAAGCGCAAACGCTCAAGCTGCTCGAAGTCTGCCGCAGCCGCAAGACGCCGATCCTCACGTTCATCAACAAGCTGGACCGCGAAGTGCGCGAGCCGCTCGACCTGCTCGACGAAATCGAGCAGCACCTGGGCGTGGCGGCGGTGCCGTTCACCTGGCCCATCGGCATGGGCAAGGAGTTCCAGGGCGTCTACGACATCCAGCGCGACCAGGTGCGCGTGTTCCGTGCGGGCCAGGAAACGCTGGGCGGCGCGGTGGAAACGCTGCAGGCCATCGGCGACGAAGAGGGCGAGCGCCGCTTCGGCTACCACTGGAAGCGCACCAAGGAAGAAGTCGAGCTCATTACCGGCGCGACGCCCGAGTTCGACCGCGACGCGTTCCTGGCCGGCGAGCAGTCGCCGGTGCTGTTCGGATCGGCGATCAACAACTTCGGCGTGAAGGAAATTCTCGACGCGCTCGTCGATCTCGCGCCGCCGCCGTCGCCGCGCATGACGGTGCAGCGCCCGGTTTCGCCCGACGAACCGAAGTTCACCGGCGTCGTGTTCAAGGTGCAGGCGAACATGGACCTCGCGCACCGCGACCGCGTGGCGTTCATCCGCGTGTGCTCGGGCCGCTTCGAGCGCGGCATGCAGCTGAAGGTCACGCGCAACAACAAGACTTTCCGCGCCAACAACGTGGTGAGCTTCCTTTCGCAGCGCCGCGAGACCGTCGCCGAGGCCTACCCCGGCGATATCATCGGTATTCCTAATCACGGTACGCTGAGCCTCGGCGACACGCTCACCGAAGGCGAGGACCTTCAGTTCACCGGCCTGCCGTTCTTCGCGCCGGAAATCTTCCAGACCATCGAAGTGGTCGATCCCATGCGCGCCAAGCAGCTTGGCGAAGCGCTCAAGCAGCTTGGCGAAGAAGGCGCCATCCAGGTGTTCCGCCCGCTGCACGGCGGCTCGACGATCCTCGGCGCCGTCGGCCAACTGCAGTTCGAAGTGGTTTCGCACCGCCTTTCGGCCGAATACAAGGTCGATGTGCGCATCATGCCCGCACGCTATCGCCTCTCGCGCTGGGTCACCTGCGACGACGCCAACGAACTGCGCCGTTTCACCGACGCTTACGCGGCCCGCATGGCCTACGACGCGTCGAATGCGCCCACCTACCTCGCGTCGCACGTCTCCGAAATCGAGGTCGCGCAGAAGGCCTGGCCGAAGATCGTGTTCAACGAACTGCGCGAGCACTCGGGCGCACCGTTCCGCAAGGCGATGTAAGGCCGCGCTTGCGTTGGGCGGCGGCCCAACGCGCCCTACGCGCCGTCCCTCGGCCCGGCCATGGCCGTTGCATGCCCCTCAGAGGGATGAGCATGATCGGGCGGCTGCTGTGCGAACACCACCGACCCGATGTGAAAACCCAATGCGCGATGGGCTTCCCATTGCACGGTGTCGAAAAACTGGTCGGCGGTCGTTTCCTGCGGAAAGCTTGGCCGCTGATCCATCTGGTATTCCACGAGATCGTAAGGCACGCCGTCGATCAGCCTCGGTTTGAGGGCGAGCAGGTTGCCCTTTTCTCCGCCGGGATACAGCACGGTCAGCTGCACGCCGCAGTGTTGCCCGCTGCTGGCGAACTGTGCAAACGACGTGGCGATGGCCGGGGTTTTCGTCAGCGTGAGGGGCAGGCGCGGTGGCGCGCTGACGCTCGCTTCGACGATGTCGATGCCGAAATCCACACGCACGTGCTCGATCAGGTTCGCCAGGTCGCCGAAGTGATTGTCGAGATCACAGCCATTATCAAGGACAACGATATATTTCAGGCCGCGGCGAATCAGTTCGTAGGCGCCGGTGTTTTCATAATGGCCGCCGTCCGTGAGATACCAGTACCGCGCGCGGGGGCCGTCGAAGCGCCCGAGCAGTTCGTCCAGCAGGCTGGTCTGGGTGCCGAAGATGGGCGCGTGCAGCCGCAAGCCGAGCAGTTGTTCGGGGGGCGCAACCGGAATCGCGTCCGGCGAGGCCACGCCGGCTACGGTGGGCGAGCGCGTGTCCCACCAGTAGCCCAGCCGCACATTGGCGGCACCCAGCAGAATCGAGTACGCCGGATTCGTGGTCTGGCCAAGCCCCGTGCTCACGGCGGCGCCCGAAATGCCCACCCAGTCGCCCAACGTCAGGCTCTCCACGGAGTAGTTGCCCGATGCCCCTGGCCGGGTCACCACCGTCGAGGCATCGTCGCTGCGCGTCCAGTCCCATTCGACGGTTCCGAACTGCTGTCCGATCGTCATGCCAACCGGGCTGATGCCGAAGGGCAGGCCGCGCGCATGGCGCTGCACGAGCGAGGAATCCCAGTCCACCGTCTTGTTGATCGTCGAATTGATGATGTGCACCGGCGCGCAGATCTGGGGCGAGAAGTAGTCCCTCATGGCGATGTTGTCGCCCGGCATCAGTTCGGTCAGGTTGCGGCGATCCGGCTTCTTTTGTCGATAGGGATTGGTCGCGCCGAGAAAAGTCCGGGTCAGTCTCACGCTGTAGAGCCGGTGATAGCTCGACATGTTGAGGAACTGGAAGCAGTAGCCGTCGATGAGCGCGACGGCGAGAAAGAAAATCCAGAGGGCCAGGAAGTAGTACCCATGACCCTCGCTATCGTGCGTGAAATTGAGGAGCGACACGATGACATGAGCCGAGGCGGACCAGAAGATCAGTGTCAGCAGGGTCACGAGGACGGCGGCGACCGATGCGATGACGAACAGCGGCAGGCGAGGCGTGCTGCCCTCCTTGCCGCGCCCGGTCGGCGGGGTGGCCTTCAACGCAAACGACTTGGTCAGGGTGGCCAGCAGGCCGTTCGAGCCCACGAAGGTTGCGATCGAACCCATGGCGGTCAGGCTGAAGCTCGATGCCTTGAACTGCAGGACGAACGACGCGAGCGCGCTGCCCGCCGAATCGACGATGGCGAGGACGAGGGTGAGCAGCATCCATTGCACGAGGCCAAACTGGAAGGGCCGCAGTGCAGCGGTGTAGCCGTTCGCGAGCTGGTTGCGGATCTTTTCGAAGTTCTGCCGCGAGTTCCTTGCCACGTTGCCGCTCGGCAGGGCTTGCCACAGGCCGCTGAGGTTGCGGTTTGCCGCATCGCCTTGCGGCGGCCAGTGGAAGCAGACGCTGTAGTGCACGTATTCATACGCAATCAGCCCGAGCACCGACCCTGCCATGAGCCAGTAGCCGAACAGCAGCAGCAGGGCCTCTTTGTCCCAGTGGGTAATGGTTGCCGCGCGGCAGGCGTAGGCGAGCGAGAGCCCGAGGCAGAACGTGAGCGCCAGCGTGACGAACGGCAGGTTTCTCAAGCCGCTTTCCGCCTGCCGGCCCTTGTTTTGAGTCAGCCAGTACGCGCGGCTCAGTGGCGAGATGGCGAGTGCGGCGATGAGCACGGGAACCAACGCGATCGAACTCAGATGTTGCGGCCACCACGATGCGTGCTTCGCAAGCCACCAGGTGAGGAGCGCAACGAGAAGCAACACCCCCACGAGCGCAGTCCCGATTACGTATTGGAGTGCGAACCAGTTGCGCACGGTAAAGGCCAGCGACTGCAGCAGGTCGGTGGTGCCGTTGGGCGTCAGGTAATCGCAGTTGTCGCGCAGATATTCGAGCGGTGCCGCGGCGTTTGCGTCGTCATGCCGGTGGGCCTGGATCGTCGATGCGAGCTTCGCTTGGGCGATCTTCGCCATCGCTGCGTCGTTCATGGCGTCGCGCACGGCGGGGTCGTCCTTGCGGGCGGCTTCGCTCACGAAGAGGCTGCCGTAGAACGCCCCGATGTAGCTGCCGCCCGAAACGGTGGAAAGGTAGTCGAAGCGGCGCAGTGCGTCTTTGCTCGCCAGGGCCTGGAGCACGCCCAGCGCGAAGATCGCGCTGCGGATGCCGCCGCCGGAGATGGCGAGTCCCAGCGTTTCGTCGGTGCGTGTTGCGGGTTTGCCGGTTTCGACGGCCTTGCGGTAGCGATTGACCTGGTCGAGTTCTTTGGCCAGGAAGTCGGCGGGCACACGCCAGCCGCTGCTGGGCGGCGTGTCGTCCCGGTGCGTGTCGGTGTGGATGGGGGTTCTCATTTTCCGGCTCCACTTTCTACAACGCCAATCTGGACGGGCTCGACCTGCTTGCCCGCGGCTGCCGGCGCCGACTCGCACCGGGCCATCGTCGTCTGCACCGCTTTGCGCGCGGTCACGCCCGCGAGCGTTTCGAGCACCGACGCAATCGTTTCGTTGTTCAGCGCCGCGGGCCCGATGCTGCGGATCGCGGCGCCCACGCCGGCCGTGACCACGGATTCCGCGGCGTTGCCGACCATATTGGTGCGCTGCCAGTCGGTGGTTTCTGCCGATGCCTGCGCGAAGCACTGGCTCGGCTTGCCGGGCGTGTCGTCGTCGATGAAGAGTTTCGCGTTGTTCACGGTCTGGCAGGCCGTCGCTGTTGGCGCACCGGCGGGGTGCGGGCCGTTGGCGTCGGCGATGGCTTCCACGAGTACCCGCACCATGTCCGGCCCGAACTGGCTCACTTCGGGACGCGACACCGAAGGTTTCCACACCGGGCGATTGGGCTGGCCGTTGAAGTTCACCTGCACCGCGCCGAACTGGGTCGTGTCGCCGAACAGCGATACGAAACCGGTCGAGCTGACCGAGCCGAGCGACAGGCATGCCTTTGCATTGCTGCTGCATGCCTTGGTCAGCGCCGCGCGCAATGCGGCTTCGTCGGGCAGCGTGCCGCCCGCGGCGGTTTTCAGTTCGTCGATTGCGCCGTTGACGAAGGCCGTTTGAGTGACGGTGATGCTGAGGAACTCGCCGTTTCTGAAATAGGCGTCGAAGTAGGTCGCAAGGAAATCGGCGATGTTGAACAGGCGAACCTCGGCAACGAGCTTCGCGAAGGCTGCCTGGTCGGTCAACGGGCTCGGGGTTGGGTGGTCGAGGTCGGCCATGATCCGGTAGGCCGCAAGCAGTGTCAGGACGTGAAACGGCTCGAGGCCGGACAGCTTTTGCCAGGCGCGCTGCAAATCCGTGTGATCGCCTATTGAAAAGCGGGTGCCCGTTTGTATCGTTGCTGGCGCGTTGCCTGTCACCGCTCCGGATGCTGCTGCGGGTTCCACTGCCGGTTCCGCTGCTGCCGGCTGCGAGGCAGCGGCGTCCGAGGCGGAGGCGACTAGCGCGGCGTGCTTGCCGCGAACGAGAGAGACGAGTTTCAGCGAAGCCTTCGCCGTTTCACTGGAATTCGAATCGGCGAGCGCCTGCGGATAACCGCTTAGCCAGGGGATGCGCCGCGACAGCTCTTCTTGCACGGTAGTGGGAGCGGCAGCAACAGCGGGAGCCGCTGCCACAGGAGCCTTGCTCTGAAGTGTGGACAAGGTGCCGCTCATCGCGAGCATGACGGGTTTCTCCTCCACCTTCTCGCCGACCAGTTCCGAGACGGTCATCGAGCCGAGCTTCGGCTCGTCGGGGATCGCCCCGGTTCGCGCAATCTGGAAGGCCCTCTGCAGCGCGGCGAGCGCGGAGGGCGAGGCCGCGAAGGTGTAGGTCGGAATCGTGCAGTGAGCGGGGACATCGGCGTGAACGTCCGCATGCACGTCGGAGAGTTTAGGCACGACGCAGCCGCAGAGTGGGAGTGCCAAAAGCATGGTTGCGGCCGCAGCAGTTTTCGTGTGAGTAATTGTTGTGCAAAACATGGCCCTCTCCTTCGCCTGGAAATACGATAAGGACACCTATTGGAAACGACGACAGTCTGGAAACCATGGAGCGTGCACCTTTCACGGTAGAAAGGCGCCCCTCACGCTCGGGATCGGGCACAGGAAGTAAGCAATCGAATCAGGCTTTTTACAGGAGTATTGTCTTTATGGTTGTTCTGAATATAGGCAATTCCTCAGACCCTCACAGGATGGTTAACCCGATCCTGAAGCGTGCGGATTTTTGGTGAAAGCAAAAAGAACCGGTAATGCCGGAATCAATACCCGCTCATATTCTGACAGTGCAATGTCGCGCCGCCTTGAGCGAAATCCACGCGCCCTTTCTCCGCTTGCCCTATTCTGACGCCGTACCGTGGCGGCTCCGCCGCCGCCTTTATCTGACCAGTCAGGAGCCAGCGTGACAGTCCGTAATCTCGACGCGATATTCCAGCCTAAATCGGTCGCCGTAATCGGCGCCTCCCGGCGCGAGGGCAGTATCGGCGAAATGGTGTGGCGGCGTGTGGTGGAAGGCGGCTTTGCCGGGCCGCTCTGGGCCGTCAATCCGCACCACGCGGGCGAGGCGGAAGGCTTCGACGGGCGCCCGGTGCTGGCGGACGCGGGCGACCTGCCGGAGGCGCCCACGGTGGCCGTGATCTGCACGCGTCCCGCCACCTGGCCGGCGCTCGTGCATCGGCTGGGCGGCATGGGCACGCGCGCGGCGATCCTGATTGGCGAAGTGCGCGACGAGGAGGCCCGCACGGACCTGCGTCACGCGCTTGCCGCGGCCCGCCCGCATCTCCTGCGCATCGTCGGCCCGGGCAGCGTGGGCGTGCTCACGCCCGCGCTCAATGCGCAACTCGGCGCCGCTTCCTCGCCCGCGCGGCCCGGCGGCGTGGCGTGGGTTTCGCAATCGAACGCGCTCACCAACGCGGTGCTGCACTGGGCCGGGGCGCGCGGCCTGGGCTTTTCGCACGTGATTGCGTTAGGCGACGAAGCCGATGTCGATGCGGGCGACGTGCTCGACTATCTCGCGAGCGACCCCACCACGCGCGCGATCCTGCTGGAACTCGACACCGTGCGCGCGGCGCGCAAGTTCATGTCCGCGGCGCGCGCGGCGGCGCGCAACAAGCCGGTGCTGGCACTGCGCAGCGGCCGTGGCGATCCGGCCGACGCGCTCTACACGGCGGCATTCCGCCGCGCGGGCATGGTGCGCGTGGACACGCTCGACGACCTGCTCGACGAAATCGAAACGCTCGGCGTGGGACGCGTGGCCGCGAGCGACACGGCCACGCTCATCACGAGCGACCGCGGCGTGGCGACGCTCGCGCGCGACGATTTCAACGAGGCGGGCGACGCGCTCGCGGCGTGGACCGATGAAGCGCGCGCGGCGATACAGACAGCGCTGCCGAACGTGCAGGCAGGCAATCCGCTCGTGCTGGGCGAAACGGCGAAGCCGGAGCACTTCGCGCTCGCGCTGCAGGCGCTTGGCCCCCATCCGAAGACGGGGACGGTCTTCGTCGTGCATGCGCCCACGCACAGCGCGCCGGTGGAGGCCGTGGCGCGCACGCTCATCGAGAATCAGCGCGTGGCGTATCGCGGCATGCTGGCGTGCTTCTTCGGCGGCGTGAGCAACGCGACGCGCGACGCGCTGCACGCGCACGGCATTCCCGTGCACACCACGCCGCGGCGCCTGGCGCGCGCGTTTGCGCGTCTCGTCGATTACCGGCTGGGCCGCGAGTTGCTGATGCAGACGCCCGAGGGCACTCCCGCGCAGCAGGCGGGGGCGATCGAGGCTGCGCAGGACCAGGCGCGCGCGGCGCTGGCGGCGGGGCAGAACGTGCTGGAAGGCGAGGCGGCGGCGCAACTGCTGGGCCGCTTCGGCTTGCGAACGTGGGCACCGCCGGCAGCCGGGAGCGAGGACGTGCCGGCCGTGGTGGAAGTGACGGTGGAATTCCGCGACGACGAGAACTTCGGCCCGGTCTTCTACTTCGTCGCCCCGTCGCCGGACGGCATTGCGCCGCCCATGCGCGTGTACGGGCTGCCGCCGCTCAATCCGATGCTCGCGCGCGACATCGTCACGCAGTCGCCCTACGTGCCGCGCGCGGATCCCGCACCCGCGCTCGCTGTGCTGATTACGCTCTCGCAGATCGTCTGCGACGTGCGCGAGATCGTCGGCATGCATGTGACGCTGCGCGTGCTGCCCGACCAGACGCTGCTCGCCGCGCCGCGTCTCACGCTGGCGGACAAGCGCAGCCGCTTCGCGATCATGCCGTATCCGCGGCGGCTGGAGGAAACGCTGGACTGGCACGGCGAGCGCCTGACCATCCGCCCGATCCGTCCCGAGGACGAGGCGCAGCACCGCGCGTTCATCGAATCGATGACGCCCGACGACCTGCGTCTGCGGTTCTTTTCGGCGGTGCGCAGCTTCGATCACACGCAGCTCGCGCGCATGACCCAGGTCGATTACGACCGCGAGATGGCGCTCATCGCGACGGTGGACGACGAGCACGGCAATCCGCGCACGCTGGGGGTGGCGCGCGCCGTGGCGGACCCGGACAACGAGACGGCCGAGTTCGCCGTGGCGGTGATGTCGAACCTCAAGGGGAAGGGGCTGGGGCGCCTGCTGCTCCAGCGCATCATTGCCTACGCGCGCTCGCGCGGCACGCACTGGATGCTGGGCGAGGCGCTGCGCGAGAACGCGCCGATGATCGGCCTCGCGCGCGCCTGCGGCTTCACGGTCACGCCCACCGAAGATCCCGGCGTGGTGGGCTTCCGGATGGCGCTGGACTGAAACGTAAAGCGGCAAGAAGGCGACGGGAAAGCGGCGCAGAAAACGAAGCGCGCCGCGGGGCGCCGTCCCGCTTCAGGCCGCGAGTTTCGCGCCGGCGTCGTCCACCTGGCCGCGCGTGAGCGAGAGCTCTTCGAGCCACGCCTGCGCGTATTGCGCGCCGGTTTCCTTTTCGAGGCGCGCGATGGTCGCGGCGCAGCGCGCGGCGTCCTTCGGCGTGGCGATGAAGGTCTTGACCGACTGACCGCCCTGGAAGGCTTCGAAGAGCGGCACGCGAATCTCTTCGGGCAGCGCGCGGGTCCACTGGTGGGTCTTGCCGTTGAACGTCAGCGAGGGCGGCAGCACCCGCTCCTTCTTGGTGGCCGGAATCAGGCCGTAATTGCGCGCGGCTTCGGCGATCTGCTCGGACGAGAACAACTCGTCGGGCGTGATCTCGAACTGGGTAATGGCCGTTTCGACGGTGTGCATCGCATCGGCGCGGTCGTCGCGCTTTTTCTGCGCGCGGGCGACGATGTCGCGCAGTTCGTCCGCCTCTTCGGCCGTGATCGTGAAGCTTGCCTGCTTCTGCTGAAGCTCGGAAAAACGCTGGAATTCTTGATCGGTCAGGAGTTTCGCCATGGGGTGTGATCGGACGGCCGCCGCGTGCCGCGTCGGACCGGAGGTTGAGCAGGAGTTTGCATGGGACCGGAGCGGGCGCGCGAACGCCCGCTCCGGCCAACAGAGGGCCGCCATTCTAACCGGTTTGCCGCCGATGCAACATCTCGCCCGGTGCTGGCTCCGGCATGGCGCGCCTGCTTTCTCAAGCTTTCACGCTTCCTCTTCGCGCATCATCGACAAGGCCTGCACCGTCGTGCGCAGCATCTGCGTCGCTTCTTCGAGCGATGGCGCGACGTACTCGTCGATCCGCTTGAGGAACGGGCAGGTGAGCGCCGCGATGGCCTGGCCCGAGGGCCCCAGCACGGGGAAGGTCACGTCGGTCACGCCGAAGATCTGCTGGCTGTCCTTGCGCGAGAACCCGGCCTCGCGAATCTGCTCGCAGGCCGTTTCGAGCGCCGCGTGGTCGATCGTCACCTCGCCCTTCACCTTCGTGTGCTCCGCGAGCATGTGCTCGCGCTGCTCCGGCGTTTGCCACGCGAGAATCGTGCGGCCCGAACTCGTATCCACGAGCCCCACGCGCGAACCGAGCCGCACGGCGATCCCCCACGTGCCGGGGCCGTCCACCTGCGCGATCACGAGCAGGTTGCCGCGGTCGTACATGGCGAGGTGGCACGACTGCTCGGCTTCGGTGGCGAAGCGCTGCATAAGCGGCAGCGCCTGAACGATCAGCCGCTCCGTGGGCGGATGGCGGTGCGCCAGCGCAAAGAGCTTCAGGCTCAGCGCATAGCGGTCGCCGGCCTCGGAGCGCGCCACGTACTGGCGCGCCACCAGCCGCTCCAGCATCCGGTAGATCTCGCTCGCATTGCGCCCGAGCGCCTTGGTGATTTCGGCGCGCGTGAGGCCGCCGCGCTGCTCCGCGAGCAGTTCGAGGATGTCGAGACCTTTGTCGAGCGCGGGCGCGCGATAGCGGTCGCCGTCGTCTTTCTCGTCCCTTTCTTCCCTGTCGTCCGGTTCCGGGTTCTTCTGCTGGGTCACCATCCGGCCCTCTTCATGTTGTCGTCATTCGATTATCCGGGTCTGCGCGGGCTGTGCAGGAGAGTCCCCAGGGAAAGCACGGGGTCTTGCTGCACTGCACATTCCTTGACCTCAATGCATTCGTATATGAATAATACGTTCACTGGTGAATTTGTATGTCGCAGCCAGGCCGGATTCACAACGACAGAAATAGGAGACAGACATGGTGTTCGCATCCGGGCCCGTGAAGGGCCGCCGTTTCATGGAATCCCGCCGGGCCGGCGCGCTCACGCGCGCTGCCGCGAGGGCGTTGCGCATGGCCGCTGCCTGCGGCGCGGCGCTCGCCGTCACCGCCGCCTTCGGCCCCGCCCAGGCCGCCGACACGGGCAAGGTCGGCCTCGACCTGCCGCTTCTCACCTCGCCGTTCTGGCAGTCGTACAACAACTACCTGACCGTGTACGCGAAGCAGATGGGCATCGACATCCTCGCGCCCGTCAACTCGAACAACGACCCGGCGCAGCAGATCACCGACATGAACAACATGGTGAATCTGGGGGCGAAGGGCATCGTGGTCGGGCCGATCGATTCGGCCGCGATCAGCCGCGCGCTCGTCAACGCCGCGCAGAAGGGCGTGCAGGTGGTGGCCGTGGACGTGGCGCCCACCCAGGGCAAGGTCGCGATGGTGGTGCGCGCCGACAATCACGCCTATGGCGCGAAGGCCTGCGAGTACATCGGCCAGCACGTGAAGGCGGGCAAGGTCGTGCAGATCATGGGCGATCTGGCTTCGGTGAACGGGCGCGACCGCTCGGAAGCGTTCCGCGCGTGCCTGAAGCAGTACCCCAATCTCTCGCTGCTCGAAATTCCGGCCGCCTGGAAGGGCGACGTGGCGGCGAGCGCGCTGGACAGCCTGCTCACCGCGAACCCGGACGTGAAGGCGATCTACATGCAGGCGGGCGGCGTGTACCTCTCGCCGACGCTCCAGACCCTGCGCCGCAAGCAGATGCTGTTTCCCGCGGGCGACCCGAAGCACATCGTGATCGTGTCGAATGACGGCATTCCGCAGGAATACGAAGCAATCCGCAAGGGCGAAATCGACGCCACCATTTCGCAGCCGGCCGATCTCTACGCGAAGTACGGCCTCTACTACATTCAGGCCGCGCTCGCGGGCAAGACCTTCAAGCCGGGCAAGACCGATCACGACAGCACGATAGTCCAGCTGCAATCGGGCATGCTCGAAGACCAGTTGCCGGCGCCGCTCGTGACGAAGCAGAACGTGGACGACAAGAGCCTGTGGGGCAACACGGTCAAATGAGCGGCCCTATGAGCGGTCAAGCGGACGATGCAGCGGGCGGCGCGATGAATGCGCAACCGGTTGGCGGGGTGCCTGTTGTCGAAGCGGTGGGCGTGACGAAGCGCTACGGCTCGACACCGGCGCTCGCCGGCGTGAGCCTGCGCGTGATGCCGGGCGAGTCGCACGCGCTGGTGGGCCGCAACGGCGCGGGCAAATCGACGCTCGTTGCCATTCTCACGGGGCTGCGCAAGCCCGACGAGGGCGTGGTGCGCTTTGCCGGCGAGAACGCGCCCGCCCTCGCCGACCGCGATGCGTGGCGCGAGCGCGTGGCCTGCGTCTATCAGCATTCGACGATCATCCGCGAGCTCACGGTTGCCGAGAACCTCTTCATCAACCGTCAGCCTCTGAGGCGCGGCGCGATCGACTGGCGGGCCATGCGGCGCGACGCGCGCGCATTGCTCGACCACTGGCGCATCGACGTGCGCGAGGACGCGCGTGCCGGCGACCTGAGCGTGGAGGCGCGGCAACTCGTGGAGATCGCGCGGGCGCTCTCGTACGGCGCGCGCTTCATCATCCTCGACGAACCCACGGCGCAGCTCGACGGCGAGGAGATCAAGCGGCTCTTTCGCCGCATCGACGAATTGCAGCGCGACGGCGTGACGTTCCTCTTCATCTCGCACCATCTGCAGGAGGTGTACGAGATTTGCCAGGCGGTCACGGTGCTGCGCGATGCGCGCCATATCGTCAGCGCGCCGGTGGCCGCGTTGCCGCGCGAGCGCCTGATCGAGGCGATGACGGGCGAGCGCGGCGGCCTCGATGTGGCCGATGCGGCCAGGCGCGCGCCGCTCGCGGCCGGCGTGCAGGTCGCGCTCGAAGTGAGCGGCATTGCGGGCCGCGACTACCGCGACGTGTCGTTCGCGGTGAAGTGCGGCGAAGTGGTGGGCCTGACCGGCGCGACGAGCAGCGGGCGCACCGGTGTGGGCGAGGCGATTGCGGGGCTCGCCGCGCAGCACGCGGGCGAGATCCGCGTGAAGGGCGCGGCGCTCAAGCCCGGCGACGTGCCCGCGGCGCTCGCGCGCGGCGTGGCCTGCGTGCCGAAGGACCGGCACCACGAGGGGCTCGTGCTTACGCAGTCCATTGCCGAAAACGCTTCGATGACCATTGCGGGGCTGCTGGGCCGCTTCGGCATCGCGCCGCCCGCGAAGAAGCGCGCCGTGGGCCAGCGAGCAATCGAGACGCTCGGCATCGTATCGCAAGGACCGGAGCACATCGTTTCGGGGCTCTCGGGCGGCAATCAGCAGAAGGTCGTGATGGCGCGCGCGCTCGCGAGCGACCCGGACGTGCTCGTGCTGATCGACCCCACCGCGGGCGTGGACGTGAAGTCCAAAGAGGCGCTGCTTTCGGTGGTCGATCGCGTGCGCGACGAAGGGAAGGCGGTGCTGGTGGTATCGAGCGAACTCGACGACCTGCGCACCTGCGACCGCGTGCTCGTGATGTTCCGCGGCGAAATCGTCGCCGAGTTTGCAGCCGGTTGGAAGGACCACGAAATGATTGCATCGATCGAAGGAGTCAGTCTTCATGAAGCCTAGTGTTTCGACGCCCGCATTCGCGGCATCAAGCGGGGAAACGGGGGGTGTCCCCTCTGCCACGAAGCGCGCGAAGCCGCGCATCGAACTGGCGCGGCTGCGCGACTTCGCGTTGCTGCCGGCGCTGCTGCTGCTCGTCGCGATTGGCGGCTTCGTCAGCCCGAGCTTTCTCACGAAGGCCAATCTCATCAGCGTGCTTGGCGCTTCGGCCGCACTGGCGCTCGTCGTGCTCGCCGAATCGCTCATCGTGCTGACCGGCAAGTTCGATCTCTCGCTCGAATCGACCGTCGGCATCGCGCCCGCGGTCGGGGCCATGCTCGTCATGCCGGCCGCCTCGGCGGGCTTCGGGCTCGAATGGCCGGCCTTTGTGGGGCTGATTGCGATTCTCGCGGTGGGCGCGCTGATCGGCTTCATCAACGGTTTTCTCGTCGTGCGGCTGCGCCTGAACGCCTTCATCGTCACGCTCGCCATGCTGATCGTGCTGCGCGGCATGCTGGTGGGCGCAACCAAGGGCGGCACGCTGTTCGACATGCCGCCTTCGTTCTTCGCGCTCGCCACCACCATCGTGCTCGGGCTGCCGCTTTCGGTGTGGCTCGCCGCGGTCGCCTTCGCGGTGGCCGCGTTCATGCTGCGCTATCACCGCGTGGGCCGCGCGCTCTATGCGATCGGCGGCAACCCGGATGCGGCGCGTGCCGCGGGCATTCGCGTCGAGCGCATCACGTGGGGGGTGTTCGTGCTCGGCAGCATCCTGGCAGCGGCGGGCGGCCTCATCGTCACGGGCTATGTGGGCGCCATCAACGCGAACCAGGGCAACGGCATGATCTTCACCGTGTTCGCGGCGGCCGTGATCGGCGGCATCTCGCTGGACGGCGGCAAGGGGACCATGCTCGGGGCGCTCCTCGGCGTGCTGCTGCTCGGCGTGGTACAGAACCTGCTCACGCTCGCCCAGGTGCCTTCGTTCTGGGTCCAGGCGATCTATGGCGCGATCATCCTCGGCTCGCTGATGGTGGCGCGGCTGGCGGGCGGCGAAGCGCAGAACTGAACGGCAACGCGGAGAACGAATATGACGAGCGGCTCACTGCATACCGACGCGCGCCTCATCCTGCTGGCCCCCGAGGACAACTGCCTGATCGCGGCGGCACGGCTCGAAGCGGGCGCCACGGTCGAAATCGAAGGGGAGCGCGTGACGCTTGCGAAGACGATCGACCTGGGCCACAAGGTCGCGCGGCGCGCGCTCGCGCAGGACGAGAAGGTGCTGCGCTACGGCGCGCCCATCGGCCATGTGACCGGGCCCGTGGCGCGCGGCGAGCATCTGCACACGCACAACCTCGAAAGCGATTATCTGCCCACCTATACGCACGATGCGGGCCACGCGTTCGTGTCCCACTGATTCGTGCGTCAAAGAAAAGCGGCACTGCCGCCCGCAGGACACTCCGTCATGACCGACACCGAAGTCACTCCGCATCTCGAAGGCTGGCTGCGCAGCGATGGCCGCAAAGGCATCCGCAACGTGGTTGCGGTGGCCTATCTCGTCGAATGCGCGCATCACGTGGCGCGCGAGATCGTCGCGCAGTTTCGCGCACCGCTCGACGCGTTCGACGGCGATGCGCCGTTCGACCACCCGCACGAGCCGCCCGTGCATCTGATCGGCTTTCCGGGCTGCTATCCCAACAGCTATGCCGAGAAGATGGTGCAGCGGCTCACCACCCACCCGAACGTGGGTGCGGTGCTGTTCGTCTCGCTCGGCTGCGAGAGCATGAACAAGCACTACCTCGCGGAGCAGGTGCGGGCGAGCGGCAGACCCGTAGAAGTCCTGACGATTCAGGAAAAAGGCGGCACGCGCAGCACGATCCAGTACGGCATGGACTGGGTGCGCGAAGCTCGCCAAACGCTTGCTGCGCAGAAAAAAGTGCCCATGCGGATCGACGAACTCGTGGTGGGGACGATCTGCGGCGGCTCGGACGGCACGAGCGGCATTACGGCGAATCCGGCCGTGGGGCGCGCGTTCGACCATCTGATCGAAGCGGGCGCAAGCTGCATTTTCGAGGAAACCGGCGAGCTGGTGGGCTGCGAATACCACATGAAAAACCGGGCCGCGCGGCCCGAACTGGGCGACGCCATCGTGGCGTGCGTGGCGAAGGCCGCGCGCTACTACTCGATACTTGGCCACGGTTCGTTTGCCGTGGGCAACGCCGATGGCGGCCTCACCACGCAGGAAGAAAAGTCGCTCGGCGCCTACGCGAAGAGCGGCGCTTCGCCTATCGTCGGCATCGTGAAGCCCGGCGACGTGCCGCCCACGGGCGGCCTCTATCTGCTCGACGTGGTGCCGGACGGCGAGCCGCGCTTCGGCTTTCCCAACATCAGCGACAACGCCGAAATTGCCGAGCTGATTGCCTGCGGCGCGCACGTGATCCTCTTCACCACGGGGCGCGGGTCGGTGGTGGGCTCGGCGCTTGCACCCGTCATCAAGGTGTGCGCGAATCCGCTCACGTACCGCAATCTGGCCGGCGATATGGACATCGATGCGGGACGCATTCTGGAAGGCCGCGCGACGCTCGACGAAGTGGGCCGCGAAGTGTTCGACACGACGCTTGCCGTGGCGGCGGGCGCACGCTCGAAGTCGGAGGCGCTCGGGCACCAGGAATTCATCCTCACGTACAAGACGTTCGAGCCGGTGGGTCCGGCGTGCCTGCCCGCGGGCGCGCGTGCGCGGGTGGTCGAGATTGCCCCGCATTGACGGGCGCGGCGCGAGGCGTAATCTTTCACTACTGCTTTTTCGGGAGGCATGAGGCATGGCGCAGGAATTGCATCCGCAGGTGGGAACGAGGCGCCGCATCGGACGCAGCGCGCTCGAAGCCAGCGCACTGAGCCTCGGTACGGCGCCGCTGGGCGGTCTCTACCGCGATCTCACCGAGGAAGAGGCGCAGGCCACGGTCGATGCCGCGTGGCAAGCCGGCATCCGCTTCTTCGACACGGCGCCGCACTACGGCCACACCAAGGCCGAGCATCGGCTGGGCGCGGCGCTGCGGCGCTATCCGCGCAGCGAATACGTGCTTTCGACCAAGGTGGGGCGCCGCTTCGTGCCGCGCACGCACGTCGATGACGGCAGCGAAGGCTGGCAGAACCCGTTGCCCTTCGAAGCGATTTACGACTACACGTATGGCGGCATTCTGCGTTCGTTCGAGGACAGCCAGCAGCGCATGGGCATCGTCGATATCGATATCCTGCTCGTGCACGACATTGGCCGCTATACGCATGGCGACCGGCATCCGCATTACTGGCAGCAACTCACCGAAGGCGGCGGCTTCCGGGCGCTCGACGAATTGCGCGCGGCAGGCACGGTGAAGGCCGTGGGCTTCGGCGTGAACGAGCGCGAAGTGATACTCGAAGCGATGAGCGAGTTCGAGATCGACTGTGCGCTGCTCGCGGGCCGCTATACGCTGCTGGAGCAGGCGCCGCTGGACGATCTGCTGCCCGCGTGCCTCGAGCGCGGGGTGAGCATCCTGCTGGGCGGCGCGTTCAATTCGGGCATACTCGCGCGGGGCCTGAGCGGCGAGCGCAAATTCAATTACGGCGATGCGCCGCCCGACGTGATCGATCGCGTCGCGCGGCTCGATGCGATATGTCACAGCTTCGGGGTGCCGCTCGCCGCCGCCGCGCTGCAGTTTCCGTATGCGCATCCTGCCGTGGCCACCGTGCTCAACGGCGCGCGCAGCGCCGCCGAAGTGCGCGAGAACGCCGCGTCGTTCTCGCGGCCCATTCCCGCCGACCTGTGGCTCGCGCTGCGCGACGAAGGACTCGTCGATCCGCGCGCACCGTTGCCGGCGGCCTGACATGACGACACCCGCCGAATCCGCGCAGGTCGATGCCCACCAGCACTACTGGGATCCCTCGCGCGGCGACTATGGATGGCTCACGCCCGCGCTTTCCACACTCTATCGCCCCTTCGGCCCGCACGATCTCGCGCCGCTGCGCACGCGGTGCGGCGTGACGCGCACGGTGGTCGTGCAGGCCGCGCCAACGGTGGAGGAAACGCGCTATCTGCTGGCCCTTGCGCGCGACGACGATTCGATCGCGGGCGTGGTGGGCTGGGTGCCGCTCGACGATCCGTTGGCGGCGGACATGATCGCGGCACTCGCGCGCGAGCCGAAATTCCTCGGTGTGCGGCCCATGCTGCAAGACCTGCCCGACGACGAGTGGATCGCCCGGGCCGATACCGCGCGCGCTGTCGATGCGCTGATCGCCCACGACCTCGCCTTCGATGCGCTGATTTTCACGCGTCATGCACCTGCGCTCGAAACGTTTATCGCGCGGCATCCGGGGTTGCGCGTGGTGATCGACCACGGCGCGAAACCGCCTGTACGGGACGACGCGCGAGACGACACGCATGACAGCACGCACGGCGGCCCGGCGATCTCCCCCGCATGGGCCGAGGCCATCGCGCGGCTCGCACGCTTTCCGCAGGTGTTTTGCAAGCTCTCGGGTCTCGCCACCGAAGCCGCGCCGCGCTGGAACGACGCGACGCTCGAACCGTATGTGGCGCATCTGCTCGCTACGTTCGGCCCGCAGCGGCTCATGTGGGGCAGCGACTGGCCGGTGCTCAACCTCAATGGCGACTACGCGGGCTGGCACGCCTGCGCGACGCGTTTGCTCGAGGGCTTGAGCGCAACGCAGCGCGCGGCGGTGTTCGGTGTGAACGCGGTCGCGTTTTATCGGCTATGAGGCGAGCGCGCGAAATCGGCGTGAAATCGGCACTAAATGAGCACGAACCTTCATCCCTGAAAGCGGCAGCCTGCCTGCGATGCGCGAAACGCACGCAAGGCCTGCGCCGCGAATCCAACTGGAGTGGCAGATGGCACAACGACTGGCCGGCAAGACGGCTCTGATTACCGCGGCGGGGCAGGGCATCGGCCTCGCGACCGCCGAACTGTTCGCGCGCGAAGGCGCGCGCGTGATCGCCACCGATATCCGCCCCGACGCGCTCGCGGCACTGCCGGTGGAGGCGCGCCGCCTCGACGTGCTGGACCCCAAAGCCATCGAAGCGCTCGCGCGCGAACTGGGCGCCATCGACGTGCTCTTCAACTGCGCGGGTTTCGTGCACGCGGGCTCGGTGCTCGAAGCGAGCGAGGCGGACTGGGACTTCGCATTCGACCTGAACGTGAAGGCCATGTACCGCATGATCCGCGCCTTCCTGCCGGCCATGCTCGACGCGGGGCGCGGCTCGATCATCAACATGTCGTCGGCGGCGTCGAGCGTGAAGGGCGTGCCCAACCGCTGCGCCTACAGCGCGTCGAAGGCGGCTGTGATAGGGTTGACGAAGTCGGTCGCCGCCGATTTCGTGACGCGCGGCATTCGCTGCAACGCCATCTGTCCGGGCACGGTGGCTTCGCCCTCGCTCGAACAGCGCATCGCCACGCAGGCGGGCGCGCAGGGCACGACGGTCGATGCGGCGCGCGCGGCGTTCGTCGCGCGTCAGCCGCTCGGGCGCGTCGGCACGCCCGAGGAGATTGCCGCGCTTGCGCTGTATCTCGCCTCGGACGAGTCGTCGTTCACGACCGGCCAGGCACATGTGATCGACGGAGGCTGGGCGCTTTGAGCGCGAGGCGCTCCCCATATCGACCGCCATGATCCAGAGGAAACTGAGACGATGAAACTGCTTCGCTATGGGCCGAAAGGCCATGAGAAACCGGGCCTCCTCGACGCAGAAGGCCGTATCCGTTCGCTGTCGGGCGCAGTGGCCGACATTGCCGGCGACGTGCTCTCCGACGCGGGCCTCGCGCAACTGCGCTCGATCGACCCGGAAACGCTGCCGGTCGTCGAGGGCAATCCGCGCCTCGGCGCGTGCGTGGGCCATATCGGCAAGATGGTGTGCATCGGCCTGAACTACGCCGACCACGCCGCCGAATCCGGCATGCCCGTGCCGCCCGAGCCCGTGGTGTTCAACAAGTGGACGAGCGCGATCGTCGGCCCGAACGACGACATCGAGATTCCGCGCGGCTCGAAGAAGACCGACTGGGAAGTGGAACTGGGCGTGGTGATCGGCAAGCACGCGAAGTACGTGGACGAGGCGCATGCGCTCGACTACGTGGCCGGTTATTGCATCGTCAACGACGTTTCGGAGCGCGAATGGCAGATCGAGCGCGCCGGCCAGTGGGACAAGGGCAAGGGCTTCGACACCTTCGGCCCGACCGGCCCGTGGCTCGTCACGCGCGACGAGGTGCCCGATCCGCAGAACCTGAACCTGTGGCTGGAGGTGGACGGCCACCGCTATCAGAACGGCAACACGCGCACGATGATCTTCCCGGTGGCGAAGCTCGTTTCGTATCTTTCGCAGTGCATGAGCCTGCAACCGGGCGACGTGATCTCCACCGGCACGCCGCCGGGCGTGGGCATGGGCATCAAGCCGACGCCGGTGTTCCTGAAGGCCGGGCAGACGGTGCGGCTGGGCATCCAGGGGCTGGGCGAGCAGGCGCAAAAGACGCGCGCCGCCGAGTGATTTTCCGGAGGCGGCTCCTGGGGCGATTCCAGGGGCGGGCTTTCAAAAGACGTTTCGTTGCTTTGACTGCGGGGCTGCGTGCCCCGTAGTCCCCCGCGTTTCGAGCGGTTCTGGTTTCAAGCGGGCGTCAGTCAATCGGTCGTGAATCGACCATCAATCGGTCGTGAATCGCCCATCAATCGACCATCAATCGGCCGGCTCGGGCTCCCCGCGCCCGGACGCCTCCCCAAGGCGGCTCACCGTACCCTGCGCGAGCGCCACGAGGCGCTCGTCGCCGTCTTCCATCACGAACACGCTGCACTGGCAGGTCGCCTGGTGGCGTCCCGCATGCACGACCCTCGCGCGCGCCATGAGCGTGCCGTTGAGCGCCGGCCTCAGATAATTGATCTTGTATTCGCCGGTCACCACGCGCGGCCCGAGGGCGAGCGCGCCCGCGAAAGTCAGCGCGTTATCGGCCAGGTAGCTGATCACGCCGCCGTGCACGAAGCCGTGCTGCTGCCGCAGTTCGTCGCGAACCGGCAGCCTGAGCGTCAGCTCGCCCGCGCCGACGTGCATCAGTTCCGTGCCGAGCAGCACGCTGAACGGCTGCGCGTGGAGGGCACCGCGCGCGCGATCTACGAGATCAGTCATCGTTGGGTTCCCCGGGGCCAGCCCGCATGGTTTCCTAACCACTCTAGGAAGCGGGTCGCGGCGGCGCAAGGTGAATTGCAGGAAAGCGGGACTAAATTGTTGCGAAAAATGCGCGGAATCCGGCGAGCATTATTTCGAGCCTGCATGCGCGGTGCATTTTGCGCAGTTTTTTCGCGGTTTAAGGCTCAAAAAAACGTTTGCGCGGCCGTAAACGCAGATTGGGCGCGAGCGACCCCATGCTGCGCGCCGCACTTTCCTCAGCCACCCCATCCCAGGTGTTCAAGATGTTCAGCAAGATCAAGGTCGCTTCCGGCCTGTTGTGTGTGCTCGTTGCGTTCTGCGTGCTGCAGCTCGTGACGGAAGGGCTCGGTTTCTGGGCGCTCACGCGCACCCACGACGACGTGGACGACCTCTCCCGCGTGGCGCTGCGCCAGACCAACGCCGCCAACGAAACCACCCAGCATTTGATGGACGCGCGCATCAACCTCTCGCGCGCGGGCACGCGCATGGTGCGCGGCGGCACGGAACCCACCGATATCGTCGATCACGCGCGCGAGCAGCTTGCCGAGGCGGACCGCTCGTTCGCCGCGCTGGTGGACGTGCCGCCCGTGGACGAGGACGACCGCGCGCACGTGGAAGCGCTCGCGCAGCGCTACCAGGTGTTCCGCAAGGCGCTGGGCGAGCTGGCCCAGGATCTGGACGCGAACAACATCCAGGCGTTCCTCGACCAGCCCACGCAGTCCTACCAGGACGCCTACCTCGCCGAACTGCACAGCTTCGCGCAATACAGCGCGGCGGCGAGCCGCGACTCGCTCGATTCGATCGACTCGCGCATGGCGCTCTTTCGCGCCGTCGGCCTGGCGATCCTCGTTGGCCTGATCGCGCTGGTGGCGGGCGTGTACGCCGGGCTGCGGCGCGGCGTGGTCGCGCCGCTCGAAGAAGCGGGCCGCCATTTCGACCGCATCGCGCGCGGGCGTCTGGACGAGCGCGTGATCGCGCGCGGCGACAACGAGATCGGCCGGCTCTTCAGCGGCCTCGCGACCATGCAGGCGAGCCTCGCGCGCACGGTGCACACGGTGCGAGAGACGGCGAGCTCGATTCACGTGGGCGCGAACGAGATCGCGACCGGCAACGCCGATCTGTCCGCCCGCACGGAGTCGCAGGCCGCTTCGCTCGAAGAAACGGCCGCGAGCATGGAGGAACTCACGGGCACCGTGCGCAACACGGCCGACAACGCCCGCGAGGCGAGCACGCTGGCCGACGCGGCGCTCAACGCCACGGCGCGCGGCACCTCGGTCGTGAACGAGGTGGTCGAGCGCATGCAGGGCATTGCGGACAGCTCGGACAAGATCGCCGAGATCATCGGCGTGATCGACGGCATCGCGTTCCAGACCAACATCCTCGCGCTGAACGCGGCGGTGGAGGCGGCGCGCGCGGGCGAGCAGGGACGCGGCTTCGCCGTGGTGGCGGGCGAGGTGCGCGGCCTCGCGCAGCGCAGCGCCCAGTCGGCCAAGGAGATCAAGACGCTCATCAGCGAGTCGGTGGCGCAGATCCGCGGCGGCTCCGAACTGGTGGCGCGGGCGGGCGACGCGATGGAGGAAGTCTCGACTTCGATCTCGCGCGCCACGCAGATGATGGCGGGCATCAGCGCCTCGTCGCTCGAACAGAGTTCGGGCATCGAGCAGGTCAATCAGGCCGTGGCCCAGATGGATCAGATGACGCAGCAGAACGCGGCGCTCGTGGAAGAGGCGGCCGCCGCCGCTTCGTCGCTGCACGAGCAGACGCGACAACTGGCCAATGCCGTCGCGGCCTTCGAGATTTCGCCGGCCGTGCTGGCCGAAGGGCGGGCGCTGGCTTCGGGTTCGGACCTGCGCAGCGAGCCCGGTGCGCGGATGGCGCTGGGCTGATCCCGGCCCCGGGCGCCCGGGCTGCGGGCGCCCTCTTTGCCTTTATTGGCCGCGCGGCAGCGCAGTATAGGCCGTGAGCAGGTGATAAGGCGTGGTGGACGGCATGTCCGCGCGGGCCACGTCGCCCGCGGCGCTGCGGCATTCCACCCAGCCCTGCGGCGTGAGGAAGCGCGCCGCAAACCGCTCGATCTGCCCCGGCAGCGTGGCGCCCACCGCGGCATCGCCGTGCGTCGCGATCGCGCGCAGGTATTCCGTTTGCGCCCAGATGCGCTGGGTTGCGTCGATCACCCGTCCTGCTTCGTCGAGCGCGGCCGCCACGGCGCCCGTCTCCGGGTCCACCCCATGGCGCACGGCGAACGGGAACGCGCGCGCGAGCGCCTCGTCGAGCCCCGAAGCGCCGAGGCGCCCCGCCGCGCACGACACCAGCCAGAACCATTCGAACTGATGCCCCGGCTCCAGCCGGTTGCCGGCCGCGCCGACGGGCAGTTCGGCAATGCAGCCCGTGGGCGCGTGCAGGAAGGTCCGCGAGATCGCTTCGACGAGCTGTGTGATCGCGCTATCGAAGGCGGCGTCGCCGGTGGCCTCGCGGGCGGCGAGCCAGGCTTCGGTGAGGTGCATCAGCGGATTCTGGATGGGCGTGCCCGCGACCTGGGCGAACGAGGCATCCAGCGCCGCGTTGAAGAGCCCGCTACCGGCGGCAAAGCGATCGACGATCAGCGCCGAGGTGCTGCGCGCGAGGTCCAGTGCCGCGCTCACGCCGAAGCGCGCACCATACGCCGAACACGCGAACACCACGAAGGCGTGGGTATAGAGGTCCTTGGTGGTGTCGAGCGGCGCGCCCTGCGGATCGACGCTGAAGAACCAACCGCCGCGCGCGCCGTCCCGAAAGTAGTGCTGCAGCGTTTCGAACAGCGTGTGGGCATGCGCCGCGTCGCCGGCCCGGGAGAAAACGAATAGCTGGCGGGCGCAGGCCATCGCGCGATAGCGCACGGCCGGCAGGGGCGCGGCGCCGCCGGCTTCCATCGCCTCATAGGGCAGGCGCAGGGCGGCGTTGAAGCCCGGGCCGCGCCACAGCGGCAGTACGATGCGGTCGAAGTGGTCGCGCAGTCCTGCGCTGGCGAGTGCTGGCATGATGGAGCGCGCCGCGCCGGGCGGCATGAAAGGTAGGCGAAGACGGCGATTGTACGCCGCGCTGCCAGTCTGGAGGAGGCGCCGCATCGGCGCAGGACGGCGCCGCGAATGGGCGCGGACCGCGCCTGGGCCGGCCTTGGCCGGGACCGGCGCATGCGGGCACGGATATCGACAGGGCGGCTCTGAACGGGCGCAGGCCGTCCATACCAAAAAAGGAGCGTCACCCCCCATGATCACCAATCTCGAACTCATCTCGCGGCTGGTTCTGGCCGCCGCGCTCGGCAGTGTGATCGGCTTCGAGCGCGAACGGCTCTCGTGGGCCGCCGGCCTGCGCACCCACATGCTCGTCTGCGTGGGCTCCACGCTCATCATGATCGTTTCGGCGTTCGGGTTTGCCGACGTGCTCTCGAACGACCACGTCGTACTCGACCCCTCGCGGATGGCCGCGCAGGTCGTCTCGGGCATCGGCTTTCTCGGCGCCGGCTCGATCCTGCTGCGCGGCGAGATCGTGCGCGGCCTCACCACGGCCGCGAGCCTGTGGTCGGTGGCGGCCGTCGGCCTTGCCGTGGGCGGCGGCATGTACACGGCGGCCATTGCGGCGACCATCATCATTCTCATCATTCTCGCGGGCATCAAGCCGCTGGAGCGCCGCTTCATCACCTTCCGGCAGCGCCGGCAGCTTTCGCTGACCGTCGAGCGCGGCGCCCTCACGTTCCATTCGCTGCACGATGCGCTCGGCACGTCGAGCGCGCGCGTGAAGCAGTTCGTCGTCCAGCAGAGCGACGATTCGGCCGAACTCGACGTCGTGATGATCACGCTGAGCCGCGTCTCCACGATGGAGTACGAGGCGATCTGCTCGGCGCTGCGGCAACTGCCGGCCGTGAGGGAGTTTCGCGAGGAAGGCGCGCCGGGCTGAGGCACGCGGGCGCGGCGCCCGAGCGTTGAATTCGGCCCGAAAGTGGCCGGTGTTCGGCCCCGGTGGGTTCGCACCCCCATGCGACAATGCAGACTCGAATCCATCGCACGAAGACGCCGCGCCGCGGCTGGACCCGCCGCGCGCGGCGCAGGACGCCTCGATCCTCATGGCAGGTATAAGCACACATGGCTGATATCGCAGACAACGCAGACCCCACCTTCCCCAGCACTGCGCGTGTAGCGCGCGGTGCACCACCGAAGCGACGGGCTTCCGCCGCTGCCGCCATTCCCACCGATACCGAAAACACGCGTGCGCAGGCGGCGGAGCCGCCGGGCGCGCAACCGGCCGAGCCGACGCGCGACGAGAGCACCTTCGACCTGTTCGGCGACGACCCCGCTTATACGGCCACTCCGCTGGTCCGGGCGCCCGATGCCCGGCGGGCTCGGGAAGCGCTGAGTGCGGTTCCGGCTCAACAGCCGGTGGTGGCGCCTGCCGAGGCTGAGCCGGCTCAGCCGTTAGTGGCAACTGCCGCACCGGACGCCGAGGTCGCGACAGAGGTCCGGCCAGCGCCGACGGCGGTTGCGCCGCGCCGTAGCACGCGGACGAAAGCGGCAACGCTGGCGGCGGCATTGGGAGAACCCGCGCTGCAAGCACCGGAGAGCACGGCGGCGAACGACATCAAGCCAGACGACGGTCCGGGCGCGCCGCCTGCCGCCGCGGCTGAAATCGCCGATACCGGGCCGCAGATCGCGCCTGCGCTGCCTCCCGAACCCGAAAGCGCCCGCACGCATGCGCTGGCCCAGGCCGTGGACGCGCTGCACGGCAGGATCGCGGATCAGGGCCGGGCGGCGGCCGAACTGTCGCGCCGCATGAAGTGGACCCTCGCGGCAGCGGCGGGCGCACTGCTGGTAACGGTGGCGACCGGCATTGTCCAGACGGTCGCGCTGGTGCGACTGGCGTCTGAGACGAGGGCCCAGCAGCAGCACCTCGCGCAGATGATGCAGGACCAGCAGGCGGCGCTTGCCGGCGCACTGGCGCGGCTTGCTGCGCAGCCGGTGGCGGCGCCCCCGCCTGCACCCGCTTTGCAGGCCGCGGCCGTTCGCGCGGCGCCTGCGCATCCTGCCCGGCATGCCGCCGCGCACGCCCACCACGCGCGGCCTGCCAGCCAGGCCCGGGGTCACTGAGCCCGTTTTGTCCCTGTATCAAAACCGGCGATGCGTTGCTTTGATGCAACGCATCATCGACATGTATCCCGATGTGACGGGGTGCCGCAGTTTTTTTGCTGCGCCGCACTAGTCATCGACTAGGGAAAACCCTATAATGCACTTGTCCTAGGGAAAACCCTGATCATCCAACTAACCGGGAGTCGCCATGAGCTTTATCCTTGCACTGATTCAAAAGGCGAACGATCTCTTCGCGTCGCCGTATCTGCCGATGGATGCCGATTACTCGTACAAGGCACGTCATCGCGAAGCGGAACGCGTGCGCCGCTCGCACTACATGCCGTTCGGCCTGCCGCGCGACTAAGCAGCGCGCGTAGCGCGAGGCGGCATGCGCCGCCCGCCGCGCTATCCCGCGCGTCGTGCCTGGTAGTGCCTGATATGCCAGCCAGACAAGGCCGGCTCCCCAACGGGAGCCGGCCTTGTTGCATTGGGATCTGGCCGACAAAGGCCACAAGGGCAGGCCTCGTGCTGCACAAATCGCCCGGCGCAGTAAAAAGCCGTTGTGCATCAGCGCCTTGGGCGGGATGTGCGCAGCTTGTCCACAACTCTCTCAACACAATCTGTGGACAAATCGGGCCCGGCGGCCACCTCGGCAAACCGCCGGCGGCCGTGTCATAGTGCTAGCCCCTTCCCGCAGCTTGCCCCAAGCAAAGTTTCGTCATGCCGAGCACTTATTTCTACGATCCCGCCACCGGCCACGGCCTGCCGCACGATCCGTTCAAGGCGATCGTCGCGCCGCGCCTGATCGGCTGGATCTCCACCCGGGCCGCCGACGGCTGCCTGAATCTCGCGCCCTACAGCTTCTTCGGCGCATTCGCCTCCTTCCCGCCGATCATCGGTTTCTGCAGCGAGGGCCGCAAGGACAGCATCGCCAACATCGAGGCGACCGGCGAGTTCGTCTGGAATCTCGCCTCGAAGCCGCTCGCGCAGCAGATGAACCGCACGTCGGCGCCCGTTGCCGCCGATGTCGATGAATTCGCGCTCGCGGGGCTCACGCCGGCGCCGGGCCGCAACGTGAACGTGCCGCACGTGGGCGAGTCGCCTGCCGCGCTCGAATGCCGCCTGTTGCAGGTGGTGCGGCTTGCCACGCTCGACGGCACGCCGATGGACAACTGGCTCGCGCTCGGCCAGGTGGTGGGCGTGCATATCGACGAGGCGTTCCTCAAGGACGGCCTGTTCGACACGCACGCTGCGCAGCCCGTCATGCGCGCGGGCTACCGTGCCGATTACGCGCAGATCGGCGAGATGTTCCAGATGATCCGGCCGCCGGCCTGAGCCGCGGCGCGGCCGCCTCCGCGAGGTTGCCTGACGAGGTTGCCCAGTGACGTTGCTCGCAAGGTTGCTTCGCCAGGCGCCGCGCGCCGATAATGGCCCGACTTCGCGCGAGGCGCATCGGGAGACGACGCACATGCAATTTCCAGCGGGATCGGTAGTGGCGCTCAGTTCGGCCGCCGCGACGATGTTTTCGATGGGCATGCTCTTTCTCGGCTACTGGGGGCTGCACGAGCCCTCGCCCTGGCGCTTCGGCGAGCGTGTCGTCGTAGTGGTCGCGCTGGCGGGTTTCGCGTGCCTCGCCAGCGTGCCGTTTCTCGCCACGTCGCCCATGACCACCCCCGAAGACGAATCGCGCATGCGCCTCGCGCGCCGCATCTTTCTGTGCGGCGCGTGCGCGGTGTGGTGCGCGATCGTCCTTTCCCTCGTCGTCTGACGCGGCGCGCGCGGTCCGCTGCGGCCCCGCGCGCCATGCAAGCCGACGCCGCTTCCCTAGAGCCGCTTTCCTAGAAGCGCGCGCGCATGCCCACCGTGCTCACGACCTGGTTCGCCGTCGTCGAAGCACCGCCCGCCGTGTTGATGAACGCCACGTAGTTGTGCCCGCTCGCGTGCTGGTACATCGCTTCGGCATAGAGGTCGGTGCGCTTCGAGAGCCGGTACACCGCCTGCACGTCCACCTGCTGCCACTTCGGATCGGCGCCATAGGTCGTGCTTTCGCCGACGTGGCCGTCCGTGTACGTGTACGCGAGGCCGAGAATCCAGGCCGGCGTGAGCTGGTACTTGCCGTTCACTTCGTAGTTGTTGAAGCTCACGTCGCCGCCGTGGGAGCCGAAGGCCGTCGATCCCGCGTATTCGCTGCGCGTGAACACGAAGCCCGCCGTGGCCGGGCCGAACGTGTAGTTCAGGCCGCCGCCGAACGAGCGCAGGCGATCGGCGCCCAGTGCGAAGCCGCCCTTGCCGTTCGCTGTCGATTCCGCGAGATCGACGGCGCCCGGGCTGCTCGCAGTCGCGCCTTGCGTGTTGTTCAGTTGCAGATAGCCGGCGGCCAGGGCGAGCGGGCCGGTGTTGTAGCTCGCACCGAAGCTGTAGGCGCGGTTCGTGCCGAAGTCCGTCTGGTTCGAGAACGCGTACATGGCGCCGAATTTCAGGCCGCTATAGGCGTTGCTCGTGTACTTGAGCGCGTTGTTGATGCGCAGCGAGTGGTTGAGGTTGTCGTTGTCGAACGGATGCGCGAAGCCGGTGTCGCCGAAGGTGCCGGCCGTGGCCGAGAGCGGCGAGACGAAATCGACGAGATCGTCGTACTGGCGGCCGAGCGTGAGTGAGCCGAACTGGTCCTGCGCGAGCCCGACATAGGCCTGGCGGCCGAACATTCGGCTGTCCTGACCGAGCTTGCCGTTCTGCACGTTGAAGCCGTTCTCCAGCACGAAGACCGCATGCAGGCCGCCGCCCAGGTCTTCGCTGCCGCGCATGCCGAAGCGGCTGCCGTTGACCTCGCCGCTCGTGGCCTGCCAGAGCGCGCCGCCCGACTTGCCGCTCGCCACGTTGTTCGTGTACGAGATGCCGGCGTCGATCAGGCCATACAGCGTGACCGAGCTTTGAGCGTGAGCGGCGGGCGCGAAGGCGGCGAGGGATGCGACGGTGGTAAAAGCCGCCATGGCCGTCGTGGCGGACCTTGGGGTGGACGAATTCTTGTTCTTCACGAATGGACTCCTGAGTGATGCCGTAGCGGTTGAAAACAGCGTCAGGAGTGTAAGAATTAAGCGCCGCCGGAAAAGCCGGGCTGACTGGACAAGATCCTTCCTGAATCTGGAAGAAACATTTCATCGTGGTGTCATATTCGACGGTGAGAACGGCCCTTCGAGCGTGCCGTGAACCACTGCGCCGCGGCAGTTATTGCGGAGCGCAGAATAATCGTGGCGCGCAGGCAAGTACCGGCGCGCAGGGCGATTTTTGATACGATGCACGCTTTTCCAGCCCATCCTTTGCCCGCGTGAAGCGTTACGTGTCGTTCGTCCGCGATCAGTTCGCCAAATGGTCCGCTCGCCTGAAGCCCGGCTTCCAGGCCGGCATGGCCCGTCTCCAGCCTCTCTTCGCGGCAGCCCGCGCGAGGCTTGCCCCGCTTGCCGCGAAGGCGCTCCACCATCTGCGGCATCCCACGCGGCGCGGCGTGCTCTATGCCGTCGCGGCCGTGCCGGCGCTCTTCGTGCTCTACGTGCTGGTGCTGATCCCGTTCACGCCGAGCATCGGCGACATCCGCAAGGCGCGCGTGGACGAGCCCGCGCAGATCCTCTCGGCCGACGGCAAGCTGCTCGCCGAGTTCAAGCCCTCGAACCGCGAATGGGTGCCGCTCAACGAAGTGTCGCCGCACATGGTCGATGCGCTCATTTCGACCGAGGACCACCGTTTCTACGAGCATCACGGCATCGACTTCAAGCGCACCGCGGGCGCCGCGCTGCACACCTTTTCGGGCGACCGCCAGGGCGGCTCGACCATCACGCAGCAACTTGCGCGCAATCTCTATCCCGACGAGATCGGCCGCGCGCCCACGCTCACGCGCAAGCTCAAGGAAGCGATCACGGCGCTCAAGATCGAATCTGTCTACAGCAAGCAGCAGATTCTCGAAACCTATCTGAACACGGTGCCGTTCCTGTACAACGCGTATGGCATCGAGATGGCGGCGCGCACCTACTTCGGCGTATCGGCCGATCAGCTCGACGTGCTGCAGAGCGCCACGCTCACGGGCATGCTCAAGGGCAACGCCTACTACAACCCCGTGATCAATCCGGAGCGCGCGCTCGCCCGGCGCAATACCGTGCTCTCGCAGATGGTGAAGTACGGCAAGCTCACACCGGCGCAGTACGCGGTGCTTTCGAAGAAGCCGCTGCGTCTCGACTTCGCGCGCCAGACCGAGCCGCCGGGCCCCGCGCCGCACTTCGCGCAGCAGTTGCGCAAGTGGCTGATCGCGTGGGCGGACCGCAACGACTACAACATCTATTCGGATGGCCTGATCGTTCGCACTACGATCGATTCGCGCCTGCAGGCCATGGCGACCGCCGCGCTCGCGCAGCACGCGAACCAGTTGCAGGCCATCGCGAACGGCGCGTGGAACGGCAAGGGCTGCACGCCGGCCAACGATCTTTTCCGCACCTTCATGCGCGAAACGCCGGACTACAAGAGCGCGCGCGACGCGGGCGCGAGCGACGACGACGCGCTCAAGCAGCTCGCCTCGGACCGCACCTTCATGCGCGCGCTGTGCAAGAACAAGACGGAAGTCCAGGCGGGCTTCCTCGCGATCGACCCGCGCAACGGGCAGATCAAGGCGTGGGTGGGCAGCCGCGATTTCGCGGACGAGCCGTACGACCACGTTCAGCAGGCCCGTCGCCAGCCGGGCTCGACGTTCAAGCCCTTCGTGTACGGCGCGGCCTTTGCCGCCGGCGCGAAACCGACCGACACCTTTATCGACCAGCCCGTGGAAATCCCGCTGGCGGGCGGCGAAATCTGGCGCCCGGACGACGACGTGCCGCCCAGCAACAAGCCGATGACGCTGCGCGACGCGATTGCCTACTCGCGCAACCGCATTACGGCGCAACTGATGGAACAGGTCGGCCCGGACAAGGTGGCGCGTCTTGCGCGTGCGATGGGCGTGCGCGACAGCGAGCTCGACCCGGTGCCTTCGCTCGCGCTCGGCACGAGCCCGGTGACGCTCAAGGAAATGGTCTCGGCGTACAGCACGATCGCCAACGACGGCGAGTACCTGGAGCCGCGCATGGTCACGCGCATCGAGGACAGCAAGGGCGACGTGCTCGCGGCGTTCCCGAGCGCCTCGCCCGAGCGCGCGCTTTCCGAATCCGCCGACCGCACGTTGATCGACGTGATGCGCGACGTGGTGAATCGCGGCACGGGTTCGAGCATCCGCACGCGCTTCGGCATCCGCGCCGACGTGGCCGGCAAGACCGGCACCACGCAGGGCAATACGGACGGCTGGTTCATCCTCATGGACCCGCAACTCGTTGCGGGCGCATGGGTCGGCTTCGACGATGGCCGCGTGACGCTCGACGACTACTGGGGGCAGGGCGCACGCAGTGCGTTGCCGATCGTCGGCGACTTCTTCCAGCGTGCGCTGCGGGCACGCATCGTGGATCCGCGCGCGCGCTTCGATACCGAGGTTACGCCGGGTGCGTTCGAAACCTTCCGCGAGAAGCTGCGTGCGTGGATCGAGACGCTCTTCGGGACGCAGCCGAAGGTCGAGACGCCTGCCGCGCCGGTCCGGCGCGCGCCGGCGCCGCGTGCGGTGCCGAAGCCGGCTTCCGAAGCGGCGGCGTCCGGGGCATCCGCTGCGGCGGCGGGTTCGGGTGTTTCGGCGGCGTCGGCAGCATCGGTACCGCCGGCGGCTTCGCAGCCGCGCGAACTGGGCGTGCCGCCGATCATCGGCCCGGCGAGCGAGCCTGCTGCCACGTCGCCGTTCCCGGCTCAGGAGCCGGCGCTCGCGCCGACGCCGACGCCCGACGACAGCGGCCCCGAGTCGGGCGGCCCGGGCGCACAGTACACGCCGCCGCTGCAGCAGCAAGGGCAATGAGGCGGCGGCGCGCTTTCTGCGGGTAGCAGGGGCGCGCCGTGCTGCGTGGGGTGCGAGGGCTCGCCGCTATCGGAGTGCGAAGGCAGTGCGCAGGCATCCTGTGCATTTGCTCGGCACTGCTCAGCAATGTGGCCGCGTGCGGGGCCATGCGGTGTGCCAAACGTCGGCCCGCCCGGATTTCATAGTTATCCCCACTTTTCGTGGAAAGCCTTGTGGGCAACTTTGGGACAGCGAAGCTAAGTCCTTGACGCGAAAAGCAAGTCGTCCTGATGCATCGGATGCCGCAACGATTAGGCAACGCTTGAGCAGCGGCCGGGCAGGCTTATCCCCAGATTTAGTGGAAAGCCTTGTGGGCAACCTTGGGACAGCGAAGCTAAGTCCTTGACGCAAAAAACAAGTCGTCCTGAAGCATCGCAAGCGGCAGCGAACCGGCACCGCGCGGCCGTTTTATCCCCAGTTTTTGTTCACAGGCCTGTGGGCAACCTTGGGACATCGAAGCTAAGTGTTTGAAGCACAAGGAAAGCCCCACAGACGATGCACATGAGGCATTGCCGGGGCGGCCGGCGTGCTTCAGTTCACTTGCCGCGCCAGGTGCGCAGGAGCAGGGCGTTCGTGACCACGCTCACGCTGGAGAACGCCATGGCGGCGCCCGCGAGCATCGGGTTGAGCAAACCGAAGGCCGCGAGCGGAATCCCGATCAGGTTGTAGAAGAACGCCCAGAACAGGTTCTGCTGGATCTTGCGCCACGTGCGCCGCGAAATGTCGATGGCGGCCGCGACGAGCAGCGGGTCGCCGCGCATGAGCGTGATGCCGGCGGCGTGCATGGCGACGTCGGTGCCGGTGGCCATGGCGATGCCGATGTCGGCGGCGGCGAGCGCGGGGGCGTCGTTGATGCCGTCGCCCGTCATCGCCACGATGCCGCCCGTGCGGATCTTGAGGTCGCGGATCGTCGCGGCCTTGTCGTCGGGGAGCACGTGCGCGTGGACTTCGTCGATGCCGAGCTGCGCCGCGACCGCCGCCGCGCTGCCGGCGTTGTCGCCCGTCACGAGCACGCTGCGCACGCCCATGGCCTTCAGGCGGTCGATGGCGGCGCGCGCGGTGGGCTTGAGCGTGTCGCCGAAGGCGAGCAGCGCGAGCACGGCTTCGGGCGCGGCGCCCTGCGGCGCGGCGGTAAGCCAGGAGAGGGTATTGCCGGCCTGCTCCAGCGCCCTCGCGCGCGCCGCGAGGGCGGGCGGCACGTCGAGCCCGAGTTCGTCGAGCCAGCGGCCGCTGCCGATCGCGTAGCGCCGGCCGTTCACTTCGGCCTCCACGCCGCGCCCAGGCACAGCGCGCGCATGTTCGGCGCGAGGCACGAGTGCGCCGTTGGCCTCGGCTTCGAAGGCTTCGATCACCGCCTTCGCGAGCGGATGGTCGCTGTGCTGCTGCACGGCGGCGGCGAGCGAGAGGGCTTGCGCGCGCGCGATGCCGCCCGCGGCTTCGTCCGTTGTCTCGTCCACCGTTTCGAACGCCGTGAGCGAAGGCTTGCCGAGCGTGA
This sequence comes from Paraburkholderia ferrariae NBRC 106233, assembly GCF_000685035.1. Classification (GTDB taxonomy): domain Bacteria; phylum Pseudomonadota; class Gammaproteobacteria; order Burkholderiales; family Burkholderiaceae; genus Paraburkholderia; species Paraburkholderia ferrariae. Next base: position 222,152 of record NZ_BAYB01000018.1, read on the forward strand.
GCGTGCCGGTCTTGTCGAAGGCCACGACGCTCACGCTGTGCGCGGTCTCGAGTGCTTCGGCGTCCTTGATGAGCACCCCCTGGCGCGCGGCGGCGCCCGTGCCCGCCATGATGGCGGCCGGGGTCGCGAGGCCGAGCGCGCAAGGGCAGGCGATCACGAGCACGGCCACGGCGTTGAGGATGGCCGTTTCGGCAGACGCGCCCGAGAGCAGCCAGCCGCCGAGCGTCATGGCCGCGATCACGAGGATGGCGGGCACGAACACGGCGCTCACGCGGTCCACGAGGCGCTGGATCGGCGCCTTCTCGGCCTGCGCGCTTTCGACGAGGCGAATGATGCGCGCGAGCGTGGTCTCCGCGCCGATGGCCGTGGTGCGCACGGCCAGTGCGCCTTCGCCGTTGATCGAGCCGGCCGTCACCGGGTCGCCGGGCGCTTTCGGCACCGGCAGGCTCTCGCCCGTGATGAGCGATTCGTCGATATGGCTGCGGCCTTCCAGCACCACGCCGTCCACCGGCAGGCGCTCGCCCGGCCGCACGGCTACGATGCTCGCCACGCGCACGGCGGAAAGCGGCACCTCGCGCTCGACGCCGTGCTCGCGCAGGCGCGCGCGATCGGGGCGCAAGGCATTGAGGGCGCGGATGGCGTCGGTGGTCTGGCGCTTCGCGCGCGCTTCGAGCCACTTGCCGAAGCGCACGAGCGTAATGACGACCGCCGAGGCTTCGAAGTACAGGTGCGCGGCGTCGCCGGGATGCGCGAGCATCGCGTAGACGCTCACGCCCCAGGCCGCCGAGGTGCCCAGCGCGACGAGCAGGTCCATGTTGCCGGCGCCGGCGCGGACGGCTTTCCAGGCGGCGCGGTAGAAGCGCGCACCGAAGACGAACTGGACCACCGATGCGAGCGCGAGTTGCGCGACGGCGGGCAGCATCCAGGGGATGCCGGCGGCGTGACCGAGCATGGGCAGCACGAGGGGCGCCGCGAGCACCGCCGAGATCAGGACGGCGTGCCATTCGCGGCGCGCGGTGCGGGCGGCGGCAGCCTCCCGGCTCGACGGTCCGGCGGCTGCGGGCGTGCCGCCACCCTCGCCCGACGCGGCGGTATCGAGCGCGTAGCCCGAGGGTTCGTCGCCCGCGAGCGGCGTGGCTTCGTAGCCCGCCTTCGTCACGGCGGCCACGATCTGGTCGGAGAGGTCGCCCGTGAGCGGCGCGCGCAAGTTGACCGTGGCTTGCTCCGTGGCGAGATTGACCGTGGCGCCGGCCACGCCGGGCACGCGCGCGAGGGCTTTCTCGACGCGATTCGCACACGACGCGCAGGTCATCCCGCCGATGGCGAACGACGCGGTTTGCGTGGCCACCGGCACGGCTTCATAGCCGGCCTTTTCGACGGCGCCGACGAGTACCTCGGGCGCAACGCCGCTGCCCGTCTCGACGGTGGCCTTTTCCGTGGCCAGGTTGACGCTGGCGCGCGCCACGCCCGGCACCCGGGCGAGCGCTTTTTCGACGCGCGTCGCGCAGGCGGCGCAGGTCATGCCGTGGATTTCGAATTCGGCGACACGGGTGTCGCTGCGTTCGTCGAGAAGGGGTTCGTTCATGGTGGCCGGCACGCAAAACAGATTCGATGTCAGGCAGTATCTACGTTCCCATGATGGGAAGGTCAAGGTCGATATTCTGGAGCGATGCCTCCAGCCGTCGCGCATCGGCCCGCCCCTGGAACACAGAATTCCGTTCATACCGCTTTTCACGCCATGGCGCGAGCGATACGATACGATCCGCCGGCATTGTCAGCACGCAGCGCGAATTCCACGGCCCGGGGGGGCCGCGCGCAGCGTCGGGCGCCGGTCGCGACGCTACTTTCCGGACCGCCCGCTTCGCCTACAAGATCTAACAAATGACAAAAAAACGTCGAGAGTACCCGTATTCCCGCACCGGCCTGGCGCTTGCCGGGCTCGCTTTTCTCGCCGCCTGCGCGTCTCCGCCGGGCGCCGCGCCGAAGAGCGCCGGCTCCGGCTGGGTGAAGGACGAAGTTTCCGATTCCTATGTCTTCGGCTTTCCGCTCGTTCTGATGGACGTTTCGCGCGAAGCCGCCACCGGCAGCGCGCCCGGCCAGTCGCAGCCCAATACGCTGCGCAATGCGCAGTCGCTGCCGCCCGTGGGCGCGTCCAGTCCGTCCGAACCGAACCTCGACACGCTCGGCTCGTCGGGCTGGCTCGACCTCTCCAGCGAGCCGGTGCTCGTGAGCCTGCCCGACTCGCACGGCCGCTATCTGGATGCGCGCGCGCTCGACATGTGGACGAACGTGGTCTGGTCCACGAGCGCGCAGTCCGGCGCGGACACGGTCGCCAGGCCCGGTACGAAGGCCGCTGCACACGCGGGCGGCGTCAAGGCGCAAACGATTGCGTTCGTGCCCGCCGGTTGGAAGGGCACCCTGCCTGCGCACGTGCAGCGCGTGGACGTGTCCACGCGCTATGTCTGGTTCCTCGCGCGCATCGAAACGCGCGGCGGCGATCTCGCGGCCGTGCGCAAGCTCCAGCGCGGGATTCGCGTTGCGACGCTCTCGACCTGGGCCGACCAGGGCGGTCACGGCAGCGACGCGTCCTCGGCAGGGGCGAGCCAGAGCGGCGATCCGGTCGCACCCGGCACGCCGGCCCAGCAGGTGGCCGCGCTCGACGCGAACGGCTTCTTCGGCCGGCTCTCGCAGGCGCTGGAAGACAACCCGCCGGTCCCCGACGATCCCCACGCCCTGAAGATCCTCGCCGATATCGGCGTGCACCCGGGCGACGCCGTGGAGCTTCCGGCCAACGCGACGGACGGGATTGCGGCGGGCTACGCCGACGGCCGTGCGCGGGTGGCCGCGCCGCCCCCGAACCTGCTGGCCGGCAACGGCTGGCTCTGGGTGGGCGACGACGCGGGCAACTACGGCCCCGACTATGCGCTGCGCGCATACACGGCCTATACGCAGCCCGGCCTCGCAACGGCTTCGGACGAAGTGCGCGCCCGCGTGACCCAGGACAGCGACGGCCACGCGCTCAACGGCGCGAACCGTTACGTGATCCACTTTGCCGCGCAGCAACTGCCGCCGGTGCGCGGCTTCTGGTCGATCACGGCCTATACGCGCGATGGCGCGCTCGACGATGGCGGCCCCGTGCGCGTGGCGTTCGGCGACCGCACCGGCGCGCGGCGCAATCGCGACGGCTCGCTCGACGTGCACGTTTCGGCCGACCGTCCGCGCGGCGGCACGAACTGGGTGCCGGCGCCGCAGGGCGACTTCCGCCTCGTGCTGCGGCTCTACGCGCCGAAGCCGGCCGCCGTGGACGGCAGCTGGCAGCCGCCGGCGGTCGAGCGGCAGTAGTCGGACAGTAGTCGCGCAGTAGTCCGGACAAGTAGTCGGGCATGACCCGGGCGGCGTGCCCGCGCCTCCGTTCATCTTGCGTTCTCCACCGCCGCCGGCGCTCGCCCGGCGGCGTTTTACCGCCGTGCTCTCCGCCATCGGGCCTATACTTCCCGCTGTCGGGAACGACGACCGTCATCCCAGTCCCACTACCCGCGGCTGGCAGTCGCCGCGTCATTTGCTAGCGAGCATGGCAAGCCTCAACAAAGCGTCGCTGAATTCTTCCCTGCAATCGGTTCGCGCCGTGGCGCGCGCGCCCCGCACCCGGCACATCCTGGCCGGTGTGCTGATCTTCCTCGTCGTATTCGGGCTGCTCGGCTTCTTCGCCGCGCCGCCTCTTATCCGCTACTTCGCCGCCCAGCAACTGAGCAAGCAGCTCGAGCGTCCCGTCACGATCGGCCGCATCGGGCTCAACCCGTACACGCTGCGGCTCGAGGCCGACCGCGTGCATATCGGCGAGCGCGGCGGCAACGGCGACTTCTTCGACGTAGAGCGCCTCGTCGTGCAGCCTTCGTGGTCGTCGATCTTCCGCTTCGCTCCCATCGTCGATGAAGTGCGGCTCGATTCGCCGCGCATCACCATCGTGCGGCTCGATGCGCAGCGCTTCAACTTCTCCGACCTCATCGAAAAGTTCTCGAAGCCCTCGCAGCCCGGCAGCAAACCCACGCCGTTCTCGATCTCGAACATCCGCGTCGAGAACGGGCAGATCACGTTCGACGATCGCCTGCTCAACGAAAAGCACGTGATCGACCGCTGGACGCTCGGCATCCCGTTCATCGCCACGCTGCCTTCGAAGACCGACATCTTCGTCCAGCCGCTGCTGCGCGCGCGCATCGACGGCACGAGCACGATCGCCATCGACGGCAAGACCAAGCCGTTCGCGGCGTCGCGCGAATCCGAAGTGGCGCTCAAGCTCGACGCGCTCGACGTGCCGCGCCTGCTGACCTACGCGCCCACGAAGCTGCCGGTGCAGGTGAAGAGCGGCAAGCTTTCGACGGACCTCAAGCTCGACTTCGTGATGTCGGGCGACAAGCCCGAACTGCGCGTGTCGGGCACCGCCGACCTGAACGACATCGACACCGCCGATGCGGCCAATGCGCCGCTCTTCGGCGCGCGCAGCCTGCACGTGGCGGCGGCCTCGCTCGAACCGTTCAGCAATGCGTATCACTTCGACGAGATCCGGCTCGACGCACCCGAGGTCTGGGTGTCGCGCGACAAGAGCGGCGTGCTGAGCGTCGAAAAGCTGGCGGGCACGCAACAGCCGGCAACGGCGGGTCAGGGCGCCGCAAACGCCGCGAACGCCGCGAGTGGTGCGAGCGGTGCGGCGGTAGCGGCGGTAGCGGCGCCTCCCGCAGCCTCCGGCGGCGAAGCGCAGGCCGCGGCCGAGGCAAAGCCCGCGCCGCTCGACCTCTCGATTCGCCAGTTCGCGATCAACGGCGGCACCGTGCACGTGCACGACGAAACGCCGCCGCGCCCCGTGGACATGGTGCTCGGCGACATCGGCACCACGCTCGCGAACTTCTCGACGACGGCGAAATCGCCGGCCCAATACACCTTCGGCATGACCGCGAACAGCGGCGGCACGGTCAAGGCCTCGGGCTCGTTCGGCATGGTCGCGAAAACCGCCGACGCGAAAGTCCAGCTTCAGAACGTGGCGCTCGTGCCGCTGCAGCCGTATCTCGACAACCTGAGCGCCGCGCAGGTCGTGGACGGCAAGGTGGGCCTCGATGCGCAGCTCAGCGCCGACTGGGGCAAGTCGCCGGCCGCGGTGCGGGTGGGCGCGACCACGCTGAATCTCGACACGCTCAAGGTGGCGGCGCGCGGCGCGAAGGCGCCGGTCGTCACGCTCGCGCACGGCGTGGTCAAGGTGAACCAGGTCGATCTCGCGGCGCGCACGGCGCAGATCGCGTCGGTCGATCTCACGGGGCTCGCCGTGGACGCCGAGCGCCGCAAGGACGGCAGCATCGACCTCGTGCAGCTCGCGGGCAAGCACGAGGCCGCGCAGGAGCGCACGGCCATTCACGCGGCGCAGAAGTCGGTTCAGGAGGGGCCGGCCTGGCACTACAAGATCGACGCATTCAACGTGAACGGCGGAACGATCAACTTCACCGACAGCAGCACGCCGCACCCCGTGAAGCTCGCGATCGCGCCGCTCGACCTCAAGGTGCAGCAGATCAGCGACGACCTGGGCCACGCGCTGCCGATCGACCTGAAGGCGACGCTCAACCGCAAGGGCACGCTCGCGCTGAACGGCGACGTGAACCCCACGCCGCTGAAAGCAAGGCTTACGATCGACGCGAACCGGCTGGACGCCGCCGCTTTCGAGCCGTACTTCGGCAGCCAGCTAAACGCGGTGATCGCGAGCGCGCTGCTCAACATGAAGGGCCAGCTCGCGCTCGAGCAGGGCAAGGCGCTGAAGGCGAGCTATCGCGGCGATGCGGCCGTGGTGGACGTGCGCATGCTCGACAAGGCCACGTCCGACCCGTTCGCGGGCTGGCGCTCGCTGGCCCTCACGAACCTGCACGCGAGCTACGACGAGGCGCACGGCACCGACGTCGATGCGAGCCGCGTGACCTTCGCCGGCTTCTACGGGCGCGTGCTGCTCGACGCGCAGGGCAAGCTGAACCTCAAGGACGTGGTGGCGCACCAGACGGGCGAAGCCCAGTCGCTCACGCGCGACACTGGCGCCGAGGCGCGCGGCGGCCGCGAGCCGGTGCCGCTTTCTCCGCAGTCCGCGAGCGAGGCGATGGCAAGTTCGGCAACTGAGGCGGCAACTGCGGCGTCAAGTTCGGCAACTTCGGCGTCAACTTCGGCCACGCCAACCGCCTCGGCGGCCGCACGCGCATCGGCGCCTGCCACGGTCACGGCGGCGCAGCCGCCGAAGAGCCCGGTGCGGCTGCACTTCGGCCAGCTCGTGCTGCAGGGCGGCCGCGTGAACTACACGGACAACTTCATCAAGCCGAACTACACGGCCGACCTCGTGCAGATCGAGGGCACGGTGGGTGCGTTCGGCACGCAATCGACCACGCCCGCGCCGGTGGACGTGTCGGCGAACCTGTCGGGCAATGGCCCGATCTCGATCAAGGGCACGGTGAATCCGCTCATCGAAAAACCCTCGCTCGACCTCACCGCTTCGGCGCACGGCATCGAGCTCACGAACCTCACGCCGTACTCCACGAAGTACGCGGGCTATCCGATCACGAAGGGCAAGCTCAACGTCGATCTGCACTACCAGCTCGCCAACGACCAGCTCAGCGCGAACAACCACATCTTCATCGACCAGCTCACCTTCGGCGATCACGTGGACAACGACACGGCGACGAAACTGCCGGTACGCCTCGCGATTTCGCTGCTCAAGAACCGGCGCGGCGAGATCGACGTGAACATTCCGGTGTCGGGCTCGCTCTCGAATCCCGAGTTCAGCCTGGGCGGCCTGATCTGGAAGGCGGTGCTCAACCTCATCGCGAAGGCCGTGACGGCGCCGTTCTCGCTGCTCGCGAATGCGTTCGGCGGGGGAGGCGAGGAACTGGGCTACGTGGAGTTCGCACCGGGCACGGCCACGCTCACCGACGCGGACGAAAAGAAGCTCGACACCATTGCGAAGGCGCTGGACGACAAGCCCTCGATCAAGATCGACCTGATCGGCCGCGTGGACCCGGCCGTGGACACGCCCGCGCTGCGCGAGCAGTACGTGGATCACCTCGTGCGCGCGCAGAAGGTGAAGGACACCGTGGGCAACGGCGAGAGCGTGGACACCTCGCAGGTGAAGGTGGACGACAAGGAGTACGACAAGTACCTCACCAGGGCCTACAAGTCGGCGGACTTCAAGAAGCCGCGCAACATGATCGGCCTTACGAAGACGCTGCCCGACGACGACATGAAGCAGGCGCTCGCGGAACACGCGCCGATCACCGACGCGACCCTGCGCGACCTCGCCCAGCAGCGGGCCCAGGCGGTGCAGCAGTACTTCCAGGGCAAGGTCGATCCGAGCCGCGTGTTCGTGGTGGCGCCGAAGCTCGACGCGAAGGGCATCGACGACAAGGGCGCGACCACGCGCGTCGATTTCGGGCTCAAGTAGCCCGGCGAAGCATCACGCGGCCAGCGCGGGCGGCAGGCGCCGCTGCACCCAGCGCGTGGCCTGGTCGTAGGCGTGGGCAAGCTGCAGCACGGAGAAGTCCGCGAGCGGCTTGCCGATCACCTGCATGCCCATCGGCAGGCCCTGCGCGTTGAAACCGGCCGGCACGCTGACCACGGGCAGGCCCGCGAGGCTCGCGCCGATCACCACTTCCATCCAGCGGTGATAGGTGTCCATGGTCTTGCCCGCGATGGATTTCGGCCAATGCTCGCGCGCATCGAACGGGAAAATCTGCGCGCTCGGCAGCACGAGAAAGTCGTAGTGCTCGAAGAGCGCGAGCAGCGCGTTGTACCACTGGCTGCGCAGCACCGACGCGTGCCACACGTCCTCGCCCGACAGGCGCAGGCCGCCTTCCACTTCCCATACGGCCTCGGGCTTGAGCAACGCGCGCTTCGCAGGGTCGCGGTAAAGCGCGCCCAGCGTGCCCGCGCAGGAGAAGTGGCGCAGCGTGATCCACGACTGCCAGAGGTTCTCCAGCGCAAAGTCGGGGCGCGTGGCCTCCACGCGGCAGCCCACTGCTTCGAAATCCTTGAGCGCCGTTTCGCACAGGGCGAGCACGCCGTCTTCCATCGGCAGATAGCCGTCATAGTTGCCCAGCCAGCCCATGCGCGTACCGCCGAAATCGCGGGCGAGCGGGCCGCGGAACACGGCGGGGTCCTGCGCGATCGAGAGCGGCGCGCGCGGGTCGTAGCCGGCCTGCACGGCGAGCAGCATGGCCATGTCGGCCACGCTGCGGCCCATCGGGCCCGCGTAGCCGAGCTGGTGATAGAAGAGCTCGGGCGCCGGTACCGAAGGCACGCGCCCTTGCGAGGGGCGAAAGCCGAACACGTTGTTCCATCCGGCCGGGTTGCGCAGCGACCCCATCATGTCGCTGCCGTCCGCCACGGGCAGCATGCGCAGCGCGAGCGCCACGGCCGTGCCGCCGCTGCTGCCGCCCGCGCTGCGCGCGGGATCGTAGGCATTGAGCGTCGTGCCGAACACCGTGTTGTACGTGTGCGAGCCGAGGCCGAACTCCGGCGTGTTGGTCTTGCCGATGAAGATCGCCCCTTGCGCGCGCACGCGTGCGGCCATGAGGCTGTCGGCTTTCGGGATTTCGTCGCGGAACAGCGGGGAGCCCTGGGTGGAGGCGAGGCCCGCCGTGGCCGCGAGGTCCTTCGGCGCCTGCGGTATGCCGTGCAGCCAGCCCCGGTACTCGCCGCGCGCGAGTTCCGCATCGCGTTCGCCGGCTTCGTGCAGCAGCGCGTCGCGCTCGCGCAGCGAGACGATGGCGTTGGCGGGGGTGTTCACGCGTTCGATGTGATCGAGGAAGGCACTCATTACCTCGCGGCACGACACCTTGCGAAGGCGGATCCACTGGGACAGTTCGAGTGCGTCGGCCATCACGATATCGTGGGGCGACAGCGGGGCGGGAGTCGGCGATGCCTGGTTCATACGCAGCTCTTGGGGAAGGGGACGGATGCAGGATGCGAACGCTCATTGTCGCGCACGCCCGCGCGCGGCGAAAGGAAACGAACGGTTGTCTCAGGCACATCCGGTTGCCACGGGTTTCCCATGGCCGCCGGCGGTCTGCCTGTCACTGCGCCTGTTACTGCGCCGTCTGCGCGGGCAAGGCCGCGCCGCCCAGCGCCTGGTAGAGCGCGGCCGTATCGGCGAGGCGGTTCGCTTCGGCAAGCGTGCGGTCGAGCGAGGTCTGGAGCGCCTGGCGCTGCGTGTCGATCAGGCTGAATTCGCTCACGCCGCCCGCCTCGTAGCGCGCGAGCGCGACCGTTGCGCTCGCCTCGGCCTCCCGGTGGGCGGCGTCGCGCGATTGCAGTTCGAGCGCATCGTTTTCGAGTGCGCGCAGCGTGTCGGCCACCTGCTGCAACGCCTGCAGCACGGTCTGGCGGTAGTCGGCGAAGGCGGCGTCCCAGGCGGCTTCGGAAGCCCGCTTCTTCGCGCGCAGTTCGCCGCCGTGGAAGACCGGCTGCGTGAGCCCGAGGCCGAAGTTCCAGATGTTGAGCCCGTTCACCACGTCTTCCACGCGCGTGCGCTCGGACCCGATGCTGGCCGAGAGCGTGATCTGCGGGTAGAGATTCGCGGTGGCCACGCCCACGTTCGCGCTTGCCTGGTGCAGCACCGCTTCGGCCGCGCGAATGTCGGGGCGCGCGCGCGCGAGTGTGGAGGGCACGGTGAGCGAGACGGTGTCGGGCAGATGCAGCGCGTCGAGCGTGAGGCTCTCCAGTTGCGCGTCGAACTGCGGGCTGGCGGGCGCCACCCCCAGCAATACCGCAAGCTGATGATCGGTTTGCGCAAGCTGCGTTTCGAGCGGCGGCAGTGTCGCGCGCGTCTGGGCGAGCAGCGTGCGCTGGCTGCGCACGTCGATATCGGCGACGCCGCCCGCCGCGAGGCGCGCTTCCATGATCGCGAGCTGGCGCGACTGCGCGTCGATCAACTGCTGCGTGATCTCGATCTGCCGGCGCAGCGACGCGCGCCGCACCGCGGACGAGACCACGTTGCCCACCACCGAGAGCCGCGCGGCGGCCAGTTCGTAGGCCTGATAGTCCACCTGGGCGAGCGTGGCTTCGAGTGCGCGGCGGTTCGCGCCGAACAGGTCGAAGACATAGGAGACGCTGATCGACGCGTCGTAGAGCGTAAAGGGCGCGGGATTGGGCACGGCGGTAATGCCGAACGAGGCGAGGTCGATCTTCTCGCGCGTGGCGGAGAGTTTGGCATCGACCTGCGGGAAGAGCGTCGCGCCGGCCTGCGCATTGTAGTTCTCGCGCGCTTCGATCAGCTTCGCGCGCGCGGAATCGAGCGTCGGGCTTGCTGCCAGCGCGGCATCGACCAGTTGATCGAGCGCCGGACTGCCGAACTGCTTCCACCACGCATCGGGTACGTTCGGCACGGTGGCGAAGGTCTGCGCGCCGCTCGTTGCGTTGGTGGGAACCGTTGCGGCGGGCGTTCCTTCGCGGGTCCATGACGCGGCATCGGGCGCCGCGGGCGCGTGGAAATCCGGGCCCATCGTGCAGCCTGCGAGTATCAGCGCGCATGCGGTGCTAACGAGAACATGGGGTTTCATCGCCGGGGCCCTCAGTCGAGCGTGCGCCGGTAGAAGCGCACGGCCACGCCCATCACGATCAGGGTGAACACGCCGAGCGGCCAGACGGAGGGCCACAGGTCGATCCAGCCGTTGCCTTTGAGCAGGACGCCGCGCACGAGCCGGTTGAAATAGGTGAGCGGCAGCAGGTTGCCGATGAACTGCGCCCAGCGCGGCATGCCGCCGAACGGGAACATGAAGCCCGAGAGCAGCAGGCTCGGCAGAAAGTAGAACACGGTGAGCTGCATGGCCTGAAGCTGGTTCTGCGCGAGCGAGGAGATCGTAATGCCCACCGTGAGATTCGCCGCAATGAAGAGGAGTGCAGACAGATACAGCGCGACGAGGCTGCCCGCGAACGGCACGTGGAACACGAAGCGTGCGGCAAGCACGATGATGGTGGCCTGGATGAGGCCGATGGCGATGTACGGCACGATCTTGCCGGTCATGACCTCGACGGGCAGCACGGGCGTGGCGAGCAGGTTCTCCATGGTGCCGCGCTCGCGCTCGCGGGTGATGGCGAGGCCCGTCATCATCACCATCGTCATCGTGAGAATCACGCCCATGAGGCCCGGCACGACGTTGTATTGCGTGATGCCTTCCGGGTTGTAGAGCCGGTGGACCTGCACGTCGAAGGCGGCGGCCCCGCCGTTCAGGTGCGCGAGCGGTCCGGTGAGATCCTTCGCGGCCACGGGGGCGACGAGGCCCGGCAGCGCCGCGATGGCGCTGGCGATGGCGGTGGGGTCGGTGGCGTCGGCTTCGAGCAGCAGCGAGGGCTTCTCGCCGCGCAGCAGGCGCCGCGAGAAGTCCACGGGAATGCTCAGCACGAACTGCACCGTGCCGCGGGCGAGGGCGTGACGCGCGGCGGCTTCGTCGGGCAGCGTTTCGACGACGTCGAAATAAGCGGAGTTTTTCATGCCGGCCACGAAGCTGCGCGAGAAAACGCTGTCTTCGCCGATCACGATTGCCGTGGGCAGATGCTTGGGATCCGTGTTGATTGCATAGCCGAACAGCGTGAGCTGGACGATGGGCAAGCCTACGATCATCGCGAACGTAATGCGGTCGCGCCGCAGTTGCAGAAACTCCTTGAGCACGACGCTCCACCAGCGCGCGAGCGAGAACCCGAAGCGCAGCTTCACGATGCGGCTCCGTAGTTGTCCTTTACGTTGCCCATCAAGTAGATGAAGACATCTTCGAGACTCGTGTCGATACGCGCTGCGCGCAGCGGCTTGCCCTCCACGGCATGCTGAATGGCGGCGGCCAGCGCCGCATGGTCGCGCCCGCTCGCGTGCAGCGCGGAGCCGAACACCACCGTCTGATCGACGCCGGGCGTCTTGCGCAGTTCGGTGGAGAGCGCGGAGAGCTGCTCGCCGTGTATGGCCCAGGTGTCGAGATGCTGCGAGGCGATCACTTCGGCGGCGGTGCCCTGGGCGAGCAGCTTGCCGTAGGCGATATAGGCGAGCTTGTGGCAGCGCTCCGCTTCGTCCATGTAGTGCGTGCTCACGAGCACCGAGATGCCGCGTGCCGCGAGTCGGTGCAGTTCCTCCCAGAAGTCGCGGCGCGCGGTGGGATCGACGCCCGCGGTGGGTTCGTCGAGCAGCAGCAGTTGCGGCTCGTGCAGCATGCACGCGGCCAGCGCGAGACGCTGCTTCCAGCCGCCCGAGAGCGCGCCGGTGAGCTGGCTCGCGCGGCTCGCAAGCCCGAGCGATTCGAGCGCGCGGTCCACGGCCTCGCGGCGGTTCGGCATCTGATAGATGCGCGCGACGAAGTCGAGATTCTCGCGGATCGTGAGGTCCTCCCAGTACGAGAACCGTTGCGTCATGTAGCCGACGCGGCGCTTGATCTGCGCGCTCTCGCGCACGATGTCGTAGCCGAGGCAGGTGCCCGAGCCCGAATCGGGCGTGAGGAGCCCGCACATCAGCCGGATCGACGTGGTCTTGCCGCTGCCGTTCGGCCCGAGAAAGCCGAAGATCTCGCCGCGCGCCACGCGCAGCGAGACGTCGTTCACCACGTGCTTGCTGCCGAAGTGCTTGTTGAGCTTGTGCACGTCGATGGCGTAGTCCGGCTGGGCGGACGGCGCGGCGCCGGATTCCTCGCGGGCGTCGTGCGCGCTCATGGGAGCCGTACCTCCACGGGCTGGCCCGGGTGCAGCTTGACGGCATCCTCGGGCGAAGCATGCGCCTCGATCATGAAGACCAGCTTCTGGCGGTTTTCGTCGCTATAGATCACGGGCGGGGTGTATTCGGCGGCGTTCGATACCCAGGTGATGGTGGCCGGAATGTCGGCGGCGCAGCCGTCGCAGTGCAGGCTGACGCGCCGGCCGGGCGCCAGCGAGCCGACCACGGTCTCCGGCACGAAGAAGCGCACCTTCACGTTCTGCGGCGGCAGCATCTGCACGACGGGGCTGCCGGCCTGCACCCATTCGCCTGCCCGGTAGAGCGTGTCGTAGACGAGGCCGGCCTGCGGCGCGCTCACGCGCTTCTGGTCGAGCTTCCATTGCGCCTGCGCGAGCGCCGCCTGCGCCGCCTGCACCTGTGCCGCCTGGGCCGCGAGCTGGGCCGTGCGGCCGGGCAGGTTGGCAACGGTGACCTGATTCTCCAGTTCGCGGACCTGCGCGGCGGTCGATGCGGCATCCGCGCGCGAATCGTCGAGCTGGGCGCGGGCAATGCCGCCCGCGCGGAACTGCGCCTCGTCGCGCGTGAGCTGGAGCGCGGCCTTGCGCGCGTTGGCGATGGCTTGCGCGAGCTGGGCCTGGGTCACGCGCACCTCGGGCGGGCGCTTGCCGGTCTGCAGGTCGGCAAGCTGCGCCTGGGCGGCCGCGAGTTGATGGCGCGCCTCGTCGAGCGCGGCGGTTTCGTCGACGGCTTCGAGCGCGAACACCGGAGCCGATGCGGCGATGTTCTGGCCGCGCCGGACGTCGAGCTGCGTCAGCGTGCCCGACTGCGAGGACGAGAGATAGACGTACTCGCCTTCGACATAGCCCTGCCAGACCGGCGCTTCGTGACGCGAGCAGGCGGAGGCGGCCAGGACGGCCGCGACGAGCGGACCGTAGATCGACAGACGGCTCATGGCCGGTTCCTCCCGCGTCTGGGGGCTGGCGTGGATGGCACGGATGGCGCAGGTGGCACCTGCAGGGCGGCGGAAACGAGCGCGGTGACATGCCGGTGCAGGGCTTCGCGTTCGATCTTCGGCAAGCCGCGCGCGGTTTGCCAGACCTTCGCGGTGGCGAGCGGCAGCATGACGAGCGCGATGATCGAGACGAACAGCAGCGGCGCTTCGAGCGCGGGATTCACGCTGCCTTCGCGCTGCGCTTCGCCGATGCGCTGCGCGAACTGCTGCAAGCGCCCAACGGGCACGCGTGCGAGCACGCGCTCGCGCAGCAGCCCCCCTTCGTTGACGATCTCGCGCAGCCAGAGCGCCGGCAGCCAGGGCTCGCGCGCCGTGACATCGAACAGCCGGCCAACCAGGTCCTGCACCAGCGCGTGCGCATCCTCGCCGCCGCGCCCGGGCACGCCGGCCCAGACGAATGCGATCGCCCGGGCGATGCGCTCTTCCACCACGGCGTCCAGCAGCTTTTCCCGGTTGGTGAAGTAGTAGTGAACCATTGCCGATGTCACGCCCGCCGCCGCTGCGATCTGCGCCATGGTGGTGGCGGCGATGCCCTGCTGGGCGAAAAGCTGGGTGGCGCAGGCCAGCAGCCGCTCGCGTACGGCGAGATCGTCCGAGGCGCGACGTCTGCCGCGCGGCCGGGGCAGATCGCGCGCGGGCGGCGTAGTGGCCTGGCTGGCGGTGGCGGCGCGTGGATTCATCGCTCTAGTCTAATTCACGCGTTAGTTAAATTCAAAGCCCGATGACGAGGACGCTGCCGCTTTCGCGATTTCTTTTCTTTTGGTATCGATCAAATCTCTCGATGCCGGAGGGATCTTCCGCCTCGATTCAGACATATCCTATACAAAACCGCTCTTTTGTCCGTCAGGCTGTAAGCCTTCGGCCCCCGGGCTTTCACGCTCACCATTCCGGAAAATGGATCAGACAAAGAAGCGGATTGTCGTCATCGACGCCCACCCCATCGTGTTCAATACGCTCGCCGCCGTCCTGCACGCGGAATACGAACTGAGCGGCGATAGCCGCGACGGCGAGGAAGGTTTGCGCATGGTGCAGTCGCTGCAACCGGACCTCGTGGTTCTCGACCTGGAACTGCCCAGGCTCGACGGCCTTTCCGTCATTCGGGGCATTCGCGCCAAACAGCCGCAAACCCGCGTGCTCGTGTTCTCCGCAAAACCCGAGCAGGCGATGGCGAATCACACGCGTCTCGTGGGCGCGAACGGCTATGTGAGCAAGATCCGCGGCATGGATGAGCTGCGCGGCGTGATGAAGGCCGTGCTGATGGGCTACGACTGCTTCCCGGCCGGCAGTATCGGCGGCGGGCGCGACGTGGCGCTCGACGGTCTTTCGCCGCGCGAGGTGGAAGTGCTCCGGTATCTCGCGCGCGGCATGAACAACCGGAACATTGCGGCGCACCTCGGGCTCTCGGACAAAACGGTCAGCACCTACAAGGCGCGCGTGCTCGAGAAACTGGGCGTTTCCTCGCTCGCGGCCCTGATCGAATTCGCCACGCTCAACAAGCTGCTCGACCAGGCTTAGGCGGTGAGCCCGCGCGGGTGACCGCCTCACCCGCAAAGGACTCGATGGCCTTCGCCAATCAAGGCGGCGTTGAAGGTGGGATCGTGCTGGCCCACCCGCACTTTCGCCGGATGTCTTCCCGCAATCTCCTCGCTGAAGTCGCTGTCTGCCCACGCCTGAAAGTACCCGGCGAACGCTTCCTGTGAAGAACTCGACGCCGAATACGCGGCTTTCCATTGGACCCCCGAAGCGGGTAGACGGCCGCCGGTGCTGCGGTCGATGATGGATCGTCGGTTTTCCAGATGATCGGCGGCGCCTTCGAACAAGGCGCGCTTTGCTGCATCGAACGGTATGCCGCCGTAAGGGTAGAGCCTGGGGGAGGGTTGCCTGCCAACCGCTATCCTATGCGGGCCGATTCTGGCCGATTGCCTGGCCGCGTGATCGAAATCGCGGCTCGATCGCGATATAAAGGGCGCCACACCCTTTGCAACATGTCAGGCAACGCAGCGCTTGACCTGGAGTGCACTCGAAGTCCTAACCTGAGATCCGTCATGTCGAAATCGCTCACGATCGGTCAGGTGGCGGCTGCCACCGGCGTTTCCGCCCATACGCTGCGCTACTACGAGCAGGCAGGCTTGCTGCGCGTGGTGGGACGCAATGGCGGCGGCCATCGACTCTATTCGGCTGCGGATCTGGACTGGCTGCAATTCGTCATGCGGTTGAAGGCGACGGGCATGCCGATCAGCGAAATCCGCGCGTTTGCCGAATTGCGCGCGCAGGGCGACGCGACCTACGGCGCGAGGCGCGAGATGCTCGCCCAGCACCGCGAGGCGGTCCGTGCGCGTATTGCCGAATTGCAGGCGAATCTGTCCGCCATCACGGACAAGATCGCGTGGTACGAAACGGCCGAACGCGACGCGATGCGACATGACGATTCTTCCCGAACAGATCGACACAGAGAGGACTCGCCATGGAAAGCGGAATCGATGCAGGCACAACCACCCGGAACCTCGACCGCTACGCGCAGGGCTGGCAAAAGCTGAAGGAAATCGACGGCGAAGCGGGCGAGCGCGTGATCGCCGCGCTCGCGCCCATTGCGCCGGACTTCGGGCACCTGCTGATCGAATTCGGTTTTGGCGACGTTTATAGCCGGCCTCAACTCGACTTGCGCGCACGAGAGATCGCCACGATTGCCGCGTTGGCCGCACTCGGAAATGCGCAGCCGCAGTTGAAGATTCATATCGAGGCCGCGCTCAACGTCGGCTGCTCGCGCGACGAGATCGTCGAGGTGTTCATGCAGATGGCGCTTTACGCGGGCTTTCCCGCTGCCCTCAATGCGTTGTTTGCGGCCAGGGAAGTTTTTGCTGCGAGAGAGTGAGGCCCGGTCCCGCCGGGCGGCTCGCGGACCGACGAAAGCACGGACAAGAAAGCGCAGCCGAAAAAAAAGCCCGACTTTCGTCGGGCTTCCAAGTGTGACTGCATCCGTTGCCGGATGCAGCACCTGCAAAGCGTTTAGGCGGCCAGCAGCGAGCGCAGCACGAACGGCAGGATACCGCCGTGCTTGTAGTAGTCCACTTCGATCGGCGTGTCGATACGAAGCAGAACCGGAACGCGCTGCGACTTGCCGTCCTTGCGATGGATCACGAGCGTCACTTCCTGTTGCGGCTTGAAGTCGTTGCCGAGACCTTCGACGTCGAACGTCTCTTCACCCGTAATGCCGAGCGACTGGACGCTGTCCGAGCCCTTGAACTGCAGCGGCAGCACGCCCATGCCCACGAGGTTCGAGCGGTGGATGCGCTCGAAGCTGCGCGCCACCACGGCCTTCACGCCGAGAAGCTGCGTGCCCTTCGCGGCCCAGTCGCGCGACGAGCCCGTGCCGTACTCTTCGCCCGCGAACACGACGGTCGGCGTGCCGGCGTCGATGTACTTCATCGCTGCGTCGTAGATCGAGAGCTGTTCGCCGCTCGGCTGGTGAATCGTCAGGCCGCCTTCCACGCGCGTGCCGTCGGCCTTCGCCGGGATCATCAGGTTCTTGATGCGCACGTTCGCGAAGGTGCCGCGCATCATCACGTCGTGGTTGCCGCGGCGCGAGCCGTAGCTGTTGAAGTCGGCCTTCTGCACGCCGTTCGCCTTCAGCCACTTGCCTGCCGGCGAGTCTTCCTTGATCGAGCCGGCCGGGCTGATGTGGTCGGTCGTCACCGAATCGCCGAAGATGCCGAGCGCGCGCGCGCCCGTCACCGGGGCGATCGACGAAGCCGGCGTCATCGAGAAGTCCTTGCCGAAGAACGGCGGCTCGGCGATGTAGGTGGACTTCGGCCAGTCATAGACCTGGCCTTCTTCGCCTTCGATCTTGCTCCACAGGTCGCCCTTCTTCGTGAGCTGGGCGTAGTTCTTCTGGTAAACGTCCGCGTCGAGGGCAAACTTGAGCAGCGCGTTGACTTCTTCGCTGGTCGGCCAGATGTCGCCCAGGTAGATGTCGCGGCCGCCCTTGCCCTTGCCCACCGGCTCGGTCATCAGGTCGCGCGTGATGTTGCCCGCGATCGCGTAGGCCACCACCAGCGGCGGCGAAGCGAGGAAGTTCGCGCGGATGTTCGGGTGGATACGCGCTTCGAAGTTGCGGTTGCCCGAGAGCACGGCTGCCGCCACGACGTCGTTCTTCGTGATCGACTCGTTCAGTTCCGGCGTGAGGTCGCCGGCGTTGCCGATACAGGTCGTGCAGCCGTAGGCCGCCAGTTCGAAGCCGAGCTTCGAGAGGTACGGCAGCAGGCCCGTTTTCGTCAGGTATTCCGTGACGATGCGCGACCCCGGGGCGAGCGAGGTCTTGATGTGCGGTGCGACCGTGAGGCCGGCTTCCACGGCCTTCTTCGCCAGCAGGCCGGCAGCCAGCAGCACGCTCGGGTTCGAGGTGTTCGTGCACGAGGTGATGGCCGCGATCAGCACGTCGCCGTTGTGCAGTTTGACCTTGTCGGTCACCGGGTATTCGGCCGTGAGGTCGGCGGCCTTCTTGTTGAAGCCGTTTTCCGCGACCGGCTTCGAGAACAGGTCGGTGAAGGTGGACTTCACGTTGCCGATTTCGATGCGGTCTTGCGGGCGCTTCGGACCGGCCAGCGAGGGCGCGACCGTTGCGAGGTCCAGCGTGAGCGTCTTGGTGTAGTCGATGTCGCCGGCCTTCGGAATGCCGAAGAGCTCCTGCGCCTTGAAGTAGTTCTCGAATGCCGAGATTTCCGCTTCGGTGCGGCCCGTGCCCTTGAAGTAGTCGATGGTCTTTTCGTCGACCGGGAAGAAGCCCATGGTCGCGCCGTATTCCGGCGCCATGTTGCCGATGGTCGCGCGGTCCGGCAGCGACAGCGAGGCCGTGCCTTCGCCGAAGAATTCGACGAACTTGCCGACCACCTTTTCCTTGCGCAGCAGTTCGGTGATCGTGAGCACGAGGTCGGTGGCCGTGCAGCCTTCGCGCAGCTTGCCCTTGAGCTCCACGCCCACCACGTCCGGCGTGAGGAAGTACACCGGCTGGCCGAGCATGCCCGCTTCCGCCTCGATGCCGCCCACGCCCCAGCCCACCACGCCGATGCCGTTGATCATCGTGGTGTGCGAGTCGGTGCCGACGAGCGTGTCGGGGTAGTACACCGTGTCGCCGCCTTCGGCCTTCTTGTGCACGCCGCGCGCGAGATATTCGAGGTTCACCTGGTGGACGATGCCGATGCCCGGCGGCACGACCTTGAACGTGTCGAACGCCTGCATGCCCCACTTCATGAACTGGTAGCGCTCGTTGTTGCGCTGGAATTCCAGCTTCATGTTCAGGTCGAGCGCGTCCTTCTGGCGGAAGTAGTCGATCTGCACCGAGTGGTCCACGACGAGATCCACCGGCACGAGCGGCTCGATGACCTTCGGATCCTTGCCGACTTCCTTCGCGACACCGCGCATGGCAGCGATGTCGGCGAGCAGCGGCACACCCGTGAAGTCCTGCAGCACGACGCGCGCAACGACGAACGGAATTTCGTCGACGCGTCCGGCGGTCGGCTTCCAGTTCGCGAGTTGCTCGATGTGCTCTTCCGCGATCTTCTTGCCGTCGTAGTTACGCAGCACGGACTCGAGCACGATACGGATCGAGACCGGCAGGCGATGGATCTTCACGCCGAGCTGCTTGCCGAGTTGCGGCAGCGAGTAGAACTTGCCTTTGCCGGAACCGCTGTCGAAATCCTTTAGCGTTTTGTGGAGATTGTGGGCCATGGTGTTTTCCTTCGTTTAATCGCGGAAATTACGCTTACTACACGTTTGCTGCGGTTACTGACTGATGCTCGCCTGTCCGCGGCCCGGCTGCCCGGTTCACGCTCAGGTTACATACAGATCGACGTATTCGTTGACGGGCAGGGCGTGAAGCCGCGCTGCGTCGAGCGAGACATCGAGAATCGCCTGCTGCTGCTTCGCGGGGAAGCGGCGCGCGAGGTTGGTGCGGAACTTCTCGACCAGCAGCGGGATGCCTTCGTCGCGCCGCCGCCGGTGGCCGATCGGGTATTCCACCACGACTTCGCCGAGCGTCGTGCCGTCGTTGAACTCGACGCGCAGCGCATTCGCGATCGAACGCTTGCCGGGATCGTGGTAATCCTTCGTGAACTGCGGGTCTTCGACGCAGACCGTCTTCGCGCGCAGCGCGTCGATGCGCGGATCGCGCGCCACGTCGTCCTCGTAGTCGGCGGCCGTGAGGCGCCCGAAGAGGAGCGGCACGGCCACCATGTACTGGATGCAGTGGTCGCGGTCCGCCGGGTTCGCGAGCGGCCCGGTCTTGTCGATGATGCGGAGCGCCGCTTCGTGCGTGCGGAGGGTGACCCGCCTGATGTCCTCCGCCGTCTTCCCCTGCTGCGCGAGCAGGCCGTGCAGCGTCATGGCCGCTTCGGCCGCGGTCTGCGCGTGGAATTCGGCGGGAAACGAAATCTTGAACAGCACGTTTTCCATCACGTACGTGCCGTAGGGGCGCTGGAAGCGAAACGGCTGTCCCTTGAACGAGACGTCGTAGAAGCCCCAGGTTTTCGCGCTGAGCGCCGAGGGGTAGCCCATCTCGCCCGTCTTCGCGATCAGCGCGAGGCGCACGGCGCGCGAGGTGGCGTCGCCGGCGGCCCACGACTTGCGCGAGCCGGTGTTGGGCGCGTGGCGATAGGTGCGCAGCGCCTGGCCGTCGACCATCGCGAGCGAGACCGCGTTGACGAGCTCGTCGCGCGTGAGTCCGAGCAACTGGCCGACCACGGCGGTCGAGGCGAGCTTCACGAGCAGCACGTGGTCGAGACCGACCTTGTTGAACGAGTTTTCCAGCGCAATGCAGCCCTGGATCTCGTGCGCCTTCACCATGCCGGCGAGCACGTCCTTCATGGTGAGCGGTGGCTTGCCGCCGGCGACGGCCGTGCGCGAGAGCCAGTCGGCGGTGGCGAGAATGCCGCCCAGGTTGTCCGACGGGTGGCCCCATTCGGCGGCGAGCCAGGTGTCGTTGAAGTCGAGCCAGCGGATCATCGCGCCGATGTTGAAGGCGGCCTGAACCGGGTCGAGCTGGTAGGGCGTGCCCGGCACCTTCGCGCCGTGCGGGACGATCGTGCCCGGCACGATCGGTCCCAGCAGCTTGGTGCACGCCGGGTAGGAAAGCGCCTCGAGTCCGCAGCCCAGCGTGTCGATCAGGCAATGACGCGCCGTTTCCAGCGCGAGCGCGCTGGAAACAGGCTCGTTCAGGACATAGTCGACGATATCGACGAGTACCTGATCCGGCTGTGGCCGGACATTGGAGATCGGAGCGGACATCGAGGCCTTCCGGAGGCTTCCTGTAGGTGCCGGCTGCGGCTTACTGGCCGTTGGCGCCGCTTGCGGCGGCGGGGGCGCGGTTCGCCGGGTTCAGCGCGTTCGCCTGGGTCGGCGCGAGGGCGCCTTGCTGCATTGCAACAGTCTTGCACTCGTCGGCGAGGCGCGAGCTGTCCTTATCCGAGAACAGCATCGCCTTCGTCGGGATCACGACGAGGTCGAGACCCGTGGCGGCGTCGTGGAAGCGGTCGGCGCCCGTCGTCGTGACCTGGCGCGGCAGGTTGTAGTTCTTGTTCGCCCAGTGAACCGTCACGATCTGGTCACGCGCCATGTCGCCCTTCAGGTCGAACGCGAGGCCTTCGGCGCAGCTCCAGTGCTCCGAGCCTTCCGGGATCGGATCGACCTTGGCTTCCTTGGCCGGATTGGGCTTGCGCTTGATGATGCGATGCTTCGGGGCCGGCTTCTTCGGCGTCGCGGTGGACTTCCTGGCGCTCGCCGTAGCCGACGATGTCTGGGCGGCAGCGTCGGTCGCGGCCAGCATCATCGACGTGGACAGTGCGCCAACGACGGCGGCGATCAGCAATTTCTTCATGGAGTCAGACCTTTATCTCTCAAATTCGGTTGATCAGTGCGCGGCCGCTGTGCGGCCGCCTGCGAGCACTGCGTGCGCCCCGAAAGCGCGCAGCGGACGCTATTTTCGCCTATTTATGGCCATGGACTTCAATTTCTCCCGCTTCGCGTGCTGCAAACTCGCCGCGCGCGAACAACGGCGCGGCTTCCGCGGGGATCGCGCGGCCCGAGGCCCGGGCCCGCCGCAGGACGGACCAGTAGTAGCGGTAGCTCGCGCGGTCGTGCAGCGTGTCGCCATGGCGCGTCGGTCCCCAGTGCGCGTTTTGCGCGGCGAGCAGGATTCCGGCGGCCAGCGCGATTTCCTCGTCGCGCGGCGCGAACGCGGCAACGATGACGGGAATCTGCGCCGGATGGATGCTCCACATGCGCGTGTAGCCGAATTCGTTGCGCGCGCGGGCCGCGTCGTTCGCGACCACGCCCATGTCGCGCACCTCGGTGCTGACATTGTGGGAGGGCACCTTGCCGAACGCGTGGCATGCCGCGGCGATTTCCAGCTTCGCGCGGCGCACGAGCGGATGATCGAACTGGCCCGGCGAGCGCATGGCCGTGTCGGGAATGGCGCCGTCGTGCGCGGAAACGAAGTCCATCAGGCCGAAGCTGAGCGATTCCACGCCGCGCAGCGCCGCGAGGTCGAACACGCGCGCGAGCGCGCCGTGCGTTTCCACCAGCAACTGGGCGGGAATCGGCTTGTCGATGCCCATTTCCACGCGCGTCGCCTCGATGAACGCGACCATTTCGGCGGCGTCGCCCACGGCGCGGATCTTGGGCAGCGTGATGAAGGCCGGCGCGCGCTTTGCGGCGCGCAGGATCAGGCGCACGTCGTCGCGCCAGTGCGGGTGATGGAAGTCGTGGATGCGCACGCCCACGCGGCCGTAGCGGTCGTGTTCGCTGCCGAGGAGCGAGGCCGCGAGCTCGGCGTGCGCCGCCTCCTGGCCCACCTGGGCGCCGTCCTCGCAATCGAGCGTGATGTCGAACACCGGCCCGAGCTGCTGCTGCAGCGCGAGCGACTTCAACATCAGCTTCTCGCTGCCGGCGTAGTGGTCGCACGCGGGCAGCAGAGGGGGCGGCGCTTCGCCGTCAAACAACACTTCGGCGGGGGTGAGGGCGCGCATTGTCGGCGTCAGGGGTCGAGTTGGAGAGGTGAACCTGATTCGGATGCGCCCTGCGCGGCCGGCACGGTGCGGCGGGCAAGGCGCGTCCGGATCAGGTGCGGTAGATAACGCGGTTTCGTGACAAACCCGGCCGCCGTACGCGCGCACCTGCCTGCTTTTTTTCGCGCGCGAGCCGCCCCGAGGCCGCCGGCGCGCGAAAGACCGGACTTACTTGAGCAGGTGAGCGACGCCCTCGCGCTCTTCGAGCAGTTCGTTCAGCGTGCCGTCCATCTTCTCGCGCGAGAACGCGTCGATTTCGAGGCCTTCCACACGCTTGTACTCGCCGTTTTCGCAGGTCACCGGCACGCCGTAGATGATGTCTTCGGGGATGCCGTACGAGCCGTCCGACGGGATGCCCATCGTGACCCACTTGCCGTTGGTGCCGAGCACCCAGTCGCGCACGTGGTCGATGGCCGCGTTAGCCGCCGATGCCGCCGACGAGAGGCCGCGCGCTTCGATGATCGCCGCGCCGCGCTTGCCCACGGTCGGGATGAAGGTGTTGCGGTTCCATTCGTCGTCGCTGATCAGCGCGTTGAGCGACTGGCCGTCGACCGTGGCGAAACGGTAGTCGGGGTACATCGTCGGCGAGTGGTTGCCCCACACGGCGAGCTTCTCGATCGAAGCGACCGGCTTGCCCGACTTGGCCGCCAGTTGCGAGAGCGCGCGGTTGTGGTCCAGGCGCAGCATGGCCGTGAAGTTCTTCTTCGGCAGATCCGGCGCCGACTTCATGGCAATGTAGGCGTTCGTGTTGGCCGGGTTGCCGACCACGAGCACCTTCACGTCGCGGCTTGCGACGTCGTTCAGGGCCTTGCCCTGAACCGTGAAGATTTCGGCGTTGGCCGAGAGCAGGTCCTTGCGCTCCATGCCCTTCGAGCGCGGACGGGCGCCCACCAGCAGGGCGACGTCGGCGTCCTTGAACGCAACCTTCGGGTCGTCGGTGATGACCACGCCCGCGAGCAGCGGGAATGCGCAGTCGTCCAGTTCCATCACGACGCCCTTGACGGCGGCTTGCGCTTGCGGCAGGTCGAGCAGTTGCAGGATGACGGGCTGATCCTTGCCGAGCAGGTCGCCGTTCGCGATGCGGAACAGCAGGGAGTATGCGATCTGACCTGCGGCGCCGGTGACGGCAACGCGCTTTGCGGGCTTAGCCATTGAAAATCTCCAGGAAGATGCGTTAGACGCCAGGGTAAAACGCCATTCTATATGCGCGTTACGCGAAGCGTTGGTGAAACAGGCTGGCGTCAGGCCGCGGCGTGTCCGGCTGCCGGAAGACGGCCGGAGGGCGCGCAGCGGCTTCTGGCCGCCAGGCCGGTAACCTGTGCTGCGACACGAGCGAGGGGAGGGAGGGGAGTGCGATTGCGGGGATGCCCTCGGGAGGGCAGGGACGCCTCGCGCAGCCGCATCAGGGTGTGCCGACTCCTGCAACAGCTCGCTTTCGGCTGGTCCACGAAGCCGTGCGCCGGGCGCGCGACGAGAAGGCGGATCGAAACCTCTACTGCGTCTACTGCGGTGAGGGGACAACGCGATGCGAAGGTGGCCGCAGGCGTCCTGCGCCCGAGGCCGACACTGCCGGCGGCCCGCGCCGTTCTTTGCGCGAACCGGCCCGCCAACCCTTGCTCGAACGGCAGTGTAGGAGCGGGAAGGGTCAAAGTCAACCGTATCTTATGTCTTATATAAGACATATCTGTTGCAGGAGAAATGCTGGACTCGCGGGGGGGCTTTATGTTGAAATGCGCGCCATGAGTGCGAACCCGGCCAGCAACGCGAATCCCCCCGCTCCCGAGAGCGGCGCGGGCGCATCCGCGCCGGCCGCGTCGCCGACCTTCAGCCCGCTCTATCAGCAGATCAAGGGGCTCATTACGCAGAGCCTCGAATCCGGCGAATGGAAGCCCGGCGAGATCATTCCCAGCGAAGTCGAACTGGCCGGCCGCTACAAGGTGAGCCAGGGGACCGTGCGCAAGGCGATCGACGAACTCGCCGCGGACAACCTGCTGGTGCGCCGTCAGGGCAAGGGCACTTTCGTTGCAACGCACAATGAAGAACGCGCCCAGTTTCGCTTTCTGAGATTGCTGGCCGATGACGGCGCCGAACACCCCCACATCAGCAAGCTGCTCGAGTGCCGGCGCCTGCGCGCCTCGGCCGACATCGCGCGGCAGCTGGACCTGAAGCCGTCCGACCCGGTAGTGCTGATCCGCCGCCTGCTGCAGTTCGACGGCGAGGCCACCGTGCTCGACGAAATCTGGCTGCCCGGCGCCGTGTTCCGCGGCCTGACCGCGGAGCGCCTCGCCGAGTACAAGG
This sequence comes from Paraburkholderia ferrariae NBRC 106233, assembly GCF_000685035.1. GTDB lineage: Bacteria > Pseudomonadota > Gammaproteobacteria > Burkholderiales > Burkholderiaceae > Paraburkholderia > Paraburkholderia ferrariae. The sequence goes on from NZ_BAYB01000018.1 coordinate 247,224, forward strand.
GGCCGCTCTACGCCATGTTCGAGGCCGATTTCGGCACCCGCATGATCCGCGCGACGGAAAAGATCCGCGCGGTGGCGGCGGACCCGGCCGTGGCCGACCTGCTCAACGTGCCTGCCGGTTTTCCATTGCTTTCGGTCGATCGCGTGTCCTATACCTATGGAGACCGGCCGGTCGAAGTGCGCCGCGGATGGTATGTCACAACCGGGTATTACTATCAGAATGATTTGAGTTGAAGCGGGGTGGCGCGCCCCTGCACGAGAGAGGCAGCGCGGCGGCGCCCCGGTCCCCATGCGCCATCATTGCGCGCGCACGGAAGCAGCCGGCAGGCGTGGATTTCGCTGCAGCGCGATATGAAAAGGCGGTAAAATTGCATATTAGTGTTTCTACATAGTAGGGGTCTAGCATGGCTGAAGCCGCAAAAAAACCGAGGCCGGAATACCGGAACATCGGGATTGGGCAGATATTGTTCGCCTACCGCCTGCCGCTAGCAGGTCGCGTATCGATCGGTCACCGTGTGAGCGGTGCGCTGCTGTTCATCTTCCTGCCTTTCCTGCTGTATCTGTTTGACCAGAGCCTCACGTCGGAACTCAGCTTCCAGGTCTTCCAGGCTTTCCTCTCCAATATCGTCGTCAAGCTCATCGTGCTGGTTCTCGGATGGGCGTTCCTCTTCCACTTCTGCGCCGGCGTGCGCCACCTGTTCATGGATTTCAACCATGGGCTGGCCGGCAAGCAGCAGGGCAAGTCGACTTCCCTCGTTGTCGTGATCGTCTCCTCGGTCCTCACGATCGCCTTCGCGGCGAAACTCTTCGGAGCGTTCTAAAACATGTCTGCCAAAAACGGAATCGGTCCGAAGCGCCTCGTCGTCGGCGCTCACTACGGCCTGCGCGACTGGATCGCGCAACGCGCCACCGCGGTCATCATGGCGGTCTACACGATCGTCCTGCTCGTGCTGTTCTTCGGCGCGCACGATTTTTCGTACGACGGCTGGGCATCGATCTTCGCCGCGCAGTGGATGAAGCTCGCCACCTTCGTCACGCTGGTCGCGCTGTTCTATCACGCCTGGATCGGCGTGCGCGACATCTGGATGGATTACATCAAGCCGGTCGGCCTGCGTATCACGCTGGACGTGCTGACGATCGCATGGCTGCTGGGCAGCCTCGGCTACGCCGCTCAGATTCTCTGGAGAGTGTAAAAGAATGGCTGCAATCAAGAATTCTCTGCCGCGTCGCAAGTTCGACGTGGTTATCGTCGGCGCGGGCGGCTCGGGGATGCGCGCGTCGCTGCAACTCGCCCGCGCGGGCCTGTCGGTCTGCGTGCTCTCGAAGGTGTTCCCGACGCGTTCGCACACGGTCGCGGCTCAAGGCGGCATCGGTGCATCGCTCGGCAACATGAGCGAAGACAACTGGCACTACCACTTCTACGACACGATCAAGGGTTCCGACTGGCTCGGCGACCAGGACGCGATCGAGTTCATGTGCCGCGAAGCGCCGAACGCCGTGTACGAGCTCGAACACATGGGCATGCCGTTCGACCGCAATGCCGACGGCACGATCTACCAGCGCCCGTTCGGCGGCCACACGGCCAACTACGGCGAGAAGCCGGTTCAGCGCGCCTGTGCTGCTGCCGACCGTACCGGCCACGCGCTGCTGCACACGCTGTACCAGCAGAACGTCGCGGCGAAGACCACGTTCTTCGTCGAATGGATGGCGCTCGACCTGATCCGCGACGCCGAAGGCGACGTGCTGGGCGTGACCGCGCTCGAAATGGAAACGGGCGACGTCTACATCCTCGAAGGCAAGACCACCCTCTTCGCCACGGGCGGCGCGGGCCGGATCTTCGCGGCGTCGACCAACGCATTCATCAACACGGGTGACGGCCTCGGCATGGCGGCCCGTGCGGGCATCGCGCTGCAGGACATGGAGTTCTGGCAGTTCCACCCGACCGGCGTGGCCGGCGCGGGCGTGCTGATTACCGAAGGCGTGCGCGGCGAAGGCGGCATTCTGCGCAACGCCAACGGCGAGCGCTTCATGGAACGCTACGCACCGACGCTGAAGGACCTCGCACCGCGCGACTTCGTCTCGCGTTCGATGGACCAGGAAATCAAGGAAGGCCGTGGCGTGGGTCCGCACAAGGACCACGTGCTGCTCGACCTCTCGCACATCGGCGCCGAGACGATCATGAAGCGTCTGCCGTCGATCCGCGAAATCGCGCTGAAGTTCGCGAACGTGGACTGCATCAAGGAACCGATCCCGGTCGTGCCGACCATCCATTACCAGATGGGCGGCATCCCGACGAACATCCACGGCCAGGTCGTGGGTACGTCGAAGGGTCACGAAGATCCCATCAACGGCTTCTACGCCGTGGGCGAATGCTCGTGCGTTTCGGTGCACGGCGCGAACCGCCTCGGCACGAACTCGCTGCTCGACCTCGTGGTGTTCGGCCGCGCGGCCGGCAACCACATCGTCAAGCACGTGAAGGAGCAGCGCGATCACAAGCCGCTGCCGGCCGATGCGGGCGACTTCTCGCTGGCCCGTCTTGCCGCGCTCGACAACTCGAACTCGGGCGAATACGCGCAGAGCGTGGCGAACGACATCCGCGGCACGATGCAGAAGCACGCCGGCGTGTTCCGCACCTCGGCCCTGCTGGCCGAAGGCGTGAAGGAAATCGCGCAAGTGGCGGAGCGTGCGAAGCACATCCACCTGAAGGACAAGTCGAAGGTGTTCAACACGGCGCGCGTGGAAGCGCTCGAAGTGGCGAACCTGGTCGAAGTTGCGCGCGCAACGATGGTCTCGGCCGAAGCCCGCAAGGAAAGCCGCGGCGCGCACGCGCAGAGCGACTTCGAACATCGCGACGACGAAAACTGGCTGCGCCACACGCTGTGGTACAGCGACGACAACCGACTCGAATACAAGCCGGTTCACATGCAACCGCTGACCGTCGAATCGGTGCCGCCGAAGGCGCGTACGTTCTAAGCGACAAGCCAGTCAAAAGGAATCGGAAATGGCCAAACGAATTTTTGAAGTCTACCGCTACGATCCGGACAAGGACGCGGCGCCGCGCATGCAGTCGTACGAGCTGGAAATCACGCACGAGCGCATGCTGCTCGACGCGCTGCTGAAGCTCAAGGAACTGGACGAAACGCTGTCGTTCCGCCGTTCGTGCCGCGAAGGCGTGTGCGGTTCGGACGCCATGAACATCAACGGCAAGAACGGTCTGGCGTGTCTCACGAACCTGAACGAGCTGCCGCAGAAGATCGTGCTGCGTCCGCTGCCGGGCCTGCCCGTCGTGCGCGACCTGATCGTCGACATGACGCACTTCTTCAACCAGTACCACTCGATCAAGCCGTACCTGATCAACGACACGCCGCCGCCCGAGAAGGAGCGCCTGCAGTCGCCCGAACAGCGCGACGAGCTCGACGGCGTGTACGAGTGTATTCTGTGCGCGAGCTGCTCGACGTCGTGCCCGAGCTTCTGGTGGAACCCGGACAAGTTCGTCGGCCCGGCCGGTCTGCTGCAAGCCTACCGCTTCATCGCGGACAGCCGCGACGAAGCCACCGGCGAGCGTCTGGACAACCTGGAAGATCCGTACCGCCTGTTCCGTTGCCACACGATCATGAACTGCGTCGACGTTTGCCCGAAGGGCCTGAACCCGACGAAGGCGATCGGCAAGATCAAGGAACTGATGGTTCGCCGCGCGGTTTGACGCGGCGTATCGGTTGAAATTGGTTGAAATGGAATCGCACCAGTCTGACCCCCTTCGCCGCGCACGCCTTCGCTGGCGCGCGCGGCGCGGTCTGCTCGAAAACGACCTGATTTTCGAGCGTTTTTTCGACCGCTACGAGCATGACCTCAGCGACGCCGATGTGGGTGCCCTCACGCGCCTGCTCGAGCTGAGCGATAACGACCTGATGGACTTGCTTCTCGCACGCAAGGAACCAGAGGGCGAACTTGCCGACCCGGACGTGAAGCGGGTGCTGGAGCTGCTTCGCAACGTGTAAGGCGCGGCGGTATCTGCTGCGATGTCTGGTGATATCCGCGGCGATGTCCGCGTAGTGATGTCTGTACCGATCTCTGCAGGTGCCGCGCCCGACGTGCAAACTATCGAATCCCGTATTTATCTTCGATTGAGGATGTGCTATGACCCCGTCTGATGTAAAAGCCACGCTATCGTTCAGCGACAATTCGCCGAGCGTCGAACTGCCGATCTACAAGGGCACCATGGGCCCGGACGTGATCGACATCCGCAAACTGTACGGCCAGACCGGCAAGTTCACGTACGACCCGGGCTTCATGTCGACGGCGGCGTGCAACTCGGCGATCACGTATATCGACGGGGACAAGGGCGAACTGCTCTACCGCGGCTACCCGATCGACAATCTCGCGCAAAACGCCGACTTCCTCGAAGCCTGCTATCTGCTCCTGAAGGGCGAGCTGCCGAACAAGGCCGAGAAGGACGAGTTCGAGAAGACCGTCACGCAGCACACGATGGTGCACGAGCAGATGCACTTCTTCTTCCGCGGCTTCCGTCGCGACGCGCACCCGATGGCGATTCTGGTGGCCGCGGTGGGCGCGCTCTCGGCGTTCTACCACGACTCGCTCGACATCAATAACCCGCGTCACCGCGACATCTCGGCGATCCGCATGATCGCCAAGCTGCCGACGCTCGTGGCCATGGCGTACAAGTACTCGATCGGCCAGCCGTTCGTGTACCCGCGCAACGAACTCTCGTACAGCGCGAACTTCATGCACATGATGTTCTCGAACCCGTGCGAAGAGTACAAGGTCAACGACGTGCTGGTGCGCGCGCTCGACCGCATTCTCATCCTGCACGCGGACCACGAGCAGAACGCGTCGACCTCTACGGTGCGTCTCGCAGGCTCGTCGGGCGCGAACCCGTTTGCGTGTATT
>NZ_BAYB01000017.1 GCF_000685035.1 Paraburkholderia ferrariae NBRC 106233
GCCAGATGGCGCTGGAAATGGGGGTGGACAACGCCTTCGACTTTCCGGGCTTCGTGCCGGCGTACATCCGGCCGCTCTTCTGCGAGGGCAAGGGGCCGTTCCGCTGGGTGGCGCTCTCGGGCGATCCTGAGGACATCTACAAGACCGATGCGAAGGTGAAGGAACTGATCCCGGACGACGCGCACCTGCACAACTGGCTGGACATGGCGCGCGAGCGCATTGCGTTCCAGGGGCTGCCGGCGCGGATCTGCTGGGTGGGCGTGAAGGACCGCTATCGTCTGGGGCAGGCGTTCAACGAAATGGTGAAGAACGGCGAGCTGAAGGCGCCGGTCGTGATCGGCCGCGACCACCTGGATACGGGTTCGGTGGCGAGCCCGAACCGCGAGACGGAGTCGATGAAGGACGGGTCGGACGCGGTGAGCGACTGGCCGCTGCTCAATGCGCTGCTGAATACGGCGGGCGGCGCGTCGTGGGTGTCGCTGCATCACGGCGGCGGCGTGGGGATGGG
>NZ_BAYB01000016.1 GCF_000685035.1 Paraburkholderia ferrariae NBRC 106233
CACGATCTGGCGCAAGGGTCAGACGCGCGACCTGCCGATCACGATTGCCGAAATGCAGAGCGACAAGTCCGCGAAGGCGGACCAGAAGTCGGCGCCGCAGCCCAAGCCGAGCGCTTCGAACGCGCTTGGCCTTTCGGTGGTCGATATCCCGTCCGACCAGCTCGCGCAGTTGAAGATCAAGAGCGGCGTGCAGGTGGATTCGGCCGACGGCCCGGCGGCGCGTGCCGGCCTGCAAAAGGGCGACATCATCCTGCGCGTGGGCGACACCGACATCACGGGCGCGAAGCAGTTCGAGGAAGTCACCGCGCATCTCGATCCGCAGAAGATGGTGGCGGTGCTCGTGCGGCGCGGCGACAACACGCAGTTCGTGCCGATCCGCCCGCGCGCGGCGGGACAGAAGTGAGCGAGGGACGCGCGCAGCTCGTGCTGTACGGCCGCGCGTGGTGCCATCTCTGCGAAGACATGCGCGCGGCGGTCGAGCCGCTGGCTGCGGCGGCGCGCGCGCACCTGGAGGTTATCGACGTCGATTCCGACCCCGCATTGCAGGCGCGCTACGACGAACTCGTGCCGGTGCTGGTGTGTGACGGTGTCGAGCTTTGCCACTATCGTCTGGACGAAGCGCGTCTGCGCGAGGCGCTCGGACTGGGAGGCTGAGGCCGGGGCTGGCCCCGGTCGAGGCGCGCTGCCGGTTGAACCTCGCCGGCCAAACCTCGCCGGGCGCCCCTCGCCGGGCGCCCCCCTTTTCGGCTAAAATAGTCCGGTTTTTCATCTGCTTACGAGGCGTGCTCTGCTTTTCGTTCGGGGCGCGCCTTTTTGCTTGATCGGCACTCAATGGATCATATTCGTAACTTCTCGATCATTGCGCACATCGACCACGGCAAGTCGACGCTCGCCGATCGCATCATCCAGTTGTGCGGCGGCCTGTCCGACCGCGAGATGGAAGCCCAGGTGCTCGACTCGATGGATCTCGAGCGCGAGCGCGGCATCACCATCAAGGCGCAGACCGCCGCGCTCACCTACAAGGCGCGCAACGGCGAGGTCTACAACCTGAACCTCATCGACACGCCGGGCCACGTGGACTTCTCCTACGAGGTGAGCCGCTCGCTCTCCGCGTGCGAGGGGGCGCTGCTCGTCGTGGATGCGAGCCAGGGCGTCGAGGCGCAGACCGTCGCGAACTGCTACACGGCCATCGAGCTCGGCGTGGAAGTCGTGCCGGTGCTCAACAAGATCGACCTGCCCGCGGCCAATCCCGAGAACGCGATTGCCGAGATCGAGGACGTGATCGGCATCGACGCCACCGACGCCACGCGCTGCAGCGCGAAAACGGGCCTCGGCGTGGAAGACGTGCTCGAAGCGCTGATCGTGAAGGTGCCGCCGCCCGAGGGCGACCCCGAGGCACCGCTGCAGGCGCTCATCATCGACTCGTGGTTCGACAACTACGTGGGCGTGGTGATGCTCGTGCGCATCGTCAACGGCACGCTGCGCCCGAAAGACAAGATCAAGCTGATGGCCACCGGCGCGCAATATCCGGTCGAGCACGTGGGCGTGTTCTCGCCGAAGTCGCGCAATCTCGAGTCGCTGTCGGCGGGGCAGGTGGGCTTCATCATCGCCGGCATCAAGGAACTGGCGGCGACGAAGGTGGGCGACACCGTCACCCATACGGCCAGGCCGGCCGCCGAGCCGCTGCCGGGCTTCAAGGAAGTGAAGCCGCAGGTGTTCGCGGGCCTCTATCCGGTCGAGGCGAACCAGTACGACGCGCTGCGCGAGTCGCTCGAAAAGCTCAAGCTGAACGACGCCTCGCTCCAGTACGAGCCGGAAGTTTCGCAGGCGCTGGGCTTTGGTTTCCGCTGCGGCTTCCTCGGCCTCCTGCACATGGAGATCGTCCAGGAGCGGCTCGAGCGCGAGTTCGACATGGACCTCATCACCACGGCGCCGACCGTGGTGTACGAGGTGGTGCAGGCCGACGGCAGCCAGATCAAGGTCGAGAACCCGGCGAAGATGCCGGAGCCTTCGAAGATCGAAGAGATCCGCGAGCCGATCGTGACCGTGAACCTGTACATGCCGCAGGACTACGTGGGTTCGGTCATCACGCTCTGTACGCAGAAGCGCGGCAACCAGATCAACATGCAGTACCACGGCCGCCAGGTGCAGCTCACCTACGAAATCCCGATGGCCGAAATCGTGCTCGACTTCTTCGACCGCCTGAAGTCGGTGTCGCGCGGCTACGCCTCCATGGACTACGAGTTCAAGGAGTACCGCACGTCGGATGTCGTGAAGGTCGACATGCTCATCAACGGCGACAAGGTCGATGCGCTGTCCATCATCGTGCACCGTTCGCAGTCGCAGTACCGCGGCCGCGAAGTGGCGGCGAAGATGCGCGAGATCATCCCGCGCCAGATGTACGACGTGGCGATCCAGGCGGCCATCGGCGCGCACATCATCGCGCGCGAGAACATCAAGGCGCTGCGCAAGAACGTGCTGGCCAAGTGCTATGGCGGCGACATCACGCGTAAAAAGAAGCTGCTCGAAAAGCAGAAGGAAGGCAAGAAGCGGATGAAGCAGGTGGGCTCCGTGGAAATCCCGCAGGAGGCCTTCCTTGCGATCCTGCGTGTCAAAGACAAATAAGGCTGCCGCGGCACATTGCATTACGTTGAATAACGGATAACTACATGAATTTTGCGCTGATCCTTTTTGTGCTCGTGATCGTGACGGGCATCGCGTGGGTTGCAGACAAGCTCGTTTTCATGCCGCGCCGGCGCCTCGCCGCCGACGCAGCCGTGGCGGAGTTCGATCGCCAGCAGGCGCGCGTCGGCGAGCGCTTCGCCGACGAAAACGCGGCCACGACGCGCCAGACCCTGCGCAACGACAAGCTGCGCCAGCCGTGGTGGCTCGAATACACGGCAAGCTTTTTCCCCGTGATCCTGATCGTGTTCCTCGTGCGCTCGTTCGTGGTGGAGCCGTTCAAGATTCCGTCGGGTTCGATGGTGCCCACGCTGCTCGTGGGGGACTTCATCCTCGTGAACAAGTTCGACTACGGCATCCGCCTGCCGATCACGAACACCAGGATCACGCAGGGCCGTCCGCTAGAGCGCGGCGACGTGGTCGTGTTCCGTTATCCGAAGGACGAGTCGGTTGACTACATCAAGCGCGTGATCGGCCTGCCGGGCGACGTGGTGGCGTATCAGGACAAGCAGCTCACGATCAACGGCCAGCCCGTGCCCGAGACGCCGCAGCCCGACTACTTCGACGAAGAGCGCATTGGCTACGCGAAGCAGTACACCGAGGATCTGTTCGGCCGCAAGAACAACATTCTCAACAATCCCGCCGTGCCGCCCTTCATCATCGGCGCCGAAGACTACCCGTATCGCGACAACTGCCAGTACAACGCGCGCGGCGTGATCTGCAAGGTGCCCCCGGGCAACTACTTCATGATGGGCGATAACCGCGACAACAGCGCCGACAGCCGCTACTGGGGCTTCGTGCCCGACGCGAACCTCGTGGGCCGCGCCTTCTTCGTCTGGATGAACTTCAGCAATCTGAAGCGCATCGGTGTGTTCCATTGACGAGCGCGGCGCAACGCGGCTGCGTTGCGCAGGCTTCGTACAGCGTTAGTACAGCGCGCAGGGTGTTCGCACACCACTTGAAGAACCCGCGCTAACTTCGCAACATCCACGCTTTTTCGCCGTCCGCCCCGGGTTTTCGCCGGGGCGGGCGGGCGCGTTATACTCTGTCCATGCCCCTATCTCCGCTGGAAAGCCGGCTGCGCTACGAATTTCGCAATGCGGAATTGTTGCGCCAGGCTTTGACCCACCGCAGTCACAGTGCCACGCATAACGAACGCCTCGAGTTCCTCGGCGATTCGGTTCTGAATTGCGCGGTGGCGGCGCTATTGTTCCAACGTTTTGGCAAGCTGGACGAAGGCGACCTCTCGCGCGTGCGCGCGAACCTGGTCAAGCAACAGTCGCTTTACGAGATCGCTCAGGCCCTCAATATCGCCGACGGCCTGCGTCTGGGCGAGGGCGAACTGCGCAGCGGCGGCTTCCGCCGCCCGTCGATCCTCGCAGACGCGCTGGAAGCCATCTTCGGCGCCATCTTCCTCGACGGCGGCTTCGACGCCGCGCAGACGGTCATCAAGCGCCTTTACGTGCCGATCCTCGATCACATCGACCCGCGCACGCTCGGCAAAGATTCCAAGACGCTGCTCCAGGAGTACCTGCAGGGGCACAAGATCGCGCTGCCCACCTATACCGTCATCGCCACGCATGGTGCGGCGCACAATCAGCAGTTCGAAGTCGAATGCACGGTGCCGAAGCTGGACGTGAAGGTGTCCGGCTCGGGCGCGAGCCGTCGCGCCGCCGAGCAGGCAGCGGCCAAGAAGGCGCTCGACGAGGTGATGGCGGCCGCCCCGGCACTGGCCGCCAAGCCGCGCCGCTCGAAGGGCGCGCGTGCGCCCAGGCCCGAACCGGAGGTGGTGCCGGGCGTGACCGGCGTGCAGGGCGCGCTGGATCTGCGTGCGCCCGAGCGCCGCGAACGCGCTTCGCGCGGCGAGCGCCAGAGCGTGCCGCCCGAACTGAACGACAAAGTTCCGCTGCCGCAGGCGGCGCCGCTGGCCGTCATTCGTGCGGCGCACGTGCAGGAGCGCCCGGGCGAGAAGCCGCCCGAGCGGGTGGGCGAGAAGGCCGAGCGCCCGAACGCCTCGAAAGCCGATACGCCCCTGCGCGCCGTCGAGCGCGCCGAAGCCAGCGCACAGAGCGCATCAGGCGCACAAAGCGCACAATTTCCCGAATCGCGTCCGGCGTCGCGCAGCCGCGATGCCGCAGACAGTCCGTCGTCCGGCCCGCTGCCTGGCCAGGGCGCCGCTTCCGCCGCCGAAGCGGAGCATGCCGACGCGCTGCCCGTGCGCGCCGCCGACGCCGGCCACTGACCCCGAAGCCGTGCGCGCCTCGCGCGCGGCCGCCGCACTCAACGCGCACTCAACGTTTTCTTGCACGGTCCGATCATGAACGCACCCACTTCCACTCCTGCCGGTTTTCGCTGCGGCATGGTCGCGATCGTCGGCCGGCCGAACGTCGGCAAATCGACGCTGATGAACGCCCTCGTCGGCCAGAAGATCAGCATTACCTCGCGCAAGGCGCAGACCACGCGCCACCGCATCACCGGCATCAACACGACCGACGACGCGCAGTACATCTTCGTCGACACGCCGGGCTTCCAGACCCGCCACAGCACGGCGCTCAACCGTTCGCTCAACCGCGCGGTGACCTCCACGCTGAGTTCGGTCGATGCCGTGCTCTTCGTGATCGAGGCGGGCAAGTTCGGCCCCGACGACCAGAAGGTGCTGGACCTGATTCCGCCCAACGCGCCCACGCTGCTCATCGCGAACAAGATCGACCGCGTGAACGACAAGGCCACGCTCTATCCGTTCATCGAAGAGGTGCAGAAGCTGCGCGACTTCCGCGAGATCGTGCCGCTTTCGGCGAAGAATTCCGACGACATCAAGCGCCTGCTCGACACGCTCAAGCCGTATCTGCCCGAAGGCGAGCCGATTTACGGCGAAGACGATCTCACCGACCGCAGCGAACGCTTCCTCGCGGCCGAGATCCTGCGCGAGAAGGTGTTCCGCTGGACCGGCGACGAACTGCCGTACACGAGCACCGTCGTCATCGACAAGTTCGAGCAGGAAGGGCGGCTGCGCCGCATTTTCGCGACGATCCTCGTCGAGCGCGATACCCAGAAGGCGATGGTGATCGGCCAGAAAGGCGCGAAGCTCAAGCAGATCAGCACCGAAGCGCGGCTTGACATGGAGAAGCTGTTCGACGGCCCCGTTTATCTCGAAACCTTCGTGAAGGTGAGAAGCGGCTGGGCCGACAACGAAGCCGGGCTGCGCGCCTATGGGTATGAATGACGGCGAGGCCGTAAGCCTGCACGATACGTCTCCGGCAATCGATGCCGGCGACGAGGACGCCGCATTGGCGCCCCCCGCCGTACCGAGGCCGGCCGCGCCGAGGCCGGCCCCAGCGCGCCGCCGCGCGAAAGCGCAGTCGCCGCGCGCCGATCAGGGCCGCGAAGGCGAGGCGCCCCAGCCGCCGCGGCGCCGCGGCGCATCGCCGGATTTTCGCGTCGCCGAGCAGCCCGCCTTCGTGCTGCACAGCTACCCGTACCGCGAAACCAGCCTCATCATCGACGTGCTCACGCGCGACCACGGCCGCATCGCGCTCGTCGCCAAGGGCGCGAAGCGTCCGCATTCGGCCTTGCGCGGCGTGCTGCAAACCTTCCAGCCGCTCACGCTTTCGTGGACGGGCAAGGGCGAAGTGCGCACGCTCACCGGCGCCGAGTGGGTGGGCGGCATGCTGCCGCTCACCGGCGACGCGCTGCTGTGCGGCTTCTACGTGAACGAATTGCTCGTGAAGTTCTGCGCGCGCGAAGACCCGCATCCCGACCTCTTCCGCCATTATGTCGTCACGCTCACGCGTCTTGCGCACGACGAACCGCCCGTGCAGGTGCTGCGCTCGTTCGAGCGCGTGCTGCTGCGCGAGACCGGCTATGCGCTCGCGCTGAGCCGCACGGTGAACCGCAGGACGGTGGTGGCGGAAGGCCGCTACGTGTTCGATCCGGAACGCGGCGTGCGCGAGGCATCGGACGAATGGCCGGCGCAGTGGCCGGTATTGTCGGGCCAAACGTTGCTCGACATGGAGCAGGACGATTACCATCATCCTCAGACCGTCGCGCAGAGCAAGGCGCTGATGCGTTTCCTGCTGAACACTTACCTTGGCGGCACGCCGCTCGCGACGCGCCAGATCCTGATCGACCTGCAGAACTTATGAGCTTCTTTCTCACTTCGCCCAACGTGATCGATCTCGGTGTGAATATCGACCACGTCGCCACGCTGCGCAACGCGCGCGGCACCGCCTATCCCGATCCGATCCGCGCGGCGCTGCTTGCCGAAGACGCGGGCGCCGACGTCATCACGCTGCATCTGCGCGAGGACCGCCGCCATATCGTCGATGCCGACGTGCGTGCGCTGCGTCCGCTCCTGAAGACGCGCATGAATCTCGAATGCGCGGTGACGGCCGAGATGCTCGACATCGCGTGCGAGATCAAGCCCCAGGACGTGTGCCTCGTGCCCGAAAAGCGCCAGGAGCTCACGACCGAAGGCGGCCTCGACGTTGCCGGCCACTTCGACGCCGTGAGCGCCGCCTGCCGGCAGCTTGCGGAAGCGGGCATCCGCGTCTCGCTCTTCATCGACCCGGACGAAACGCAGATCCGCGCGGCGCACGAGACCGGCGCGCCGGTGATCGAGCTGCACACCGGCCGCTATGCCGAAGCGCACGATGCCGGCGAGCAGGCGCGCGAGTACGAGCGCGTCGTGGTGGGGGTGAACTGCGGCATCGGCCTGGGGCTCAAGGTCAACGCGGGCCACGGCCTGCACTACACGAACGTGCAGCAGATCGCGGCGATCGACGGCATCGACGAGCTCAACATCGGGCACGCGATCGTGGCGCACGCGGTCTTCGCGGGCTGGGAGAACGCCGTGCGCGAGATGAAGGCGATCATGGTCGCCGCGCGTCTTGGCGCGCGCGCGTAATTCGCGGTTTTTGCCAGTGCTCTTGGGCACTGCGCTTTTGCCACTGCTTTTGTCACCCTCGCTGGGCGCCGCGTCGAGCGCGCGCGACAGCCGCGGTGCGTCAACGAGGAGCCTATGGCGATCTACGGCATCGGTACCGACATCATCCAGGTGAGCCGCGTCGCGGCGGTCATGGAGCGCACCAACGGGCGCTTCGCTTCGCGCGTGCTGGGCCCGGACGAACTGGCTGTCTACGAGGCGCGCAACGCGCGCTCGGCCGTGCGCGGGCTCGCCTATCTCGCCACGCGTTTTTCGGCCAAGGAGGCGTTCTCCAAGGCCATCGGGCTCGGCATCCACATGCCCATGACCTGGCGCTCGGTGCAAACGCTCAACGAACCGGGCGGCAAGCCCGTGATGGTGACTTCCGGGCCGCTCGCGCAGTGGCTCGACGAGCGCGGCATTTCGATGCGCGTGACCTTGAGCGACGAGAACGACTACGCCGTGTCGTTCGTGATCGCGGAAACCGACAAAACGCCGGGCTGACGGTTTGGCCGGCCCGGCGATTTTCCCGCCGCACGGCCCGCGCCGTGCAGCTTCTACCCAAGACTGATCGATGAAGAATCTCCACGGACCGGTGATGCTCGACGTGGTCGGCAAGACGCTGACCGAAGACGACGTGCGCCGCCTGGCCCACCCCATGACCGGCGGCGTGATCCTGTTCGCGCGCCACTACGAAAACCGCGCGCAGCTCGTGGCGCTCACCGACGCGATTCGCGCCGTGCGCGAGAACCTGCTGATCGCCGTCGATCACGAAGGCGGCCGGGTGCAGCGCTTTCGCACCGATGGTTTCACGGTGCTCCCCGCGATGGGCCGCCTCGGCGAGCTGTGGGACAAGGACGTGCTGCTCGCGACGAAACTGGCCACAGCCGTGGGCTATATCCTCGCAAGCGAATTGCGCGCCTGCGGCATCGACCTCTCGTTCACGCCGGTGCTCGATCTCGGCTACGGTCAGTCGAAGGTGGTGGGCGACCGTGCATTCCATCGCGATCCGCGCGTGGTCACGCTGCTGGCGAAGAGCCTGAACCACGGTCTCGCGCTCGCGGGCATGGCGAACTGCGGCAAGCACTTTCCGGGGCACGGCTGGGCCCAGGCGGACTCGCACGTGGCCGTGCCGATCGACGACCGGCCGCTCGAGGCGATTCTCGGCGAGGACGCCATGCCTTACGACTGGCTGGGCCTCTCGCTCGCGGCGGCGATGCCGGGTCACGTGATCTATCCGAAAGTGGACTCGAAGCCGGCGGGTTTCTCGCGCATCTGGGTGCAGGAGATCCTGCGCGGCAAGCTGCGCTTCGCCGGCGCGGTCTTCAGCGACGATCTTTCGATGGAAGCCGCGCGCCAGGGCGGCACGCTGGCCGAGGGCGCGCGCGCCGCGCTCGAAGCGGGCTGCGACATGGTGCTGATCTGCAACCAGCCCGACGAGGCGGAAAAGGTGCTGGACGAACTGCGCGCGGTCGCGCCGCGCTATCCCGCGAAGGAAGCGGCCAGGCGCATCCGGCGCCTGAAGGCGCGCGGCAAGGCGCTGCGCTGGGACAGGCTCATTGCGGAGCCGGCGTATCTTTCCGCGCAGGCGCTGCTGCGTAGCGTGTTGCCGTAACGAAGCACAAAGCGCGCTTCAAAGCGAAAGCGCGCGCCCAGGCAAATGGCCGCCCACCGGGGCGGCCATTTGCATTCTTGCGAGCTTTATCCGCGCGAGAAGCTCAGTTCAGGCGCATGCGCTGAAGCTTGTTGTAGAGCGTCTTCGGACTGATGCCGAGCAGCGAGGCCGCACGATGCCGCGTACCGCCCACTGCGTCGAGCGTCGCGCGGATCAACATCTCTTCCACGTCGGCGAGCGGCGTGCCCACCGTCACCTGGACGCGGCCGCCGTTCACCTCGCGCGTGGGCGCGCCGCTGCTTTCCTCGGCCTGGAGGGTTTCCAGCACGTCGCCGGAGGCTTCCCAGGCGCGCCGCACGCGCTCCTGCAACTCGCGCACGTTGCCGGGCCAGTCGTAGGCGAGGCATTCGCGGATAAAGGCCGGCGCAATCAGGCGCGTTCCGGCGGTGCCGCGCGTCTGCGCATCGAGATTGAGTTCGTCCACCCAGGCGGTGGCGAGCAGCGCCGCGTCTTCCTCGCGCTCGCGCAGCGGCGGCAAGAGGAGGGCGGCCGCATCGAGGCGCAGCCACAGCTCCTCGTTGAGAATGCCCTGTGCCACGGCGTCGCGCGGCACCGAGCGCGTGGCCGCGATCAGGCGGAAGTCCGTGCCCACCTCGTTGTTGCCGCCCACGCGCATGAAGGTCTGCGAATCGAGCGCGCGCAACAAAGCTTCCTGCTGATCGGGCGGCAGATCGGTGAGTTCGTCGATGAAGAGCGTGCCGCCGTTCGCTTCGGCCACGAGACCCGCTTCGCGCTGCTCCGCGCCGTCGAACGCACCGCGTTCGTGGCCGAACAGCACGCTCTCGAGCGGCCGGTCACCGGCGGCTTGCGCGCCGGCTGCGCGCGCGTCGTAGACGACGAACGGGCCCTTGCGTCGGCGGCTCAGTTGATGCAGCGTGCGCGCGGCCACCTCCTTGCCGGTGCCGGCCTCGCCATGGACGAGGATGGCAGCTTCGGAGGGCGCGAGCTGTTCGAGCGTGTCGTACACGCGCTGAATCGAACTGCTGCGCCCGAGCATCGGCCCGAAGCGGCCGATCTGGCGCAGCAGCGTGCGCAGCATCCGCACTTCCTCGGTGAGCTCGTAGGGGCGCGGGATGCGCGCGAGCAGGCTGCGCAGGCGCGGGATGTTGACCGGCTTGAGCAGATAGTCCCAGATGCCGTGGCGCAGGCCCTCGATCGCGCTTTCGACGGTGGCGTTGCCGGTCATGACGATGACGGGCAGCGCGCCGCCCGGCTGCGCCGGCAGATGCGGGAGCAGTTCGAGGCCGCCGCCGTCCGGCAGGTTCAGGTCAACGAGCACCACGTCCGGGATGAAGCGCGCAAGCGCGCCACGGGCTTCGGCAAGCGTGGCCGCGGTGTCGACGGAGAAGCCGTCGGCGGCCAGGATCGCGGACAGGCCGGACAGGCTGTTGGGATCGTCTTCGACAATCAGGGCGTGTGGCATGGCGAGGCGGCGTGGCGAAGAAGTGGAGGCGGAAGCTCCCGCGGCGCAGTCCGGATGCGCAATGGCATGCCGGGCCCGTGCGGCGCGGCAGCTTCCAGCGGGCAAACTTGATGCAGGCGTTTCAGATCCGGTCCTCCAGGATGGCAGCGACGTGGCAACGCCGCCCGCGCGCAGCGGGCGGGCGGCCGCGCCACGCGGCCGTACAACCCCCATGCATCCGGCAAGCGGCGGGGGCCGTACGATGCGTGCCCCTCGCGCGTCACTCGCGCGGCCGATTGGCCTCGATCCAGCGCCGCACTTCCAGCTCGGCTTCGTCACGGGTCTTGCCGTAACGTTCCTGGATCAGCCCGGCGAGCCGGTCGGCGTGCCCTTCGGCCTTGATCAGCTCGTCGTCCGTCAGCTCGCCCCAGGCGGCCTTGGCCTTGCCGATCAACTGCTTCCACTTGCCTTCAGCGATGTCATTGTTCATGGGTTTCTCCCGTTGGGTTGCGTCGCCTGGCAATGTTTTGCGACGACAGAGCCCAAGCCAGCAGAAACCGTGCCGCGGGTAGCGCCTTGCCGGAGAGCCCAGCGCCTGGTATGCGCGCAGCATCAACCGGTAGGAATTCCCGCGTCAGTCACAAACATACACGTTTGAGAAAAAAAGAAAAAGCGCCCCGGGGGGCGCTCCTTCACCGCGCATCCAGCCGCCGTGCCTCGGCACGGCATGGCTCGCGCTCAGGCGCGGCTGCGGTATTCGTTCGTGCGCGTGTCGATTTCGATCTTGTCGCCGATGTTGCAGAAGAGCGGCACTTGCAGCTCGAAGCCGGTGTTCAGCTTGGCCTGCTTCATCACCTTGCCCGACGACGTGTCGCCCTTGACAGCCGGTTCCGTGTAGATGATTTCGCGAACCAGCGTGGTCGGCAGTTCGACCGAGATGGCCTTCTCGTTGTAGAACACCACTTCGCAGGCCATGCCGTCTTCGAGGTAGTTCAGGGCGTCGCCCATCATCTCGCCTTCGACTTCGAACTGGTTGTAGTCGGCGTCCATGAACACGTACATCGGGTCGGCGAAGTACGAGTACGTCACTTCCTTGCGGTCCAGCACGACGACGTCGAACTTGTCGTCGGCCTTGTACACGGTTTCCATGCCCGCGCCGGTCAGCAGGTTCTTGAACTTCATCTTCACGACGGCGGCGTTACGGCCCGATTTGTTGTACTCGGCCTTTTGCACGACCATGGCGTCGTTGCCGATCATCACGACGTTGCCGGTGCGGAGTTCCTGTGCGGTCTTCATAAAAAACTGTCCTGTCCAGATTTGAATAACTTCGAGTGTGCTCGACGGCAAACGTCGCAAGCGCGTTCGCAGGGTTCGATTCGACCCGCCCCCGCCGGAAAGCGCAAAAAGGGGCGCGATTGCTGGTGGAATCGCGTGAGTTGAATCGTTTGAATGAACCCGCTTGAAACCCCGCTTGAAACCCTCGCTTGAGACGGCTGCCGTCGGATAACCGCTTATTTTAACTGAGTTTTTGCGAATTCGGCCAGATTTCCGGCAAGGTCGCCAGGCAGCGCGAGTTCCGCGGCCCAACTGGCGGCGCGCGCCGAATAGTTGGGCAAATGGCGGGCGAATGCGGGCCAGTCGGGCGCGCCGCGGCCGTTCCAGGCGTGCCAGAAGCGCCCCAGCACGGCGCGCGCCTCGGCGGACAGCGGCCTCGCGTAGTGTTCGAGGGCCGCGTCGAGTTTGGGCAGATGGGCGTCGTCGGCCTGCGGGTAGATGTGCCAGACGAACGGCCGCGCGGCCCATTGCGCCCGCACGAACGAGTCTTCGCCGCGCACGAAGTTGAGGTCGCTCGCCCACAGCAGGAGGTCGTAGCCGCGCTGCGCGGTGAACGCGAGGCCGTGCGCCCGCAGGGCGCCGCGCGCCGCGTGAGCGCCGGGATCGAACGAGGGCAGGCCGAAAAAGCGCGCCACGGCGCCCGAGATGCGGCCTTGCGGGACCAGCAGGACGATGGGCGTCGCGCTGTCGCGCCATTGGGCGAGCAGGCTGTCGATGGCCGGGTTCTCGTAGGCGAAGAGCGAGATCACGGTGGCGTCGGGGCCGGGCGGCGGCGCGGCGGTCGTATCGCGCCACCAGGCGGCGCGCGCCTCAGGCGAGCGTTCGAAGGCCGCGCGTGCCGCGTCGAGATCGCGTTCCTTGAGCACGCCGCCCGTGCCGGGGCCGAGGCCCGGGAAGAAAAAATGCTTGGTGAGCCGGTAGCGCGGATGCGGCGAGGGCCGCAGGTGGAAGTCGGCCACCCAGTCCTCGGCGCTCAGGTATTCGAGGTTGAACCACACGGGCGCCCGGGTACGCTGGGCCATCGCGGCCACGTAGACGGGCGGCAGCTCGCACGCGAAAGCTTCGATCACGACATCGGCGATCTGCAGCGTTTCGCCCGCATGGCTGGGCGCATGCCAGTGCTCGATTACCACGTCCTCGACGCGCTGCGTGGCCGCAGTCGTGTCGAGCGCGGGGCAGAGCCTCGCGAACGCGTGCAGATCGTCGACGAACACGCGCACCTGCCAGCCGTGCTCGTGCGCAAGCTGGCGCGCGAGGCGCCAGCACACGCCGATGTCGCCGAAGTTGTCGATCACCGCGCAGAAGATGTCGCAGGCGATCTCGTCCGGGGTCGGCGATCCGGTGTTCGGGGGCAGCGAGGTGTCAGAGGCGTCGGGAGTGTGGGGGGCGTCGGTCATGGGGTGCGGGCGGGATGGAGCGGCGCGGTATGATCTAGACTTGCGATTCTAAGACACCGCCGGACCCGCGCGAGGCCGGCATGAACGCGTCGCGGCGCGCGACGCGGCCCGTCCCCCGAATTTCCCGATTCCCTGGATGACCGATTCCGACGTTTTCGACCCGAAGAAGGCGCTGGCGCAACTGCCGCATCTGCCCGGCGTCTATCGCTATTACGACGCGCAGGGCGCGGTGCTCTACGTCGGCAAAGCGCGCGATCTGAAAAAGCGCGTATCGAGCTACTTCACCAAGACGCTGCTTTCGCCGCGCATCGCGATGATGGTCACGCGCATCGCGCGCATCGAGACCACGGTCACGCGCTCCGAGGCCGAAGCGCTGCTGCTCGAAAACAACCTCATCAAGGCGCTCGCGCCGCGCTACAACATTCTCTTTCGCGACGACAAGTCGTACCCGTACCTCAAGCTCACGGGCCACAAGTTTCCGCGCATGGCGTACTACCGCGGGGCCGTCGACCGCAACAACCAGTACTTCGGGCCGTTCCCGAGCGCTTCGGCCGTGCGCGAGAGCATCCAGATCCTGCAGCGCGTGTTCCAGTTGCGCACCTGCGAGGATTCGGTGTTCAACAACCGCACGCGGCCCTGCCTGCTGCATCAGATCGCACGCTGCACGGCGCCGTGCGTGGGCGCCATCGGCGAGGAGGATTACGCGCGCGACGTGAGCAATGCGTCGCGCTTCCTGCTCGGGCGGCAGAACGAGGTGATGAAGGAGCTCGAAACCAAGATGCATGCGTTCGCCGCGGAGCTCAAGTTCGAGCAGGCGGCGGCCGTGCGCAACCAGATGAGCTCGCTTTCGACCGTGCTGCATCAGCAGGCGATCGAGACCGGCAGCGAGAGCGACGTCGATATCCTGGCCGTGGTGGCGCTGGGCGGGCGCGTGTGCGTGAATCTCGCGATGGTGCGCGGCGGGCGGCATCTGGGCGACAAGGCGTATTTCCCGGCGCATGTCGAGCGGGTGTTGACGGACGAGGAGGGCGGCGTTGCGGAAGAGGTGGACAGCGAAGCGGTGCTCGCGGCTTCGGCGCTGACCGCGCTGCCCGCCATGGCGCGGCGGGCGCTGGAGGCGGCGGCCGGCCTTGCGGCGGTGGCGGAGCATGGCGACGAGCCGGCGCAGGGCGCGGCGCCGGACGGGGCGCGCGAAGGTGATGGCGAAGGTGGCGACGAAGGCGCCGATGGCACGCCTGATCCGCTCGCCATTGCCGCGGACCTGCCGCCCGAGACGGAGTCCACGGGCGCGCAGTCTGCGCAAGAGGGCGAAGGCGAACGCGAAGACGCAGCCGACGACGACATTTCGCCATCGGCAGCCGGCCGCAGGCGCCGCACGGCAAACGGCATCGAATCCGAAGTGCTCGACGCCTTCATCGCGCAGCATTACTTCGGCCATCGCGTGCCGCCGGTGCTCGTGGTGAGCCATCCTCCCGCCAACAGCGAACTGGTGGACGTGCTCGCCGGGCAGGCGGGCCACAAGGTCACGCTCCTGCGCCAGCCGCAGGGCCAAAAGCGCGCATGGCTCGCCATGGCCGAGCAGAACGCGCGCCTCGCGCTGGCGCGGCTGCTTTCCGAGCAGGGCTCGCAGCAGGCGCGCACGCGCACGCTCGCGCAACTGCTCGGGCTCGAACTCGACGACCTCGCGCATCTGCGCATCGAGTGCTTCGACATCAGCCATACGATGGGCGAGGCGACCCAGGCATCGTGCGTGGTCTACCACCATCACAAGATGCAGTCGGGCGAGTACCGCCGCTACAACATCACGGGCATCACGGGCGGCGACGACTACGCCGCCATGCGTCAGGTCCTCACGCGCCGCTACGAGAAGATGGTCGCGCAGGCGGCGGCCAACGAGACCGACGCGGGGCAGACGCAACCGGGCGCTGATCCCACCGGCCCGGCCAGCCCCCTGGCGAGCCCCGAAGGCGCCGAGCCGGCGGCGACGGGCGGCCAGTTGCCGAACATCGTGCTGATCGACGGCGGCAAGGGGCAGGTGGAGGTCGCCCGCCAGGTGTTCACCGAACTGGGTCTCGATCCGGCGATGCTGGTGGGCGTGGCGAAGGGGGAGGGCCGCAAGGTGGGCCTGGAAACGCTGGTGTTCGCCGACGGCCGCGCGCCGCTGGAGCTCGGCAAGGAGAGCGCGGCGCTCATGCTGGTCGCGCAGATCCGCGACGAAGCGCATCGGTTCGCGATCACGGGCATGCGGGCGAAGCGCGGCAAGACGCGCCAGACTTCGCGCCTCGAAGAGCTGGAGGGCGTGGGCGCGAAGCGGCGCCAGCGCCTGCTCGCGCGCTTTGGCGGCTTGCGTGGCGTGATGGCGGCGAGCGTGGAGGATCTTGCGAGCGTCGAGGGGATTTCGCGCTCGCTCGCCGAGCAGATCTATCAGCAGCTTCACTGAGACGGCCGGCCCGGCCCGGGGCGCGCACCCGCGCGCCGGTCCCGCCCACCGCTTGCTTGTGGCGGGTGCGGCGACACGGCACAATTGCAAATCCTTTCGACAGACAGCGCCAGCCGATGCCGTTCAATTTCCCCATTCTCCTGACGTGGCTGCGGATCGTGCTGATCCCGCTCGTGGTCGGCGTGTTCTATCTGCCCCAGACGCTGCTGAGCCCGACGCACCAGAACACGGCGGCGATGCTGATCTTCGTGCTGGCGGCGCTCACCGACTGGTTCGACGGTTATCTCGCACGCCGGTGGAACCAGACCTCGTCGTTCGGCGCGTTTCTCGATCCGGTTGCGGACAAGCTGATGGTCACCGCCGCGCTGCTGATCCTCGTGCAGCTCGGGCGGCTCGATGCGGCGATCGCGCTCGTGATCGTCGGCCGCGAAATCGCGATCTCGGCGCTGCGCGAATGGATGGCGCAGATCGGCGCGTCGAAGAGCGTGGCCGTGAATTCGCTCGGCAAGTTCAAGACGGCGTGCCAGATGGTGGCGATCCCCATGCTGTTGTTCTACGCGCCGCTCACAGTCGGCGGGTTCACGCTGTTCGATTCGCGCATCTGGGGCACGTGGCTCATCTATGTCGCCGCCTTCCTCACGATCTGGTCGATGCTCTACTACATGAAGCTCGCGTGGCCGCAGATCCGCGAGCGCGGGAGTTTGTAGGCGCGTTCATCCTCCTGAAAAAAGATTGCGCCGGGGGTTGACACGTTTCAGCGCCTTATACATAATCTCACTTCTCCGCTGCACGGCAATTCAGCAGCAAGCAGATGCGGTGGAGATGGCTGCAGATGTCGGGTAGTAGCAGGAAGAAGTGGGAAAATATGCGGGAGTAGCTCAGTTGGTAGAGCGCAACCTTGCCAAGGTTGAGGTCGCGAGTTCGAGACTCGTCTCCCGCTCCAGAATTCTGGTGCGGTGTTTCAGGCGGTAAAAAGCAGCGCGCCAAAGTCGTACAGCGGTACAAAGCAGCAGGACATGCGGGAGTAGCTCAGTTGGTAGAGCGCAACCTTGCCAAGGTTGAGGTCGCGAGTTCGAGACTCGTCTCCCGCTCCACACGCCCGGGGAAGCAGCGCTTCCCCTTTTGTTTGGCAGGGCTCGTTCGTTCGGGCCATCGAACAAATCTGTCCGGTCGTTGCGGGCGCATGCAGCCTCGCGCACCGGCAGTCCGCTTCTGGCGCGATAGCAAAGCGGTTATGCAGCGGCCTGCAAAGCCGTGTAGGCCGGTTCGACTCCGGCTCGCGCCTCCAGATGCAAAGAAAAGCCACCTTCGGGTGGCTTTTCTTTTTTCCGCGTCGGTCGCTTCGCACGGCGTGCTGCGGCACGGCACAATAGGCGGGTTTCCTGACCCGTCATCGCCATGTCCATTGAACTTCCCGAAGACGCACGCCGCGACGCGATTGCGTCCATCCAGCGCTACTTCGACGCGAACATGGAAGAGCCGATCGGCAACATCGCCGCGGGCGCGCTGCTCGGCTTCTTCCTCGAAGAGATCGCCCCCGCCGTGTACAACAAGGCGATTGCCGACGCGCAGGAAAGCATGCAGGCCCGCATCGTCGATCTCGACATCGATCTGCATGAGGCGCCATTCCAGTACTGGCGCAAGTACGATAAACCCAAAGGCCGCAGGTGAAGCGGGCCGCGGCATAATCGCCCGTCTCCCCTGTTCTACGGAAAGTCCCCATGAATACGCCGTCCTCCACGCAATCTTCCGCTTTGCCGCTCGCGCATCTCGACTGGCGCTGGAAGGCCTTCGGCGCGCTCGAACCGCGCGAGGTCTATGCGATGCTCGAAGCGCGATCGGCGGTGTTCGTGGTGGAGCAGAACTGCGTCTATGGCGATATCGACGGGCTCGACGAGGGCGCGTGGCATCTCTTCGCATGGGATGCGTCGGGCGAGCGTCCCGCGCTCGCGGGCTATCTGCGCGTGCTCCTGCCCGACGCGGGCGACGCCGATGTGCGCATCGGGCGCGTACTGACGACGGCCGGTTATCGCGGCATCAAGCTCGGCAATGCCTTGCTCGAGCGCTCGATTCATCACATCGCGCAGCAATGGCCGGGCGTGCCCATGCGTCTGCATGCGCAGGCCCATCTGCAGAAGTTCTACGGCGCCTTCGGCTTCAAGCCGGTTTCGGACGTGCACGACGAAGACGGCATCCCGCACGTCTGGATGCGCTCGGAATAAGCTTCCGGCCGCGCCCGCCGCTCAGGTGCGCTGCGGCTCGCTGTCGCGGGCGGCGACGACGGGCTTACGCGCGGGCCTGCCGCGCTGGCGCAGGCGCCCGCGTGCCGAGAGCCGCATCCAGTGGCGCAGCGCGACCAGCGCGCCGATCACGCTCATCATCGATCCCGGAATCCACAGCAGCAGGCCGCCGATCTGCTGGTCGCGCATGGGGCTCAGCCACGTGAAGGCGCGACCGCAGATCGAGTACACGGGGTAGAGCTCGTGCGACGTAAAGAAGATGAACGCGCCGAGGATGATCTGCGGCGGAATCGCCGCGATCACGACCAGCACGCGCTTGCCGGGCGCCAGCCGCGCGGGCGGCGCGGACCGCGGATCGAGCACGAGCCACCAGAAGAGCAGGCCGTCGATCACCATGCTCCAGTTCATGATGCGGTAGAGGCGCCAGTCGAGCATCGCGATGAAGTGGATCGGCGAGAGCAGCCAGAAGTAGATCAGCCCGACGAACAGCGTCACGGCGACAACGGGATGCATCACGACGTCGAGCGCGAGGCGCACGGGCCGCGCCGCGAGTGCCGGCCGCACGAAGCGCCGGCGCCACGCGAACGGAATGCCCGCGCGCAAGGCAGCGCCGGGATACGCGAGCGCGATGAAGAACGGCCCCAGGTGATGCAGGACCAGATGCTGCGCGCGGTGCATGAAGAACTCGTGCTCGAAGAAGTAGTCGAGCCGCGTGTGCAGCGCCACGTAGAGCGCGCCGAGTCCGAACCAGAACGAGATGCGCCGCGCGGTCGAAACGCGCGCGTGGCGCTGGCCGCGCACGAACAGGATCGCGGCGAGGGCAAGGGCGATCACGACGGTGGGCGAGGGCTCCCATGGATCGAGCCAGTAGAGCAGGTTCATGGTTCAGGGGCGTGCGGTGGCGGCGTCGAACGGAGCATGGGGGGCCTTCAACCGGCGTTGTCGATCACGCGGCGCACGTCGTGCGCGATGACGTCGGGTGCGTCGTTGTCGGTGGCGAGGAGCCGCGCGTGGCCCTGTGCATCGAATACATAAATGGCCGAGCTATGCGTCACGTCGTAGCTGCCGTCGGGGTTGCGTTTCTCCATCTGGTACGCCACGCGGTAGCGCTTCGCCAGCGATTCGATCTGGCTGTCGCTGCCGGTCAGGCCCAGGATGTGCTGGGGATCGAATGCGCCGACATAGGTGTGCAGCACGGCAGGCGTGTCGCGGTCCGGGTCGACGCTGATGAAGAGTATGCGCAGGTTGCGCGCGTCGGGGCCGAGCTTCGCGATGACCTGCATCAGCCGCGCCAGGGTTTCGGGGCAGACGTCGGGACAGTGCGTGTAGCCGAAGTACACGAGCGCCGTCTGCCCGCTGAAGTTCGCCGCCGTGACCGGGCGGCCGCTGTCGTCGGTCAGGCTGAAGTCGAGATCCGGCAGATGGCCGGTGACGTTCGCGAGCTGCCAGGGATCGGCGGGATGGGAGCAGGCGGCGAGCGCTGCCACGCCGGCCGCCATCGCAATCGCCCCGGCCATCCGCCCGGCAAAATGCACGCAGCGCCGCCATGCCCGCATGGCGGATCTGATCGACACGGAACGCAGGCGGTGGGGGGGCGGGTAGGGCAATGGGTGTCCCGGTATTTCGAATCGTGGTGAGCGACCGGCGGCTTTTCCGCGCCGCTTTGTTCGCGCTTCGTTCAACATGGTGCTGAGACTGTAGCAAAATTGGAGGCGCACTGCCGGAGCGTCCCGTCTTACTTTCTCGAAAATCGCCGGCAGCCGAGGTAAGATGCGCACACTTTCTCCGACGGCCGTGCGCTCGCCAGACGGGGCGCCGAGGGACGAAAAACACGTAATGCAAGTACTACCGGCTGTATTGCCGCCTGATCAGACGGCCTTCTTCTTCGATTTCGACGGCACACTCGTCGAACTCGCGCCCACGCCCGACGGCGTGCTCGTGCGCCCGGACATGCTCGCGCTCGTGCGCGAGCTGCGCCGGTTGACGCACGGCGCGGTGGCGATCGTATCGGGCCGCGGCATCGACAGCATCGACACGTTCCTCGGCATGCCGGACCTGCCGGTGGCGGGCCTGCACGGCGCCGAGCGCCGCGACGCCAATGGCGACACCCAGCGCGTGGGCTTCAACGACGAGCGGCTCCTGCACATGGAGCGGGTGCTCGCGGAAGTGGTGCGCACGCATCCGGGCATGCTGCTCGAGATCAAAGGCGCGGCGCTGGCGCTGCATTATCGTAATGCACCCGAGCACGAACCCGCCGCGCGCGAAGCGACCACGCGTCTGGCCGGCGAATTCGCGCAAGCCTACGTGCTGCAGCCCGGCAAGATGGTCTACGAAATCAAGCCCAAGGACGTGGACAAGGGCCGCGCGCTGCGCGCTTTCCTCGACGAGCCGCCGTTCGCGGGGCGCCGACCGGTGTTCGCCGGCGACGATCTCACCGACGAGAAGGGCTTTGCCGTCGTCAACGCGCAGCACGGCGTTTCGATCAAGGTAGGCGGCGGCGACACGATTGCGCAGACGCGCGCCGAGTCCGTGGACGCGCTGCTCGCCTGGCTGGCGGCGCTCGTCGCGACGATGCGCGCCGCGTAGTGCCTCGCGTAGTGCCTCGCCTCGCCGTAACCTTGAACCTGGTGCGCCACAGCCTGCGCCGCGTCGGCCGCAGCCTTCGCGTGTCGCACCGCGTGTCACACCTTTACCCACTCATCGACGGAACCCGCACCTCATGAGCCGACTGATCATCGTGTCGAACCGGGTCGCCCCCATTTCCGAGGGCGGCCCGGCTGCGGGCGGCCTTGCGGTGGGCGTCTACGACGCGCTCAAGGAAACCGGCGGCATGTGGTTCGGCTGGAGCGGCGACGTGCTCACCTCGGGCCAGCCGCAGATCCACGTGGAGGAGCGCGGCCCGGTGACTTTCGCCACCATCGGCCTCTTGCGCCGCGACTACGACCAGTACTACCGCGGCTTCTCGAACGCGACGCTGTGGCCCGCCTTCCATTACCGGGCCGATCTCGTCCAGTACGACCGCCACGAATACGCGGGCTATTGCCGGGTGAACGCCTGGCTTGCGCAGCAGCTCGTGCCGCTGCTGCGCGAAGACGACGTCATCTGGGTCCACGACTATCACCTGATCCCGTTCGCGCAGGCGCTGCGCGCGGCGGGCGTGAAAAACCGCATCGGCTTCTTCCTGCACATTCCGTTTCCGGCTTCGCAGGTGCTGATCGCGGTGCCGCCGCATCGCGACCTCGTCGAGGCGCTCTGTGCGTTCGACCTGCTCGGTTTTCAGACGAAGCCGGACCTGCGCGCTTTCTGCGACTACATCGTCAACGAGGCGGGCGGGGCGGTCGAGCGGCAGCCGGACGGGCTCACGCGCATCGAAGCCTTCGGCAGGCGGCTCCTGGCGAACGATTACCCGATCGGCGTCTATCCCGACGAAGTGGCGGAACTCGCGAAGGACGGCGAGCGCGGCAAGCCGGTGCGCACGCTCAAGGCCACGCTGCACGGCCGCAAGGTGATCATGAGCGTGGACCGGCTCGACTACTCGAAGGGGCTCGTGGAGCGCTTTCGCGCCTTCGAGCGCCTGCTCGACCAGCATCCGGCCGAGCGCAACAAGGTCTCGTTCGTGCAGATCGCGCCGCCCACGCGCGCCGACCTGCACGCGTACCAGGACATCCGGCTCAAGCTCGAAGCGGAGTCGGGCCGCATCAACGGCCGCTTCGCCGAACTCGACTGGACGCCGATCTGGTACATCCATCGCCAGTACGAGCGGGCGGTGCTCGCGGCGCTGTTCCGGGCTTCGCACGTGGGCTATGTGACGCCGCTGCGCGACGGCATGAATCTCGTCGCCAAGGAATACGTCTCGGCGCAGGACCCCGAGAATCCGGGCGCGCTGGTGCTTTCCTGTTTCGCCGGCGCCGCGCAGGAGCTGACCGGCGCGCTGATCGTCAATCCGCTCGACATCGACGGCATGGCCGACGCGCTGGCCGCGGCGCTGGCGATGCCGCTCGAGGAGCGTACGGCACGCTATCGGGACATGATGGCGCAGTTGCGCGAGAACAATGTGTCGGTCTGGCGCGACCGCTTCATGCGCGAGCTCACGCAGATCGGCGAGCGTCGCGGCGTGGCGCTGCCGGTGGCCGAAGCGGCGCGCGGCGAGGCGCAAGACCGGGTCTGAGGGCGCGCGCCGCCCGGCCGGGTTGCCCCGACGGCGGCGCGCCGCGCAGAAAAAAGCCGCTTCCTGCTGGAAGCGGCTTTTTCGTTTCTGGTGCCCGCGTGCCCGCGTGCCTGAGGGCGCGGGCGCCGCGGCTCAGGCGACGTGCT
Organism: Paraburkholderia ferrariae NBRC 106233; assembly: GCF_000685035.1. Taxonomy (GTDB): domain Bacteria; phylum Pseudomonadota; class Gammaproteobacteria; order Burkholderiales; family Burkholderiaceae; genus Paraburkholderia; species Paraburkholderia ferrariae. Next base: position 22,407 of record NZ_BAYB01000016.1, read on the forward strand.
TCTCGTCCGCCTTCTTGCTGCCGAGATGCAGCGTGGAATGCTTGCCGTACTGCTTGGCGAGCAGGTCGCGATACAGGCCCGGGCGGTTGCGCAGTTCCTCGGGGGTGCCGTCGTCGATCACCTTGCCGGTGCTCATCACGATGATGCGGTCGAAGTTCTGCAGCGTGGAGAGCCGGTGCGCGATGGCGATCACGGTGCGGCCGACCATCAGCCGGTCGAGCGCCTGCTGGATCGCTTCTTCGGAGGCGCTGTCGAGTGCCGAGGTCGCTTCGTCGAGCAGCAGGATCGGCGCGTTCTTGAGGATCGCGCGCGCGATCGCGATGCGCTGGCGCTGGCCGCCCGAGAGCTTCACGCCGCGGTCGCCGACGATCGTGTCGTAGCCTTCCGGCATGGCCTCGATGAAGTCGGCGCAGCGCGCCTCGCGGGCCGCGGTGAGCACTTCGTCGCGGCTCGCCTCGGGGCGCCCGTAGGCGATGTTTTCGTAGATCGAGCGGTGCAGGAGCGAGATGTCCTGCGGCACGAGTGCGATGGTGTGACGCAGGCTGTCCTGCGTGACCGCGGCAATATCCTGGCCGTCGATCTTGATCGCGCCGCCCTGGAGTTCGTAGAAGCGCTGCAGGAGGGCGAGCACGGTGGTCTTGCCCGCGCCCGACTTGCCGATCAGGCCCACGCGCTGGCCGGCCGTGATATGCAGGTCGAAATGGTCGAGGATGGCCTTGCGGTGCGGATAGGCGAAGGTCACGTTCTCGAAGTCCACGCGGCCGCCCTGGGCGACGAGCTCGGTCGCGTCGTCGCGGTCGGGCATGCCGTGCGGCTCCAGCAGGGTCTGGACGGCTTCGGCAAGCCGCGCGACGTGCTGCGTCACATCGACGAGCGCCACGGCGAGATCGCGCGTGCCGTGCAGGATCGTGAAGCCGAGCGAACTCACGAGCACGATGTCGCCCGAGGTGGCGCGGCCCTGGTTCCAGAGCCAGAGCGCCCAGCCCAGCAGGCCGGCCGAAAGCATGGCCGTGATCACCGCATGCAGCAGGCGCAGCTTTTCGAGGTAGAGCAGGCTCGTGCGGCGCGCGTCCAGCTCCGCCTTCACGGTGCTGCGAAAGCGCACCTGCTCGCGAAAGGTCATGCCGAAGGCGCGCACGAGCGCCATGTTGCCGATCACGTCCACGAGTTCGCCGTCCACGGCCGCCGCCCGGGTGGCGAACGCGTGATGGCGCGAGGAGCCGCGCCCGGCCAGCTTGAAGAGGATCACCGAGAGGATGGCCGAGCACAGCAGCAGCACGCCCGCCATCAGCGGATTGACCGCAATGATCATGACGATCGCGCCCGCCACGGCGATGCACGGCGGCAGCACGTTCCACGCCGTGGTGTTCTCGGCGGTGTAGATCGCGTTCGAGGTCGCGGTGATCCGGCTCGCCAGCGTGCCGGGCTGCTTCTCGGCGTAGTAGGTGGGCGAGTGGCCGCTCAGGTACTGGAAGAGATCGCGCCGCAGGTCGCCCGTGACGGTGACGAAGGTGTGGGCGGCGAACCAGCCCCCCACGCGCCAGAGCAGGTTGTCGGCGGCAATCAGGCCCACGAGGATCGCGAACGCGGTCCACAGCGGCCCCGGGTGATGGCGGCCGGCGCCGAGCACGTCGATCAGGTGCTTGATCGCGTACTGCGAGGCGAGGGCGCAGCCCACGGCCGCGAACACGCTCGCGAGCACGATGGCGTGCGCGACCGGATGGCGGCGGATGTAACGAAACAGGAACGCGAGCGGCCGCCGCGCATAGCTCGCGAGCTTTGCGTTGTGGGCGTTACGCTGGGCGATGGTCAGATGTTCCAATTGATCGGTGGTCGGTCTGACGGAGCTTCGTCCGTGCAAGGTGAAAAGGATAGGGGGTGCGCGTTAGCGGCAGCCCACGACGGACTTTCCCGCATTGTAAACACCCCTCGCGCATGGTGCATCGCCCATGTCTGCGGGACGCGAATCATATCGCGACGGCATGGCCGGCGATATGCGTTGGCCAACGGGTGTTGCAGGAGCGGTTCAAGGGGCTTTCGGGGCCGTTTTAGCGATACAATTACGGATTGCATTCACGACGGGTGGGGCGCTTTGCCTGAGCGGCCCCGAGCGCCACCCCGAACGACCCGGCGGGGTCAGATGATAGCCCGTCATGGCACGCTGCGATGCAGCAAACCGCAAGGCTGCCCTCGCAATTGCCGTGCCTCAAGTGAGGCCAGCCTCTCCGGATACGAGCCCCTAATCTAGAACTATGTTTTAAAACAGGGGGTTGCGGAGTGTTTCTGGTTTGTAACAATGTAAAGTATTTGAAATGTTCTAGCCGGCAGGCGTCCCGAACCGGGATAATGCCGACTCGAATAGCGTAGGGAATCTGACAGCTTGTATGTCAACGACCGCGAACCCTGCGCGTTTACCGCCTGAGCCGTTCCGTCCGTTCGCTCGATGTTCGACTAACGCGGCGGCCAGTGTGCCGGCAAAGCCGGCGCGGTGAGCGGTATGGAACGCCTTGGGTGGTGTGCGGCAAGGGTGCCGGCGCCGACGAAGGTCGATTGTCAAACTTGCAGTACTTTGCCCGATTTATTACGAGGAAGGAGTTCACCACTATGCGAATCGCTCAAATCGCTCCGTTGCACGAGGCGGTTCCTCCCAAGCTCTACGGCGGCACGGAACGGGTGGTCTCCTACCTGACCGAAGCTCTCGTCGAGCAGGGTCACGACGTCACGCTGTTCGCAAGCGGCGATTCGATTACCTCGGCAAAGCTCGAAGCGTTCTGGCCGCAGGCGCTGCGCCTCGACCCCACGATTCGCGACGTGATGGCTCCGCACATGCTGCTGCTCGAAGAAGTGCGCCGCCGCGCGGACGAATTCGACGTGCTGCATTTCCACATCGACTACTACCCGTTCTCGCTGTTCCAGCGTCAGGAAGTGCCGTTCGTCACGACGATGCACGGCCGCCTCGACCTGCCGGAACTGCAGCCGATCTTCAACGCGTTCAGCGACGTGCCGGTCGTCTCGATCTCGGACAACCAGCGCATCCCGCTCCAGCAGGCTTGCTGGCAGCAGACCGTCTACCACGGCTTGCCGGAAGACGTGCTCAAGCCGATCCCCAACGTCGAGCCCGGCTATCTCGCATTCCTCGGCCGCGTTTCGCCGGAGAAGGGTCTTGACAAGGCGATCCGCATCGCCGGTCAGGCGGGCATGAAGCTCAAGGTCGCCGCCAAGATCGACAAGGCCGACCGCGCCTACTACGAAGAAGTCATCAAGCCGCTGATGGCGCTGCCGCACGTCGAGTACATCGGCGAAATCGGCGAGCACGAAAAGCGCGAGTTCCTCGGCAACGCGCACGCACTGGTGTTCCCGATCGACTGGCCGGAGCCCTTCGGCCTCGTCATGATCGAAGCCATGGCCTGCGGGACGCCGGTCATCGCGTTCAAGCGCGGGTCGGTGCCGGAAGTCATCGAGAACGGCGTGTCGGGCTTCGTCGTCGAAGATGAAATCGGCGCAGTCGCAGCAGTCAAGCGCCTGTCCACGCTGTCGCGCGAGAAGGTGCGCGCCGCGTTTGAAGCCCGTTTCTCGTCGAAGGTGATGGCGCGCAACTACGTCGCCGTGTACGAAGAACTGCTGCGCCAGAAGCGCCGCACCGTGCTGCGCGAAGTCGCGGCCGGCTAAGCTTTTTCCCAGGATCTTCCGGTCCTGCGTCGAAGCGGCGTCGCCCGCTCCGACAGGGTTTTCCGCAACGCCCCAGTGCCTGTGCACCGGGGCGTTGTCTTATGTGCGCACGGGCGTGAGGGCGCGCGGCAATGTCCCTATAATGGCCGTGCTGCAAGACCAGCGGCGAGCAGCGGCCACCAGCGGCCACCCAGCGCGAACGAATGCATTGCATCGGATCGCAGCATGGGCAGACGCCCTTGACGACGATCGACAGGAGAATACCTTTGGCGAGATCCCGACCGACGCCCACGGTCGCCGTACCCGGCGCCGGGACGATGTTCGCCCTGCGGGCGATCGGCCTCATGATCCTCGCGCGATGGCTGTTCTCCATGTCGCAGATGAACTTCATCGCGGCGCTCGAAGGCATGGCTTCGTCGCCGTGGGCGTGCATCAACCTCGTCTTCCTCTTTCTCCTGATCGCGCTGCCCGGCGCGAAGGCGCGCGTCGAGCGGCCGTTCCATCCGCTGCCTCAGTGGCTGCGCCAGGCGCTGCGCTTCTTCGGCCTGATCGGCTGCCTGTTCGCGCTCTGGTCGATCGGCGCCTTCGTTTGGACTGCGGGCTGGCGGCGTGCCGTGCACACGGTCGCGGCCACCAACGGCTGGCTTGTCGCCGCCCCCGCGCTTTTTGCCGCCGTGGTATGGATCTGCCGCCCGCGTGCGCTCTGGCGCACCAATATCGCCGCTCGCCGCTTTGCGATTGGCCGCTACGCCGTCTCCATCGATAGCGCTACGCGCACCACGGTGGTCTGGCTGGAAAGCCGCAAGCTCGGTCAATACGACGCGCGCGAACTTTCGGTGCGCTGGCCGCGCGGGGGGCAGGCGGCAGCATCGCCTGTTGCGCCGGCTGCTTCCACTTCTCAGACCTCTCCGGCTTCCGGGGATGGACCCGGCGATGCCGTGCTGGCGGCCACGCCGCCTGTTGTCGATGCGCCATCGTCATCTGTGCCGTCCGTTCCGGCCGCTGGTGCGGCTGCCGCGCCTGGTGCGGCGCACGGTCGGCCGACCGTCGAATTGCTGTGGGACTCGCCTGCCGCGGCAGGCCACAATCGCCAGACCGTGTTTCGAGTGCGGCTCGCGACCGAAAGCGATCGGGTGGCCGCGCGCGCGCTCGATGCGGCGCTGAAGCAGGTCTGAGTTTTTCGGCATCGCCCGGCGCGCAGCGCCGGAGAGCCTGGCTATCCCTTCACGCCGTGCCCGCCGTCCAACCGGAGGAGTTGCGATGATCTCAAGCTGGTTGCTTGCCGCCGTTCACCTGCTCGCTTTCGGTTTCGCGCTTGCCTCGATCCTGCGGCGCTCGCGCGGCCTGCGCCGCTGCACTTCCACGGAAGATTTGCCGGTTATCTTCAGCGCGGACAACGGCTGGGGCCTCTCCGCCGTCGTTTTGATCGTGACCGGTGCGATGCGTGCGTTCGGCGGCTTCGGGAAGGGCGCTTCGTATTATTTTCACGAGCCGCTTTTTCACGTGAAGATGGGCGCGCTGGTGCTGATTCTTCTGCTCGAGATCGCGCCGATGATGGCGCTCCTGCGCTGGCGCCTGGCCGTGCGCCGCGGCGATGTGCCGGACCTGACGGGGGCGCCGAAGTATGCGCGCATCGGCGCATGGCAGACCATATTGCTGGTGGTGATGGTGTTTGCGGCCTCGGGTATGGCGCGCGGTATCGGGCTCGATACGGTGGCGTGAGGGTGTGAGGTGTGCAATCGCGCGCGTCTGAGATCCCGCAGGGGGACGACCAGGGCGAACGACCTGGCACGGCTGACGTACGGAAAGCGATGAGACTGCAACGAAGTCTCCGTGCCGATCTCGCACACCGGCCCGCAAAACGGAAAAGGGCTTATGTCTTTCGACATAAGCCCTTTATTCCTCGGTGCTTGTCTTTACCAACACCAGAATTCTGGTGGGTAGTACTGGGATCGAACCAGTGACCCCTGCCGTGTGAAGGGGCGGCATCGCGCAGGATGGGCGCAAGTATAGCGCAAAAGAAACGCAATTCGAGAGCAATCAAAGCCGTTGGCTGCAATACAGCCCTTTGGTGGTCTTCGTTGGGTGCGCCCATCCCTATCCACCATCCGGCCTTCGCCGGAGCCGCCATGGCCGGGAATTCAAGCCGATGTTAGAAAATCGCGGGGTCGGCGGGTTCACGGCACGACGTTGACAGGGGCGCTAGGCAAGAATAGACGGCGCCTCATTTGGGGGGATGCCTCGCCGTCTTAGGTTGTCGCATTGGCCCCGCCAGCCTGCACGGGTCCTTCCCAGCGCAATGCGTTATGCGGGCGCGAAGACGCGCGAAATCGCAGTAGCTAAGGGTCCGCAAAGGTGTCCGCAGTTCGCAACCCTGAGCGGCTACAGGTCTGCGTAGCGGGGCTTTCAGGCCGCCGCATGCGAACCAACATGCGGACAAAAACGCGAACACTGCGGACATTTTTGCGAACTTTGCGGACTTTCCAATGCGCCATTCGCGCACCTTCGCCATAGGGCGCAACATACGTTGCGACGACATTCTTTTCTCCCACCTGTTTGAAAACGGCCACGACGAATCGGACGAAACCGGAAACGCCTGAGCGAATCTTCCGACCGAAAAATCGCGACAAGAATGACATCGAGTCAAGCGTGCGAAGCCGCGATTTTCTTTTGACAATCGTTTGCATATTTTCAGCATTTGTCTGATTGACGCTGCATGCGGTGCGCCATAGCGTGGTGCGACCCTATCGACACAGGACCGCACCGAACCCATGACGAGCAACCCCGCACCGCATAAGCCACAGACACCCAAACCGCCCGCCATCAAACAACCGGCCTTTGCCTTCCCCTTCCAGCGCAAGGCACAAGGCAACGGAGGGGCATCCGCACAGTTCACCGACGAGCACGATATCTTCCGGCTTCTCGTCACGAGCGAGCCATCCGGCGCGTATCTCGTGAGCCGCAAGGGCATGTGGCACGGCGGCATTCACATTACTGAGGGTGGCGCGGGCCAGGCGCTCGACCTTGACGCGGGACTACGCTGCATCGCGGACGGCGAGCTGATCGCGTATCGCGCCAACAAGGACTACCCGGCAAGCGACGTTGTGCTCGCCGGTAGCAGTGCGCCGTTTCAGGCCCCCTACAGTACCGGCTTCGCGCTGGTA
>NZ_BAYB01000015.1 GCF_000685035.1 Paraburkholderia ferrariae NBRC 106233
AATGGCGGTCCGGTCGCGAAAGAGAGCATCCTCGATTCGATGTTCGAGCGGGTAATCGTCACGACGAACCGGGCTTGCACGGCGAACGACCCGCAGGGCACGGGCGGTGGGATTCCCGTGAAGGCAGGCGACCTGATGGGCCACCTGGGCCGCTATGACTCGCTCAACGAGTGTTCGGGCGGAACCCGGATGGCGCACATCGAGGTGTTCTGCGGCGAGGACATCAAACCGTTCATCAAGGCGGGACGCGCCTGGGTTGACACACACGTCGAGGAAACGCCCACCATCACGAATCAGTGGAATGACCTGGGCGTGTCGCAGGATCCGACCATTCTGCGCGTGGGCCGTGGAACGACGCTCTACCAGACCCACGCCAACGGGCAACCGGGCACGGACCCGAAACAGACCGATGTGATTCAGGTTTACCAGTTCGCCGCGCTGCCCCAGGACGATGTGCATATGTTCATGGAAAAGAACAACGGCAACGACGGGCACACACGGCGCTGGTGGAAGATGGCCGGTGCGGACGCGCTACGCAACCCGATTAGCGGATGGGTGCGCGAACAGAGCTTCGAGGGCGGTCGTGTGACCCGCGAGTCTGCGCAAAGCTGGACTGACTTCGAGTGCTACGACGAGGACCACGACCCGACACACACCATTTTCGCGACCACTGCGGACTATGTGGACTATGCGCTCGGCGGCGATACGCCCGGCGCGGGTTCACTTGGCAAGCTCAGCCCGCTGATGGCCGCGATCTACCGTGCGCTCTATCCGACGGGCGACGGCAGTCACGCGGCGGACGACCTTTGCAGCCTGGGACAGAGCGCCCAGGGCGGGTTTCCGTGGGCGGCGTTTCGCGCGTCGCGTCTTATTCCGAAACACGAAAGCGAATGGGCCAACCCGGCGAAGTGGCAGGCGCTTGTCGATGCCATCGAAGAGCGTACCGGGCCGAAGCCGGAACACGAAGAGGAAAAAAAGCGGATCGCCAACCTTGTGTGGTGGGACGAGGTAGCGGCTGGAATTCCCGGCTTCCCCGGTTCCGATGTGTATCACATCAATCCGATCGGGTTGGTGGGCAATTTTATTGCAGTCTCTACCGTCAATGCAGAGGATTTGGATTACTTGGCTCGCACCTTGTATGGCGAGGCCAGAGGCGAGAGCTATCAATCAAAACTCGCAGTGGCGTGGATAATTCGCAATCGAGTCCAAAGGGGACATAAAACGTATAAGCAGATAGTCACTGCACCATATCAATTCACTTGTTGGAGCGCCACAATCGACCCGGTGAACTACCACGCCATACATAATCCCACCGGCCCAGCCTGGGCTGACGCTCAGCGAGCGGCCGAAGAGGTGCTAAGTGCGCCCGATACCGCCAATATCATTCCTGGCGCAACGAACTACTATAGCCCCGGCGCACAAGCAGCGCTACACGCGACAAACCCAGCGCAATACCCCGCCGTGCCGCCGTTTGCCGCCCCCGAAAAGCGAGTCCAGAATCCCGAAGGAGTTAGCGAGCATGCGTATCGCTTTTATCGCCCGTAATATTGGTGCATTGTTGGTTGTCGCCGCAATTTGTAGTACAGTTTTTGCAAATCAAATTCATGAAATTACCAATTTCGCGAACAGCGACGCACAAATCGAAACAACTTGCTCGGAGAAAGATACCCCGACGGATAAATGCACCATCGCGCTGAAGAAAGGCGGGCACAGTAAAACATTAATGCACTATCCATTTCCGCCGTCGAATGTCGGGCTGAGCGATGGTGTATTTTCTATCTTGGTCCCATGCGGAACGGGGTGCGCTGCGACTTTCTTCTATAGTGAAAAATTTGGCCTCAGTAAACCGTTTTCATTTGTTCTCGCCGTCAATGCAAAGAATGACCTGGTGCTAAGCGCGTCCAATAATTCAATCTACGTATATAAGATATTTCAGGGCGGGTATGCCGCTGTGCCCGTTGCACGTATAAACCTAGGTCTCAAATCGGATACTGACGTTATGCAGTCCATAACCGACGCAGCAGCGGAAGGGAATGGCTTCGTGATTCACTACACCACGGAAGATGGAGAAGAAAAAATATTTCGCTGGGAAAACAAGAGTCCAGAACTGAACCGTAAATGATAAAACACTGGATATCAAATATCCGGCATATGTTCGTCGCTGAACTGCTCGTCGTCCGGTTGTAGCTTTACTGGCATCCGGATGTAACCCGAGTCAATCGGCGCAACCATAAACATGCGCCGCCCACTGTTGCATCATCGGGCGGCGCAGTTCGCACAAATCTGTGCGGTGATAGCTCGCTTCAACCTTGTTTGCGATGGTATGCGCGAGCGCCCGCTCGGCAAGGTCGCGTGCGTAGCCGTTTTCGCTGCACCAATCGCGAAAACTTGACCTATAACCGTGCGCAGTCGCGACGCGGCCCGGCGTATCGCTTTTCGCCTTCACCCGGCGCAATAGCGCCCTCAAGGTCATATCGGATAGCACCTTACCGCGCACCGAAGGAAACACAAACGTCTCGTGCTGCTTTTGTTCCTTCAACGTCTTGACGATATCGAGCGCCGCTGACGAAAGCGGAACGCGATGCGGTTCTCCCGCTTTCATTCTTGAAGCGGGAACCGTCCAGATACCGCCGTCGAGGTCGAACTCGCTCCACGTCGCTCCGCGTACTTCGCCGCTACGCGCCGCCATGAGAATCAGGAACAGTAAAGCCGCTCGCGTGTTGTCGCCGGGTTCGATATCAGACAATTGAGCCCTCACGAATGCCGGGATATCGCGCCAGGGCATCGCGGGTTGATGCTCTTTCTTCGCGTTCTGCTTCGGCAAAAGATGGTCTACCACGCTAACCGGGTTCGCCGAGATATGGCCGTGCGCCCAGCACCATTGCAAAGTCGCATGCATCCTTTGGCGGACGCGGCTGGCGGTCTCGGCTTTCTCCAACCAGATAGGCCGCAACACGTCCGCGCAGTCGGCGGGCATGATTGCATCGAGCGGTTTTCCGCCGAGCTTCGGGAACACGTAAGTCTCAAGCGTGCCAATCCATTGGGCGGCGTGCTTCTCGTTCTTCCATCCGGGTTTAAGTTCTTCGTGGACCTTACGCGCCGCTTTCTCGAAGGTGAGTGCGGCGGCGACGACGCTGGCGGCTTGCTGTTCGCGGTCGCGTTCTTCGATGGGGTCTTTCCCCGCGTCGAGTTGGGTGCGCATCGCGAGCGCCTTGTTGCGCGCGTCCAATATCGAGATTTCAGGAAAGACACCCAAGCCCGCGTCGCGGCGCTTGCCCGTTACCGGGCTGGTGAAGCGCAATATCCATTTACTTCCCGATTTGCCGGGAACGAGTAACAGCCCCGTTACCTTGCCGTCGAATACCGGCTATGTTGACTTCGTTGATCGCACCAGGTCCCCAAAATCATCCATCGCCCATTCCCTACCCCTGTGGCCGCTTGCTAGCTTGACAGTACCAACAGCTACAGAGGAGTTCGGAATGTCGTATCAGCAGGATTCGGACGGCATGCGCGTGGTACTGAGCACCCCGCAACTGGCAGCCGTACTGGGCCGCCAGTCGATCAGCCAGACAGAAATGCTTTCCAATCGTCTATGGGGCGGTTTGCAGGTCAGGTCTGGACAGGCCGGGATACCGTCACGCTGACCCAGCAGGGCACTACGAAGTTGGCCGACGCGATGAAGGCCAGTCCCGACATGGCGAACTGTATCGGCCTGTCGCTTTCGGCGGGCACACGATACTGAAGCATGTGGGGCGTACTGAAGCACAGTTGCGTGAGCGACTGGCACGCGAAAATGACTGATGAAAAATATGAAAACCTGGAGCAGTTAATCTTTGGGCGTTTTCACGAAGATTTTGACCTGTTCGGAGACACAATACAGGAGCTGGTATTGTCATACAAAGAAGGACGGTCAAAGGATGAGGTTGATGCAACAATATCCGAGATAGATGCGTTCAAAATCCATAATCCAGATGATCTGGACGCAGCGTTTAAAGATGAATTTGGTTACCAGTGTAATCCCCGTTTGTGGGGGCATACGGCTGCTTCCTTCCTTGATGAACTCAAGCGCCTCTTAAGCGAATAGTTCGCCTGTCGCCGCGCACCTATGCACCGCATCGAACCACCAGGAGGGTAATATGAAATGGAAAATTACTACGTGATAGAACCTGAAGTGGCGGGCGGTTTTGGGGAGCGCACGATAATCAACCGATCATCGGGAAAAATGGTGGTTACCCGGTTGCACTATGAACTTGAAGGATGGCTTGGCGATCCTCTATTGGAGAGCACACCTTGCTACATTGCCACAAAGGATCTGGCTCGCGAAATCGAAAATCGGCAATTATCGGGTGTCGAATTTGATTTCGTCGAAATAACATTGTCGGATCAATTCGAGAAAATCCATGCAAACAAGGCGGTCCCGGATTTTGTCTGGTTGAAAGCCGTTGGTGAACCGGGTAAGGATGACTTTGGCATTGGATCTGGATTGCGACTCGTTGTATCGGAGCGTGTGCTCGATATTTTGAAGCAATACGGGGTATCGCACGCCGCATCCATTACCTCTTATTGATTTACCTCCCCCCGTTGCAATGCAAGGACATGCGCCGCCCAGGCGTTCATCGCCCGGGCTCCATCTGCGGTAATGATATGGATTGCGAATTATTTACCCCGGTCCGGTCAGGCACCCGATTCGCCGCACGCACGGCAACGAACAGAAGCGCAACACCCCATCCCCGATCTGGCATTCGCCGTCGAGCGTTGTAAGATGACTCTTGTTCTCGAGGGCAACATGCGCCCGGACAATCGGGCGTATCCGAATCCGGTGGCTGGCGGGCGCGCTCGCCCCCGGTACAATCGCTTCTTTGATCTGGCGGCGCGGCTTCGCGAGCGGCGTCGCGCCCACTTCGGTTCACAGATGGCTATTTCCTACAAGTCCGCCGCCGACATCGAGCGTCTGCGCATTGCCGGCCGGCTCGCCGCCGACGTGCTCGCGATGATCGGCGAACACGTCAAGTCCGGCGTCTCCACCGACGACCTCGACGCGATCTGCAACGATTTCATCGTCAACACGCTGAAGGCGGTGCCGGCCAACGTCGGCTACCTGGGCTTTCCGAAAACGATCTGCGCGTCGGTCAACCAGGTGGTCTGCCACGGCATTCCGAGCCGCAACGAGATCCTCAAGGACGGCGACATCATCAACATCGACGTCGCCGTGATCAAGGACGGCTATTTCGGGGACACGAGCCGCATGTACACCGTGGGCACGCCGAGCCCGGTCGGGCGCCAGCTCATCGACACGACTTACGAGGCCATGCTGGCCGGCATCCGCGAGGTCAAGCCCGGGGCGACGCTCGGCGACGTGGGCCATGCGATCCAGCGCCGCGCCCAGGCCGACGGCTTTTCGATCGTGCGCGAGTACTGCGGCCACGGCATCGGCAAGGTCTATCACGAGGAACCGCAGGTGCTGCACTACGGCCAGCCGGGGCAGGGCCTGCGCCTGAAGCCGGGCATGGTCTTCACGATCGAGCCGATGGTGAATGCCGGCCGCGCGGGCACGTCCGTGCTGCGCGACGGCTGGACGGTGGTGACCAGGGACCGCTCGCTCTCGGCACAGTGGGAGCACATGGTGGCCGTCACCGACGACGGCTACGAGCTGCTCACGCCCTGGCCGGACGGCACCGGCGGCTACGAGTCGCCCTGACCCCGTCGGCCAGATGAGTGCATGACGGCTGCGCGGCCATCTGTAAAGGGCTGCGTGCACGCCGGGGCGGCCGTGAAGCGCCCGCGCGACGATCCGCCAGTTTTGTCAAATAAGGATTTGACTCCGGGGCGAGTTCGGTTAAAGCTACGTTTTACTGGTTTATAGGGGTTTACGACTGCATGAGTCCGTCACTGACCGTTCGCCGTATCGCTGCCGATCAGGGTGCCGTGCTCCGCGAGCTACGAACTGCGTCGTTGCGCGATGCGCCGTACGCGTTCGGCGATGCCACGCTCGAAGACGCACTCTCTGCGGATGCAGCGCTATTCGATGCGGCGGCGGCCCGGTACGCGGAGTCGCACTCCGGCACGTCGTTCATCCTGTACACCGAGGGCCATCCCGCCGGCCTCATCGGCGCGAGTTTCGAGAGCGCGCCGGCGCGCCGCGCGTTCGTTTCGGCGCTGTGGGTCGCTCCGGCCGTTCGGCATCTGCGCGGCGGCGAGCTGCTGCTCAATGCCGCCATCGACTGGCTCGTGGCCGAGGGCGCGACCCAGGCCTACGCCTGGATCACCGACAACAACACCACGGCCATGCGCTTTTACGAGCGTTTCGGCTTTGTTTCCACCGGCGACCACGCGCGCAGCAAGCAGTCCCCCGAGCAGTGGGAAACGCTGCTCATGCGCGATATCGCGAGCCGCTCGCTGAGCGCGGCGTCGCATTAGCGGCACGGGGGCCAGGGGCGCGCCGCTGCGTGGGCGCGCGCCCGGTTTCATCGTTCCCTTGTCGAAATGCCGCGTGCCCGTGCGCCTGATCGGGCGGCTCCGGTAGCGGATTGTCCGATCGATCCGCTAAAAATGATGGCCGTGCGCGTCGGCGCCTGTAAAATACGCAAAATTTTTCGCCGAAAGCCATGTCGCCCAGGAAATCGCCATATTTTGAACTGAAGAGCGGTTCAGTCGATACGCTGCTGTTCGTGGTCAAGACGACCGAGCTGGATGCCATGCGCGCCGAACTCACGCGGCGCTTCGAGGCTACGCCCGAATTCTTCGCGAACGATACGGTCGCCATCGACCTGCGGCGCCTGGCCGACGGCGAGCAGGTGGCGCTCGGCGACATCGCGCGCCTGCTCGAAAGCGTGCGCATGCGCCCGATTGGCGTCGTCGCCCAGCCTGCGCAGCATGGCTGGGCTGCCGAGGCGGGCCTGCCGTTTCTCGAGGCGCGCGACCGCCGCGGCGCCGGCGCGAAAGCGGCGGCAGACGAAGCCGGTGCTGCCGATGGCGCAACCGTCGCCGCAGCCGCCGCCGCCGCCGAAACTTCCGCTATGGCGCAGCCGCAGGCCGCGTCCGCAGCACTGGCGCAGCCCGAGCTCTTTTCCTCTCCCGACGAAACCCCCGCGGACGAAGCAAACGGGGCGGCGGCCGACGCCGGCGCATCGCGAGCGGCGCGCACGGAGCCGACGCTCGTGATCGACCGTCCGCTGCGCTCGGGCCAGCGTATCTACGCAAAGGGCGACGTGGTCGTGCTCGGCCTCGTCTCGAACGGTGCGGAAGTGATTGCCGAGGGCAACATCCACATCTACGCGCCGCTGCGCGGCCGGGCGCTGGCGGGCGTGCACGGCAATCACGACGCGCGCATTTTCTGCACGTGTCTCGAAGCGGAACTGATTTCGATTGCGGGTATCTACCGTACGACCGAAGTCCCGCTCTCCGGCGAGGTGGCCGGCAAGCCGGTGCAGATCCGGCTGGATGCGGAAAAACTGTTGATCGAACCGTTGAGGCTCACCTGACGCGCCGGCACAAACCGGAAGCACGGCGCGCGATGGGACCAAACTGAAGAAACTGACGAACACAAGGTTAAGGGAATGGCAAAAATCATTGTGGTGACTTCGGGCAAGGGCGGCGTGGGCAAGACGACCACGAGCGCGAGCTTCGCATCGGGCCTCGCGCTGCGCGGCCACAAGACCGCGGTCATCGATTTCGACGTGGGCCTGCGCAATCTCGACCTCATCATGGGTTGCGAGCGCCGTGTGGTGTACGACCTCATCAACGTGATCCAGGGTGAAGCGAACCTGAACCAGGCGCTCATCAAGGACAAGAAGTGCGAGAACCTCTTCATCCTGCCGGCCTCGCAGACGCGCGACAAGGACGCGCTCACGAAGGAAGGCGTGGAGAAGGTCATCAACGATCTCGTGGCGATGGACTTCGAGTACATCGTGTGCGATTCGCCCGCGGGCATCGAGTCGGGCGCGCTGCTTGCGATGCATTTCGCCGACGAAGCGCTCATCGTGACGAACCCGGAAGTCTCGTCGGTGCGCGACTCGGACCGCATCCTCGGCATTCTCTCCTCGAAGACGAAGCGCGCGATCGAAGGCAAGGATCCCATCAAGGAGCACTTGCTCATCACGCGCTACAACCCGAAGCGCGTGAGCGAAGGCGAAATGCTTTCGCTCACCGACATTCAGGAAATCCTGCGCATCGAGCTGATCGGCGTGGTTCCCGAATCGGAGGCCGTGCTGCATGCCTCGAACCAGGGCCTGCCGGCCGTGCACCTCGACGGCACCGATGTCGCCGAGTCGTACAAGGACGTCGTTTCGCGTTTCCTCGGCGAAGACAAGTCGCTCCGTTTCACCGATTACCAGAAGCCGGGCCTCTTTCAGCGCCTCTTCGGCAACAAGTAAGGGAGGCGCACGTCATGTCGTTTCTTTCGTTTTTTCTCGGCGAGAAGAAGAAGTCCGCCTCGGTAGCGAAGGAACGCCTGCAGCTCATCATCGCTCACGAGCGGGCAGGCGGCCATCCGCCCGCCGATTATCTGCCGGCGTTGCAGCGCGAACTGGTTGCGGTGATCTCGAAGTACGTGAAGATCTCCGATGAGGATATACGCGTGAGTCTCGAACGTCAGGACGACCTCGAAGTGCTCGAGGTCAAGATCGAGATTCCGCAGGCTTGATGACGCCCACCTGATGGTGTAGCGAGGCGTGACGGCCTCGTGATCCGCTTCGCCGTCGCCCGGTTCTTCGCTGGGCGGCGGCTTTCTCGCTTCGGTCATGCACGCCGCTTCGCGGCGCGGGCCGCGGCCGCTTTGTCCGCGGCCGCGCCCTCCGTCCTGCATCGTCCATCCCTCGCCGCCCTGCGTTCGCCTTGCGCGAAACATTCGGTTTCACTTCACCCCAAGTCGTAATACGCCCGCTGTCAGCGAAAACGCGTCCTCGCGCATTGATCGGGTAGCGCCAATCTCGGCGTCGAAAAACTCCAAGGGGTGATCCATATGAACAAGTCTGTCCGCCTGATGCTTGCGAAGGCTGCGTTCCTCGCGGCCGGCGTTTGCGCCGTTGCCGCGCCGGCTTTTGCTGAGGTTGTCGTCGTCGAGCCGAACATTGCGCCGCCCGCAGAGCGCATCGAAGTGGTGCCCGCGCCGCGCGTCGGCTATGTCTGGGACAAGGGCCACTGGAAGTGGGATCACGGCCAGTACGTGTGGATCACCGGTCACTGGCAGCGCGAGCGCGTGGGCTACCACTGGGTGCCGGGCCACTGGGTCGCGCATGGCCCGAACTACCACTGGGTGGATGGCCACTGGGCTGCTTGATCGTTGCTTGATCGTTGCCTGAGGGCTGTCTGAGGGTTGACCTGATGGTCGCCCGAAGGCTGCCCGAAGGTCGCACGAAGGTTACACGAAGGTTGCACTACAGGCAGGCAGAATCAGGGAAGGAGAACAACATCATGAGCAAGAAACTGCTGGCGGTGGCGGCGCTCGCCGTCATTCTGGCCGGCTGCGTGGTCGTGCCGGCGAGGCCGGTCTATTACCGGCCTGCGCCTGTCGTCATCTACTAGGCCGGCTGCTTGACCCCGATGTCAACGGCCTGGCCCGGGCCCGCGGCGCATCAGCGATTGGCGTTCTCGTCCGCTGCTGCGTTGTCGGGCTCGTTTCGTCTGAGCGGCTCGGGCACCTCGGGTGCCGCGTCCGCGTGGGGCGCGCCGGCGGCTTCCGCGGCTGAGGCCGCTTCGCCCGATTCCGCCTGGGGTGCCGCCGCTGGTGCCGGCTGCGGCGCCATATAGCGCAGCGACAGCGTTTCATAGAGCGGCGGCGCGAAGAGGCGCGAAACGCGGCTTGCGATCAGCGCGGTTGCCATCAGCGAGATCACGAGCGCGTGGCCGTTGATCATCTCCATCACGATGACGAACGACGTGATGGGCGACTGCGTGACCGCCGCGAGATAACCCACCATGGCCAGCGCGATCAGCATTTGCAGCTCTAGGCTGCCGAATACCATGTGCAGCGCGTTGCCGAAGCCCGCGCCGATCGATAGCGACGGCGCGAAGATGCCGCCCGGAATCCCGGGCAGGTAGGACCCCACCATCGACGCCATCTTGAGGAACGGATACGCGAGCGAAAGATGCTCGTGTCCGTCGAGCAGGCCGCGCGCTTCGGCGTAGCCGCTGCCGAACGTGGTGCCGCCCGAAACCAGCCCGATGAGCGCAATGGCGAGTCCGCAGAGCGCGCCGAACGCGACCGGCCGCTCGCTATGCAGTTTGCGCAGCGGCGTGGGAATCCAGCGCGCGGTGTTGAGCAGCAGCCAGCAGAACACGCCGCCGGCGATGCCGGTGACGACGGCGGTGAGCACGACGGCCACGGCGAGCAGGTCGGGGAAGTGCGCGCCGATCTGGATCGTGCCGAAGTACGTGTAGTTGCCGTTCACGCCCAGCGCGATCACGCCCGCGATGATGATGGTGGTGATCACCACGCCGCTTGCGCGCGCCTCGAAGCTGCGCGTGAGTTCCTCGATGGCGAACACGATGCCGGCGAGCGGCGTGTTGAACGCGGCGGAGAGTCCGGCGGCCGCGCCGGCCAGCACGAGCTTGCGTTCGATGAGCACGTTCGAGCGCGGATAGAACCGCCGCATGTTGAACATGAGCGCGGCGCCGACCTGCACCGTCGGTCCTTCGCGGCCGATCGTGAAGCCGCCGAGTATGCCGAGAAACGACACGGCGATCTTGCCGGCCAGAATGCGCAGGGTGAGGAGCCGCGCGCCGGATTCGCCGGGCCGCGCGTGGAGCGTGGCGATGACCTGAGGAATACCGCTGCCTTCGGAGCCGCGAAAGAAGGTGCGCGTGAGCCAGACCGAGGCGGCCGCGACGGCCGGCGTCACGATGAGCGGTAGCCAGACGTGCTCGCGCTGCATGTGCAGGAAGGCGTTGTAGCCCCAGTCGATCAGGCGGGCGTAGAACACCGCCACGAGCCCGACCGCGATCGCCCCGAGCCACAGGACGCCGTATTGCCGCCAGAGGCGCCGTGCGCGCCGCACGACGGTCGGAAAGAGTTCGGGGCTAGCCGTTTGCATGGGTTTTTCGGGGCGCAAAGACGAAATTATAGCGGCGCTCCTGCATATGGCGGTTTTCAACCGGACAGCAGCGCTTTCCGGCGGGGACATTTATGTGCGGTAAACAAGGGCCCGATTGAGCGATGGAGCCGCGCGAGGACGGGGCGCCTTCGGGCACCGCCATTCCGTTAAAATCTCGGGAAAACACATGGAATGCGAGCCGTCAGGACAATGAAACGGTTTTTGATTATCAAGGTGACCTCGCTGGGCGACATCGTCGAGGCGTTGCCGGTCGTGGCCGACATACAGCGTGAATTCCCGGGCGCCAAGGTGGACTGGGCCTCGGACGAGCTGTTTGCCGATATCGTGCGCTGGAATGGCGGCGTCGATCGTGTGCTCTATGCGCCGCTGCGCCGCTTCAAGAAAACCCGCAGCTGGGCCGACCTGAAGGCGATTGCCGCGTCGATCGGCGAACTGCGCGCCGAACGCTACGACGCCGTGATCGACATTCACGGGGTGTATAAAAGCGCGATCATCGCGTGGCTTGCGCGCTCGAAGCGGCGCTTCGGCTATCTCGCCCAGGATCTCGGCGAACGCGGTGCCGCATTCGCGTACAACGGCCGCTTCGGACCGCGTCCGAAGTGCGACGCGTGGCTCGGCATGCGCATCAGCACGGGCGAGGCGCTCGGCTACGCGGTCGATACGCCGCCCGACTTCAACATGAAGATTCCGCGCGACGGGACGGCCTTGCCCGCTCCGCAGGCGCCGACCGCGCTGATCTTCCATGCGACGTCCAAGGACGACAAGAAGTGGCCCGTCGAGCACTGGGGCGAACTGTGCCGCGATCTGCAGACGCGCGGCCTGCGCATCGAACTGCCGTGGGGCTCGGATGCCGAACGCGACACGGCCAATGAAATCGCCGCGCTCGTGCCGGGAGCGGTGGTGCTGCCGCGCCTCACCGTTGCGCAGGTGGCGCAGCGCATCGAAGACGTTGCGCTCGTGGTCGGCACCGATACGGGCTTCGTCCATCTGGCTCACGCGCTGCTCAAGCCGACCGTGATGATCTTCGTCGCCACGCCCGCTGTGCACCTCGGCGTGCGGGCGCCGGGGCGCTCGATATCGGTGGGCGACGGGCAGCACGTGCCCCCTGTGCAAGTCGCAATCGATGCGGTCAGCGCCGTTTATCCGCCGCGCACGGGGGCCGCGTCGCAAGACGCGGCAACTTCGGCTGCCTGACCGGCAGCCGGTTCATCTATCTGAACGAACGAGGGCTTCGCGCGCAGGCGGCAGGCGCCGCACGCGTGCGAAGCCACTTCGGACCTCCCTTGCTGGTCGATACCCGACCGACACCCCGCGCACATTTTTCCGTCACGTCTGCGCCACGTCCGTTTACACGTTTGTTAAAAGTGTCGCCGCGAGTTGGCTCGTTGTTGAGCCGTTGTTGACGCATTCGCCACGGGCGCGGCGGCGCGGCACGGAAAGGCCCGTTGCGTGTAACACGTGCCACACCGCTACTTACAAATTGCAACGCCTCGCACAGACGCCGTCGTGTTCAATCTGAATCGTCAGGACGCCGCACAGGGACGAGCCCAAAGCGCACCGGACAACAGACATTGACTCGACGGGAGAATGAAGTGAAACGACTGACGCTTACCCTCATTGCAGGTGCACTGCTCGCGGCGGCGCTGGGCGGATGCGTCGTGGTGCCGGCCGGAGGCTACTACGGCGGCGGCTACCATCACGGCTACTACTACTAACCGGTCGGGAGAGTGAAGGCGGCATGTGCGCCGCCAGCAGAAAGCCGTTCAGGCAAAGAGTATTTCGAGGGCGACCACCGCCGCGATGGCAGCGGCATTCGCGGCAACCGCCTCGATCAGGACGGCACGCCAGCTCGCTGTGCGCAGGCGAAAGGCCAGCAGCAGCGCAATGCCCAGCGCGAGGGCGATCATCAGGACGACATCGGCGTTGCTCAGATGAAGGTTCATCGTTGGCTCCGTGGATGGGCAGAGCAATCGGGCAGAGCAGTGGGGCTGACCGGAAATGCTGACCTGGTGCTTCGAGTATAGTCAGGTGCCGCTTGCGCTCAAAGTGGACAAAAAAAGCGGAGACCGCGTCGCGGCCTCCGCTTTTTTCATGGGCCGAAGCCGCGCGTTTTACATCAGCTTGGTGTGGCGCGTCTCGCGCATGCACAGGACACCGAACAGGCTGACCGCGGCCGCAATCGACACATAGGCGCCCACCCACGACAGGCCGCCGCGCGCTGCGAGCACCTGGGCGATATACGGCGCCACCGAAGCGCCGAGGATGCCGCCCAGGTTGTACGCCACGCCGGCGCCGGTATAGCGCACGCTGGTGGGGAAGAGTTCGGGCAGGAGCGCGCCCATCGGCGCGAAGGTGGCGCCCATCAGGAACAGTTCGATCACGAGGAAGAGCAGCACGAGCGGCAGTGAGCCGCTGCCGAGCAGCGGCTCCATCGTGAAGCCCGAAGCGATGGCGGCGATGCAGCCGACGATCAGCACGGGCTTGCGTCCGAAGCGGTCGCTCGCCCAGGCCGAGAGCGGCGTGGCGAGGCCCATGAACACCACCGCGATGCACAGCATGCCGAGGAAGGTCGGACGCGCAATGTGCAGCGCCGTCACGCCGTGCGAGAGCGAGAACACCGTGGCGTTGTAGAAGAGCGTGTAGCAGACCACCATCGCGAGCGCGCCGAGCAGCGTCGGCTGCCAGTGCTTCGCGAGGAGCGTCGCGACCGGCACGCGCACGCGTTCTTCGCGTTCGACGGCGGCCTTGAACGCGGGCGTTTCGGCGATCTTCAGGCGCACGTAAAGACCCAGTGCGACGAGCACCGCCGAGACGATGAACGGTACGCGCCAGCCCCAGTCGCGGAACTGCTGGTCGGAGAGCGTCGAAGCGAGACCGAAGAAGAGGCCGTTCGAAGCGAGGAAGCCTACCGACGGGCCGAGTTGCGGGAACATCCCGAACCAGCCGCGCTTGCCCTCTGGCGCGTATTCGGTGGCGAGCAGCGCGGCGCCGCCCCATTCTCCGCCCAGACCGATCCCCTGGCCGAAGCGCAGGACGCACAGCAGGATCGGCGCGAGGCTGCCGATCGCGTCGTAGCCGGGCACGAAGCCGATCAGCGTGGTCGAGAGCCCCATCACGAGCAGCGACGCGACGAGCGTCGATTTGCGGCCGATGCGGTCGCCGAAGTGGCCGAACAGGAACGAGCCGATGGGCCGCGCGACGAACGCCAGGCCAAACGTGACGAACGCCGAAAGCGCCTGGGCCGTGGCCGAGCCGTGCGGAAAGAATACCGGGCCGATCACGAGCGCGGCGGCCGTTGCGTACACATAGAAGTCGTAGAACTCGATCGCGGTGCCGATGAAGCTCGCGAAGATCACGCGTGAGGTGCGCGTTGGCGCCGCGTCGGACTG
This sequence comes from Paraburkholderia ferrariae NBRC 106233, assembly GCF_000685035.1. Taxonomy (GTDB): domain Bacteria; phylum Pseudomonadota; class Gammaproteobacteria; order Burkholderiales; family Burkholderiaceae; genus Paraburkholderia; species Paraburkholderia ferrariae. The sequence continues at coordinate 14,441 of NZ_BAYB01000015.1, forward strand.
ATCGGCGCGCGCGGGCGAAATCGGGGAGGTGGACATCGTCGGGTCTCCAGTCGTTGTGACGCGCGTCGTCGCCCAGGGGCGTCGCGCGGGTCTTTGTACGGGGTGCGGGCGAGAGCCGGGCATCCCGATGTCTGTTGGCGGTTTTTTGCTGGCCGCGGCCGGCGGACCGGCCACGATGCATCAGTATGCATCGCGCGGGCCCGGCCTGGGCGGGTGCGATTCGACCGGCGCGGCTGCGCGAGGATGGGCGCAGCGGCGTGCCGAACGGTCCCGAGCGGTGCTGAACGGTGCCGTGGGGCAGGCGCGGTCGGTATCCGTCGAGGCGGGCGGGTGGCGCGCATCGGCGGACGAAGCCGGGCGGAGCCGGCAGGGGATAGCGGAAAATTATAACGACCGTGCGGCGTGCGCAGCAAGGCAGTGGAAAGCTCGGCCAGGGCGGCCTGTTAGCTGTTCAGCCGGTTGGCCAGCCGAGGTGCCGGATCGACGGGCTCAGTCGAAGTTTTGCGCCTGCGGCGAAGCGAGCGTGCGCAACTGGAATTTGCCGTTGTCGTTGAAGAGCCAGTCTTCGAACAATTCGAGCTGGCCCGCCGAATTGAGCAGCCGCGAGGGCGGGGGAGGCAGCGGCGCCGCGCGGCGCAGCGTCGAGAGCGCGGTGGCTTCGGCTTCGTCGTCGCCGTTGGTGCGATAGACCGACGACTTCACGACCTGCCCGCGGCGATCCACGACGAAGGACACGACGACGAGCGAGCGCAGCATCGCCTGCGGCGTGCCATGCAGGATATACGAGGGATTGCGCTCGACAATGCGCTGCGCCACGGAGGTCCGGTACTGGTCGAGCGTGTTGCTGTTGATCGCTTCGGAAGGGATGATCAGGAGCGGGCGCTGCGGCGGCGTGATCGTGCAGGCGCTTGCGAACAACAGGGGCAAAGCGAAACCCAGGCGCCGCAGCACGACGGCGCACGACGCGACAGGACCGCTCGGCAGGCAGGCGCGGATGAGCATGGTCGAACAAGCCCGGAGGCGAGACCAGATTCGAGCTTAGTCGAAACGCTCGCGGATGCAATCCAAAGAGACCCGCGCCGTGCGGGGAAGGCGTAACCGGAACGGCTTACGGCTTACTCAACCGGGAATTGCGCGCACGGATCGGCGGCAACGGTTGCGCAGGCATACGAGTATTCGCCGCTCTTCAGGAACAGGTCCTTGCCCACCTGGAAGTTTTGACGAAAATCGGGCGAGCTTTCCCAGGCGATGTAGCCCGAGCACATCACGGCAGACAGAACGACCAGCGAAAAGGCGATTTTTTCGAGAACTTGGTAACGGTGCGGCATGGTGGCGATTTCCCTCAACAACCGGGATTTTATCGCAATACTAGGGTTTTTACCTAGTTATCTGGCGCCTCGCTGTTTTTATATGGCCCTGTTTCGCTTGAGGGTGCGCGGTTGAGGCGGGAATGCGGGCTTTCTCGGCGTTCCACGAAAGCCCGCACTGGGTCGCGAGGCGTCAGAACATCGGGTGGGTATCCGGATAGAGCGCCGTGCGCAGCGCGAAGCCGCCCAGCACGACGAAGATGACGGCGGCGAGGATATGCACGGCTTTGGTCGGCAGACGGTCGGCGAACTTGTGCCCGAGGTAAATGACGGGGACGTTGGCGAGCATCATGCCGAGCGTGGTGCCCGCCACCACGCCGAAGAACTCGTGAAAGCGCGCGGCGAGGGCAACGGTCACGACCTGCGTCTTGTCGCCCATTTCGGCGAGGAAGAAGGTCAGCACGGTGGTGCCGAACACCCCCATCGGACGTTGGGTCGCGACGGCATCGGCTTCGTCGAGCTTGTCGGGAATGAGAATCCAGACCGCCATCAGCGCGAACGAGGCCACCACAGCCCAGTTCATGACCTTGGGATCGATCACGCCCGCGAGCCAGGCGCCCAACGCACCCGAGCAGGCGTGATTGACCAGCGTGGCGACGAACACGCCGAGCACGATGGGAATGGGCTTGCGGTAACGGGCTGCGAGTACGAGCGAGAGCAACTGCGTCTTGTCGCCGATTTCGGCCAGGCCGACGACGCTGGTCGAGACGAGAAAGGATTCCATGGGGTTTTCTTGTAACCGGGCCGCACAGTCAGCACGCGATGACACACAACCCCGCGACCCGGCCAGGTGGGGATGTACGTCATCGGTCTTGCCAGGCTTGTGCTGCGCACGCCATGCCGCCCGAAGGCCGGCAAGTATGTTGACGTGCGCCTCCGGACCTTGCGTCCGGAGCGGCTACTCCCCGAAGATTGGGGCGATTATAAAAGCATTGCAGCGGGGGAGGCAACCCTTCGGGGGAGCCGGCGTGCTTGCGGCGTGCCGGGGCGCCGCGCGTTGAATTCCGTGCTGCGGGCGTTTGACTGTCCGGAGAACACGACATATGTCGTCCATGTGAAGGGAAAACCGATATGAGTGCAACGGCCGTTTGCACTGCTGCGGTTATTGCTCTTGCCGTATTGACGGCGGCAGTGGGCATTTACGCCGCCCGGTTATGGCACCTCGCGAGCATGATGGCGGTGCGTTCTCTGTATGTGGACGTGGGAACCATCGAGCCTCCCGGCGACGAAGGCGCTCAGGCGACATTGTGGCCAGACAGAATGATCTTTCGGGCACAGATGAAGCAGCGAACCGCACAGCGGAGAGCATGCACGCCCTACTGGTGACGTCCGGCCCAGCCAGAGTCGAGCGCGTAGTCGCGAGCGAGTTGGGCGGCGCAACGATTTAATGTCGAACGATCTGCGTCTCGTTATTGTGCCGGCGGGGGTGCCGGATGATGAAGACTGGCGCTTGTTCGAGCCAGGCTCCGATCTCCCGACTCCAGTGCGTCGCTTTGGCATAGAGCTTGCAAGAGGAACGCGTCGTCCCCTCTGGAGTTCGTCGATGTCTCAAACCCGTATTGCCTTTCACATGATCGCCGGCGGTCCCACTCCGGTTGCGCCTTTCAGCCACGCGACGGAAGCCGACGGCTTCGTGTTTGTGACGGGGCAGATGCCCGACAGTCCCGGCACGCCCGGCGTGCTGCCCGAAGGGATTGAAGCTCAGACCGCCAACGTGATGGCCAACCTGCGCACCGTTCTCGCGGGACTCGGTCTCGATTTCGGCGACGTGGTGGTCGCGCGCGCGTATCTTACGCGGTTCCGCGAAGACTACGCCGCCTTCAACGCGGCTTATCAAGGCTATTTCGAACCCGGCCGACTGCCTGCACGTACCTGCGTCGGCGTGACCGGCCTTGCTTACGACGCACTCGTCGAAATCGACTTCGTCGCCCTTCGTCGTGGGGGCGCCACTCGCTGATTCAAGGACAGTTGCATGTTGCACAGGGCCAATTTCGGGACTGCGATACATGCACTCTCCGACAAGCTCGCGTCATCGGCAAAACGTTTCAAGGCTTTTACGGAGGACGGGGGAGCATGATCCTTCAAGCGCGCGGCGCTCGATGGTTGTTTCCATGAGCAAATTCCGGCAGTAGCCCTGGCGTGGCCGCGACCGATGCGTCGCGGCCTGTTTGTCGGGTCCGCGAGTCGCGCGACGGTCACTCGAACAGTTCCTTGCGCACGATTGCATGCACCCCCCAGTTGCCGTCCACCACCTGCGTGATGCCGAAGTCGATGGCCACTGAAATCAGCGAGATCGCTTCGTCTTCGGTAAGGCCCTTGGTGGTCATCAGGAAGCGTCGCGTTTTGATGAACGCGTCGCGCATCGCCTGATCGAGCGTCGACTTTTCGTACACCTTGCTTTGTGCCTGCGAACCGAATTCCGCGAGGTAATTCGCGTGGCTGAACCCGTGCAGCACCCATTCGTCGGCGGTTTCGACAAGCGGGTATGAGAGATCCGCATACGGCTTGCCTTCCAGCGCATCCTGCTTATGGAGAATCAACTGGAAGTCGCCGGTCAGCGAACATTCGATGGCGGTTCCGCACAACTCAGAATCGCCTTGCGAGGCGTGCGGATCGCCGACCGACAGCAATGCGCCCGCCACGCCAACCGGCAGAAACACGCTTGCGCCGCGCGCCACGCGCCAGTTGTCCAGATTCCCGCCGAACGCGGACGGCGGAATCGAATCGATGAGTCCGTTCTGCTGCGGCGCGACCGCGATCAGCCCAAAATGCGGCCGCACCGGAATGCGCACATCCTTGAGGATGCCGAATTGTTTTTTCACCGTCGCATGATCGACGGGCACGCCCGGATAGTCGATCGTCTCGTGCACGACACCGAACGGATCCCGCTGCGGCGTCCAGCGGTAGTTATAGACCGCGCGCGCGAACGTGCGCGAACGGTCTTCCTCGTCGAGTTCATAGATCGTCACGACTTCGCGCGGCTTCGGTTCGGTCAACAGCTCGCGATAGTGGAAGCCCCACCATGCGGCGGCGTTGCTGCCGAACACCTTGCCCTCGAAATGAGGATTTGCGCAGCGGCGCGGATGCACGTCGAGAATGCGGACTTCGAGAACGTCGCCGGGCTCGGCGCCACGCACGGCGACCGGCCCGGTGCAGATATGCACGCCGAAGCCTTCGCCCGCACCGCGTCCGTAGATCGACGCGTCGATCGGTCCGGCGCCGCGGCGATTGACGTTCTTGCGCTCGTCGGTCCAGTGGAACACGCTCTCCGCGCCCGGATCGCCGGCGATCATGCGCGACCAGTCGTCCGCGGCATGTTGCGTGAGCGTTTCGATCGTTACCGTGTCGCCGCTGTTCACTTCGAGTACGGGTTTCAGATCGTGCGAGAAGTAGCCCCAGTGCACGGTATTTGCGTTCACACGCAGCAAGTGATGACGCGACCGGCCACGTGCCGCCGTGCGACGCGTACGTGGCTGCGCAGCTTCGAGCGCGCCGGCCTCGTCGTCCGCATACGATGCGCCGGACACTACCGCTTCGGGCAAAACCGCGCCGCTGCGAGCAGGGAGCGTCGCATTGAGCGGCAACCCGCGCGACACCGCGCGTACCAGACTGCGCGCGCGTTCGAGGCTGGCTTCATGGCGAAACGCGCGTGGCGTCGTCTGATACTGCTCGCGGAATGTGCGGCTGAAGTGCGCGGGATCGTTGAATCCCCAGCGAAAGCAGATGTCGGAAATCGACATCTTCTCGTACAGCGGATCCACCAGTTCGGCCCGGCAGCGTTCGAGCCGTCGCAGCCGGAGATAGGAGGAGAAGCTTTGCCCGACAGTTTCGAACAGTTTCTGCAGGTAGCGCGCTGACACACGCTCTTCGCGCGCGATCGTCGCGAGGCTGAGATCGGGTGTGCCGAGACGCGCATCGATCTCCCGGCAGATCCGCACGAAGATCGCCGATTGGGCGGGCGTCAGCGCACTCAAACTCTCATCGCCCTGATGCGACGGATGACTTGCCACCAGAAACTCCGCGAGCGCGAGTTCGAGCGGACGCAATTCGCTGATGGCGAGCGTGTCGAGGCTTTCGGCGATCGACGCAAGAAAGCCCGCGAAGACATGGCCGATTCCGCTGTTGCCCGCGATGCGCCCAAATCGCAACGAGGCGGGCGCAAGCAGGCGCGCGCCCGCCGCCGCACGCGGCACCCGCACGACGAACGCGCGAAAATCCGTTTCGAAGGTCGCCGAAGCACGTTCGCGCGACGGCAGATAGACGAGGTCGTGAACGGCAAGCGGCAGCGCTCCACGATCCGTCTGCAACGCAGCTGTACCTTCGAGACTCAGCATCACAAAGAGGCTGTCGCACGCATGCACGTTCAGTTCGACGGTTTGCGCAACGGATGTCACGAGCGTCAGTTCGTAACCGCCGATCGAGGTCCGCGTTTTCAGCGTGCCACGCAGACCATGCCGGTCGCGCGTTGCCGCCATTCCCAGCCCAAGACGCGCCAACGCCTCGCGCCACGCGCGAGGCCGTTCGGCTTCTGGATACGACTCGGTCGTAAAACGTAGCTGGTCCAACGCGGTCCCCGTCACGTCGCACGCGCCTGTGCGTATGCGTTCTGTGTCGTCGGGGAGAACGCAAAGCAAGCTTTGCGCCACCATTGCGTCATCGCAATCGCATCAGCGGGACGGCGCAATCTGCATACGCCGCACACGGCACGGCGGGTTGCGGTGCATGCACGCCGTCGAGGCACGCGCGCACCATTGTGGCGTGCGGGCGTGCAATCCACGGCGCTTATGCGCCGAACATCGACTTGCGAATCGAGCCGTGCACACCCCAGTTGCCGTCCACGACCTGCGTCACGCCGAAGTCCGCGGCGACCGACATCAGCGCAATCGCCTCGTCCTCGCTCATTTTGTGGACCGTCATCAGAAACCGGCGCAGCTTGCGGAAAGCGTCGCGCATGGCCTTGTCGAGGCTGGCATGTCGAGCGACTTCGAGTTGCGCGTTCGGTCCCAGTTCGGCGAGGTAGTTGGGGAACGTGAAGCCGTACATGGACCATTGCTCGTCGGTTTCGAGCATCGGATGCGTGAGGCCTTCGAGTATCGTGCCGCCCAGATCGGCCGCCTTGTGGAGAACGAACTCGAAGTCTCCGGTGAGCGACGTTTCGATCGCTGTGCCGCCCAGTTCGCTGTCGCCCTGCGCGGCGTGCGGATCGCCCACCGAGAAGTACGCGCCTTCCACCGCCACCGGGTAATACATGCGCGCGCCCTTGCCGACGCGCCAGTCGTCGATATTGCCGCCGGTATAGCTCGGCGGAATCGAGCTGACGAACTCGGACTCGGCGGGCGCGACACCCATCGTGCCAAAGTGCAGGCGCGCCGGCACCTTCACGTTGGGCAACACCGATTCGCGCTTTTTCACGAGCGTATGATCGACGCGCACGCCAGGATAGTCGATCGTCGGATGTACCACGCCATCGGGATCGGTCTGCGGCGTCCACACATAGTTGTACACGGCGCGCGCATACGGCTCGCCGCGGGTGTCCAGTTCGAAAATCGTCACGACTTCGCGCGGCTTCGGTTCCTCGATCAGATCGTGATACTGGAAGCCCCACGACGCCGCGACATTCGACCCGAAGCAGCGACCCCGATAGCAGGCGTTGCAGCTCGGGCGAGGGCGTACGTCGAGAATCCGCACTTCGAGCACGTCTCCTGGTTCGGCGTTTTCGATCACGATCGGGCCGGTCAGCAGGTGCACGCCCACGCCTTCGCCCGAGCCGAGTTTGAACGGGCCGGCCTCCGGTCCCGCGCCGCGACGGGGCACTGCCTTGTGTTCGCGCGTCCAGTGGAACACGCTTTCCGCGCCGGGGTCGCCCGCGATCATGCGCTCGTGGTCGTCGTTGGCATGATGCGTGAGCGTTTCGATGGTCGCGCGGTCGCCCGAACGCAGCGTGAGGGCCGGTGCAACGGCCTTGCTGAAGTAGCCCCAGTGCACGGTGTCCGGCGATACGGCAAGCGTGTGATGCTTCATGAAATGTGCACCTTTCCAGTGATGAGTTCGTGCTACGACGCGAGTTCGAGACGACTGTCGGCGCCCATCACCGACAGGAATCGCCGTGTCAAAGGATGCTGCGGCGCCGTGAGCATCGCGTGAGCGGGTCCTTCCTCGACGACCTTGCCGCCGCTCATGAATACGACGCGATCCGCCACCTGATCGGCGAAGCGCAACTGATGCGTGGAGATGATCATCGTCAGTCCGTCTTCGATCGCGAGCCGCTGGATCACATCGAGCACTTCGCCTACCAGTTCGGGGTCGAGTGCGGACGTGGGTTCGTCGAGCAACAGCACGCGCGGATTCGGCGCGAGCGCGCGCGCGATCGCGACGCGCTGTTGCTGGCCGCCCGACAGATGGCGCGGCAAGGCGTTCGCGCGATGGCTCAAACCGACGCGCGCCAGCAGCGCGCGCGCACGGCGGTCCGCTTCGGCGCGCTCGACGCCATGCACCCAGCGCAGCGGCCCCGCGACGTTCTCCAGCGCGCTCAGGTGGGCGAACAGGTTGAAGTGCTGGAACACCATGCCGACACCGGCGCTCGCGCGTTCGGCGGCGAGCTCGCCTGGGGTCATCAGATTGCCGTCAATGCGATAGCCGATGCGCTTGTCGTCGATGCGGATCCTGCCTTCGTCCCACGACTCGAGATGGTTGATACACCGCAGCAGCGTGCTCTTGCCCGAGCCACTCGGACCCAGCACGACGACGACTTCGCCCGTGCGTACCGATAGATCGAAGCCGGCGAGCACGATCTGCGCGCCGTAGCGTTTCCCGAGGCCGCTCACTTGCACTGCCGGGCGTAGCGTCGCGAACGACGCGTAGCGTGCCGCGCGATCTTCTTCGCTGCGCACGAGGCGACGCGGCGGCGGCTCAGGCGTGTCGAGCGTCGCGGCGATATCGGCCTGGGTGGCGGCTGGCTCCGGTGCCCCGCTGACCGGCACGACTGCGCCGCGCCGCCACGGTAGCCAGCGCGAGCGTCCACTATGAGCGTTGACCGCCGCCGCACCGCGATCGAGATCCAGCGCCCGCTCGGCGGCGAGCTGCAGCGCTGCAATCAGGCCGGTCAGCACCAGATACATCAGCCCGGACGAGAAGAAGATCGAGAAGAAGTCGAACGTCGATGAAGCAAGCTGCGTGCTGCGCAGGGTCAGCTCGTCGACCGCGATCACCGACGCCAGCGACGAGTTCTTCAGCGCGCTGACCGACTCGTTGCCGAGCGCAGGCACGATCGAACGGATTGCCTGCGGTGCGATGATCCGGTGCATCAGCACGAGCGGCCCCATGCCGAGCGCCTGACCCGCGAGCACCTGGCCGCGTTCCACGCCGAGCACGCCTGCCCGCAGGATCTCGGCGATGAACGGCCCTTCGTTCGCGGCCAGCGCGAGACCCGCCGCGCCGATTGCCGACAGCTTCAGCCCGATGTGCGGCAGCGCATCGTACGCGAACACGAGTTGCAGAATCAGCGGGGTACCGCGAAAAATCACCGTATAGGCGCGTGCGATGGCGGCGAGCGGGCCGACGCGCGACAGTTGCATCGCTGCGAGCACCAGTCCGACTACGAGGCCGCCGGCCAGTCCCAGTACCGTGACCGCAATCGTGAAGCCGATGCCCTTCAGCAGATAGGGCAGCGTCAGGTAATGCAGGAAGAGTTCCATCGCGAGCGCGTGTCCCGTCGATATCGCTTACTTCGAGACGATCAACTGCGGCGGCGCTTCGTTTTCGACGCCCAGCGACCACTTCTTCAGCAGTTCCTTCTCGGTGCCGGCTTTCTGGATTGCGACCAGCGCTGCCATCACAGCGGTGCGGAACTCCGGCTTGTCCTTCGGCACACCGATGCCGACGAAGTACGGCAGCGTCACCGCGGTCGCCTTTTCGAGCTTATCCGGATACGCCTTCACTGCCTGATCGACCGTGTTCACGTCGTTGATGTAGGTGTCGGCGCGGCCCGCGAGAATCGCCTGAATGCAGTTCGCGTTGTTGTCGTATAGCTGCACGGCTGCTTCGGGCTTGCCCTGCGCCTTGCACGTGGGCGCGAGCGCCTGGATCAGCGGCACCTCCACGTAGCCGGTGTTTTCCGCCGCCGTCGTGCCGCACAGCGATGCGTTGATGCCGCTGATCTTCTTCGGATTGCCCTTCGCGACGAGCACGCCGTCGAACACCTTCGAGTAGGTGATGAAGTCGGCCGCCTTCGCCCGGTCTTCCGTCGCATAGATATCGGAGATGACGATGTCGGCCTGCCCGCTTTGCAGCGTGGTGAGCAGTGCGGCGAACGTCACCGGCTTGTAGGCCATCGTAAAGCCGAGGCACGAGCCGATCGTTTCACCGAGGTCGATGTCGAAGCCGACGTACTTGCCTGGATCGTTCGGGTCGAGCGCTTCGTAGCCCGGCGTGTGCGGGTTGATCGCGTTGGTCAGCGTCTTGCCCTTGAACTGCGGATATTTCGCCTGCAATGCCTTGCATTCGGCGGGTACGGCAGCCGAGGCCGCATGCGCGTGCTCGGGCAAGACGATTGCCAGCAGGCACGCCGCGGCGGCGGCCAGTGCGCGCCACCGGCGCATGGTTGCGATGATCGAGGTCAGCATCCCGGAACTCCTGTCCAGTGTGGCGCGCGTGGACGGCGACCCCATGTACGCCGTGCTGCACCGCTCGATACGAAGCGTACGCAGTCGAAATTTTGGGGACTTGCACGATTGCGTACAAAGACTTGCATGGCCACGAAGTTGCGAAGGCGGGTCGATTCGCCGTGCGTAACGGGGAAGAGGACTGGCAGATGACGCTCGTGGAAGAGGCGGGCGTGTCGGACCACGACGTGCGACGTCGTGGGGTATCGCATCGGCCAGGGGCCTGTCATTAATTTCGTGTTGCGAGGTACTGGCCGGGCGAAAATCGCGAGTCTGCCGCAACCGCGTGGAGAAACATGAATGAGCGGATTCTGGCGGACTGTCGCGGCACCGGTACAGGACGCGCAGATGTCTGAAACGCGCAGGAAGGCGGCGAGTTTGTGCGCGATGATGGGCTGGAAAAGCAAAAACCCCGCAAATATCTGAATTTGCGGGGTTTTTGCTTTAGTGTCTGGCGGAGGCGGTGTCCGCCATGAATCCTTTTCTGTAGGGCGTTGTGTGGATTTATTTATTTCTACCCGCCAAAGAACCCACCAAAAGTTAACTCTCGGAACTGCGCTAGGACAGCAGCCGCAGGTGCCACCGATGGCTAAGGTAGGCAAAAGCTGGTTCGGCAAAATAGGCTTAGATTGTCTGAACGCATCGGAAACGCTACGATCCGCCGCACGGTGAGTAGCTCGTGGTACGAAATCACACTTTCGTGATTGGTTGCTCGCTGCATCAAATCAATCAAAGATCGGCTAGGCGAGGGAAGAATGAGTAGCCAACAGCGACAGCGGGTCCTCCGTCAGATAGATCTGATGGAGCAGGCAGGGGCACCTATGCAGCATCAGTGCGTATGCGGGAAGGCGCACGCAATAACCCTCAAGGACTTTGATCTTGATGCTGATCCGCCGACACCGTCCAGAATGACGAGGTTCGAGTGCCAGGCGAACTATGAGTACCTACGATCCATCATTGAGGGTGATAGCCGTGTCTCAATAGAGATCGAAGGTTCCGGCGGCCCCATCTCGCGTGCGCTAGCGAAGATATTGACCAAACTCTACGCAATTTGGCTGAATCGCTAAGGCACAAGGGGGGAATGTATGACGCTTATCGATGAAACGGTACCAGTACCGCCGATGTCTCCGATCGAGTACGAGCGGACGGTTCGCGCTTGGGTGGACGCCGCCGCTGGGCACGAGCTGGTCGACTACCACTCTTCGCATCAAGAGGTCATGACCGGTTCAGATGGGCAATATGAAATTGACGTAGTCGCACGTTTCTCAGCGTTTGGAGGCGCTCAATTTGTCGTTCTCATTGAATGCAAGCGCTATAACGTCAAAGTGAAGCGCGAGGTTGTGCAAACCCTAATCGCAAAACTGCAATCGACGGGCGCACACAAGGGCATGATCTTCTCGACGTCGGGTTTTCAGTCCGGCGCTATCGAGGTAGCGCAGGCCCACGGGATTGCGCTAATTCAGTTGGCCAGCGGCCGAACAAGCTGGTTGGCTAAGTCGCGCGCGCGTGACAGCGCGCCGCTGCCGGACGATATCGATTCCGTTGTCGGATGGCTTTTATCAAAGGACTCTGCCTCGCTTGTTTCTAGTAGTGCCGCCGATTCCCTCAGAGCCGCATTGAGCTTTACCACCGACGATTGATGATGCCGTTACGACGGGGGGGCTTGATCCACGTGCTCTCAATTGGCTGGTCCGAGCCTAAGATGCCGCCGACACAGATAAAGGCGCACCCGACTCGCTACATGTTTCACATTGAAACGCCCGCGAATCCCCGCCGCTCTTGGGCTTTTGCCGACTGGCGACAATTTCGCAGCGGAGGCTCGCATTTCCGTTGTGACGCGGATACGGCAATATAGGCGCCGGTTTGCGGGCTTTTCGCACGTGATCTGTTACGTGCGTAATGTCTGTGCCAAAAAGGGGGCGTCGTTATGGCGAGCGTTCATGGACGGATTCTGAGGTTTCGCGCGCCGTCGGTTCGAGTGCCCTGTGTTTGGCGGCGGCAATAGATCGGATATCGGTCGCGATTCGGCCCATTCCTCGACCTCACGCGTCAGCCATGCAACGCGCCTGTCGGAGAGTTGGCGCGGCTTGGGGAATCGGTTCTCGCGCACGAGCTTCTGCACCGTGGCCGGCGCGAGGGCAATCACATAAGTCACGCTTTCCAGATCCAGGAAGAGTGGTTTCATTGTCATCCTTCCCACCTCGCGCCGGCGCGACGCCGCGCGGGGGCGAAATCAGGTGATGCGGCAGTGCGAAGCTGTTCGCACTCTTTGAGTGCCGCGGCTCGACGAGCGTCAATGTAGTTCGCCAAGTCCTGAACGTGAACGCCTTGGGCACTCTTTTGCGAGCCTGCTTCCATACGTACGAGTGGCAAATCAATATCGCCCGTAGCGATCTTCCGCCGTAGACTCGGGAGAGTGAGCGGAGCGAAATAGTCCCGGCAAACGGCGTCGATCGGAATAACCGCGGTCGCGCCGTACTGCGCTAGTAGAAGAAAAACGGTATTCATCTGTCCGTGTGGAAACTTGGTATTGGGTGGCGAATTTGGTTTGCTCGCGTTCCAAATGCGGGCAAGACGAACCGGGTTGACCGCTCCGGCAGCGCAATGGTGCCGGAGCGGTCCAAGTGAAATTCCAAATTCTATTATTCCGGTTGGGAGGCGAATGACGGCGAGTCGTTGCAGCAGATGTCGGTTGTCTCTGAGGTTCCAAAGGGACGCGCGAGCAGCGTCATCGGGTCGTCGCTGTCTTCTACGATCGGATCCTCGTCAAGCCACCATCGCAGCATCTCGAGCGCACAATATGCATTGACCTCGAATCCGTCGCCCACGCTGACGAAGTGAGGCTGGCCGTTGCGCCAGAGCTCAATGTCATCGCCTTGGAATCGCAGCTCAAATCCCAGCGAGCGAGCCGCGCCGCCCACTCGTCGCCGCTGGCCGTCGTGAGAAAAGTCGAAGCTCACTGTGCCGTCCAGATCCGAGAGACGCCGCACAGTCGCAAAATTCTCCGGCGTTCTGTCAACCGCGCCCCTCGTTGTCAACTGACTGTCAACCGCACCAATCGTGTCAACCGGTTGACGACGCAGCGGCGAGCCGCCCTTGTGATATCGCTGCATGTACTCGTCCGTCGCGTCGACATCGACCTGAGTCCCTTGCAGGACAAGACTTCCAGCGGCTTTCCACTTGAGGACCGCCTGGCGCGAGACACCGCACATCCGCGCGAATTCTGACTGGGATACAAGCTTCATAGATTTCTCCTATAGCTTAAAAACGTGAGCATCTGTCAACCAAACTCAAAAACTCTGTAGCTAGACGAGCCTCGCGGCTCGAATTGCCCTTATCGGTTCACCCTCCAAAAGGGACCCGTCCGGGTCGACGGCTCGCCTCGACCATCCTCGGAGGGCCCACGCCGCCGGCGTACACCCATGGCTAACTACTCGGCTTCGTTTTGAAATCAATGAGTTATGCATGGTCCGCGACCCGACGGCGACGGACCGCGAGTTTCGTTGCAGACAACTCTTGATTGTCATGTGTGCCTTATTCCATAAGGGTTTGCGGGGTATCGTTAGCCACTTTCTCGCCACTACGGTTACTAACATTTGAAATCTGGTTATCGGATTGCAGGCCAGTGATGCGTGCGATTGATGCCTGTACCGTCGCTGCAGCGGCGAGGTTGGATTCGAGGTAGCGCATCGTCGTCATCGGGTCCTTGTGCCGCATGACGCGCTGGATCGTCTGGATCGGTAGGCCGTTCTCGCTGAGCAGAGTCGCGAACGTGCCGCGCAGGCGGTGCGGGGTGAGCCCCTTGATCTCGCAGGCGGCGTTGGCGGCTCGCATAGCCGACCGAAGGAAACCCGCCGCACACGGCTGGCCACCGTGATGGACAATCAGGCCGGCGGCCTGCCGTCCCGGTTGCAGGTATTCAAGCAGCCAGTCCGGCATGGGGATTGGATCGGCTTCGCGGCCTTTGGTAATGCCGGGCGTGTAGGTCATACGATCCGAGTCGACCCATTCCCAGCGGGCCGTGATGACCTCGGACTCACGCAGCCCGAGCCCGAACATCAGGCGCACGGCGATGGAGAGGGCCGGCCGCTCGCGCGCGTAGTCGTCAACGGCCGCAAGCCAGTCGGTTGCGCGCGAGACGGGTAGCGTCGCGCGCGGCTTCTTCTGCACCTTCAGCAACTTTACCGACCACGGAATATCCGGCATTACCTTGCGTCGGACAGCCCATTTGCAGACGACCTTGAGAATCTTCAGCCAGTGATTGACGGATGCTGACGCATGCGTGCGCCGATGCTCGAGCAGGGCTGTTTCGACGAGCGACGTCGCGAGTTCATCCACCATGACGTCGGCGAGTCCGTACAGGTGCAGCCGGCGGAACGTCGCGACGTTCTTGATGTAGGACCGGCTGACGATCGCTTCATGCGCGTCGAGCCATTGGCCCGCCAGTTCGCGCAGCGTCGGCACCGGCTCGTCACCGCGCGCCCACATGCGGGCTTTCCGGTACGCGCGCTCGGCAATCGTTTCGGCCTCCCGCTTGACCGTCTCGCGCGTCGACCTGCTCACGCGCACGCCGTTGATCTGGAAGCGGTAATGCCAGATCTTACCGACACGAAAGAGGTGAACGCTCATTTTGCTGTTGCGATCGCCCTGTCGAGCCGGCGGCGCATGTTCGCGTCGAAGTTCTTCCGCACGCTCTTCTCGACGATCCTCTCGAACGGTAACCGCACGCTGTAGCTCGACGCACGGACAAACAGGATCACCGGCATGACAGAAACACCGTGCGTACCTGTTTTCCGATAGATTCCACGGGCGAGATGGGCGGTGCGGCCGCGACGGTTCGCCACGAAATACGCCACGCCGCCGATGGTCTTGTAGCCTTGCGCGGTGCGGCCAATCTTGTGGAGACGTCGCATGCCTTTGTCGGACATGTTCGCGCGATAACCCTGCTCGCCGAACGCCTGCAGATAACTCAGCAGCTGCACGATGAAGCTTCCGGGGATGTTTCCGTTGCCATCCCTTGGGCATCCCGAAGCCGGCACCGCATACATTCCGCGCGGCATTAGGCCCCGAGACTGCAGCGCCTTCTCGAAGCGCTTGCTGCGACGCACACCTCCCTCGATTTCGGCGGAAAGGTAACGCGCCGGTGGGATCCCCTTGTTCGGCTCATCGTCGATCCAGATGGTGGCCTCAGGATTCGCTTTCGTACCGGTCTTGATCCGGACGCTGTTGATCGTCCGCGGCACCGGCCCCTCGAACACCTTGCGCATTTCCTGCTGCACGTCGGCCTTCGCCTGGCGAACAGTGTCGTTGACAGCCATCGCAGTAGCGAATGGCAGTTGCTTGCGCACAAGGGCATCCAGTGCCCGCGCGACGCCCTTCGTGTCGATTTTGACGTCGAGCTTGATCATTGCAGCACCGTGTGAGGTTGGCGCCACGCAAATGCGTTGAGCGTCATGGGCTCTTCGGTGTCGGGATCATGGACGCTGGCGAGTGCGAGGCCAGTCTGGTGCAGAGCCTCTTCGCGTGAGTTGACGAGAATGCCGTACATCCCTGCGTACATAAAAATATTGCCGCCGGACGTACGGGCGAGCACCAGAACGGGATCGGAGGGCTTGAGATCGTGGAAGCTTTCGAGAAAGCCTCGATAGGCGATCCAGCCATCCGAAGATTCGTCGAGGCCATTGAGCATGATTTCGGCGAGGGGTGCGCTAATGCCGAGACTATCGATCCAGTCATGGTCGCTCGCGAACTCGGCAAGGAGAACTGCTGGAAAGAATTTTCCATCCATGGCGAATTTCCTTGAAGATAGGGAAAGAGTGTCGCGTGCCCGTTGTGGACAGGGCCGGCGGAGCTGGGCGCCGGAGAGACCCGCCACTTACATTTCGTCACGCGGCTGCTGACGTTTCTGCCCACCTTCAGCTGGGGCCCTTGCGTTAATCGATCGGATCGGTATCGCTGCCGCAGGCATCCCCGGCGCACTCTTCGGCGAAGCCTGCACGGACCAGTCCCGCCGCCGTGAACGCGTCCACATCGAGCATTTCACCGGGGTAGTAGATGCGCTCCTGCCCGGCCATACGCACCTCATGCCTGGGCAACACGACAATTCGAGTCATATTCATGCCCTCCCTACATCAGTCCGGGTAATTGCTCAGGCCGTAGTCTTCACCATAAAAACCGCTGTAGTTGGCAGTCATTGACTGGCGGCGGTGAATAGGCCCGTGAGGGTTCTGCGGTTTCATTTCGACACGCAACGGCTCCTCTTTGAGCCTGACGGAGCGCTCTGGCAGCGGCCCTTCTCCGTGGATCACAACAACACCGGATGCGGCAAGTTGTCGAGCAAACTTCTCGGGCAGCTCAACGTCGGAGTATGGCCCGTGCTGCAGCGAGCGGCGCTGCGCTACTCCGTGAGTCAGCGGGTCCAGCCTTATTTCGCTTGTGCTGATCGTTCCGCGGTTTACTCGAACCATCACCATGGGGTCCGGGACGGGCGCTTTGGCGCCAACGTATTCCCGGCAGTCATGCCCGGCATCGCGTGCGTCATTAACGAGCTTCGCTGCCGTGCTATCACCGAAGCCAATGCTTTTGCTGTCAGCCCACGCTGGCACATACCAGAAGTTGCGGAAGTTGTCGGTGTACTGTGCGGCAACCGCAGGATCTTTCAGCCGTGAGAGATTCCACGGAACACGCAAGCCCTCACTACGCAGATCCTCAAGTACCTTGCGACCGCGGCAGGGGAATTCGCTGGCGTTGCCGTTTCGGCACATCAATTCCCATGCCGCGTGCGCGCCTACCATTTCCTCCACTGCAGACTCCATAGAGGCAATCGCCTGCAGGTAGCGCTCCTGCGCAGCGTCGTGGCGTGCAACGATGTGTGCTTCGACCGCCTCCCGGCGCTGCAACTCGATAGCAGCTACGTCCTCTCGTGCCTGTTGTACGGCTTGTTCATAGATCGGCAGAGCATCGCGGGCGACAGAGACGGCTGCCAGTTGCGCTTCAGCCGTGGCAATGTCGCTGTCGATCTTCGCCGTGTCGGCCGTTTTTTTTGCGACCAAGGCACGCACGAGAATTGTCTGGCGCTCCGTAAGCAGGTCAGCGAGTTTGCTTTCGTGCTGTTCGGCGCTACCAGCGGTCTCGCGTACCTGCTGCAATTCGGTGCCGACTCGTTGCAGGGCCAAGCGGGCGCCGTCGAGCTTCTTGCTCAGGGATTTCACGTCGTTCATGGGTAGCCTTTTATGTTAGGTCGGGTCGGCCGCCGACACGACCGATTTAATGAAAATTTGGGATTTGCTCAGGGCGAATTTCAGCGAGCCAAGATTCCAGGAGGGGTCATAGTTGATGGCGTTCTGATTGAATTCGCCCATCAGATAGACGGCGGTTGTGACAGGGCCCGCACTGGCGTCGGCATAGTCGGCGAGAATCGCCGACGGTACCTGGCTGCCATCCGTTGCCGTCGCGACAGACAGGTTGTACGTGCCAGCCGTTTCCTCGACCGCGAGTGCGAACGAATCCCCCGCAACGAAGGCCGTCGTGCCGGCAGCGATCGTGAAGCCGATGCCCTCGTCGGAATACGTCGAGCCGACCGTTGCTTGCGGCAGGGTATTGCCTTCCGGATCGGTGACAGAGAATTCCGTCGCGCTCGTCGCCGTCAGCTGATACGTACCGAACAGGGCGCCGGCACCTGATGTCACAGAGCTGACGGTGCCATTGCCAGTGTTGCTTGCGCCGGCGACAGCTATGACATTGTTCGTGGTCGACAGGCCGAGCACCGAACCGCGCGGCAACGTGCCGGTCGCGAGGATGATTGACGAAGTGACGAGCTTCAGATTTCCTGCGATCAGCTGGTCCGGAATGTAGGCCGAAGCCCAGATTCCGGGCTGCTCCTGGTTCTCTCCGATAACGGGGTTGACGTTGAGCGTCATGATTTCTCCTGGTGGGGTTACTTTTCGCCGCGCGCTTTTCGGCCAGCGGTGACGATTTGAGTGGCCGCTTCGCCATGAGAGAGGAAGGGCGACGTCGAAGCGCTGCTTGTGCGTCGATCGCGATAGGCCGTGACGATGCACTGAACACTTCGCAGGGAGTCGAGCAATTCGATTGCGGCGCGCGACGACATTCCACTCTCGAACGCAAGATGAACCGCTATTGAGGTCTGGTCGTGCGCCGCGCCGTGCTCCATGATCCGCTTGCAGCGCGAGCGTTCGCGGCCTTGCACATGCTCCAGCTCGGAGGCAGACGGTACGGTGACGGCAAGCGCATCAGCGAAGTTGAATGGCTTCGGCACCGATTCGGGGCGTGCTGCGATTCGCGTGAACCGGGCGATGGCCGCCAAAACTTTTCGGTTGATTTTCTCGGCCGCCACGCGCGTCTTGCGCGCCGCGCGCAGCGAAAGGCCATGCGGCCCAATCAGGTGCGCCCATGGCGAGAGGGGAGCGAAGATACGCGAGGGCAGTGGCGCGTGCGCAGTCTTCTTGGCGTGGTGTTTTGCAGCGAGCGCGAACGCGGCGCGGTCGAATGCCATGAGCGACCACTTACGCGAGGGCGCGACGGAGATCGCCGACGCGCCAGACGAGGACGCCGCCTTGTTTGTGCGGCTTGGGAATTACGCCAGCGTCGACCCGGCGCCGCACAGTCCGCGGAGCGCACGAGAGTAGGGCTGCTACGACCGGCAGGCGAACCACGGCGATATCCGGAAGGTCGTTCCACGCCGCTAGTGCTTGCTGTCGAGTTTTTGCCTGCGTTGTCATCAAAATCACCGGTTTGGGCTTCGATGGACGCACTTTGCACAGGCTTTCCCGCATAATCACTACGGACAAATCAGAACAATTTCCCGGACTTACCGCGGCGGCCAACCATGACTCTCAAAGAGACCTTTGCTCAACGCTTTGCCGAACTGCATGACATGTACAAGTCCATGCCATTCAAAGATTCACCGTATAGCGGTCGTTACGTTCCGAACGGCTTCTGGCGCAAGTGGGCGACAAGCGCACAGAATCTAATCAAAGCAGCGTTCGGCGAAGGGTCTCCTCATTACAAGAATTTTTCTCACCTGTACGCCAAAACTAATGAACGAGAGGACGAGATTGGCGGCTTGCATGCCGTCTTCGCATCTGCAAAAGAGGATTTCGAGGGTGGCTTCGTTTTCGATGTTGAATTGAGAGTATCGGGAGAGGTGTTTGGCGATTTCGTCGGTCTCGCGCGCCAGTCGCTGACGGAGGGGCACAAACATGTAGCCGCCGTGCTCGCCAGCGCCGCGCTGGAGGACGCTTTGAAGAGGTTTGCTATTGCGAACGGTCTGGATGTTGACGGCAGGGATATGCAGAACGTCGTGAATGCGTTGAAGGGTGCAGGTCTAGTTTCAGGCGCACAGAAGTCGTTGCTCGACACGATGCCGAAGCTTCGCAATGCGGCGATGCATGCTGAATGGGAAAAGCTTGGTGAGTCCGAGGTTGGGAGTATCTTGGGATACGTCGAGCAGTTCCTGCTGACGAAATTTAGCGGCTAACGCGACCGTCGGACGGCGCCTTCAGCCAATCAAAGATCGCGGCGAGGCGCCCCCGCTGTTCGGCGTCTTGAATGTCGATGCCGCCAATTTTGGTGTCCTGCAATGCGTTCAGCGCTTTGACTCCATGTTCAGCGAACGCATCGCAAACGACCGTACGGCTCGTGTGACAGCTTTCGGCGGTATTCTCTGCCGCGGTGTCGAACGACTCTCCGAGCACAACTCTTCTCCGCAGGAATTCGGTCGCATATTCCAGGTGCTTCTTCTCTGCCGCGCGAGGGCGTCCACGCCGGCCCTTTTTCAGGCGGAAGGCTGATTCGAGAGACTTTCCTGTTTCGAGGTACTCGGCGAGGGCATCCCGCACGAAAACCAGAAGCTCATTCGATGGTCCGATCGGCGAGTACGAGGCGAGGACGAACTGCGCAATGAGTGCGCGAGCTTGTTCCGGGGAACCTCGATCAGCACGAAGTTCGCCAACAAGGCTGAACACCTCGTGATCGGTAAGAGACCGATCAACCGGCGGGAAGTAGTATTCGCCTTTGCTGCCTTGCACTGCCTCAGGAGAATTCTTGCGACGAGCCATGGTGGTTGATCCGCTGGTCTATGTTTTCGTCGGTCGTGACTCGGATGACGTGGCCGCCTGCTGTCACGCACCGTGACGAAAGTAACACGGTGCGTGACTGGATGAGCTACCGGCCGTACTTCTATGGCCGCAGGCCCGCCGCCAGCCGCCCGGTCTCTTCGGCGCAAGTGACGCGCAAACGCTCTAGGAAGTGGACAAGATCCGAGCGGAGCGTGCTGTTCGGCTGTCGCTCCAGGCAGTACGCCACATGATCGAAATGGGCATCGGGCCAGCGCTCGAGGCGCGCGAGTTCTTCGACCGCGGCGAATAACTCGCGCTGCATGACTGCCAACCGCTCCGGATCGACACAGGTTTCCCATGGCAAATATGGACCGCCATCCGCATGCTTCGGTGCTCCCTTGCGGTCATCCGGCATCCCCTCGCCGGTAGGGGCCGCAGACGGACGGTGGTCATTGAATCGGGGTATGTAGAGGTTCATTTGTGTCTTCTCTCCTTCGATGCTGACGCCCGCACATGCGTATGGCGGCAGGCAACAGCGGCAACTACGGCAACGGCCTTGTAGGGCGGGGCTTGCCGTCGTTGCCGCGAGGCGCACGTGCAGGCAACAGAGGCAACGGCGACGGAAATGGCGCTTTTCCTGCTGGTGTTGCCTACTGTTGCCGCTAGTTGCCTGATCTGGCAACAGATCAAATCCTTTCCTGATGGGCTTGTTGCCTGTGTTGCCGATGTTGCCACTTTAAAATCACATGCCAGCTTCAAAAATGCTCCGAAGCAAGCTTGTCCGGGTCGAGGTGATACAGGCGCGGAGTTCGCCCGTCTGGCGTTCTGGTGGTCTTCGAGCGCCTTCCCGGATCGGTCGCTGCGATAGCTCCGGCTGTTTCGAGCGCTTTCAGTGTTCTCTCGAGGTCGTGCCCCTTGATTGCCTCGCGCAAGCCGCCGGACGTGAACAGAAACAGGCGCCGGCCGCCGTCTGACTTCCAGTACCCGGCACGCTCGCGAATGACATCGGCACTCCCTTCGATGTTCGAAAAGCGGCTGTCAGCGTGTCGGTCGATGAAGTCCGAGACTGTGCGAAGGATCGACGCGTGCTCTGCGCTTTCGCCATTGCTGCCGCGCCGCTTTCGCCAAAGGTTGAAGGCATGCGCGGCCGCTTGCGTCGAAAAGCCACTATCCCAACGCACCACGGACCATCGCGTTGCCAATTCGCCGGCGAGCGCACATAGTGCGAATGTGCGCGCCGCGCGGCGCTCCTGGCCTTCTGCGGCGCCAAGCTGATTCGTGATCGCCTGCAGTTCGTCGGACAGCGCAAGGCCGCCGCGGAGCGCCTTTACCAGCGCCTCAACGAACATCGGGCCGGCATGGCCGTAGTGCTGGGCAGACTGATTGCGGATTTCATCTGAGAGCGCACTGCCGGAGGCGCGACCGTGCAACTCTTCGAAGAGGCCGTGCCGACCCTGCACCGGCACATCGAGAATGCGAAGCTCCTGTCCGGCCTTTGCTTCGAATCCGCCGGCGCTCATCCGTGCCGCGATCGTGAGTTCGCCCGTGGAGAGAAGGAAGACTCGCCAGCGAGCCGCCTGCCGTGCCTCGCCGTGCCGGTTCGCACGCGTCTTGCCAGTGCCATTGATGAGCGCATACGCGGCCTCATAGAGGCTTTTCGGATCGATTTCGCCCAGTTCATCAAGCGCTAGCAGCGTGTCAGAATGGAGCGTGCCGGCGCCTTCTAGGCCGTTTGCCGTTGCACGCCACGTGCGCTTGAACTGCGGACCACCCCAGACACTGACAGCCGCGGTCTCCGCCGTTGTTTTCCCAGTCGACGAGTCGCCATATATGTGCGCGCCGGCGCCGTCGATATTGAGAGGGCCGAGCAGTGGCCCGGCCATCGCTGCGGATATGGCCAGCATCAGAAGCGGATTGCCGAGCGCGAGTGCCGCCAGATCCTTCCAGCCTTCGAAAGTGCCCGCCGTTGCGTAGGGCGCGGTGCGGCCTGACGCCTGAAACCAGATGTCATTGGCGCCGATCACCGTATGCGGTAGCACGAACGCATCTCCGCTCCAGCCGGTCACGCTTGCGGCCCGCATACGCGTTGCCGGCACCTGCGCCGCAACGTACCGAAGCACGGCATTTCTGTCGCCCAGATCAAACGTGAGCCCTTCGCTGAGCAACACGCTACGGGCCTCGCTGCCATCGCCTGCGAGCATCGACATCGGCATGGCCCACTTCTTCCATTTACCGGCGGGTGAGCGAATCTCGAGCAGCCGTCCGTATTCCGCATCCTCGCCGTTGCTGGTCGTGGCGAGCACGCGGAGGGGCGTCGAGACCCATTTATCGATCGGCACGGGCGGCGCGTCGTTCTTTTCGGCTTTGGAGCCATGCCAGTACACGCCGGGCTTCGCAGTGCGGCCGCCGATTTCCAGACCGGTCTCGTAGACGCGGTAGCAGGGACGATCTTCAAGGCTAGGGAAACCGAGCTGCTGGGCGCTTTCGATCTGCTGACGGACTGCCGAAGCCCCGGCGGTGTGGTGCAAATCGTTGAAATCGGTCTGGTCTTCAGCCGGCTCAGCGCCGAAGTTGGGAACGGCAAGCGCCGCGCCAACTGCATCTGCCGCCTTGCGTGCGTCGTCGGCGCCATTGCCGATGTCCGACAGGACGGTCAGCGCAGCGCTTGGATGCGCTCGCGCCAACACGACGGCGACGTGGCGCAGGTTGAAGCACGTAAGTGCCGCTACCGTCGGCACGCCGGTGCACGTATAAGCTGACAACGCCGTCGCGACGCCCTCGGCGATCAGGATGCGGGTCGCGCGTTCCAGCGGCGCCGCACTCCAGTACCCGGCCAACTTGACGCCTCCATACAATGCAGTCTTCCGGCCCACTTCATCGATCATCTCGATTGTCGAAAGTTGGCCGTCCACGTACACGGGCACGATCAGGATGCGGCCGCACAGCCGCTCACCGCTCGTCGCCGGTGAGTAGCCAATCAATTTCGAGAGGTTTCGCACCGACATCTCATAAAGCGGACCGGCCGGCGCAATACCCTTTCTCTCAAGGTACGGGTGATCAGCGCCAGCAGGCGCGGCCTTCGAGATGACTGCCGCCGCAGTGGTGGCCGCCTTCCGGCCGTCAAGCAATCGTTTCTCTGCCTCCGCCTTAGCCTGTTGCTCGCGGACGGATCGCCGCTTCTGGAGTTCCACACGGTCGACGACAACGCGGGGCGTAGTGCGTTCATAGCCGTGCTCGCGTGCGATAGCGAATAAAGTGCCGAGGGTGATTCCTTTGTTGGCGCTGAGCGACTTCCACGTGTCACGCGCGGACGCCTCGTCGAAACTGTCGGCGCCGATGCTCCAGCGCAGAAACATCGACCAACCGTCGTCGCCAAGCGCGTGCTTCAGAGCGGCCGCGATGCGCCACCAGACCTCGCGTGGTACGGACGGCGGAATGCATTGCAATGCGGCCTCGACCTCGGCACGCTCGTCCATTACAGCACTCATTCCCCCTCCGTAGATGATGAGGAGTGCTCAGTGCTTGGGGAACGCCGAAACGCTCGTTCAGACATGAACTCAATTTCGCTGGCTATTACGGCGGAAATCTCGACTCCAAGCCCGAGCAATACATCAACTGTGTATGCGCCGAACGGCGGTTCGGCGCCATCGGTAGCGGATCCCGTCTGAAACTCTTCCGCTTTGACCTCGTTGTTCTTCAATATCCGCAGCACCTCGGTCAGCCCGAGTGCGAGTGCTTTCATGCGATCCATGCTGGATTCCGGAAGTATCGGGGAAAGCCCGAAGGTAGAGAAACTCTCGATTTCAGGAAATGAAATGCGCTCACCCACGACGCGGCCCTCCTGCCTTCTCGAGCAATCGAGCATAGTCATCTCCAGCTGCCTCCGCAGCGCTGGCGAACTCTTCCGCGATATCAGCACCGACCTTGGCCAAGGCCGCGGTTGTCGAGTCGGCATCCGTGGTCAGGCGCTCGATCGCGTTGAAGACAGCGAGTACGCGCCGGAAACCCGTCCACGCCACGGCTTGGTCGTTGACCACGCCGGCGAGCATGATCTTTTTGTTTGTCGCATCAGACATGAAGGTTCTCCGCGCTGGCTTCGACTGCCAAGTGCGCCAGATTGGCGACGCTATTGACCAGATCGTTAACTAGAAGCATCAGGGGGTCCCTCAACTCCTCGTTGAGTCCCGTGAAACCATCCATGAACATGAGGGTCGTCAGGGCAAGCAACTTATCCGCCTGCGTTGCACACGCACTGGCCGGCGATTCGCATACCATTGTTCTTGTGACTTCCACGTCACCATTGATCGCGCGAGCGGAAAGTCCAAACCTCTGGAACTCGATAGGGGCGATTGCACGCTTAGCCATGACGCACCTCCGCATTCGCAATGGCTTCGGCGACGCGGCGCGCGAAGGCGTCGTTGAACGCTTCGTGGCGCTGTTCGTCCCCGGGCATCTGGGCAATACCCGCGATCAGGTTGCGGTACCGCAAGTCACGGAACTCGCCCAAAGAAAGCGGCGCTCCTGACAGCCAGAGCTCGGCTGCATGACGTCCGGCGCGGACAAAGCGGGGGAACCCGTTAATCATGGGTCGCCTCCCGATCCGCCAGTTCGATGGCGCCTGCAGCAGAATCGATCAGTGCCTTGGCGACCGCCGCGGCGGTGAGGACGGCATAAATTCCAATGTCGGGGTTACCGGCCGCGATTTCGCTCAACACGCTGAGCGCCTCGCCGAGATGGCACGACGCATCCGAAATGGCGCCGAAGATAGGCAACCCCGGTCTGATCGACAGACCGCGAAGTGTCGGGCTGAATTCCTCGACGTCTTGGCCGATGGTCGTGAGCGTGCGCGTATCAGCCAAGGCGCACCTCCGCCAGCTGCTGGACTTGCGTATCAAGCTTGAGCAACTCAGCGTTCAATCGAACGACTCGTGCGCTGGCTGTCTCGTATTCGAAAGTGCCCGTGGTGAGCGTCGATCGAAACATCTCAGTCGCACGGAGCGCGCTGATCAGGCATTCGCGCTGATGTGTGAGTGCAACCGTTGTGGGACGGTCGATTTTTTCGTGAGAGAGTTCGATGATGCTGCGCAGAGCAGCCCCGCAGATATCGAGGGCGTCGATATACGTCGGCGCGAGCGCGGCGGCGCGCAGCGCTTCACGGACGATGAAGGTAAGGTCTTCGGCGAGAGCGGCGCTGGAGACTATTCGCCGCCGAGCTCGATCGTTGCGCCCATGGCGCGCATCCGGTTCAAGATTCGTTCGATCGTGTCCGCATCGAGCTCGAGTCGAGCCATCGCGAAGAACAGGATGTGCGGACTGATTTCGCGCGGTGTTTCCCCCCCCGTGTATTTGCGCCACTGTCGGCCGCCCTGTACGCCGAACAGATCCGCCATCTGAGCACTGCTCAACTTGAGGGCTTGCTTCAACTGCTCCAGGTCGCTGGGAGTCGGTGGGATATATCGCATGGGAGATAGGGCGGCCAGAAGCCTCCCGGAACGGGTGCATCATCTTTCGGATCCTCTCGGCTGTAGTGGGTCGCGCATTTACGCAACCGCTAAGGCGTAAGATAGGACCAAAAGCCCTATGCGTCAAGTAGGCATGCTCAATCATCCCCATCAGTTCGCCCCCTTCGGATCGGCAGCCTGGGCGGCGAGCCGAAGAGCTTGCATGAGTTCGCCGACCTGCTCGGGGCGAATCGATACGCCGGCGCGCCCAGGCCTCCATTCACCCGATTCGGTCGAATACCACACGCGCAGATCCACGAGCGTACGACCGCGATACTCGCCGACCGTGACGCGCAGCCGCTCCGAGTCGGAACGGCGGAGATCGAGAAATTCGGTCAGATGGCTCATCAGATGCCCCCGAGGAGAAAGAACTGGTCGTGTGACTGCTTCCCAGACTTCCGGGTAAACTGGCGCTGTTCGACGGCGCTCGATTCGGCTTTGCTGGGTCGGGCGTTTTCTTTTTTCATTACGCGCCCTCTGGCATGAGGCATTTGCGGAGCTCGCCGACATTCCATCGGGTCGAACCGCCTATCTTGATCGGTTTCGGGAGGTCGCCACGCTTGGCGCGGTCCCAAACCGTAGAGACGTTGCAGCCGCATAGAGCGGCGACGACCGCATCGCTGACACCAGCAGCGTTCGGTAGGCGGTCGAAATTTTGAAGGGCCTGAGTATCTGACTTTTTCATCGCGTCGACTTGGAAGCGCCCGGAATTGGGCGGGTCGGTGCGTATTAAATAAGCGATCTCAGACGTGCGCGAGTAACGCTAAGAGCAGAATCGAAGTCCGGAATAGCTTTGAGCGTGGATGAATCCGGATCGGAAAATCGAGATTATCGATCCGGATTCTGGGATTGGAGGCGCAATGCCCTGATTGTTCGGCTATCGAGCAATTTTCGCGCGTCGCGGGCGATCACTTTTCGTACGCGATCTTCAAGCCCTATTGCAAATTCATCGGGGAAGAGCGCACGTCCCATTATCGGAAGGGGGATCTTCACTCCCCTAGCAGCGGCCCAAAGCGAGAGATCGAGATAGGCAAGTACGCGCATCTCGGCCCATTTCAGAAAGTCGGACGAGTCAAACGCGTCGACCGAAGCGGGAATTTCACGGTTGCGGCGCGCAGTAGTGAGCCACTGGCGAAAGTCTGCTACGAGAACATCGTCTGGTGCATCGAGATCTATGGCTGCAACAGCGCTACGCGAAGACGGTGGAATACCGAATAAGTTCCAGTGCGGTGTATTTGAGAGCAGGTCACGAGCCGCATCAGCCTCGGGGTTGTACTCCCCATCTCGATAGGGAGACTTCCCCGCGAGTTCGTACCGCTGCAAGAATGGCTGCGCTGCGACTGACTTGTCGAGATGCGTCGCTAGGTCCAGGAATTCCATCGCGGAATAGTCGGAAACGGTTGATTTTGCGAACTCATCGTGGATTGAAGGGCGCCATCCATCCAACATATCAGCCATCGGTGCATCAATTAGCAACTGGGTAACGTGCAGGGCATGGTTGCGGTATTTGGCATACTCGTCCGCTATCGTAATTTGGCCCTTGCATCCGACGCGCAAAACGAGCGCATTTGCCCATCCCGCAGCGTCGAGCTGCTTCGTGAAGAGATATTTCTCAACCGAAAAACCGGACGGCAGCTCACTGCTGGTCAGCTTCTTTGCCATTGTCGTTCGCCTTGTGGCAACACCCCATCGGGGAATCGCATCAGAAGGATAGGGGCCCCGATGACGCTTTGCAGCACTAGGTGCGTGAAAACTGTCATGCCGCCGTGTCGCTCGGCGTCGCTTCGCTGCGCTCGCGTGCCACGGCAAGGAATTCGGCCCAGTCGGCCATCATCCTGCGGCGCTTTTCCAATACGTCGCCGCGCCAGTAAGCAGCTTCCGTCGCATCGCCCTTGATATGGGCCAGTGCAACCTCTGCCAGCTCGCGCGGATAGTTCGTGTGCTCGCCTGCCCAGTCCCGAAACGTCGAGCGGAATCCGTGCGGCGTGGCGTGGAGGTCTTGGCGGCGCATTAATTCCAGCATCGACATATCGCTCAACACACCGCCCGTCCGCGGGCTCGGAAACACGAGATCCTGCTTTTCATTGCGTTCGATCGCCGTCAGCAACTCGACGGCGGCCGGCGAGAGCGGGACACGATGCTCTTTCTTCGCCTTCATCCTCTCCGGCGGCACCGCCCATATGCCGCGCTCCAAGTCGATCTCACTCCAGCGCGCGCCGCGCGACTCGCCGGAGCGAGCCGCCGTCAGGATCGTGAATTCGAGACATCGCGCGCTCACGCCATCGGTGGCACGCAGCGTCACCATGAAGGCGCCCATCTGGTCGATCGGCAGAGCGGGGTGATTGCGCACGCGCTTGGTCTTCTTCGGCGCCGGCAGCAGTTTGTCGAGGTTTCCGCGCCACGCGGCCGGATTGATGCCGTCGTCGCGGTAGCCCTTAACGCGGGCCCAATCGAGAATGGCTTCGACGCGGCCGCGGAGGCGTGATGCTGTTTCCGTCTTCGTCGTCCAGATTGGCTCCAGCACTTCCGTGACGTGCGAGCGCGTGATATGCCGCACCATCAGGTTTCCGATTTTGGGGTAGGCGTACTCGGCGAGCGTATTGCGCCATTGGTCGCCGTGCTTCGCGTTCTTCCACTCGGGCGCCTTGGCCTTAATGAACCGCTTCGCTGCATCCTCGAACGTCACTTCGAGCGCCTGACTGGCTCGCAGACGGCTTGCCGCCTCCTTTCGAGCCAGTACAGGGTCTATGCCTGAGGCGATCTCGTCGCGCGTCGCCTGCGCCTTTTCGTGTGCTTCCTTCAACGAGACGCTGGGGTAGGCGCCGAGGCCGATCTCTCTGCGACGATTGCCGACCATGACGCGCAATACCCACGAGCGCGCACCCGTGGGCGTGATCTGTAGTGCGAGACCAGCCACATGGCCAACGGCGTGAGTGCCTGGGGTCGACAGCCGCGAGACGGCTAGCGGACCCAATTCTTTCGCCTTTCGGGGCATCTGGGTTTTTGAATCAACCGGATGGGCCGCCCACCGGGCGGGGCGCATTGAGCCGGCGAAAATCTACCCACCAACCGACCCGCCAAAGAATTTACGATCTTTTCAGACTTCAGGCAATCGATTCAGATGGAATGCGCTTGAAATAAATCTCGGAAAGGCTTGCTGGATGGGCGTTTTGCCGATTGAATCCGACCGATTCGGATAAATGGGGGATGATGATCTGGCGGAGGCGGTGAGATTCGAACTCACGGAAGGGTTACCCCTTCGCCGGTTTTCAAGACCGGTGCATTCAACCACTCTGCCACACCTCCGGAGCCGCGCATTGTAACCCAAAAGGTTCACGCGCCGGCAGCGCTTCACTCCGCTTCCTTGAGAAACATCGCCTGCAAATCGTTCAGAAACCGCTGCCCCAGTTCGGTCGGTGCAATGGTCTCGTGAGTGCGCGTAATCATTCCGCGGCGCTCAGCTTCCTGGAGTGCCGGCTCGATCGATGTCATCGGCAGGCCGGTGCGCTCGATGAAGCGATGCACCGGGAAGCCCTCCACGAGCCGCAGCGCGTTGAGCATGAACTCGAACGGCAGATCGCGCGGCCCGACCTCGCGTTCCTCCTGCACCGGCGAGCCCGTGCGCGCCTGCTCGATAAACGTCGCCGGATGCTTGTAGCGCGCCTGGCGCACGATGCGATTGGGAAACGAGAGCTTGGTATGCGCGCCCGCGCCGATGCCAAGGTAATCGCCGAAGCGCCAGTAGTTCAGGTTATGGCGGCTTTGCCGGCCCGGCTGCGCATAGGCCGATACCTCGTAGCGCCCGTACCCCGCGGCGGCCGTGCGCGCGTGGATCCAGTCCTGCATATCCGCCGACGAATCGTCATCGGGCAGCGCGGGCGGGAACTTCGCGAACAGCGTGTTCGGCTCCAGCGTCAGGTGATAGAGCGACAGATGCGGCGGCGCGTACGAAAGCGCTGTTTCGATGTCGGCCTCGCACTCGGCAAGCGTCTGCTGCGGCAGCGCGAACATCAGGTCGAGGTTGAAGTTGTCGAAGGTTTTCGCCGCGACTTCGACGGCGTGGCGCGCCTGCGCCGCGTCGTGGATGCGGCCGAGCGCCTTCAGATGCGCTTCGTTGAAGCTCTGGATGCCCACCGAAAGCCGGTTCACGCCGCTCGCCCGGAATTGCGCGAATTTCGCCGCCTCGAACGTGCCGGGGTTGGCCTCCAGCGTGATCTCCGCGTCGGCGTCGAGCGGCAGGAGTGCGCGCACGTCCGAAAGCAGGCGGTCGAGTCCCGCCGCCGAGAGCAGGCTGGGCGTTCCTCCGCCGATGAACACCGTGTGCACCTGGCGGCCCCAGACGAGCGGCAGGGACTGTTCGAGATCGGCGCGCAGCGCATCGAGGTAATCGTCCTCGGGAAAGCGCTCGCCTTTCCATTCGTGCGAGTTGAAGTCGCAATACGGGCATTTGCGCACGCACCACGGGAAGTGCACGTACAGCGCGAGCGGCGGCAGCGAAGTGAGGCGGATGTGGCCGGGCGTCGAAAACGCCTGGATCACGCGCTGGCCGGTTTGATGCGCGTCGCTCACGCGTCCTCCTTCAGGCGCGTGAGCAGGTGCTTGAGCGCCATCGCGCGATGGCTCGATGCGTTCTTCACGGCCGGGTCGAGTTCGGCGGCCGTGGCGTTGCGCTCGGGCAGGAAAAAGTACGGGTCGTAGCCGAAGCCGTTCGCCCCGCGCGGCGCGTCGAGCACGACGCCGTGCCAGCGGCCTTCGGCGATGAGCGGCTCGGGGTCGTCGGCGTGCCGCACGAGGACGAGCACGCAGTAGTAGTACGCGCGCCGGTCCGTCTGATCTTTCAGGCGTTCGACGAGCAGCGCGTTATTCGCGGCGTCGCTCTTCTCGCCGCCCGCAAGCTGCGCGAAGCGTGCCGAGTACACGCCCGGCGCGCCGCGCAGCGCGCGCACGCACAGGCCGGAGTCGTCGGCGAGCGCGGGCAGGCCCGTGAGTTTCGCCGCATGACGCGCCTTGGCGAGCGCGTTTTCGACGAAGGTCGGGTGCGGCTCTTCCGCCTCCGGCACGTGGAACTGGCCCTGCGGCAGCAGTTCGATGCCGGCGGTGCTGAAGAGCGCCGCGAATTCGCGCAGCTTGCCCGCGTTGTTCGACGCGAGCACCACGCGCGGGAGCGCGCTCGCGGCCGTCGTGCCGGAGGCGTTCGTCGCGTCAGCCATGCGCGATCTCCAGCGCCGCCTTCTGCTTTTCGACGAGCGTGCGGATGCCGTCCTGTGCGAGGTCGAGCAGGGCGTTCATCTCGTCGCGCGAGAAGGGCGCGCCTTCGGCCGTGCCCTGGACTTCCACGAGGCCGCCCGCGCCCGTCATCACGATGTTCATGTCGGTATCGCACTGCGAGTCTTCGGCGTAGTCGAGGTCGAGCACGGGCACGCCTTCGTACACGCCCACCGAAATGGCCGCCACGTAGTCGGTGATCGGCGAGCGTTCGAGGCGGCCGGTGGCGAGCAGTTTCGACACTGCGTCGTGAGCCGCGACGAAAGCGCCGGTGATGCTGGCCGTGCGCGTGCCGCCGTCCGCCTGGATCACGTCGCAGTCGAGGTTGATCGTGCGCGCGCCGAGCACTTCGAGGTCGAACACCGAGCGCAGCGCGCGGCCGATCAGGCGCTGGATTTCCTGGGTGCGCCCCGTCTGCTTGCCGCGTGCGGCTTCGCGGTCGCTGCGCGTGTGCGTGGCGCGCGGCAGCATGCCGTA
The DNA here is from genome assembly GCF_000685035.1 of Paraburkholderia ferrariae NBRC 106233. Taxonomy (GTDB): domain Bacteria; phylum Pseudomonadota; class Gammaproteobacteria; order Burkholderiales; family Burkholderiaceae; genus Paraburkholderia; species Paraburkholderia ferrariae. The sequence continues at coordinate 45,790 of NZ_BAYB01000015.1, forward strand.
CTCGGCCGTGAGCCAGCCCTGGCCCTTGTCGCGCAGGAACGGCGGCACGCTTTCGGAGATGCTCGCCGTGCACAGCACCTTCGTGTCGCCGAATTCCACGAGCACCGACCCTTCGGCGTACTTCGTATAGTGGCGGGTGATGCGGACGTCGCGAAGCTGGTTGGCGGGGCGGCCGCTCGGGCGCTGGATCGATTGGGTCATCGTGAATGCGTGCGCGCGGGCACGGTAAGGAGGGGAAACCGTAATTTTACCGCTTGCGGGCGGCGCGCGAGGCGCGGCGCTCCCGCCCGCGCCAGGCGGCCCCGCGCTGCCGGGCGCGCGTGTCGTGCCCCCAAAAATGGGATAATACGGTTTCTCCGCCCCGCGTCCTTTCGAATACGCCGGGCGCCTCGATCCCTCCGCCGTGTCCCGCGTCCAGTCCGGCGCGCCACCACGGCCCATTCGCGAGACGAACCATGATTTACAGCATGACCGGCTACGCAAGCGTCACGCGCGAGCTTGCTGCGGCTTCGGGCACGGGCGGCGCCAGTGTGTCCGTCGAACTGCGCACCGTGAACTCGCGCTTTCTCGACCTGAACTTCCGCATGCCGGAAGACGTGCGCGTGTGCGAGCCGACGCTGCGCGAAATGCTGATGACGAAGCTCTCGCGCGGCAAGGTGGATATCCGCATCAATGTGCAGCGCAGCGAGCAGGCCGCGAACGCGGGCGCGCTCAACCGCGACGCGCTCGATCAGCTTGCGGCGCTCGAGCGCGCGGTGCTGGAAGCATTCCCGGAATCGGGGCGTCTGCGCACCGGCGAGATCCTGCGCTGGCCGGGCGTGCTCGCCGAAAGCGGCGTGGCGCCCGAGGTGCTGCGCGATGCGGTGCTGGGCTGCGGCAAGCAGGCCATCGCCGAGCTCATCGACGTGCGCGCGCGCGAAGGCGCGCAACTCGCGAACATGCTGCTCACCAACGTCGCCGGGATGGAGGCGATCGTCGCGAAGATCACGCCGCTCGTGCCCGAGCTGATCGTGAAGCAGCAGCAGAAGATCGCCGAGCGGCTGCAGGAGGCGCTCGGCGTCGCCGCGCCCGAAGCGGGCGGCAACGGCACGATCGGCACGGTGTCGCGCGAGGAAGTCGCCGAGCGCATCCGCCAGGAAGTCACGATGTACGGCATCCGCATCGACATCGCCGAAGAGCTCTCGCGCCTCACCGCCCACCTGAACGAAACGCGTCACGTGATCGAGAAGGGCGGCAAGGTGGGCAAGCGCCTCGACTTCATGATGCAGGAGCTCAACCGCGAGGCGAACACGCTCGGTTCGAAGGCCGCAGCGAAGGAGCTGGCGGACGCGTCGATGACGCTCAAGCTCCTCATCGAGCAGATGCGCGAGCAGGTCCAGAATCTCGAGTAAAGGAAGCAACGAACATGACCGACCAGACCAGCGAAAAGAAGCCGCGCAATCCGTACGCAGGCGTCTATCCCGGCAACCTCTTCATGGTGGTGGCGCCTTCGGGCGCGGGCAAATCGACGCTCGTGAACGCGCTGCTCGCGCAGGACAGCGCGATCCGCCTGTCGATTTCGTACACCACGCGCGCGCCGCGCTCGAAAGAGCGCGACGGCGAGCATTACCACTTCACGACCGTCGACGATTTTCTCGCGCGCCACGCCACCGGCGAGTTCCTCGAAAGCGCGGAGGTGCATGGCAACTACTACGCCACGTCGCGCGTGTGGATCGAAGAGCAGATGAAGATCGGCAACGACGTGCTGCTCGAAATCGACTGGCAGGGTGCGCAGCAGGTGAAGAAGCAGTTCCGCAACGCGGTGGAAATTTTCATCCTGCCGCCTTCGCTCGACGCGCTGGCCGAGCGCCTCAGAAAGCGCGGCGAAGACGAGCCGAACGTCATCACGCGGCGCCTGCTTGCAGCCGGCAGCGAGATGGCGCACGCGAGCGAAGCGGAGTACGTGGTGATCAACGAGAACTTCGACCGCGCGCTGCAGGAACTGCGCAATCTGGTCGCCGCCACGCGTCTGCGCTTTACGTCGCAATACGCGCGGCACACGGAGCTCTTCGTGCAGCTCGGCATCCATCAGCCGCAGTCCGGGTCGTCGAGCACATAAGGTAGAATAAGAACCTGCCGAGAATGAGAAGGAAACCGACATGGCCCGCATCACCGTCGAAGATTGTCTGAAACAGATTCCGAACCGCTTCGAACTGGCACTCGCCGCGACGTATCGCGCGCGCCAGCTCGCACAAGGTCACACGCCGAAGATCGAGAGCCGCGACAAGCCGACCGTGGTCGCGCTGCGCGAGATCGCGGCTGGCCAGGTGGGCCTGGAAATGCTGAAAAAGGTGCCCGTTTAACGGCGCCTCGCAGGCATTCCTGTCGCCATGCAAGTCGTCGCGCGCGAGCCGCTTTAACGTCAACGCCAACCTGATACGGAGGGGAACATGAGTACGACGCCCTCGCCGGCCACCGAGGTGGACCAGGAAGCCGAGACTGCGAATCCCGCGCGCAACTATATCGACGCGGTCCTCGAACAGTCGTTTCGCCATCTGTTCGGACCGACCGCGACGCCGGAGCAGCCCCGCAAGCACGGGGTCGTCTCCATCGCCAATCTGACTGCCGCGCTGGCTGCCTACCTCACGCCCGAGGAAATCAAGGAAGTCAAAGCGGCATTCCACTTCAGCGACGAAGCCCACCTCGGGCAATATCGCCAGAGCGGCGAACCCTATATCACCCATCCTGTCGCCGTCGCGGAGATTTGCGCCGGCTGGAAGCTCGACGCCCAGTCGATCATGGCCGCGCTGCTGCACGACGTGATCGAGGACCAGGGCGTGACCAAGGCGGAGATCGCCGAGCGCTTCGGCGCGAAGGTCGCGGAACTGGTCGACGGGCTTTCCAAGCTCGACAAGATGGAGTTCCGCAATCGCGAGGAAGCGCAGGCGGAGAACTTCCGCAAGATGCTGCTCGCGATGGCGCGCGACGTGCGCGTGATCCTCGTGAAGCTCGCGGACCGGCTTCACAACATGCGTACGCTCGGCGCGGTGCCGCCGGCCAAGCGCCGGCGCGTCGCGCGCGAGACGCTCGACATCTACGCGCCGATCGCGCACCGCCTCGGGCTGAACAACACCTATCGCGAGCTCCAGGACCTGAGCTTCGCGAACTTCAATCCGAACCGCTACGCCACGCTCGAAAAGGCCGTGAAGGCGGCGCGCGGCAATCGCCGCGAAGTGGTGAGCAAGATCCTCGAATCGGTGCAGCGCGCCCTTGCCGAAGCGAAGCTCAGCGCCGAAGTCACCGGGCGCGAGAAAACCATCTTCAGCATCTACAAGAAGATGCGCGACAAGCAACTGTCGTTCTCGCAGGTGCTCGACGTGTACGGCTTCCGGGTCGTGGTGGAGTCGGCGCTGGAGTGCTACACCTGCATCGGCGCGCTCCACGCGCTCTACAAGCCGGTGCCGGGCAAGTTCAAGGACTACATCGCCATTCCGAAGGTGAACGGCTATCAGTCCCTGCATACGACGCTCGTGGGTCCGTTCGGTGCGCCCATCGAGTTCCAGGTGCGCACGCGCAAGATGCACGAGATCGCCGAAGCGGGCGTGGCGGCGCACTGGCTCTACAAGAACGGCGGCGCCGATCTGAACGACGTCCAGAAGCGCGCGCACCAGTGGCTCAAGTCGCTGCTCGACATCCAGAGCGAAGCGGGCGACTCGAGCGAGTTCCTCGAACACGTCAAGATCGACCTGTTCCCGGACGCCGTCTACGTGTTCACGCCGAAGTCGAAGATCATGGCGCTGCCGCGCGGCGCCACGGCGCTCGACTTCGCGTATTCGATCCACAGCGACCTCGGCAACCAGTGCGTCGCGGTGAAGATCAACAACGAACTGCTGCCGCTGCGCACCGAGCTCAAGAGCGGCGACATCGTCGAGGTGATTACCGCGCCGTATTCCAAGCCGAATCCCGCGTGGCTCGGCTTCGTGCGCACCGGCAAGGCGCGCTCGGCGATCCGTCACTATCTGAAGACGATGCGCCTCACGGAATCGGTGCAGCTGGGCGAACGGCTCGTCGATCAGGCGCTCAAGGGCTATGGCTACCAGCTTTCGGACGTCACGCCGGAAGTGTGGGAAAAGCTCGTGCAGTGGACCGGCAACAAGGACCGCCAGGAAATTTTCGCGGACATCGGCCTCGGCCGGCGCGTGGCGGCGGTCATGGCCAAGCGCATCGAGGTGCTCATCAACGGCCAGGAAGCCGACGACGACGAGCATCACCACCATCCGCCGCGCGATCCGAACGCGCCGCATGCGCCGCCCGTGGTCATTACGGGCACCGAGGGCATGTCGGTGCAGCTCTCGGCCTGCTGCCGCCCGATTCCGGGCGACGACATCATGGGCTATATCGGCATCGGGCTCGGCATGGCGATCCATACCACCGACTGCCGCGTTGCGCAGCGCATCCACAAGCGCGACCCGGGCCGCTGGATCGACGTGGCCTGGGCGCCGCAGCCGGGGCGTCTCTTCGACGTCGCCGTGAAGGTGCTCGTGAAGAACACCAAGGGTGTGTTCGCGCGCGTGGCGGCGGACATCACCTCGGCCGATGCCAATATCGTGCATATCGCCATGGACGACGATCTCGCCCAGGAGTCGAACCTCCTGCGCTTCGTGATCCAGGTGAGCGACCGCGTGCATCTTGCGAACGTGATGCGCCGCGTGCGCACGAATCCCGACGTGATGCGCATTGCGCGCGAGCGGCCGAGCGACGAAGGGCACCACCGCCACGACGGCGGCATGCGGATCGACCGCGAGCGCGCCGATTATTGAGCAGTTGCTGGGTCGCGGTTAGGCCTTGTACCGTGGGCGGGGCGTTATTAGGTAAGCACTCGCGCCTGTCGCGCAATCCGCAAGGCAATCATCCTCTCTGGCCGGACTTTCAGCGGCCCGTCAGCCGGTGCATGACACGGCGCAATGCCGTCTCGTGCCGGCCGCTCCTTTCCCGATTCGATGCGAGGGCGTTGCGATGAACGTAGCTGATCTGACCGGCATGACGCTCGACTACTGGGTGGCCCGCAGCCTGCACGATTTCGTCCGGGAGATCTATTTCACCGACAGCGGCACCAAGGTTGCCGTGCGCGGCAACGACCGCGGGCGGCCCTGGGACGGGCGCTTCACGCCCTCCACGTCATGGCAGGCCGCGGGCGTGGTGCTGGACCGTGCGCAGCGTTTCGAGCTGCGTGAGCGCCGCGAAGGGGAGGGGGCATTCTGCGTGGCCGAATTCCACGGCGGCTACCGCACGGTCGAGGCGCATGGGGATTCGGTGCGCGTCGCGTTGCTGCGCGCATTCGTGATGAGCCGCTTCGGCGACACGGTGGGCGAGATGCTGCAGCAGCCGCAGGCGCTCGACGGGGCGATTGCCGAGCAGGTCGGCGTGCCGGGCGATATTGGCGATGTGGAAGATCTGCCGCGCCCGGATGCCCAGATCGGCGATATCGGCACGGCGCCGCGTTAGGCCGCTTGCGGGCGTCGCGGCGAGAAGGACAGGCAGGGTCGCGGGCCCCGGAACGAAAAAGGGCCTTCCTGACTCATCAGGAAGGCCCTTCGAAAGGTGGCGCGGCTGGCAGGATTCGAACCCACGACCCCTTGGTTCGTAGCCAAGTACTCTATCCAACTGAGCTACAGCCGCACGCTAAAACAATACTCCTTGCAGCTTTCAAACGCAGCCACCGAAAAAACGGAAAAGGCGCTTCTGAAAACTAAGGGCCTTCGTGTGAGGAAGGCCCCCTGAATAAATGGCGCGGCTGGCAGGATTCGAACCCACGACCCCTTGGTTCGTAGCCAAGTACTCTATCCAACTGAGCTACAGCCGCACGCAGAAGTGAGATTATAGCAAAGGTTCGAAAAAAGGGAAGACCCTTATCGCGATTTGTCCGCAGGCACGCATCGTGTAACCTGTGCAAAGAGTGTACATACAGCACTGATCCATCATGAACAAGGCATTTGTCAAAGAATCGACCGATAGCGACGACGACGATCTCGAAGGCGGTCTGCCCGAGATTCCGCCGGGCGCAAAAAACTACATTACGCCGGCCGGCTACCAGCGCATGCGCAGCGAACTGCTGCACCTGATCGACGAAGCCCGCCCGGAAGTGGTGAAGCTCGTCTCGTGGGCGGCCTCGAATGGCGACCGCTCCGAGAATGGGGATTACATCTACGGCAAGCGCCGCCTGCGCGAAATCGACCGGCGCATCCGCTTTCTTACCAAACGGCTGGATCTGGCCGAGGTGGTGGACAGCAGCCGCCAGGAGAGCACCGACCAGGTGTTCTTCGGCGCGACGGTGGAGTACGGCACGGAGGACGGCGAAGCGCATACGGTGACCATTGTCGGCATCGACGAGGTCGATCTGGACCGCGGCCATGTGAGCTGGGTTTCGCCGGTTGCGCGGGCGCTCATCAAGGCGAAGATCGGCGATCAGGTGACGCTCTATACGCCGGCGGGCCCCGAGCCGATCGATGTGCTCGACGTGCGTTATCCTGCGGCGGGCGAGGACTGAGCGGTGCGCTCTTCGGCGCTTTTGGGGTGCCGCCAGAGCCGGCCGGGCACTTCACCCGGCTCGAAATAAAAAAGGCGCCGCAAGGGCGCCTTTTTAGACTGCAGGACTGGCCAGGACAGCGCCAGCCGGGTGCTTCTTAGAAGCGGTGACGGATACCAACCGTCACAGCAACCTGGTCTTGCGTCTTCGAAGCGGACGACAGACCGTTCAGGTATGCACCGATGTTGGCGTCGTTCGACGACGCGTGTTGCCAGTCGCCCTGGAGGTACACGTCCGTACGCTTCGAGAGCAGGTAGTCCGACTGCAGGGCCACCGTGTTGTAGTTCGGGTTCACGCCGCCGCCGAAGTTCGCGCGGGTGTACGTGTACATGCCAGCCAGGCTCAGGGCCGGGGTCAGAGCGTAGTGAACGTTGCCTTCAAAGTTCTGGAAGCGTGCGCTGTTGGCGCCGAAGCCGAGGCCGGCCTGCGTGCCCGATTGCGACGGCGAGATGCCGATTGCGTCGCTCAGGTTCGTCTGCGTGTACACGAAGCCAGCCGTTGCCGGGCCGAACGCGTAGCTCACGCCGCCGCCGAACGTGCGTTGACGGCCTGCTGCGAACGTGTAGTCGCCAGCCTGCGCGCCCGAATCCGAGATCGCGCTCATCGACAGGTTGTTGACGTCGTTGTTGGCTTGCAGGTAGCCGGCAGCGAAGTTCAGGCCAGCGTAGTTATACGATGCGCCGAAGCTGTAAGCACGGTTGTTGGCGAACTGGGCGCTGTTCGAGAACGAGTACGTTGCGCCGAACTTGAAGCCAGCGTAGTTCACGCTCGAGTACTTGATCGTGTTGTTGAAACGGACCGAGTTGTCGAGGTTGTCGTTGTCGTACGGGTGAGCAGCGATCGTGCCGCCGTATTGCGATCCGGTTGCCGACAGCGGTCCCAGGTAGTCGACCACGGAGTCGTACTGGCGGCCGAGCGTGACGGCGCCGTACTGGTCGCTTGCCAGACCGACGAACGCCTGGCGGCCGAACATGCGGCCCTTCTGACCCAGCGAGCCGTTGTCGATGTTAAAGCCGTTTTCCAACGTGAAGATGGCCTTCAGACCGCCGCCGAGGTCTTCCGAACCGCGCAGGCCCCAACGGCTGCCGTTGACCGTGCCGCTCGTGGCTTGCCAGGCGCTGTGGCCGCCCTGGTTGTTCGTGTAGGTGATGCCGGCGTCGATCAGGCCGTACAGCGTAACGCTGCTTTGTGCGTGGGCTGCCGTTGCAAAAACGCCCGACAGGGCGGCGACCATGAGAGTCTTTTTCATCTTTGTAAACTCCGAGAACAGTATGGGTTTCGGGGAACCCAGGCTTGTGGAAACCGCCCACGCGAGAGGCAGCGAGAGGCAAAACACACGCGTGGTACGCATTAATCCGACGAAGTCGGTTTCCGGACAGGCAGAGTGTAGAGAGAGTGCTCGGAATCGGCATATTCCGATTTTCGCAATAAAGTATTGCGCCATCGGAAATGATTTTTTAGATCCCGTTAAGCCTTACTGGCTGGGGCTTTACGCGATATTCGCGGGAGCGGGGGGAGGGGTGTCAACCGGGTAGCGTTGTGCGATCGCTACAGCAATTGATTGCGGAAAGCGGAATAAACCAGGCCCAAAGCGATTGTTGCGATCCAGGTAACAGATGGTTGTGTTCCGTATGCTTAATACGCTGCACTGTCAGCCGCTATACTGAGATGGCTGCTTTTCGAAGCAGACTTTTTCGTTGACGAAAAAGATCTCCAAACCTTTGTCAGCGCGGCCCCAAGCCGCGCTTTTTTTTGCCCTCGCGCGAACCTACCTGGGTTGCTCCGTCAGCGGTTCAGTCTGCAGGCTCCAGTCTTCCATTACATAGTGGCGGGCGTCCATAGGGGAACACAGCAGGTTATGCCAGTGATCCCCGTGCCACGGGCCATACGCATCGAATTCACCCGACACGCGCGGCGCCGCACCTTCCATCTGCACAAGCCACTTCAATCCTTGTCGCAGGATCGTCAGCATGATGACCTCCCAAAGCGCGCCAACAATATTGATATTGGTTTGAATGCTTTACTTGAACAACCGGGAAAAACACTTACGTTTGATACGTATTGTTACATTTCGGGAAAACTTTCTCTGACGGAATTTCCCTGGAAATGAATCGGGTAAAAATGACGCAGCATGAAGTCATTCTCCTGTTGCGCATTTTTTTGAACGGATTTTGATGCACACTGGTTTTATCGCGAGAATGGGAAAGCTGCTATAAAAAATTCGCTTGACTGGCGATTGGCGTTCCCCGTATAACGGCAATGCTGATTTTCCTGTCGAGCGCAATACCCAGGCAGTGGGATGAGATTGTGATGAAGCGGGGATCGGTTGGCTTTCGGCGTCAGGGTTAATGCCCGCGTCATCAAAATTTCGAGGGAAACTGAAACATGGAAACCGGTATCGTTAAATGGTTCAACGATGCGAAGGGCTTTGGTTTTATCACGTCTGACGCTGGCGGCGACGATCTGTTCGCCCACTTCTCGGAGATCCGCGCAGACGGCTTCAAGTCGCTGAAAGAGAACCAGCGCGTCTCGTTCGAGGTGAAGATTGGCCCGAAGGGCAAGCAGGCCGCAAACATCCAGCCGCTGTAATGCGGCGTGCGCGGGCGCCATGGCGCCTGAGCCGCGATGACAAGAGCCCTGATGATTACCAGGGCTTTTTTATTCTGAAGAATTAAAATAGCGCGGCGAGTAATAAGCGGACTGAATTTTTTTCGCAATTGGGGTAAAGACGGATGCGATGGCGCCGGATGCGCTATTGAAAAGGCTTATGCTTCGCCGCGCGAGCAGGGTGGGCAGAGGGCGCCCGAACAAGGCATACTTGGCGCGTTTTCTCTCATTTTTGTCTTTCTGCTTCACCATGTCCGACATTCCCTTGAGTCCCGGCGAGTTGCCGGGCGATCTTCCGCTCGTTTTCGTGGATCTCGAAACAACAGGCGGCTCGGTGGGCGAGCATCGTATTACCGAGGTGGGGGTCGTTGAAGTCGTGCAGGGCCGGGTGTCGCGGTGGAGCACACTCGTCGACCCGCGCCAGGCTATCCCGCCCTTTATTCAGCAGCTCACGGGCATCACGAATCAGATGGTGCAGGGCGCGCCGACCTTCGACGATATCGCCCCCTCGCTCCTCGAGCGGCTGGAGGGCAAGCTCTTCGTCGCCCACAACGCGGCCTTCGATCGGGGGTTTCTGCGCGCGGAGTTCGAGCGCGCCGGTTTCTCCTTCAATCCCGACGTCCTGTGCACCGTGCGGCTTTCGCGGGCTCTCTTTCCCGGCGAAAAGCGCCATGGGCTCGATGCGCTCGTCGAGCGCCATGAACTCGTGCCGTCGGACCGCCACCGCGCGCTTGCCGATGCCGATCTGATCTGGCAGTTCTGGCAGCGTCTGCCGTCGCTGGTGCTCAGGGAAACGCTCGATGCGCAGATCGAACGCCTTACGCGGCGCCATCGGCTGGCGGGCGAGATCACCGACGATCTGATCGACAGCGCGCCGGCCGGGCACGGCGTCTATGCCTTCTATGGCGAAAACGATGTGCCGCTTTATGTCGGGCGCAGCGTGCGGGTGCGCCAGCGGGTGCGCGCTCACCTTTCGGGGGAGCGGCGCTCCTCGCGCGAGCAGCGCATGGCGCAGCAGGTGCGGCGCGTCGAATGGCGTGCGACGGGCGGCGAGTTTGGTGCCTTGCTCGTCGAGGCGCAGTGGATTGCCACGCTGAAGCCCGCTTTCAATCGCGTTCCGCGCACGACGAAACGCGATCCCCAGACGGCACCCTGGCCGTTCGAAGGCGCCGTGCTGATAGAGGAGCGCGACGCGGCGGCCGACGCGGCCGTGCTGCATCTGATCGACCGCTGGTGCTATCTGGGCGCCGTGGCGAGCGCGGCCGAGGCCGCCGCGCTTGTGCTCTCGGCCGGCGAGCCGCCGTTCGAGCTGGCGACGTGGCGGATTTTGCAGAACCGCCTGGAGCACGGGTTGAACGTGCAGGCGCTGTCGTCAGCGGGAGCACGCAGCGTCGCGACCGCTGCCTGAAGGGCGATTCCCGCAGCGCAATTTTCAGCGTTCAGGCGCTCACGCCGTGCCGCCGGGGCCACCGTCCTCGCAGATGTGACCCAGCGCCCGGTTCAGCGCTTCCCCACGCGCGGAGTCGTAGCGCGTGAGTTGCTTCCAGTTGGCCAATGAGCGTGCGAGGCGCGCCGGACAATCATCCGAAGCGCGCAGCGGCTGGACCTGTGCCAAAGCACCGATCAACTGTCCGGTGAGGCGATCGAGCTGCGGGCGCATGACGGTGGCCAGATCCGGCGCATCGCCGGTTGGGGCCTGGGACGTGCGCCACGACTCGAACAGCGCCTTCTGCACCTGGGTGCTCGCATCGATCTGATCGCGGAAAAAGGCGTGGGCAAAGGCCGGATCGACGCCGGCTGTGGACGCGCGTTTCTGGACATCGGCGAGGAGTGCGTCTTCGCGCGGCGTATCGGTAATGGGCTTGTGATGCTCCCATTTCCAGTGTGCGACCGGTTCAGCAAGCGAAAGGCGTTGCGAGACGAGGGCGATCAGATTGGTGAGCGCCGTGTCGTCGCCATCGGCGTGAGCCGGTGCAAAGGGCAGGGCGAGCAGCAGAGCGGCAGCGCAGCGCGCGCTTGCGCGGACGAGAGCATTCATGTGTGTGGGAAAGGCGAAAGGGGCCGGCAGGCGAGGATCGCAGACCGTGGTCGCAAAAAAGCGAAGGATAGCGGGTATCCGCGCTGGGGATTTGCTCGAACGCAACCGGTTGGCCGAGATTGCCTCGGTGCGCGACGGCCTGGGTTGCTGCGAGCCGTTCATGCGGCGCATTCATCAAGCCGTGTGTCCGGGCCTCTCGCCGGGCATTCAACCGCTGTGCTGCTGCTGAAGCGGCGCATTTTGGCGGGCACACGCCAAGTGGGCGAGTCGCTCAGACAACCCGCCCATCGTCGCGCGTGTGCGCGTTCCCCGTTACTTCTGCTCGTGGGCCTTACGTTGCTCGTCGAGAAATGCGCGCACGTGGGCGGGCAGTTCATCTCCGAGGAACTCGACGGCCACCGGTTCCGGATCCGGGCTGAAGACTTTGTCCGGGGTCGGAATTCTTGGCGGTTTGGCGTCCATGATCTTTCTCCTGTGTAAGCCGATTATCCGACTTGGCCCTTCAAATGCGCTAGCCTCGATCACGGTAACAGTGCTTTTCGAATGCGCGTGTTGCTTTAATCGCACAACGTCACATCTTAATAACTGGGGCGGAATATAATTTCCCGGATCGCTGTCATTCCTCGATCCAGCCCGCCGACCGTCGCTAGTTCCACTGCCGGTTTCTGACGGTGCCGCGTTAGACGTTCCTCACGCCCTCCCTGCGCCTCAGCAAGCCTTCCCAGCACTACCCAGGACCACCCAGCACCACCCAGCCTGCACACAACCGCGAACGGCTTCCGTTCGGGCAACACGCGTGCGCGCTGCCTGGGAAGCCGCCATACCGACTCAACGCGGGATTATCCGCGGCGGTTGACGCCGGAATTACAGATTTTCTTTAAACTCTGTAAAAGATCGTTACAGTTCCTTCGTCCGATTAATTCGATAGCGAACGTCATTGGACGGCGATTAATTGTGCAACGCACATAAAAGAGACCGGCCGCGTGCGCGATTGTTCCCGCCGCCGCGCACCGCGGCCGCCGCCGGTCGCGCTGCGTTCAGGCCCCGGTGGGGGCCGGAACATGCTGGGCGAGCCCGTGATTGGCTGGCCGTGCCGCCACATCCACCTGGCCGTGAATGCGCGCCTGATGGCCGTCCGCGAACATGTAATAGGGGAACGGATGAGCGGGCTCGGATGCCGCATCGAGTCGCTCGGCGAGTTCTGGCGCCAACGTGAAGTCGAGCGCCCCCAGCGACTCCTGCAACTGAGCCTTCTTCGTCGCCCCCACGATGATGCTTGCCACGCCGCGTTTCTGATATAGCCAGTTGAGCGCGACCTGCGCCATCGGCCGGTTCGCTTCGCGAGCGACGGCCTCCAGTTCCGCGACGATCGCGAAGTTGCGGTCCGTGAGCTTGTCGAAGCCCGGAGGCGGCTTGGCGCCGACGGTCTGCAGGCGTCCTTCGGCGGAGGCGCCCGTTGCGCCACGCGCGCTCTGCGAGGGACGGTATTTACCGGACAGCACCCCCATCCCGAGCGGGCTCCACGGCACGAGACCCATGCCGAGACTCGTGGCCAGATCGGCGAATTCGTGCTCGGCGTTGCGCTCGATCATCGAATATTCGAGTTGCATCGCCGCGACCGGCTCGAAGCCGCGCCAGTCCGCGAGCGTTTGCGCGCGGCCCGCGTACCAGGCGGGCACGTCGGAGAGACCCACGTAGCGGATCTTGCCCGCGCGCACGGCGTCGTCCATTGCGCGCATGACCTCGTCGGCGGGCGTCATGCGGTCCCACGTGTGCAGGTAGTAGAGGTCGATATAGTCGGTGCCGAGGCGCTTGAGCGAGCCTTCGAGCGCGCGCAGCAGGTTCTTGCGGTGATTGCCGCCCGCGTTGGGGTTCCCCGGCTGCGCGTTGTAGGAGTACTTCGTGGCGATCACGAGCCGGTCTCGCAGGCCGCGCTCCGCCGTGAACCGGCCCACCCACTGCTCGCTCGTGCCTTCCGTGTACAGATCGGCGGTATCGATGAAGTTGCCGCCCGCATCCACATAGAGATCGAAGAGTTCGCGCGCCGCCGCTTCGTCCGTGCCCCAGCCCCATTCGGTGCCGAACGTCATCGTGCCGAGCGAGATGGGGCTGACGCGCAGGCCGGAGCGGCCGAGCAGGGTGTAGGTATCGAGCTTCATGATTGCCTCCTTGGGAGTGGAGTGGTGAGCACGGCCTTATCTTGCGCTTGTCCTTTTTGTGGAAAAATCGGGTTCAATTGAAAGGACTGTGAAGCTGTACTTCACAATGGAGGCAAGATGGAGCCGCAGTTCGCCACGACACCCGGCGCATCCGCACTGTCCGGGCGCCTGCCCGCGCTGCTGGCGGTCGCCGCCGTTGCGCGGCATGGCAGTTTCACGCGTGCCGCGTCCGCATCGGGCATCTCGACCTCGGCGCTTTCGCAAACCGTGCGCGCGCTCGAAGTCCAGATCGGCGTGCGGCTCTTCAATCGCACGACACGTCGCGTCGCCCTGACGGAGGCGGGCCAGCAGTTTCTGGCGCGCGTCCAGCCGGCGCTGGCCGAACTCGAAGCCGCATTCGACGCGCTCGACGCTTCGCGCGATCAGCCCGCCGGCACGCTGCGCATCAACCTGCCGCGCGTGGCGAGCGAGATGCTGGTGCTGCCGCATCTCGCTGAGTTCATGGCGCGCTATCCGCAGATCCGGCTCGAACTCGCGCTCGACGATGGCTTTTCCGACCTGGTGGGCGAGGGGTTCGACGCGGGGATCCGGCTAGGCGAGTCACTTGCGCCGGGGATGGTTGCGGTGCCGATCGGCGGCCCGATCCACATTGTCGTGGTGGGATCGCCCGCGTATTTCGGCCGCCACGCGCCGCCCGCGACTCCCGACGATCTCGCGCGGCACGATTGCCTGCATTACCGCTTCGCGACGGGGGGGGTATATCGCTGGGAGTTCGCGCAGCCCGAAGCGCCGCGGCACGTTTTCGACGTGCTTACGCAGGGGCGCTTCGTGACCAACGATCTGCGTACGATGGTTCGGGCGGCCGAGGAGGGCGTTGGCCTGCTGCACGTAATCGAGGATTTCGTGCGCGCGCAACTCCAGGATGGGCGGCTGTTGCCGGTGCTCGACGCCTGGTGTCCGTCGTTTCCCGGCTTTTATCTCTATACGGCGGGGCGCACGCAATTGCCGCCGAAGCTGCGCGTGTTCATCGACTTTCTGCGGGAGAAACGGGAGGGGGCGTAGGGGTTACGCGAGCGTGCCGTACGTTCCGTAGCTCATCGCTGCGCGTCATCTGGAATGGGTTTGGCCTCGGGAGTGCGGACATGTCCGACCCGCAAAGCAAAAAGCCCAGTCCGAAGACTGGGCTTTCGCTTGAAACCAGTGGTGCCGGAAAGAGGAATCGAACCCCCGACCTTCGCATTACGAATGCGCTGCTCTACCGTCTGAGCTATTCCGGCATCAGAGAAGGAAGATTATAGGAAGTATTCACGGGGTCCGCAAGTCCTCCTCCCGTCTTTTTTCATTTTTTTGCTTCACGGTGATAGCGGGTCACGCGCTCGACCTCGTTCTTCGAACCGAGGAACACCGCCACGCGTTCGTGCAGGCTGGTCGGCTGAATGTCGAGAATGCGCTCTTCGCCGTTCGTGGCCACGCCGCCCGCCTGCTCGACGATGAACGACATCGGGTTCGCTTCGTACATCAGGCGCAGCTTGCCGGGCTTGGACGGATCGCGCTTGTCGGCCGGGTACATGAAGATGCCGCCGCGGTTCAGGATACGGTGCACGTCGGCGACCATCGAGGCGATCCAGCGCATGTTGAAGTTTTCGCCGCGCGGGCCGTCCTTGCCCTCGTTCAGCTCGCCGATGTACTTCTGCACCGGCTCGTACCAGTGGCGTGCGTTCGAGGCGTTGATCGCGTACTCGCGCGTCTCTTCGGGAATGCGCATGTTGCTTTGCGTGAGCACCCACGAACCGAGCTCGCGGTCGAGCGTGAAGCAGTTCACGCCGTGGCCGGTCGTGAGCACGAGCACCGTTTGCGGGCCGTACACCGCGTAGCCGGCCGCGACCTGCTGCGTGCCGGGCTGCAGGAACGAGGCTTCGGTGGGCTGCTGGCCGTCCGGGCAGCGCAGCACCGAGAAAATCGTGCCGATCGAGACGTTCACGTCGATGTTCGACGAGCCGTCGAGCGGATCGAACACGAGCAGGTATTCGCCCTTCGGATAATTGGCCGGGATCGGGAAGAACGTTTCCATTTCTTCCGATGCCATGGCGGCGAGGTTGCCGCCCCATTCGTTGGCGTCGAGCAGGATTTCGTTCGAGAGGATGTCGAGGTTCTTCTGCACTTCGCCCTGGACGTTCTCGCTGCCGGCGGTGCCGAGCGCCTCGCCGAGCGCACCCTTGCTGACGTTGAAGCTGATCGCCTTGCAGGCGCGGGCGACGACTTCGATCAGGAGGCGCAGATCGGCCGGCAGATTGCGGTGCTGGCGCTGCTGCTCGATCAGGTACTTCGTGAGAGTGGTACGACGTTGCAAAGCCATTGCAGGACTCCGGGTAGGCTTGGGAATAGCGCAATTCTACCCGCTCGACCTGGCGCGGCCCGGGGCCGGCCGTGCAAAAAAGAAAATCCGGTGCCGCGCCGGTCGGGGCGCGGCACCGTTCCTGCCAGCGCGCTTTTTGCTACCTTTTACGCCAGCGCTTTTTCGACGATTTCGCGCACGTCGCGCGACTTCGCACCCGCGGCAACCTTCTCCAGCGCGGCGCGCATCCGCTCGCGCAGCGCGGGCGTGAAGCGGCGCCACAGTTCGAGGCTGCGCGCGAGGCGTGCCGCGACCTGCGGATTGATCGCGTCGAGCGCCAGCACCTGTTCGGCCCAGAATGCGTAGCCCGAGCCGTCGGCGGCGTGGAACTGCGCCGGGTTCGCGGCGCAGAAGCTGAAGATCAGCGAGCGGGCGCGGTTCGGGTTCTTCAGGTTGAACGCGGAATGGCGCATGAGCGCGCGCACGGTGTCGATCACCGGGCGCGCCGCGCTGCCGCGCTGCATGGCTTGCAGGGCGAACCACTTGTCGATGACGAGGGGCTCGCGCTCGAAGCGCGCGTAGAAGTCTTCGAGCGCTTTCTTCGCGAAGTCGCCGCCCGTGGCCGCCGACGCGTTGAGCAACGCCGAAAGCGCTGCCGCGCGGTCGGTCATGTTGTTCGCCGCGTCGTATTGCGCAGTGGCGAGGCGCACGGCGTCGGCCGGATCGTCCAGTTCCGGGAGATACGAGAGCGCGAGGTTCTTCAGCGCGCGCTTGCCCGCGGCTTCGGGCGTCGGTTCGTAGGCGCCCGGCGTCGCGTGGCGCGCATAGGCGGCGAGCCAGTCGGCCTTGAGCGCCGTGCCGAGGCGCTTGCGCAGAAACTGGCGCGCGGCGTGCACGGCGGCCGGATCGGACTCGGTCATCTGCTCGGCCAGATAGGTTTCCGAAGGCAGCATCAGCGCCAGTTCGCGGAACGACGGCGACAGCGTTTCGTCGTTGAGCACGCGGCGGAAGGCTTCGATCACCGCATCGTCCACTTCGAGCGGCTGCCCGCTCGCCGCGCGCGCGGCGAGCGCGAGCAGTTCGCGCGTGGCGAGGCGCTGGCCCGCTTCCCAGCGGTTGAACGGGTCGCTGTCGTGGGCGAGCAGGAAGGCCAGTTCGTCGTTGCTGTAGTCGTACTCGACGATGACCGGTGCCGAGAAGTTGCGCAGCAGCGAGGGCAGCGGCTTCACCGGCGCATCGACGAACGTGAAGGTCTGCTGCGCCTCGGTGAGTTCGAGCACGCGCGTCGTGCCGCTCGGGGCGCCGGCCGCGTTCGCCGCGCCTTCCAGGTGCAGCGGCAGGTCCTTGCCGTCCGGGCCGATCAGGCCGATCGCGAACGGGATCAGCAGCGGTCCCTTCTGCGTGTCGCGCGCGGCCGGCGAGGCGTTGCCGTAGTCCTGCGCGAGCGTCACGCTGTAGCGCTTGTGCGCTTCGTCGTAGCGCGTCGTGACCGTCACGCGCGGCGTGCCGGCCTGGCTGTACCAGCGTTCGTATTGCGCGAGGTCGCGGCCATTGGCGTCGGCCATGGCGGCGCGGAAATCGTCGCAGGTCACCGCCTGGCCGTCGTGGCGCTGGAAGTACAGGTCCATGCCCTTGCGGAAGCCGTCGCGGCCGAAGAGCGTCTGATACATCCGCACGACTTCCGAGCCTTTCTCATAGACGGTCATCGTGTAGAAGTTGTTGATCTCGACGTAACTCTCGGGGCGCACCGGATGCGCCATCGGGCCCGCGTCCTCGGCGAACTGCATCTGGCGCAGCACGCGCACGTCCTCGATGCGCTTGGTGGCGCGCGCGGCTTCGTTCTCGTCGCCGCCCGACATCGCCGCCGAGAACTCCTGGTCGCGGAACACCGTGAGGCCTTCCTTGAGGCTCAGCTGGAACCAGTCGCGGCAGGTCACGCGGTTGCCGGTCCAGTTGTGGAAGTACTCGTGGCCCACCACGGCCTCGATGTTGGCGAAATCGACGTCGGTGGCCGTTTCCGGATTCGCCAGCACGTACTTCGTATTGAAGATGTTGAGCCCCTTGTTCTCCATCGCCCCCATGTTGAAGTCGCTCACGGCGACGATCATGAAGCGGTCGAGGTCGAGTTCGAGGCCGAAACGCTGCTCGTCCCAGCGGATCGAGTTGATGAGCGAGTCCATCGCGTGGCGCGTCTTGTCGAGATCGTGCGGCTCGACCCACACCTGCAGCAGCTTTTCCTTGCCCGAGCCGCTCGTGATGCGCTCTTCGATCGCCACGAGCTTGCCCGCCACCAGCGCGAACAGGTAGCACGGCTTGCGGAACGGGTCTTCCCACTTGGCGAAGTGGCGGCCGTCGGGCAGGTCGCCCTCGGCGACGAGGTTGCCGTTCGAGAGCAGCACGGGGCAGGCGGTCTTGTCGGCGCGCAGCGTGACCGTGTAGGTGGCCATCACGTCGGGACGGTCGAGGAACCACGTGATGCGGCGAAAGCCTTCGGCTTCGCACTGCGTGAAGAAGTTGCCACCCGAAACGTAAAGGCCCGAAAGCGTCGTGTTGGCGGCCGGGTCGCAGGCGCCGGTGAGCGTGAGCTCGAACGCGTCGGGCACGTTCTCGACCGTGAGGCCATGTTCGTGGGCGCGCACGCTCGCATACGGCTTGCCGTCGATGGCGGCGCCGAGGAATTCCAGCTGCTCGCCCATCAGTTCGAGGTGCGGGGCGCCCGCGGCGGCGGGGTTGCGGCGCACCCGCAGCGTGCTCTTGACGATCGTGCGGTCCGGGACGAGGTCGAACTCCAGATCGACGGTATCGATCAGGAAGGCGGGCGGCGCGTAGTCGGCGCGGCGGATCACGTTGGGCGTGGCGGTGGTGTCGGACATGGTCGGGTGGGATCTCGTCGTAGGGTGGTGCGCCGGCGGTTGTGGCGCCCGGGCACGTTGGGTCGCGCATGCAGCGCCGCTGCGCGCGCGTTTTCGGCAGCGCTCGTGGCGCGGCGCATCGCGTCATTGTACAAAGGCGCGGCCGGATTGTCCGAAGCGGCCGTGGAGGCGGGCTTCGGGCCGCGCGAACTTTCCCCCGCACGCGCAAGTCAGTATGATCGGGCTCTCGCGCCTGCGGGACTGCCGCCCGGCAGTCCCGCAGGCGGCGAACCGCGAGGCGACGCCTTCACCGGCCAGGAAAATCGGGCAGGTGGGGAATCCGTGCGGCGGCGCATCCGTATCGGAGCGTGCGGCCGTTGCGGTTGCAGTGGCTGATACGGCTGCTGCGGCCGCGCCCAGGACATCCAGTTAAAAACGAACGAGAAGACCATGAAGCACGAACGATGGACCCGCCGCGCGCTCATGCTGCTGGCAGCGCTTGCCGTGACGCTGTCCGGCTGCACGACCTATGTGACGAGCCAGGTGACGGCGTTCTCCGCCTGGGACGGCGGCAGCGACGCCACGCGCACTTATGCGTTTACGCGCAACCCGGCGCAGAAGCAGAGCATCGAGCAGGCGACCTACGAGCAGATGGTCGCGGGCGGTCTTGCCGGCCAGGCGTTTCGCCAGGTGAGCGAAGCGCAGGCCCATTACCTGGTGGGCCTCGCCTACGCAAGCCGCATGGACCAGGTGACGGTGGCCCAGCCGGTGTTCTACAACCCGTGGCCGGCGCCGTACTGGGGGCCGTTCAATCCGTGGGGGGCGTGGGGCCCGTATGCGCCGGCGTACGTGAACCAGACCTATCCGGTCTACACGCACGTGCTCGGCATCCGCATTACCGACAAGGCGACCGGCAAGGAGGTCTATAACGTCTCGGCGCGCACCTCCGGCGACGAGCCTTCGCTCGTGCGCGCGATGCCGTATCTGGTGCGCAGCGCCCTCTCCGACTTCCCGATGGCCAACGGCTCGGTGCAGGTGGTGAAGCTGCCGGTCGAGAAGAACGGCGGGGCGCCGAACGAAACGGCCGTGCCGCCGCCGGGCGCTCCCGCTCCCGCACCCATCCCGGCAGCGCCGGCATCCGGTGCTGCTGCGGTGCAGTAATTCCGCGAGGCTTACGCGGCGCGCTTACGCCGCGTGCGCCGCCGCCCGCTCGCCGCGTCGGTGGACGCGCTTGCCGGCCGCGTAGGTCTCGTACACCGCGCGGTCGTCGCCGAGCAGCGCCAGCGCGAACAGCAATTCTTCGAGCGATTCCGCGCGCGCCGTGCGCCGCGCGAGGAGCGGCGTGGCCTGCGGATCGAGCACGACGAAGTCGGCTTCGGTCTTCGGCGCCAGCGTGCCGACGGTATCGGCCAGATCGAGCGCCTCTGCCGCGCCCGCCGTCGCGAGCCAGAACATGCGCGTGGCGGTGAGGTGATGGCCGCCCATGCGCGCGACCTTGTGCGCCTCGTTCATGGTCTGCAGCATCGAGAACGAGGTGCCGCCCCCCACGTCCGTTGCGAGCGTGACCGGCATGGCCGACGCGTTCGCCTTGTCGAAGTCGAACAGGCCGCTGCCGAGGAAGAGATTGGAGGTCGGGCAGTGCGCGGCCACCGCGCCCGTTTGCGCCATGCGGCGGCGGTCCTCGTCGTCGAGCCAGATGCAGTGGCCGTACACGGCGCGGCGGCGCAGGAGTCCGTAATGATCGTAGACGTCGAGGTAGCTGCGCTGGCGCGGGAACAGCTCGCTTACCCACTTCACCTCGTCGGGATTTTCGGCCACGTGGCTCTGGATGAAGATGTCCGGGTGCGCCTTCGCGAGCGCCTGGCAGGCTTCGAGCTGCGCCTCGGTGGAAGTGGGCGCGAAGCGCGGCGTGAGCGCGTACATCTGGCGGCCGCGCTTGTGCCAGCGGCCGATCAGCTCGGCGCTGTCGTCGTAGCCCGTTTGCGGCGTGTCGCGCAGGAACTCGGGGCAGTGGCGGTCCATCAGCACCTTGCCCGCGATCATGCGCAGGTTCTTCGCCTCGCTCGCGCCGAAGAGCGCATCGGCCGACTGCTTGTGCACCGTGCAATAGACGAGCGCCGTGGTCGTGCCGCTCGCGAGCAGTTCGTCGACGAAAAAGCGCGCCGTGTCCTCGGCCACCGCTTCCTTTTCGAAGCCGCGCTCGGTCGGGAACGTGTACGTCTCCAGCCACGGCAGGAGGCCCGGCGCCGGCGACGCGATCATGTCGGTCTGCGGGTAGTGGATGTGCGTGTCGATGAAGCCCGGCACGATCAGCTTGTCGCGCAGGTCGTGGACGGCGGCACCGTCGGCGAGCTGGCCGGCGTGCGCGGACCACGCGCCCGACGCAGCCACGTGGCCGTTTTCGACGATCACGACGCCGTCTTCGTGATAGACAGCGGCGTCGGACGATTGCGCGGGGTCGCCGGTGAACGTCAACAGTTTTGCGCGGTAAGCCGATTGAGTCATGGGAACTGCGTCTCCGAAATCTTCAGGTTTGAGTGAGGTTGAAATCCGTCGCTTGCGCCGCCCCTGAAAAACGCGGCGCAAGCGGGCCCATGGCCCGGCGCTCGCACGCCGGTCCCGGTGGTGTCCTTCGCCCCTTGCGGGGCGTCCAGATTGTGTGATGCGCTGGCTTACCGGGTCGTGCCGCTCCAGTAAGCGTCGAGCTTCGCGATCAGCGCGTCCCGCTCCGCGGGGCTCACGAACGACGCTTCGAAGCCGTTGCGCAGGATCGTGTAGACCTCCTGATCGTTCAGCTTCAGGGCGTCGATGATCGCCGTGTAGTTCTCGTTGACGTAGCCGCCGAAATAGGCGGGATCGTCGGAATTGACCGTGACCGCGACGCCTGCGTCGAGCAGGTCCTTGAGCGTGTGCTTCGTCATGTCGTCGAACACGCACAGCTTGAGGTTCGAGAGCGGGCAGACGGTGAGCGCCACGCGCGTGTCGGCGAGGCGCGTGACGAGCGCGGCGTCCTCGATGCTGCGCACGCCGTGATCGACGCGGTCCACCTTCAGCAGATCGAGCGCTTCGTAGATGTACGAGGGCGGCCCTTCCTCGCCCGCATGCGCGACGAGTTTCAGGCCCTTCGCGCGCGCTTTTTCGAACACGCGCCCGAACTTCGAGGGCGGATGCCCGCGCTCGGACGAGTCGAGCCCCACGCCGATCATGCGCGGATAGCTCTCGAAGAGCGGCAGCGCGGCTTCGAAGGTGGCGAGCGCATCGGCTTCGCTCAGATGGCGCAGGAAGCACAGGATCAGCTTGCTCGTGAGGCCGCGCTGTTCGGCGTCGGCGAGCGCGCGGTCGATGCCCGCCACCGCGGTTGCGACGGGCACGCCGCGTTCGGTGTGCGTCTGCGGATCGAAGAAAATTTCGGTGTGCACGACATTGTCCGCGAGCGCGCGCTCGCAATAGGCCATCGTCATGTCGTAGAAGTCCTGCTCCGTGAGCAGCACGCTCGCGCCCGCGTAGTAGATGTCGAGGAACGACTGCAGGTCGGTGAACGCGTAGGCGCGGCGCAGCGACTCGATCGAGTCGTAGGCGAGCTTCACGTTGTTGCGCTGCGCGAGTGCGAAGATCAGTTCGGGTTCGAGCGAGCCTTCGATATGGATGTGCAGCTCGGACTTCGGCGCGCGCGCGGCTTTTTCTACGAGCGGGACGGCAGGGGTCGTGATGGTCATGGTTGGGTCGGTCCGTGGGTAGGTGACATCACGCGGAATGGGCGACGGCGAGCGCCGCATGCGCCTCGATTGCCTGCAGGAGCTGCGCGGCGGCCGAGATCGCGATGACTTCGGGCGACTTGTCGACGATGCCGTCCACGCCGAGCGGGCACTTCATCCGCGCGATCTGCAGCGGATCGATGCCGCGCGCGGCGAGCCGGTGCTCGAACTGCTTGCGCTTCGTGTGCGAGCCGATCATGCCGAAGAACACGAAGTCGCCGCGGCGCAGGATGCGCTCGGCGAGTTCGAGGTCGCGCGAATGATCGTGCGTCATCACGATGAAGCTCGTGCCGGGCAGGGCGGTATCGACGGCTTCGTCGGGGGCGTCGTTCGCGTCGATTTCGACATTGGGCGCGGCGAGCGCGGCAAAGGCCTCGGGCGAAGGAAACGCGGCATCGCGTTCGTCCACCCAGCGCACCCGGCACGGCAGCGTGCCGAGCACGCGTACCAGCGCTGCGCCCACGTGCCCCGCGCCGAACAGCACGACGGGGAAGTCGTTGGGCGCGATGGTCTCGGTGAGCAGGGCGCCGCCTTCGCCGTCCCGGGCGTCCCAGAGCAGGCAGTCGGGCGCTTCGACGCCCGGTTCCGGCTCGGAGAGCATCACCGGGTCGCCGGCTACGGGGCTTGCCGTTGGTGCGCCGCTTGCCGCGCTGTTTGCTCGATTCGGGCTCCCGTTCCCAATCCGCGAGGACCGGAATGATACGCTACGCACCGTCGAAGCGCCGGCCGCGAGGCGCCGTGCCAGCGTGGCGAGCCAGCCGAGGTCGCCCACGTCGAGCCGCTCGAACGCGAGCACGACCGCGCCGCCGCAGCACTGGCCGAGGCTCGGGCCGAGCGCGAGGCGTTCGAGGCGCCGCAGGTGCGGTGCGCGCATGCCGTCGCGCAGCACCTGGCGCGCGATCTCGATGGCCTTCCATTCGAGGTGGCCGCCGCCGATCGTGTGGCGCGCGGCTTCGCGCGTCACGATCATCTTCGTGCCGGCTTCGCGCGGCGCCGATCCTTCGACGCGCGCAACCGTCACGAGCACGGCGGCGTCGCCGTGCGCGAGCAGTTGCTGCAGATCGGTGAGCCAGGCTTGCATCTGGCGGTTCTCCGTACTTCGGGCGGCACGCAGGGCATGCCGCCGGTTGATCTTCGCGGCTTCGCGCGGCGCGCCAAGCCTCTATTTCGTCAATCTCTCGTCAGTCTCTTCAATCCGCCGGCTCGCGGCGTGCTGCCGCGGGCACCGGCGGAGCGGCCGCATGACCGCCCGCCGGACCTGCTGCCGCTGCGTCCGGCGCGAGCGGCGCCGCCTCGGCGCGCAGCGCCTCGATCGCATCGAGTATCGCTTCGGGCGTGGCGGGCGCGCGCAACGGCGCCGCCACGCGTGCTTCGGGCACCGCCGCGCCAACGGCGTCGCGTATCGCGAGAAAGACCGAGAACGGCAGCAGCAGCGGCGGCTCGCCCACGGCCTTCGAGCGGAATACGGTGGGCTCGGCGTTGTCGTTGCGGAAGAGCCGGGTCGTGAACGCGGCGGGCGTATCGCTGATCGCCGGGATCTTGTAGGTGGAGGGCGCGTGCGTCATCAGGCGCCCGTCGCGGTTCCACCAGAGTTCCTCGGTGGTGAGCCAGCCCATGCCCTGAATGAACGCGCCTTCCACCTGGCCGATGTCGATGGCCGGGTTGATCGACTGGCCGGCGTCGTGCAGCAGGTCCGCGCGCACGAGTTTCCATTCGCCCGTGAGCGTATCGACGACCACCTCCGACACCGCCGCGCCATAGGCGAAGTAGTAGAACGGGTGGCCCGTGAGCGTGCGCGCATCCCAGTGGACTTTCGGCGTCGCGTAGAAGCCGTCCGACCCAAGCTGGACGCGCTGAAGATAGGCGCGCTCGACGAACTCCCCGAACGGCACCGAGGCGCCGTTCACCCGCACCGTGCCGTCTTCGAACGCTACGGCCTCGGGCGCGCCGCCGTACAGCGCGGCGGCGAGGCCGGCGAGGCGCGCGCGAATGGTCAGCGCGGCGTCTTCGGCAGCCTTGCCGTTGAGGTCGCTGCCCGTGGAGGCGGCGGTCGCGGAAGTATTGGCTACCTTCGCCGTATCGGTGGCGCTCACCCGCACGCGTGCGAGCGGCAGCCCGAACGTGCCCGCCACCACCTGCGCGACCTTGGTGTTGAGCCCCTGGCCCATCTCGGTGCCGCCGTGATTCACGAGCACCGAGCCGTCGCGATACACGTGCACGAGGGCGCCCGCCTGGTTCAGGTGCGGCACGTTGAACGAAATGCCGAACTTGACCGGCGTGATCGCAATGCCGCGCTTGAGCACCGGGCTCGTGCGGTTCCAGCCGGCGAGCGCGGCGCGCCTTTCGCGATAGCGGCTCGATGCGAGCAGGGCGTCGGTGAGCGGCGCGAGCACGTTGTCCTCGACGCGCTGGCCGTAAGGCGTCACGTCGCGTTCGCCGACGCCGTAGTAGTTCACGCGGCGCACGTCGAGCGGATCGCGGTTCAACTGCCTGGCGATGCCGTCGAGCATCACCTCCATCACGAGTGCGCCCTGCGGGCCGCCGAAGCCGCGGAACGCGGTGTTCGACTGCGTGTTCGTCTTGCAGCAGAGCGCGACGATATCGACGTCGGAGAGATAGTAGGCGTTGTCGAAGTGGCAGACCGCGCGCGTGGCGACCGCGCCGGAGAGGTCGGCCGAATAGCCCGCGCGCAGCGCGATTTCCACGCGTGCGCCGAGAAGGCGCCCCTCGTCGTCGAAGCCCGCTTCGTATTCGTAGCGCGCGTCGTGACGCTTGCCGGTGATCATGAAGTCGTCGTCGCGATCCGCGCGCAGCTTCACCGGGCGGCCGGTCTTGTGAGCCGCGAGCGCCGCCACGCAGACGAAGAGCGCCGACTGCGATTCCTTGCCGCCGAAGCCGCCGCCCATGCGCCGGCATTCGCACGCCACGCGATGCGCGGGCCAGTCGAGCAGATGAGCGACCAGTTGCTGCATTTCGGCCGGATGCTGCGTCGAACTGTAGACGAGCATGCCGTCCTGCTCCTGCGGCAGCGCGTAGGCGACCTGGCCTTCCAGGTAGAACTGTTCCTGTCCGCCCACTTCGAACGTGCCGGCAATGCGGTGCGGTGCCGCCGCGATCCGTTCGGCAGGCGCGCCGCGCGCCAGATGCAGCGGCGGCAGCACGTAATGCCGCTGTGCGCGGGCTTCGGCGATCGAGAGCACGGGGTCGAGCGGCGCGTAGCGCACCACGTCGTCGCGGGCGGCGAGCGCGGCCGCGCGGCGCGCCAGATCGTGGTTCGTGGCGATCACGGCGAAGACGGGCTGGCCGAGGTACTGCACGATGCCGTCCGCGAGCACCGGATCGTCGTGCAGCACGGGGCCGCAGTTGTTCTCGCCGGGGATGTCGGCCGCGCAGAGCACCGCGATCACGCCCGGCGCTTCGCGCACGCGGCGCAGATCGAGCGAGACGATGCGCGCATGCGCGAGGCGCGAGAGGCCGAGCGCGGCGTGCAGCGTGCCTTGCACCTCGGGGATGTCGTCGGTGTAGCGCGCTTCGCCGCTCACGTGCAGTTCGGCGGATTCGTGCGGGAGCGAGGCGCCCAGTGCCGAATGCGCCGAATGCGCCGAATGCACCGGGTGCAGGGAATGCGCCGCCGTTGGCGCGACGAACGGATCGGACTGGCGGTTCACGATGTCTCTCCCGCAAGCGCCGCGTCCTGGTCCTCGCCGTCTTCGGCCGTGAAGGCGAAGGCGTTCACGTCGCACAGCGCGAGCGGGGCTTCGTCGCGCGTCTCCAGCCAGCAGCGCCACAGCAGATTGCGCGCGACCTTCACGCGGTACGCGGCGCTCGCGCGCAGGTCGGAGAGCGGCTGGTAGTCGGCGCCGAGCGCCGCCATCGCGCGCTGCGCCGTCGCTTCGTCCCAGCGTGCGCCGTTGAGCGCGGCCTCGGCGCGCGCGGCCCGTGCGGGCGTGGCGGCCATGCCGCCGAACGCCACGCGCGCGTTCCCGATGACGCCGTCTTCGTCGATTTCGAGCGCGAATGCCGCGCACACCGCCGAGATGTCCTGGTCGTAGCGCTTCGAAATCTTGTAGGTGCGAAAGCGCAGCGTGGGCGCGGGGCGCGGCACGCGGATCGCCTCGACGAATTCGCCCGGCTCGAGCGCGTTCTTCTGGTAGCCGGTGTAGAAGGCGGCAAGCGGCAGGGCGCGCACCTGGCTCGCGCGGCGCAGCAGGACCTCGGCGTCGAGGGCGAGGAGGGCCGGCATCGAATCGCCGATGGGCGAACCGTTCGCAACGTTGCCGCCCAGCGTTCCGGCATTGCGGATCGGCAGCGAAGCAAAGCGCGCCCAAAGCTCGGCGAGCTCGGGGTAATCGACGGCCAGTGCCGCGTACGCTTCTTCGAGCGGCACGGCCGCGCCGATCGTGAGCGATTCGGCATCGCATGCGATGGCGCGCAGTTCGGCCACGTTGCCGGTGTAGATCAGGTCGCCCAGTTCGCGGAACTGCTTGGTGACCCACAGGCCGACGTCGGTGCTGCCGGCCAGCACGCGCGCCTCGGGAAGTTTCGCGCGCAGCGCGGCGAAGTCGGCCAGCGTGCGCGGTGCGTAGAACGTGGCCTCGCCGTCGGCGGGCCGGCTGGAGCGGTATTCGAAGGTGCCGGGTCGCGCGAGCGCGCGCAGCGCGTCTTCGATGCCGGCCCGGTCGAAGGCGGCGCGCGGATAAGCGGCGTAGTCGAACATGCGCTGCGCGGCATCGACGATGGGCCGGTAGCCGGTGCAGCGGCACAGATTGCCCGAGAGGGCCTGGTTGATCTCGTCGCGCGTGGGCAGGCCGGCGCTGGCGCTCTGGTGCTCGTAGAGCGCCCAGAGCGACATGACGAAGCCCGGCGTGCAGAAGCCGCACTGCGAGGCATGGCAATCGACGAGGGCTTGCTGGACGGGGTGAAGCGCGCCGTCCGGGCCGCGCAGGTCTTCCACCGTGAAGAGCGCGCGGCCGTCGAGCGTGGGCAGGAACTGGATGCAGGCGTTGACGGCCTTGAGCGCGAGCTGCCCGTCGCTGTCGAGCTCCCCGAGCACCACGGTACACGCGCCGCAATCGCCTTCCGCACAGCCTTCCTTGGTGCCGCAGGCATGCAGATCCTCGCGCAAGTGCTGCAGCACCGTGCGCGTGAGCGGCACATCGCGCACTTCGTGCACGGTGGCCCGGCGAAGGAATCGGATGGTTTGCGTTGTCATGGTGAACCTGGGAGACATTGCGGATCAGGCGCGCGTTACGCGCAGGGGCGTGCCAAAGCCGGCCTCGCGCACGTAGATCGCCATCCAGTTCCGAAGATAGCACTGCTCGCCTCAGGAAAGTATTCCCTGCGGATGATGGGGGTTATCACGCCGTCGTCATGACAGCGGCGTCGTGCTCCGGCCCTTTGACGGCCGAAAGACGATGGAGCGGGCGCTCAGAAGCGCTGCGCCCCGCTTCGGCAATGCCGTCGCGGGGCGCAGGTCGAATGGGGAGGGCGTGAGCCGGGGAGTGCCGAAGCGGGCCGATCAGCGCCGGATGCCCGGCCACGACACCTGGCGGCGGCGATTGCGCCACAGGCTGTAGGCAAGGACCACGAAGATGCAGAGGAACGCGATGAGCGACCAGGCGGGCATCGAAACGCCGAGAATCGGCGGATAGACGGTTTCGCACAGGCCCTGGACCTTGAAGACGCCCGGCAGCCAGTGCGCGGGCGGCAGACCGTCGACAACCGGTTGCAGTGTGTCGAAGCCGCAGCTGAAGCTCGGGAAGGCCTGCACCCACACGAGCTTGGCCGCGGCGACGATGCCGCCCGCGGCCGAGAGCACGGCGAGCAGTTCGAGCAGCCGCACGCCGCGCCAGCTGGTGAGGCGCGCGCCGAGGAACGCGAAGATTGCGATCAGCACGAAGAAGTAGCGCTGGAGAATGCACAACGGACACGGATCTTCGTGCTCGGCGTATTGCAGGTAGAGCGCGCCGCCCACGAGGGCCAGGCAGATCAGGGCGAGGAGGACCAGCAGGCGGCGCTCGCGGCGCAGTAGCGCGTTATCGTCGTTCATGTCGCTCGGTTGTTCGGTTTGGAGATGCAGCAGGGGCTGCAACGGCGTGTCCGCGATTCTAGCGCGAAGGACGTGCGCCGCGCCGCCGCGGATCCGCGGCGCATGGGATTGCCGCGGGACGGCGCTGTCTTGTGCTGTATGGCACTGGCGGCCCCGGTGGCCTGGGCGCCCCCTGCGCCGCCAGGCGCTGAGGCCGGATAGTCCCGCTCGCCGGGGTGCAAGACTGGGCGGCTTGCTGGCGGAGGCTCAACGCAAGGGCGCGAGCACCGCCTCCACGCCGCGGCCGATGGCGAGGAGCGTGTCGTCGGCGTAGGGCGCGCCCACGAGCATCAGCCCCACCGGCGCCGCGCCGTGGCGATGGCACGGCAGCGACAGCGCGCACGCGTCGAGGAAGTTGAAGGCGCTCGGGTTGCGCAGCACGAGCGCGTTGGTGTGCGCGAACGCGGTGTCGTCGGCCGCGAGCGGCGCCACGCGCGGCGGCGCGATCGGCACGGTCGGCGCGACCACGGCGTCGAAGCGCGACCACAGCGTGGCCTCGGCCTCTGCGAGCACGGCCGCGCGCGCCGCGATCAGATCCAGGTAGTCGCAGGCGCGCGCCGGTTCGCCTTTCAGGATGCGCGTGAGCACGCGCGGGTCGTAGTCGTCGCGATGGCGGGCGATCAGCTCCCGGTGCCAGGCGTACGCCTCGATCGGCGAGAAGCCGTAGCGGTTGATTTCCGGCAGGCGGTCGAGCGCGCCGAATCTCACCTCGTTCACGATTGCGCCCGCGGCGTCGAGATGCCGGAGAGCGGCGTCGATCGTGTCGGCCACCTCGGGCTCCATGTCGTCCGTCACGTAATGGGTGAGGACGCCGAGGCGCACGCCTTCCAGATGCCGCGCCGCCGGCACGTGCGGGGCGAGCCCGGCGAGCAGGCGGTCCGTGAGCGCGCAGCAGGCCACGCTGTTGCCGATCGGCCCGAACGAGTCGAGCGTGGGCGACAGCGGCACGCCGCCCGTCTTCGGAATGCGCGCGGCGGTGGGCTTGAAGCCCGTGAGGCCGCAGAACGCGGCCGGGATGCGGATGGAGCCGCCGGTGTCGGTGCCGAGCGCGACGGCGGCCATGCCGTCGGCCACCGAGGCCGCCGCGCCCGACGACGAGCCGCCCGCAACCCGGGCGTCGCCCTCCGCGCCGCGCCGGTACGGCGAGAGCGGCGTGCCGTAGTGCGGATTGAGCCCGAGCCCCGAAAACGCGAACTCGCTCATATTGGTGCGCCCGACCAGCACCGCGCCCGCATGGCGCAGGCGCGCGACCGCCACGGCGTCGGCCTGGGCGGGCGGGGCGCTCGCGAGCGCCGTGGAGCCCGCGCGCGTGACCTCGCCCTCCACGTCGAACAGGTCCTTGACCGACACGGGCACGCCCGCGAGCGGGGAGAGCACGGTGCCGGCGGCGCGCAGGCGGTCGTGGGCGTCGGCGGCGGCGCGCGCGCGGGCCGCATCGACGTGCGTGAACACGACGGCGCCCTGGCCGGCCGGATCAGCGATGCGTTCGAGCGCGGTCTCGACAAGCGCCCGGCTCGTCGTGCGGCCCGAGGCCAGATCGGCGGCAAGCTGGGCGAGGGGGGCGAAGGGCGTGAAGTCGGTGGTCATGGCGATGGGCGGCGGCGGTGGCGGTTAGCGACTGCGGACTGCGGGCCGCGAGCGGCGGCAAGCCAGCGGCCCCGGCAAGGGACACATCATTGTAGGCCCGGCGTTCGGCCGTAGCGTAATTGGGATCGGCGCGCGCATCAGGTAATATCTGAAGCTGACAGTAATCTGTAAGGATTTTCGCGCATGCATCAAGGAATCGGCTTCATTCAGGATCTGGCAGTCGTGATGGCGCTCGCCGGTGTCGTCACGGTGCTGTTCCATCGCCTGAAGCAGCCGGTGGTGCTCGGCTACATCGCGGCCGGCGTGATCATCGGCCCCTACACGCCGCCCTTCCAGCTCATCCACGACGAGCAGACCATCCAGACGCTCGGCGAACTGGGCGTGGTGTTCCTGATGTTCTCGCTCGGGCTCGAGTTCAGCCTCAAGAAGCTCTTTCAGGTGGGTGTGACGGCGATTGTCGCGGCCCTTTCGGAAATCGTGCTGATGCTGTGGATCGGCTACGAGATCGGCCGCGCGTTCGGCTGGAGCGCGATGGATGCGCTTTTTCTCGGCGCGATTCTCGCCATTTCGTCCACCACGATCATCGTCAAGGCGCTCTCCGACCTTGGCGTGAAGCGCGAGCCGTTTGCGCAGCTCGTGTTCGGCATCCTGATCGTCGAGGACATCCTCGGCATCGCCATGCTCGTGCTGCTCGGCGGCATCGCGCAGACGGGCGAGCTCTCGCCGGGCATTGCGTTCGTCACGCTCGGCAAGCTGCTGCTCTTCATGCTCGTTTCGCTGCTGGCGGGCATCCTGATCGTGCCGCGCGTGCTTGGCTACGTGGCGCGCGTGGGCAGCGACGAGATGCTGCTCGTCTCCGTGCTCGGCTTTTGCTTCGGGTTCTGCCTGCTGGTCGTGAAGCTCGACTATTCGATCGCGCTCGGCGCTTTTCTGATCGGTGCCGTCATGGCCGAATCGCGGCATCTGCACCGCATCGAGCATCTGGTCGCGCCGCTGCGCGACGCGTTTTCGGCCATCTTCTTCGTGACGATCGGGCTCATGCTCAACCCGCTCGTGCTCGTGGACTATGCGTGGCCCATCGCCGTGATCTCGGTGGCCGTGATCCTCGGCAAGCTCGTTTCGTGCGGCCTCGGCACGTTTCTCGCGGGCCGCGACGGCCGCACGTCGATGCGCGTGGGCATGACCGTCTCGCAGATCGGCGAGTTCTCCTTCATCATCGCCTCGCTCGGCCTCACGCTCAAGGTGACGAGCGGCTTCCTCTATCCGGTTGCGGTGGCCGTTTCCGCCATCACCACGCTCACCACGCCTTATCTGATCCGCTTTGCCGATCCGCTCTCGCAGCGGCTCGCGCAAGCGATGCCGCCTGCCGTCTCGAACGTCTTCGGGCTCTATGGCCAGTGGCTGCGCTGCCTGATGCCGCGCGCTTCGGGGCCCACGTTCTTCACGCTCACGCGGCGCATCATGGTGCAGATCGCGGTGAACCTCGCGCTGGTTTCGGCAATCTTCATCGGCGTGTCGTACGGTGCGCGCCATGCCGGGCCGATGCTGGCGGCCTGGATTCCGGACGAGCGCATCCAGCGGGTCGTGCTGTGGAGCGGGGCGCTCCTGCTGGCCATGCCGTTTCTCGTGGCCGTGTGGCGCAAGACGCAATCGCTTGCCCTGCTGCTCGCCGAGGTGAGCGTGCAGCCCGAAAAGGCCGGGCGCTTCACGCGCGCGCTGCGTCACGCGATTGCCGAGGTCGTGCCCGTGCTGGCGATGGTGGGGGTGTTCCTGCTGGTGGCGGGGCTTTCGGGGACGATTTTGCCGCCCACGGGTTACCTGATCGGCGTGCTGGTGGGCGCGGCCGCGCTCACGATGCTGCTGTGGCGCTGGTGCGTGAAGATCCACGCCTCGATGCAGATTGCGCTGCGCGAGACCTTCGAAGAGCGGCCCGATGCGTGACGGGCGGGACCGCGATTGTGACAATCAGTGACGAATTGTGCTGGGGGCTTGGCGGCGCCTCCCGGGCCGAAGGATAATCGGTTCATGTTCATCGTTCGCACCCCCGCGTGCCCCGACCCCACGTCATGAGCGAAAACAATACCGATCGCCCCGAGGTTTCCGACGGCGCCGACCGTCCCTCCGACGCCGGATCGCCCGGCGCCTCTCCCGCCCACGTTTCTGCCAGCCCCTCCGGGGTGACTTCTCCTTCTCCCGCCTCTGCTTCATCCGTTGAAGGGACCGTGGCCGCCGCCGCGGAAAGGGCAGTGGCGCAGCGCGCATCGACCGATGCGCCTCAAAGCGCCTCGACGGTGACGCCCGAAGCTGGGGCCCCCGAGGCGCCCGAGGCAGTGTCGCGCGCGGCAGAGCAGCCCGAGGCCGCCGCCGAACTTTCCCGCGACCCCGGCCAAAGCACGGGCACGGGCACGGCGAGGCCGGGTGCGGCGCCTGCGGGTTTCGGGCAGGCGCCGGACTTCAGCGCCCAGAACCCGCCGCCGCCCAACGCCTTGCCGCCGAATCCGCCGCGCTATCTGCATGCGAACGATTCGGCGTGGTCGGTGCTGGGGCGCATCATCGCGGCGCGCGCCCGTCAGTTGTTCGACCGCGCGGGGCAGCGGATCACGCAGCGCACCCTGCGCATTGGCGTATCGGCGCGTATTTTCCATCCGGAGCCCGGCGCCATGGGGTTGCGCGGCAAGACGCTGCAATACCTCGAGGAGTCGATTGCGCACTGGGCCATGTCGCGCGACGTGATCGTGTTCATGATCCCGACCGTTGGCCACCAGGGCATGCTGCATCCGAGCAATATCCGTCTGCGCGACTATGCGCGGCACCTCGACGGCCTGCTGCTGCAAGGCGGCGCCGACGTCTCGCCGCAGACCTACGCGGAAGTTTCCGCGCGCCCCGAATGGCCGGGCGACCGCGTGCGCGACATGTACGAACTCGAACTGCTGCACGAGTTCGTCGAATCGGGCAAGCCGGTGCTGGGCGTGTGCCGGGGCTGCCAGTTGATCAACGTGGCATTCGGCGGCACGCTCTACCAGGATATCGCCAGCGACGTTCCCACAGCCGGCGTGCACGTGAGCGAGCGCTACGACCAGCACCGCCACGCGATCACCTTCCCCGAGGGCTCGTCGTTTGCCAGCATGTTTCCGGGGCGGCGCGAGGCGATCGTCAACTCCATCCATCACCAGGCGGTGAAGAACCTGGGCCGCGACCTGACGATCGAAGCGGTCTCGGCGGGCGACGGCCTGATCGAGGCCGTTCGCTACCGCCGTGCGCCGTTCGTGGTGGGCGTGCAATGGCACCCGGAGTTCCATCGTGCGGGCGGACCGGAACTGCTCGACTGCACGCCGCTTCTCGACGCTTTCCTGCGCTCCGCGCGCGAGACGCGCTTTTAGTCACGCTTCTAGTCACGCTTTTAGCGTGCCGCTGCTGATTCGCTGCCGCTGCCTGGTATTCCGGATTCATCCCGTTTGCCGAGAGTGCTGGAACGGGATGATGAAGGGGTATCCGGCGGCTTCAGCGCACCGGCCGATATGAAGAACTATATGAAGAACTCATGGACGTTGCGCCCTCAAGCTGTATCGAGCCGGAACACATAGCGCAACGCGGTGATATCCACGCCGCCCATCTGGTCCGGTTCCGCGCCGGAGAAGGCCCAGCCCTGGCGTTCGTAAAACGCGATGGCGGGTGCGTTGCCTTCGAGAACATACAGATAGAGCTGGGTCTCGCCGAGCGAACGCGCCCAGTCCTGCGCGGCCTGCATCAGCCGTTTGCCGACGCCGACCCCCTGGTGAGCCGGCAGCGCATGCAGGTTGTCGAGCAGCACACCCCAAGGCGAATCCGGCTGATGCTCGACGCAGACGAAACCCACGGGCGTCTGCTCGTCGAGTTCGGCGATCAGCACGAGGCGCCGGTCGCCGCCGGGGGCTTCCATGCGGGCGCGCCACCAGGCCGAGCGCTCGCCGCCGACTTCACGTTCGAGAAACGCGGCAGGCAGCAAGCCGCGATACGTGGCTTGCCAACTGGCCGTGTGCATGGCGGCGATCAGCGGGGCATCGGCCGCAGTGGCCGGACGTAGCGTGAGACGGGTGGCGGTGGACATGCGATGAACGGGGGATAGGAAAGCGCAGGGCCAGGGCGTGGCCGCATGCGCTTTATTTTGCACGATAAGCGCACCGATTAAGCGCACCGACGCGGTGCCTGCGGTGAATTCGCCGTCGATTCGTCGTCGATTCGCCGTCGATGGTCAGGGCCGGGGCGGGATTCGTCACCATTGACAGCGTGCCCTCAGGTAATACCCTGATATATGGTGCCACACATGGGCAGCATAATGACCGCCCGCCCGGGCACGCCCGGCGGCGCCCATCGCCCCCGGCGGGTTTCCTGTTTCACTGTCTGCCCAGCCGGTCACGGCGCGGCGGACGTCTCCACAGAGGACGTCATGTCAACCGCGTCTCACGCTGCTTCCAGCGAATCCAAAGCCCGGACCGTGTTCCGCGTCACGAGCGGCAATTTCCTGGAAATGTACGACTTCATGGTCTATGGCTACTACGCCTCGGCCATCGCCAAGACCTACTTCCCCAGCAACAACTCGTTCGCTTCGCTGATGCTGGCGCTTACGGTGTTCGGCGCGGGCTTCCTCGTGCGGCCGCTCGGCGCGATCGTCCTCGGCGCGTACATCGATCACCACGGCCGCCGCAAGGGCCTCATCCTCACGCTCGGTCTCATGGCGCTCGGCACGCTCGCCGTCGCCGCCGTCCCGGGCTATGCCACCATCGGCTTCCTCGCGCCCGTGCTCGTGCTGTGCGGGCGCCTGTTGCAGGGCTTTTCCGCGGGCGTGGAACTGGGCGGCGTCTCGGTTTATCTCTCGGAAATCGCGACCAGGGGCAACAAGGGCTTCTACGTGTCGTGGCAGTCGGGCAGCCAGCAAGTGGCGGTGGTGTTCGCCGCGCTGCTCGGCGTTTCGCTGCACCGCATCCTGCCGGTTGAAGAGATGACCTCGTGGGGCTGGCGCGTGCCGTTCATCATCGGCTGCTGCATCGTGCCGTTCCTGTTCTTCATCCGCCGTTCGCTGCAGGAAACCGAAGAGTTCGCGAAGAAGAAGCACCGTCCTTCGATCAGCGAGATCATGAGCTCGATGATCCAGAACTGGGGCGTCGTGCTGGGCGGCATGGGCATGGTCATCATGACCACCGTGTCGTTCTACATGATCACGGCCTACACGCCGACCTTCGGCAAGGAAGTGCTCAAGCTCGACGAAGTCGATACGCTCATCGTGACGGTCTGTATCGGCCTCTCCAATCTGTTCTGGCTGCCCGTGTCGGGCGCCGTGTCGGATCGTATCGGCCGCCGTCCGGTGCTGCTTGCTTTCACGGTGCTCACGATCCTCACGGCTTATCCGGCCGTGCAGTGGCTTGTTGCCGATCCGTCGTTCGGCCGCCTGCTGATGGTCGAGCTGTGGCTCTCGTTCCTCTACGGCTGCTACAACGGCGCGATGGTCGTGGCGCTCACCGAAGTGATGCCCGCCGACGTGCGCACCGCCGGCTTCTCGCTCGCCTACAGCCTCGCCACGACGATCGGCGGCTTCACGCCGGCCATCTCGACGTATCTGATCCACGTGAGCGGCAACAAGGCCGCGCCGGGTGCGTGGATGGGTGTGGCGGGCGTGTGCGGCCTGATCGCGACGCTCGTGCTGTACCGCACGGCCGAAGCGCGCAATCAGTACAAGGCGGTTTGAGCCGAGGCGCGCCGCCTGGCGCGCTACGAGCCGGAAAAGCCAACAGCCTCGCAGTGTCCGACTGCGAGGCTGTTTGTTTTGGTGCCGTCGATTCCGGCGTGGCGGGCCGGTCGTGTCAGGCGTCGCGCAGTTCCCGCGCCACCGTTTCGATGACCTCGTCCCACGCGCCGGGCCGGGGCTGGCGCACCAGCCGCGCGCGCGGATACCAGGGGCTCGTGTCGGTGCCGGTGAACCAGCGCCAGTCCGCGGCGAACGGCAGCATCAGCCACAGCTTCGCGTGTAGCGCGCCGGCGAGATGCGCGATCGAGGTGTCGATCGACACCACGGCGTCGAGGCGTTCGATGACGGCGGCCGTGTCGGCGAAATCGGCGACCTTGCTGCCCGGGCGGTGGATCGAGCGCGCGTGCGGATGCGCGTCGAGCGCGGCATGCTCGGCGTCGGTCAATTGCGGCTGCAGCACGATCCAGTCGATGCCTTCCAGTGCGAACAGCGGATCGAGCGCGGCGAGCGGCAGCGAACGGTTCTCCTGCTTCTGGATGCGCCCCGACCACGCAATGCCGATCTTGCGTTTCGCCTGGCCGCCGAGCGAGCCGCGCCACTTGCGCCGGTAGGCCGCGGGCGCCTGGAGGTAGGGCGTGCGTGCGGGCACGGTGTCGAAGGTCGTGCCGAGTGCAAGCGGCAGCGAGAGCAGCGGGCAGTGCAGATCGGCCGCAGGCTGCGGCATACCCTGGGCGATCAGCGTGACGCGGGCGGCCTGCGCGAGCGGTGCGATGAGCGGCAACAGCGCAGGCTGCACTTCCAGCACGACGCGCCCGCCCATTTGTGCGACGAGCGGCACGAAGCGGACGAACTGCAGGGTATCGCCGAAACCCTGCTCCGCCTGGATCAGCAGCGTGCGGCCCGCGAGCGGCTCGCCGCGCCAGCGCGGCAGCCGGTTGGCCTGTGACGCCGGCTGCACGATCTCCGCGGCGCGCCCGACCGGGTCGCGCTCGACCGGGTCGCGTGCAGCCGCATCGCGTGCGGCCGGATCGAGACGCCATTCGTATTCGGGCAGACCGCGGCGGAAGTCGCCGGTCGTGAGCCAGGCGAGCGCGCGGTTCAGGTGCGCGGCGGCAAGCTCGGGGCGCACGCGCAGCGCTTCGTCGAATGCGCGCACGGCTGCTTCATGGCGGCCCAGCGCATGATGCGCGGTGCCGAGCGCGAGCCAGGCGAGCGCGAACTTCGGATCGAGGCCGATGACGTGTTCGAGCGGAGCGACCGCCGCTTCGTGACGGCCCAGCGCGACGAGCGCATTGCCGAGGCCGAAGAGGGCGGGCGCGAAGCGCGGCTGCAGCGCGAGCGCGGCTTCGAAGGCCGCGACGGCTTGCGCATGGCGCCCGGTTGCATCGAGCGTATTCGCGTAGTTGAAGTGCGCGGCGACGAAGCGCGGCTGCACGTCGAGCGCCGCGCGGAATTGCGCGAGCGCGCCTTCCGTATCGCCGAGCGCGTTCAGCGACATGCCCAGGTTGTTGTGCGCGCCGGCATGGCCCGGGCGGATCTTCAAGGCCCGGCGGAACGAATCGGCGGCTTCGGTGTAGCGGCCGAGAGCGTGGTACGCGTTGCCCAGATTGTTGTGCGAGGAGGCGTCGCCGGGCTGCAGGCGCACGGCGTGGCCGAACGAGAACATGGCGTCTTCGTGACGGCCGAGCACCGCGTAGGCGTTGCCCAGGTTGTAGTGCGCGAGCGCGAAGGCGGGGGAGAGCGTCAGCGCGTTGCGAAAGCGTTCGACGGCGGCTTCGAGCTGGCCGAGCGCCTTGAGCGCGTTGCCGAGGTTCAACTGGAGCGCTGCGTCGTCGGGGCGCAGGTCCACCGCGCGGCGCACGAGGTCGGCCGCCTCCGCATGCTGCCCCTGCTGGTGCCGCAGCACGCCGAGCAGATGCAGCGCATCCACGTGCACCGGGTCGGCGGCGAGCGTCGCGCGGTAACCGCGCTCGGCGTCGTCCAGCCGGCCGTCGCGATGGGCGGCGTATGCGCGGACAAAAACCTGTTCCATGACCGAAGGGGCAAGACTTGAGAGAAGCAAAGGCGGCATTTTCCCATACTCCGCCGACCTCACTCCGGACTTGACAAGATTTCTGTAAGCTTATAACGTATGAACACATATTCATATGTTTGATTAAAGATCATGACACCGCTTCTCGACGACGAGCGCGCCGCCCCGCTCGCCGACCTCTTTCGTCTGCTTGGCGATCCTACGCGCCTGCGCATTGTGCTCGCGTGCGTGCAGGACAGGCTTGCTGTGGGCGCGATCGCCGAGTCGCTCGGGCTTTCGCCTTCGCTCGTGAGCCACCATCTGCGGCTGTTGCGCGCAGCGCGCATCGTGCGCGCGGAGCGCGAGGGCAAGCAGGTGTTCTATGCCGCGGCCGACCTGCATATCAGCACGATGCTGGCGGGCATGCTCGAACACGTGAGCGAACCCGCCGGCGAACTGCAGGAGCACGTGTGATGAACGACCCGCGCAAACCGCGAAGCGCCGCTGAAGAGCGCGAAGACGAGCACGCGCCGGTGTGGCTCGACGACGAGAGCAAACATTCGCACGAGCATGAACACGGCCACGGGCACAGTCATGGCCACGACCACGAGCAGGGACATGACCACGATCACGGCCCGCAGGCGCACGCGGACCATAGCCACGGTCATGGCCACGGCCACCACCATCATCACGCGCCTGTCGCGGGGCAGGGCCGCGCGTTCGCATTGGCCGTCGCGCTGAACGTCACGATCGTGGTCGTGCAGGCGGTGTACGGCGTACTCGCCCATTCGACCGCGCTGCTCGCCGACGCGGGTCACAATCTCTCCGACGTCCTGGGCCTGCTGCTGGCCTGGGGCGCGATCTGGCTCACGAAGCGCCGGCCGTCGGCGCGCTTCACGTTCGGCTTCGGCAGTTCGTCGATCCTGGCCTCGCTCGCCAACGCCGCACTGCTGCTCGTCGCGTGCGGCGTGATCATCGCCGAAGCGATCGGCCGGCTCGTTTCGCCGGCGCCCGTGGCGGGCCTCGACGTGTTCGTCGTGGCCCTGATCGGCATGGTCGTCAATGGATTCTCGGCGTGGCTCTTCATGCGGGGCAGCAAGGACGACCTCAACGTGCGCGGCGCCTTCATGCACATGGCCGCCGACGCGGGCGTGTCCGCCGCGGTGGCCGTGAGCGGTCTCGTGATCTACTTCATGGGCTGGAACTGGATCGACCCGGTCATGAGCATTGCCGTGGTGCTGGTGATCGTCTACGGCACGTGGGGTCTCCTGACCGAGTCGGTGCGGCTCGCGCTCGCGGCGGTGCCGGCGGGCGTGGACGTGGAGCGCGTCCGCGTGTATCTCGCCGCGCAGGAAGGCGTGACCGATGTGCACGACCTGCACATCTGGGCGCTCTCCACCACGGGCAACGCATTGAGCGCGCATCTCGTGATGCCTGCCGGCCACCCCGGCGACGCCGTGCTCGACGGCATGGTGGAAGTGCTGCGCGCGCGCTACGAGATGAAGCACGTCACGCTGCAGGTCGATATGGGAACCTCGGTGCATCGCTGCGCGCTCGATACGGCGCCGCACGCACACTGAGACTTATCGAAGCCCGCGTCGTGCGCCCCATGATGCAACGCGGCGCGGGCGGCCCGATGGCGGGCGTACACTACGGGTCATGTCGGCTGCATGGAGGTCTGCATGACCGTGGCATCTTCCTCGCCGCCCGTGCTCATTGTCGGCGCGGGACCGACCGGGCTCGCCGCGGCGCTGTCGCTTGCCCGCGCGCGCATTCCGGTTCGTTTGATCGATCGCGCGCACGAGCCCGGGCGCCATTCGCGCGCCATCGGCATTCAGGCGCGCACGCTCGAACTCTTCGAGCAGCATCGCATCGTCGAGCCGTTTCTCGAACTCGGCCATCGCGCTCACGTCGCGAATCTCTATTCGAACGGGCAGCGCCGCGCGCGGCTCGATTTCGATCCGCTCCTCACGCGCTATCCCTATCTGCTCTTTCTCGATCAGACCGTGACCGAACGCATCCTCACGGAGCATCTCGCGACGCTGGGTGTCGAGATCGAGCGCGGCTGCGAGCTGCTGGAGCTCACCCAGGGGGCGGCGGGCGTAAGTGCCGAGGTGCGCGGCGCGAGCGGCCGCGTCGAGTCCATTCGCAGCGTGTATCTGATCGCGGCCGACGGCGCGCACAGCACCGTGCGCCACAAGCTCGCGATGAAGTTCGACGGCGAGACGCTCGCGCAGTCCTTCCTGCTTGCCGACGTGGCGGCCTCCACGCCCTGGCCCGAAGACGAGTTCCACATGTTTGCCTCGGCCGACGGCCTTGCCGCGCTGTTCCCGTTCGGCGAGGGGCGCTGGCGCCTGATCGCCGACCACAAGGCCATGCTGCCCGCGGCGCCGGAGGGCGCGGTGCCGGTGCCGACGTTCGAGGAATGCCGCGCGATTGTCGCGCAGCGTGTGCATCACCCGGTTTCGCTCGCGCAGATGGGCTGGTCTTCCTATTTCGGCGTGAACAGCCGGATGGTGCGGCAACTGCGCATGGAGCGCATTTTCTTCGCGGGCGACGCCGCGCACGTGCATAGCCCCGCGGGCGCGCAGGGCATGAACACCGGCATTCAGGAGGCGTTCAATCTGGGCTGGAAGCTCGCGCGCGTCCTCACGGGCGGCGCGCCCGAGCGCCTGCTCGACACCTACCACGCGGAGCGCCATCCGATCGAGCGGCTCGTGTTGCAGCAGACGAGTTTCATGACCCAACTGGCCGAGGCCGATCACGGTCCGATGAAGCTGCTGCGCGAACGGGTGATGCCGACGCTGGCCGCCCTCGGGCCGTTGCGCGACGCCGCGCGCCAGGCGATCAGCGAACTGTCGATCCAGTACCGGCGCAGCCCGCTCACGCTCGAACGCTTGCTGGACGGTGGCCCGCGCGCGGGGGAGCGCGCACCGGACGCGCTGGTGCGCGTGCTGGACGGGCCGCTCGGCAAGGCGCCCGGCAAGGGGCGGATTTTCGATCTGCTCGATCCGGCGAGCTTCTCGCTGCTTTTGCTGGTCGATGAGGACGGCAAGCACGCGGGGGAGAACGGCGACGCCGCCCTCCAGCGTCTCGTCGATGCGCTCGAACGGTTGCTGCCGCAGGCGCTGCGCGTC
Source organism: Paraburkholderia ferrariae NBRC 106233 (assembly GCF_000685035.1). Classification (GTDB taxonomy): domain Bacteria; phylum Pseudomonadota; class Gammaproteobacteria; order Burkholderiales; family Burkholderiaceae; genus Paraburkholderia; species Paraburkholderia ferrariae. The sequence goes on from NZ_BAYB01000015.1 coordinate 86,646, forward strand.
TGGCGGCTCACCGACGCCCCGGATGGCGACACGACGCCCGAGGGCGAGGGGGCGCCGCCGCTGGCCGAATCGTATGGGCGCACGCGGCCCGCGTTTTATCTCGTGCGGCCGGACGGCTATCTCTGCGCGCGCGGCCGGCCGTCGTCCGATCTGAACGCGCTGCTGCGCCATTGCGAGGCGTGGTTCGTGCCGAACGGCACGGCTCAGGGGAACACCGCCTGACGTGCCAGGCAGCGTGTCCCGTGTTCCATGCCCCGTGCGGCTCAGGCCACCGCTGCGGGCGTGAGCGACTCGCGATGCTTCGTCAGCGCGGCGTACACGATCTCCGAAAAGCCGGCCTGCGCCGCATCGCCATCGAGTTCCGCCAGCAGCACGCGCCGCATGCGCGGCTCCCAGAAGCGCCGGATGTGATCGGCGATGCCCGTGAGCGCTTCCTCGCGGTCGGGCAGCGAATCGAAGAACAGGCCGATCTGGTTGGCCATTTCGATCAGATGGTCGGCTTTCATGGCGTCATTTCCCCCCGCCCGTCACGCTTGTCATGCCCGTCACGTTTGCCTCGGCGCGTTTCTGGTGCAGGTCGAGCTGTTCGGTGTTGAAGCGCGAGTACTCGCGCTGCCACTCCGAAGGCTGTTGCACGTGGCTCACCTGCACCGCCGTCACCTTGTACTCGGGGCAGTTGGTCGCCCAGTCGGAGGACTCGGTGGTGATCACGTTCGCCCCCGACTCCGGGAAGTGGAAGGTCGTGTACACCACGCCCGGCTGCATGCGCGTGCTGACCTTCGCGCGCAGCACCGTCTGCCCGGCGCGCGATTCGATGCCCACCCAGTCGCCGTCGCGAATGCCGCGGTCTTCGGCATCGACGGGATGAATCTCGAGGCGGTCCTCCTCGTGCCAGCGCGAGTTCTCGGTGCGGCGCGTCTGCGCGCCCACGTTGTACTGCGAGAGGATGCGCCCCGTCGTGAGCAGCAGCGGGTAGCGTCGCGTGACCTTCTCGGGCGTGGCGATGAACTTCGTGATCACGAACTTGCCCTTGCCGCGCACGAAGGCGTCCACGTGCATGATCGGCGTGCCTTCCGGCGCGGTCTCGTTGCACGGCCACTGGATGCTGCCCAGCTCGTCGAGGCGCGCGTAGGAGACACCGTGGAAGGTGGGGGTGAGGCGCGCGATCTCGTCCATGATCTGTGACGGATGCGTATAGCGCATCTCGTAGCCGAGCGCGCGGGCCAGCAGGATCGTGACTTCCCAGTCCGCGTAGCCCGCCGCCGGCGGCATCACCTTGCGCACGCGCGAGATGCGGCGCTCCGCGTTGGTGAAGGTGCCGTCCTTTTCGAGGAACGACGAACCCGGCAGCAGCACGTGCGCGTACTTCGCCGTTTCGTTCAGGAAGATGTCCTGCACGACGATGCATTCCATCGCCGAAAGCGCGGCCGCGACGTGCTGGGTGTTCGGGTCGGACTGGACGATGTCTTCGCCCTGGCAGTAAAGGCCCATGAAGCTGCCGTCCAGCGCCGCTTCGAACATGTTCGGGATGCGCAGGCCGGGTTCGGATTGCAGTGCGACGTTCCAGGCGTCTTCGAAGAGGCTGCGCGTCGTGGCGTCGCTCACGTGCCGATAGCCGGGCAATTCGTGCGGGAACGAGCCCATGTCGCACGAGCCCTGCACGTTGTTCTGGCCGCGCAGCGGATTCACGCCCACGCCTTCGCGGCCGACGTTGCCGGTCGCCATCGCGAGGTTGGCGATGCCCATCACCATCGTCGAGCCCTGCGCGTGTTCCGTGACGCCCAGGCCGTAGTAGATCGCGGCGTTGCCGCCGGTGGCGTAAAGCCGCGCGGCTTCGCGCACCCACTGCGCGGGCACGCCGGTGACCGCTTCGCTCGCTTCGGGCGAGTTCTCCGGCAGCGCGACGAAATCGCGCCATTGCTCGAAGGCGCGCGTTTCGCAGCGCTCGGCCACGAACGCCTCGTTGACGAGCCCTTCGGCGACGATCACGTGCGCGAGCGCATTGACGACGGCGACGTTCGTGCCGGGGCGCAGTTGCAGGTGATGCTCGGCCTGCACGTGAGGCGTATCGACGATATCGATGCGGCGCGGATCGACCACGATCAGCTTCGCGCCCTGGCGCACGCGGCGCTTCAGGCGCGAGCCGAACACCGGATGGCCGTCGGTGGGATTGGCGCCGATCACCATGATGACGTCGGCGTGATCGACCGACGCGAAGGTCTGCGTACCCGCCGATTCGCCGAGCGTGGTCTTCAGGCCGTAGCCCGTGGGCGAGTGGCACACGCGTGCGCAGGTATCGACGTTGTTGTTGCCGAACGCCGCGCGCACGAGCTTCTGCACGAGATAGGTTTCCTCGTTCGTGCAGCGCGACGAGGTGATGCCGCCGATCGAGTCGCGGCCATACTTGTCCTGGATGCGGCGGAACTCGCTCGCGGCGTACTGGATCGCTTCGTCCCAGCTGACTTCGCGCCACGGATCGGTGATCTTCGCGCGGATCATCGGCTTCCTGATGCGGTCCTTGTGCGTGGCGTAGCCCCAGGCGAAGCGGCCTTTCACGCAGGCATGGCCCTCGTTGGCCTGGCCGTTGCGGTGTGGCACCATGCGCACGACCTGGCTGCCCTTCATTTCGGCCTTGAACGAGCAGCCCACGCCGCAATAGGCGCAGGTGGTGACGACCGAGTGCTCCGCCTGGCCGAGCATGACCACGCTCTTTTCCTGCAGCGTCGCGGTGGGACACGCGGCCACGCACGCGCCGCACGAGACGCACTCCGATTCCATGAACGGCTCGTTCATGCCCGCCGCCACGCGCGACTCGAATCCGCGTCCCGCGATCGTCAGCGCGAACGTGCCCTGCGTTTCTTCGCAGGCGCGCACGCAGCGATTGCAGACAATGCACTTCGAGGGATCGTAGGTGAAGTACGGGTTCGACTCGTCTTTCTTGTTGTCGAGGTGACTGGCGCCGTCGAAGCCGTAGCGCACTTCGCGCAGGCCGGTCACGCCGGCCATGTCCTGCAGTTCGCAGTCGCCGTTGGCGGGGCAGGTGAGGCAGTCGAGCGGGTGATCGGAGATGTAGAGCTCCATCACGTTGCGGCGCAGATGCTGCAGGCGGTCGGTTTGCGTGCGCACCTTCATGCCGGCTTCGACGGGCGTCGTGCACGAGGCCGGATAGCCGCGGCGGCCTTCGATTTCGACGAGACACAGCCGGCACGAGCCGAACGGTTCGAGCGAGTCGGTGGCGCAGAGCTTCGGCACGTGCACGCCGGCTTCGATCGCGGCGCGCATGACGGAGGTGCCGGCGGGCACGGTCACGGCCTCGCCGTCGATTTCGAGCGTGACGTCGACGTCGGCGTGGCGCAGCGGCGTGCCGTAGTCGGTGTCGTCGAAGGGCGAGCGTTGTTTCATGGCCTGGGACTTGCAACTGCAGTTGCCGGAGCCGCAGCCACCGGCGTTGGACATAAGCGCATCGGACATGCTGGTTCCTTGTTCAGGCGGTGGCAGCGGGACGGCCCGCGGCGACAGGTTCAAGACCGAAATCTTCTGGGAAATGATTGAGCGCGGAGAGCACCGGGTAGGGCGTCATGCCGCCCATCGCGCAAAGCGAGCCGGATACCATCGTGTCGCACAGATCGCGCAGCAGCGTGACCTGCTTTTCCGACGTGTCGCCCTGGCGGATCTTCGCGATCACCTCGACGCCGCGCGTCGAGCCGATGCGGCACGGCGTGCACTTGCCGCACGATTCGAGCGTGCAGAACTCCATGGCGTACTGGGCGAGCCCGGCGAGATCGGACGTGTCGTCGTGCACGACGAGGCCGCCGTGGCCCACCACCGCACCTACGGCCGCATACGCTTCGTAGTCCATGGGAATGTCCCACTGGCTCTCGGGCAGATAGGTGCCGAGCGGGCCGCCCACCTGCACGGCGCGCGCCGGCCGCCCGCTTGCGGTGCCGCCGCCGTAGTCGTACATCAGCTCGCGCAGCGTCACGCCGAACGCCAGTTCGACGAGCCCGCCGCGCGCAATGTTGCCCGCGAGCTGGAACGGCAGCGTGCCGCGCGAGCGGCCCATGCCGAAGTCCTTGTAGAACGCGGCGCCCTTCGCAAAGATCACCGGCACCGTGGCGAGCGTGATGACGTTGTTGATGACCGTGGGCTTGCCGTAGAGGCCGGCGAGCGCGGGCAACGGCGGCTTGGCGCGCACGATGCCGCGCTTGCCTTCGAGCGATTCGAGCAGCGCCGTTTCCTCGCCGCACACATAGGCGCCCGCGCCTTTGGCGACGAACAGATCGAAACGCCGGCCGCTGCCGAGCACGTCGTCGCCGAGCCAGCCCGCCGCGCGTGCACGGCGGATCGCTTCTTCGAGTGCGGCGATGGCATGCGGATACTCGCTGCGCACGTAGATATGCCCTACCGTGGCACCCACAGTGATGCCGGCGATGGTCATCCCTTCGATCAGCATGTACGGATCGCTTTCCATGACGAGGCGATCGGAGAACGTGCCCGAATCGCCTTCGTCGGCATTGCAGACGATGTACTTCTGGTCGGCCTGCGCGCCGGCCACCGTGCGCCATTTGATGCCGGCCGGAAACGCTGCGCCGCCGCGCCCGCGCAGTCCCGATTCCACCAGCGCCTCGCAGGCGGCGGCGCCCGTCATGGCGAGCGCGCTGCGCAGGCCGGCGAGGCCGCCGTGCGCGAGGTAATCGTCGGTCGAGAGCGGATCGGTAATGCCGATGCGGGCGAACGTGAGGCGCTGCTGGCGGCGCAGGTACGGAATCTGTTCGACGAGCCCGACGCCGCGCGCATGCGGCGCGCCTTGAAGGAAACCGGCATCGAACAGTGCGCCGATCTCCTCGGCTTCGACGTTCGCGTACCCGACGCGGCCATCGGCCGTTTCCACTTCGATCAGCGGTTCGAGGTAGAGCAGGCCGCGCGAACCGTTGCGCACGATTTCGACGGCGAGGCCGCGTGCTGCGGCTTCGTGTGCGATGGCGAGGGCGATTGCATCCGCGCCGAGCGCGAGTGCCGAGGAGTCGCGGGGAACGTAGACGCGGATCATGCGGCCTCCTTCGTTTTGCCGGCAGCGGTCACGGCCGCATCGAGGAGCGCGTCGAACTTTTGCGGCGTCACCTTCGCGTGCAAGGTGCCGTTGATCGTCATCGCGGGGGAGAGCGCGCACTGGCCGAGGCAGTACAGCGATTCCAGCGCGAGTGCCGTGCCTTGCGTGCCTTCCGTGCCGTGTGCGTGGCCGGTTTCGTCGCCGTGCGCGTGCGCTTGTGCGAAGCGGCAGCCCGTATGTGCCTCGATATGGCCGGCGAGCGCTTCGCTGCCCATGCTGCGGCAGGCCTCGGCGCGGCAGAGCTGCACGGTGACGGCGGCGGGCGGCGAGGTGCGGAAGTGGTGGTAGTAGCTGATGACGCCATGCACCTCGGCGCGCGAGAGGTTCAGCGCCTTCGCCAGCGGTATGACCGCGTCGGGAGGCACGAAGCCGGTTTCGTCCTGGATGGCGTGCAGGACCGCGAGCAGCGTGCGGCCGGGTTGTGCATGCCGGTGCACGAGGTCGTCCGGCGCGGGGTGCAAGGTTTTGTTCATAGTGGGGTGTCTTTCGGGGCAAATATGCACTTGTATTTCATAAAGTGTGCATCTATGCTGCCGTTGTCTCGTTGTTTGAACGAACAATAGGCCGGTGTATTGGCTTTCGCAATAGGAAAGGCGATTTCATAATGATCAAGGTGGAGTGCCAGGCGCAGCTCGTGGTGCGCGATGCGGAGGGCCGCGAGGCAAGCCTGACGGACGTTGTGCCGCTGCTCGCCCTGGTGGCGGAGGAAGGCAGCATCGCGCAGGCCGCGCAGCGTAAGGGTTTGTCCTATCGGCATGCCTGGGGCCTGTTGCGCGAAGTCGAGGAGCGCCTGGGCGGTGCGCTGATCGCGAAGGCGCGAGGCCGCGGCTCGGTGCTCTCGGAACTCGGGGAGGCGGTGCTGCGCTCGCAGCGGCTGTGCGGCGAGCGCCTGCAAGGCAACCTGCAGGCGCTCGCGAGCGAAGTCGCCAGCGACCTCAACCGCTGGCTCGTGCCGCATGCGCCGGAGCTGCGCATTCATGCGTCGCACGGCTACGCGGTGGCCTCGCTGGTAACGGCGCTCGTCGCGCAGCAGGTGCCGGTGGAAATCAAGTACCGCGATAGCGTCGATGCCATCACGGCGCTCGCGCGCGGCGAATGCGATCTGGCCGGCTTCCACTTGCCGCGCGGCGACTTTCGCACGGCCTGCGCCGACGCATACCGCAACTGGCTCGATCCGCAGCGCCATGTTTTCGTGCACCTCACGCGGCGCAAGCAAGGGCTCTTCGTGGGCCGCGGCAACCCGAAGCACATTGCGGGGCTCGCCGATCTCGCGCGCGGCGACATCCGCTTCGTGAACCGTCAGCCGGGCTCGGGCACGCGCATGCTGATCGATCTGCTGCTCACGCGCATCGGCGTGGATCCGGGGCGGGTGAACGGGTACGCGTCCTCGGAGCTGACGCACTCGGCGATCGCGGCCTTCGTCGCGAGCGGCATGGCCGACGTAGGCTTCGGCGTCGAGCCGGCGGCGCATCACTTCGGTCTCGATTTCATCCCGGTCGCCGACGAGGACTACTATTTCGCGTGCGATCGCGCGCAACTGGAGCGGGAGCCGCTTTCCGCCGTGCTGGCGCTGCTGCGCGGCGCGCCGTTTCGCCAGGATGTCGCGCACCTCGAAGGCTACGACCCCGCCGACTGCGGCACGGTCGTCGCGCTCGACGACGGCTGGGCCGGACTCGCGCCGGCGCTGTAACGCGATGCAATCAGCGCTCACTGCAGCAGGCGATGCTTTCTGTGATACTTTCGGGCAGGTATTGGCTTTTTTGTTTTAGATGCGCGCTCAGGCGCCGATCGACCATGAAATTCTTGCTTAATGTTTGTGCTGCTGCCGCGACCGCGGGAGCACTTTTTGCCACCGTCTCGATTGCCTTCGCGCAGAATTCTCCGGGCGTACCGGACGGCATTCTGACCGACGAGTTCCGTCTTCAGGAGCATCCTCAGTTGCAATTCGCGGCTTCGGCGCCGTCGAACAAATACCAGCACGGCGCGCCTTCGCAGGCGCGCAAGAAGGGCGACCTCGGCGACCCGAACGGCTGCAATCTGCAGTGCCCGCAGGGTAACTGAGGCTGGAGGTGCGCGTTGCGGCTGGCCTGTGGGGGGGGCTGGGTGGGGTGGGGGGAAGGAAGACTCGCGAGACCCGAGAGGGTTGTCGCGAGTTTTTGTTTGTCAGGTAGAAATGTGGTGGGTAGCGCCCCGCCTTTCCGCTCGCATCATGGATCGGCTTGTGCATTCGAGCGACGCTCTATCGATATTCATCGATTTCGACCGTGCCGCCCATGGCTTCCGTCATGTCCGGTTCAACGCCAGTGTGTCCGGAATTCGGGCAACTGAACCTGCTGCCTCGCGTTAAAAGCGGGAAATCACCGAGGTACGTACGCCCGCCGTCAGACCGGCGGGTTGCCAGCGCCGTTCGGGGTTATACGGGACGTTCCGGATTGGGATCCCGGCGAGCGGCATGTCGGTATCGACCGTGGTGGTATGGATCGATGCCACCAAAAGCATAGCCCCAGACTACCGGCTGACGGCGTTACTGCGCCGTGTGAAAGCGAAGAGCGGCCCGCCAGGGCGCGTGGCGATCGCGCACGGCTTTAGAGGCTCGTTCAGAGATTGGGCCAGCGAAAGCGGCTACGCCCGCGACCTGGCCGAACGGGCGCTCGCGCATATCGTCGCGAACAAGGTTGAAGCGGCCTGTCACCGGACCGACCTTCTGGAACGGCGCCGCCTGATGATGGAAGCGTGGGCGGTGCAGGTCTGTTCTTGCCTGGCGTGAATGCAGTATTGCGGCTCGACATCCAATGCTGGCGGGCAATTCCAACAGCGCATCCGGTCAATTGACGTCGAGATGGTCTTCCATCAGTGGCGGGCCGCTCAGTTGTAACGTAATCAGATAGCGCTCGTCTTCTGGCCGGTTTTCGTGAGTGAACCGGCGAATGTCAAGAAAGACCTGATATTTGCCCGCGACTTGCCAGAAGGATTGTGGATCGTCACCGCGCCGGATGCTTTCGACCATCGCGGGCGTATTGCTGACAGGTGGGAACTCATCGGCGCGTATGGGATGCCAGCCGTGCCGCCGTAACTGGTCCTGAAGGTCAAGTATGGCCGCCAAAGCCTCTTTGAGTGGCAATGTCTCGACTTGCGGCGAAAGCGTGACAGACCACACATTGCCGTGCTTGTCATATCCGACTGTCAGGAACTTCGCGGCAGGCGTGATAAAACCGTGTTCGGGATCAGTGAACTGGAACCGTGCCGGTCTAGTTACCACGCCCCCCCAAGCCGCGCCGACCTCAAGCGGCGGGAGTGTTGAATGGGATTGTGCGCGTACCTGCTCATAAGGCTCGCCAAGCGTAAGGACGACCTCATCAACGGGCTTTGCCATCGCGATTAGTGCCCATACGGCAGTGCAGCCAATCGCGGCGCAAGCGAGATACCTGAGCCACCGCGTTTTTTGCCACATCATGCTTACCTCTGGCTCTGGCGCGCAATGAGATAAAGGGAGCTTTCAACGTCGTACTTCTGACGCGGATCGTGCAACAGTTGATTGAATCGCTGTGCGGCACGTAGTACAAACGCCATGCGTTGCTGCGGATCGGCAAGATTGGCAAGCGGTTCCTTGCTGAATCTTTCGTTCTTGCCGTTGGCTCCCGTCACCGTACACTGATTCGCAAAGGCAAGCTGAATCTCCCGCGCCGATCCAGTCGGAATATGCAATGCCCATGCGAACTGGTTGGCGCGCATCAGCAGCGCGAATGCCGGATCGTCGTACATGGCTGGTTGCAGAATATTTATTTGCTCATGATATGCAAGTTGCTCCACGCCAGTTTCAAGGTCTCCGCTATCAATCGCCTCAAATGCGCGCATGACCTGGGGTTGTACCTTGCCAAACGATATTGCGGATTCAATCGGCCACAGTACCGAACCGCGCAAATTTGCCCGCTCCGGAAGGCAGCGCTTGAACCTCTGTAGTCCAAACTGCTTGTAGAACATATGAAGCGGCCAAACGTCGAGAAACAATGACATATTTCCCTTGGCGAGCATCTGATAGACCTTGGCACCGCTTTCGGCGGTCGCGGCACCCGCCGCTGACTGTGTCCCGTAGGCTGTCCATGCGGCCGGACCCACACTCGCTACCTTGCTCAAATTGGCAACGCTGTACGAAGTCGATTTGCCGATCATTTCGGCTGCGTTAAGCAGCCCGCAACCTACCTGCTTTGACGCGAACGCGGCGAGTCCGGCCCACTGGAAACGTCGGTCATCCCACCAGAGTTGCGCATACACGGCGTTGATACGGCGATTGCGCGCGATCGGATCATCTACCGCGACAATCGCTTCGGCCTGCTTCTGATAGAAGCGCCAGCAGTCGATGCAGTCCTGCTTGTCATCTTTCGCTCGCTTTTTTGCGGCAGCCTCTTCTTCTTTCCAGTTCGGATAACAGACCGGGCAGCGGGGGTTGCCACACTTTTGCATAGTTTCTTTTCTTGCAGGTTGTTTTTATGCGTACCGAGTTACGCGAGCGTTCGCGTTGCGAAGTCACGCCAGCACCGCCCAGGATTGCAGGGCAATCAGATGGATTCTGGTTTTTTGATTGGCCGAACCCGATTGTGCAGCATGACGCCATCTCGAAAAACTCCGCGGAAGCGGGGCTCGCTGACTTTTACTATTCACCTTCGACGGGAAACTGCCGCACCGCTCGTTGGTGGGGGATGGGATCCGGTCCCCGACAGGTCAGTTTTTGAGCGGCGCCACGGACGCGGACAAACTCGTCCTCATCGACGAGTGGCGTAATTTCGCCAACGCGATCGATGCGAAGCGCAAGTTCGGCATCGAGAAGAACGGGCTCTGTCTGCTGCTCGCCTACGTCATCGAAGGGATGCGGCAGCGATTGCGAGCTGGATCGCGTTGACGAGGTGCCATTTGCCCAACATGCCGCGCCGGCTCATCGCCCGCGCGGCTTTTTCTTTAGGGAGATGACTATGGAAAAGGTGCTGAACCTACTGCCGAAGGAAGCCGCCGAGCGGCTGCGCGTGTCGGTCGGCACGCTCGCCAACTGGCGCGTCGAGGGCTGCGGCCCGCGCTACATCAAGTTCGGGCGCAAAGTGCTGTACCCCGCCCCCGAGCTCGAAGCGTTCGAAGCTAAGGCGCTCAAACAGGTTGCTGGCGAACCGCAGCGCGAAGTGGCGGCGCCGCATCTGTTGCCCGTTGAAGTGGCGGCGCGCTTGCATATGTCAGTGCACACGCTATCGAACTGGCGCGTGCAGGGCCTTGGCCCGCGCTATATCAAGCTGGGCCGAAAAATCGTTTATCCAATCGCGGAATTGGAGGCTTTCGAACGTGATCGGCTTCGTTCAAACACGACAGAACCGTGAGTCTATCCGCGGGGAAGCTTCACCGGTAGCCGATCAGCCCCGCATCCAGCTATTCGGGCCGCTGTCACCATGCAAGACCGTTGGGGCGTGGCCGCCCGTTGCGTTTGCGTATTTGATAGCCGCTTTGCACACGGGGGACCGCCACGTGCCATCCGAGTACGCGGTAGCCGGATGATTCTGCAAAACTGCCTTGCGCAGTTCGGGCCCATCAAAGCAGGGCTGGCAGACAAAGTGATCAGGTTCAGTGGTTGTCGCTTCGGCCCGGTAAACGAAGCGGCCAGGGGCGACTGGGTGGAGCAGATACCGGCCGCGCTCGGCCAGGGTGGCCTTCACTTCGGCCAGTTCTTTCGTAGCTTCGCGGTGTTGCTCCTGAAGCTCTGAGAGTTGTGCGTTGTGCAGGAACAGCGCCTGTTGCGCGTCGAGCAACTTGCTGTTCAGGTCGGACAGCTTGGGGGCTATCTCGTTGAAGTTTTTCACTTCCAGCGCGGCGCGCCCGAATTCTGTAGCCGCCTTCAGTGACGTAAATGCCGCCGTCAACTGCTGCATGTCCATCCCGTTCCCCGATCGTCGTGATGAGAGGCACAGTAGCACAGGCAACAGGTGGCACCAAAAGCAATTCTGACGCGCGAGAAAACCCCCGCCATACTGCGCGCAACGCTCAAAGAACGAACGTTAAAACAATCTCACAAGCTGCTACGAGTAGCACCCCGGAGATCTTCAGGATTTTGAGAACTAGCACTGCGTGCATGTCCACTCTCCTTTTCTTATCAGCCCGCAGCGCTATGTTCACTTCTACGCGATACAGCAGCAGGCGCTCGCCCGAAGCCAACCGTGTCCGTGCCTGCGGTGCATCGCCGGATGCGAAATCCGACGACGAGCGTATTGTCAGGCAAGAGACGGAAAAGTGGAAATTGATCGGCAATTTTTATTGCCGGTTTCCGTGGGGGAGTGCGTGGGAGAGATGGGGTAACAACTGTCGCAAGTCCCTTATAAATCAGGGGCTTGCGAATGAAATTGGTGGGCCGGCGTCAACCGAATTCTGGTCACTGCGCCTTATGTGACAAGGGTGCGCCAGTTTCTTGGCAGTCAACAACCCCCAAAACAACCCCCGGCAATGTGTTGCTGTAGTAGGCGCTATGTCGTCGCGCGGCTGCCACAGGCTGTGCCGTGCACGCGATGACCCTAGCGAAGATCAGCGGGCACAAGGACCTTCGGCTGTTGCAGGAACACTACTATCGGGAAACCCCTGAGCAGATCGCGGCTCGCCTCTGATGCATCGTGACCCCGTTTTAAGGTCTTGTATTTTAAGCACTTGCCATCAGATAGACTGCGTGCGGCGCCGAACCGACCGAGGTGCGACGCTTTGCGACAGTCAAAGCGAACTCGCAGAATATTGCGAGTAAACTTTTTGTGTAGAATCGCCGTTAACAGCGGTGTGACAACCGTCTAAAACCTAACCCCGAAGGAGATTCCATGGTCATGAAAGGTAAGACCGGGAACATCCACGGAGTCGAAGTAAAGGCCCGGGCCGGCGTACAGCTCCCCACAACAAAGGTCAATGCAAGCTCCGCGGATGGTCGTAAGCAGATCGTCTCTGCCGCCAAACGTGTTTATGAGCAACATCATTCCGTCATCCAAGCTCTCGCTAAACGATGATTCTTGATGTGGATATGGTCGTGCTCGTGCACGACTTCATCCTCAGCCAGGAGCCTGGTCTCAATGGCAAAGCGAACAGGGGCGCCTTGGAGGGCGCCCTTGGTCGTATTGAGAACCGGGTTCTCTACGATGGGTTAGTGGACGTTTTTGAGATCGCCGGCTTGTATGCAGAGGCCATCGCACGCGGTCACGCGTTCTCCGACGCCAATAAGCGGACGGCACTCGTTTCAGCTCTTACCTACCTCTTCATCGAAGGGTACGAAGTCGAGCGGACACAGGCGCTCGAAGAGATCATGGTCGATATCGCCGAGGGGAAGCTCAACTATCTCGACCTTGCGAATATCTTCTCATCGCTGGCCAAACAGATCGATCCGGCAGTGCGATTGAAGCAGATCGCCAAATGAGCCCCGCCACGCGCGGGGTTTTTCATTTCCGCAGCCTCTGCATCAGCATCTCAAATTCTGCCTGCGCTTCAATACTTCGCATTTCCGTCCGCCAGAGCAGGGCGCCGGCCGTCGCCACCACTTCCCAATCGTAGTTGTCCATCGACTCGTGCGTCCTGGCGAGCATGTGCACTAGATCAAGCAGGGCTTGAAGAGGTCGAAGGCTATCGTCCTTCGCGAGCGACCTTAAAACGGCCAAGGTGAGTTCGGGAGTCATGGTGGTCTCCTGCGGTTACCATGATCATAGGCGCGCGCTACGGCTACATGCGCTGCGAGTCCGAACTATCCGAGGCTGGAACCAGAGCGATGACACCGCTGGACGATGAGCGCCGGGCCTAGCTGCTTTGCTTTTTGGTCGTGAGCCACATGTTCACATTCGCCCGTTATGGCGAATGGCTGAACACGTCGTCGCTCGTCGAGTCCGCCGACGGGTGGCTGTGGTCGAATGGCGCGCAATCTGACTGGCTCGACAAGGCTGACCTCATCGCCGATTCGAAACGCTTGGCCGAGGCGTGCTGGGCTCTCATCCCATTCGAAAGCGAGCCTTTCTCGTCGCTCTTCAACCTGCAATCTGGCTGGTTCCTCGACTACCGTAGCCCCGCCGTTCAGGCTGTGCATACCGTGTGCGTAGAGCATCTCGCCAGATCCCGGGCGTAGGAACGCCGGCCGCCGCGTCTCTACCAACCCTCGCCAGCCCCATATCCGCGATGGTGCTTGTGGCTTCCCTGCCGCCTTCCAGAGAGTGAGAGCGACTGGTGCTGGTCACTTGCTTGACCGGCGCGGACGATAGGTTGAAATCGCCCAGTGCACCAGCGACACGGCCGCTCTCAGATGCAGATCCTACGCCGGACGGCGGCGCCAAGCACGCTCATTGGGGCCGGCCGCTAGACTGGAAGTAGCGCCGTATCTACTTGGGTGATGGGAATGAGGCCGCATTTGTTGAGCTTGAACGTGCCCATCTTGACCATCTTGCTGACGGTGTGGCGGCTCAGCCCGAGCATTTCCGCGGCCTGTTTGATCGTCACGTGTGGCGGCCGTGGATGGTTCTCGGCGTAGAGCTGGACCGCGGGGCGAGCGATTCGGAGTTCGCGTTGCTCGTCGATCTGTGCGCCGGCTTGGCCGCCCGAGCCTTGGCCGTGTTGCGCCAGACGCAATCGCAGCCACTCGTCGAAATTGATCGACAGATCCGGGGTCGGTGTACGCGCCATGATCTCCTCCTGTTTCAGGACGTTTCACGCTACCTGAACACGGCCCCGTAGCGCAGGAACAGGTGCCTCTGTGCCGGCCGCATGGCGCCACAGACACGCCGGAAGCGAACGGGCGCGTGCCGGCGCAGTCGTCTACCGCGGCGAGGCCGGAAGTCCGGCGGAATACTCGCCACGCCGTCAAACACGGACGGCTGGCGGCGTGCTATTGCCTCTGCGCGCGCGAGCCGCGCATCGAGCGTGGCCGACTGGATCGCGAAATATCGGGCAAGCGCGCCGCTGTCGCCGTCGAACTGGTCGAACACGTGGTAGTAGGCGACGGCCTCAGAAAACTGCGCATGAATCACGCGAGCTGCATCGGCGGCGTCTTCCGCCAGTTGCAAAGCAACCTCTGGTTCGTAGCTGGGCGAGGCCGCGAGGCGTGCGGTGACGGCATTTTCCCGGAAGTCACCGTCGTCGCGCTCGTCGTGGTCGAGGCGGGTGGCGAAGCGCATGGCCCGATTCACGAAGCGCCCGAAAAGCTTGTGCAGGCGGGATACGACTGTGGCCTGCAACTCGTCGTCATCAGGCTCGATTTCCGCGCCGCGCTCAGCCTTGATCTCTTCGGCGATGATCCACGCCTCGCTTTTCAGGTCGTCGACCGTGTGCTCGCCCCGGGTCAGGCCGGCGATGTGCCGCAGGTGCTTGAGCATCGGGGCAATGAGCCGATCGAAGAAAGAGGCGTCGTGACGTTGGGCCATGCACCACCTGTTCGGGAATGAAGGGCTGGCAGATCCGCGTTGCGAGCGCGAGTGTAACCGCTCCTCTTGACGTTCTCCACCGCGCGGGCTTATCGTGACGGCGTCGCTGAAACAACAGCGATTCGGGTTTGGCGACCTGACATGCTCTCTGGCGCAAAGAAGCCGCGCCGTCGTTCGACCCGCGGCTTTTGCATTTGTGTCTGCCTTCGCACGTCTTCAATGGGCGGGCCTGGGCGGGGAGACCTTCGGGTCTGCCGGTATCCAGAGACGCCGGTTCGCCAACCCTGCTCAGTGCCCGCTCACCCCGTTTGGCGACGGGAGCGGGTTACCAACCTGTCTCTGGAGGCTGCACTATGCGCCAAGTTCCCGCTCGTCTCGAGCAACTGCAATCCCCCCTTGAAATCATCCGCGCCGCACTGCGCGCAGCCGCCACCGCGCCGACCGTCTATGACGCGCTCGACGTGACGGGCGATGCCCTGCGCCGGCTTGCCGAAATTGCCCGCGGGGAGGTGCGCCATGGCTAACCTGCTCAAGGACGATTTCACCTACTTTCCCGACTCCGTGATGCAGGCGGCTCACGAAGGGCGCCTCGACGCCGCGCCGCTGGTCCGGATGCTAGAGCGCGCGGCGGTCGTTGCCAATGGCGTAGCTGCGGTGCTGGAAATCGAAGCCGCCAGCCTCGTCTATCTCGACATAGCGAGCGAGGAGAACCCGGAACCGCCGATTGCGGGTAGCACGATGTACAACCTGCTCGCGCTCGCGCGCCACTCGGCGCATACGCTCGTTAGCGAAATCGAGACGGTCGCCAGTCGGGCCGAAAGGGACAGCGTCATTGGCAACGAGGAGTTCACCGATGACTGAGGCGAAGGTTCTCACGCACCCAGCATTCGATCGTCCCGTCGTCGTCAATAAGGTGCGAGCCGGGCGCCGGCCCAAAGGGATTCTGAACCTGGAGCACTATCGTCGTCTTCTGAACACCCGCCATTGTTGCGAAGGGGACGAGGCTGTGAGGAATTGGGCGCGCCAAAATGGACTCAATGCAGAGGCCGATATCGAACTCTTAAGGTACGGTAAGGACGAGGCGGAGGCGGTCACCCGCGTTACTGCGGGCCCCGATAGGGAGACGTTGGCCGCGCTCGAACGGATAAAGTCGTCTGCTTTCGCACTGTACAACGAGGCCTATGATTTACGCAGTGAACTGCTGCGTCGGTATGGACCAGAATCGGCGAAGTGACTTTAGCTGGAGCATAATCGTCTGCATCCGCGCCTAGCTCGACGGGGCGAAAACCGGGCTCCCTTACCCGGCTGGCGCGGCTCCTCATAAGGGGCTTTGCGTGAGGGCGCAAATGTCGACGACAAAGGACTCCCAGACCAGGGAAGATCAGCGCAACCCCGTTAATAGGGGAGACGAGGTGCAGTCATTTTTGACGCTCGAAGCCGCTCGCACGAAGCTTGAGGCTCATTTGGGGAAAGCCGTATCTGTGACCGATGTACTGCGCCACGCGGCTGATATACCTGTCACGGTGTATTGGGACATATCGTCCATCCGTCTTCAGGGTGTGCGCCATAGCCTCGCCGAGCCGGAGGATGAAACAACCGGTGACGAGCCCGAAGTGATTGAGGATGTCCCGCCCGGCATTTATGAATTCGATTTCGACGGTCTGGGAACGCCGGACTACCTGCTTGCACTGGCCCATGATGATTCGTCTCAATACCCAACGGTTTCACCGACGCTAGTATGTCCCGCGAACGAGACTTTCTTCTGGGAAGTATTGGACAGAGATCCTGCAATACCGCTCTTCAAGCACGGCCCGGACGACTACTGGCGGGGCACCCGCATTCCGGTGCCTGACGAACTGCGAATCGACACCGAAAGCCTGATCTCTTTTCAGGACATGCAGACAGCAGCCGAGGCGATCGAGTGCGAATTTACGCCCGAAGTCCTCGAGGCTGGACGCTACACATTGCGTGAAGCTGCAAAGGAAATCGCCCGTGCTGGGCGCGGTAAATGGGAAGACGAGCTGGACAAACTGAAAAATTCGTGGGATTCCAAAGAGCTTGCAGTATTCAATCCAGGTAGCGCGCTGAAATGCAAACCGTCATCTCGACGGGTGCACCTCTATTACATGGAAGTCAAAGCCGCCGACCTGAACGAATGGCTAGAAAAGAACGAATCGGATATCACTTTTCGTTTTCCTGTGCCGGTCACTGCAACCGAGCAGAACTCAGAATTGCAGGCCTCTGTGGTGCCCGCGGCACCGGTGGCAAAACCGGAAGTTGCGCAGTCCGAGGTTGGAGACGCGCATGATCCCGAAGTGGTGCCGCGGACTAGCGAGCCGGCGCCGATTGCGACACCCATGATTGCTTCGTTGTTTGCCGACCTCGGTGCCTGGAATGAGGAGCAATGGAGGAGCGCACTTGCTGACCCGCCCGATTGGCTGAGATTGGCGCAGAAAAGCAAAGGCAGACAGGGCCGGGGTGGCGCCGCCACATGGAACCCGGTAATCATCGCCATCGCGCTGCACGAAAGACGCACTGCACTCACCAGGCTCAATTCGGTGTTCAAGAAGCTGGGCGTGAAGGCATGGGCTGCAGAATGGCAAGAAAAGTCCGAAGACCTTCGCGATACAGATGGGTAAATACGGTGCATAAATGCGGTTTAAATGCGGTTGTATCGTCCGCAAACCCGCATGAAACCTAGAAATCAAATACGGTGGAGGCTTGGGAAGTACCACCGTATTTTTAACTGCAGCCATGTTCAACTGACCGCAAGGGTTCCAACATGGCTACCAATCACCTCAATGCGCCACCCTCAGACGGCGCACGATCCGAGCCCCAGTCACTTCCTCTCGACGGTTTCACGCGCTGGGCGGACCTGAAACGCCTCATTCCCCTCAGCCACGAATCGGTCCGCCAGCGCGAGCTCAAGGGACGCTTCCCGAAACGCGTTCAGCTCGGCTCCGCTCGCTCTGTGGGCTGGTCCAACAGGGAGCTGCATCGCTGGCTGGCGGATCCCGCCGGCTATCGCGCACCGGAGGCCGTGTGAGGTGCGCGATGAATTGCAACTCGGCACCCACCAAAATTCGCTTCGGCGGTCCTGGCAGAGCGCCGGTTGGCTTCGGGGTAGTGCGCGGCGTATGGATGCTTCAGAAGGACCTGACATGGCCGGCAGTCGTGTGGAACGACGGCCGTTGCTGGGCCTATCTCCACGACATGACGCCCGCTGCTGTTCAGCACGTCCTCGAGTCTTTGCGTGACGCTGAATTGGACCGCGTACCGCCCGGTATCCTGACGGGGTGGCAGTCATGACGCGCCCATCGTTCCAGTTCTACCCTGGCGACTGGCAGGCAAACAGCAACCTGCGGCGCTGCACCCACGCCGAGAAGGGCGTGTGGATCGACGTGATGTGTCTCCTGCACGATTCGGAGGAATACGGCGTGCTGCGCTGGCCGCTCAGGGAGATCGCGCAGGCGATCGGTGCTTCGCTCGCGACGCTCAGGGCCATCGTCAGCAAGGGCGTCCTGAAGGGTGCGGACAAGGGCCAGGCGTGCGCGGCGTGCATTTACGTGCCGCGCTCCGGGCGCCGCGACGGCGAACCCGTGGCGCTGGTTGCGGAGCAGGAAGGGCCGGTCTGGTACTCGTCGCGAATGGTCAAGGACGAGTATGTGCGATCGGTTCGTGGTGAGTCGTCGCGGTTTCAAAACGAGGATGGAGACTCATCGAAGGGTGCACCAAAGCCCCCCTTAGGTGATAACACCAAAGCTTCACCAAAGCCCCCCTTGGGTGACGGCTCTTCATCTTCATCTTCATCTTCATCTTCAAAGAAACAAAAACAACGCGCTCCGCGCTTCGATGCGCAGGCGCATCTCGAGTCGTTGGGAGTGCCCTCAGACCTCGCAAAGGATTGGCTTGCGGTGCGCAAGGCCAAGCGGCTCGCGCCTACCGCCACAGCGTTCGACGATGCCAAGGCCGAGGCGACGAAGGCGGGGATTTCGATGGCCGACGCGTTGCGAACCTGTGTGGTCCGCGGTTGGGGTGGCTTCAAGGCCGACTGGCTGACATCGGGCAGCGGTCGCGTGAATGGGCACGGCGGTTCTGACAGCGTCTTCAGGTGATCGACATGGACCTCCGCTACCCCCGCAACTCCGCCGAGCTCGTCGCCATGCGCAAGAGCGGCAACGTGCCCGAGCTGCCGGTACTCGTGGCGCTCGCCGGGCCGCTGAACTTCAACAACGTGACGCTCTCGGCGGTGGCTGGCCAGCGCTATGACTGGCGCCCGGTTGCCGCGCTCGACGTCGAGGTGTTTGCGTCTGCCGATGTGCCTTGGGGCGATCTGCTGCGCGTGCTGGCGGACATTGCCGCCGTCGTGCCGAAATCGCTCGTGCTGACCTTCGCCGAAGGCCCGCGCGTGCACTGCGGCGAAATGAGCACGGTGCCTGGGCAGGATTTCGCGCTCTTCGACTGGTTTCCGATGCCGATCGGACCGATTCACTGGCCTGCATCGCGCACGCTTGCGCGTCGCCTGCTTGACGCGTCGGGCGACACGCTGCCGGCCCCCTATGACCACGCGTGCGAGCTCGTCGTGCAGCTCGTCGCCGAACGATGTAACAACCCCATGGAGATGGCCTGATGGCCCGCACACTGCCTGATTCGATCGATTGGGAGGCGTATGCCAGCGATGAGGACGACGGCCGCGCGGACGTGCGTCCCGCCAGTGAGTTTGTCGAGGATCTGGTCTCGCACTTGCACAGCCCGAAGGAAGCCGCACCCGGAACCGCATCGCCCTGGCTCAGCGTGGGCGACACGCTTCGCTTTCGCGAGGGCGAAGTGACGCTCTGGGGCGGCATAAACGGCCACGGCAAGTCCGCCGTCCTCGGCGAGGTGATGCTGCACGCCATGACTGCGGGCGACCGCGTGTGCATCGCGTCGATGGAGATGCGCCCGATCGCGACTATGGAGCGCCTCGCGCGTCAGGCCGCAGCCAACGAGAAGCCGGCCCCGGATTTCATCCGCGGGTTCGGCCGCTGGACGAACGAGCGGTTGTGGCTGTACGCCCACGTTGGCACGGTCGAGCGCACCCGCATGCTCGCTGTCGCCCGGTACTGCCGCAAGGAGCTCGGCGTGCACCACGTCGTGATCGACAGCCTGCTCAAGTGCGGCATCGCCCCGGACGACTACGCGGGCCAGAAAGCCTTCGTTGATGCGCTGTGTTCGCTCGCGCGCGACACCGGCGTGCACATTCACCTCGTGCACCACGCACGCAAGGGCGAGAAAGAGGCCAACGTGCCCGACAAGTTCGACATGAAGGGCGCGGGCGAGATTGCTGACCTGGTCGACAACATGCTGATCGTCCACCGCAATAAATCGAAGGAAGAGCTGCTGCGCAAGGAGACGCTGACCGCTGAAAAGCGCGAGGAGGTCGAGCTGCAGGCCGACACCGCGCTCATTTGCGTGAAGCAGCGCCACCACACGTGGGAAGGGCGCATACGGCTCTGGTTCGACGCGGCCAGCCTGCAGTTTCGCGATGTGCGTAGCGGCGGCGCGCGGCATCTGGATCTGAGCTCGGGCACGTGGAACCAGCAATGGCAGCGATGAATCGCTTTTCATCGCTCCAGAAGCATGCACTCGACATCGCGCGCGTTGCCGCACCCGCGGCGGAGCGCTCACCGTGGTGCTCGGTGAGGCGAGCGATTTTCAAGGAGGTAGACATGGCAACGAAGAAGCATCGCAATGCTGGCCGGTGCTCGGCTAGATCCAGGCAGGAAGGGAATGCGGCCCACGCGGCGGCCGAACCAATGGCAGTTGGCGACGCAGTGCCGCGCGGCGGAAGCGGTGACCCTCACAGCGTCCAGGCTCAGATCCCGATGAGGGAGTCGTTTGGTGCTCATAGCGGTGGGCGCAAAGCGGTCGAGCGGCTTCAGGTCGCCATGTCGGCCATGCCCCAGATCGAGCTACCGACGCAGCATTATTTTTCAGGTGACGTCTACGGCCGCTCTGTGTCACAGCCTGCAGGTGTGCTCGTCGTGGGAAAGGTGCACCGCAAAGAGCACTTCTACATCGTGTGCTGCGGCACTGTGCGCATCACACAGGGCGACGGGCCCGCGCATGAGGTGACTGGTCCCGCGGTGCTCGTCTCGAAGCCCGGCACAAAGCGCGCCATATTTGCCGTGACCGATGTGACTTACATGACCGTGCATCGGACCGAGAAAACCGACCTCGACGAGATTGAGGCTGAACTGGTCGAGCCGGACGGGCTGTCGCTTTTCGACGCGCGCAACAAGCTGAAGGCATTGCCATGAGTTTCATCGAGGCACTAGCGAGGGGAAATATGTCTACGATAACGACCGTTGCGATTGGTGCTGACCAGATCGACTATTCCCGATTCCGCGTTGAATTCGGGCTTACGCAGCAGATGATGGATGCACTTCTCACGCGCAAGACGGATCAGGTGGCGATGCCGGCACCGTTTGCCGACCGAGTGGAGCTCCGTGCGTCGCTTTTGCACGGGCAGGGTCTTTACGCGAAACGTGCTTTCAGGCGCGGCGAACTCGTTGTGCCAGCGCGCATTGATCGCAACCGGACCCCTGCGGGCCGATACACCAATCACTCGATCCGGCCGAACATCGCCGGCATTCGCACCGGTGCTGCGCCGGACAGCGACATCGACATGTATGCGATCCGGGACATCGCGGCGGATGAGGAACTGCTGCTCGATTACCGGCAGGCCGGCAGCGTCAACGGAATTAATATGCCTTGCGACAGGCGTGCGGCCGAGGAGACCGTTCGACAGCGGCTATCGCTGCATGCCGATTCCCAATGGCTCGCCGATGCGCTGAAGCCATGTCTGGACGCTGTGTGGTCGATCTGCGGTTATTTTCCGGTCGAATTCGTTGACTGGTGGCTCGCGGCTACTCAGCGCGGCTGCGTGCCAGACGCTGATGGGTTCGTTTCGGACATTGCTCGTTTGCGCGCGGACCTCGCGCCGGTTCTGGAGGGATTGCGCTATGCCGCACGGTAAAGTTCAGCGCCTTGCGCCTCCCGGCGCTGATGAAGGCGAGCAATTGCCAGCGCCGATCGAGCAGAGCGAATCAGCCGCAGACGTTCCTGTCCAACCGTCCGCCGATTGGCGCAAAGGCGCGCTTCTCAACGTGCGCAACTGTGGCGACGCCTACGTCATCACGCGATGGCCGGAGGAATACTCGCCCGAGCGTGAGGATCGGTGCATCAAGTTCACCAACCTCGGGCTGTGTCAGGACTTTGTGTCGGATTGGTATTCCCGCAAATCGCATGATCCGAGGGCAAGATAAAAATGCCGTCCTCCGTAAAACAAACCGCGAAAAAACGTGTCGTCGGGGACGGCACGCCCGGCCCCGGCCGCAAGAAAGGCGTGCCGAACAAGATGACCGTCGAGGTGAAAGAGATGATCCGGCAAGCGCTCGATGAGGCTGGCGGTGTCGCCTATCTCGTGGAGCGCGCGCAAGATCCTCGCACCGCTTCTGCGTTCCTTTCGCTGGTGGGCAAGGTGTTACCGCTGACCATCAAAGGTGACCCGAACGCGCCTGTGCAACTCGTCCTGAATGGCTCCGACGTGCATGGTTGAATTCGCGATCAGGCTTATGGCCAACGCGCACCCAATTCGTTGTTGCCCTGAGCAGACGTTACTCCTCCCAAAATATCCTGATATGAGGCTGCTGTGAGCAAACAAACGTATTCGCTGGAAACCGACCCGATGCCGCTCGTGTCGGCCGTACTCGTTGCAATCTCCCGCGCATTGCCCGATGAGCAAAGGCGCCGAATTGCCTCTGAACTACGGCAGTATGCCGAGCGTGTAAATGAAGATGCCGAAAGCGAGGGCGAACAACGATTCGCGCTCAGCGTCGCATCTCTTGCTGCGCTCGCAGAGGATGGCCCTAGCGCAGCCTCCGACATCCTTCGCGCGGGACAGCCGCGCTGATTGGCGCACCACAGCGAACCGCGGGAGGCCCGGTGAAAGTCGCATTTCTTCGCGGACGGAGGGACTTCCAGTGAATGCTCCGGTCCGTTGCGTCTCCTCGGCTGGTGCACCGGGTCAGCGCGCCCGCGCCCTCGCCGAGCGTGTCTACGTGAAGCTGCAGATCCTCGGCACGCGGCAAGTGCGTCTACATCGAGGAATGCTGCTTACGTACCCCTATCCGGTGCGTAACGGGTACGGCGTGCGCGGGGTGCTTGTGGGCGTCTATACCATCAACACGCGCTTGGAGTGGATCGAAGAGGATCTTTCGGCGCTGCTGGGCGATAGCGGCTGCATGATCTTGCGAAGGTGAGCCGGGGAGCCCCGAGCTCGCCTTTTTCCTCAGCCGAGCATCCGGATACAGCCTATCAACACGACCTTTCTACTTCACGCACCTCACACCGGACAAGCTCAACCGCAAGATCAGCCTGGGCGAGATCAAGCTTCCGCTCGTGCGCATCGAGGGCTCGCAAAAGACCGCGAAAGGTGTGCACGTGGAGGATCTGGCGAAGTACATCGACGAGCGCCGCGGCGGTCAAGGAGTGCGAGCAGTTTTGCGGCTGAGACTGGCACCCAAGGGAGCGCTGATGGCTCTCCGACGCCATTCTGTCGCCGCGCGGAGGCGTCATCGCACCGCCATAGTCTCGATTCGCTAGCGCTCCGTGTTGCGCGATCGCTACGGTGGTGTCGCGCGCTGCGACGAGCGCATCACTTTGCGAAAACGGCAGCCGGCCCAAGGCCATCGCGAAAATTCGAATGCGTCACTCTGCGATCGAGCGCGTCACGCCCGACTCGACGGAGCCCCGCGCTTGCGCCAGCAACGAAATTGCTTGCACAGGTTGCATTCGTCGGAATAACCTGTCGCTGCAAAACCCCGCCTCGGTACGAGGCATCGACGAAATCAGCTGGGATATCTCCAGCCATGAAGTGGAAGCCCGCTCTGCGGGCGCGGTGGTTCGCTCCATCGCCATTAATTTTCAAGTTGGGCCCGACACCCAAAATCCGTCCATAGCTTTCTGGTGGACGATGCAACTGCTTCGTCGCTCGACGAGGCGTCCCGCTCGTCTTTCGCCTTCCGCGAAAGGCGGGTAGTGAAATCTCCGTTCGCCGCTTCTGCGGCACATCAATCCGTGACGTGCGCTCCCCAGCGCCTGCGCCGGGCCTCGTTGCGTCTGTCGTCTTCGTCCGTGTGACGAGCGGTGGCGCGCGTGGCCGCGGCGTTTGCAACTTCGTGCCGGCTCGCCTGGCACCTATCGATTCGCGCGGTCAGGGCATTGGCGCCCCCTGATCGATCGCCCAGCCAAATTCACGGAACGAACGGGGAGAAGCGTCCACCTGCTGCGACTGTCGCCTATGGCGAGGTCGTGCAGGCTGCGTCGGCTTGCTGGCGCAGCACGCTCCCGAACTCACCGGCACAGGCTCGTGCCCCCGTTCGTTGTCTCCCTTGCGCGTAGCGCGCAGGCATCCCGTGGCCCATCGAGGGAGACAACCTGGGGTCGAGCCTCAACGCTGGATTGACGGGGTACACGCATGTCTCACAAATCGCTGGCGGCCGACCTGTGCCGCGCTGCGCGCTCGGCGCGCGGAAAACAGGCACACCACACCCGCAAGGGGCGTGAGCAATCGCTCGCGCGCTTTGCCATCTTCACCTGGGAGGAGGGATTTCAGGTCCACACGGCGAGGCAGCTCAAGGAGAAGCACGTCGAAGCGTGGGCGGCAGGTATGCTGGCGCGCGGCCGCACCAAGCGCACGATCGCCAATAACATGGCGCACATCCGGACTGCGCTGGAAGGCATCAAGCGCCGGCCCTTTGCGGACAAGATGAGCAACGCCGCCCTGGGTGCTGGCGGAGCGAGTCGCGCGGGCACCAAGCGGCCGATGGCGCGCGAGGTGTTCGAGGCTCACCACGCAATCGTCGCCGCGCTCGATCCGGGTGTCGCGATGGTGCTGGAGCTGCAGGCCGAGTTCGGCCTGCGTGCCGAGGAGGGCGTGCGCGCGGTAAAGTCGCTCGCTGACTGGCATCGGGCGCTCGTGAACCAGGTAGCGGATGGGTTCGTGACCATCATCCACGGGACCAAGGGCGGCAAGACACGTCGCAGCCCGCCGCTTGACCGCCTGCGCGCCGCCGAGCTCGTGGCACGGGCAATTGAACTGAGCCGGCACTCCGGCGGCAAGCTGGTGCGCAAGCCCGATCTGAAACGGGCGATGGACCGCTACCACTATGTCGTGCGCAAGGCCGGAATGACCGGCGAGAACGCGCCGCACAGCCTTCGGTACGCGTACACGGTCAAGCATCTGCAGCGCATGAAGGCGGCGGGCGTATCGCGGCGCGAGGCTGCTGCTGGTGTGTCGACGTGGCTCGGCCACGGTGATGGGCGCGGCACGTGGGTGGAGCGGGTGTATGGGCGTGCGGAGCTGGCCGCGACGGAGGTGCGTAATGCGTAAGCACGCCGATACATTGCCGCTCGTCGGCCTTTCGCGATGGCACCAGATTGAGCCGTTCGTGGGGGTGTCGCGCGAGACGTGGCGCAAGCGCTGTCTGGAAGGCCGCGCGCCGCAGCCGATTCAACTGACATTGCGATGCACGGTCTGGCGCAATGAGGAGCTTCACCTTTATCTCCGGAATCCACTGGGCTACCGTGTGCCAAAATCAGATACTGGCGACTGATGGCGGGCCACTTTGGCCATACGGCGCCGCGAGATCGAGAGTGCTCGCGGCGCAAAATCCCACTCGCCTTTCGCGATCGAGGGAAGAAATGGATGTTCCGACTTATGGGGGTATCGTCGAACAGTTCGGATTGGGTTATCTGGCGTCAGGAGCCGATCTACACGTCGTGAACGGAGATCTTGCCCTAACGGCTCACGGCGATCTTCAGCTTGGCGACAGCAGATTCGCCGCCATGCATAGATTCGTGCAGCAATGGCGATTCACTGTGCCTACGCTACACACCCTCTTTGTCCAGGGGCGGGCCGCCAGCGAGCGATATGCGAACGGTGCAATGGATCGAGATATTGTCGCTTCCTTCGGCCTTTCAGACGACGTCAGCATTGCGGCCGTGCATTCAATGAGCGATGCGCTTGGCGCGGAGGAGACGAACGCTCAGGTGTTTGCTGGCTCGATTGTCGTCATCCTGAACAATATGCTGCAGAGGCTGCGCGTGGAGGTGAAGGCACCGAGCGAGGCATGGGCAAACGCCGGGCCAGTGGTCAAAGGGCAGTGCGTGGGGCCTATCGTGTGTGCCGCGGCGGCAAACTTTCGGCACTACGACGAATGGCTCCGTTCTCGAACGCCGACCCCGCAGCAGCTCGTCTCGATGGCCGCGTTGGCTCACGTCCTGGAGGTTGAGAAGCCGGAACTTGGTCGCAAGCACGCGTTCGGACGAAATGTCTGCCCGGAGGTTGTGGCAGCGCTTAGTGACGATTCTTTCGATGTCCTCGGAGGCCGTGTATTTCAGTATGCCGACGCACTTGCCTCGTGGAATCGTTGAGGCGTTATGAGCGCGCTCCTGCGTTGAGCTGGATGACCTGAGCTCCCGTCTTGAGCTGATCGAGGTAGTCGGCCCATTTCTGCATCATCTCGCGGCGCTGCGCCAGATGGGCGGTGCGGTTGTAAGCACGCCCGAGCGGATCTTTCACTGCGTGCGCGAGCTGCGCCTCAATGATCGCCGTTGGCACGCCGAGGACCTCGTCGAGGATCGTGCGCGCCGTCGCCCGAAAGCCGTGGCCGGTCATGGTGTTGCCGTCATAGCCGAGCCTGCGCAGGGCAGCGTTCACCGTGTTGTCGGACATTGGGCGATTCTTCGTCCGGACGCTCGGGAACAGGAAGCGGCCATTGCCCGTGAGCGCGTACAGCTCACGCAGAATTGCGACGGCCTGCGCGGGCAGCGGGACGATATGCGCGCCACCGGCCGCCTTGCCTTGCTTTGTGCGCTTCATCCGGTCACTCGGGATTTCCCACGTAGCGGCGTCGAGGTCGAACTCGGTCCACTCGGCAGCGCGCAGTTCGCCGGGGCGCTGGAAGAGCAGCGGAGCAAGGCGCAGTGCACAGTTCACGGGGAGAGTGCCCTGATAGCCGTCGATCGCGCGCAGCAACTCAGCCACCTGTTTCGGGTCGGTAATGGACGCCATATGCTCAACCTGCACAGGAGGGAGAGCGCCGCGAAGGTCCGCAGTTACGTCGCGCTGGGCGCGCCCGGTTGCCACGGCATAGCGGCACGCCTGGCCGATATTGGCATGAAGCCGGTGGGCGGTTTCAAGCGCGCCACGCTTCTCGACCCGGCGCAGCACGTCGAGCACGTCGGGCGGGGCAAGGTCGGCAACGGGCTTGCTGCCGATCCACGGGAAGGCGTCAACCTCCAGGCGGCGCAGGATGCGAGCCCCGTGGCCATCCGACCATGTGGGCGCGTACTTGGCGTGCCATTCGTGCGCGATCGCTTCGAACGAGTTCTCGGCATTGAGACGCTGGGTGCGCTTCTCGGCCTTCTTTGTCTCGCTCGGATCGATGCCGGCGGCCAGCTTGTCGCGCGCTTCGTCGCGCCGCTTGCGGGCTTCGACCAGCGTCACGGAAGGGTAGATGCCGAGGGCGAGGCTTTTCTCTTTACCGCCGAAGCGGTACTTGAGCACCCATCGCTTGCCGCCCGCCGGCGTGACCAGCAGGTGCAGACCGCCCCCATCGAACAGCTTCTGCTGTTTCTCCGCTGGCTTGGCATTGCGGATCGCCAAATCGGTCAGGGCCATATGCTTTCTCGTTCGGGGTTGCCGCTGCGGGGTGTTGGGGGTTGTCGATCGGAGGAATTGCGGAAGACCCCCAAGACAACCCCCGTCCGGGGGTTGTTGCTGCTGGGAGTGGTTGGTGAAAGATTGCAACAAAAAACCCCGCGAGGCAAGGCCGGGCGGGGTTTTATGGTGAAACGTGGTGAACGTCTGGAAGGTATCTGGTGGAGCCGGCGGGAATCGAACCCGCGTCCAAAGGCAGTCCACACCCAGTTCTACATGCGTAGTTCTGTCATTTGATTTAACCGCAGCGACGCGGACGAACACGCTGCGCTACGGCGATTCACTGAATTTTCGACTCTGCCGTCGTGACGCCAACAGAGCTTAACTGACGTAAATGACCTCTGGCGGTATTGCTACCGGTCTTGCGACGCTAGCCCGTCAGTGAGCCAGGCAGAGGACGGCGGCCGTTAGGCTGCCAGTGCGAACGTATCGTCGTTTGCAGTTACGTTTTTCCCATTGATTAACGAGGTGACGGGTCCTCGGCATGCCCTGACTGCTTCATAACCCCTGTCGAAACCAGGTCGGCCCCAGAGGAAGGGTCAATTATCCCATAGTTCATGAGATGAGGCGAACCACGCCTTTTTTCAACGGCGCTGCCGCTCAGGCCGCCTTCCCGACGTGCTGGATAAGGGCGAGCAGCGTGGCCGTCGTATCGGCCACATAGCTTGCGTTCCACTGCGACGGCGGCACTTCGTTGCCGCAATAGCCGTAAGCGGCGGCGATCGTCGCCATGCCCGCCGCCTCGCCCGCCTGGACGTCGCGCAGGTCGTCGCCCACGTACACCGCGCGCTGCGGCTCGACACCGAGCGCCTCGGCCGCATGCAGGAGCGGCGCGGGGTGCGGCTTGGAGTAGGGCGTGGTGTCGCCGCTCACGACGCAGGCCGCGCGCGTGTCGAGGTGCATCAGCTTCACGAGCGGGTCGGTCAGGCGCGCGACCTTGTTGGTCACGATGCCCCAGCGCACGCCGCGCGCGTCGAGGTCGTCGAGTACGGCGTCGATGCCCGGAAAGAGTGCCGTCTCGATACGCAGGTTGGCCGCGTAGTTGGCGAGAAACTCTTCGCGCATCGCGGCGAACTCGGGGTGGTCCGGGCCGATGCCGAACGCACCGCCGATCAGTCCGCGGGCTCCCGCGGAAGCGAGCGGCCGCAGCCGTTCGAGCGGCGCAGCCGCGAGGCCGCGCGCGTGGCGCATCTGGTTCACGGCGGCGGCGAGGTCGGGGGCGGTGTCGGCGAGCGTGCCGTCGAAGTCGAACAGCACGGCGTCGCAGGCGCCTGGCGTAAGGAAGGCAGTCATTTCGGAAGGAGGCGGGCGTGTTAGGCGCTGCGCCGGCACGCGATCATGTAGTTGACGCTCGAATCGTTCGCAAGCGAGAAGCGCCGGGTCAGCGGGTTGTAGGTAATGCCCTTGATCTCGACGAGGTGCAACCCGGCTTCGCGCACGAACCCGGCCAGCTCGGACGGGCGGATGAAGCGCGCGTAATCGTGCGTGCCCTTGGGCAGCATCTGCGCGATGTATTCGGCGCCGATCACGGCAAGCAGATACGACTTGAGGTTGCGATTGAGCGTCGAGAAGAACACCCAGCCGCCCGGCTTCACGAGCGTGGCGCACGCCTCGACCACGGCAGCCGGGTCCGGCACGTGTTCGAGCATTTCCATGCAGGTGACGACGTCGAACGAGGCGGGCTCGCGCTCGGCGATGGCCTCGGCGGCGATCTCTTCGTAATCGACGGTGACGCCGCTTTCGAGGCTATGCAGGTCGGCGACGCCGAGCGCTTCGCGCGAGAGGTCGATGCCCTTGACGGCCGCGCCGAGCCCGGCCATCGACTCGGACAGGATGCCGCCGCCGCAGCCGATGTCGAGAGCGCGCTTGCCGGCCAGATGCGCATGCGCGTCGATCCAGTTGAGGCGGATGGGGTTCAGCTCGTGCAGCGGTTTGAACTCCGCGTTCGGGTCCCACCAGCGATGAGCGAGATCGCTGAATTTCTGCAGCTCGTGGGGATCGGCATTCGTCATGTCGGGGTGGCCTGATGCGCGGCGCGGGTGAGTGAGAATAAACCCTGAGTATACAGGCGGGCTCAAATGGCGGCAAAAAGCTGCGCACCGTCGCGGTGCCGGCAAGCGCGCAACGGGGAAGAGGCCGGGAATAAAAAAGCCCCGCCGAAGCGGGGCTTTGAGACTTCCAGTCGCGACTCGCGGATTACTGCTTTTGCGTGCCGACGACTTCGACTTCCACGCGGCGATCCGGTGCGAGGCAGGCGATGAGAGCCTTGCGGTTCTTCTGGTTGCAACCCGTCGTGACCGGGTTGCGCTTGCCCTTGCCTTCCGTGTAGACACGGTCGGCCGGCACACCCTTGCTGACGAGGTACGACTTGACGGCTTGCGCGCGGCGCAGCGACAGACGGTCGTTGTACGCGTTCGAACCGATGCGGTCGGTGTAGCCCGTTGCCACGACGACTTCGAGGTTCAGCGCTTCGATCTTGCTTGCCAGATCATCCAGCTTTTCCTTGCCAGCCGGCTTCAGGACAGCCTTGTCGAAGTCGAACAGCGTATCGGCTTGATACGTGATCTTCTGGCTCGTGATAGCCGGCGGCGGCGGCGGAGCGACCGGCGGCTGCGGTGCCTGGGCGACCAGCGCGCCATCGCACTTTGCGTTGGCCGTGGCCGGCGTCCAGAATGCATCGCGCCAGCAAAGCTCGTTCGTGCCGTTCATCCACACGTATTCGCCGGTACCATTCACCCAGTTGTCATTGACGGCTTGTCGCGACGCCGGCACCGACTGTGCCTGAGCGGATGCAGCCATGACTGCGGTAGCTGCAATGAACGCGAGCTTTGAAAGTTTATTCATATTTCTCCTCTCGAAATTGAGATTACCGCAGGTTTACTGCGAGCCATATGACGAAGACAAGTCATACATTGCTCGAAGTATAACATTGGCGCGTTGCGGCGAACGTGTTGTGTAGACTTCGAGCCGTGTCTAACTTTGTGCGTTGGCATTTTGCCATATCGTTCCCGTCCGACGATAAAAAAAATCCGCCCCTTTCTTCGGGGCCGGTCGAATGTGGTACACCCGCAACAAAAAGTTCCCGCGGGATACCCTGGGTCTGACGCGGTTCCGACAGTGTCACGCAAATGGGTGTGTGCTGCACCGGGTTTGTCCCGCCTCTGTCGCGTGCTGCTCACTTTCGCGAGCCTCGCGCATCCTTTTTCGGGCGTTTTGAGCGGTTTGGCGGCACCCCCACTAATAGGTATACGTAGAGCGCGGCCAGGGGTGTCGCGCATGGTAGAATCGCGTGATGCGCTGCGTCCGCGGCGTCCATGCGACAGCAGGGTGCGCAAGCGGTGCTGCCGGCTTTCCCAGGCCGGCTTCCCGCGGTTCCCGGCGCCGTTCCCGGGTAACCGGGAAACCGCGGCGGGGAGACTGCGGCGGATCAACCGCGCGTGCCTCGCGTGTGCCTGTATACGACATCGATAATGGATCAATTCGCCAAAGAGACTCTGCCTATCTCCCTCGAGGAGGAAATGCGCCGCTCGTATCTCGACTACGCGATGAGCGTGATTGTCGGGCGGGCGCTCCCGGATGTTCGCGATGGCCTCAAGCCGGTGCACCGGCGTGTGCTCTACGCGATGCACGAACTGAACAACGACTGGAACCGCGCCTACAAGAAGTCGGCGCGTATCGTCGGCGACGTCATCGGTAAATACCACCCCCACGGCGACACGGCTGTCTACGACACGATCGTGCGCATGGCGCAGAGCTTCTCGCTGCGCTACATGCTGGTGGACGGCCAGGGCAACTTCGGCTCGATCGACGGCGACAACGCCGCCGCCATGCGGTACACCGAAATCCGCATGGCCAAGATCGGCCACGAACTGCTCGCCGACATCGACAAGGAAACCGTCGATTTCGGGCCGAACTACGACGGCAGCGAAAGCGAGCCCCTGATCCTGCCCGCGCGCATCCCGAACCTGCTCATCAACGGTTCGTCGGGCATCGCGGTCGGCATGGCCACGAACATCCCGCCGCACAACCTCAACGAAGTCGTCGATGCGTGTCAGCACCTGCTGAGAAATCCGCAGGCGACGATCGACGAGTTGATCGAGATCATTCCCGCGCCCGATTTTCCGACCGCCGGCATCATCTACGGCGTCGCAGGCGTGCGCGACGGCTATCGCACCGGCCGCGGCCGGGTGGTGATGCGCGCCGCCACGCACTTCGAGGAGATCGACCGCGGCCAGCGCATGGCGATCATCGTCGACGAACTGCCGTACCAGGTGAACAAGCGTTCGCTGCTGGAGCGCATTGCCGAGCTCGTCAACGAGAAGAAGCTGGAAGGCATTTCCGATATCCGCGACGAATCCGACAAGAGCGGCATGCGCGTCGTGATCGAGCTGAAGCGCGGCGAAGTGCCCGAGGTCATCCTCAACAATCTGTACAAGGCGACGCAGCTGCAGGACACGTTCGGTATGAACATGGTCGCGCTGGTGGACAACCAGCCGAAGCTGCTGAACCTGAAGGAAATGCTCGACCATTTCCTGTCGCACCGCCGCGAGGTGCTGACGCGGCGCACTGTATACGAGCTGCGCAAGGCGCGCGAACGCGGCCACGTGCTGGAAGGCCTCGCTGTCGCGCTCGCGAACATCGACGAATTCATCGCGATCATCAAGGCCGCGCCCACGCCGCCGGTCGCGAAGCAGGAGCTGATGAACCGCCCGTGGGATTCGTCGCTGGTGCGCGAGATGCTCGCGCGCGCCGAGGCCGAAAATGCGGCCGCCGGCGGCCGCGAGGCGTACCGTCCGGAAGGGCTGAACCCGCAGTACGGCATGCAGGGCGACGGCCTCTACCGTCTGTCCGACACCCAGGCGCAGGAAATCCTGCAGATGCGCCTGCAGCGTCTGACGGGTCTGGAGCAGGACAAGATCATCGGCGAGTACCGCGAAGTGATGGCCCAGATCGCCGACCTGCTCGACATCCTTGCGAGCCCCGAGCGCGTAACGGTCATGATCTCCGACGAACTCACCGCGATCAAGAGCGAATTCGGCGACGAACGTCGCTCGAAGATCGAGATGAACGCGACCGAGCTCAACACCGAAGACCTGATCACGCCGCAGGACATGGTGGTGACCATGTCGCACGCCGGTTACGTGAAATCGCAGCCGTTGTCCGAATATCGCGCCCAGAAGCGCGGAGGTCGCGGCAAGCAGGCCACTTCGATGAAGGACGACGACTGGATCGACACGCTCTTCATCGCCAATACCCACGACCACATCCTGTGCTTCTCGAACCGCGGGCGCGTGTACTGGGTGAAGGTGTACGAGGTGCCGCAGGGCTCCCGCAACTCGCGCGGCCGTCCGATCGTGAACATGTTCCCGCTCCAGGACGGCGAAAAGATCACGGTTGTCCTGCCGGTGAAGGAATTTTCGGCCGACAAATACGTCTTCATGGCAACCGCGCTCGGCACGGTCAAGAAGACCCCGCTCGAGGCCTTCAGCCGCCCGTTGCGCAAGGGTATTATTGCGGTCGGCCTGGATGACGGCGACTACCTGATCGGCGCGGCCATCACCGACGGCGAGCACGACGTCATGCTGTTCTCCGACGCGGGCAAGGCCGTGCGTTTCGACGAAAACGACGTGCGTCCGATGGGCCGCGAAGCGCGCGGCGTGCGCGGCATGCAGCTCGACGACGGCCAGCAGGTCATCGCCCTGCTGGTGGCCGGCGACGAACAGCAGTCGGTGCTGACGGCGACCGAGAACGGCTATGGCAAGCGCACGCCGATCACCGAGTACACGCGTCACGGGCGCGGCACGAAGGGCATGATCGCGATCCAGACCTCCGAGCGTAACGGCAAGGTGGTCGCCGCGACCCTCGTCGATCCGGAAGCCCAGATCATGCTGATCACGACCACGGGCGTGCTGATCCGCACGCGCGTTTCCGAGATCCGCGAAATGGGCCGCGCGACGCAAGGTGTTACACTCATCAGCCTTGACGAAGGCACGAAACTCTCCGGCCTGCAGCAGGTGGCAGAGGCCGAGGCCGATGGTGACGGCGAGGCGGGCGACGCCGAGCCGGGCGAGGGTGAAAGCCTGGAGTAAAGCAATGCGGCGGTCCGCGCGAGCGGGCCGTCAGCGCAGTAAGTCCTGAATGGTGGTGCCGGCCGGATCGCGCTGCGGATCACGGGCTGCGGGCGACGCATGTGCCGCGGTCCGGGTAGGTCCCGTATGATCCCGTCCGGCAGGCAGTTCGACTAATTTCTCTAAGGGAGTAATGATGCAAAAACGATTCAAGCAGGTTGTGTTGCTGGCCGCTCTCGTGCCGACGTTTGCGATGGCTCAGGCGCTCCAGCAGGCGCCCGACCAGTCCGCGCCGGCTGCTGCCGCAGCACCGGTCGATCCGGCCAAGCAAGCCGCGATCAAGGACCTGCTCGACGCGATCGACGCACAAAAGCTCGTCGGCGCAATCGGCAACAGCGCGCAAATGCAGGCCAAGCAGCTCGTCCCGGCAATCCTGTCGGACGCACTGTCGGAAAACAAGGCGATGACGGACAAGCAGAAGCAGGCTTCCGTCCCGACGCTGCAAAAGAACGCCGTGCCGAAGCTGGTTGACTCGGCAGGCCAGGTCTTCGCGACCCCGGCCTTCCAGCAGGACGCAATGCAAGCTCAGTACGACGCTTACGCGAAGTACTACAGCACGCAGGAAATCAAGGATCTGACGACGTTCTACCGCAGCCCGACCGGCCGCAAGTTCATCCAGGTGCAAGACCAGGTGGGCCGCGACGTCGTGAACGGTCTGATGCAGAAGTACATGCCGCAGTCGATCAAGGCAACGCGCCAGCAGGCTGACCAGGAAGTCGCCAACGTCGCCAAGACGTCCAAGTAATCGGCCGCCGCAAGGCGCGCGCGTCGCCCCGGGTCCGGCAGCAGGGGCCCGACAGACGATTTACGCGCGCCGGCGGCCGCCGGGCCCGCGTTGGCGGGTTCCTTGCGACAGTGCGATAATGGCCGTTTGCGTGTCAGCGCAAACGGCCATTTTCTATTTCAGGCGCGTTTTCGGGTCTTAGCGCCGCCTCCCGGGGTCTTCTCACGATGCGCGTCTTCAACTTCTCCGCTGGACCTGCTGCGTTGCCCGAAGAGGTGCTGCGCCAGGCCGCCGACGAAATGCTCGACTGGCACGGCAGCGGCATGGGCGTGATGGAAATGAGCCATCGCGGCCCGGAATTCATGCAGATCCACAGCGAGGCGCTGCTCGACCTGCGCGAGTTGATGGCGGTCCCGGCGAGCCACCACATCCTGTTCCTGCAGGGCGGCGGCATCGGCGAAAACGCGATCGTGCCGCTCAATCTCTTCGGCGCGAAGCCGCGCGCCGACTACGTGATCACGGGCTCCTGGTCGCAGAAGTCGCAGAAGGAAGCGCTCAAGTACGGCGCTTCGCACATCGCGGCCAGCGGGCGCACCGAGGCGGGCTTTACGCATTCGCCGCCGAGGAGCGAATGGCAGCTTTCCGACGACCCGGCCTACGTCCATCTCTGCACGAACGAGACGATCGACGGCGTGGAAACGTTCGAGATTCCCGAGCTGGGCGACATTCCGCTCGTGGCGGACGTTTCGTCGCACATCCTCTCGCGTCCCATGGACGTCGCCAAATACGGCGTGCTGTACGGCGGCGCGCAGAAGAACATCGGCATGGCCGGCGTGACGGTGGCGATCGTGCGCGAGGACCTGCTCGATCGCGCCATGCCGATCTGCCCGTCGGCGTTCGAATGGAAGACGGTTGCCGCGAACAACTCCATGTTCAACACGCCGCCCACGTATGCGATCTATATCGCCGGGCTCGTGTTCAAGTGGCTCAAGCGCCAGGGCGGCTTGTCCGCCATCGAGGCGCGCAACATCGAAAAAGCGAAGCTGCTCTACGACACGATCGACGCGAGCGGCTTCTACATCAACAAGGTGGAGCGCCGTGCGCGCTCGCGGATGAACGTACCGTTCTTCCTCGCCGACGAATCACGTAACGAAGATTTCCTCGCCGGCGCGAAGGCGCGCGGGCTGTTGCAGCTGAAGGGCCACAAGTCCGTCGGCGGCATGCGGGCGTCGATTTACAACGCGGTGCCGCTCGAGGCAGTGAAAGCGCTGGTCGAGTACATGAAGGAATTCGAAGCGAAGCACGCGTAAGCGCCACAGGCGCTTTGCGCGCGCGACTCCTTTCAGATTGCCGGTTTCACGCATGGACGACGAACTCAATACCAAACTCAAGCCGCTGCGCGAGCGCATCGACGCCATCGACGCGCAACTGATCGCGCTGCTCAACCAGCGCGCGGCGGTGGCGCTCGAAGTGGGCGAGGTCAAGAAGCATTACAACGCGCCGGTGTTCCGCCCGGAGCGCGAGCTGCAGGTCATCTCGCGTCTGCAGGACATGAGCGCCGGGCCGCTTTCCAACGAGCATATCGGCGCGATCTGGCGCGAGATCATGGCCGCGAGCCGCTCGCTCGAAAAGACCATTACGGTGGCGTATCTCGGCCCGGTCGGCACCTATAGCGAACAGGCGATGCACACGTACTTCGGCCAGTCGGTCGTGGGCCTGCCGTGCCCGTCGATCGACGAGGTGTTCCGCGCCGTCGAAGCGGGCGCGGCCGAGTTCGGCGTCGTGCCGGTCGAGAATTCGAGCGAAGGCGCGGTGTCGCGCTCGCTCGACCTGTTCCTCGAAACGCAGCTCGTGATCGGCGGCGAAATCGCCCTGCCGATCCAGCACAACCTCATGACGCAAAGCGGCAGCCTGACCGGCGTGACGCGCGTGTGCGCGCATCCGCAGGCGCTGGCGCAGTGCCAGCACTGGCTCACGGCGAATGCGCCGCATCTCGAACGCGTGGCCGTGGCGAGCAATGCCGAGGCCGCGCGCCTCGGCGCCGCCGATCCGGCCGTGGCCGCCATCGCCGGCGAGCGCGCGGCGACGCATTACGGTCTGCTGATTGCGCACGCGCTGATCCAGGACGATCCGCACAATCGCACGCGTTTCGTGATGATCGGCAAGCAGCCGGCGGGTCCGACGGGCCGCGACCAGACGTCGATGATCGTGTCGGTGAAGAACGAGCCGGGCGCCGTCTACAAGCTTCTCGAACCGCTCGCGCGCCACGGCGTGTCGATGACGCGCTTCGAGTCGCGGCCGGCGCGCGTCGGCACGTGGGAGTACTACTTCTACATCGACTTCGAAGGCCATCGCGACGAGCCGGCGGTTGCCGCCGCGCTCCACGATCTCGACTCGAAGGCCGCGTATCTGAAGATCCTGGGCTCGTACCCGAGCTCGCGCTGAAGCGGTGTCCCGCGCCAATAGTGCGCCGGGACCCGTTT
The DNA here is from genome assembly GCF_000685035.1 of Paraburkholderia ferrariae NBRC 106233. Lineage (GTDB taxonomy): Bacteria > Pseudomonadota > Gammaproteobacteria > Burkholderiales > Burkholderiaceae > Paraburkholderia > Paraburkholderia ferrariae. The sequence goes on from NZ_BAYB01000015.1 coordinate 123,261, forward strand.
CGCCGCACGCCGCCTGGGCCGCTGGCCCGACTCTGCATGGAGAGACCCGCATGACCTCGCAATTCGGCCCGAACTACGTGCGCGCCATCGCGCCCTACGTCGCGGGCAAGCCGATTTCTGAAGTCGCCCGCCAGTTCGGGCTCGACGAGGCGCGCATCGTGAAGCTCGCGTCGAACGAAAACCCGCTCGGCATGCCCGAGTCGGCGCAGCGCGCCATGGCGCAGGCCGCGAGCGAACTGGGCCGCTATCCGGATTCGAACGCGTTCGAACTGAAAGCCGCGCTCGCCGCGCGCTACGACGTGCCGCCCGAGTGGATCACGCTCGGCAACGGCAGCAACGACATCCTCGAACTCGCGGCGCACGCCTGTGTCGAGCGCGGCCAGTCGATCGTCTATTCGCAGTACTCGTTCGCGGTCTACGCGCTCGCGACCCAGGGCGTGGGCGCGCGGCATCTCGTGACGCCGGCCGTGCGCCATGGCCACGATCTCGACGCGATGCTCGCGGCGATCGCCGACGACACGCGCCTTGTTTTCGTCGCCAATCCGAACAATCCGACCGGCACGTTCATCGACGGCGCGACGCTCGAAGCATTCATCGCGAAGGTGCCAGGCCACGTCGCGGTCGTGCTCGACGAGGCCTATACGGAATACCTCGCCGCCGACAAGCGCTATGACTCGATCGCCTGGGTGCGCCGCTATCCGAACCTGCTCGTTTCGCGCACGTTCTCGAAGGCGTATGGGCTCGCGGGGCTGCGCATCGGCTTCGCGATCGCCCAGCCCGGGCTGACCGATCTGCTGAACCGTCTGCGTCAGCCGTTCAACGTGAATACGCTCGCGCAGGCCGCGGCCGTTGCCGCTCTCGGCGACACTGCGTTCCTCGAAAAGAGCGCAGCGCTCAATGCGGAAGGCTACCGCCTGCTGACGGCCGCGTTCGAGCGCCTGAACCTCGAATACGTGCCCTCGGACGGCAACTTCGTGCTCGTGCGCGTGGGCCACGACGACGGGGCCGGCGACCGCGTGAACCTCGCGCTGCTCAAGCAGGGCGTGATCGTGCGTCCGGTCGGCAACTATGGGCTGCCGCAGTGGCTGCGCGTGACGATCGGCCTGCCCGAAGAGAACGCCGCGTTCCTCGCGGCGCTCGAACGCGCGCTCGCAAGCGCGTGAGCTGCCCCATGTCTTCTTTTTTCCGGTGATGCCGTGAGCGCGTTTTCCTTCAGCAAACTGGTGATTTTCGGCGTCGGCCTGATCGGCGGATCGCTCGCGCGCGGCCTGCGGGAGCGCGACGCGGAGGGCGCGGGCCGCGTGATCGGCGTGGGGCGGCGCCTGCACACGGTCGAACGCGCGCTCGAACTGGGCGTGATCGACGCAGCCGCCGCGCTGGACGACGATGCGGCGCTGGCCGAAGCGCTCAAGGGCGCCGATATCGTGCTGCTGGCCGCCCCGGTCGCGCAGACGCACGCGCTGCTGGAGCGCATCGTCCCGCATCTCGAAGACACCACGCTCATCACCGACGCGGGCAGCACCAAGAGCGACGTGATCGAGGCCGCCCGCGCGGCGCTTGGCGCGCGCATTGCGCAGTTCGTGCCGGGCCACCCGATTGCGGGGCGCGAGTCGAGCGGCGTCGAAGCCGCGCTGCCCGATCTTTACGTCGGTCGCAATGTGGTGCTGTGCCCGCTCGCGGAGAACGCGCCGGAAGCGGTCGAGCGCATTGCCGCGATGTGGCGCGCGACGGGTGCCGTGATCGGCACGATGAGCGCGGCGCAGCACGACCGCGTGTTCGCGTCGGTGAGCCATCTGCCGCATGTCCTGTCGTTCGCGCTCGTGGACCAGATCCTCGCTTCGCCCGACGCCGAGCTGAAGTTCTCGTTCGCGGCGGGCGGCTTTCGCGATTTCACGCGCATTGCCGCGTCGAGTCCCGAAATGTGGCGCGACGTGTGCCTCGCAAACCGCACGGCGCTGCTCGCCGAGCTCGATGCCTACACTGAAGCGCTGGCGAAGCTGCGCGCGGCCATCGATGCCGGCGACGGCGCCGCGCTTGAAACGGTGTTCGCGCGCTCCCGCGCGGCGCGTGCCGCGTGGCAGGAGCGCGGCGGCAAGCGGGCCGCCGACGCGGCCCCCGACAAGTAACACGGCCGACAGGGGGCGAGGCGGCTGGTAAGCCGCCAAAACGCCAAGCGCCCCCACCGGCGACCGAATTCTCAGGACACACTCATGGACCACCTCGATCTCGGACCGTTCTCCCGTGCGTCCGGCACGATCCGTCTGCCCGGCTCGAAGAGCATCTCGAACCGCGTGCTGCTGCTCGCGGCGCTCGCCGAAGGCGAGACCACGATCACAAACCTGCTCGACTCCGACGACACGCGCGTCATGCTCGCCGCGCTCGAAACGCTCGGCGTGAAGCTTGCGCGCGAGGGCGACACCTGCGTCGTGCAGGGCACGCGCGGCGCGTTCACGGCACGGCGCGCCGATCTGTTCCTCGGCAACGCGGGCACGGCGGTGCGCCCGCTTACGGCGGCGCTCGCGGTGAACGGCGGCGACTACCGCATTCACGGCGTGCCGCGCATGCACGAGCGGCCCATCGGCGACCTCGTCGACGGCCTGCGGCAGATCGGCGCGAAGATCGACTACGAGGCGAACGACGGCTATCCGCCGCTGCGCATCCGCCCGGCGGCGATTTCGGTCGATGCGCCCATCGCCGTACGCGGCGACGTGTCGAGCCAGTTTCTCACGGCGCTCCTGATGACGCTGCCGCTCGTTCGCGCCAAGGACGGCGTGACCGTCGTGCAGGTGGACGGCGAGCTGATCTCGAAGCCGTATATCGAGATCACGATCAAGCTCATGGAGCGCTTCGGCGTGAAGGTCGAGCGCCAGGGCTGGCACCGCTTCGAAGTGCCGGCGGGCGTGCGCTACCAGTCGCCGGGCAAGATCATGGTCGAGGGCGACGCCTCGTCGGCGTCGTACTTTCTCGCCGCGGGCGCCATCGGTGGCGGACCGCTGCGCGTGGAAGGCGTGGGGCGCGCGAGCATCCAGGGCGATATCGGCTTTGCCGAGGCGCTCGGGCGCATGGGCGCGAACGTCACGATGGCCGACGACTGGATCGAAGTGCGCGGGATCGGCAACGACCACGGCAAGCTCGACCCCATCGACATGGACTTCAACCTGATTCCCGACGCGGCCATGACGATCGCGGTGGCGGGGCTGTTCGCGGACGGCGCGACGACGCTGCGCAACATCGCGAGCTGGCGCGTGAAGGAAACCGACCGCATTGCCGCGATGGCCACGGAATTGCGCAAGGTGGGCGCGGAGGTGGAGGAGGGGCCCGACTACCTGATCGTGCGGCCGCCCGCGCAGCTCACGCCCAACGCGGCGATCGACACCTACGACGACCACCGCATGGCGATGTGCTTCTCGCTCGTGAGTCTCGGCGGCGTGCCGGTGCGGATCAACGATCCGAAGTGCGTGGCCAAGACCTTCCCCGACTATTTCGACCGGTTCCTCGCACTCGCGCAGCCCTGAGTCCCGAGCCGCCCGCCCTCCGCCCCTGTTGCCGATATTGAAGTTGCCATTGCAGCCAGCATGAAAACGAACCGTCCCTTTTATCCGACGCCCGTCATCGCAATCGACGGCCCGACCGCTTCCGGCAAGGGCACGGTGGCCACGCTGGTCGCCGCCCATCTCGGCTTTCACCTGCTCGACAGCGGCGCGCTGTACCGGCTCGCGGCGCTCGCGAGCCTGCGCTACGCGATTGCCTCCGACGACGCCGACGGCCTGGCGAAGCTGATCGACGATCTCCACATCACGTTCCGCGAAGGGCTGGCGCAGCTCGACGGCGTGGATGTCTCGACCGAGATCCGGGCCGAGGAAGTGGGCAACCGGGCCTCCGTGATTGCCGCGCACCCAGCGGTGCGCACGGCGCTGGTGGCGCGCCAGCGGGCCTTCCGCAAGCTGCCGGGACTCGTCGCGGACGGCCGCGACATGGGCACGGTGATCTTCCCGGACGCGGTCCTGAAGGTGTTTTTGACCGCCAGCGTGGAGGCCCGTGCGGCCCGCCGGCATAAGCAATTGATCCAGAAGGGATTTTCTGCTAATATGGATGACTTGCTCCGGGATTTGCGTGAACGCGACGCGCGCGACAGTCATCGTGCGGCCGCGCCGCTCAAGCCCGCAGCGGATGCGCAGCTTCTGGATACCTCGGCGCTATCCATCGACCAGGCGGTCGAGCGGGTGGTGCAGTGGTATCAGGCGTTGCCGCAGGCCGCCCGTCATCACGACGGGCACGGCAAACCGGCGTAAGCCGTGGCAGCAGTTGTACCAGGTACGTGTAGTGGCAGTGGTGCTCCGCACGAGCGGAGCGTGTGTTAAACCCTTTAACCCCGTATGGCTTTCGCATTCGTGCCGCGAACAGGCGTTCCGGCAACAAGGCGGGTCCGGTCAGGATGACCGGCCAGGCAGTGAACCCGCAAGCGCAAACCATGCAAATCCAGATTTTTATGTCCGACCTGCAAACCTCCACCCCGAATACCGAATCTTTCGCGGCTCTGTTCGAAGAGTCGCTGACCCGCCAGGACATGCGCGCCGGCGAAGTCATCTCCGCTGAAGTCGTGCGCGTCGACCACAACTTCGTGGTCGTGAACGCGGGCCTGAAGTCCGAGGCTTACATTCCCATCGAGGAATTCCTGAACGACCAGGGCGAAGTGGAGGTTGCGGCGGGTGATTTCGTTTCCGTCGCGATCGACGCGCTGGAAAACGGCTACGGCGACACGATCCTGTCGCGCGACAAGGCGAAGCGTCTCGCTTCGTGGCTGTCGCTGGAAAAGGCCCTCGACAACAACGAACTCGTGACCGGCACGATCACGGGCAAGGTCAAGGGCGGCATGACCGTCATGGTCAACGGCATCCGCGCGTTCCTGCCGGGTTCGCTCGTCGACACGCGTCCGGTCAAGGACACGACGCCGTACGAAGGCAAGACCCTCGAATTCCGCGTCATCAAGCTCGACCGCAAGCGTAACAACGTCGTGCTGTCGCGCCGCGCCGTGATCGAAGCCACGCAAGGCGAAGAGCGCGCAAAGCTGCTCGAAACGCTGAAGGAAGGCGCGATCGTCAACGGCGTGGTCAAGAACATCACCGACTACGGCGCGTTCGTGGACCTCGGCGGCATCGACGGCCTGCTGCACATCACCGACATCGCATGGCGCCGCGTGCGTCACCCGTCGGAAGTGCTGTCGGTTGGCCAGGAAGTCACGGCCAAGATCCTCAAGTTCGACCAGGAAAAGAACCGCGTTTCGCTCGGTATCAAGCAACTGGGCGACGATCCGTGGGAAGGCATCTCGCGCCGTTACCCGTCGGGCACGCGCCTGTTCGGCAAGGTCACGAACATCACCGACTACGGCGCGTTCGTCGAAGTCGAATCGGGCATCGAAGGCCTGGTTCACGTGTCGGAAATGGACTGGACCAACAAGAACGTTGCGCCGTCGAAGGTTGTCCAGCTGGGCGACGAAGTCGAAGTCATGGTCCTCGAGATCGACGAAGACCGCCGCCGCATCTCGCTCGGCATGAAGCAATGCAAGCCGAATCCGTGGGATGACTTCAGCCGCAACTTCAAGAAGGGCGACAAGCTGCAAGGCGCGATCAAGTCGATCACCGACTTCGGCGTGTTCATCGGCCTGCCCGGCGGCATCGACGGCCTGGTTCACCTCTCCGACCTGTCGTGGAGCGAAACCGGCGAAGAAGCCGTTCGCAAGTACAAGAAGGGCGACGAAGTCGAAGCCGTGGTCCTGGGCATCGACGTCGAGAAGGAACGCATTTCGCTCGGCATCAAGCAGCTCGAAGGCGACCCGTTCAGCAACTTCGTTGCTGTCAACGACAAGGGTTCGACGGTTGACGGCGTGGTCAAGTCGGTCGACGCAAAGGGTGCAGTTATCACCCTGAACGCCGATGTCGAAGGCTACCTGCGTGCTTCGGAAATCGCGCAAGACCGCGTGGAAGATGCTCGCAACGTGCTGAAGGAAGGCGACAAGGTCAACGCGATGATCATCAACATCGATCGCAAGTCGCGCGGCATCAACCTGTCGATCAAGGCGAAGGACTCGGCTGAGACGCAGGAAGCGCTGCGCAGCATGTCGTCCGACTCGGGTTCGGCTGCCACCGGCACGACCAACCTCGGCGCGCTGCTGAAGGCCAAGCTCGACGGCCAGAACCAGTAAGCCTCAAACGGGGGCAAGCTGAAGTATGACCAAATCTGAATTGGTCGCGCAGCTGGCTACGCGATTTCCGCAACTGGTTCTCAAGGATGCGGATTTCGCGGTCAAGACGATGCTCGATGCGATGTCTGAGGCGCTGGCCAAAGGCCATCGCATCGAAATTCGCGGCTTCGGCAGCTTCGGCCTGAATCGCCGGCCGTCGCGCGTCGGACGCAACCCGAAGTCGGGTGAAAAAGTGCTGGTGCCCGAGAAGTTCGTGCCGCACTTCAAGCCCGGCAAGGAGTTGCGCGAGCGCGTGGACCGGCGCTCGGGCGAGCCGCTGAAAGCAGACGAGCCGGACGACGATCTGTAAGCGCTCTGCGAGTGCTTGCGGTTGTCGGCGGTCAATGCCAGATGGCCGAATGGCCAGACACAAGGACCGGAAAAGCGCCGGGGGTTATCGACCCCCGGCGCTTTTTTTTAGCGCTTTTTTGCCGTAGCGCGTGCCTGGCCGCGGCGAGTTCCGGCACGTGGGCCATAGCGCACGTGCCGGGTTGCAGGCCATTCATTTACAATACGGGTCACTTCGGCACGGCACGTGCTGCGGCGCAGCATGGCGGCCCGTGCCGGCGCCTTCTTCGCAACTGCCAAGAGACTCTTTCATGAGATTGATTGCCTGGGTGATCCGTGTGCTGGTGTTCGTGTTGCTGCTGGTGCTCGCGCTGGGGAACACGGACCCCGCGACGCTGCACTTCCTGGCCGGCTATTCGTGGCAGGCTCCGCTTATCCTGATCGGCCTCGCGTTCTTCGTGGTCGGGCTGCTGGCCGGCCTGCTCTCGGCGCTGCCGGGCATCTTCCGGCTGCGCATGGAAAATGGGCGCCTGAAGCGCGACCTGCGCACGGCGCGCGAAACGCCGGCGCCGGCTGTCGAGCCGCCGCTGCCGCCGCTCATCTGATCCGACTGTCCGGCCGCGCGCGTCGCACCGCGCGGCCCGTTATTCCGCTCACACCATCGACCGCATGGATCTCGATTTCTGGTGGCTGCTCGTCATTCCGGTTGCGTTCGCACTCGGCTGGATGGCATCGCGCTACGACCTCAAGGCGCTCCTTTCGGAGAGCGCCAACCTGCCGCGCTCGTATTTCCGCGGCCTGAACTTCCTGCTCAACGAGCAGCCGGACAAAGCCATCGACGCGTTCATCGAAGTCGCCAAGCTCGACCCCGAAACGGTCGAACTGCACTTCGCGCTCGGCAACCTGTTCCGCCGTCGCGGCGAGACCGACCGGGCGATTCGCGTGCACCAGAACCTGCTTTCGCGTCCGGACCTGCCCGTGAACGAGCGCGACCACGCGCTTTACGAACTCGGCCAGGATTACCTGAAGGCGGGCATGCTCGACCGCGCGGAAGAGACGTTCGTTTCGCTGCAGTCCGGCGACTATGCGCAGGGTGCCCAGCGCGCGCTGCTCACGATCTACGGCATCGAGAAGGACTGGAACCGTTCGATCGATACGGCGCGCCAGCTCGAAACCATGGGCGCGGGCTCGCTCGACGTCGAGATCGCCCAGTTCCACTGCGAACTCGCGCAGGAAGCGCTGCAGCAGAAGCGCCCCGACGAGGCGCGGCGCCAGCTTTCGCTCGCGCTCAAGGCGAATCCGCAGAACGTGCGCGCCACGATCCTCGCGGGCGACGTCGATGCCGCGAGCGGCGACTGGGAGGCGGCACTCGCCCAGTGGCGCCGCGTGGAGGAGCAGAATCCCGCCTATCTGCCGCTCGTGGCCGAGAAGGTCATGAAGGCCTGCGAGTCGCTGGGCCGCGCCGAAGAGGGCGCACAGTTGCTCACCGGCTGGGTGGATGCCTATCCGTCGAACGATCTGCTCGACGCAGCGTATAAATATGTCGCGGCGCTGCGCGGCGCCGAGGCGGCGCACGCGCTCGCGCGCACGCAGATGCAGAAGTCGCCGAACCTCGCCGGCATGTCGCGCCTGCTCGAAGCCCAGCAGGCGAGCGCCGAGGAGCCGCGCCGCAGCGAACTCGAACTGATGCGCACGCTCTTGCAGCAGCGCACCAAAAATCTGCCACGTTATACATGCCAGAATTGCGGCTTCCGGGCCCGCCTCTTCTACTGGCAATGCCCGGGGTGCAGCGGCTGGGAAACCTACGCGCCGCGCCGCGTCGAGCCGATCCCGACGTCGGGCTGAGCGGCGCGCGGCGCCCGCGGGCGCTTGCCGGCCGGGATGCCGGCCACGCGCCGCACGCGGGGCGCTGCGCTGCGACCACTACAGAGAATCTTCACCGGAGCGCGTATGAAAATCACCATTGTCGGTACTGGCTACGTTGGCCTCGTCACCGGGGCGTGCCTTGCCGAGATCGGTCACGACGTGTTCTGCCTCGACGTCGATCCGCGCAAGATCGACATCCTGAACGGCGGCGGCGTGCCCATTCACGAGCCGGGCCTGCTCGAACTCATCGCGCGCAATCGTGCCGCGGGCCGCATCACCTTTTCGACCGACATCGCCGCGAGCGTGGCGCATGGCGACGTGCAGTTCATCGCCGTCGGCACGCCGCCCGACGAGGACGGTTCCGCCGACCTCCAGTACGTGCTGGAAGCGGCGCGCAGCATCGGCCGCTACATGAACGCCTTCAAGGTGGTCGTGGACAAGTCGACGGTGCCCGTGGGCACCGCGCAGCGCGTGCGCGCCGTGCTCGACGAAGAGCTGGCCAGGCGCGGCCTCGCGGACAGCGCGCAGCATCGCTACTCGGTCGTCTCGAACCCCGAGTTCCTGAAGGAAGGCGCAGCCGTGGACGATTTCATGCGCCCGGACCGCATCATCATCGGCATCGACGAGGACGCGGACGGCCGTGTCGCGCGCGAGAAGATGAAGCGCCTCTACGCGCCCTTCAACCGCAATCACGAGCGCACGATCTACATGGACGTGCGCTCCGCCGAATTCACCAAGTACGCGGCCAACGCCATGCTCGCCACGCGCATTTCGTTCATGAACGAAATGGCGAATCTCGCCGACCGCGTGGGCGCCGATATCGAATCGGTGCGGCGCGGCATCGGTTCCGATCCGCGCATCGGCTATCACTTCCTCTATGCGGGCTGCGGCTACGGCGGCTCGTGCTTTCCGAAGGACGTGCAGGCGCTCATCCGCACGGCTGCGGAGTCGGGCCAGAACCTGCGCATTCTCGAAGCGGTCGAGGACGTGAACCACGCGCAGAAGGAAGTGCTGGTGCGCAAGATCGTGAGCGCGTTCGGCGAAGACCTGGGCGGGCGGCACTTCGCGGTCTGGGGCCTCGCATTCAAGCCCAATACCGACGACATGCGCGAGGCGTCGAGCCGGCGCCTGATCGCCGAGCTGCTTGCGCGCGGCGCCGCGGTCACCGCCTACGACCCGGTGGCGACCGACGAGGCGCGCCGCGTGTTCGCGCTCGATCTCGCACATGTGCCGGAGCTGCTCGCGCGCCTGACGTTTGCGGCGAGCCCGGACGAGGCGGTCGTGGGTGCGGACGCGCTCGTGATCGTCACCGAATGGACGGCGTTCAAGGCCCCGGACTTCGCGCACCTGAAGTCGGTGCTCAAGTCGCCGCAGATTTTCGACGGACGCAATCTCTACGAGCCGGACGCGATGGCGGAACTCGGCATTGACTATCACTCGATTGGACGCCCCCATGTCAAGCTCGCAACCGACGCAGCTTCCTCTGTCTGATTCCGCGCTGGCGGGCGCCGCGGGCTCGGGCGCTGCCGCGCACGGCGTGACGTTGCCCGGCAGCGCCGCGCTCGCGCCGGCCGTCGAGCACGTGCCGCGCGAGCGGTTCGAGACGGCGCGCGTGCTGGTGGTGGGCGACGTGATGCTCGACCGCTACTGGTTTGGCGACGTGAACCGCATTTCGCCCGAAGCGCCCGTGCCGGTCGTGCACGTGCAGCGTCAGGAAGATCGCCTGGGGGGCGCCGCGAACGTCGCGCGCAATGCCGCGGCGCTCGGCGCGCAGGCGGGCCTGCTGTGCGTGGTCGGCCACGACGAGCCCGGCGAGCGCATCGTCGCGCTGCTCGGCGAGAGCGGCGTCAATGCCTACCTCGAACGCGACCCCGCGCTGCCCACCACGATCAAGCTGCGCGTGCTGTCGCGCCAGCAGCAGTTGCTGCGCGTGGACTTCGAGAACACGCCCGCCCACGAAGTGCTGCTCTCGGGCCTCGCGCGCTTCGATGCGCTATTGCCCTCGCACGACGTGATCCTCATGTCCGACTACGCGAAGGGCGGCCTCACGCACGTCACGCAGATGATCGCGAAGGCGCGCGCGGCGGGCAAGGCGGTGCTCGTCGATCCCAAGGGCGACGACTGGGAGCGCTATCGCGGCGCGAGCGTCATCACGCCGAACCGGGCCGAACTGCGCGAAGTGGTGGGTACCTGGAAGTCCGAAGAAGATCTGCTCGCGCGCGTGACGAAGCTGCGCCACGAATTGCAGTTCGACGCGCTGCTGCTCACGCGCTCGGAGGAGGGCATGACGCTCTTCGCCGAGGACGGCGTGCTGCACGCGCCGGCCGTCGCACGCGAAGTGTATGATGTTTCGGGCGCGGGCGACACCGTGATCGCCTCGATCGCCGTGGCGCTGGGCGCGGGCCTGCCGCTCGTGCAGGGCGTGGTGATCGCCAACCGCGCGGCCGGCATCGTGGTCGGCAAGCTCGGCACGGCCACCGTCGAATACGACGAACTCTTTCAATGACGCTGCGCGCCGGGCCGCCGTTGCCGGTGCGGTTGCCGATACAGCGGCGCGGTCCGCGCGCAGCGCCCTCCTTCATTGCAGGCACATCATGACTCTCATCGTGACCGGCGCGGCCGGCTTTATCGGCAGCAACATCGTCAAGGCGCTCAACGAGCGCGGCGAAGAGCGCATCATCGCCGTCGATAACCTCACGCGCGCCGACAAGTTCAAGAATCTCGTCGATTGCGAAATCGACGACTATCTCGACAAGACCGAGTTCGTCGAGCGCTTCGCGCGCGGCGACTTCGGCAAGGTGCGCGCGGTGTTCCACGAAGGCGCCTGCTCGGACACGATGGAGACCGACGGCCGCTACATGATGGACAACAACTTCCGCTATAGCCGCGCGGTGCTCGATGCCTGCCTCGCGCAGCGCACGCAGTTCCTGTACGCGTCGTCGGCGGCGATCTACGGCGGCTCGACCCGCTTCGTGGAGGACCGCGAGGTGGAAGCGCCGCTGAACGTCTACGGCTATTCGAAGTTCCTGTTCGACCAGGTGATCCGCCGCGTGCTGCCCACGGCGCAGAGCCAGATCGCGGGCTTTCGCTATTTCAACGTCTATGGCCCGCGCGAAACGCACAAGGGCCGCATGGCTTCGGTGGCGTTCCACAACTTCAACCAGTTCCGCGCCGAAGGCAAGGTGAAGCTTTTCGGCGAGTACAACGGTTATGCGCCGGGCGAGCAGACGCGCGACTTCGTTTCGGTCGAGGACGTCGTGAAGGTCAACCTGTTCTTCTTCGATCATCCCGGGAAGACCGGCATCTTCAATCTGGGCAGCGGCCGCGCACAGCCGTTCAACGATATCGCGAGCAGCGTGGTCAACACGCTGCGTGCGCTGGAGGGCCAAGCGCCGCTCACGCTCGACGAGCAGGTCCAGCACGGCCTGATCGAGTACATCCCGTTCCCCGACGCGCTGCGCGGCAAGTACCAGTGCTTCACCCAGGCCGACCAGACGAAGCTGCGCGCCGCGGGCTACGACGCGCCGTTCCTGAGCGTGCAGGAAGGGGTGGACCGCTACGTACGTTGGCTGTCCGGCCAGGTGTAATTCGCACTCCCGACTTCTTAAACTGGACTCTCACTGCCGGCGACGGTCGCCGGCAGGTGGTTTCAAGGGAGATCCAGCATGATCAGGAAACACCTCGCGGCGTTGCTCATCTTCGCCGCATTCGGCCACGCGTTCGCCGCGGTCGATGTCAACACGGCCAATGAAGACGCGCTGCGCGGCATCAAGGGCATCGGACCCGCCCGCGCGAAGTCCATTCTCGACGAGCGCGGCGCGCACGGACCGTTCAAGGACGCCGCCGACCTCGGCAAGCGCGTGAAGGGCATGGGCGGCCATACCGTCGAACGTTTGCAGGCCGAAGGATTGTCGGTCGGGCCGGCGAGCGGGCAGGGCAACGCGCAGGCCGGCGCCCAGGCTTCGAAAACGGCGCCGGGTACATCGAGCGGCCAGGCGGCGACTGTGACGGTCAAGAAATAGCGGCCGCGGCCCGAATCGATCACCGTCTCCTTCAGGTGCCGCCCTTGCAGTCTCACCCGGCGGCTTCCTCCCGCGGCCGGGACCTCAGGCCTTGCCGCGGGCTTTTTGCGTTGCGGCACCAGGCGCGCCGCCCCGCCTGCCGCAAGGGGCTCCCCGGCGCCAGGGCGCCGCGTGGTTTAGAATCGTCGGATCACGTCTATCGCGCCATGCCTTGTGCAGTGCGCCTGAAAGCAATCAGCCATGCCCTACAAGACTATTGAAGACACGATCGGCAATACGCCGCTCGTGCAGCTCGTCCGCCTGGCGGACGACGAGATCCGCGCGCGCAACAACGTCGTTCTGGCCAAGCTGGAAGGCAACAACCCCGCCGGCTCGGTGAAGGACCGCCCGGCGCTCTCGATGATCCGCAAGGCGGAAGAGCGCGGCCGCATCAAGCCCGGCGACACGCTCATCGAGGCCACGAGCGGCAACACCGGCATCGCGCTCGCCATGGCCGCGGCGATCCGCGGCTACAAGATGCTGCTCATCATGCCCGAGGACCTCTCGGTCGAGCGCCGCCAGAGCATGGCCGCCTACGGCGCCCAGATCCTGCTCACGCCGGTCAAGGGCGGCATGGAATACGCGCGCGACCTCGCCGAGCAGATGCAGCGCGACGGCAAGGGCATCATCCTCGACCAGTTCGCCAACCCGGACAATCCGCTCGCGCACTACGAGGCCACTGGCCCGGAAATCTGGCGCGACACGGAGGGCCGCATCACGCACTTCGTTTCGTCGATGGGTACGACGGGCACGATCATGGGCACGTCGCAGTATCTGAAGGAAAAGAATCCGGCCATCGAGATCGTCGGTGCGCAGCCGGAAGAGGGCTCGCGCATTCCCGGTATCCGCAAGTGGCCGGAAGCGTATCTGCCGAAAATTTTCGACCGCAGCCGCGTGGACCGGGTCGAGAACGTGAGCCAGGCCGCCGCCGAAGCGATGGCGCGGCGCCTTGCTTCGGTCGAGGGCATTTTCGTGGGGATTTCCTCGGGCGGCGCATGCGAAGTGGCAATGCGCCTGGCACGCCAGGTCGAGAACGCGACGATCGTGTTTATCGTCTGCGATCGCGGCGACCGTTATCTCTCGACGGGCGTGTTTCCGGCCTGAGGGTTTCGAGCCGGTGCAAGGCGGGGCGCCGCGTGTATTGCGTTGCGCCCCGTATGGATCGCCGGGTTACTGCTGGCCGGCAGGCGCCGTGGGCACGCCGGGAGGCAGGGCGGCGCGCACACCCGGGGCCGCGGTGGTGCCAGGTGCTGTGCCAGGGGCCGCGCCAGGCGTGCCGTTCGCCGCGCCGGCTGAACCCACGCCGGGCTGCGTCGCCAGCATCTGCGCCTTCACCCGCATGCCGAGCTGATACACCGCGAGCGCGTAGAAGAAGCTGCGGTTGTAGCGCGTGAGCACATAGAAGTTCTTCAGGCCCAGCATGTACTCGGTGGCACGTCCGGGCGTCGGCAGATCGATGACCGTGACGGGCGTGCCCGCTTCGGCCGCGATATCCACGCCGGGTTCGTTCAGCACGAGCCCCGAGCGCAGCAACTGGTCGAGCGGCCAGTGCGGTTCCGGCTGCCCATCGGCGGCGGCCTGTGCAATGCCCTGGCTGCCCGCATCGCCGGCAATCTTCCAGACCACCGGGCGTCCCGTTTCCCAGCCGTTTTCCTTCAGGTAGTTGGCGACGCTGCCGATCGCATCGGCCGGGCTCGTACGCAGGTCGATGCGGTTGTTGCCGTCGAAGTCCACGGCGTACTGCACGATGCTGCTCGGCAGGAACTGCGGAATGCCGATCGCGCCCGTATAGGAGCCGAGCACCGTCGTGGGGTCGATCTGCGCATCGCGCGTCCACACCAGATAGTCTTCGAGATTCTTGCGGAACGTCGCTTCGCGCTCGGCGCGGTTCGGCGTGTTCGGGTAGTCGAAGGCGAGCGTCGTGATCGCGTCGAGCACGCGGAAGTTGCCCATGTAGCGCCCGTAAATCGTCTCGACGCCGATGATGCCGACGATCACCTCCGGCGGCACGCCGAACTGGTCGGCGGCGCGCTGGAGCGTCGCCTGGTTGTCGCGCCAGAACTTCACGCCGGCGTTGATGCGCACGGTGTCGAGAAAGCGCGCCTGGTAGACGCGCCAGTTCTTGATGCCCGGAGTCGGCGAGGGCGTGACGAGCTTCACCGCCGTGGCCGAATAGCTCACGTTCGAGAACAGTGCGTGCAGTGCGTTCGGGTCGAAGTCATAGCGCGCCACCATGTCGTTGATGAACGCATCGACATTCGGGTTGTTCGCGTAGCGTTGCGGGACGATTTCCTCTTCGAACGTCTGACCCTGCGGCGCGGGGGTTTGCGGCTGCGCCTGCGCGACGGTGAGCGGCGCCTCGCGCACGGGCGGCACGGTCTGTGCCGCCGTCTGCGCGTACGCGGTGCCGGCCCACAACGGCAGCGCGGCACCGAGTGCGAAGGCGAGAGTCGTAATGCGCAGGCGGCCGGGGGCAGACAGAGCGGACTTAAGCGTCATGGGAAGCGGAATGGTCTAAGGTCTAAGGCGGGGTGAGGAGGCAATCCGGGGCAGTATACCCGAGCACTTCGCCGCGGCATTGCCTGGCATTGCGCGGCAGCACATGGCAATACCCGGCAGTGCCCGGCATCGCCTGGGCAAATGCGCGGCGTTGCCTGCCGGCACGGCGAGGCAGGACAAGCCTGCTGTGGTAACGTGACACTCTACGCGCGCTTTTCCGGTGCGCCCCAAGGATGGAGACACGCGGCGACGCGCATGCCGCGGGATGCACGACACATGACGACCGGATTCTTTTCGCACCCAGACTGTCTGCTGCACGAGATGGGCGAGTGGCATCCCGAATGCCCGGCGCGCCTGCAGGCGATCGAAGACCAGTTGATCGCAAGCCGGATCGACACGCTGATCGAGCGCGACGATTCCGCGCCGCTCGCCGACGAAGCCGCACTCCTGCGCGTGCACACCCAGGCGCACATCGACTTTCTGCGCAATCTCTCGCCCAAAGAGGGCTACGCGGCGATCGATCCCGATACGTCGATGAATCCGCACACGTGGCAGGCCGCGCTGCGGGCCGCGGGCGCGGCGCTCGCCGCCACCGACGCCGTGATCGCCGGCCGCTACGAAAACGCGTTCTGCAGCATCCGGCCGCCGGGCCATCATGCGGAGCCCGCGCGCGCGATGGGTTTTTGCTTCTTCAACAATGTCGCGATTGCGGCACGGCATGCGCTGCAGGTGCATGGGCTCGAGCGCGTCGCGATCATCGACTTCGACGTGCATCACGGCAACGGCACGGAGGCCGCATTCGCAGGCGACCCCAGCGTGCTGATGTGCAGCTTTTTCCAGCATCCGTTCTATCCGTACTCGGGTACGGAGCATCCCATGCCGAACATGGTGAACGTGCCGATTGCCGCGCGCACCAGGGGCATGGAAGTGCGCGAGGCCATCGACCTGCTGTGGCTGCCGCGGCTCGAAGCCTTCAGGCCGGAGATGCTGTTCGTATCGGCGGGCTTCGATGCGCATCGCGAGGACGATCTTGGCAATATGGGCCTCGTCGAGGACGATTTCGCCTGGATCACGGAGCAGGTGCGGGCGGTGGCGCAGCGCCATGCGAAGGGGCGCATCGTGAGCTGTCTCGAAGGCGGCTACAACCTTTCGGCGTTGGGCCGCAGCGTGGTGGCGCATTTGCGTGCGCTCGCCGATATCTGACGTCGCGCCCGAAGGAGATCCGGCATGAGTGCTCAATCGTCCAATTCGGCCGCCGAGGCCGCCGAAACTACCGAAGCTACCGTCGCACTGCTCGACGTGACGCACGATGCGTGGGGCGTGCCCGGTGTCGTGCGCGTCACGCTGAACCGGCCCGACGCATTCAATGCGCTCTCCGAAGCGCTCATCGACGCCTTGCAGGAACAGCTCGCGGCGCTGGCGAAATCGCCGGCGCGCGTGGTCGTGATCGCAGGCGCCGGGCGTGCATTCTGCGCGGGCCACGACCTCAAGGAGATGCGCGCGGCGCCTGCGCGCGAGTACTACACGCAACTGTTCGCGCGCTGCTCGAAGATGATGCTGACGATCCAGAAGATGCCGCAGCCCGTGATCGCGCGCGTGCACGGCGTCGCGACGGCGGCGGGCTGCCAGCTGGTGGCGATGTGCGACCTCGCGGTCGCTGCCGACACGGCGCGTTTCGCGGTATCGGGCATCAATCTCGGTCTCTTCTGTTCGACGCCCGCGGTGCCGCTCACGCGCAATGTCTCGCGCAAGGCGGCGTTCGAGATGCTGATGACGGGCGAGTTCATCGACGCCGCCGCCGCGCAGCGCGAGGGCCTCGTGAACCGCGTGGTGGCCGCGGACCAACTCGACACCGAAGTGGCGGCGCTCGCCGCGAGCATCTGCGCCAAGCCGCGCGAGGCTGTGGAGGCCGGCAAGGGGCTTTTCTACCGGCAACTCGAAATGGGCATCGAGGCCGCGTATCAGCTGGCGGGGCAGACCATGGCCTGCAACATGATGACGGACCCGGCGCTCGACGGCGTGCAGGCGTTCATCGAGCGCCGCGGGACGAAATAGCGCGTGTTCAGTGCGGCGCGCCGGGGCAGTGCGCGCCGATCCAGTCGATCAACGCGCCGATCACCCGTTCGCGTTCGAGATCGTTCAGCGTCTCGTGGTAATTCCCTTCGTAGAGCGTGAGCGTGCGGTCGGGCGAGCCTGCGTGGGCGCCGAACGCGCGGCTGCCGTCGGGTTCGGTGAGCTTGTCCGCGGTGCCGTGCCAGACGAGCACCGGCAGACGCAGATTCGCGCGGCCCGCTTCGATGCGCCGCATCGCGTCGAGCAGTTCGGCGCCCGTGCGCGCGGGAATCGGCCCGTGGTGGACGAGCGGGTCGGCGCGATTCGCCTCGACGACGCGCGCGTCGCGGGCGAGCAGGGCGGCATCGATCTTCATTGCCGGGAAGGTGGGCCAGATCGCGCTGACCACGCGGCTCGCGGCAATCATCCATGCGGGCACGTCGCGCCCCGGCGCGAGAGCCGGGCTCGACAGCAGGAGGCCGGCGAGCGGCACGCCGCTTTGCGGCGCGCGCTCGATGGCGTAGAGCGCGGCAATCGCGCCGCCCATGCTGTGGCCCATCAGGAAGAGCGGCGTGCCGCGCGCGGCGCACGCCGCGCCCGCATGGGCGACCAGCGCCTGCGCGTCGGCCAGGTATTCGTCGAAGCGGTTGACCCATGCGCGTCGGCCGCTCGCACGGCCGTGGCCGCGCAAGTCGATCGCGTAGACGTCGATGCCGGCGGCGTTCATGGCCGCCGCGAAGGCCGCATAGCGGCCCGCGTGTTCGGCCAGCCCGTGCAGCAGGGCAATGGCCGCGCGCGGCGCAGCGGCGCCCGTGGTCGCCGCCGTTGCGCGCCAGACGTAAAGCGGCAGCGTTGCGCCATCGGGCGTGGCGAGCGTCGCAGTTTCGGGCTCCGCCGGCGGCGCGGCAGGGCGCGCGGCGGCGTCGAACGGCTGGGTCGTCTCCATGGCTCTCCTTGTTTTTCGTGGTGTGCGCTATGCCGGTCGGCACCGTCCCTGCGCTGGCCGATCATAGCCGCCCGGCATGGTTGCGAGCGCCACACGAGGCCGCGGCGACCCTCTAATGCCGTTGAGTTATGAAAATATCGGAATTGATTATTAAAAGGAATTACGCCTGCCAGGGTAAAATTGCGAGTTGAATCCATCCAGCAACGGCGGCTGTCTGCCGGCGCCCCGCATCCCCGCCGGTCCACGCGACCTCCGGACGCGCGGTGCGCGGCGCATCCGCCGTTTCGTTTTTTTTCCATGATCGAAATACGCAACGTGTCACAGCGTTTTGCCGGCCCACAAGGCTGGATCGAAGCGCTGCACAACGTCAATCTGACCATTGCGCCGGGCGAAGTGTTCGGCATCATCGGCCGCAGCGGCGCGGGCAAGAGCACGCTCGTGCGCACCATCAACCTGCTCACGCGGCCCACCGAAGGCGACATCGTCGTCAACGGGCGCACGCTCACGTCGCTTTCGGCCGCCGCGCTGCGCGAGGCGCGCCGGGAGATCGGCATGATCTTCCAGCACTTCAACCTGCTCTCGTCGCGCACCGTGTTCGACAACGTCGCGCTGCCGCTCGAACTGGCCGGCATGAAGCGCGCGCAGATCGAAGAGACGGTGCTGCCGCTTCTCGAACTCGTGGGCCTCTCGGCGCAGAAGGACCGCTATCCCTCGCAGATCAGCGGCGGCCAGAAGCAGCGCGTGGGCATCGCGCGCGCGCTGGCGAGCAAGCCGAAGGTTCTGCTCTCGGACGAAGCGACCTCGGCGCTCGATCCCGAAACCACGCGCGCGATTCTCGACCTGCTGCGCAAGATCAATCGCGAGCTGAACCTGACCATCGTGATGATTACGCACCAGATGGAGGTCATCAAACAGGTCTGCGACCGCGTTGCCGTGCTCGACGCGGGCCGGGTGGTCGAAGCGGGCCCCGTGATCGACGTGTTCCTGCAGCCGCGCCACGACGTGACGCGCGCACTGCTCGGCGACGTGATCGCCCAGGAGCTGCCGCCCGCGCTCAAGGCGCGCGTGGCCGAGAGGCTCGCGAAGGGCCGCGGCCATCTGCTGCGGCTCGCGTTCACCGGGACGGGCGTCGATCAGCCGGTGCTCTCGGAAACGATTCGCCGCTTCGAACTCGATTTCAACATCCTGCACGGCCAGATCGACGAGATCCAGGGGCAGGCCTTCGGCTCGCTCGCGGTGCTCGCGGGCGGCGATCCCGTGAAGGTGGCGCAGGCCATCGCGTGGCTGCGCGAGCAGGGTGTCGTGGTGGAGGAGCTGTCCCATGTGGAGTGAAATGTTCGACATGTTCGTCCAGTCGTTCTGGGAAACGCTCGTCATGGTGGGCATCTCGGGACTCGTGGGCGCGGCGATCGGCCTGCCGCTCGGCGTGCTGCTCTACCTGACCGACCGTGACGGCGTGCTGCAGAACCTCGCGGTCAACCGCGTGATGGGCGTGGTCGTGAACGCCGTGCGCTCCACGCCGTTCATCATCCTGCTCGTCGCCGTGATTCCCTTTACGCGGCTCGTCGTGGGGTCGTCGATCGGCACGGCCGCTGCCGTCGTGCCGCTGACCATCGCGGCCGCGCCGTTCATCGCGCGCCTCGTCGAAACGGCGCTGCGCGAAGTCGATCGCGGCCTGATCGAAGCCGCGCAGGCGATGGGCGCGAGCACGCGCCAGATCGTCTTCAAGGTGCTGCTGCCCGAATCGCTGCCGGGCGTCGTGGCGGGGCTCACGATCACCTTCATCTCGCTCGTCGGCTACTCGGCGATGGCGGGCGCGATCGGCGGCGGGGGCCTG
Organism: Paraburkholderia ferrariae NBRC 106233; assembly: GCF_000685035.1. Lineage (GTDB taxonomy): Bacteria > Pseudomonadota > Gammaproteobacteria > Burkholderiales > Burkholderiaceae > Paraburkholderia > Paraburkholderia ferrariae. Next base: position 143,051 of record NZ_BAYB01000015.1, read on the forward strand.
GGCGACCTCGGCATCCGCTACGGCTATCAGCGCTTCGAACCCGAAGTGATGCTGATCGTGGTCGTGATCCTGATCGTGTTCGTGCAGCTCGTGCAGTCGTTCGGCGACTGGCTCGTGCGGCGCCTCAGCCACAAATAAGCCACGCATTTCCATTATCAGAACTCAAAACCAGGGGTAGGCATGCAACGTCGTTTCATGATCCGGCTGGCCGTCGCACTCGGCGCGGCCTCGCTCTTCGCTTCGTTCGGCGCACAGGCCGACGAGACCATCAAGGTGGGAGTGACAGGCGGCCCGCACGAGCAGGTGATGGAAGTGGTGAAGCGGGTGGCGGCGAAGAACGGCCTCGCCATCCAGATCGTCGAGTTCTCGGACTACGTGCAGCCGAACGCGGCGCTCGCGAGCGGCGATCTCGACGCCAACAGCTACCAGCACCAGCCGTATCTGGACGCGCAGGTGAAGGACCGCGGCTACAAGCTCGTCAAGATCGCGGATACGGTGACTTTCCCGATGGGCATCTACTCGAAGAAGGTGAAGTCGCTCGCGCAACTGCAGCCGGGCGCGAAGATCGCGGTGCCCAATGATCCGACGAATGGCGGCCGTGCCCTGCTGTTGCTGCAGAAGCAGGGCCTCATCAAGCTGCGTGCCGATGCCGGTTTGAAGGCGACACCGCTCGACATCGTGGAAAACCCCAGGAAGCTGAAGATCGTCGAACTGGACGCGGCGCAGATCCCGCGCTCGCTCGACGACGTGGACGCCGCCGCGATCAACACGAACTTCGCCATGCAGGCGGGCCTCAAGCCCCGGCAGGACGCGATTGCGATTGAAGACCCCAAGGGCCCGTACGTGAATATCCTCGCGATTCGCGAAGCCGACCGCAACAAGCCCTGGGTGGCGAAGCTCGTGGCGGCCTACCACTCGCCGGAGGTCAAGCAATACATCGACAGCCAGTTCGGCGGCGCGGTCGTCGCTTCCTGGTGAGACGGCACGCATATAAAATACGGGATTAGAGAAATTAGTCGGCGCCCGGGCTTGAAGCCCGGGTTTTTTCCGCCGTAAAATCGCACGACCGTTCGCTATTGCAGCTGCCGCGCCTGCGGCGTAGCTCGTTAAAAGTGCCGGCGGCACAGGCGCACCGCGAGGCGCTCGCTATAATGTCCGCCAGGTTGACGTATTCGTAACTTTGGAGCATGTGAATGAAAGTCCTTGTGCCAGTCAAGCGCGTAGTCGATTACAACGTGAAAGTCCGTGTGAAGTCGGACGGGTCGGGCGTCGATATCGCCAACGTCAAGATGTCGATGAACCCGTTCGACGAAATCGCCGTGGAAGAAGCGGTGCGCCTGAAGGAAGCCGGCGTGGCGACCGAGGTGATCGCGGTTTCGGCGGGCGTTGCCCAGGCCCAGGAAACGCTGCGCACGGCGCTGGCCATCGGTGCGGACCGCGCGATCCTGATCGAGTCGAACGAAGACCTGCAGCCGCTGGCTGTCGCGAAGCTGCTCAAGGCGCTCGTGGACAAGGAACAGCCTTCGCTCGTGATTCTCGGCAAGCAGGCCATCGACGACGATTCCAACCAGACCGGCCAGATGCTCGCCGCGCTCGCGAATCTGCCGCAGGCCACGTTTGCGTCGAAGGTCGTGGTGGCCGACGGCAAGGCCACCGTGTCGCGTGAAGTCGATGGCGGCGCGGAAACGCTGTCGCTGACGCTGCCCGCCGTGGTGACGACCGACCTGCGCCTGAACGAGCCGCGCTACGTGACGCTGCCGAACATCATGAAGGCGAAGAAGAAGCCGCTGGAGACGATCAAGCCCGAAGACCTCGGTGTGGACGTCGCGCCGCGTCTGAAGACGCTCAAGGTTGCCGAGCCGCCCAAGCGTAGCGCAGGCGTGAAGGTGCCGGACGTGAAGACGCTGGTCGAGAAGCTGAAGACCGAAGCGAAGGTCATCTAAGGGTTCAGGGAGCAAAGAGACATGACGATTCTGGTTATTGCCGAACACGACAACGCGTCCGTGAAGGCTGCAACGCTGAACACCGTGGCTGCCGCACAGAAGATTGGTGGCGACGTGCACGTGCTGATCGCGGGTCACAACGCGCAGGGCGCAGCCGATGCGGCTGCGAAGATCGCAGGCGTGGCAAAGGTGCTGCTGGCCGACGCGCCGCAACTGGAGCAGGGCCTGGCGGAAAACGTCGAAGCGACGGTTCTTGCAATTGCAAAGAACTATTCGCACATCCTCGCGCCGGCGACGGCAGCGGGCAAGAACGTCGCGCCGCGTATCGCCGCGAAGCTGGACGTGGCGCAGATTTCGGACATCACGGCTGTGGATTCGCCCGACACGTTCGAGCGCCCGATCTACGCAGGCAACGCCATCGCGACGGTGCAGTCGGTCGATCCGGTCAAGGTGATCACGGTCCGCACGACGGGCTTCGACGCCGTAGCGGCTGAAGGTGGCAGCGCGAGCATCGAGAAGCTCGAAGCAGCGGCCGATAGCGGCCTCTCGCAGTTCGTGAGCCGCGAGGTGACGAAGCTGGACCGTCCGGAGCTGACGAGCGCGAAGATCATCGTCTCGGGCGGCCGGGGTCTGGGCAACGGCGAGAACTATACGAAGGTGCTGGAGCCGCTGGCCGACAAGCTCAACGCGGCGCTGGGCGCATCGCGCGCGGCGGTGGACGCAGGCTTTGTTCCGAACGACTATCAGGTCGGTCAAACCGGCAAGATCGTCGCGCCGCAGTTGTACGTGGCGGTGGGCATCTCGGGTGCGATCCAGCATCTGGCCGGCATGAAGGACTCGAAGGTGATCGTGGCGATCAACAAGGACGAGGAAGCGCCGATCTTCGGCGTGGCCGATTATGGTCTCGTGGGCGATCTGTTCACGCTCGTGCCGGAACTGGTCAAGGAACTCGGCTGATCGACGAAACCCGCCGCGGAGGTCGCGGCAGGTGAGAAAAGGGGCGCTGCGGCGCCCCTTTTTTGCGGTCCGGCTTTGCTGCCCCAACGCGCCGCGCAGGCCCAAATAGAAATCGGCGCCCCTTCTTCCTCGGGGCGCCGATTGTTGTTAGGACTGCTTTGCGTGGCCCTGCGGCCGTCGCTTACGCGTACGCGGGCCGGTGCTCGCCTTGCGTTTCGCCGAGGTAGCGGAACACGGAGAGATCGTCGGCCCTGATGGCGGGCTTCTTGCCCGAGATGAGGTCGGCGAGCAGTTGGCCCGAGCCGCACGACATCGTCCAGCCGAGCGTGCCGTGCCCCGTGTTGAGGAACAGGTTCGAGATCGGCGTACGGCCCACCACCGGGGTGCCGTCCGGCGTCATCGGGCGCAGGCCGGTCCAGAAGGTGGCCTTGGTGGTGTCGCCGCCGCCCGGGAACAGGTCGTTCACGCACATTTCGAGCGTTTCGCGGCGCGCTTCGCGCAGCGTCTTGTCGAAGCCGACGATCTCCGCCATGCCGCCCACGCGGATGCGGTTGTCGAAGCGCGTGATCGCGATCTTGTAGGTTTCGTCGAGCACGGTCGAGACCGGTGCGGCGTCGGCATTCACGATCGGTGCGGTGATCGAGTAGCCCTTGAGCGGATACACCGGAATCTTCATGAGGCCCGCGAGCATCTTCGTCGAGAACGAGCCGAGCGCGACCACGAAGGCATCGGCGCGCACGAGTTCGCTGCCGCACTGCACGCCGGCAATGCGCTCGCCCGCGACGGCGAGGCCGTCGATGGGCGTGTTGTAGCGGAACTTCACGCCGAGTTCCTCGGCCATGGCGGCAAGGCGCGTGGTGAAGAGCTGGCAGTCGCCGGTTTCGTCGCCCGGCAGGCGCAGGCCGCCCGTCAGCTTGTGCGAGACCGCGGCGAGCGCCGGTTCGGCGCGTTCGAGTTCGGCGGCGGTGAGCAGTTCGTAGGGGACGTTCGCGTCCTTGAGCACGGCGATGTCTTTCTGGGCGCCGTCGAACTGCTGCTGCGTGCGGAATACCTGCAGCGTGCCGCCCGTGCGGCCCTCGTACTGAATGCCGGTATCGGCGCGCAGGGCCTGGAGGCAGTCGCGGCTGTATTCGGCGAGCCGCACCATGCGGCCCTTGTTGAGCGCATAGCGTTCGGCCGTGCAGTTCTGGAGCATCTGCCACATCCACTGCAGCTGGAATTTCGTGCCGTCGAGGCGGATGGCGAGCGGCGCGTGCTTTTCGAACATCCACTTGATCGCCTTGAGCGGCACGCCCGGCGCCGCCCACGGCGCGGCATAGCCCGGCGAGATCTGACCGGCGTTGGCGAAGCTGGTTTCGAGCGCGGGGCCGGTTTCACGGTCGATGACCGTGACCTCATGGCCGGCACGCGCCAGATACCAGGCGCTAGCCACCCCGACCACACCGCTGCCCAAGATGACGACTCGCATAGCTGCTGCTCCGATAGGTATTGTTGACGCTACGCCGCCTGTCTTGATGGACCGCCTGTGCGCCCGTCTGCGGCTCGCAGGGCGGGTGAAACAGGAAAAAACACGCCTTCAGCAGTGTAGCTAGTGTTATTAGCTATGCTATTGTTGTATGTCCAGGTTTTGTTATCGTATTTATCAAATATTCAGGAAATAAACATGAGAACGCAGCGCCAGCCGGTCCGCGCGCTCGACCGCCTCGATCACCGCATCCTCAAGCTGCTTCAGGAGGACGGGCGCATGGCGATGAAAGACCTCGCCGAGCAGGTGGGGCTGTCCGTCACGCCGTGCATTGAGCGGGTGAAGCGCATGGAGCGCGACGGCGTCATTACGGGCTACTACGCCCGCGTGAACCCGACCGTGCTGGGCGCGGCGTTGCTCGTGTTCGTCGAGATCACGCTCGACCACAAGAGCGGCAACATGTTCGAGCAGTTCCGCCGCGAAGTGCAGAAGATTCCCGAGGTGCTCGAATGCCATCTCGTATCGGGCGACTTCGACTATCTGATCAAGGCGCGCATTGGCGAGATGGCCGACTACCGCAAGCTGCTCGGCGACATCCTGCTGCAACTGCCCGGCGCGGTGCAGTCGAAGAGCTATGTGGTGATGGAAGAGATCAAGGAAACGCTGACCATCGCCGTGGGCGAGTGAGGGCCTGGCGCCGTCGCACGGGACGGCGCCAGGCGGTAGCAGGTTGATCGCGGGCAAGCGAGACGCCCCCGTTTTTCGGGCTCGACAAAGCGCCTCAGTACTGTATATTTGTACAGTATCGAGGCGCTTTCTTTATCCCACCGTGAACGACCCAGACCGCGAGCCGCTCGACGATTCCGAGGCGTGGCAGCCCATCGCGCCGCCCGTACCCCGCAAGGGGCGCGGCGCGGTCACGAACCTGCAGGGGCGCTACGAGGTGGATCAGCGCGAGGCATTCGACGACGGCTGGCAGCCGACCGGCGAAGAAGAGGAGGGCACTGCCCCCGCGCTGCGCACGCAGGTATTCGAAGAGCGCGCGAAGAGCATTCTCACGCGCAACCAGTCGCCGGATATCCCGTTCAGCGTTTCGCTCAATCCGTATCGCGGCTGCGAGCACGGCTGCATCTACTGCTTTGCGCGCCCCACCCACAGCTATCTGGGCCTCTCGCCGGGGCTCGACTTCGAAAGCCGCATCTATGCGAAGGTCAACGCCCCCGAACTGCTGGCGCGCGAGCTGGCGAAGCCGTCCTACGAGCCCGAGCCCATTGCGCTAGGCGTCAATACCGACGCGTGGCAGCCCGTGGAGCGCGATCTGCGCATCACGCGCCGCGTGATCGAGGTGCTGGCCGAGCGCGGGCATCCGTTCGCCGCCATCACCAAATCGTCGCTGATCGAGCGCGACCTCGATCTGCTCGTGCCGATGGCGCAGCGCAACCAGTTCATGGCCGCGATCACGATCACGACGCTCGACGCCGATATCGCACGCACGCTCGAACCTCGCGCGGCGAGCCCGCTGCGGCGCCTGCGCACGATCCGCACCCTCGCCGAGGCGGGCATCCCCGTGGGCGTCAGCATTGCGCCGGTGATTCCCTTCGTGACCGAGCCGGACATGGAGCGCGTGCTGCAAGCCTGTGCCGAGGCGGGGGCGTCCAGCGCGAGCTATATCGTGCTGCGCCTGCCGTGGGAGGTCGCGCCGCTCTTCCAGCAATGGCTCTCGGCGCATTTTCCGCAACGTGCGGAGCGCGTGATGAGCCGCGTGCGAGACATGCGCGGCGGCAAGGATTACGACTCGTCGTTTTCGCAACGCATGAAGGGCACGGGTCTTTGGGCCGATCTGCTCAAGCAGCGCTTTCACAAGGCCGTGCGGCGCCTCGGCTTGAACGAGCGGCGGCACGGCATTCTCGACATGTCGGCGTTCGTTAGCGCGAAAATCGTGCGCGAGAAGCCCCAACTCGATCTCTTCTAGCCTGGCCGTGCGGGCCGGCGCGATCTCACTGGGAGAGGGCCTTGGCCGCCTCGACCTGCGACTCGAAGTAGGTCTGGAACGAAAGCGCGAGGCCCGTCATCAGGAGAAAGGCGCCGATCAGCAGCGAGAAGATCACGACGAAGATAACTGCCCAGCCCGAGCGGCTCGTACGGCCGGCGTGCGCGTTGAACTGGGCGTCCCACTTCGCGTCGGGGCGCAGGCCATAAACGATGGCCGCGAGAAACGCCGAGAAGAGCGAAACGGCGCCGATCACCGCGAGCCCCCAGCCAGGCACCGAGGCGCGCCCGGTGGCGACGAGCAGGAGCACGCCCGGAATGCCGAGCAGCGTGCCGAAAACGTGCGCCCAGCCCCAGAAGTCGCGCGGGCCGTACAGATAGAAGCGATGGGCGCCGAGGCTGCCGAAGAAGAAGGCGAGCGCAGCGGTGAGCGTCTTGGAGCGAAAGCGCGTGGAGGCGGTGGCTGTGGACATGGACGGACGAAGGTCGCGGGGCGCGGATGTGTGAATGGCGCCAGGGCGGCGGCCGTCGGGCATTGTACGTCGGGCGGCGAAGCCCGGGCAGCGGTGCGCAGCGATAGTGGAAAGAGCGGGGCGGGCAACGCCGCGGGCCGTTCACAAACGCCGCGGCAACAAGGCGCAAGCCCGCGCCACGCGGCGTTGCACCGCCGCCCGCTCGCGATTCATCGCACCGCCCCGCCCAGATTTCCAGTTAAGTGTTTGTTATGGCTTCGGTTTCGGGCTATAATCGCGTGTTTCAGTGTTTCTGAACCCCGGTTTTCAAGGATTCTAGTATGGTCATCATCCGTCTGGCACGCGGCGGCTCGAAGAAGCGCCCGTTCTACAACATCGTCGCAACCGATTCGCGCAACCGTCGCGACGGCCGTTTCATCGAACGCGTGGGTTTCTACAACCCGGTCGCTACGAAGGGCGAAACGCTCCGTATCGCGCAAGATCGCGTGACGTACTGGCAAGGCGTGGGCGCACAGTTGTCGCCGGCCGTCGAGCGTCTCGTGAAGGAATCGCAAAAGGCAACGCCCGCTGCTTAAGCCTCGGGCTTGAGTCGTGGTGCACGTCTTTTGTTGATTTTGGGTCGATTTTGCTTCGATTGTCTGTTTTTATCCGCATGTGCGCGAGCGTGAGCCGCGTGCGTGGGGTGTGGCTGCATGAACGGGCTGTGAGATTCGCCGATGCATGACGACCCGAAAGCCGGCTTGCCGCCGGCAGAAACGCCCGCGGCTGAAAAGCCGCGCAAGGGCGCAGCCGAAGGGTCGCAGGGCAACGCCGGCCGTCGTGCTGCATCGCCCGCGCCCTCGTTCGGCGCATTCGTACGCAAGCCTGCGTGCGAGAGCGCGACAGGTGCGCCGAAAGCTGAGGCGCAGAGCGCCGAGGGTTTGCGCCCCGAAACCGAGGCGAGCTTTCCGGCCGATGCGGTCGAAGTCGGCGCCGTGATTGAAGCCTACGGCCTCAAGGGCTGGGTGAAGGTCGCCCCGCATGCGCAAGGCGGCAGCGCCTTGCTGGCGGCGAAGCGCTGGTGGCTCCTCAAGGGCCGCGGCGGCCGCGAAATCCAGCAGCGTCAGTCCACGCAGCGCATTGCCGCGAAGGTGCATGGCGACAGCGTGGTTGCGCAGTTGGCCGGCGTGGACGACCGCGAGGCCGCCGAGCGGCTGCGCGGTTCGCGCATCTACGTGAGCCGCGCCGATTTCCCCGCCCTGAAGGCCGACGAATATTACTGGGTCGATCTGCTGGGGCTCGACGTCGCCAATGAGGCGGGCGTCGAACTCGGCAAGGTTGCCGACCTGATCGACAACGGCGCGCAGTCGGTCTTGCGCGTCGAGTATCCCTCGACAGGCAAGGACGGCAAGCCCGCTACCGGCGAACGGTTGATCCCGTTCGTCGGCGTGTACGTCAAGACGGTGGATCTCGCGGCGAAGCGTATCGTCGTCGATTGGGACGCCGATTACTGAGCGCGTGCTGTTGTTGCTGCGCGCGTACCTGATTCGCTGAACGGAGAGAGCGATGCAGTTCGATGTCGTGACGCTCTTTCCCGAGATGTTCCGCGCGCTGACCGACTGGGGTATCACCAGCCGGGCGGCGAAGCAGGAGCGCTACGCGCTGCGCACGTGGAATCCGCGCGACTTCACGACCGACAACTACCGCACGATCGACGATCGCCCCTACGGCGGCGGCCCCGGCATGGTGATGCTGGCCAAACCGCTCGAAGCGGCGATCGGGGCGGCGAAAGCCGCTCAGGCGCAAGCCGGTGTGGCCGCGCCGCGCGTGCTGCTGATGTCGCCGCAAGGCAAGCCGCTCACGCACGAGCGTGCCGTGCAGTTCGCGCAGGAGCCCGGTTTCGTGATCCTGTGCGGGCGTTACGAAGCGATCGACCAGCGTCTGGTGGATCGCTACGTGGACGAAGAAGTCAGCCTGGGCGACTTCGTGCTCTCGGGAGGCGAGTTGCCGGCCATGGCCTTGATGGACGCCGTGGTGCGACTGTTGCCGGGCGTGTTGAACGATGCGCTTTCGGCCGTGCAGGACAGCTTTGTCGATGGCCTGCTCGACTGCCCGCACTACACGCGGCCCGAGGAATACGAGGGCGCGCGCGTGCCCGACGTGCTGCTCGGCGGCCATCACGCGGAAATCGAGCAGTGGCGCCGCCGCGAAGCGCTGCGCAATACGTGGAACAAACGGCCCGATCTGATCGAGCGGGCCAGAAAGAACAAGATGCTGAGCCGTGCCGACGAGGCATGGCTCGCTAGTCTCGCGAAGGGTCCGGACGAAGCGTAAGGCTTCGGGCGGGGGCGGCGCGAGGCGCCAAAGGCGGTGCCGCTTCATGCGTGAACGGCGCCAGTTGTGAATCCATCCTCTATCGGGGCCGTAGTGGCCTGGATGACTTGCCAGCATGGCTCGCAGGAAATCCGGCACAGGTACGAACGCCGACACGATGGCTTACGGAGTCAGTCAATGAATCTGATCGAAAAACTCGAGCAGGAAGAAATCCAGCGCGTGCTGGGCGAGAAGACCATCCCCGAATTCGCCCCCGGCGACACGGTGATCGTCAACGTGAACGTGGTTGAAGGTAACCGCAAGCGCGTTCAGGCCTACGAAGGCGTCGTGATCGCAAAGCGTAACCGCGGTCTGAACTCGTCGTTCATCGTGCGCAAGATCTCGTCGGGTGAAGGCGTCGAGCGTACGTTCCAGACGTACTCGCCGCTGCTCGCCAGTATCGTCGTGAAGCGTCGTGGCGACGTCCGTCGCGCGAAGCTGTACTACCTGCGCAACCTGTCGGGCAAGAAGGCTCGTATCAAGGAAAAGCTGGTGTCGAAAGACCGCGCAGCCGCTCCGGCCGGGCAGGCGTAAAAGCTGTAAGAAAAAAGCACCCTCCGGGGTGCTTTTTTTGTTTTGGACGCAAAATATCGCTCTAGCAGCGCCATGTGTCTGCGCCTTGCAGCGTTCGTCCCCGGTCCCGGGTGACGACAGCAAGGACGCAGCCGGCGTGATTCGCACCCGAGCGTGTGCGCGTGATTCGAGAGATCCGTTGATCCGTCCAGTTTTTGAACCCGAAAGCCTGCCGATCGAATCGACAGGTGCCAGTCTGCCGCTGGTTGCCGCCGAGCGGCTCACCCCGGATGGCCTGCGCGCGCGCTTCGAAGCGCGTCTGCCGTGGGACCCGGAGCCCCAGGACCCCCGTCTTGCCGACCTGCACGATCCGCGCGAGGCCGCGGTGCTGGTGCCGCTCGCCATGCGCGAGGCGGGCCTGACGGTGCTGCTCACGCAGCGCGCCGACAACCTCAGCAACCACGCGGGGCAGGTAAGCTTTCCCGGCGGCAGCCGCGAGCCGTCGGACGCCACGCCCGTCGCCGCTGCGCTGCGCGAGGCGAACGAAGAGGTGCATCTCGACCCCGCGCGCGTGGAGATACTGGGTGCGCTGCCCGAATATCTGACCGGCACGGGCTTTCGTGTGACACCGGTGGTGGGCCTCGTGCACGAGCCGTTCAACGTGCACGCCGATACGCTCGAAGTGGCCGAGATCTTCGAAGTCCCGCTCAGCTTCCTGATGAACCCCGCGCATCACCAGGTGCGCGTGTTCCGCTGGGAGGGCGGCGAGCGGCGCTTTTTCGCCATGCCGTATCCCGTGGCGCGGGGCCGCGGCGCGGGCGGTGCGGCAACTGGCACAGCGGGTACAGCGGGTGCAGCAGGTGCAGCAGGCACGGGCGGCACGCATTTCATCTGGGGCGCGACGGCGGCCATGTTGCGCAACTTCTACCGCTTTTTGCTGGCCTGATGGCATGCCGCAAAGGCAAGCGCGCCGATACGTCTATGCGCGGCAGTGTTGTGCGTTTGCCGCCCGGTGCTCTGGCACATCTGGCCCTGTGATATCTTTGCAGCAATTTTCCAACACAAGCATCGCACGGCGCGTCGCATGACCTTCTTCTCCGTATTGCTGGCTCTCGTCATCGAACAGGTGCGGGCGCTTTCGCCGAACAACCCCGTGATGGGGCTCGTGCGCCTCAATGCGGAATGGGCCGCGCACGGCTTCGACGCGGGCAAGAAGAAACACGGGTTCATCGCGTGGCTCGTGGTCGTGCTGCCCTGGACGCTCGCCACGGCGCTCGTCTACTACGTGCTCTATCACATCAGCTTCGTGCTGGCGTTCCTGTGGAACGTCGTGGTGGTGTACTTCACGCTCGGCTTCCGGCAGTTCAGCCATTACTTCACCGATATCCACCTCGCGCTCAACAACGACGACGTGCCGCGCGCCCGCGAAATCCTGCGCGAATGGACCGGTCTCGACACGACCGACATGCCGGTGAGCGAAATCGTGCGCCACACGCTGATTCATGCCGTGGTGGCGTCGCACCGTCACGTGTTCGGCGTGTTCTTCTGGTTCCTCGTGCCGATCGGCCCGGCCGGCGCCGTGCTGTACCGCATCTCCGAATATCTGGCGCGCGAATGGTCGCGCCCCGCCGACGAGCGCAGCGAACTGTTCTCGAACTTCGCGCAGCACGTGTTCTTCGTGATCGACTGGGTGCCGGCGCGGCTCACGTCGTTGGGCTTTGCCATCGTCGGCAATTTCGAGGATGCGATCTACGCCTGGCGCAATCACGCGAATCAATGGCCCGACACCAACGAAGGCGTTTTGCTCGCGGCCGGCAGCGGCGCGCTGGGCGCGCGGCTCTCGGGGCCGCTGGCCGAGCCGTCGAGCCTCGACGCGCTCGCCACGCCCGGCGAGGGCGGCCCGTACACGGTCGGCGACGACTGCACGCCGCGTACGCTGCAATCGGCCGTGGGCCTCGTCTGGCGCGCCGTGATCCTGTGGATGATCCTGCTGCTCATGCTCACCATTGCCGTGTGGTTCTGACCGGCAGCCGGAATATCCCGCACGGTTCCTGACCTGCCAGGCAGACGGCCCGCTCGAAAGAGCGGGCCGTCTGCTTTGGTGCCTGCGATGCCGCAGGCTCACTCGTCGCGGATGTCGCGTTCCCGCCCGCACTGCCAGCACACCGTGAACTGCGCTTCCAGCGTCTCGCCGCACGCCGGGCAGTGCCAGGCCGGCGCGCCGGCCGGCGGCCCGCTCCGCGCCTCCTCGATCAGCCGCAGCGCCAGTTTCTCGTCGCGCTCATCCACGAGCCACAGTTCGGGTGCGCACTGCTCGGCGGGAATCTCGCCCATCGCACCGCTCAGATAGCGGTTGTGCAACTCGCACGGCACGCCGGCGGCGGCGAGGATGTTCATCCAGTGCTGGGCAACCAGCAAATTGGGCGCGCGCACGAGCCTGAGCATGGTGTGAGCGCCCTCTAGCGCAGGGTCTGGCTGATCTCGTGCATCAACTGGGCATAGAGCGCGTGTCGCTCCGGCGCGATGCGCCCGTCCTCGACCGCTTCGAGAATCGCGCAGCCCGGTTCGTGCAGATGATGGCAGTTGTAGAAGCGGCAGTGGGCGAGGAGCGGCCGGAATTCGGGGAACGCGCGTTCGAGCTTGCCTTCCGTGAGGTGGTAGAGGCCGAACTCCTGGAAGCCCGGCGAATCGATCAGCGCGCCGGTTTCGGGGCCGCCTGTGGGCCCATCCCCCGGCAGCGTATAGAGCCGCGTGAACGTGGTGGTATGGCGGCCGCTGTTCAGCGCCGTGGAGATCTCGCGCGTGGCCGCTTCGGCGTCGGGAATCAGCAGGTTCACGAGCGTCGATTTCCCCATGCCCGACTGGCCGAGCAGGATCGTCGCGTGACCGTGCAGATGATCCGCAAGCGCTTCGCGCGCGGCCTCCGGCTGGCCTTTCACGGATAGCTCCAGCACCGTGTAGCCGAGCGCCCGGTAGCGTTCGAGCCGCTCGCGCGCGAGCGGCAGGGCCGCTTCCACGTCGATCTTGTTGAGCACGATCAGCGGCTTGAGGCCGTTCGCCTCGGCGGCCACGAGCGCGCGGCCGAGCAGGTCTTCGCTGAAATGCGGCTCGGTGGCGAGCACGATCAGGAGCTGATCGAGGTTCGCCGCGAAGAGCTTCGACTTGTACTGGTCGGAGCGGTAGAGCAGGTTGCGCCGCTCGCCGATCGCGACGATCACGCCCTGGTCGGCCGAGGTCGATTGATACTCGACGCGGTCGCCCACGGCCACTTCGCTCTTCTTGCCGCGCGGGAAGCATTGCAGCGGCGCGCCGCCGCCTTCGGGCGCCACCAGGTAGTGGCGGCCGTGCGCGGCGATCACGACGCCGTGGAGCGTCCCGCTCGCCGCGCGTGACGACCCCGCCGGGGAGGCGCTCTTCGCGGCGCCCTTCGTTGCGCGCCGGTTCATGCGTGCGCGAGCAGGCGGTCGATCCGCTGCGAAGCCGGCGGATGCGAGTAGTAGAACGCCGTATAGAGCGGATCGGGCGTGAGCGTCGAAGCGTTGTCCTCGTAGAGCTTCACGAGCGCGTTGACGAGTTGCTGCGCGTCGGTCTGGGTGGCCGCGAAGGCGTCGGCCTCGAACTCGTGCTTGCGCGAGCTGAGGCTGCCAAGCGGCGTGAGAAAGAAGAGGAACACCGGCACGGCGATGAAGAACAGCACGAGCGCGAGCCCTTCGTTGCCGCCCAGCAGCGACGGCCGCACGCCGAGCCCTTCGTAGAACCATACGCACTGCGAGAGCCAGCCGAGCAGCGCGAGCAGCACGAGGCTGATGGCGAAGGTCACGAGCATGCGCTTGATGACGTGGCGGCGCTTGAAGTGGCCCAGTTCGTGCGCGAGCACGGCCTCGATCTCGCTGCCGGAAAGGCGCGCGAGCAGGGTATCGAAGAAAACGATGCGCCTGGCCGCGCCAAAGCCCGTGAAATAGGCGTTGCCGTGGGCGGAGCGGCGGCTGCCGTCCATCACGAAGAGGCCCTTGGCCGCGAAGCCGCAGCGCTGCATGAGCGCCTCGATGCGCGAGCGCAGGGCTTCGTCCCTCAACGGCTCGAACTTGTTGAAGAGCGGCGCGATGAAGCTGGGGTACAGCACCAGCACGAGCATCTGGAAGCCCACCCACACGCCCCAGGTCCACAGCCACCAGAGGCTGCCGGCCTGCTTCATGAGCCAGAGCACGACGAAGAGCAGCGGAATGCCGAAGGCCGCGCCGATCAGCAGGCCCTTGATGCGGTCCATGAAGAAAATGCGCTTCGTCATGCGGTTAAAGCCGAAGCGCTCTTCGATCACGAACTGGCGGTAGTAGTCGAGCGGCAGCTCCACGGCGCCGCTGATGGCGAGCACGGCGCCGATCAGTGCGATCTGGCCGACATAGTCGCGCCCGAGCCAGTCGGAGAGGCCGAGATCGAGCGCCTGCACGCCGCCGAGCAGCGTGAGCGCGATCAGCACGATGGCGGAGAGCACGATCTCGATCATGCCGAGGCGGGTGCGCGCGATGGTGTAGTCGGCGGCGCGCTGGTGGGCGGCAAGCGGGATCGTGGCCGCGAACTGCGCGGGCACGGCGCCGCGGTGGGCGGCCACGAAGCGCGTCTGGCGCGAGGCGAGCCAGAGCCTGGTCGCGACCATGGCGATCACTGCGATCACGAAGAGGGTGCTGAAAGTCAGCGCGGGGGACAAATTAGCCATCCGTGGGGTCCGTGGTATCTATGCGACAATTATATGTTCTTGCCGGCTGGCCGGCCGCAACTCGCCTGAATGAGGCGCCGTTGCGCCAAACGCTGTGCCAGAACCGCGTCCTTACCGTATCCGGGTTGCTTCCATGACTGACATTACTTCCGCCACGACGGCCGGCCAGGCGCCGGCGCTCGAACGCACCGACATGAACCTGATCTGGCTCGACATGGAAATGACGGGGCTCGACCCCGACAGCGACCGGATCATCGAAATCGCCGTGGTGGTGACGAATTCGAACCTCGACAAGCTCGTGGAAGGCCCGGTGCTGGCGATCCATCAGCCGGAAGCGGAGCTCGATCGCATGGACGAATGGAACCGCAACACGCACGGCCGCTCCGGGCTGATCGAGCGCGTGCGCGCTTCGACGGTGACCGAGGAGAGCGCCACCGAGCAGTTGCTGGCGTTCCTTTCGCAATACGTGCCGCCGGGCAAGTCGCCGATGTGCGGCAACTCGATCTGCCAGGACCGCCGCTTCATGGCGCGCTGGATGCCCACGCTCGAGCGCTTTTTCCATTACCGCAATCTCGACGTGAGCACGCTCAAGGAGCTGTGCCGCCGCTGGCAGCCTGCCATCTACAAGGGCTTCCAGAAGCGCGCCATGCACACGGCGCTGGCCGACATCCACGAGTCGATCGACGAACTCAAGTACTACCGCGAGCATTTCCTCGTGCCGGCCGCGAACCCGGCACCGGCGGGAGAAGCGGCACAGTAAGGGCCGCCGGAGGGCGCACGCGGCGAGGCCGCCTCGCGCCCTCGAGCTTCGGGTTTCACGCGCGCGGCGGCCGCTGCGCGCTCCTGGGCCGGAACGCCGCCACGACGTTCGGATCGGTTTCGATATACGGGCCGCCGATCAGGTCGATGCAGTACGGCACCGCCGCGAAAATGCCCGGCACCTTCACGGCGCCGGTTTCGTCGCGCAGACCTTCCAGGGTTTCCTTGATCGACTTCGGCTGGCCCGGCAGGTTGATGACGAGCGCGGCGTGATCCGCCGTTTCGCGGATCACCGCGACCTGGCGCGAGAGGATCGCGGTCGGCACGAAATTCAGGCTGATCTGGCGCATCTGCTCGCCGAATCCCGGCATTTCCTTCGTCGCCACCGCGAGCGTGGCCTCGGGCGTCACGTCGCGGCGCGCGGGGCCGGTGCCGCCCGTCGTCAGCACGAGGTCGCAGCCGAGGCCGTCCACGAGGGCCGTGAGCGTGGCCGAGATCGTCGCCGCATCGTCGTGGATCAGGCGCGTTTCCGCGCGCCACGGCGATTTGAGCGCGAGCGCCAGCCACGCCTCGAGCGCCGGAACGCCCTTGTCCTCGTACACGCCGGCCGTGGCGCGGTCGCTGACCGATACGAGGCCGATGACCAGTTCGTCCGGATGGCTGCGCTCAGGCCTCGTCATCGTCTTCGTCCTCGTTCGCGTCGTGGGCGGGCTCGTCGTCATCGTCCGGGCTGGCGCTCACGGTCTTGATCCACTGGAACAGCTCGCGGAAGTATCGGGGCGGGCGCCCCTGCTGCTGCTCGCGGCGCACGTTGCGGATCAGCGTGCGGCCTTCCTGGACGTCGGCGGCGGGATGCTGGCGCACGAACTCGGTGAGCGCGGCGTCGTCGGCGAGCAGCTTTTCGCGCGTGCGCTCGATCCAGTGCAGGCGCGCCGTGGCGGCCTTGTTCACGCCCCGGTACGCTTCGAGCGCGGTGCGCAGCGCGGCGACTTCGTCTTCGGTGAGGCCGCGCATCATGCGGCCCACGTACTGGAGCTGGCGGCGCTTGCCTTCGTGGTCGGTGATGCGGCGGGCCTCGTGGACGGCGTCCGAGAGGTCCTCGGTCATCGGCATGCGCTTGAGCGCGTCCCTGGACAGCTCGACGAGGGCCGTGCCCAGTTCCTGGAGCGCGGTCATCTCGCGTTTGAGCTGCGATTTGCTCGGGCGATCGTAGCCGTTGTCGTCCTGGTCGGCAGCGGCCTCGTTCATCGGTTGAATGCGGGTTTTGCGTTTCATGGGCGATATTGTAGCGTGCGCGCACGCCGGCGCCGGGCGCAGGCGTACGGGTGCGGCACGGGCCCGCTCCGGGCGCCGTACGCGTACCCGGCGGGCCGGACAAACCCCAGTCCGGTGCACGCGCTCATACCTTGCTATGATCGCGGGATGCGCCCACGAGGCGATGCATCCGATACACGACACGTCACCAGAGGGCCCGCGAGGCCCGGAACCGGACCGTAACGACAATGGCAGCAGACATCGAAGCCCGGCAGCGCTTTTTCCCGCACACCCAGGACGAACTGAAGGAGATCGCGTCGGACATTCTCCGTCACGCGAAGGCGCTCGGCGCGAGCGACGCGGCGACGGAAATCTCCGAAGGCGATGGCCTGTCCGTGTCTGTGCGGCGCGGCGAAGTCGAGACCATCGAGCACAACCGCGACAAGATGGTCGGCGTGACCGTCTATATCGGCAACAAGCGCGGCAATGCGAGCACCTCGGACTTCTCGCGCGAGGCGCTCAAGGACACGGTGGCGGCCGCCTACAACATCGCGCGCTTCACCGCCGACGACGACTGTGCGGGCCTCGCCGAGCACGACCTGCTCGAGACGGCGCCGCGCGACCTCGACCTCTACCACCCGTGGAATCTCTCGGCCGAGGAGGCCGTGGAGATCGCGCGCCGCGCCGAAGACGCCGCGTTCGCCACCGACCCGCGCGTGAAGAACTCCGAAGGCGCGAGCGTTTCGGCCCAGCATTCGCAGTTCGTGCTCGCCACCTCGGGCGGCTTTCTGCACGGCTATCCGTACTCGCGCCACTACATTTCGTGCGCGCCGATCGCGGGCACGGGCCGCAACATGCAGCGCGACGACTGGTACACCTCGCGGCGCAGCGCGAGCGAGCTGGCCTCGCCCGAGGCCGTGGGCCGCTACGCGGCCGAGCGCGCGCTTTCGCGCCTGAACGCGCGCGGGCTCGACACGCGCAAGGTGCCGGTGCTGTTCGAGGCGCCGCTCGCGGCGGGCATTCTCGGCGCGTTCGTGCAGGCCACGAGCGGCGGCGCGCTGTACCGCAAGACGTCGTTCCTCGTCGATAGCCTCGGCAAGCCGGTGTTCGCGCCGCATATCCAGATCGTCGAGGACCCGCACGTGCCGCGCGCCGCGGGCAGCGCGCCGTTCGACGAAGAAGGCGTGCGCACGCACCGCCGCGAAGTCGTGAAGGACGGCGTCGTGCAGGGCTATTTCCTCTCGTCGTATTCGGCGCGCAAGCTCGGCATGCAGACCACCGGCAACGCCGGCGGCTCGCACAATCTGCAACTGAAGAGCTCGCTCACGCAGCCCGGCGACGACTTCGAAGCGATGCTCAAGAAGCTCGGCACGGGTCTCCTGCTGACCGAGCTGATGGGCCAGGGCGTGAACTTCGTGACGGGCGATTATTCGCGCGGCGCCTCGGGCTTCTGGGTGGAGAACGGCAAGATCCAGTACCCGGTGGAAGAGATCACGGTGGCGTCCACGTTGCAGGAGATGTTCCGCCACATCGTCGCGGTGGGTGCCGATACGCTCGCGCGCGGCACGCGGCAAACCGGCTCGGTGCTTATCGAGCGCATGACGGTGGCAGGGCAGTAAGAGGGGTTATGGCGCGGGGGTTACAGCACGGGTTATGGCGCGGGTTATGCCGCTTACGTTGCGGCTCTCGGGCCGCAACGCCGCCATCAGCGCAATCGCAGCACAACGGCACGCCCTGGCGTGCCGTTGTCGTCTCTACGAGGGCAAAACCTGGTCGCGCCGCTCGTAAGTCACGAAGGCGAAGTCGAAATTGTTCGGGGCGTGCGCGTGCAGCGTTTCGCGCGCGGTCTCGCGCCAGTGCGCGGGGTCGGGGGCGGGGAAGTGCGCGTCGCCTTCGAAGTCGGCGGAGATCTCCGTCACGATGAGCTTGTGCGCGAGCGCAAGGCCCTCTTCGTAGAGTTGCGCGCCGCCGATCAGAAAGGCTTCGGGCGCCTGGTCCTGCGCCGCGAGCGCGAGCGCTTCGTCGAGGCTCGTGGCCGTGTCGCAGCCGGGAAAGCGTTTCGTTGCGTCGCGCGTCACGACGATGTTGCGGCGCCCGGGCAGCGCGCGGCCGATCGACTGGTGCGTCTTGCGGCCCATCACGATGGGCGCGCCCATGGTCGTGCGCTTGAAGAAGGCGAGGTCCTCGGGCAGGCGCCAGGGCAGGGCGTTGTCGCGGCCGATCACGCCGTTGCGGGCGCGCGCGACGATCAGGGTGAGCGTCGTCATCGAGTGAGTCGAAGTGGAGGTCATCCGCCCGATTCTACCCGACGCCGCTCACCCCGCTTGCTCCCCTTGCTTCGCTTCCCGGCTTGCCCGCACTGCGCCCGCGCCATCCACAGCATCCACAGCATCCACAGCATCCACAGCATCCACAGCATCCACAGCATCCACAGCATCCGGCGCTACTCGTGGTTCTCGACGGGCGGCTCCGGCTGGTGCTCGGCCGGGTTTTCCGCCTGATTTTCGGCGTCGCCCACGAAGATCGTCTTCTCGTCGCGCAGCCCGTGGGTGCCCATCAGCCGGTAGAGCGTCACGCGCGAGATGCCGAGGTCCGCGGCCGCCTCGGTAAGGCGGTGGCGGTGGCGCAGCAGCGCCGCCTCGATCGCACGCTTCTCGGCCGACTCGCGGGCCTGCGCGAGCGTCACGGTCTGCTGCTCCGTGAACTGCGCGAGGTCGAGATCTTCCGCTGCGATCAGCTTGCTTTCGGCCATGACGATGGCGCGCCGCACGCGGTTGATGAGCTCGCGCACGTTGCCGGGCCAGTTGTAGTTGTACATGGCCTCGATCGCGTCGGGCGTGAAGCCGCGGATCTTGCGCGCGCTGTCCATCTTGAACTTGTGCAGCACGTGATGCGCGAGGATTTCGATGTCCTTGCCGCGCGCGCGCAGCGGCGGCTCGTCCACGCGCAGCACGCACAGGCGGTGGAACAGGTCCGCGCGGAAGCGTCCTTCGCGCATCGCCGCTTCGAGATCGACGTGGGTGGCCGAAATGATGCGCACGTCCACGGGAATCTGCTCGTGGCCGCCGAGGCGCTCGATCTTGCCTTCCTGCAGAAAGCGCAAGAGGCTCGCCTGGCTTTCCATCGGCAGGTCGCCGATTTCGTCGAGAAAGAGCGTGCCGCCGTTGGCCGCTTCCACACGTCCCACCTTGCGCTGGTTCGCGCCCGTGAACGCGCCGCGCTCGTAGCCGAACAGTTCGGATTGCAGAAGATGGTGCGGAATCGCGCCGCAGTTGATCGGCACGAACCCCGCCTTGCGCCGCTGCGAGCGCTCGTGGATCGCGAGCGCGGTCAGCTCCTTGCCCGTGCCCGACTCGCCGGAGATGAACACGGTGGCGTCGGTGTTCGCGACCTTGCGGATCGTGCGAAAGAGCTGCTGCATCGCTTCGCAGGTGCCCACCATCTCGTCTTCGTCGCGGTTCGTGGCCGTGGGGGCCGCGGGCGCGTCGAGCTCGCACAGCGCCACCATGCCGAACGCGTGGCCCACGAGGTAGTCGAGCGTGGCGTTCGTGACGGGCAGATGCACATAGTCGAAGCAGAAGTGGCGGATCAGCCGCCGCACCTCGGGGTCGGTGAGGCGCGCCGTGTCGGTGAGCGCGATCCAGCCCACCTGCTGCAGCCGCAGCACCGCTTCGATGCCGGCGAAATCGCGCGGCGCGAAGCCAGTGAGATCGACGATGCCGGCGCAGGAGGTGTCGGCCTTCACGATGCGCGAGGCCTCGTGCGCCGTGCGCGCCGTCGCGAGGTCCCAGCCGCGGCTCTTCAGGTAGGCGGCAAGCGCCGGGTCCGGCGTGCGGGCGAGATAGAGCAGGGTACGCTCGGGTTCGACGGCGGGCCGCGCCGCGGATTCGCAGGATTCGGCGGACGCGCCGGGCCCGGCGAGCGCTGCGGCCGCATCCGGCGGCGGCGCCACGGAAAGCCGCTGGGCCGCCCCGGCCAAAGGCGTCACGGTGGCGCTCAGGTGAGAGGTTTCGCGCACGATCGACCTCATGGATCAGAAGGTATAGGGGAAACGCACACCGACGACGAAGTTCGGCGCGTCGGGCGTGAGGCCCACCGCAACCGCGCCGTTGATCGTCAGGTGCTTGTTCACCACGTGATTCAGACCGAAGTTCAGTGTCGAAGCGGTGGTCTGGCTGCCGGGCACGCCGGTCCAGCTGCCGCCCGGCGCCTTGGTCCTGGACTCGGGTTCGATTGCCATCGTATAGGAGATGCTGGCCGAATCCTTGTCCGAGAACGCGAGTGCGACGCCGCCGCCGAACTGGATGATGTCGCCGAGCTTCACGTCGGCGGGTTCGGTCTGCCCGATCACCGACGAGATGTCGGCGAACGAGCGCGAAATGTTGTACGTGTACGAGAAGCTGCCGAACAGCACGACCGGGTCGTAGGTCTTCAGCACCGAGAGCCCGGCCGTCACGTTCCAGAAGCCGGTGCCGGTGGGCAGCTTGTCGGGGGCGACGAGATTGGTGTTGTCGCCGTCCACCTGCTGCACCTTGATGCCGAACGGCGAACTGCCGGTGGTGCTCTTCACGCGCAGGCTGCCGACCACGTCGGGCAGGTTGTTGGTTTCCTTCAGGAACTGGTAGTACACCCCGAAGTTCACGTCGCCGATGTCGCTCGAATTGGCCGAGGCGTCGGAGAGCGTGCTCGCGGCGCCGCCCGCGCCGCCCACGATGAAGGTGCTGTGCCGGTAGATGTAGGGCACGTCCACGTCGACGCTGATGCGGTCCGTGAGGCCGTAGCGCACGTCGAGGTCGGCCATCAGCTGGTGAGACTTGGTCTCGCCGAGGTTGATGTTGCCGAGGAAGATTGCATCGAGCGCGAGGAAGCCCGAGAGCTGCAGCTGGCGCCGGTCGTAGTAGGTATCGCTGATACCCCAGTCGAGCGTGAGCTTGTGGTCGAAGAGCGGCGCTTCCTGGCGCTGCACGACGGCCTGCTCGGCATCGGTGCGGGCCGGCTGGGCCTCTTTCTGCGTTTCGCCGACCGTGGGGTTCGCGGGATTCACGCCCACGGGCGCGCCCTGCTGCGGGCCGCTCGAGGCCTGGCCGCCGGTGGCGCCATTGGTCTGGCCGGCGTCGGGCGAGGGCGGGTTGACGGGCACGCCGGTGGCCGTACCCGTGAGCGAGCCCGGCGCGGTGGCGCCCGGCAGCGCCTGGGCGAGCGGCGGCAGCGGGACGGGCAGGCCGTCTGCGCCGGGCTGCTCGGCCACGGTGGCGTCGGAGGCGGCGTCGGGCGCGCCCGCGCCCGGCAGGCCGCGTCCGCGTTGCGACATCTCCAGATTCGTGACCTGGCGCTCGAGCGACTGGATCTGTTTCTGCTGCTGGTCGACCACCCGCATGAGCGTATTGAGGCGGTCTTCGACCGACTGGTTCTGAAGTTCCTGTGCGAACGCCGACTGCGCGAGCGCGAACAGCATGGCGGCTGCGGGTATGGCCGCGAGCTTCAGGCGCGGCATGCCCGACTTCTTCATCGTGTTCATTCTTCTTTCCCCCCCCGGGTTTGCAGACGGGCGCGCGCCGGTCTCTCCGGCTTGGCGCCCGCTTACAACCATGCTTCGTTGATACTGCCGTACTGCCTGCGGGTCTTTCGCCCGCGATCGTGTCTCCTCCCTAGTGGATATTGCGCAGCGCCTGTAATACGCCGGTCTGCCGGATCATGGCGGCGTTCATCTGCTGCGTCTGCAGACTCAACGCCAGTTGATTGGAGACCTGCTGGTTGTTGCCTGCGATCTGGAGCAACTGGGCGATCGCGCCGGCCTGTTGCGCACTGCTCGGCACGATGCTCTGCGTCGCGATGCCGGCGGGCGTCTGCACCGACACGTTGATGCTGTTATTGGCGAACGTGATGCCCGCGGTAATGCTGCCGTTCGCATTCGTTGCAAAGGCACTCGACTGGTTGCTCGCGCCCGCAATGTTGGCGAGTTGCTGGGCGTTGCTGCTGTAGTCGATGGTCGCGCCGTTGACGCCGACGTTGCCGTTGCCGGCGACCTGCGTGATTTGCGAAATGCCGTTGACGGCCACGTTCTGGCCGCCCGTTGCGCTCGCGTTGGGATTGGCGCCGCTGTTATGCGGGTTGTTGCCGCCCACCACGTTGGCGTAGGTCTGGACCTGGGCGCTCAGCTGGTTGCTGGTGTTTTGTGCGACGCTGAGAGCGCCTTGCGCGACAGCCGTCGCGCCGTTGGGCAATTGCCACTCGGAAAGCAGGCTCAGGACGAACCCGGAAATCATGTTGCTGCCGGCGTACTTGCCGGTCTGGTGAGAGAGCACGTCGTCATCGACGGGCTGGCACTGAATGCCCTGTTGCGCGGCGACGCCGGCCGACAGGAAGGGCGGCAACGTCTGGGCTTCGATGCTTCCGGCGACAGGCGCACCGCTCGCATGGCTGCAGGCGAGCGCAAGGAGCGCTGCCGTGACGCCATACTTTGAGAGGTTGCGGTTCATGGCTGGACTGTGACATCAGAACCATACGGCTTTTTCAAGGCCGTAATCGACAAAGGGGGTCGCCGCGGTGCCGTTTGTCAATGCACTGGCACGCAGCTTGAGCGCGAGCGACTCGTTGTTCTGCAGCAAAGGCGAATCCTCCCTGAAGGGCTTGCCGAGCACGGCGAAGACGAGACCATTCCAGGTCTTTGCGAAGTCGTCCTCGGTCACGATGCGATTGCCCAGTGCGGGGTCGGCGAGGAACACGCGCCCGTTCTCGGCATGCTTCACGATCACGAAATGCTCGTAGCCGTCGATGTTCATGAGGACGAGCACGGGAATCTGCAGGTGGTAGAGCGCGTCGGTGTTGACGCGAAAGCCGCGTCCGCGCAGGCCGATCGTTTCGACGAACTTCTTCATGTCGAGCATCGAGAAGCCATTCTTCACCACAACCTCCGGCGTCGAGTACACCATCATGCGGCGGATCAGCTCCACCTCGGGGATGTCGATGCCGTAGCCGTCCTTGAGGAGCGTCGCGAGTGCCGCCGCACCGCAGCTATAGTCGAACTGCTGGGTGACTATGCCGGCGTAGCGGATCTCCTTCATCGAGCGTATCGGCAGCTTCACCGGCACGCCAATGAGGTTAGTCGCATCGAGCACGGATTGTGCGTGGGCTGGCGCACACAATACGCAAGCTGTTGCGAACGCAATGACACACGCTTTCGACGCCGGGAAGCGGTCGAGCCCGGGCATGATGGTCTCCTGCTTGAGGTTGCGCCGGCCGCTGCAGTGGCGGCCGGCGCGGGTGGTGCCTTTCAAACGTTGCTTACTTGCCGACCGTCAGAGCTGCGATGGCGAGGCCGTTGTGCTGCACGTTGCCAGCGCCGCCGGCGATATTCACGCCGATGTTGCCGCTGGCCCCGGCAAGCGCGCTGCCGGCCATCGAAGCGGTACCGCCGAACGAACCGTTGAAGTTCAGGCTGGCTTGCTGGCTGTTCTGGTCGGTGGCGACCATCGCAGCGCCGGACGGAGCCGTCTTGTCGGTGCTGCTGGCGGCGGCGAGGCTGTTGTTCTGCACGTTGCCCACGCCCGCTGCGACGTTCACCCCGATGTTGCCGCTTGCGCCGGCGAGCACGTTGCTGCCGATCGAAGCATTGACGTTGAAGTTCTTGATCGACGCGTTGCCCGAGGACGACTGGCTGTTGAAGATCTGGGCGTTGCCGAACACATTGCCCGCATCGATCATGGCCAGCGAAGCGTCGTTGCTCTGCGCGTTGTCGACACCTTGCGTGATGTTGATGCCGACGTTGCCCGAGACGGCCGACGCACCCGACGAGGCGCCGCCGATGTTCGCGTCGAGCGAACCGGTCGGGATGCCGTTGTAGTGCGTCGTGACCGAGCCGGTCGTCGTTTCGTTGACCGTGTTGTCATGCGCGTTGAGGTTCCACTTGGCGTTGACCGAGGCCGAGTTGACGGCGCCGTACATCTTATAGCCGCTCGACTGTTCGCCGAAGGCTTGATAGCCCGAGCCTTCGTCGGCCTTGTAGCCCCACACCGAGCCCTGGCCCGAACCTTCCGTGGCTTCGAAGTAGCCGCCAACACCCGAACCCTTGGAATAGCTGGACTCGTTGTAGCCGGCGGAGAGGCCGCCCTGGATGTAGCCGCCGCCGCCGCTGGCGCTGTTCTTGCCCTTGCCATAGCCGTAGCTATAGGTGCCATACGAGCCGCCGGCATGGCCGCCTGCGGAGATATGGCCGCCCTGGCTCTGGTTCTGGTCGTAGAAGTAGCCGCCGATGCCCGCGCTTTGCTGGCTATGTTCGTAGCCGCCGCCGGCGACGGACGCCGACTGGTTGCCATAGCTATAGCCCGACGATTCCTGGAAGCCCTGTGCGCCGGCCGAAGCGCTGAACACCTTCGTCGTGATCGAGCCGGAGGCGCTGCCGCCCGCGTTGATCGACTGCTTCGTGTTGTCGTACCTGGTCGTCACGGCCCCGGTGGTGTAGGTGCCGGTCGGCAGGTTCGGCGTGAGCGTCACGCCGTCCAGGTTGGCGCTTTGCGTGTTGTTGACGACGGCGCCGGTGGTGCTCGACACGCCGACACAACCATACAGCAGGACACCGCCCCACACGTCGACGCCTTCGTTGACGATCGTCGAGTTGAAGATGAACGGATCCTTCCAGCCGTGGGCGAAGACGCTGCCCGACGAGACCGCAAGAACTGCCGCAGCAATGAGAGTGCGCTTCATGATGTCGCTCCGATACTGATTGGTCAGTTAGAAAAGAGTGCCCGCCGGGGGACGGAGCACAAAACTGTTCGCCGTAGCATTACCGGCTCCGACGGTCTGGTTCACCTGCACGAGACCAGTCGCATTCCTGAACGCGGTACTGCCGATACTCGCTTCACGAATGCCACTGGCCTGGGCCGATCGACCCGGACCCCCGTTCGTTGCCGCCGCCGCAGACAGATCCCCGTCTGAGACAGTTTCAACACCGATCACACCAGCGCCGATCCTGGCGCTGTTGCTCTGGGTATTTCCCACGCCGGCAGTCTGGTTGACCATGACTGCGCCGGACGCGTTGGCGAAGGCGCCTGCACCGATGCTCGCGCTCGCATAGGGGAGGCGGGCTTTGGCGCCGGCGGCCTGTGCGCTGCTGGTGCCGTTGACCATCAGCGGCGCGCCGCTCGTGATCGTCAACTGATTGGCCTGGGCGTTGTTCAGACCGGCCGCCTCGTTGACGGTGACCGCCCCGACCGTGCTGTTCGCCGCGCCCGCGCCGATATCCGCCACGGCGCCCACTACGGCCTGGGCGTGGGCCGTGCCCGCGGCGAATGCGGCGAACACGACGGCGGCGGCCAGCGGCCAGCGCGAGAGAAGAGGGCGCGCGCTCATTTCACGGCTCCGAGTGCTGCCGAAATCGGCGAGAGTGCGCCTGTCACGGCGCCGGCGATCGAGCCGCCCATGCTGCCGGCCTGGACGCCCGAGCCCATGCCCATGGCGTTGCCGTTCTCGCGGCCGGCCAGCAGGCCCGTGAGCATCTGCATGCTGGCGGCCGTGGCGCCGGCGGTGGTGCTCGGCGAGACGCCCGAATTGCCGTGCGCGCTCGTGAGCTCGGCGTCGGAGACGACGGCGGCCATGGTCGGGTTGAAGCTGTTGGCCGGGAAGGTGGTGGCGCGCACGAGCACCGGGTCCTGGCTCTTCGGCACGCTGTCGAAGGCGCTGCGCGGCGTGATATTGCGCTCGACGATGATGTCGCCGGGATTCACGGCTTGCGCCCTCGCCCCTGCTGCTGCCCCCGCCGCAAGGAGCGCGCAGACGGCTGCGGCGAGCCTTGCTGAACGCCGGCCAGAGGCTGGCGTCGTAGTACGTCCTGTCATGTCGGTCTCCTGCCGGTTCGGCGCGTCTTGCGTTGCGCGCCGTGCCGGACGCCGTGCCGCGCGAGCGGCCCGGCCTGATTGCTCTGGCTTATCTTCTCGTGTAGCTGGCAACGTTTCCTTGCGCGGCCTGCGAACTGTCGACCGGGATCGGCAGCGGGGCGGGCGGTGCGATTTCATCCCACAGGGTGACGCTGTTGGCGCCGTGCATGAGCTGCGGCGTGGCGGCCACCATCAACATGCCGACGGCGCCGCCGCGCTGGTGCGAAAGCGTCTGGTCGTCCAGCGCGCCGATGCCTGCCACCACGCTGTCGTCGGCGGCCGGAGACGGATCGGCAGCGACGGGGCCGCTGTCGGCACCCAGGTTGTCGGCGGGCGCCGCGCCCCGTTCGAACGTCGCGGAGATGGGCTTCGCGTCGCCGAACGTGCTGCTGCGCGTTGCAGGAATGACATCGGCCATCACATTCGCCGCGGCCGAGGCGACCTGCGCGCCGGCGTCGAACGACTGCGCCTGTGCCGGCGCCGCGAGTGCAAGAAGCGCGGCGGCCGCGAGGGCGGCGGCGCTGCCGGCAAACTGGCGTTTGACATTTCGGTGATCGAGTCGCATGGCGTATCTCCTGATGCGGGAGATTTAGCGAAACGTGTGCCATGCGCCGCAATCCGTTGATGCGCTTCGGTGTAGGGTATTTTCTGCGGAATTTGAACGGCTGATTTTCACCAAAACGTTTCAGTGCTGAAACGCTGAAACGTCAAATCGCGGTTGGGCGCGGTTGCGCATTGCGCGCAAGTAACATCCGGTAAGGCGGTTTTTAATCCGGGAAGCAATAGTCGAAAGAAAACATCGGGATTAATTTGTTCCGACTATTCGAGGGGTTTGCGCGGGATTGCGCGTATGGAAGCCTTTCCATCCGGCCCGTTTTGATCCGCCGGGCATATTTCCTATCCATCCGGCCTGAGCATATAGTAAGCTTCAGAAAACGCTGTAAAGCTCAAAACAAAAAGCCCACAGAGGCCACTGACACACGCCGCAGATCGGGGTTATGCCCTCAGCAAAAAGCATGTCCGTTCGCCACCATTCGAGGGGGCGGTGAAATGGCGCTTGATTGCTGCGTATCTGCCATTCAGGTGCGTGCCGTCATTCTCCAACACTGTGTTTGGCGAGAGGATCTGAATAATGGAACCCGCAACGCGGCAATTGATATACGTGACGCGAGATCCCAATGCGGCGCTGCACGAGCGTTTCCACGAGCGGGGCTGGCACGTGGAAATCGTCGGCAACGCACGGGATGCACGCCGGGCGCTGCGCGCCGGCAACCCCGCGGGTGGTCTGCTCGACCTGTCCAGTCATTTTCATCTGCACGAAATCGGTTCGTTCGAGCCGTGTCTCACGTTGCCTCACGTCGGCTGGGTGGCGGCCACCACCACGGGCCAGTTGAAGGACGCCGCACTGCGCCGTCTCGTGCGCGACTACTGTTTCGATTACGTAACGGTGCCCTGGAACGGCGAGCGCATTGTCGATTCCGTCGGTCATGCTTATGGCATGGTTTCGCTCGGCGAATCGGCTTCGAACGACACCTCGGGCGGCGCCGAGGGCGAAATGGTCGGCTCGTGCGAGGCGATGCTTGCGCTCTTTCGCTCGATCCGCAAGGTGGCGATGACCGACGCGCCGGTGTTCATCTCGGGCGAGTCGGGCACGGGCAAGGAGCTGACCGCCGTCGCCATTCACGAGCGTTCGGCGCGCCGCAATGCGCCGTTCGTGCCGATCAACTGCGGCGCGATCCCGCCGCACCTGTTGCAGTCGGAACTCTTCGGCTACGAGCGCGGCGCCTTCACGGGCGCGAACCAGCGCAAGATGGGGCGTGTGGAAGCGGCCAACGGCGGCACGCTCTTTCTCGACGAGATCGGCGACCTGCCGATGGAGAGCCAGGCGAGCCTCTTGCGCTTCCTGCAGGAAGGCAAGATCGAGCGGCTGGGCGGCCATCAGTCGATGCCGGTGGACGTGCGCATCATCTCGGCCACCCACGTCGATATGCGCGCGGCCATGCACGAAGGACGCTTCCGCCAGGATCTGTATCACCGCCTGTGCGTGCTGCAGATCGACGAGCCGCCGCTGCGCGCGCGCGGCAAGGACATCGAGCTGCTCGCGCGCCACATGCTCGAGCGTTTTCGCAAGGACGGCAGCCGTCGGCTGCGCGGCTTCTCGCCCGACGCGATCGCCGCGCTTCACAACTACAGTTGGCCGGGCAACGTGCGCGAGCTCATCAACCGCGTGCGGCGGGCGATCGTGATGTCGGAGGGGCGGGCCATCACGGCGCGCGACCTCGAACTCGGCGACTATGTCGAGGTGGTGCCGGTGTCGCTCGCGCAGGCGCGCGAAGCTGCCGAGCGCCAGGCGATCGAGCTTGCGCTGCTGCGCCATCGCGGGCGCCTTGGCGACGCGGCCCAGGAACTGGGCATCTCGCGCGTGACGCTCTACCGGCTCCTGTGCGCGCACGGCATGCGCCACATGGAAAGCGAACCGCTCGCGCCGCATCCGGGCGGGCTGGCTTCGGGCGGCGGGGCATAAGGCGGGCAAAGGCGGCGGGTACACGCGACTGGTACAAGCGGCGGCTACAAGCGACTGGCTCAAGCGCGCCCCACGGCCGGCGCCGCGCTTTGTGCATGCCGCCGGCCTCGCCTTCTGCGCCCTCTGGGTTTTCCCGCGACTTGCTAGAATCGGGGTTTGGCCATCCTGACCGGGCCAGCCAGGCCAATCGCGCACTGGGCCCGGCCGCCGAGGGAACCCCGCATGAAACAGTATCTCGAGCTCGTCCGCTCGATTCTCGACACCGGTACGTGGCAGGAAAACCGCACGGGCATCCGCACGATCAGCCAGCCCGGCGCGATGCTGCGCTTCGACCTCCAGCAGGGCTTCCCCGCCGTCACGACCAGGAAGCTGGCGTTCAAGTCCGCCGTGGGCGAGCTGATAGGCTTCATGCGCGCCTCGCGCAGCGCGGCCGACTTCCGCGCGCTCGGCTGCAAGGTCTGGGACGCCAACGCGAACGACAACGCGCAGTGGCTCGCCAACCCCTACCGCGAAGGCCTGGACGACCTCGGCGACGTCTATGGCGTGCAATGGCGCCAGTGGCCCGCCTACAAGGTGCTCGATGCCGACGCCACGGCTCGCCTCGCCGATGCCGAATCGCGGGGCTACGCGCGCGTGACGCAGTTCACCGAGGACGGCCGCCCGAAAGTGCTGCTCTACAAGGCGATCGACCAGCTGCGCCAGTGCCTCGACACGATCATGAACAATCCCACCGACCGGCGCATTTTGTTTCATGCCTGGAATCCGGCGGTGCTGGAAGAGATCGCGCTGCCCGCGTGCCATCTGCTGTACCAGTTCCTGCCGAATCCCGCGAAGCGCGAGATTTCGCTGTGTCTCTACATCCGCAGCAACGACGTCGGCCTCGGCACGCCGTTCAATCTGACGGAGGGCGCGGTGCTGCTGCACCTGGTCGGACGGCTGACGGGCTATACGCCGCGCTGGTTCAGCTATTTCATTGGCGACGCGCACATCTACGAGAACCAGCTCGACATGCTCAACGAGCAGTTGCGCCGCGAGCCGTTCGACAGCCCGCAACTGGCGATTTCGGAGCGGGTGCCCGAATACGCGAAAACAGGCGTGTACGAGCCGGAATGGCTGGAAAAGGTGGAGCCGGCTGATTTTTCGCTGGTGGGCTACCGGCATCACGAGCCGCTCACGGCGCCGATGGCGGTCTGAAGCCCCGCGCGCGTCCGTGTCCCGATAGGGCCGGGCGCGCAGAAGAGAAAAAAGGCCCGCGAACTTCGAAGTTCGCGGGCCTTTTCGTTTCATGCCTTTCATGCCTTCAGGGGATGGCCCCCGAAAGACGGTCGGCATCAGCCGCGCTTGTGGTCCTCGTGGCCGCCGCTCGCGTGCTCATCCGGATGTTGTGCCGGGTGTGGCTCGGGATGCGGCTGAGGCTGCGGGCGCGGTTCGGCGTGCGCCTGGGGCTGCGGGCGGGGCTCGGCGTGCGCTTGAGGCTGCGGACGCGGCTCCGCATGCTGCTCGGGATGCGGCTGCGGATGGTATTCCGCGCGCGGCTGGGCTTCCTCGTGGCGCTGCTCGGCCTGGGGCTGCGGGTGAGATTCCTCGCGTGCCGGCTCAGGCGAGCGCTGCGGGGCCTGCTGCGCCGGCGGACGTGCCTCGGCCTGCGGCTCGGCGTTGCGCTGCGGCTGGGCCTGTGGCTCATGCTGTGCCGCAGACTCGCCCGGTCGCGCTTCGTTGCCGGGTTCCCCGTGCGAGCCCATCGGCGCATGCGGTTGCGTCCAGGACGGCTGATGCGCTTCGGCCTCGCGAGGCGTATTCGGCGCGCCGCCTTCCGGACGACCTGCCGCCTCGGGCCGGCCTGCGTCGGCTTGCGGCGGATGCGGTACGCCGCGCTCCTGCTGCGCCGGTTCGTGCGCGCTCGCCATCGCGGGCGGCGTACCCGGCTGGCCGTGTCCGGGCGCCGGCACGCCGCCCGGACGGGCCGCCGGCTGCGGCGCCGCGCCCGCGGGCCGAGCGGCTTCGCGGATCACAGGCGAATGCGGCGGCACCACGCGCACATTCTGCGGCGCCCAGCCGCCATGCGCCGCCTGGAGCGGCGCATGTTCCGGCGCGGACACGCGGACCACGGGCGCCCCGGCACCCGGCACGGCGCCGCCCTCGTGGGCAAAGCGCTGGGCGAGCGTGTCGTGGAAGGCGGGCGGCGTGACGGCGGCGCGCGTCGCCACGACCTGGCGCTGCGCGAGTGCTGCGGGCGGCCGGTAGTTGGCCGGCCGCAGGCTGCCGCCAAAGCTGCCCTGTACCGGCGCGATGCCCGGCGTGCCCGGCTCGATGCGCGCATTGCGCCACTGCTGCGGATTGACATGCTGCGCGAAGCGCGCCACCGGCTGGCCGTGGACGAATGCCGTCGCGGGCACCGCCGTCACGGCGCCAGGCACGCGATAGTTGACGTAGGTGTTGTGCACGTTGATGTTCGTGATGTTGGTCACGTGCACGTTGTTGACCACGACCGTCTGGTTCACGCGCTGGTAGTAGTGCGGGCTCCAGCCACCCCAGCCCGGATGCCAGGCTTCGCCCGGCCCGAGCGCGAACCAGGCCACGCCCGCCGCGGCCACGCCGCCCACGGTCAGGCCCACGCTCCAGTCCACGCCTCCGCCCCCGCCGCCCACGAAGGCGACGAGCGCAGGCGCATAGACGGGCGGCGCGCTCACGACGAGCGGACCGGGCACCCACGCCCAGCTGCTGCCCACGTAGGCCCAGCGGCCGTAGTGGTAGGGCGCGAAGCCCCACGCTGCGTCGTCCACCCAGGTCCAGCCCCACGGGGCCTGCCAGACCCAGTGGCCGTCGTGGTAGGGCGCCCAGCCGGCGGGCTGGGCGGTCGGCACCCAGACTTCGCCGTACTGCGGGTCTTCGCGCCAGGTGCCGTTGGCGTCGAGGTCTTCGTAGCCGGGCATGTCGCGCGAAACGTAGCGCGCCGACACCGAGCGGTCTTCGGCTTCGTCGCGCGAGAGCGCCCATTGGTCGAAGGCGTCGAGCTGCGGCAAGCCGTTGCTGGCCGTTTCCTGCAGGTTGGTGCCGGAGAACACGATCTGCTGGCCTGCCGAAATCGGGATCTGGCCGTTCTCGCCGTACACCGTGGCGCTGCCGCTGCGCACCGTCACCGTGGTCGAGCTGCCGTCCGGCGCGACGTCCACGCGGTAGTCGCCGGGGCCGTTCAGGCCGAGTGCGAGGTTCGGCGTATCGATTTCGTACGAGCTGCCGGGCGCCAGTTCGCGCACGCGGGTGGACAGCGTGCCTTGCGTGACCTTCAACTGGGCGTTCGTATCGTCGAGATTGAGGATGTCGAGGCTCGTCTGCGCGCTCATGCGAACGGCCGTCGAGCCGATGTGCAGCTCCGAGCGTGCGTTCGCGTCGTTCCACAACTGGTCGCCGGTCGTGAGCGGGCGGTTGATCTGGGCGTAGGACCAGTCGGTCGCGCCGGCCGGTTCGGTCGTGACGGCGCCTGCCATGTAGTCGAGCCGCGCGATACGTCCCGGCGGATCGACGTTCGTCCCCTGCTGTGCTCCGGGAGGAGGCGCCGATTGGGCATAGGCCGGGGCCGCGGCAAGGTTCAGGGCTGCCATTGCGGCGCAGGCTATCAGCGTGTGGCCGGCGAGCCGGCGGAATGTGATGAGGTTTGGTGTGCGCTCTGTCATGTTTTTTCTCCGTGGCGCGCCGTTTTTCGGAGCGTCCTGTGAGGCACTGTAACGGGCGTGCCTGTTTCCATGCGCGCAGAATTGTAAAACCTTATGCGCCAGGTGTAACAGAACGTGTTGATTGCGTAAGGATTGCAAGGTTGGCGGATGCGCCGAATTCGCGGCGGGGGATGGGACGAGACGGCGCGCGCCGCAGCGGCGGCGCGCCCGGTACGAAAGGGGAAGGAAGGTATTCGATCAGCGCGTAAAGCGGCGCTAAACCGCCGTGAGCGCATCGAATTCGCGCTGCCCGGTGGGCGTGATGCGCAGTACCCGCGGGCGGCTGGCGCGCTCGACCCAGCCGCCCGCGATCCACGAATCCAGCAGCGCGGCGCCCAGCGCGCCGCCGAGATGCGGCCGGCGCTCGCTCCAGTCGAGGCAGGTGCAGGCAAAACGCCGCCGGCGCGCGCGCAGCGCGCCGAGATCGACGCCCCAGTCGCGCAGACGCGCGGCGCCATCGGGCGTCGCGTCGAGGCTGTCGCCTTCGATCACGAGCAGGCCGTCGTCCACGAAGCGCTCGAACACGCGCACCGCCACTTCGCCCGCCATGTGGTCGTAGCAGGTGCGGGCGTGGCGCATCTCCAGCGGCACGGTGCGGGCCGGCTTTGTCACCGGGCGCTGCGGTGCGGCCGCCTCGGCGATGTTCATGAGCGCCTCGATGGCCGCCGCGATGTCGGGCGTCGCGATCCGGTAGTAGCGGTGGCGCCCCTGCACGGTGAGCGCAAGCAGGCCGCCATCGGTCAGACGGGCGAGGTGCGCGCTCGCCGCCGACGGCGAAAGCCCGGCGACCAGCGTGAGTTCGCCGGCAGGGCGGGCGCTGCCGTCCATCAGGGCGAACAGCATCGCGGCGCGGCCGGGGTCGGCGAGCAGCGCGCCGATGCGCGAAAGGCCGGGGAAATGGCTAGCTTCGTCGGTGAACGGGGCGGGCATGGCGGCTCCTGAAGTGCTCTGGGCGATTCCTTGGGGGCGGCACCTGCGTGCCATGTCCTGACTCTACCCGCGTGCGGCATTCGACGTTTCACGATGGACTGAAATGTCGGATGCCGACGGATGCCTGCCCGCTCCCTTTTCTGCGGGCTCAGAGTGCGCTGCGCTAGAATCGGAACCTCTTTCCCCCGGCATGCAGAGATGAAACGCCTTCTGGCCCTCGCGGCCGTCTGCTCCCTCGCGCTCTTATGCGCGGCCTGCGCCCAGAGCGGCCACGTGCCGTCCAGCGACGCGAACGGCATCGAGATGTACGGCACTATCGACGAAGGCATTGCCATTCGCCATTGAGCACGGCTTGTCCCTGGCCTGCGCCCGGTTTGCGCCTGAACCTGGCAGAAATTGATGTCGTATTGACGTGACTGCCACTCGGCGCGGTGCGATGATGGCGGCATCGTGTCCTTGCCCGCCCGCTGCGTCATGTCTGCCCAGCCCGCCCCGCGCCATATCGTTTTCGCCGTTGCCCCGGACCTCGTCCTGCTCGACGCCTGCGGGCCGATCGAGGCTTTCTGGCGCGCCGAGCTTGCCGCCCGCGCCGCCGCACAGGTACAGCAAGCCGCCCAGGCAACGAGCACGACTGCCGGCGAGCCCTGCGCCTACCGCATCACGGTGGCGTCGCTGGAAGGCGGCGTGCTGCCCACTTTCGTCGGCCTGCCCATCGTCACCGAGCGGCTCGATACGCTCGCTGCCGACGCCATCGATACCCTGATCGTCCCCGGCACCCCGATCGACGACACCACGCCCCTGCAAGCCGGACTCGTGGACTGGATCGCGGCGAACGCGCCGCGCGCGCGCCGCGTCGCCTCGGTGTGCACGGGCGCGTTCTATCTCGCCGCCGCCGGGCTGCTGGACGGGCGCCGCGCCACGACGCACTGGCGTAACGCGGCGGCGCTCGGGCGGCGCTTTCCGAAGGTCGATATCGATCCCGATCCGATCTTCATTCGCGATGAACGCGCGGGCCGCGTGGTCTGGACGTCGGCGGGCGTGACGGCGGGCATCGACCTCTCGCTCGCGCTGATCGAGGAGGATTGCGGCCACGACGTGGCCATGCATGCGGCGCGGCGGCTCGTGGTGTTCATGAAGCGGCCCGGCGGCCAGGCGCAGTTCAGCGAGGCGCTGGCGGCGCAGACTTCGGCGGGGGGCACCTTCGACGCCCTGCACGGCTGGATGGCCGCGAACCTGCACACGGAGCTGAGCGTGGAGCGGCTCGCCGAGGCGGCCAACATGAGCCCGCGCACCTTCGCACGCCGCTACGCCGACGAGGTGGGGCGCACGCCGGCGCGCACGGTGTCGGCCATGCGCGTGGAAGCGGCGGCGCATGCGCTCGTGCAGTCGCGCCAGCCGCTCAAGCGGATTGCGGCCGACTGCGGTTTCGGCAGCGAGCAGAATCTGCGGCGCGCCTTCGAGCGCCGCTATGGGGTGCTGCCGCTGGAGTACCGCACGCGCTTCGCGGCGGCTTAGTCGGCGGGGGGCTGGCGCGGCCGCGGCCCATCGCCGCCGGGACGAGCGCCTGCCCGGCCCCCCGCTGCGCCTGCCTTATTGCGACCGTATAATCGACGCCTTCCCACAAATATGCCGCGCAAGCGGCAGCGCCCACGAGCGGAGCCCATCATGAGTACGCCTTCCCAGCCGCTGGACCGTTCGGAGACGACGTTTCGCTTCCTCGCCGAGCCGACCTCGGTGAATTTCGGCGGCAAAGTGCACGGCGGTGCGCTGATGAAATGGATCGACGAAACGGCCTACGCGTGCGCGGCCGTCTGGTCGGGCCGCTACTGCGTGACGGTGAGCGTGGGCAACATCCGCTTTCGCCGGCCGATTCTCGTGGGCAACATGGTCGAGCTGCGCGCGCGCGTGGTGGCCACGGGCCGCACCTCCATGCACATCCACATCACGGTGCATGCGGGCGACCCGAAGAGCGGCCAGCTGCGTCTCACGACCGATTGCCTGATCGTGTTCGTGGCCGTGGACGAGAACGGCAATCCGATTCCGGTGCCGCCGTTCGAGCCGCAGACGGAGGAGCAAAAGCGTCTGGCCAAATACGCGCTCGACGTGAGGGACGCGCTCGATGCGATCATTGAACTGAAGCCCGAAGAGGTGGCGAAGGGCGTGGTGTGAGCGAGGTTCGGCGCGCCTTCATGTGCGCGCCCCGAACACAAAACGGGCGGTGGGATTTAGTCCCCCCGCCCGTTCTCTTTGTGCAGCGCCGCTGCCGTTAGGGCTTGAGGTTGCCGACCATCCCGGCGGGCTTCACCCACTCGTCGAACTGGGCCTCGGTCACGTGGCCGAGCGCGAGCGCGGCGGCCTTCAGCGTGGTGCCTTCCTTGTGTGCCTTCTTGGCGATCTGCGCGGCCTTGTCGTAGCCGATGTGCGGATTGAGCGCCGTCACGAGCATGAGCGACTCGTTGAGCAGCGTGTCGATACGCGTGCGGTTCGGCTCGATACCCACCGCGCAGTGATCGTTGAACGAGAGCGCACCGTCGGCGAGCAGGCGGACCGACTGCAGCACGTTATGCGCGATCATCGGGCGGAATACGTTCAGTTCGAAGTTGCCGCTCGCGCCGCCGAAGTTCACCGCCACGTCGTTGCCGAACACCTGGCAGCAGAGCATCGTGACTGCTTCGGACTGCGTAGGATTCACCTTCCCGGGCATGATCGAGCTGCCCGGTTCGTTCTCGGGAATCGAAAGTTCGCCGAGGCCGCAGCGCGGGCCGCTGGCGAGCCAGCGGATGTCGTTGGCGATTTTCATGAGGCTCGCCGCCACGGTCTTGAGCGCCCCATGCGCGAATACGAGCGCGTCGGCGGCGGCCATCACCTCGAACTTGTTGGATGCGGTGACGAAGGGCACGCCGGTGAGCCTGGCGATGGTTTCGGCCACCTTCTGCGCGAACTGCGGATGCGCGTTCAGGCCCGTGCCCACGGCCGTGCCGCCCTGCGCGAGTTCGTAGAGATGCGGCAGCGACGATTCGACGTGCTTGATGCCCTGATCCAGTTGCGCCACGTAGCCCGAGAACTCCTGGCCGAGCGTGAGGGGCGTGGCGTCCTGCAGGTGCGTGCGGCCGATCTTGACGATGCCGGCGAATGCCCTGGCCTTGGCGTCGAGCGTGTCGCGCAGCGTCTTCAGCGCGGGCAGCAGATGCTTGACGATGGCGTAGGCGGCGGCGACGTGCATGGCCGTGGGGAACACGTCGTTGGACGACTGGCCGCGGTTCACGTCGTCGTTCGGATGCACGAGGCGCGACTCGCCGCGCTCGCCGCCCAGAATCTCGCTCGCGCGATTGGCGATCACCTCGTTGAGGTTCATGTTGGTCTGCGTGCCGGAGCCCGTTTGCCACACGGCGAGCGGGAATTCGCCGGGATGCTTGCCTTCGATGATCTCGTCGGCGGCGGCGATGATCGCGCGGGCCTTCTTTTCGTCGAGCACGCCGAGGCCCTGGTTCACCTCGGCCGCCGCGCGCTTGATCGTGGCGAGCGCGGTGATGAGTTCGGGCGACTGCTTCTCGGTCGAGATGCGGAAATTCTGCAGGGAACGCTGCGTTTGCGCGCCCCAGAGGCGCGCGGCAGGAACGGCGATTTCGCCGAACGTGTCGCGTTCGAGTCGTACGTCTTCGGTCATGGTGCACTCCGGTGGAGGGGGCGGCGCCGGCCGGGCGGGAGCGCCGTCTTCGGGGCCGCTTCGGGTTCGATTGTGGCCGAAAACGGGCGCCGGCATCGCCGAAGCGGGCAGGGCGGATGCCATCGCCGCAGGCGTCGTCCCGCGGCTCGCCGGCCGGCTGGCGGTGGGGGGCCGGCAGGCTGGCGGTGGGCGCCGCTAAAGCTGGTCGTTGACCGGCAGCAGCAAGAATAGCCCGGTCAGGAGATTTCGGTAGAAACCCGCGTTCGGGTCGACGTTGTAGGTGCGGGTCCTGCCGTTCTCGTCGACGTCGGTCCAGACGAGCGGCGAAGTGGCGGCCGTGCCGGCGAGCGCGGCGCGCTGGGCCGGTGTGGCGAGCGTCACGCGGTAGCTCACCTTGGGCGAGGTCGCGAGCGCGAAATAGCCGGCCACCTCGTGCGCGAGCGCGGGGCTGTCGATGGTGAGCGCGAGTTCGGTGTTGAGGTTGGCCGAACGCGGGTCGAGGTTGAGCGAGCCGATCACGAGCGTGGCGTCGTCGATCACGTAGGCCTTGGCGTGCAGGCTCGCGCGCGAGCGCGAGCCGACGAGCCCCAGCGGCTGGCGTTCGTTGCGCCCGGGCTGACGCGGCTTGAACTCGTAGAGCTCGGCGCCCGCGCGCAGGAGCGGCACGCGGTACGGGCTGTAGCCGGCCTGCACGGCAACGGCGTCGGTGGCGGCGAGCGAGTTGGTCAGGAACGCCACGCGCACGCCCTGCGCGGTGAGCTTGCGGACTTCCGCCACGCCCGCGTCGTGCGGCACGAAATACGGCGTGAAGGCCAGCACGCTGCTGCGCGCGGCATGGATCCGGTCGAGCAGCGAGCGCATGGCGGCGCCCATCCCGGCGTTTTGCGTGGCTTGCGCGTCGGCGATCTTCTCGGGCGAATCGGCCACGAACGCGCAATTCGCCCACACGAGGCCCAACTGGCGCTGGGTGATCTGCGCGTCGAGCGGGGTGGCGTTCAGTGGCCGGGCGTTGTAGGGATCGGCGTTCTCGTGCCAGTGCTTGCGCAACTCGTCGCGTGCGGTGTCGAGGTCGTGCGGGTCGAAGTGCTGGCGGTTCAGCACGCTCAGCGGGTAGGCGACGCTGCTGTTCCAGTAGGCGTCGAAGCTCGCCGAAATCTGCGCGGTCACCGGGCCGGCGGCCAGCACGTCGAGATCGCTGAACTGCAGCGTCGGGCTGGCGCTGAAGTACTCGTCGCCGAGGTTGCGCCCGCCCACGATGGCCAGCTGGTTATCGACGATCATCGCCTTGTTGTGCATGCGGCGCGTGAACTGGTCGATGTTCGTGAAGAGGTTCGTCGTGCGCTCGAGCATGCCCGCGTTGGCGCTGCCGTACGGATTGAACACGCGGATCTGGATTTGCGGATGCGTGTTGAGCGCCGCCATCAGGCGGCCGATGTCGCGGAAGTTCAGGTCGTCCACGAGCATGCGCACGCGCACGCCGCGATCGGCCGCGTAGAGGGCCGCGCCCAGGAGCAGCTTGCCGGTCGTGTCCTCGTTCGCGATGTAGTACTGCATGTCGAGCGTCTTCGTCGCCGCGCGGGCGAGCGCGATGCGCATCTGCAGCGCGTCGGTGCCCGTGGCGAGCAGGCGGAAGCCGGACTGGCCCGGGTGCGCGGCCTCGGGGGCGGCAAGCGCGGCGGCGAGCGGCGTGGCCTCGGTGGGCGGCAGCGCGTGCGTGACGTCGCGCGGGTAGGCCGTGGCGGGCGGGCGCGTGGCGCATGCCGCGAGAAGTGCGAGGAGCGCGAGCAGCGCCGTGGAGATGAGCACGCGTGCCGCGTAGCGGCACGACGAGAATGCGGTCGAGGCGGGTGGCGCGGTCAAGCAGGGTCTCCCGTGCGGTTCCGGCGCGTGCTGCGCGCGGCCAGGCGATGTCGTGCGGTCTTCGGGGATGGCGCGAAGCCTTGCGGCCGGCTTCCGGCATGTGTCCGGCTTATACCCGGCTTGCACCCTATGTGTACCCGATATGTGCCCGATATGTGCCCGATTTTACGAGAGCGGCGCGCCCCGTGCTTTCACCCCGTACAGGGCAGGGGCGCGCCGGCTGGCTCTCAGCGTCGTGCGGCCGGCGTGCCCGCCTGCGGCGCCTCTTCCGCGTCGCGCGTGCTGCCGCGCGCCGGCCTGCCGGCCCAGTAGCCCGCAAGCAGCGATCCCGAAAGGTTGTGCCAGACCGAGAACAGGGCGCCGGGCAACGCGGCGAGCGGCGAGAAGTAGAGCTTGCCGAGCGTGGCGGCCAGGCCCGAGTTCTGCATGCCGACCTCGATGGCGAGCGTGCGGCACACGGACTCGTCGAAGCCGAGCAGGCGGCCGCCCCAGTAGCCGCCGAGCAGGCCGATGCCGTTGTGCAGTACCACGCCGAGCGCGACCACGGGCCCGACCGTCGCGATGCTCGCGTGCGTGCCGCCCACCACCGCGGCGATGATCGCGAGGATGGCGACCATCGAGACGAGCGGCAGCACCGGCTCCACGCGGCGCACGAGCTGTCCGGCGAAGCGGTTGACGACGAGGCCGATCACGATGGGCAGGCCCACGATCTGCAGGATGCTCAGGAGCATGCCGCGCACATCGACCACGATCGAGGCATCGACATAGAGGCGCGTGAGGAGCGGCGTCGCGAACACGCCGACGAGCGTGGAAAGCGCGCTGATCGTCACCGAAAGCGCGACGTCGCCGCGCGCGAGATAGATCATCACGTTCGATGCGGTGCCGCTCGCCACGCTGCCGACGAGCACCATGCCCGCGGTGAGGTCGGGCGGCATGTGCAGCGCCTTCGCGATGGCCCAGGCCGCGAGCGGCATCACGAGATAGTGCAGGAAGATGCCGGCCAGCACGGGCGCGGGGCGCGTGAAGACGCGCTGGAAGTCGGCGAAGGACAGCGTGACGCCCATCGCGAGCATGATGATCATGAGCAGCGTGGTGACGTGCGGCGCGATCGGCGCGACCGAGCCCGGCGCGAAGTAGGCGAGGAGCGAGACGAGCACGGCCCAGAGCGGAAACAGGCGGGTAATCGGGGCAAGCATGGAAGGGTGGTCCGGTTTTATGGTCGTGAGTGCTGCGCGAGCGGCGCAGCGGCGGCGCTCGCCCGGGCAGGCCTGCGGTGTTGCCTGAGCAGCGCGGGGCCCCTTGAAGGCGCGCGCGAACGGCTGGACGGTGCAGGCGCCGCTGCGGTGGCGGCTGTGCGCCTGCGGTTCGGAAGTCTCCTCGTGTCCGCTGCGCGCGCGTGCCTCTTGGGCGGCGAGCGCAGCCGGGCTATTTTAACCGCACGCTTAATCGTTCACGCCCAGCCCCGGGTTTGTCCCGGGATGGCCCGGTGTTCGCCCCGTGTTCGCCCCGTATTCGTTCCGTGTTAGTCCGGTGAGGCTTGTTTTCAGGCCGGCGTGGTTTGCGAAGCCGCCATGGCAATGCGGCGCCGGCTCATGCGGTGAAAGCGCAGCGTCATCAGCAGCGCGACCGTGGAGAGGCCTGCGGCGAGCCCCCACCAGAGCCCGCGGGCGCCCAGCCCGAAATGGAAGGCGAGCGCGTAGCCGATGGGAAAGCCGATGCCCCAGTAGCCGAGCGTCGCCGCCATCATCGGGATGCGCGTGTCCTTGAGGCCGCGCAGGCAGCCCGAGCCGACCGTCTGCACGCCGTCGGCGATCTGGAACAGCGCCGCGACGCCGAGCAGCGAAGCCGCGAGCGAGACGGTGGCCGCGTTGGCGGGGTCGTCGAGATGCAGGTAGAGCCCGACGATCCAGTGCGGCGCGAACACCATCACGAGCGCCGAGAGCGACATGAAGCCTCCGCCGAGCGCGAGGGCGACGAAGCCCGCATGGCGCGCCGCGCCGGGTTGGCCGGCGCCGGTCCAGTAGCCCACGCGCACGTTGGCCGCCTGGCCGATCGCGAGCGGCACCATGAACGACACCGAGGCGACGTTCAGCGCGATCTGGTGCGCCGCCAGCGGCGTTTCGCCGAGCAGGCCCATGAGGAGCCCGGTGGCGAGGAACAGCATGGCCTCGACGGCGTAGGTGATCGCCACGGGCCAGCCGATCGAGACGAGCTCGCCCATCATGGGCGCCGTGGGCCGGCGCGCGGCGACGAAATGCTGGTGCGAGGGCCGCAGGTGCAGGAGCGCCATCAGCATGATGGCGGTGAGCCAGATCGTGACGAGCGTGGCCGTGGGCGAGCCGAGGAAGCCGAGGCGCGGCAGCCCCCACACGCCGTGGATCAGCCCGTAGTTGAGGAAGCCGTTCACGAACACGCCGGCGAGCGAGACCCACAGCAGGCGTTTGGCCGCGCCGATGGCGGGCAGGAAGGAGCGCAGCAGCCCCACGCCGATCAGACTCGCGGGCGAGGCCCAGCGCAGCACGGCCGCGTATTCGCCCACGCGCTGCGCGAGCGGCGCGGGTTCGCCGAGCGCGAGCAGGATCGGACCCGCGAACGAGAGCAGCGCGAACGCGGGCAGCGAGAGCACGAGCGCGAGCGCGAGGCCGGTCCAGTAGATGTGCGGCACGTCGTCTTCGTTCTGCGCGCCGCGCGCGTGCGCGACGCTCACGCTCACCGAACTCAGCACGCCCTGCAGCACCGTCACCACGACGAAGAACAGGTTCGCGCCGAGGCCGCCCGCCGCGAGCGCGTCGGCGCCGAGCGAGCCGAGCAGCACCGTGTCGGTCACGCTCATGGCCATCTGCGAAAGCTGGGCGATGGCGAGCGGCGCGGCAAGGCGCGCGGTGTCGGCGGCGTGGCGGGAGAGCGTGGGCGGCGCGATGGCGCGCGTGGCGAGGGTCGGTCGGGTCATGAAAGACAAGCGGCGCGAAATATCGCGCCGCGCGGAACTGGGCGTTTTTATGGGCTTTCTGCGAAAGCAGACAGCTTATTGCGGGATAGCCCTATTGTCGATCAATAAGCCCATTTCTGGTGCAGTTTCTTTCAGTCCGCTTTTTCGCCCCGCATTTTCATTCCGGTTCGCGTATCGCAATGCGCGTGTCGCCGAGCAGCACGACCTGGCCCGCGCGGATCTTGCAGGTCTTGCGCAATTCCACTTCGCCATCCACCTTCACGGCGCCGGAGGCGACGATCTGCTTGGCCGATCCGCCGCTATCCGCGAGCCCTGTGATCTTCAGGAGGTTGTGCAATTCGACGAAGTCGCCGGTCAGCGTGAAATCGAGGTTGGGCATGGCGTGTGCAATCCGGGGGCGGGACAAAGTGCCGCGAAGGGAGGAATCGAAGGGTTCGCATCATACGGCATGCGGCGCCCGGGGCGGGCCGGAGGCCCCGTAGTCGAACCGTCAGAAAGTGAAACGTTCGGTAACGGCGGCCCTCTTCGGTGAACTTCATCCAAAAACGGCGTGTCCCTAAAAAGAGCCTGTCACGCGGGATTGTTCTGCCTGCGGTTCTTCACGGCGGGCTCCATCGAGCGGGGCGCGCCCGGCAGCCAGCTATACGGGCCGCAGCACCCGGAACATAACTTCAGAGAGGATACGCCATGACCCAGATTCGCAAACTGCTGACCGGAGCCGCCCTGACGGTCTTCGCTGCCGCTTTCGCCCACGGCGCGCTCGCGCAGGGCGCTGATCCAGGTGCCCAGATGCCGTCGCAGGCTCCCGCCGCCGCGGGGGTGGCGCAGCCGGCGCCGGCTCCGCAGAACCTGACCGCGCCGGGCCCCACC
Source organism: Paraburkholderia ferrariae NBRC 106233 (assembly GCF_000685035.1). GTDB lineage: Bacteria > Pseudomonadota > Gammaproteobacteria > Burkholderiales > Burkholderiaceae > Paraburkholderia > Paraburkholderia ferrariae. The sequence goes on from NZ_BAYB01000015.1 coordinate 185,856, forward strand.
GATCCGCTTGTCCAGAAGCGCAACGCCGATGCGCAGGCGAACACCGAGTACCGTCAGGCGAAGAAGGAGGCGAAGTCGCAATACAAGGCGCAGGTGAAGGACGCGAAGATCAACCGCAAGGCCGACCGCCAGGCGGCCGACTACGAAATGAAGAGCCAGATGCAGGGGCAGTCCGCACAGCAGCCGGGCGGCAGCACGGAGCACTGACGCGGCATTCGGGCGGCACGGAGTCGGCACGCCTTTGCCGCGCAGTTGCCGCGCGGTTGCCATCAGTTGCCCTCAGTTGCCTCTGCCCGCGCCTGTTGTTTTCGGCATAAATGCCGCCAGATCGCGTCGGGATCGGCGCTTGCCGGGGCGAGGTGTATGGATATACAGTATGCGTCGCCCCCCGATCCTTGACGCCTGCTGCCCCGTGTCCACCGTAGTCGATACCCCCGCCGCCGCTGCCTGTCCCGATGCGGCCGCTTACCTCTCGAAGCTCAACGAGGCGCAGCGCACCGCCGTCGAGCATGGCGGCACGGCTTCGTTCGCGCCGGGCACCGCGCTGCCGGCGCCGCTGCTCGTGATCGCCGGCGCGGGGTCGGGCAAGACCAATACGCTTGCGCACCGCGTCGCGCATTTGGTGGTGAATGGCGCCGATCCCCACCGCATCCTGCTGCTCACGTTCTCGCGCCGCGCCGCGCAGGAGATGACGCGCCGGGTCGGCCGCATCGCCGCGGGCGTGCCGGGCGCGGCCGCCGTGCTGGCGCAGGGGCTGACGTGGGCCGGCACGTTTCACGGCATCGGCGCGCGCCTGTTGCGCGAGTACGCCGGGCAGATCGGCCTGGCGCCCGCGTTCACGATCAACGACCGCGAGGATTCCGCCGACCTCATGAACCTCGTGCGCCACGAACTGGGGCTTTCGGCGAAAGAGAAGCGCTTTCCTGCGAAGAACACCTGCCTCGCGATCTATTCGCGCGTGGTCAACACCGCGGATTCGCTCGCCAACGTCCTGACCCGTTCGTTCTCGTGGTGCGTCGAATGGGAGCCGCAGTTGAAGACGCTCTTTGCCGGCTACGTCGATGCAAAGCAGAAGCAGAACGTGCTCGACTACGACGACCTGCTGCTCTACTGGGCGCACATGGCGGCCGAGCCCGCCATTGCGGCCGATCTCGCGAGCCGCTTCGATCATGTGCTCGTGGACGAGTACCAGGACACCAACCGCCTGCAGGCAGCCATCCTGCTCGCGCTCAAGCCCGATGGGCGCGGCCTCGCGGTAGTCGGCGACGACGCCCAGGCGATCTACTCGTTTCGCGGTGCGACGGTGCGCAACATCCTCGACTTTCCCGCGCAGTTCGATCCGCCCGCGCGCCAGGTCACGCTGGAGCGCAACTACCGGTCCACGCAGCCCATCCTCGCGGCCTCGAATGCGGTGATCGACGCTGCCCGCGAGCGCTTCACCAAGAACCTCTGGAGCGAGCGGCCCTCGGCGCAGCGCCCGCGCCTCGTGACCGTGGCCGACGAAGCCACCCAGGCGCGCTATGTCGTCGAGCAGATCCTGGCCGCGCGCGAGGAGGGCATGAAGCTCAAGCAGCAGGCCGTGCTGTTTCGCGCGGCGCACCACAGCGCGGCGCTCGAAATCGAACTCGCGCGGCGCAACATCCCGTTCGTGAAGTTCGGCGGCCTGCGGTTTCTCGACGCCGCGCACGTCAAGGACGTGCTCGCCGTGCTGCGCTGGGCAGAGAATCCGCTCGACCGGGTGGCGGGCTTTCGCGTCGCGCAACTGCTGCCGGGCGTGGGGCCCGCAACGGCCGCGCGGCTGCTCGATCAGGTTGCCGCGTGCACGGGCGCTTATCGGGCGGCCGAAGCGCTCGCCGCCTTCGCGCCGCCGCCGCGCGCCGCCGAGGACTGGGCCGCGTTCGCCGCGCTCATCGGGAACATCGGTGCGCGCGCAACGCCGTGGCCCGCCGAGTTCGAGCGCGTGCGCCGCTGGTACGAGCCGCATCTGGAGCGCAACCACGAGGATGCGGCCGTGCGTCTCGCGGATCTGCTGCAGATGGAGAGCATCGCGAGCACCTACGCCTCGCGCGAGCGCTTTCTCACCGAGCTCACGCTCGATCCGCCCGACGCGACGAGCGCCGAATCGGCCGATCCGCTGCTCGACGAGGACTACCTGATTCTTTCGACGATCCACTCGGCGAAGGGGCAGGAGTGGCGCAACGTGTTCGTGCTCAACGGGGTGGACGGCTGCATTCCGTCCGATCTGGGCGCGGGCAGCGACGAAGAACTCGAAGAGGAGCGGCGCCTGCTCTACGTGGCGATGACGCGTGCGAAGGAGGATCTGCATATCGTCGTGCCGCAGCGCTTTTACGTGCACAACCAGACGGCGCAGGGCGACCGCCATGTGTGGGCGTCGCGTACGCGCTTTATCGCCGCGGCGGCGCTGCCGCTCTACGAGTCGCGTCCCTGGCCGCCGGCGCCTGTCGTCGCGGCGCCGGGCGCGGCGGGCCTTGCGGCCGCCGCGCAGGCAAAAATCGAGATCGGCGCGAAGCTCAGGAAGATGTGGGACTAGCGGTGGGATTGGCGCCCGCGCCCGGCAAGGTTCGCCGGGCCCACAGCGCGCAACGGGCCTGAGGCGGCCCGTCTCAGTTCGACTGGCGGCGCGGCTGGCTGCGCTGCGGCGGCACGAAGAAGTTGCGCAGCCAGGCGGCGAGGCGCGTGAACACGTCGTCGGGTTCCTCGACGAAGATTTCGGGCTTGAGCAGGCGCAGGTATTCCATGATCTGCTGCGCTTCCTGCTTCTGGAACACGCCGTGCGTGATCGCGAGCCGCAGCAGGCCGCGCAGTTCGCCCAGACGCTCGCGCGCCGTGCTGCCGGTGCTCGTCTCGCAGCCGATCTTCGCTTCGTAGATGCGCTGGCGCAGCGATTCGGAGAGGCGCCACGCGGGCGTCTGCATCTTCTCTTCGAGCGTCTGCATGTCCTCGACCGACGACTTGATCTGCGCCGCGAGCGGATCGATCAGCACCTGCTCGCCCTGCGCTTCGTTCACGATTGCCGCCGCCCATTCGCGGCACTGCTTGGCGAGTTCCTCGGGCGTCCACTCGGGGCGCGAGGCGAAGCCGAAGCCGAACTCGCCGGCCTGACGCAGCAGGATCGAGACGACTTCCGGGAACTCCTTGTCGAGCGTGCGTTTTGCCCAGGCGTACTGGCCGCCCGTCAGCATGCGCTGCACCGCGTGCTCGGTGAGCGGCGTCATGTTGTCGAGCAGCTTTGCGCGCAGAAAGTCCTCGAACGAAGGCGTAGCGAACTGCGGGTCGAGCTTGAGCGACACGCGCAGAAAGGCGTCGAAGTCCTTGCGCAGCGACGCCACCGTTTCGTCCTTCAGGTTGAGGGTGATGTGCCCCATGTAGTTGCCCCGTGTGATCCTTGCCGCACTGCGCCGTGCCGGCGGTCTCCCGGTAGCGGGGACGCCGTGCGGCGCAGTGCGCCGCGTGCACGCGCCGCCGGCCGCGAACACACGCGGGCGGCGGCGCCAAAGCAGGCCATGACGGGATTAACGGCGTTCGAAGGAGAAACTTGAGATGCGCCGCAGGATCGTGCCCTTTCTCGCGGCTTTTGGCCCTTTGACGTTGTTCCGGCGCACGCCCGGGGGCAGTGCGCACCTCAGTGCAATACCACGCCCTGCCAGAGAAAGAACACTGCCAGGCCGACCGCAATCGTCACGAGCGGGCGGCGCGTGACGAGGCACACCGCAATGGCCGCGAGCGCGCCCACCAGCTGCGGATTGCGCCAGGTGAGTTCGGCGCCCTGGCCGTGCGGCGAAACCGCCATCGGCACGATGATCGCCGTGAGCACGGTCACGGGCACGAAGCCGAGCGCGGTGCGCACGAGCGGCGGGAAGACGAGCCGCTCGCCGAGCACGAAGACGACCGTGCGGATGAGCCAGGTGATGAGCGCCATGCCGAGGATGAGGACGACATAGTTCATTGGCGGGCTCCTGCGGTCCTGTGCGGACCGGCGTGATTGCCGCCGTCGCGCGCCGGCGCGGGTGTGCCGCCGGGCGTGTCCGTGCCGGTGCCCGCGCGGGTGTCCATGCTGGACTCGCGGCGCGGCAGCGAGAGCGCCACGCCCACCGCGACACCCGCGAACACGGCGGCGAGCAGGCCGAGCTTGTACGGCCAACCCTGCCAGAAGAAGGCGAGCGCACCGGCGGTGACGGCGGCGGCCACGTAGCGCACGGCCACGAGCTGCGGCACGACGATGGCGATGAAGGTCGCGACCATCGCGAAATCGAGCCCGAGCGATTGCAGGCCCGGGAACGCGGCGCCGAACAGCAGGCCGACGGCAGTCCAGATCTGCCAGTTCACGTACATCGCGACGCCCGAGCCGAGGAAGTGCCAGGGCGAGACGTCGTCGCCGGGCGGGTGGCGGCGGAAGTGCGCCCACGCGACGGCGAAGACCTCGTCGGTGAGCAGGCCGCCCAGCACGAGGCGCCAGCGCAGCGGCAGGTGCGAGACGTAGGGCGCGAGAGTCGCGCTATAGAGCACGTGGCGCAGGTTCACGACGAGCGTGGTGGCCCAGATCACGATGAAGCTCGCGTGCGAGGCGATCAGGCCTAGCGCGATGAACTGTGCGGAGCCCGCGAAAACGGCGAGCGACATGAACTGGCCGTGCCAGAGCGCGAGCGGGCCCGACGTGACGAGCGTGCCGAAAATGACGCCGAACGGCGCCGCGCCGATCATCATGGGGATCGTGTCGCGTGCGCCGGCGACGAACTCCCGGGAGCGGTTGGGATGGGTGGTCAAGCTGTCCTCCTGATTCTGGGGGCAGCTTAGCGGGCTCTTGCTCGCGTGGCTTGTACGTTCTTGCGGCGCGGGGTGCAGAGACCTATGACGCCTGCCAGCGCCCCGGCGGCACGCCGAACATGCGCCGGAAATGGCGCGTGAAGTGGCTCTGGTCGGTGAAGCCGCTGGCGGCCGCGACGTCGGCAACCGAGGCGCCCGCGCGCAGCGGCGCGAGCGCGCGCTGCAAACGCAGTTGCGTGCGCCAGGCGTGCGGGGGCAGGCCGGTCGCCTGCGTGAAGAGCCGGGTGGCGTGAAACGGCGAGAGGCCCACGGCCTCGGCCAGATCGCCCACCCGCAGCGGCGTGGCGAGATCGGCGGCGAGCAGGGCCTTCATCGTCTCCACGCGCGGATCGTTCGGCGACGGCCGCAGGGGCGCTTCGTGCGTGCGCGCATGGCGGGTGAGGAGGGCCGAGAGCGCGTCGAGCAGGGCGCTTTCCACGAGCAGCAGGTCGCTGCCGGGGTTGTCGGGGCGGGCCGCCACCGAACCGGGCGCGCGCGGGGCGGCCGGGGTGTCGGACGCCGCGCGCCGGCGGTCGGAATCGGCTTCGAGCAGCCGGTGCGCGCGCGAGAGGCGGCGAGCGAGGTCGGGATCGCGGATCACATCGGCGCCGAACCAGGGCAGCGGTTGCGTGCGCCCGGCGATTTCGTCGGCGAGGCCGTGCAGATAGTCGATCGGCACGTACATCACGCGATAGCGCCAGCCTTCGTCCACGGCGCGCGAACCGGTGTGCAGCTCGCCCGGGTTGATGACCGGCACCGTCCCCGCTTCGGCGACATAGTGCGCGCCGCGGTAGCGATAGCACTCCGCGCCGTCCTCGATCACCGGAATCGCGTAGGCCTCGTGCCAGTGCGGCGCGAAGGCGTGCTCGTGATATTCGGCGGTGAGCAGATCCGCGCCGGGCAAGAGTGGCGTGCGCCAGTAGCGGGCGGAATCGCGGAAACGGCGGGCGGTCATGGCGGCAATGCGGTGGCCAATGCGTTAGGCGATGCGGTAGGTAGGCAATGCGATGGGCAATCGGGGCAGACGCCCAGTGTAGCGCCGCGTCTAGCGCAGCGGGATGGCCGTGCCGGCCGGCACCGGCACGGCGGTGACGCTGTTCTTCGCGCTGCCGCTCACCACCCGGTCGCTGTAGGTCAGATAGACGAGGGCGTTGCGCTTCGCGTCCACCACGCGCACGACGTGCAGCGTCTTGAAGAGGAACGACATGCGCTCGTTGAAGACGTCGTCCTGCTGCTTGAGCGGCCCGGTAAAGGAGATCGCGCCGACCTGCCGGCAGGCAATGGACGCCTCGGTAGGATCTTCGGCAATGCCGAGCGTGCCTTTCACGCCGCCCGTGCGGGCGCGCGAGACGTAGCAGGTGACGCCTTTGACCTGCGGATCGTCATAGGCTTCGACGACCACGCGGTCGGAACCGGTGAGGCGGAAGTTGGTGTTCACGCTGCCGATCTGTTCGGCGTGGGCGGTGGCGAGGGTGCCGGCGCAGGCGAGGAGGGCGGCGAGTTTGAGCGAGGATTTCATGCGGATTCCGGAAGAGAAGGTACCCGATTATCGCCACATAACCGCAATTTAAGTGCGACGTAGCTGAATGCGCCCCGGAATTCCACGATGAACCAAAGAAAAAGGCGTTGCGCGATTACGCGCAACGCCTTCGATTTTTGGCTCCCCGACCTGGGCTCGAACCAGGGACCTACGGATTAACAGTCCGGCGCTCTACCGACTGAGCTATCGGGGAACAGCAATACAGCAACTCTTCACTACATAAAAAAGCCCGTTGTGGTTAACGGGCTTTTGCGATTCTTTGGCTCCCCGACCTGGGCTCGAACCAGGGACCTACGGATTAACAGTCCGGCGCTCTACCGACTGAGCTATCGGGGATCAACAAAAGCAGAGAACGAGATTCTATGGGGCGCGGCAGGATCTGTCAACACCCCGGCGGCATCCCAAAAACAAATCCGCTTCGGGGGCGCGGCAGCGGGCGGAGGCCTTAGCGCGCGAGCAGGGCGAGCTTGTCCTTCACGTCCTTGAATTCGTCGGCTTCGGGCAGCGGCGCCTTGGTCTTGGTGATGCTCGGCCAGCCCTTCGCCAGTTCGGCGTTCAGGGCGGTGAAATGCTGCTGGTCGCCAGGCACGTCCTCTTCGGCGTAGATGGCGTTCACCGGGCACTCGGCCACGCACACGGCGCAGTCGATGCACTCGTCCGGGTCGATCGCGAGGAAGTTGGGACCTTCGCGAAAGCAGTCCACCGGGCACACATCGACGCAGTCGGTATAGCGGCACTTGATGCAGCTTTCGGTCACAACGTGGGTCATTCAGGCGGCTCCTGCAAGCTTTTGTATAGTGGGACGGCGTCTGGGCCAAAAACGTTATTGTAACTTAACGAGAATTTCCCCAGCGAGAGGCCCGCACGCGCGCTTATATCGTTTCGTGATTAGTTTATGGCGCCGCGCGGGGGCGTTCCCGATCGCTCCTGCAAGCCGCGCGGGCGTGCCCGGCGGGGCAGTGGCCGCGCGTGCATTCGGGTAACATGGGCGCACCGCCGACGCACGCCGTCCGGGGAGCCCCGCGCGCCGCAGCCAGACCGCCCGCGAGCCGGGCGCCGCCGCCGGCCCGCGTCCTCAGAATGCAGTCCGGCCGCCTCATCATGATCATTACTTCGCTGCTCGATACCGATCTGTACAAATTCACGATGATGCAGGTGGTGCTGCATCATTTCCCCGCCGCGAGCGTGGAATACCGCTTCCGCTGCCGCACGTCGGACGTCGATCTGGTGCCCTACGTCGACGAGATCAGGAGCGAGATCCAGAAGCTCTGCCGGCTGCGCTTCTCCGAAGTCGAGCTCGATTACCTGCGCCGCCTGCGCTTCGTCAAAGGCGATTTCGTCGACTTTCTCGCGCTCTTCCACCTGAACGAGAAGTACATCACCGTCGAGCCCTCGCCGAAGAACAACGGCGAGATCGACATCGAGATCAAGGGTCCGTGGCTGCACACGATCCTTTTCGAGATCCCGGTGCTCGCGATCGTCAACGAAGTCTATTTCCGCAACACGCAGCATCACCCGCAGTACGACGAGGGCCGCGAGCGCCTGCGCCGCAAGATCGAGCTGCTCGGCGCGAAGCCCGAATTCGCCGACTGCAAGATCGCCGACTACGGCACGCGCCGCCGCTTCTCGAAGCGCTGGCACGAGGAGGTGATCCTCACGCTCAAGGAGGATCTGGGCGAGCAGTTCACGGGCACGAGCAACGTGTACTACGCGATGAAGCACAATCTCACGCCGCTCGGCACCATGGCGCACGAGTACCTGCAGGCATGCCAGGCACTCGGCCCGCGCCTGCGCGACTCGCAGATCTACGGCTTCGAGATGTGGGCGAAGGAGTATCGCGGCGACCTCGGCATCGCGCTGTCGGACGTGTACGGCATGCAGGCCTTCCTGCGCGACTTCGACATGTACTTCTGCAAGCTCTTCGACGGTGCGCGCCACGATTCCGGCGATCCGTTCGAGTGGGGCGAGCGGCTCCTGAAGCACTACGAGGACAACCGCTGCGACCCGCGCACGAAGACCATGATTTTCTCGGACGCGCTCGACATCCCGAAGGTCCTGCGGCTCTACGAGCGCTTCGGCAAGCGCTGCCGGCTCGCGTTCGGCGTGGGCACCAATCTCACCAACGACCTCGGTTATCAGCCGCTGCAGATCGTGATCAAGATGGTCCGCTGCAATGACCAGCCCGTCGCCAAGCTCTCCGATTCGCCGGGCAAGAACATGTGCGACGACAAGGCCTACCTGGCCTATCTGCGCCAGGTGTTCGGCATCGAGCAGCCCACGGAAGTGGAAAGCGCGGGCAAGTAGCGCGTATTGTTCGCGAATCGCCTGCACATCGCCTGCATATCGTCCGCGAAATGCGCGGGCGATCGTGGGTGCAGCGTGGAGTGCCCCGGTATAATCGGCGCGATACCCCGCGCCCGTGCACGACCTCGTCTCGTGCACTTCGGGCTTTTCTGCCACGCAACGAGGACCGCTCATGGACACCACGGCCGCCCGCCGCAGCATACTCGCGCGCATCCGCGCGGCCCAGGGGCGCGAGGCGACGCCTGCCGCCTCCGAGCGCGAAGCGGTGGCCGACTATCTCGCGCGCCATCCGGAAGGCCCGCGGCCGCCGCTCGAAGGCGACCTCGTCGCGCGCTTCGTGCGCGAAGCGCAGAAGATGTCCACCAGCGTCGATGAAGTCGAAGGCATGGCCGCCGTGCCCGCCGCCGCGCAGCGCTATCTGGCCGAACGCGGCTTGTCGATGCAGGCCGTTGCCTGGACCACGCTCGCCTCGCTCGACTGGGCCGCGGCGGGGCTGACCGTGGCGTTTCGCAAGCCCGAAGACCGCGATCTCGTCGGCCTCACCGGCTGCTTCTGCGCGACCGCAGAAACCGGCACGCTCGTGTTGCTTTCGAGCCCGCAGACCTGGGCGTCGGGCGCGCTCCTGCCGGAAACGCACATCGCCGTCGTGCCGGCTTCGCGCATCGTCGCGGGCCACGAAGAAGCCTTCGCGCTCATTCGCGCCGAGCGCGGCGAACTGCCCCGTGCGGTCAATTTCGTTTCGGGGCCGTCGCGCACCGGCGACATCGAGCAGACCATCATTCTCGGCGCGCACGGGCCGTATCGCGTGCACGTCGTCGTCGTGCATGGCGCGTGAGCGTCCCGCTGCGCACAGCAGCAGGCAGGCGGCGATGACGGCACCCCGCGGCGTGCAGAGGCTGCGCCGCCTCGGCATCGCGGCGGCGCTCGCGCTCCTGCCCTCGTGTGCGTGGGCCGAGGGCGTGGACGGCGCTACGCTTGCCGTCACCTGGGGGCTGCCGTTCGCGGGCATGCTGCTCTCCATCGCGCTCTATCCCATGTTCGCGCCCGCGTTCTGGCACAGGCATTTCGGCAAGATCGCCGCGGCCTGGGCGCTCGCGTTCCTGCTGCCGTTCGCCGCCACCCACGGCGTGGCCGCCACCTGGCCGATGTTTCTGCACGCGCTGATCGACGAGTATGTGCCGTTCATCGTCCTGCTCGGTTCGCTCTATACGATTGCGGGCGGCATCTGCGTGTACGGCAACCTGCGCGGCTCGCCGCGCACGAATACCGCGATCCTCGCGCTCGGCACGCTGCTCGCGAGTTTCATGGGCACGACCGGCGCGGCCATGCTGCTGATCCGCCCGCTTTTGCGCGCGAACGACAACCGGCGCCACAACGTCCATGTCGTCGTGTTCTTCATCTTTCTCGTGGCGAACGCGGGCGGCATGCTCACGCCGCTCGGCGATCCGCCGCTCTTCCTCGGCTTTCTGAACGGCGTGAGTTTCTTCTGGACTACGCAGCATCTCGTGCTGCCCATGCTGTTCGTCTGCGGGGTGCTGCTCGCGATCTTCCATGCGCTCGACACGTGGTTCTTTCGCCGCGCGGACGAAACGCGCGGCGCGTTTCTCGACCCCACGCCCGATACGGGGCGCCTCGGCGTGGGCGGCAAGCTCAACTTTCTGCTGCTGGCCGGCGTGACGGGTTTCGTGCTGCTGAGCGGCATGTGGAAGCCCGGCATTGCCTTCATGATTTCGGGCGCGCGCGTCGAACTGCAGAACCTCGTGCGCGATGCGGGCCTCGTGGCGCTCGCGCTCGTCTCGCTTGCGCTCACGCCGCGCGCGGTGCGGGCCGCCAACGACTTCAACTGGGCGCCGATTGCCGAAGTCGCGAAGCTCTTCGCGGGCATCTTCGTGACGATCACGCCGGTCATCGCCATCCTGAAAGCGGGCGACGCGGGCGCGTTCGCAGGGCTCATCCGTCTCGTGAACGAGTCGCCGGGCCGGCCCGACGACGTCATGTACTTCTGGGCGACGGGACTCCTTTCGTCGTTCCTCGACAATGCGCCCACCTGGCTCGTGTTTTTCAACCTCGCGGGCGGCGACGCCCCGACGCTGATGACGACCGGCGCGAAGACGCTCGCCGCGATCTCGGCGGGCGCGGTGCTGATGGGCGCGAACACCTATATCGGCAATGCGCCGAATTTCATGGTCAAGGCGATAGCGGAGTCGCGCGGCGTGCGCATGCCGGGTTTCTTCGGCTATCTTGGCTGGTCGTGCGCGATACTCGTGCCGGTGTTTCTCGTGGCGACCTGGCTCTTTTTCGCCTGAGCCTGCGCAACCGAACCTGAAGTGGAGAGCAACGATGCAGAAGATTCTCGTGGCGCGGCCGATCTTTCCCGATGTGATCGACCGGCTCAAGCAGTATTTCGACGTGGACTGGCACACCGGCGACGCGCTCCCCGCCGATGAACTCGCGCGGCGCCTCGCCGACAAGGACGGCGCGCTCACGGCCGGCGACCCGATCACGGCGGCCACGCTCGCGGCCGCGCCGCGGCTGCGCGCCGTGGCCAACATGGCGGTGGGCTACAACAACTTCGACATGGCCGCGTTCAACGCGGCAAACGTGCTCGGCACCAATACCCCCGACGTGCTCAACGAAACCACGGCCGACTTCGGCTGGGCGCTGATGATGGCGGCCGCGCGCCGCATCGCCGAAGCGGAGCACTTCCTGCGCGCGGGCAAGTGGGGGAAGTGGTCCTACGACATGTTTCTGGGCCCGGACGTTTACGGTTCGACGCTCGGCATCGTCGGCATGGGCCGCATTGGCCAGGCCATCGCGCGGCGTGCGCAGGGTTTCAACATGCGCGTGATCTATCACAACCGCTCGCGCGTGGCGCCCGCCATCGAGGCCGAACTGAACGCCGAATACCGCACGAAGGAGGCGCTCCTGCGCGAAGCCGACCACGTGGTGCTGGTGCTGCCCTATACGGCCGAGAACCATCACACGATCGGCGCCGCCGAGCTCGCGCTGATGAAGCGAAGCGCCACGCTCACCAACATCGCGCGCGGCGGCATCGTCGACGATGCGGCGCTTGCCGGGGCGCTGCGCGAACGCCGCATTGCGGCGGCCGGCCTCGACGTGTTCGAGGGCGAGCCGAAGGTGCATCCGGCGCTGTTGACGGTGCCCAACGTCGTGCTCACGCCGCACATCGCGAGCGCGAGCGAAGCGACCCGCCGCGCCATGGCGAACCTCGCCGCCGACAATCTCATCGCCGCGCTCGGCGAGGGGCCGCGCGCGGGCCGGCCGCCCAATCCGATCAATCCTGACGTCATGGGGAAAGCCCGTTCATGAGTCCGCTGCTGTTGATGTCGATCGCCACGCTGCTGGTCGCGATCGCTCTCGTCGTCGCTCTGGTGGCGCTCATGCGCGCGCGCCGCGGCGACGAAGCCGAGGCGGTGCACGCGCTGCACGAAGCACTCGATGGCCTGAGCGACCGCGTGGCCGCTGCGAACGATACCCAGGCGCGCGCGGCCGAGCGTATCGAGCGCGAACTGCGCAACGAGATCGCGCGCACGGCGCAGGCCTCGCGCAGCGAGTTCGGCGGCGGCTTTGCCCAGGTGCAGCAGGCGCTGGCTTCGCACCTCACGAGCATCGCGACGGTGCAGAACAACCAGATCGACGGCTTCGCGCAGCAACTCGTCAAGTTGACGGAGACCAACGCGCAGCAGCTCGAAGCGGTGCGCCAGAGCCTGCAGCAGCAGGCCCAGCAGGCGCGCGACGAGCAGGGCGCCGCGCTGCGCCACTTCGGCAGCCTGCTCGCGCAGCAGCTCGCCCAGCTCACCGAGGCGAACGACCGGCGCTTCGCCGAAGTCCGCGCGACGCTGGAGCAGCGCCTGAAGGACATCGAGGCGAACAATGCGGCCAAGCTCGAAGAGATGCGCCGCACCGTCGACGAGAAGCTCCACGCCACGCTCGAACAGCGTCTCGGCGAATCGTTCAAGCTCGTGTCGGACCGGCTCGAACAGGTGCACCGGGGACTGGGCGAGATGCAGACGCTGGCCGCGGGCGTCGGCGACCTGAAGAAAGTGCTCACGAACGTGAAGACGCGCGGCACGTGGGGCGAGGTTCAGCTCGAAGCGCTGCTCGAACAGATACTCACGCCCGACCAGTACGCGAAGAACGTGGCGACCGTGCCGAAGAGCAACGAGCGCGTCGAGTTCGCCATCCGCCTGCCGGGACGCGGCGTGGGCGAGGGGTCGGACGGCATGGCCGCGCCGGTGTGGCTGCCCGTCGATGCGAAATTCCCGCGCGAGGACTACGAGCGCCTGATCGATGCGCAGGAGCGCGCCGACGTGGCGGCGATCGAAGAAGCGGGCCGCGCGCTGGAAGCGCGCGTGCGGGCCGAGGCGCGCACGATTGCGGAGAAGTACGTCGCGCCGCCGCACACCACCGATTTCGCGCTGCTGTTCCTGCCGACCGAGGGGCTTTACGCCGAGATTCTGCGCCGCCCGGGCCTGACTGACCTGCTCCAGCGCGACTTCCGCGTGACGGTGGCGGGGCCGACGACGCTGACGGCACTCCTCAACAGCCTGCAGATGGGCTTCCGGACGCTGGCCATCGAGCGCCGTTCGAGCGAGGTGTGGCAGGTGCTGGGCGCGGTGAAGACGGAGTTCGGCAAGTTCGGCGACGTGCTCGCGAAGACGAAGTCGCAGCTCGAAACGGTGACGCGCTCGATCGAAGCCGCCGAGGTGCGCACGCGCGCGATGAACCGCAAGCTGCGCGACGTGGAGGCGCTGCCGGGCGAGCAGGCGACGGATCTGCTCGGCGACGCGCTGCACAACGGCACGGGGGACGAATAGGGAAGCGCAGGAAGCATCTTCGCGACATCCGCTGAATCCGCTACGCTAAATCCATCCCAAAACGCAACGGGCCGCCTGCATCGCCATGCAGGCGGCCCGTTTCACATGAGTGCGTCGGTGACCGCGAGCGCCGTGCCGGTGCGCTCAGGCCGGCTGCCCGGCCGGCGCGGCAAGGCGCTCCAGTGCGTCGCCTGTCATGCGCACCACGCGCCATTCGGGCAGCACGGCCGCGCCCAGCTTCTCGTAGAAGCGGATGGCCGGCGCGTTCCAGTCGAGCACCGTCCATTCGAAGCGCGCGCACTGGCGCTCGACGGCGATCGCAGCCAGCGCCTGCAGCATCGCCGTGCCGAGGCCCGTGCCGCGCTGCGAGGGCTGCACGTAGAGGTCTTCGAGATAAAGCCCGCGGCGCGCGAGGAAGGTCGAATAGTTGTGGAAGAAGAGCGCATAGCCGACGATCCGGCCCGCTTCTTCCGCCACCAGCGCTTCCGCTGCCGCGCGCGCGCCGAAGAGCGCGTCGGCGAGGCCCTCGGGCGTGCCCGTGAACAGATGCGTGAGCTTTTCGAACTCGGCCAGTTCGTACATCAGCGCGTGCACGGCGCCGACGTCGGCGGGCGTGGCCGCGCGGATCGTCGCCGCCATCACGCCTCCTCGGGCACGTCCGACAAATGGATCTCGATGCCGCCGAAACGCGACGCGACCCAGTTGTAGGCGTGGCAGGCGATCCACAGCAGGATGAAGCCGACGATCGCGTTGAGCAGCAGCGCGCTGAAGATCGTCGAAAGCTCGACCGAACCGTAGCGCACGAACGCGACGAGCACGCCGAGCAGCACGATCGGCACGCTGAACGTCAGATACACGAGGATGAGCGCCTTGGCGGTCTGCCCCGCGGCAATGAACGAGATCTGTTTTTTCATGTGAGTCGGTCCGGATGACGTGATGGACGTGGCGAATGTGGCAATGGCGGAAAGGCGCGGGCCCGTGCTAGACGAGTCCGTCGAAAAGCATGATGTCGACGGCGTCGCCGGCGTCGAGACCGGCAGCCTCATGGGCGAGCACGATAAAGCAATTTGCTTCGCTCATGGTGCTGAGCGCACCGGAACTTTGGGAATCGGTCGGCGCGACGCGCCACTGGCCGTCTTCGCCCCGGTGCGCACGGCCGCGCTGGAATTCGGTGCGGCCCGGGCGCTTCTTCACGGCGGCTTCGCAGCGCGCGGGGATCAGCGGCACCGGCTGCGGCGCGGCGCCGGCCATGGCGAGCAGGGCCGGGCGCACGATCTGGTAGAACGTCACCATGGTCGCGACCGGATTGCCGGGCAGGCCGAAGAGCAGCGCCGCGTGCCCCGCGCCCGGCGTGCCGCCCGACCAGATGCGGCCGAACGCGAGCGGCCGGCCGGGACGCATGGCGAGGCCCCAGAACGCCACGTCGCCGAGCTTCTGCAACTGCGCGCGCGTGAAGTCCGCTTCGCCGACCGAGACCCCGCCCGAGGTCAGCACGACATCCGCGCGCTCGGCCGCGAGCTTCAGCGTGGCGGCGAGCGCAGCGGGCTCGTCGCGCACCATGCCGAGATCGATGGCCTCGACGTCGAGCCGCTTGAGCATCGCGCCGAGCGTGTAGCGATTGCTGTCGTAGATGCAGCCGGCATCGAGCGGTTCGCCCGGCGAGCGCAATTCGTCGCCGGTCGAAAAGTAGGCCACGCGCAGGCGCTGCTTCACTTCGACATCGGTGAGCCCGAGCGAGGCGAAGAGGCCAATGTCGGAGGCACGCAGCACGCGCCCGGCGCGCAGCGCCACGCCGCCCTTCGCGAGATCTTCGCCGCGGCGCCGGCGGTTCGCGCCGCGCGTGACGGCGTGCGCGGCGAACGCGATGCGCCCGTTGTCCGGGCCGCTGCACTTCACCTGCTCCTGCGGCACGACGGTGTCGCACCCCGCGGGCATCGGCGCGCCGGTCATGATGCGCACGCAGGCGTCCGGGGCGATTGCGCCTGTGTACGGATGCCCCGCGAAGGCCTTGCCCGCGACGTTCAGTGTGAGGGTTCCCGCAGCGGCTTCGCGTGCGCTTGCTTCGCGTGCGCTTTCGACCTCGGCTTCAAGCGTGGTTTCAAGCGCCGCGCCATCGAACGCATAGCCGTCCATTGCCGAATTGTCGTGCGCGGGAACGTCGATCGGCGAGATCACGTCCGCCGCGAGCACGCGCGCGAGCGCATCGGCCAGCGGCACGCGCTCGCTTGCCGCAAGCGGCGTCACCCACTGGAGCACGATGGCCTGGGCGGCGCTGACGGGCAAGGCTTGAGGATCGTAGCGGGTGACGCAACCGGACAAAGTGTTAAGCGTGGTCATCGGGTGGAGAAGCGTCGCATCCGCACGCACGGGTGCGGCGGTCGTCCTGGTGGACATGCCTTGAGACGATGGGCGGACAGTGGCCGGTGGACTGCTCGCGCGCTACGCGCGGTCGAAGTCGGCGAGTTCCTGCAAGGAATTGATATTGTAAAACGCACGCTCGTCGGCAAAGGCCACTTCGGCCGCCCTGTGGCGCGCGTACCACGCGCGCACCTTGCGCTCGCCGGCCTCCAGAAAGGCGGCGAGGTCGTCGGCGAGCGAGGTGCGCAGCAGCACGAAGACGGGGTGCAGCGAGACTTCGCCTGCGGCATTCGCGGTGGTGACGGTGGCGATGTCGGCGTGGTCGGCGAGCGCCGTGCTGGCGAGGCGCGCGGCGAGATCGGCGGGCAGCCACGGCGAATCGCAGGGGGCGGCGAGCAGCCAGTCGGTGCGGGCGCTCGTGAGGCCCGCGAGCAGGCCGGCGAGCGGGCCCGGAAAACCGGGGAGCGTGTCGGCGAGCACCTGGGCGTGCCACGGCGCACCTAGCGCGGCATAGGTTTCCGGATGGCGGTTCGCGCTGATCGCGAGTGCGCCGACCTGGGGCGCGAGGCGCTCGAGCACGTGGGCCGCGAGCGGCCGGCCTTGCAGATGCTGCAAGCCCTTGTCGGCGCCGCCCATGCGCTGGCCGCGTCCGCCTGCGAGCACGAGACCCGTGATGGCGGCGGCGGGCAGGGTGGCGGACATGGTTTCCGGGCAGGCGGGGCAGCGGGGGTATCGGAGGCTTATCAGCCGCCGATATAGGACATTTCGATGCGGCGCGCTTCGGGCGCCGCCGGCGCAGCCGAAGCGGCGGCGCTGCCGCGCAGTTGCGAGTAGCGGTCGGCGCGGCCTTCCCAGATTCGCGCGATGGCCGTCGAGATGGCGTCGTCGTTGGCGCCGTTGCGCACGAGCGCGCGCAGGTCGTAGCCCATCGACGCGAACAGGCACAGGTACAGCTTGCCCTCCGTTGAAAGGCGCGCGCGCGTGCAGTTGCCGCAGAACGCGCGCGTCACGCTGGAGATCACGCCGACTTCGCCGGCGCCGTCGGCGTAGCCCCAGCGCTGCGCGGTCTCGGCGGCGCTATGGGCTTCGAGCGGTACGAGCGGAAAGTGTTCGGCGATGCGCGCGACGACCTCCGCCGAAGGCAGCACCTCGGTCATGTTCCAGCCGTTCGAGGTGCCCACGTCCATGTATTCGATGAAGCGCAGCGTCACGTCCGAACCGCGGAAGTGCCGTGCCATCGGCACGATCTCGGCGTCGTTGGTGCCGCGCTTGACCACCATGTTGACCTTGAGCGGCGCAAGGCCCACGGCCTGCGCGGCTTCGATGCCCTCGAGCACGTCGGCGACCGCGAAATCGG
The DNA here is from genome assembly GCF_000685035.1 of Paraburkholderia ferrariae NBRC 106233. Lineage (GTDB taxonomy): Bacteria > Pseudomonadota > Gammaproteobacteria > Burkholderiales > Burkholderiaceae > Paraburkholderia > Paraburkholderia ferrariae. The sequence continues at coordinate 203,077 of NZ_BAYB01000015.1, forward strand.
CATCGTTCATGCGGCGAAAGAGGGTGTCGTCGAGCGCGTCGAGGCTCACCGTCACGCGCGTGAGGCCCGCGTCGCGCAAAGAGCGCGCCTTGCGGGCAAGCAGCGACCCGTTGGTGGTGAGCGTGAGGTCGAGCGGCTCGCCCTCGGCCGTACGCAGCGCCGCGAGACGCTCGATCAGGAATTCGATGTTCTTGCGCAGCAGCGGCTCGCCGCCGGTCAGGCGGATTTTCGTGACGCCCTGTGCGACGAAAAGCCGCGCGAGACGCTCGATTTCCTCCAGCGAAAGCAGCGCCGCGTGGGGCAGGAACGGGTAGTTTTTGTCGAAGACTTCGCGCGGCATGCAATAGACGCAGCGGAAGTTGCAGCGGTCCGTGACCGAGATGCGCAGGTCGCGCAGCGGCCGTGCGAGCGCGTCCACCACCTCGCCGGACGGTGCACGCACGGGGACGCCGGCTACCTCGGGAGGCAGCGCGCGGGCATCGGCAACGGGAATGACGCGTTGGGACATAGTGGCAATGTAGGCGTATGGAATCGATTTTAGCTGAACCCCGGCCCCGCCACAGGCCTGGGTGAACGCTGATATATCAAAAAAAAGCCCGCCGATATGGCGGGCTTCGGATTGCTGACCCTCGGACCGGGAGACGGCGCGGGCTTTTCGTGCCCACGCCGCTCCGGGCGGGCCTGGCCTTACTGCGCCGGGCGCTGGGTTTCGACCTGCTGCATCGGCGTCGGATCGACCGGCGGCAGCGGCTTGCGCTCGCGCGGCACGCGGGCCGGCTTCGCGATCAGCGCGGCAGCGTCCTGGGCGGCGCGCAGCTTGTCGCCGTCGGTGTTGACCCAGACGAGGCCGGCTGCGGCCAGCATCGGTGCCAGCGTATCCGACGTAAGCGCGGCCGGGCTCGCAGCAGCCTGCGTGGCAGGCTGCGTCACGGGCATTGCGGGTTCGACCGAGGCCGGTGCGGCGGCAGGTTGCACCACCGGCTCGGCCGCGTGCACCCCGGCAACGGCTTCCGCCGCTGCCGGCGCTTCCACGCGGTCTTCGCGGGCTGCGGGCGCTTCGACATGGACCGGTGCGGGCTCTGCGGCGGGCGCCGTCTCTACAACCGGGGCCGGTTCCGCTGCAACCGGGGCTGCCGGAGCAGCCGCGGCGGGCTCGACGACTGCCGGTGCCGGCGACGGCTCGACAGCTTCGACCACGGGTGCCGCTTCAACCGGGGCAATCGCCTCGATATGCGACTCGACGTGGGTTGCCGCGACCTGCGCGGTTTCCGGCAGCGCCGTCACGACCACGGTCTCGGTAGCCACGGCATGCACGATCGCCTGCGTCGATTGCGCTTCGGCGTGAGCTTCCACGGGCTGCGGGGCGACCGGGGCGACAATCGGAGCCGCGCTTTCCACTGCGGCCTCTTCGCCTTCCTCGGCGTCCGTGCCGTCTTCCAGCGTGCCTTCGGCGCTTGCGCCGGCCACGCCTTCTGCTTCACGCTCGCGACGACCGCCACGGCGGCCGCGACGGCGGCGGCGGCGTTCCTCGCCCTCGCGCGGTGTGCCGGCGTCTTCATCGCCCACACCGGCTGCAACGCCTTCGGCCGTTACCGCCCCAGCGTTTTCGACGCTGGCGGCATCGAGGCGCGCTTCTTGTGCCTCGGCGGCTTCTGCCTGCTGCGGACGACGGCGCTCGCCCCGTTCAGCGCGCTCGCCCCGTTCGCGGCGCTCACCGCGTTCCTGGCGCTCGCCGCGCGTCGCGCCGGCTTCCGCCTGCTCGCTGCGCGGCTCACCCCGCTCCACACGCTCGATGCGCTGGTCGCGCGGCTCGCGTTCGGCACGGCTCTCGCGACCCTCACGGCCTTCGCGTCCTTCACGACCCTCACGGGCTTCGCGCGGTGCGCGTCCCTCGCGGGTATCGCGCGGTTCGCGTTCCTCGCGGCGTGCCGACGGCTGGCCGGTGCGTGCGCCGCCCGCGGCTTCGCCACGGCCGGCGGCTGCCTCGCGCCCGCCGGCGCGGCGGTTGCGGTTGCGATCGCCGCCGCTTCCTGCCGCGGCCTTTTCGCCGCGCTCCGCGCGCTCGCCGCGCGCTTCGCGGGCCGGACGGCCTGCCTTGTCCTGGGCGGTCGGCGCGGGTGCGGCGACCGGTGCCGGCGCGCCGCCGAAGAGGCGCTTGATCCAGCCGAAGAAACCGCCGCCGGCTACTGCTGCCGTGGCGACAGGCACCGGCGCGACTTCGACGGGCCGTGCCGCCGCCGTCGGGGCCGGACGCTCGGGCGTGATGCCCTTCACCGCGGCTTCCTGCTTGGGCTTGGCTTCGGCCGTGCGCTTGCTGTAGCCGGTTTCCGATTCGAGCTCGCGAGCCGCTTCCTCGGCCATCTTCCACGAGGCGCGCGGATCGTCGAGGCGCGCGTCGTCGTGGCGCAGGCGCTCGAGCTTGTAGTGCGGCGTTTCGAGGTGCTTGTTCGGGATCAGCACGACGCCGACCTTGAAGCGCGACTCGATCTTGTTGATTTCCGAACGTTTTTCGTTGAGCAGGAAGGCGGTCACTTCGACCGGCACCTGGCAGTGGATCGCCGCGGTGTTTTCCTTCATCGCCTCTTCCTGGATGATGCGCAGGACCTGAAGCGCCGACGATTCGGTGTCGCGGATGTGGCCCGTGCCGTTACAGCGCGGGCAGGTGACGTGGCTGCCTTCCGAGAGGGCCGGGCGCAGGCGCTGGCGCGAGAGCTCCATCAGGCCGAAGCGCGAGATCTTGCCCATCTGCACGCGGGCGCGGTCGTGGCGCAGCGCGTCTTTGAGGCGCTGTTCGACTTCGCGCTGGCTCTTGGCCGACTCCATGTCGATGAAGTCGATCACGATCAGGCCGCCCAGGTCGCGCAGACGCAACTGGCGCGCCACTTCGTCGGCGGCTTCGAGGTTGGTGCGCGCGGCGGTTTCCTCGATGTCGGCGCCCTTGGTCGCGCGCGCCGAGTTCACGTCGATGGCGACGAGCGCCTCGGTGTGGTCGATCACGATCGCGCCGCCCGAGGGCAGCGGCACCGTGCGCGAGTACGCCGTCTCGATCTGGTGCTCGATCTGGAAGCGCGAGAAGAGCGGCACGTCGTCGTGGTACCGCTTCACCTTGTTGACATTGTCCGGCATCACGATGTCCATGAAGGCGCGCGCCTGGTCATGAATCTCGGTGGTGTCGATGAGGATTTCGCCGATGTCGGGCTGGAAGTAGTCGCGGATCGCGCGGATCACGAGGCTCGATTCCAGATAGATCAGCATCGGCTGGCCGGTCGTGCCGGCTTGCGACGCGGATTCGATCGCGCGCCACAGTTGCAGCAGATAGTTCAGGTCCCACTGGAGCTCTTCGGCGGAGCGGCCGATACCGGCCGTGCGCGCGATGATGCTCATGCCGTCCGGCAGTTGCAGCTGCGCCATGGTTTCGCGCAGTTCCTGACGGTCGTCGCCCTCGATGCGGCGCGACACGCCGCCGCCGCGCGGGTTGTTCGGCATGAGCACGAGGTAGCGGCCGGCGAGCGAGATGAAGGTGGTGAGCGCCGCGCCCTTGTTGCCGCGCTCTTCCTTCTCGACCTGAACGATCAGTTCCTGGCCTTCCTTGAGGGCGTCCTGGATGCGCGCGCTGCGCATGTCCACGCCTTCGCGGAAGTACTGGCGGGCGACTTCCTTGAACGGCAGGAAGCCGTGGCGGTCTTCGCCATAGTTGACGAAGCACGCTTCGAGCGAGGGCTCGATGCGGGTGATGATCCCCTTGTAGATATTGCCTTTGCGCTGTTCGCGCCCGGCGGTTTCGATGTCGATGTCGATCAGCTTCTGTCCATCGACGATGGCGACGCGCAGCTCTTCCTGCTGCGTCGCGTTGAACAGCATTCGTTTCATTGAACGGCTCCAGAGCAGCTTCGCGCGCGGCCCGTTGCGGCGCCGGGCATGGAGCCGGGCGGCACGGGGCGGGCAGCGGCATGCCGCACCTTATCGTGTTGTCACAAGCACGCGGGAGCAGGAACGATGGCGGGGAGAATTGCCTGGATTGCGCCCAGCCGGGTCGCGCGCAGTAAAAAAAACTGCGGCGCCCGGGCGGGCTGCGGGGCTCATGCGAATACGGCTTCAACAAGCGGCACGACTCGCCGCGGGAGTGCGACGGCGCGTGTTTCCTGTGCTTCCAATCCGTCTGCCGGGCGCTGGGTGTGCGATGCGGGGCATCGCTGTGCCGAAAACGCACTACCGCAGCAGGCATCGACCGCAGCGGCGAACCGCGCGCGCTGCTGGCCGGATCAGGTTCGCGGCCGCCGGTATTCGGCCGGCCGCGTACGGGAAGCTTTCAGGTTACGCCCGTCTTCCCCCTCGGGGTGTCTCGCCACTTTTGACGTCGCCATGTCCTGCACGTTGCACAGGACGCTTCGGGCGCTCGCCGTATTTCGCCACCGGCGCGTCCTCTCGCGGGTCGCCTCGACCGCGCGGCGGGATTCGCCGGATGAATTCTTTATACCAACCTTCCGTTACCGTCGGAGTCCGTTTCTGACCGAACGTGCCTGTGGGCGCCATCCCTGCCGATGCGGATTTCCGTGCGTGCAACTCGTTGCTTCTCTACTTTCAGGGCAAGCAACACGCCCCGGGCGCAAGTAAAATAACGGTTTATCGCTTGCTGCCTGCGCGCGCAGCGCGGTCTTCGGACCTCCCGGAGCTTTTGGCCGTTTGGTCAACCGTCGCGCGAGCGTTGGGCAAATTATATTCAGAATGAAAGGGTTAGGCAAAATATCCCAGAATCAGGTCGCAAGCGACCAGGTTTCTTTCGTCGAAATCGATGAGAGTTCGGCCGGTCAGCGCATCGACAATTTCCTCCTGCGCGTCTGCAAAGGCGTGCCCAAAAGCCATATCTACCGGATTCTGCGCAGCGGCGAAGTGCGCGTGAACAAGGGCCGGATCGACGCGCAATACCGGCTCGCCGAAGGCGACGTGGTGCGCGTGCCGCCCATTCGTACGGCGCAGGCGAGCGCGCCCGCGCAGGCGGCTCATGTGCCGGCCGGGCAATTTCCGGTGCTCTACGAGGACGAGGCCCTCCTCGTGATCGACAAGCCGGCCGGCGTGGCCGTCCACGGCGGCAGCGGCGTGGCGTTCGGGGTGATCGAGCAGTTGCGCGAAGCGCGGCCGCACGGCAAATTCCTCGAACTGGTGCATCGGCTCGACCGCGAGACGTCCGGCATTCTCATGCTGGCCAAAAAACGCGCCGCGCTGGTGGGCCTGCACGAGCAGATCCGCGAGAATCGCATGGACAAGCGCTACTACGCGTGCGTCCACGGCGACTGGGCGGCCGACTGGGGCCGCCGCCGGGCGGTCAAGGAGCCGCTTCACAAGTTCCTGACCCCGGAAGGGGAGCGCCGCGTGCGCGTGCAGCCGGACGGCCTGCCTTCGCACACGGTCTTCAACCTCGTCGAGCGCTGGCCCGAGTACGCCTGGCTCGAAGCCGAACTGAAGACCGGGCGCACGCACCAGATCCGCGTGCACCTCGCGCATCTCGGGCTGCCCATCGTCGGCGACGCCAAGTACGGCGATTTCGCGCTGAACAAGGCGCTCGCGCGGCAAGGGGCGGACCCCGGCATCAAGCGCATGTTCCTGCATGCGTACCGGCTCAAGCTCGCGCACCCCATTACGGGCGAGACGCTGCAGTTCGAGGCGCCGCTGCCCGCCGAATGCCGGCGCTTCGTGGAATCCCTGCGCGCGCAGCGCGAAGGGGGCCAGGGGAGCGAGGGAAGCGGGCGCGGCGAACAGGACGATGGCGCGGGCCGATCCGCTGCACAATCCGACTAGCCGCACCGACTGGAACGACACTGTTTGGAGAAGGACCGCATGGCCCGAGAGCAATTTGACCTGATTGTGTTCGACTGGGACGGTACGCTGATGGACTCGACCGCCCACATTACCCGCAGCATCCAGGCATCGTGCCGCGACTTGGGCCTGCCCGTGCCCGGCGACGAAGCGGCGAGCTACGTGATCGGGCTGGGGTTGCGCGAGGCGCTGTCGATTGCCGCGCCCACGCTCGATCCTGCCGATTACCCGCGGCTTGTCGAGCGCTACCGCGTGCACTACCTGCTCAACGAGCAGAAGACCGAGCTTTTCGTGGGCGTGCGCGAGATGCTGGCGGAGTTGCGCGAGGTGGGCTACCTGCTGGCCGTGGCGACGGGCAAGAGCCGCGTCGGCCTGAACCGCGCGCTCGACGAGGCGCGCCTGACGAGCCTCTTCGACGGCACGCGCTGCGCCGACGAAACCTTCTCGAAGCCGCATCCGGCCATGCTCCACGAACTCACGCGCGAACTGGGGCAGGATCCGGCGCGCACGCTCATGATCGGCGACACCACGCACGACCTGCAGATGGCGATCAACGCCGGCATGGCGGGCGTGGGCGTGGCCTACGGCGCGCATGCGTCGGGCTCGCTCGAGGCGCTTTCGCCGCGCTACGTTGCTCCCGACGTGGCCGCGCTGGCCGCCTGGCTGCGGGAGCACGCATGACGCAGACGCTGCTCGATCCGGTGCGCGTCTGTGCCGCCGAAGAACTGGCCGACGGCGGCGCGGGCCGGCGGATGAACGCCACCTACGCCGGCGGCGACGCCGTGGTGTTCTTCGTGCGCTATGGCGGGGAGGTGTACGGCTACCTGAACCGCTGCGCCCACGTGCCGATGGAGCTCGACTGGGTAGAGGGCCAGTTCTTCGAATCGTCGGGCCTATACTTGATGTGCGCGACGCACGGGGCGATCTACCAGCCCGACACCGGCAAATGCGTCGGCGGGCCGTGCCGCGGCGCCCGCTTGCGGGCGGTGCGCGTCGAAGAACGGGACACGCCCGAGGGGCGTGCGGTATTCTGGCTTCCCGACGACGCCCTGCATCCGGCCCAACCCTGACCATCCACCGCACGCATGTCCGACAATCTGACCCCTGAACCGAACGAACCGGCGCGTCCGTCTTCGGCAGACCGCAACGCGCCCGGCTGGGAGCGCGAGGCGCTGGAGCGCATCGCGCTGGCCGCGATCCACGAGCAGCGCGCGGCGCGGCGCTGGCGGATCTTTTTCCGCTTCGCCTTTCTCGCCGTGCTGGTGGTGATCGCCTGGAGCGTGCTCGATTTTTCCGGCGCACGCGTGGAGAGCGAGGGGCGGCATACGGCGCTGGTGTCGCTCGACGGCGAAATCGCCTCGGATACGAGCGCGAACGCCGAAGATATCAACAGCGCGCTCGACAGCGCCTTCGACGACGACGGCACGGCCGGCGTGATCCTGCATATCGACAGCCCCGGCGGCAGCCCCGTGCAGGCGAGCATCATCAACGACGAAATCCAGCGCCTGCGCAAGAAGTATCCGGCGATCCCGCTCTACGTCGTGGTGGGCGACATGTGCGCTTCGGGCGGCTATTACGTCGCGGCGGCCGCCGACAAGATCTATGTCAACAAGGCGAGCATCGTCGGCTCGATCGGCGTGCTGATGGACGGTTTCGGCTTCACCGGGCTGATGGACAAGCTCGGCGTGCAGCGGCGCCTGCGCACCGCGGGCGCGAACAAGGGCTTCTTCGACCCGTTCTCGCCCGATACGCCGCAGATGGACGCCCATGCCCAGGACATGCTCGACCAGATCCACCAGCAGTTCATCGACGCCGTGAAGGCCGGCCGCGGCAAGCGCCTGCACGAGTCGCCGGACATCTTCTCCGGCCTGTTCTGGACCGGCGAGAAGAGCGTGGAACTGGGTCTGGCCGACGGCTACGGCGACACCGACTACGTGGCCCGCGAGGTCATCAAGGCCCCCGACATCGTCGATTACACGGTCAAGCAAAGCCTGACCGACCGCGTCGCGAAGCGCTTTGGCGCGGCGGTGGGATCGGCGGCGATGCATGCGCTGATCGCGGGCGGGCAGATGGTGGTTCGCTAAGGCTCGTGTTCGTGTACTAGCCGCGCTTTCCAGCGACAAACGGCCGCTCGCGCGTCACGCGCGAGCGGCCGTTTTGCCTTGATGGGGCAGTCTGGGGCAGTCCTGGTCAGACGGCGAGCAGCAGGAAGATCGCAGGCCGCTTGTGCAGCTCGGGGGCGGGCTTCTTCTTCCAGTCGGCCACCGTGCGGCTCACGATCGTCTCCGTGGGCAGCGTGAGGTCGGCGGCGACGCACACGAGCGTCGAGGGCGCGCAGCCGGCGAGCAGCGCGTCGAGCATCGTGCGGTTGCGGTAGGGCGTTTCGATGAAGATCTGCGTCTGCTTTGCCTTGCGCGAGTGCTGCTCCAGTTCGCGCAGCTTTTTCGCGCGTTCGTTGGCGTCGACCGGCAAATAGCCATGGAACGCGAAGCTCTGGCCGTTCAGGCCCGAAGCCATCAGCGCGAGCAGGATCGAACTGGGCCCGACGAGCGGCACGACCTTGATGCCGCGTTCGTGCGCGCGCCGCACCAGCAGCGCGCCCGGGTCGGCCACGGCGGGCACGCCCGCTTCCGAGACGAGCCCCGTATCGATGCCGGCGAGGAGCGGCGCGAGCAGCTTGTCGATCTCGCCCGCCGGCGTATTCACGTTGAGTTCGCGAATCTCGATTTCCTGGATCGGGCGCGTCGTGCCGACCCGCTTGAGAAACGCGCGCGTCGTCTTGGCGTTCTCGCCGATATAGCTCGCGAGCGTGCCCGCGCGCTCGCGCACCGGCGCGGGCAGGACGGCTGCGAGGGTGGCTTCGTCGCCGTCGCCGAGCGTGTTCGGGATCAGATAGAGCGTGCCGGTCATTGCGCCTCCAGCAGCGGGTAGCCCGCGGCGAGCAGCATGCGCGTGAGCGCGATCAGCGGCAGGCCGATCAGCGCCGTGGGGTCGTCGGATTCGATCGCCTCCAGCAGCGCGATGCCGAGGCCCTCGGATTTTGCGCTACCCGCGCAGTCGTAGGGCTGTTCGGCGTGCAGATAGGCGTCGAGCGCGGCATCGGAGAGGCTGCGAAAGCGCACCGTCGTCACGACATCGACGGTATCCGTTTGGCCAGTGGCGGTATCGAGCAGGCTGAGCGCACTATGGAACAGCACTTCGCGGCCGCGCATGGCCTGCAGTTGGGCGAGCGCGCGCTCGTGCGTGCCGGGCTTGCCGATCTGGAGGCCGTCGAAAGTCGCCACCTGATCCGACCCGATGACGAGCGTGCGGCCCGCCGTAGCGGGCAGGGCGTCTGCCACGGCCCGGGCTTTGGCTTGCGCGAGGCGCAGCGCCGTGGCTTCGGGGGTTTCGCCGGCGTGCGGCATTTCGTCGATGGCCGGCACGGCAGTGGTGAACGGAATGCGCAGCCGCTCCAGCAGCTCGCGGCGGTAGCGCGAACTGGAGCCGAGAATCAGCGCGGGCCGTTCAATGCCGGGGCGCGGGGAAGAGGAGTCCTGCATGGTCGATCGAATGAAAAAAGAGGGGCGGATAATAGGACGAGGAAGTGGAAAACCGAGGTGATACAGGTACTTGCGTGCTGGTCGTTAAGTGTTTGACTCGAAAAGATAAAGGCGTTATGATTTTGGGCTTTTCATCGGTGCGCTTGTTTCGCGCGTGCGCTTTAATAACGGTTTGTGGGTTTGTGCGGCTAGTGTCAACGTCGGTCGAGCCATAAAGCAAGACCCGCAAGCAAAACCCGCAGCAGCAAAGCCAGTAGCGGACGAGGCGCGGACTCCGGAGAAAATTCGCCCAGGCGGCGCCAGGGTGTGTCTGTTTATGCGACGATCCGGCAAAGGCGCTGTTTGTCACGCGATGCCACGCTGACCCCGTGTGCGAAGCGCGCAGCCCGCCAATTTGCAACCGACTGAATGCCTCGTGGCAGGAGCGCACATGACCGAATCTACTGGCAAGCCCGCGGGCGCCGGCGTTTCGCTGAACCCGCGCGATCTCGACATCTTCGAATTCGCGCGCAGTGCTCGCGAGGCCGCAGGCGCCGTGCGACTTTCGCAACTGCCGCGCATGTTAAACGAAGTCCCGGCCGACGCGCCAGATCGCGATACGGTGTTCACGTGGCAGGCGGCGGGCTTTACGCAGCAGGAATTGCAGGACGACGGCACCGAAGGGCCGCAGCCGTATCTGCGGCTCGCGATTCACGGCAGCGCCTGGCTTACGTGTCAGCGCTGCATCGGGCCCTACGAGCAGGCGTTCAATGCAGACCCGGTCTTCCGTATCGTCCAGACGGAAGAAGAGGCGGACGAGTTTCCGCTCGACGACGATGACGCCGATGTGATCGTGGGCTCGCGCCATTTCGATCTCGTCGACTTGATCGAAGAGGAGTTGTTGCTCTCGCTGCCGCTGGTGCCGAAGCACGAAGTCTGTCCGGCCATACACGAAAGCCTCGCCTCGGGTGCCGATGGCGCGGAAGGCGTGGATTCCGTGGACGACGTGCCGGAGCAGGAAGTCGAGACGGAAGAGCGCGTGAACCCGTTCGCGGCGCTCGAATCGCTCAAGAAGGACGGTCCTGGCAGCAAGCATTGACGCTGCTGCCGGTGGCGTGAAGTGTTTTGATTCGTGGGCCCAGTCCCGGAGTCCGGCCATCCCCCAAGGGTGGCGGCGGCCGGATCGGGCTGTGTTAGAATTCGGAAAATTTTCAGGAGTTATCATGGCAGTTCAACAAAACAAGAAGTCGCCGTCGAAGCGCGGCATGCACCGCTCGCACGATTTCCTCACGGGCGCTCCGCTGGCTGTCGAGCCGAGCACGGGTGAAGTGCACCTGCGCCACCACATCAGCCCGAACGGCTACTACCGCGGCAAGAAAGTCGTCAAGACCAAGAACGACTAATCGTTCCACTGCGCGGCACCTGCAGGACCCCTGCCGGCCGCTCGCGCATGGCGATTCCGTTCGCTTGACCATTCTTCGGCTCGGCAAAAAAGGCGGCATTCAACTGCCGCTTTTTTATGCCTGAAATCCGTCGCATTCCATGACTGTTACGCTCACGATAGATTGCATGGGAGGCGACCACGGACCGTCCGTGACGGTGCCTGCCGCAGTCAAATTCGTCCGCTCGCACCCCGACGCGCATCTTCTGCTCGTCGGCGTGGAGTCGGCGATCCGCGCCCAGTTGAAAAAACTGAAGGCGCTGGATCATCCTGCGCTCTCCATCGTTCCCGCCACCGAGGTCGTCGAAATGGACGACCCGGTCGAGGTCGCCCTGCGCAAGAAAAAAGATTCGTCGATGCGCGTCGCGCTCAATCGCGTGAAGGAAGGCGAGGCGCAGGCCTGCGTGTCGGCCGGCAACACCGGCGCGCTGATGGCCGTGTCGCGCTACGTGCTCAAGACGCTGCCCGGCATCGAACGGCCGGCCATTGCGTTCGCGATGCCGAATCCCACCGGCTACACGACGATGCTCGACCTCGGCGCCAACGTCGATTGCGAGCCGCAGCATCTGCTCCAGTTCGCCGAGATGGGCCACGCGCTCGTCGCCGCGCTCGAAGGCAAGGAGCGCCCGAGCATCGGGCTCCTGAATATCGGCGAAGAGGTCATCAAGGGCAACGAGACCATCAAGCGCGCGGGCGAACTCCTGCGCGCGAGCACGCTGAATTTCCGCGGCAATGTCGAAGGCAACGACATTTACAAGGGCACCGTCGACGTCATCGTCTGTGACGGTTTCGTTGGGAATGTCGCGCTCAAGACGTCGGAGGGCCTCGCGCAGATGCTCAACGACATGATCAAGGAAGAGTTCGGCCGCTCGTGGCTCACGAAGCTGATGGCGGTGGCGGCGATGCCGGTGCTGCTGCGCTTCAAGAAGCGCGTCGATCACCGCCAGTACAACGGCGCGGCGCTGCTCGGCCTGAAGGGCCTCGTCATCAAGAGCCACGGCTCCGCGGACGCCTACGCGTTTGAGTGGGCCGTCAAACGCGGGTATGATGCCGTCAAAAATGGCGTGCTCGAACGCCTCGCGCGCGCCATGGACGAGAACGCCGGTTCGCTCGAACAGGCGGCCGGCAGCAGGCCGTCCGGCGGCCCGCTCGCAGCCGGCGCCCCGGGCGCGGGCGAGACCCCGCCCGGCACCGCATCTTCCTCGAAGGCATAATGGCTCAATCGACTCTCTATTCCCGCGTGCTCGGCACAGGCAGCTATCTTCCGCCCGAGCGCGTCACCAATCAGGATCTGGCCGAGCGGCTTGCCGCGAAAGGCGTCGAGACGAGCGACGAGTGGATCGTGGCCCGCACGGGCATCCATGCTCGCCACTTCGCGGCGCCCGACGTCACGACGAGCGACCTCGCGCTGGCGGCCTCGCAGCGCGCCATCGCCGCGGCCGACGTCGATCCGCAGGCGATCGACCTGATCATCGTTGCAACGTCCACCCCCGATTTCGTGTTTCCGAGCACGGCCTGCCTGCTGCAGAACAAGCTCGGTATCCGCAATCACGGCGCGGCGTTCGACCTGCAGGCCGTGTGCGCGGGTTTCGCCTATGCCGTCTCGGTGGCCGACAGCCTGATTCGCAGCGGGCAGCATCGCACGGCGCTCATCGTCGGCGCGGAGACCTTCTCGCGCATTCTCGACTTCAACGACCGCACCACCTGCGTGCTGTTCGGCGACGGCGCGGGCGCGATCGTGCTGCAGGCGTCCGACCAGCCGGGCGTGCTGTCGAGCGCGCTCCATGCCGACGGCAGCTACGCGCACATTCTCTGCACGCCGGGCAACGTGAACGGCGGCGTGATCGCGGGTAACGCGTTCCTGCACATGGACGGCCAGGCGGTGTTCAAGCTCGCCGTGAACGTGCTGGAGAAGGTCGCGCACGAGGCGCTCGACAAGGCGCAGCTCACGCCCGGGCAGATCGACTGGCTGATTCCGCACCAGGCCAACATCCGCATCATGCAGGGCACCTGCCGCAAGCTCGGCCTCCCCGCCGAGCGTATGGTGGTCACGGTGGGCGAACACGGCAACACGTCGGCGGCGTCCATTCCGCTCGCGTTCGACGTCGCGGTGCGCGACGGGCGCATCCAGCGCGGCCAGAACGTGCTGATCGAAGGGGTGGGCGGCGGCTTCACGTGGGGCGCCTCCGTCATCCGCTTCTGACATTGACTGGGCGCGAACGCATGCGGTGCCGGGCCTGCCGGCCAGGATACGCATGCGGCGCGCACGATGCGTGTGCGCGCTTGCCGCGCGCGCTCATCTGAATTGACCGAATTTGGGGACGTTATGAAATTCGCTTTCGTTTTTCCGGGCCAGGGCTCGCAGGCCGTCGGCATGCTCGACGCTTTTGCCGATAGCGCCATCGTGCGCGAAACCCTGCAGGAAGCCTCCGACGCACTCAATCAGGACCTCGGCAAGCTGATCGCCGAAGGCCCGGCCGACGAACTGAACCTCACCACCAATACGCAGCCGGTCATGCTGAGCGCCGCCTACGCCGTGTACCGCGCGTGGCAGCAGGCAGGCGGCCCGGCGCCGGCCGTCGTCGCGGGCCATAGCCTCGGCGAATACACGGCGCTCGTCGCCGCCGGCGTGCTGGCGTTCCGCGACGCCGTGCCGCTCGTGCGCTTTCGCGCCCAGGCGATGCAAAGCGCGGTGCCGGTGGGCGAGGGCGGCATGGCCGCCGTGCTCGGCCTCGACGACGACACCGTGCGCGCCGTCTGCGCGGAAGCAGCGGCGGCCGGCGGCGTGGTGGAAGCGGTCAACTTCAACGCGCCCTCGCAGGTCGTGATCGCCGGTCACAAGGCCGCGGTCGAGAAGGCCTGCGAAGTCGCCAAGGCCCGCGGCGCGAAGCGCGCGCTGCCGCTGCCCGTTTCGGCGCCGTTCCATTCGTCGCTGCTCAAGCCGGCTTCGGACCAGCTTCGCGAGTACCTCGCGAACGTCAAGCTGAACGCGCCGTCGATCCCCGTGGTGAACAACGTCGATGTGGCTTTCGCGACCGATCCGGAAGCGATTCGCGACGCCCTCGTGCGCCAGGCCGCCGGCCCGGTGCGCTGGGTGGAGTGCGTGCAGGCAATCGCGGCGCAAGACGTCACGCACCTGATCGAGTGCGGCCCGGGCAAGGTGCTGGCCGGCCTCACGAAGCGCATCGACGGCAACCTCGTGGGCGCCTCGGTGGCCGATCCGAAGTCGCTCGACGAAGCGCTCGCGCTCGTCGCGGGCCAGGCTTGACCCGGGCGGCAGCCCGGCAACGCACCCCAGAGTCACCCTCGCAACGGATTCAATAGAAAGATGGACAAGATTCTCGACAACCAGACCGCCATCGTGACGGGCGCCTCGCGCGGCATCGGCCGGGCGATCGCCATCGAACTGGCGCGCCAGGGCGCCATGGTGATCGGCACGGCCACGAGCGAAGCGGGCGCGCAGGCCATCAGCGCCGCGTTCGAGTCCGCGGGCCTGAAGGGCCGCGGCGCCGTGCTCGACGTCAACGACGCCGCGGCGGCCGAAGCGCTCATCGACGCGACGGTGAAGGAATTCGGCGGTCTCGCGATCCTCGTCAACAACGCCGGCATCACGCAGGACAACCTCGCGATGCGCATGAAGGACGACGAGTGGGACGCCGTGATCGACACCAACCTGAAGTCGGTGTTCCGCCTCTCGCGCGCCGTGCTGCGCCCGATGATGAAGGCGCGCGCGGGCCGCATCATCAACATCACTTCGGTGGTGGGCTCGTCGGGCAACCCGGGCCAGGCCAACTACGCGGCCGCGAAGGCCGGCGTGGCCGGCATGACCCGCGCGCTCGCGCGCGAGATCGGCAGCCGCAACGTCACGGTGAACTGCGTCGCGCCTGGCTTCATCGACACCGACATGACCAAAGATCTGCCGGCCGGGCAGCAGGCCGCGCTCAAGGCGCAGATTCCGCTGGGCCGTCTCGGCAGCCCGGACGACATCGCGCACGCGGTGACGTTCCTCGCATCGCCGCACGCGGGGTACATCACCGGCACCACGCTGCATGTGAACGGTGGCATGTATATGTCTTAACCGGATTCGGGTACTATCCGCGCCTTGATACGCCCAACAGGTGCGGTCGCGGATATAGGCCATCCGGAACCTCGAGCGCCGCTTTTCTGCCAGGTCAAACCTGATAAAATGCGCGCACTCGCATTCATGAGCTAACTTTTTTTCCCTTGGAGGGGTAATGGACAACATCGAACAGCGTGTCAAGAAGATCGTCGCCGAACAACTGGGCGTCGCCGAAGCCGAAATCAAGAACGAGGCTTCGTTCGTGAACGATCTGGGCGCCGACTCGCTCGACACCGTCGAACTGGTGATGGCCCTCGAAGACGAATTCGGCATGGAAATCCCCGACGAGGAAGCCGAAAAGATCACGACGGTCCAGCAAGCCATCGACTACGCTCGCGCGAACGTCAAGGCTTAAGGACATCCAGGCGCCATTGATCTCTGCGGGCGGCGCAAGCGGCCCGAGAGGACTCTCGCCAGTGAACCCGCACGCGCCCGCACTCGCAGGGCTTTTGCCGGTCAACTAGCCACGGGGCTCACAGGAGCATTTCCTGTGGCCACTGTGGCTTTTGTTTTTGTCATCTATGGAAAAGGGGTTATCGTGAGCCGCCGTCGAGTTGTTGTTACAGGCCTGGGGCTGATTTCGCCTGTTGGCAATAATGTTGCCGACGGCTGGGCCAATCTGGTCGCCGGCAAGTCCGGTATCGCCAACATCACGAAGTTCGACGCGACGAACTTCTCGACCCGCTTCGCCGGCGAAGTGAAGGGCTTCAACGTCGAAGACTACATGCCGGCGAAAGAAGCGCGTCACATGGATACGTTCATCCATTACGGCATCGCTGCGGGCATGCAGGCGATGCAGGACAGCGGCTTCGAGATCACGGAAGAAAACGCCGAGCGCGTGGGCGTGGTGGTGGGTTCGGGCATTGGCGGCCTGCCGATGATCGAAGTCACGCAAACGGAACTGCTCAACCGCGGCCCGCGCCGTATTTCGCCGTTCTTCGTGCCGGCCTCGATCATCAACATGATCTCCGGCCATCTGTCGATCAAGTACGGCATCAAGGGCCCGAACCTCTCGATGGTCACGGCCTGCACGACCGGCCTGCACTGCATCGGCGAGGCCTCGCGCCTGATCGAGTACGGCGACGCCGACGTGATGATCGCCGGCGGTGCGGAATCCACGGTTTCGCCGCTCGGTATCGGCGGCTTCGCGGCCGCGCGCGCGCTTTCGCAGCGCAACGACGACCCGGCGACGGCGAGCCGTCCGTGGGACAAGGACCGCGACGGCTTCGTGCTGGGCGAGGGTGCGGGCGTGATGATCCTCGAAGAGTACGAGCACGCGAAGAAGCGCGGTGCGAAGATCTACGCGGAAGTGTCCGGCTACGGCATGAGCGGCGATGCCTATCACATGACCGCTCCGCTGGAAAATGGCGACGGCGCGCGCCG
Source organism: Paraburkholderia ferrariae NBRC 106233 (assembly GCF_000685035.1). GTDB lineage: Bacteria > Pseudomonadota > Gammaproteobacteria > Burkholderiales > Burkholderiaceae > Paraburkholderia > Paraburkholderia ferrariae. Next base: position 219,356 of record NZ_BAYB01000015.1, read on the forward strand.
CTGCATGCAGGCGGCAATGCGCAACGCGGGCGTGAACGCGAACGAAGTTAACTGGCTGAGTGCGCACGGCACGTCCACGCCGCTCGGCGACCTCGCGGAAACGATCGCGATCAAGCGCGCTTTCGGCGACCACGCGAAAAACATCGTCGTGAACTCGACGAAGTCGATGACCGGGCATCTGCTCGGCGGCGCGGGTGGTCTGGAGTCGGTGTTCACGGTGCTCGCCGTGCACAACCAGGTCTCGCCGCCGACGATCAACATCTTCAACCAGGATCCGGAGTGCGACCTGGACTACTGCGCGAACACCGCGCGGGACATGAAGATCGACATCGCGCTGAAGAACTCGTTCGGGTTCGGCGGCACGAACGGCACGCTGGTTTTCAAGCGCCACGCTTGACCGGCATCGACCCGCATGCGGCCGCGCCGGCAAGTCCGGCCGGCCGCGATCCCCTCTTCGATACGCGGCGCCCCGGTGCGCCGCGAATTCCCCTGCGCCCTTCGCTGGCGCTTCATTTCGCCCTCGCCAGCGGCGCCGGCGTGGCCGCTGCTGCCGTCTGGACGGCGCTTGCCCCCTGGCTCGGTATCTGGCGCGCCTTGCCCCTCGTATTGGCATTCGTTGCAGCCTGCGGCCTGAGCGCCGCGGCGTGGCGTCGCACGCAACCCGCAGTCATCGAAATCGGGCCAGATTCATTCGCCGCGTATTCGCGCGAGGGCGTCCGCCTGCTGGAGGGACGCCTGACCGGTGCGGCGCAGTGGGGCGGCAGCCTGCTCGCGCTCGCGGTCAAGGCCGGCGCGCGGCGGGCCACGGTGCTCGTCGCGGCGGATGCGGTGGGGCGCGAAGCCTTTCGCGCCCTGGCGGTGCGTGCCCGCTGCGCGGCCGGCCGCTGAAGCGTCCGGTGCGCCGCGCGTCGGCACGGAGCGTGCCCGGCTGGCGTCGGGCGCCCGCTGTAACGACTGTAACGGCGGTTACTCCAGTAACGTGAGGGACGGAAGGGGGCGCTACAATGGTGCCCCGCGTCAACATGAGCTAAACGGATTTTTCAGGTGAGCGAAAAAGAAATCGACCAGGTGCTGGTCGAACGCGTGCAAAAAGGCGACAAGGCCGCGTTCGAGCTTCTGGTCTCCAAATACCACCGCAAGATCATCCGGCTGATCTCGCGCCTCGTGCGGGACCCCGCCGAGGTGGAGGACGTGGCCCAGGACGCCTTTATCAAGGCGTACCGGGCACTGCCGCAGTTTCGCGGCGAATCCGCTTTCTATACGTGGTTGTACCGGATTGCGGTCAATACGGCGAAGAACTACCTTGCGACCCAGGGAAGACGAGCCCCCACATCTACCGAAGCGGATGCAGAAGAGGCTGAAACTTTCTCGGATGCCGATCAACTAAGGGATATCAACACGCCTGAGTCGATGTTGATGAGCAAGCAGATCGCAGAGACGGTCAATGCTGCGATGGCGGTTTTACCGGAAGAGCTGCGCACCGCCATTACGCTTAGGGAAATTGAAGGTTTGAGCTACGAGGAAATCGCTGAGATGATGGATTGCCCGATCGGCACCGTCAGATCAAGAATTTTCCGCGCTCGTGAAGCCATTGCGGCAAAATTGCGTCCGCTGCTGGACACACCGGAAGGCAAGCGCTGGTAAGCCAGCCGCCCGCCGGGCACGGATGCGATTCACCCGGTTAGTGTGATCAAGGTCTGTAAGGAATGGGGAGCATCATGGGGTCGGTTTCGATGCAATCGGTGTCTGGCTCGCGCGGCGAGCATCTGTCCGCCTTCGTCGACGGGGAATTTACCCTCGGCGAGCATCAGAACGGAATTTTTTCCGAATTCGACCAGGACAGCCGCAAGGTCTGGTCGGAGTATCACCTGATCGGCGACGTGCTGCGCTCGGACGATCTGGCGCTGAGCGCGGCCGCGAGCCAGTCGTTCATGGCCGGCTTCGCTGCGCGCTTCGAGGCCGAGCCGCACGTGCTCGCACCCGCGGCGCTGCCGGCCGCGCGTGAAGGCGCGAGCCGTGTCGGGCGCATTCTCGCGCTGCGTCACCGCGTCGTGCCCACGCTGGCGGTTGCCGCCGCGGCCGCCACGCTCACCTGGATCGTCGTGCCGCAAATGCGCGGCGCGGGTCTGGCGGGCGGCGGGGCGCAGGTCGCCGCGGTGTCGGCCCAGGGCGACGGCATGCAGCGCGTGGCGATGAACGTCGCGCCGGTGCAGACGGCCGCCGTGCAGGACGGCAACATCATTCGGGACGCACGTCTCGACGAGTATCTGGAAGCGCACCAGCAGTTCGCGCAGCAACCGGTGATGTCGGATTCCATGCCGCTGATCCGGGCCGCCGCTCTCACTACGCAAGGCCAGTAAGTCTGATGCAGACATTGCGGTTCAATAAAACGACAAACTTGGGGCGGCTACCGGCATGGCTGTGCTGTGTAGCCGTAGTGCTAACCGCTCTGTCTGTGGCCAACCGGGCCGACGCGCAAGGCGCGCCGGCCGCCGGCCTTGCCACGCCCCAGGGTGCGGCCGCGTGGCTCGACCGCATCCAGCAGGCCGCCCAGCAGCAGAATTACACCGGCACCTTCGTCTATCAGCGCGGCGCATTCGTGCAGTCGTCGCGCATTGCGCACTACGCGACGAAGGACGGCGAGTACGAGCAGATCGAAAGCCTGGACGGCAAGCCGCGCAAGCTGCTGCGTCACAACGACGACCTCTATACCTTCGTGCCCGAACGCAAGCTTTGCGTCGTCGAAAAGCGCCAGAACAAGGACGCCTTTCCGGCGCTCCTGAGCGCGGGCGGCGATCAGGTGCTGAGCGTCTATACGCCGAAGGCGCTCGGCAACGACCGGGTTGCGGGCATCGACAGCCAGGTGGTGGAACTCGACCCCAAGGACGCTTACCGCTACGCCTACAAGTTCTGGGCCGACGCCAAAACGGGGCTGCTGCTGCGCGCGCAGACGCTCGATCCCGCGAACGGCCAGGTGCTCGAACAACTGGCGTTCACGCAGGTCAGCATCGGCGTGCCGGTGGATAAGGCCGCAATCGTCAACGGCATGCGCAATCTGACCGGCTGGACCGTGGTGCGTCCGCCGCTCGAGCCGGTGGATATGGAGGCGCAGGGCTGGAGCTTCGGCACGGCCGTTGCGGGCTTCCACAAGATCCGCGAACTGCGCCGCCCGATGGCCGCGCGCGACGCGAACGATCCGCCCATCCCCGTCGATCAGGCCGTGTTCTCCGACGGTCTTGCCGCGATCTCGATCTTCGTCGAGCCGGTGGAGCACAACAGCCGCAAGGAAGGCGCGGGCAGCAGCGGCGCCACCAACGTGCTCGTGAAGCGCCATGGCGATTACTGGATCACCGTGCTCGGCGAAGTGCCCCAGGCCACGTTGCAGCGGTTTGCGTCTGCCATAGAATACAAGGCTCCCAGGTAACATCCTTCGGCTGACTACGATATGACGATTCTCCCGCTGCGCAAATTCTTCGCGGCCGCGGTGGTCGCGGCTTGCCTGCCGCTCGCGCCGCAAACGGCGTCGGCGGCCAATGCCGCCAACCTGCCCGATTTCACCGATCTCGTCGACAAGGTCGGGCCTTCCGTCGTCAATATCCGCACGACCACACGGGTCAGTTCCGCGCAGCCGAACCTGCCGCCGGGGATGGACAACGGCGACATGTCGGAATTCTTCCGCCGCTTCTTCGGCATTCCGCTGCCGCAGGGCCCGCAGGGGCAATCGCCCCGCGGTGGCCAGGGCGGCCAGGGCAGCGATCAGGATTCGAACCCGTCCGATAGCGGCAACGACAGCGAGCAGAGCAGCGGCGTCGGCTCGGGCTTCATTCTGTCGAGCGACGGCTACGTGATGACCAACGCGCACGTGGTGGACGACGCGGACAGCATTTACGTCACGCTCACCGACAAGCGCGAATTCAAGGCGAAGCTCATCGGCGTTGACGATCGCACCGATGTTGCCGTCGTGAAAATCCAGGCGAGCAGCCTGCCGGCCGTGACCATCGGCGATTCGAACAAGCTGCGCGTCGGCGAATGGGTGGTCGCGATCGGCTCGCCGTTCGGCCTCGAAAACACTGTCACGGCGGGTATCGTCAGCGCCAAGGGGCGCGACACGGGCGACTATCTGCCGTTCATCCAGACCGACGTGGCCGTGAATCCCGGCAACTCGGGCGGCCCGCTCATCAACATGCAGGGCGAGGTGATCGGCATCAACTCGCAGATCTATAGCCGCACGGGCGGGTTCATGGGCATCTCGTTCGCGATCCCGATCGACGAGGCCATGCGCGTGGCCGACCAGCTCGAGAAAAACGGCAAGGTCACGCGCGGGCGCATTGCGGTGGCGATCGGCGAAGTGACCAAGGACGTGGCCGATT
>NZ_BAYB01000014.1 GCF_000685035.1 Paraburkholderia ferrariae NBRC 106233
CCGCGCGCAGGCAGGCGTCAGGCCGCCGGCCGCAGGCACGGCACGCCGACCCGGCTGAGCGCGGCGGGCTGAGCGCGACGGGCTCGCCGGTGCCGGCCGCAGGTGCCGGTTTCGGCCCTGCCGCACGATACGTTGCGCCTCGTCCGGCCCGCGTGCGAGCCTGACGCTGTGCCTCCAGGCCGGCCAGGCAGACCTCGCGCGCTGGCTTTACAATCGTTTTTCCCGCGTGTTTTCCCGCGCATTTGCCCGGCAATCGGGCATTCGCGCGCCGGGCGCGCCGCATCACACAAGACACCATGATGGATATCGACCAGTACATGACCGATCTCGGCCGCCGCGCCCGTCAAGCCTCGCGCGCGATGGCACGGGCCTCCACGGCCGCGAAGAACGCCGCGCTGGAAGCGGTGGCGAAGGCCATCGAGCGCGAGGCGCAGGCGCTCAAGGACGCGAATGCGCGCGACCTCGCCCGCGCGAAGGACAAGGGCCACGACGCCGCCTTCATCGACCGCCTCACGCTTTCGGACAAGGCGCTCAGGACGATGGTGGACGGCCTGCGCCAGGTGGCGGCGCTGCCGGACCCCATCGGCGAAATCAGCAACATGAAGTACCGCCCGACCGGCATCCAGGTGGGCCAGATGCGCGTGCCGCTCGGCGTGATCGGCATCATCTACGAGTCGCGGCCGAACGTGACCATCGACGCCGCGGCGCTGTGCCTGAAGTCGGGCAACGCGACGATCCTGCGCGGCGGTTCCGAAGCGCTCGAATGCAACACGGCGCTCGCGAAGCTGATCGGCGAAGGGCTCGCAGCGGCGGGGCTGCCGCAGGAAGCGGTGCAGGTGGTCGAAACCGCCGACCGCGCGGCGGTGGGCAAGCTCATCACGATGACCGAATACGTGGACGTGATCGTGCCGCGCGGCGGCAAGAGCCTGATCGAGCGCCTGATGGCCGAGGCGCGCGTGCCGATGATCAAGCACCTGGACGGCATCTGCCACGTCTACGTGGACGACCGCGCGGACATCGCCCGGGCTCTGACCGTGTGCGACAACGCCAAGACGCACCGCTACGGCACCTGCAACACGATGGAGACGCTGCTCGTTGCGCGCGGCATTGCGCATGAAGTGCTGCCGCCGCTCGGCCGGCTCTATCGCGACAAGGACGTGGAGCTGCGCGTGGATGCGGCCGCGCGCGCGATCCTGGCCGACGCGGGCGTGAGCCCGCTCGTCGATGCAACCGAAGAAGACTGGCGCACCGAATACCTCGCGCCTGTGCTGGCGATCAAGGTGGTGGACCACCTCGACGACGCCATCGAGCACATCAACACCTACGGCTCGCACCATACCGACGCGATCGTTACGGAAGACCACGACCGCGCCATGCGCTTCCTGCGCGAAGTGGATTCGGCGAGCGTGATGGTGAACGCCTCCACGCGTTTCGCGGACGGCTTCGAATTCGGTCTGGGCGCGGAAATCGGCATTTCGAACGACAAGCTGCACGCACGCGGCCCGGTTGGCCTCGAAGGGCTGACTTCGCTGAAGTACGTCGTGCTCGGCCACGGCGAAGGCCGGCAGTAACGGTCTGCTTCAACGGTCCGCTTCAACAGTTCGTTTAGCGGGGCGGTGCGCGCGCCGCCTCATTGCTCAATCGCTCATCGAGAAGAACAAAGATGTCGATGCTTTGGGTCAAGACGTTTCACATCGTGCTGATCGCCTCGTGGTTCGCGGGCCTGTTCTACCTGCCGCGCATTTTCGTGAATCTGGCGATGGAAACCGAACCCGCCGCGATCAAGCGCCTGCTCATCATGGCGCGCAAGCTGTATCGCTTCATGACGATGATCGCCGTGCCGGCGCTGCTGTGCGGGCTGTGGCTGTGGCTCGTGGTGGGGATCGGCCGCGGCCAGGGCTGGATTCACGCGAAGGTGGGCGTGGTGATCCTGCTCATTGCCTATCACGCGTATTGCGGGCGGCTGCTGCGCACCTTCGAGCGCGGCGAGAACCGCCGCTCGGACAAGTGGTATCGGATGTTCAACGAACTGCCGGTGCTCGGCATGCTGGCGGCGGTGGCGCTCGCCGTCATCAAGCCTTTCTGATTCTTTCTGCCCGATTCGCGACTTAAGCGGCACCTACACGCCGCCCGCCTCTTTGTGGCGCATGCGTGCCGTCACGATACGCCATCCCGCCTCGCGTTTCAGGAACACGTCGGTGAAGCGATATTCGATCGGCGTGTAGCCGGCCGCCGGCGTATACCGATTGATGCCGGTTACGACGGCGACATTGCCGAGGATCTGCACGTGCACGTCTTCGAGCACCTGCGAACCGCCCGCCGGCAGCGGCGGAGCCGTCAGCAGGTCGTGTCGGGTACGCCGGACGTTGCCCGGCAATATTTCGAAGAACTGATCGTCCAGCAGGTCGTCGAGCACCGGGCGGTTAGCCGAGGCGGCGGCCTGGGTCCACTGGTGTTCGAGCCATGCGATCTGAAGCTTTTCGGAGATCGGGTTGGCGATATGGGGTTGAGGGGCGGCGAGTGCCGCCATGGCCAGCATGCCGGCCGCAGCGAGTATCAACAGGCGTTTCATGAGGTTTCCTTCTGCGAGTTCCCCGAGGCCGCGTTTAAGGGCATGGGTGGTCACTGGCAGGTGGGTGCGCGCCGCGCGGATGCACGGCCGGCGCAAAGTGCGCTTCGTGCTGACCCGGCCCGGGAGGGGGCGTGGGCTCGAAAAGCGGCAACTTTAGCGGCTGCGGTACGACGCGCACATAGGAATAGTCTCAATCTGTCAACGGTTTGCCTGAGGTTTGCCTGAGGTTTGCCTGAGGTTTGCCTGAGGTTTGCCTGAGGTTTGCCTGAGGTTTGTCCGAAGGCAGGCGCGATCGAACGGCAAGCGCGGCTGCGTCAGCCGACCGGATCGAGCCGTCGCCGCGCGATGATCTCCTTGGCGTCCGCGAGCTTTTCGGCCAACTCGGGTCCGCGCTGCAACGCCACCCCCACGGCGAGAATGTCGCCGATCGCCAGATGGGAGGTGCGCGAAGTCATCGGCGAAAACACGTCGGTGTCTTCGTCCACGTTCGCGTGCAGGCCGACCGTCGCGATCCGCGCGAGCGGCGAGGTGCCGTGCGTGATCGCAATCACCCTGGCGCCGCGTTCGAGCGCCGTGTGGGCCGCATCGACCACGTCGCGCGTGCGTCCGGTGTTCGAGATGGTGACTACCACATCGCCCGGCCCGAGCAGCGCAGCCGACATCAGGAAGGTTTGCGGGTCCGAATAGGCCACGCTCGGCATGCCGAGGCGAAAGAACTTGTGCTGCATGTCCTGCGCCGCGATGCCCGATCCGCCCGCCCCGTAGAACTCGATGCGCGAGGCATGGGCGAGCAGCGTGATGGCCGCCGCCAGCGCGTCCGTCGAGAGATTGTTGCGCACCTGGAGCAGCGCGCCGATGGTGCGGTCGAGCACCTTGGCGGCCACGCCCGGCACGGGTTCGTCGGGGCGCACGTCGCGATAGACGGCCGGATGCTCCGAGGGCAGGTCGCCGGCCACGGCCTGGGCGAGCCGGATCTTGAACTCCCGGAAACCCGAAAACCCAAGCGCGTGGCAGAAACGCGCAATGGTGGGCTGGCTCACGCCGGCGCGCTGCGCCACCTCGGTCATCGAAAGGTCGAGCACCTCGCGGGGCGCTTCGAGGACGTAATCGGCCAGCTTGCGCTCGGAAGGGCGCAATTGCTCGCGCATGGCTTTCACCTGGGACAACAGCATCGGGAAACTCGCACTATGCTGAAAGATCCGGGCACTATAGCGGATCTGGCGATATGTACAAAAACTACATAACAAATGACGAGGGTGCAAGCGCTCTTTGCGGGATCGGCTGGATATGCCTAGATTTATGAGGAAAATGCACGAAGGGCCGGCAAGCTACCCAGGGCTAACCGGTATTGCGATCGTGTAGTTTTTCTACTAAACTCGGCTCGCACTGACCGGAGCGCCCGGCGGGCCCCCAATGCGGGCCGCCGCGGCCCGAATCCGGCCCCCACCGTCCGTCGAGACAAACAAGGAAGGAGATTCGATAGTGTCCCCGCATTCCCAGTTGATGAAGGTGACGCGGCGCGTCATCGAGCGCAGCAAGCCGACGCGCGAGGCCTATGTGGCCCGCGTCGCCGCGGCCCAGGACCGCTTTCCGGCGCGCGGCGCGCTTTCCTGCGCGAATCTCGCCCACGGCTTCGCCGCCATCGAGGGGCGCGACAAGATCGCCATCAAGTCGATTCGCGAGCCCAATATCGGCATTGTCTCGTCCTACAACGAGATGCTCTCGGCGCACGCGCCCTACAAGAATTATCCGGACCTCATTAAAGAGGCGGCGCGCGAGAACGGCGGCGTGGCCCAGTTCGCGGGCGGCGTGCCGGCGATGTGCGACGGCGTCACCCAGGGCAATGCCGGCATGGAGCTCTCGCTCTTCTCGCGCGAAGTGATCGCGATGAGCACGGCCGTTGCGCTCACGCACAACATGTTCGACGCGGCGCTGTGCCTCGGCATCTGCGACAAGATCGTGCCGGGCCTCGTGATCGGCGCGCTGCAGTTCGGCCACCTGCCCACGATCTTCGTGCCGGCGGGCCCGATGACGAGCGGCATTTCGAACGATGCCAAGGCCAAGGTGCGCCAGCAGTTCGCCACCGGCCAGTGCGGCCGTGACGCGCTGCTCGAATCCGAGGCTGCGGCCTATCACGGCCAGGGCACCTGCACGTTCTACGGCACGGCCAACAGCAACCAGATGCTGATGGAGGTGATGGGCCTGCATCTGCCGGGCGCGGCGTTCATCCATCCGCATACGCCGCTGCGCGACGAGCTCACGGCTGCCGCTGCGCGCCGCGTGCTGGACCTTACCGTCGAGCGCGGCAACTACACGCCGATCGGCCACGTGATCGACGAGAAGGCGATCATCAACGGCATCGTCGCGCTGCTCGCGACGGGCGGCTCCACCAATCACACCATGCACCTCGTCGCCATGGCGCGCGCGGCCGGCGTGATCATCGACTGGGACGACTTCGATACGCTCTCGCAAACGGTGCCGCTGCTCGCGCGCGTTTATCCGAACGGCAAGGCCGACGTGAACCACTTCCACGCCGCGGGCGGCGTGGCGTTCCTCGTGCGCGAGCTGCTGGACGGCGGCCTGCTGCACGAAGACGTGAAGACCGTGGCGGGCGAGGGCCTGCGCCACTACACGAAGGAGCCGAAGCTGCTGGACGGCAAGCTCGCGTGGGTCGATGCGGTCGAACAGAGCGCCGATACCGGCGTGCTGCGCGGCGTGGCCGAGCCGTTCCAGCCGGACGGCGGCCTGCGCCTCATGCAGGGGCGTCTCGGTCGCGGCGTCATCAAGGTTTCGGCGGTCGCGCCGGAGCGCCGCCGTGTGCGCGCGCCTGCCATCGTGTTCGATTCGCAGGAAGCCGTGCAGGAAGCGTTCGATGCCGGCAAGCTGGAGCGCGACTTCGTGGCCGTGGTGCGCTTCCAGGGCGCCCGGGCCAACGGCATGCCGGAGCTGCACCGCCTCACGCCGCTTCTGGGCGTGCTGCAGGACAAGGGCTTCCACGTTGCGCTCGTGACCGACGGGCGCATGTCGGGCGCGTCGGGCAAAGTGCCGGCCGTGATCCACGTTTCGCCCGAGACGCTGCTGCACGGTCCCATCGGCAAGGTGCGCGACGGCGATATGATCGTGATCGATGCCGTGGAAGGCGTGCTCGACGTCGAAGTCGATGCCGCCGGGTGGGAGGCGCGCCCGGTCGCGCAGCCCACGCATCAGGAAAGCAACAAGGTCGGTTTCGGCCGCGAACTCTTCGGCGTGTTCCGCGCCGCCGCAGCGCCCGCGGAGCTGGGCGCCGGCGTTTTCGGGCCGCTCGTGGGCGAAACCGGCCATGCGCCGGCCGCCGCACAAGTCACGCAACATCAAGGAGCATGAACATGGCAACACCAACGGTAGCCGATATCGTCCGTCTGGGCCCGGTCATTCCGGTGCTGGCATTCGAGAGCGGGGAGCAGGGCGAGCACGTTTCGCGCGCGCTGCACGCGGGCGGCGTCAAGGTACTGGAAATCACGCTGCGCACGGCGGCCGGTCTCGAAGCGATCGAGCGGGCTGCGAAGATCGCGCCGGATATCGTCGTGGGTGTGGGCACGATCACGAAGCCCGAGCACTGCGCCCTCGCGAAGAAGGCGGGCGCCCAGTTCGGCGTGTCGCCGGGTCTCACGCGCGAGATGCACGACGCGGCAGTCGAGGCGGGCCTGCCGCTCCTGCCGGGCGTGATGACGCCGAGCGACATCATCGCGGCGCTGGAACTGGGCTACGAGATCGTCAAGTTCTTCCCGGCCGTGCCGGCGGGCGGCATCGCCATGCTGCAGGCGTTCCACGGCCCGTTCCCGGGGCTCAGGTTTTGCCCGACGGGCGGCATCACCCCGGAATCCGCGCCGAACTTCCTCGCGCTGCCGAACGTGGTGTGCGTGGGCGGTTCCTGGCTCACGCCGAAGGCCGCCGTTGCCGCGCAGGACTGGGCGGAAGTGACGCGCCTTGCGCGCGCGGCAAGCGAACTGTCGCGTCCGGCGCGGTAAAGACGGCACGGCGGCGCGCGCGCCAGGAGGCCCGCGGGCGATATCGCATCGCAGCATCGCAGCATCGCAGCATCGCCGCATCCGGTGCATCCGGTGCATCCGGCCGCAGGCCAATGACCCAAGCCGCGCGAGGTTCACGCCTCGCGCGGCTCATTTTTTGCGCACACGCGAGCGAAAGCCGCTATAACCTCATTACAATCACGGCCCCGGCGACTGCCGTCGTCTTCCGCCTGTGCCGCGGCGGATACGTTTCGAACAAAATCATCCGGAGAAAAGCCCCATGGGAGTGGCCCACGGCAGCATGCTGCTGGTTTATGCGCTCATCGCGATCGCCGCGCTGATTCTGCTGATCACGCGCTTCAAGGTTTATCCCTTCCTCGTTCTGATCATCGTTTCGCTGCTGCTCGGCCTCGCCGTCGGCATGCCGATGGATCAGATCGTCAAGTCCTTCGAAACCGGCAACGGCAACACGCTTGGCCACATTGCCATCGTGGTGGGCCTCGGCACCATGCTCGGCAAGATGATGGCCGAGTCGGGCGGCGCCGAGCGCATCGCCACCACGCTGATCCGCTGGTTCGGCGAGAAGAACATCCACTGGGCGATGATGTGCGTCGCGATCATCGTGGGCTTGCCGGTGTTCTTCGAAGTGGGTTTCGTGCTGCTCATTCCGATCGCGTTCAACGTCGCCAAACGCACCGGCAAGTCGCTCCTGCTGATCGGCCTGCCGATGGTGGCGGGCCTGTCCGTCGTGCACGGCCTGATTCCGCCGCACCCGGCCGCGCTGCTGGCGGTGCAGGCGTATCACGCCGACATCGGCAAGACCATCGCCTACGGGCTGATCGTGGGCGTGCCCACGGCGATCGTCGCCGGCCCGCTCTTCGCGCTCTTCATCCATCGCCATGTCAAGCTGCCGGAGAACAACCCGCTCGCCGCGCAGTTCGTGAGCGCCGCCGAGCCGAAGCCCGATAGCGAACTGCCCGGCTTCGGCGTCACGCTCTTCACGATCCTGCTGCCGGTGATCCTGATGCTGATCGGCAGCTGGGCCGATCTCGTGTTCGCGCCGAAGACGCTGCCGAACAGCCTGCTGCACTTTATCGGCAACTCCGACGTCGCGCTCCTGATCGCCGTGCTGGTGAGCTTCTGGACCTTCGGCGCGCAGCGCGGCTACACCCGTGCGCAGATCCAGAAGTTCTGCGGCGACTGCCTCGCGCCCATCGCCGGCATCACGCTGATCGTCGGCGCCGGCGGCGGCTTCGGCCGCGTGCTGATGGACAGCGGCGTGTCGAAGCAGATCGTCGAGCTCGCGCAGACGGCGCATCTTTCGCCGCTCCTGCTCGGCTGGCTGGTCGCCGCGCTGATCCGTCTGGCGACGGGGTCGGCCACGGTGGCGATGACCACGGCCTGCGGCATCGTCGCGCCGATTGCAACGGCGAGCGGCATATCGGTGCAGCCCGAGCTGCTCGTGCTCGCGACGGGTTCGGGCTCGCTGATCTTCTCGCACGTCAACGACGGCGGGTTCTGGCTCATCAAGGAATACTTCGGCATGACGGTCGGTCAGACGTTCAAGACCTGGTCGCTGCTGGAAACCATCATTTCGCTGCTAGGTCTCGGGCTGACGTTCGCCCTGGCGGCAGTGGTGTAGTCGTCGTAGAACAAGAGGAGCGGTAGATGATTCTGATTGCAATGGGCGTCTCGGGTGCGGGCAAGACCCGCATCGGCGAGCTGCTGGCCGAGCGCCTGCGCTGCACCTTCACCGACGGCGACGTTTTCCATAGCGAAGCCAGCAAGAAGAAGATGCACGACGGCATTGCGCTGACCGACGAGGACCGCTGGCCCTGGCTGCGCACGATCCGCGAGGCGATCGAGGCGAAGCAGCGCGCGCACGAGACGGCCGTGTTCACGTGTTCGTCGCTCAAGCGCGCGTATCGCGATGTCCTGCGCGGCAACGACCGCGACGTGTGCTTCGTCTATCTCAAGGGCACCTTCGCGATGCTGCACGAGCGTCTCGCGTCCCGCACCGGGCACTTCTTCGATCCTTCGCTGCTGCAGAGCCAGCTCGATACGCTCGAAGAACCGGGCCCCGACGAGGCGATCGTCGTGAGCATCGAGCTCGCGCCCGAACAGATCGTCGATGAAGTGCTGAAGCAGCTGGAGGCGCGCCGCGCGCCGTGACGCCGTCGCTGTCTGAAACGACAAAGGCGCTCGAAAACCATCGAGCGCCTTTTTTCATGGGTGCGAGCGGCGTATGCAACGGTATGCAACGGCGGCCGCTCGCCGGCTGCGGTAATCCGGTAATCAGGAAATCCGCTTCGCCAGTTCCGCGGCCAGGCCGACATACGACGCGGGCGTCATGTCGAGCAGACGCTGCTTCGCGTCGTCGGGAATCGCGAGACCCGAGACGAACGTCTGCAGCGCTTCGCGCGTGATGCCCTTGCCGCGCGTGAGCTCCTTCAACTGCTCGTACGGGTTTTCGATGCCGTAGCGGCGCATGACCGTCTGCACCGGCTCGGCCAGCACTTCCCACGTGGCGTCGAGGTCTTCGTTCAGGCGCTGCGGGTTCACTTCGAGCTTGTCGAGACCGCGGATCAGCGCGTCGTAGGCGAGCAGCGAATAGCCGAACGCGACGCCGATATTGCGCAGCACCGTCGAGTCGGTCAGGTCGCGCTGCCAGCGCGAGACCGGCAGCTTGTCGGCGAGGTGGCGCAGCGTGGCGTTCGCGAGGCCGAGGTTGCCTTCCGAATTCTCGAAGTCGATCGGGTTGACCTTGTGCGGCATCGTCGACGAACCGATCTCGCCGGCCCGGGTCTTCTGCTTGAAGTACCCGATCGAGATGTAGCCCCACACGTCGCGGTCGAGGTCGAGCAGGATCGTGTTCGCGCGCGCGACGGCGTCGAACAGTTCCGCCATGTAGTCGTGCGGCTCGATCTGGATCGTGTACGGGTTGAAGGTGAGCTTCAGGCGCTTTTCGACGACTTCCTTCGAGAACGCTTCCCAGTCGAATTCCGGGTAGGCCGAGAGGTGCGCGTTGAAGTTGCCGACCGCGCCGTTCATCTTGCCGAGCAGTTCCACCTTCTCGATGCGCTGGATCGCGCGTGCGAGGCGCGCCGCGACGTTGGCGATTTCCTTGCCGAGCGTGGTGGGGCTGGCGGGCTGGCCGTGCGTGCGCGAGAGCATCGGCTGGTCGGCCTGGGCGTGGGCCAGCGCGACGAGGCGCTGATGCACCGAGCGCAGCGCCGGCAGGATCACGTGTTCGCGCGCGCCCGCGAGCATCAGGCCGTGCGAGGTGTTGTTGATGTCTTCCGAGGTGCAGGCGAAGTGGATGAATTCGCTCGCACGCTCCAGTTCGGGCTGCCCCTTCACCGATTCCTTGAGCCAGTACTCCACGGCCTTCACGTCGTGGTTCGTCACGCGCTCGATGTCCTTGATGCGCGCGGCGTCGTGCGCCGTGAAGTTCTCGGCGAGCTTGAGCAGGAACTGCTCCGACGCAGCGGAAAAGCGCGGCACTTCCGCGAAGCCGGCCTGCGAAAGCGCGATCAGCCAGTGGATTTCCACGCTCACGCGGTGGCGCATGAAGGCGGCTTCCGAAAGCCAGTCGCGCAGGGCTTCGGTCTTCGAGGCGTAGCGGCCGTCGAGCGGGGAGAGGGCGGTGAGCGCGAAGAGGGTATCGGGACGGGTGTCGGACATGATGGGGACGTAACGTGCGGCGTTACGCTCGGTTGCGATGCTCGGTTGCGTTGAGGACGGTCTGCATGGAGACGGCGGGAGGCCCATATTTTATCACCTCGCCGGGAGGCGCCCGCCCGGGGCGAAGGGCGCGGGCGCACGGCGGTCCGGGAGGCCGCCGCGGGCGGTTTGCGCGCCGCTTCCCCGCGCGGGCGGCAGCCGCTCTAGAATGCGGACTTCACACGTCACCGCCCGCCGCCCAGCATGGAACTCAAATGGCTCGAAGACTTCGTTTCGCTCGCGGAAACGCATAGTTTCAGCCGCTCCGCCGAATTGCGCCACGTCACGCAGCCGGCGTTCTCGCGTCGCATCCAGGCGCTCGAAGCGTGGCTCGGCACCGAGCTCATCGACCGGTCGGTCTATCCCACCCGCCTCACGGCCGCGGGCCAGGTGTTCTACGAGCAGGCGCTCGCCATGCTTTCGCAGTTTCACGAGGCGCGCACGGTGCTGCGCGGCCATACGGCCACGCCGGCGGCCACCATCGAGTTCGCGGTGCCGCACACGCTCTCGCTCACCTATTTCCCGCGCTGGCTGCAGCGCGTGGAGGCGAAGCTCGGCCGCATCCACACGCGCCTGCGCGCGCTCAACGTGCACGATGCGGTGCTCTCGCTCGTCGAAGGCGGCTGCGATCTGGTGATGGGGTATCACCATCCGAGCCACCCGGTCACGCTCGATCCCGCGCGCTACGACACGCTCACGCTCGGCATCGAATCGATCAGCCCGTATTCGGCGGTGCAGCGCGCCGGCCGGCCCCGCTACACGCTGCCCGGCACGGCCGACGCCCCCACGCCCTACCTCTCCTATACCCCCAACGCCTATCTCGGCCGCATGACCGAGGTGATCATCGGCAATGCGCCGGCGCGTCTTTACCTTGACCGCGTCTATGAAACCGACATGGCCGAGGGGCTCAAGGCGATGGCGCTCGCCGGGCACGGCATTGCGTTCCTGCCGCGCAGCGCGGTGGAGGATGCCGTGGCGCAAGGCCGCCTGATCCGGCTCGACCGCGGCACGCGCGGCGCGCCGGAAGGCCAGTTCACGCTCGACATGGAAATCCGCCTCTATCGCGACAAGCTCGCGGCGCAGGGCGACGACGCGCGCCAGGCGCTCGTGCGCGAGCTGTGGAGCGCGGTGAGCGCGGAGCTTGCCCGGGGCGGCGAGGGGCAGCCGGCGAGCAAGCTGACGAAGCTGTAACCTGGACGCACTATAACGATCGAACGCGAACACTGCGGCCCGGCGCCGTTGCGCCGGGCCGTGTCGTTTCTGCGCGCGGGATTGGCGTTGCTCCTTGCATTTGTGCGTTGCGGCCGCAGGAACAATCGGCGGCAAGGGGCGACAAGCGACGGCAAGCGGCCGTTTTGCCGCCGCAAACCGGCGTTGGCACGGACTCGCGACACGTTTTTTCGGTTTTTGTAACGTTATGCACGAAAAGCATAACGGGATAATCAAACGGCATTGGATTTCAGATGGGCGTTTTCTGACAATTGCACCACTCATTCGATCGCTGGAGCGTTCATGTCTTCCCAACTGCAGTCGGTTCCTTCCTACCTTAACGCCGACAATCTCGGTCCGTGGGGTAACTACCTTCGTCAGGTCGATCGCGTCGCGCCGTACCTCGGCTCGCTGTCGCGCTGGCTCGAGACGCTCAAGCGTCCGAAGCGGATCCTGATCGTCGATGTGCCCATCGAACTCGACAACGGCACCGTCGCGCACTTCGAAGGCTACCGTGTGCAGCACAACGTTTCGCGCGGTCCCGGCAAGGGCGGCGTGCGTTACCACCAGGACGTTACGCTCTCCGAAGTGATGGCGCTCTCCGCGTGGATGTCGGTGAAGAACGCCGCCGTGAACGTGCCGTACGGCGGCGCGAAGGGCGGCATCCGCGTCGATCCGCGCACGCTTTCGCGTGGCGAACTCGAGCGCGTGACGCGCCGCTACACCAGCGAAATCGGCATCATCATCGGACCGAACACCGACATTCCTGCGCCGGACGTCAACACGAACGAGCAGATCATGGCGTGGATGATGGACACCTACTCGATGAACCAGGGCCAGACGGCCACGGGCGTCGTGACGGGCAAGCCCATCACGCTCGGCGGCTCGCTCGGCCGCCGCGAGGCAACGGGCCGCGGCGTGTTCGTGGTCGGCTGCGAAGCCGCGCGCCGCACGGGTCTGCCGATCGAAGGCGCACGCATTGCGGTGCAGGGCTTCGGCAACGTGGGCGGCATCGCCGCGCGTCTGTTCCAGGAAGCCGGCTCGAAAGTCGTGGCCGTGCAGGATCACACCGGCTCGCTCTACAACGCGAACGGCATGGACGCCGCAGCGCTGCTCGAACACGTGGCGAAGACAGGTGGCGTGGCAGGTTTTGCCGGCGCCGACGTGCTCGCGAACGACGAGTTCTGGACGATCGAAACCGACATCCTGATCCCGGCCGCGCTGGAAAACCAGATCACCGAGAAGAACGCCGGCAAGATCCGCACGAAGATCATTGTGGAAGGCGCGAACGGCCCGACCACGACGGCGGCCGACGACATCCTCCACGACAAGGGCATCCTCGTGATTCCCGACGTGGTGGCGAACGCGGGCGGCGTGACCGTTTCGTACTTCGAGTGGGTGCAGGACTTCTCGAGCTTCTTCTGGACCGAAAACGAAATCAACGAACGTCTCGAGCGCGTGATGCGCGAAGCGTTCACGGCGGTCTGGCAGGTGGCGAGCGAAAACAAGGTGTCGATGCGCACCGCGGCCTTCATCGTGGCCTGCAAGCGCATCCTGATGGCGCGCGAAATGCGCGGCCTCTACCCCTGATCGACAGACGGCATGCGGGCGCGGTTGCGCCCGCACCTGGGCAGTAGCAGCAAGCGGACGGGACCTTGGCGGGGCCGTCCGCTTTTTTGCATTTCTCGCGCGGGCGCAACCCGGTGAAACCGCGCGAGGAAAAAGGCGCCGGATGAGTACAACCCCTGGGGCGAATCGTATTCTTTCAAAATAATTACTTTGCTACACTGGCGGCGATTCTTGCCAAGGAGATCACAGATGAATATTAAAAAGGCCGCGCTCGTTCTTGCCACCCTCGGTCTGGTTGCCGCCGGCGCCCACGCGCAGGATGCGGGCACGCTCAAGAAGATCAAGGACACGGGTGTCATCTCGCTCGGCCACCGCGAGTCGTCGATTCCGTTCTCGTACTACGACGACAAGCAGAATGTGATCGGCTACTCGCAGGACTTCGCGCTCAAGATCGTGGAGGCCGTGAAGGAGAAGCTGAACATGCCGAACCTGAAGGTCAAGATGGTGCCCATCACCTCGCAGAACCGCATCCCGCTCGTGCAGAACGGCACGGTGGACATCGAGTGCGGCTCCACCACGAACAATGCCGAGCGTCAGCAGCAGGCCGCCTTCTCGAACACGATCTTCGTGATCGGCACGCGCCTCATGACGAAGAAAGATTCGGGCATCAAGGACTTCGCCGACCTCAAGGGCAAGACCGTCGTGACGACGGCGGGCACGACGTCCGAGCGTCTTCTGCGCAAGATGAACCAGGACAAGAACATGGGCATGAACATCATCAGCGCGAAGGACCACGGCGAGTCGTTCTTGACGCTCTCGACGGGCCGCGCGGCAGCGTTCATGATGGACGACGCGCTGCTGGCGGGCGAGCGCGCGAAGTCGAACAACCCGGGCGATTTCGTGATCGTGGGCACGCCGCAGTCGCATGAAGCGTACGGCTGCATGATGCGCAAGAACGATCCGGAGTTCAAGAAGGTGGTGGACGACGCCATTGCGAAGGTCGAGACCTCGGGCGAAGGCGACACGATCTACAAGAAGTGGTTCGAATCGCCGATTCCGCCGAAGGGCCTCAACCTGAACTTCCCGGAAAGCGACGACATGAAGACGCTGTTCAAGAGCCCGAACGACAAGGCGATCGACTAGGCGTCGGCGCCTGTCGCTTGCGACAGTAGTTCTCAATCGCCCTGACCGGATCGCTGCATGAGATCGCTGCATTGAGATCGACGCAGCGGATCGACGCAGTGGATCAAATCAGGCACGGAACGGAAGAAGCCACGCTTCTTCCGTTCTTTTTGCTGGAGTCTCTTCATGTCCTACCACTGGAACTGGGGCATCCTGTTCAGCCCGGTCTCGACCGGCGAGCCCACCACCTATCTCGGCTGGCTGATCTCCGGCTTCTGGGTGACGATCACGGTCTCGCTCGCCGCGTGGGTGATCGCGTTCGTCGTGGGCTCGTTCTTCGGCGTGCTGCGCACGGTGCCGAACAAGTGGGCCCAGGGAGCGGGCACCGTCTACGTGGCCGTGTTCCGCAACATTCCGCTGATCGTGCAGTTCTTCGTCTGGTATCTGGTGATACCGGAGCTCGTGCCGCCGGCGCTCGGCAACTGGTTCAAGCAGTTGCCGCCGAACGTGCAGTTCTTCTCCTCGTCGATCCTCTGTCTCGGGCTCTTCACCGGCGCGCGCGTGTGCGAGCAGGTGCGCGCGGGCATCAACGCACTGCCGCGCGGCCAGCGCGCCGCCGGTCTCGCAATGGGCTTCACGCAGTGGCAAACCTATCGCTACGTGCTGCTGCCCGTGGCCTACCGCATCATCGTGCCGCCCATCACCTCGGAGTTCCTCAACATCTTCAAGAACTCCGCGGTCGCCTCGACGATCGGCCTGCTCGATCTTTCCGCGCAGGCGCGCCAGCTCGTCGATTACACCGCGCAAACCTATGAGTCGTTCATCGCGGTCACGCTCGCATACGTCATCATCAATCTCGTCGTGATGGCGCTGATGCGATGGGTCGAGGCGAAGTCGCGGCTGCCCGGCTATATCGGAGGCAAGTGATGCATCATTTCGACTGGAGCGGCATTCCGGGCGCACTGCCTACCTTGTGGACCGGCGCGATCGTCACGTTCAAGATCACGCTGTGCGCGGTGGTGGTGGGCATCCTGTGGGGCACGCTGCTCGCGCTCATGCGCCTTTCGGGCGTGAAGCCGCTCGAATGGTTCTCGAAGGCCTACGTCACGGTGTTCCGTTCGATCCCGCTCGTGATGGTCCTGCTGTGGTTCTTCCTGATCGTGCCGCAGCTGCTGCAAAGCCTGCTCGATCTCTCGCCCGACATCGACATCCGCCTCGCCTCCGCGATGGTGGCGTTCTCGCTCTTCGAGGCCGCGTATTATGCGGAGATCATTCGCGCGGGCATCCAGGCGGTGCCGCGCGGGCAGGTGAACGCGTCGTTCGCGCTCGGCATGCGCTATGGCCAGGCCATGCGCCTCGTGGTGCTGCCGCAGGCGTTCCGCGCGATGGTGCCGCTGCTGCTCACGCAGGCCATCGTGCTGTTTCAGGATACGTCGCTCGTGTACGTGATCAGCCTCGCGGACTTCTTCCGCACGGCAACGAACATCGGCGACCGTGACGGCACGACCGTCGAAATGGTACTGTTCGCCGGCGCCTGCTACTTCGTGGTTTGCGTGATTGCGTCGAGCCTCGTGAAAGGTCTTCAGAAAAAGGTCGCAAGATGATTTCAATCAAGAACGTGTCGAAGTGGTACGGCCAGTTCCAGGTGCTGACCGACTGCACGACGGAAGTGAAGAAGGGCGAGGTCGTGGTGGTCTGCGGGCCGTCGGGCTCGGGCAAGTCGACGCTCATCAAGACCGTGAACGGGCTGGAGCCGTTTCAGCAGGGCGAGATTCTCGTGAACGGGCAGTCGGTGGGCGACAAGAAGACCAACCTCTCGAAGCTGCGCTCGAAGGTGGGCATGGTGTTTCAGCACTTCGAACTGTTTCCGCACCTTTCCATTACCGAAAACCTCACGCTCGCGCAGATCAAGGTGCTCGGCCGCAGCAAGGACGAAGCCACCGACAAGGGGCTCAAGCTGCTCGACCGCGTGGGCCTGCGCGCGCACGCGGACAAGTTCCCGGGCCAGCTTTCGGGCGGCCAGCAGCAGCGCGTGGCGATTGCGCGGGCGCTTTCGATGGACCCCATCGCCATGCTGTTCGACGAGCCCACCTCGGCGCTCGACCCCGAGATGATCAACGAGGTGCTCGACGTGATGGTCGAGCTCGCGCAGGAAGGCATGACCATGATGTGCGTGACGCACGAAATGGGCTTCGCGAAGAAGGTCGCGCACCGCGTGGTCTTCATGGACCGCGGTGCCATCGTGGAAGACGACCGCAAGGAAGCGTTCTTTGCGAATCCGAAATCGGACCGCGCGAAGGAGTTTCTCGCGAAGATCCTGCATTGAACTGAATTGCGGGCAGCCGCGGAAGGCAGCCGCAGAAAAGAACGCCGCACGGGCCTTTGAGCCGGTGCGGCGTTTTTTGCGTTCCGGGCGCTGCGTACGCTGCGTGCGGGGCAGCGCCTATTCGCCCCAGCTTTGCAGCGCGGCGGCCGCTTCGGCGTCCACGGTTTCGGCTTCGCGCGGCAACGGGCAGCGCGCGCTCGCCGAGGCATCCGTCGCCGGGTTCTTCAGCTTGTCGAGCACCTTCTGCGGCACCGGCACGCTTGCCTGCGCAATCACTTCGCCGTGCTGGAACATCAGCAGGTCGCCGGGTGCGAAGCGCGTCCAGACCTCGTTGTCGGTGAGCGGCGCGGTGGCGATCACGGCCACGCGATCTTCGGGCGTGGTGTACTTCGCGAAGTCGATGGAGACGTCGGCGTCCACCAGGTGCGCGGTGGAAAACGGCCAGCGGCGCACGAGATAATGGAGATGCGTCGAGCAGTGCGCGAAGAGCGCCTGGCCGTTCGACATCAGGAAATTGAATACGCCGAACTGCGTGATTTCGCGGGTCAGCGATTCGAGCGCGCCGAAGAGTTCCTCGAGCGGCGGCTGGGAACCCGGAAACGCCTTGCGCAGACCCTGCAGCAGCGTGCAGAACGCGAGTTCGCTATCGGTCGTGCCCACCGGCTGATAGACGCCCGACATCACCGGATTGAAGTCCTGCAGGTCGCCGTTATGCGCGAAGATCCAGTGGCGCCCCCACAGCTCGCGCATGAACGGGTGGGAGTTTTCAAGCTGGATGTGCCCCTGCGTAGCCTTGCGGATGTGCGCAATGGTGTTGCGCGACTTGATGGGGTAGCGCTTGACCATCTCGGCAATCGGCGAGCGCGCGGAAGCCTGGTGGTCGATGAAGAGGCGGCAGGCCTTGTCTTCGAAGAACGCGATGCCCCAGCCGTCGGCGTGGTGATCGGTAGCGCCGCCGCGCGCCGCGAATCCGGTGAAGGAGAACGTGACGTCCGTCGGCGCGGCGCAGTTCATTCCGAGAAGTTGGCACATAGTGTTGCGTGTTGCGGCGGGGGCGAGACGGCCCGGTGAACCGGTACAATGATGATTTTCCAAGCATATCACTGGCCCGCGCGTCGCCAATACGAAATTTGTCGGATGCTTTCCATGCGGGCAGCATTGGGCGTGTGCGCTGGGCGTTCATTGTGGCGCCGGCGCGACGCGTGTCGTCGTGTTTGCCCCGCCGGGGCGCCCGCGCAGGCCGCGGCGCGCAGCGCGCCGTGGGCCGCCCACTGTGAAATGCCAGGTTTGCCCGTTTAGCCTCTGCCTTCGATCGCCATGAACGCTTCCTCTCCCACGACTCTCACGCTCACCCGCCCCGACGACTGGCACCTGCACGTGCGCGACGGCGCCATGCTCGCGGCGGTGCTGCCGCACACCGCGCGCCAGTTCGGCCGCGCGATCATCATGCCGAACCTCAAGCCGCCCGTCACGACGACGGAGCAGGCCGCGGCCTACCGCGAGCGCATTCTCGCGGCGCTGCCGGCCGGCGCGAAGTTCGAGCCGCTGATGACGCTCTATCTCACCGACAACACGCCGCCCGAGGAAATCCGCCGCGCGCGCGCAAGCGGCTTCGTGCATGGCGTGAAGCTGTACCCGGCGGGCGCGACGACCAATTCGGACGCGGGCGTGACCGACATCCGCAAGTGCGCGAAGACGCTGGAGGCGATGCAGGAAGTGGGCATGCCGCTCCTCGTGCACGGCGAGGTGACGAATGCCGACATCGACCTGTTCGACCGCGAGAAAGTGTTCATCGACCGTGTGATGACGCCGCTGCGCCGCGACTTCCCGGCGCTCAAGGTGGTGTTCGAGCACATCACGACGAAGGACGCCGTCGATTACATCCGCGCGGACAACGCCGCGCCGGGGCTGCTCGGCGCGACGATCACGGCGCATCACCTGCTCTATAACCGCAACGCGATCTTCCTGGGCGGCATTCGCCCGCATTACTACTGCCTGCCCGTGCTCAAGCGCGAGACCCACCGCGTGGCGCTCGTCGAGGCGGCGACCTCGGGCGACGCGCGCTTTTTCCTCGGCACGGACAGCGCGCCGCATCCGAAGGGTCTGAAGGAGCACGCGTGCGGCTGCGCGGGCTGCTACACGGCGCTGCACGCGCTCGAACTCTATGCGGAAGCATTCGACAATGCCGGCGCGCTCGACAAGCTCGAAGGCTTCGCGAGCTTCTACGGCGCGGACTTCTACGGCCTGCCGCGCAGCGCCGAGCAGGTCACGCTGCGCCGCGAGGAATGGACGCTGCCGGCCGAAGTGACGGCGGGCGACGTGCCGGTGGTGCCGCTGCGCGGCGGCGAGACGATCGGCTGGCGCCTCGTCTGAGGGCGCACGGCCGCGCCATGTCGCGTTCGTTGTCCGGGGCGGATTCGCCGGGCGGTGCGCGCCGGCGCGCCGCCCCGGGTTTTGCCGATATCGACTGGACGCAGCCCTGGTTCGCGCAGGTCGCCGGGCGCGGCATCCGCTGGCAGCAGGCCGCGCTGCGGGGCGCAGCCGGCCCGTTGCGCGAAATGAATGCAGACGCCGCTTTGGCGCAGATCACGACCGGGCGCGGCGAGCGCCTCGCCTTCATCCCGCAGGACGCACTCCCGCCCGACACGGCCTACGAGGCCCACATCGCGGCCACCGGCCAGGTGCCGACGCGCCACAATCTTCACGACTTCTTCAACGCGCTCAGCTGGTTTCAGTTTCCGCGCATCAAGGCGGCGCTGATCGCGCGCGGCTCGGCGCTCGTCGATGCGCTGGGCGTCGGGCCCACGCGCGGCGGCACGCGCGACGCGCTGACCGTGTTCGACGAGAACGCCGTGCTGTTCGCCTGCGGTGACGTCGCGCTCGGCGCCGCCCTGCGCTCGTTCGACTGGAAGACGCTCTTTATTGGGCGCCGCGCGGCCTGGGACGAGCGCTGCGAGGTCTGCTGCTTCGGCCACGCGCTGCTGGAGAAACTCGTCACGCCCTATAAGGCGTGCACCGCGCATGCGTGGATCGTCGATGTGCCGCCCGGCTACTTTTCCTCGAGCCGCGCCGCGCGCGACGCGTTTCTCGACGCAACGGTGAGCCGCGCGCTGCTGGAAGGCACCGAATTCAACGGCCGCATGTTCGCGCCGCTGCCCGTGCTCGGGATTCCCGGCTGGTGGCCCGGGAACGCGGCGCCTTCGTTTTACGACGATGCCGCCGTGTTTCGCGGCGGCCGGCGCGCACGTCCGGCCGGCGATGGTAAAATCGCGGCCAGCAAAGCAGGCCAGGCAGTCGCGGCTTCGGCGGTTTCGGCCGCCGGGGGCGAGGAAAGTCCGGACTCCACAGGGCAGGGTGATGGCTAACGGCCATCCGTGGCGACACGCGGAACAGGGCAACAGAGAACAGACCGCCGATGGCCCGGCTTCGGCCGGGATCAGGTAAGGGTGAAACGGTGCGGTAAGAGCGCACCGCGTCTGCGGCGACGTAGACGGCACGGCAACCTCCACCCGGAGCAATTCCAAGTAGGCAGGCGCGCATCTTCGCGATGCAGGACGGGGCCCCCGTCTCGTCTGCGGGTAGGAAGCTTGAGCGCGTCAGCAATGGCGCGCCTAGAGGAATGGCTGCCACGCGCGGCGCGTGTTCGCACGCGGCGTGTGCACAGAATCCGGCTTATCGGCCTGCTTTGCCGCCTCATGACGCAAAAAAGCCGGCGTGGTCCACGAGGACCGCGCCGGCTTTTTTCTTTCGCACGTCGGCCGCGCCTTGACGGCGCTTTCCCCGGGCGCGGCGCTTTCAGGCCGCGACGATGTCGAACGAGTGCGTGATCTCGGCCGTCTTGCCGATCATGATCGACGCCGAGCAGTACTTGTCGTGCGACAGGTTGATCGCGCGCTCCACCGTGGCCGGGTTCAGGTTCTTGCCCGTCACCGTGAAGTGGAAGTGGATCTTCGTGAAGACCTTCGGGTCTTCGCTCGCGCGCTCGGCCTTGAGCGTCACGCTGCAGCCGCTGACTTCCTGGCGGCTCTTCTTCAGGATCAGGACCACGTCGTAGGCGGTGCAGCCGCCCGTGCCGAGCAGCACCATTTCCATCGGACGCGGCGCGAGATTGTGGCCGCCGCCCTCCGGCGCGCCGTCCATATTGACGAGGTGGCCGCTGCCTGTTTCGGCGGCGAACGCCATGCCGTCCTGGCCCATCCAGCTAACTTTGCATTCCATGTGTGTGCCTTTGCCGGGATTCTTCGGTTCAGACCGCATTGTAGCCCGCCCCTACTGGTATGTCCGGGGGCGACTTGCCTGCCTCGTAGCTTGCGTCTTGCTTGAATGTTGCGGCGCCGCATTCCGGGCGCAAGGGCCATTTCCCTCCCGCAATTAGGGGTTTGGCTCTAGGGGATGTGTGCGTTTCGGCATGGCGTTTCCGGTAGATCATTGATTCAGAGGAATATTTCTCCAACCTCGCGCAGCGGGTGTGATTTCATATTGTGGTTTTTAATTTCGTAATGCAGTTTTCCTTGCGCCGCACCAGGGGGATCCGTATAATTCATCTCGTTGGTTGTCGTGTTTGACGACACCTCAGCATGTCTCCTCCACCCTCCTCCAAAAGGTGGATTAAGCCCGAACAAACGCGTTCGGGCTTTTTTTCGTCCAGCGCTTTGTCCAGCGATCCGCCCTGCGATTCCGGCTGCCCGAAGCGCGCGTTTCCCGTCCTTTGCGCCCCCGCTCGCGCCAAACTTTGACGCGCGAGTAATTTTCCCTTTATAATCCGAGGTTTCCTGCGTCATGCCCACAGGAAGAAACAGGGAGAGCCTGCGCCGGCGCCAACGAGCGTCACCATACAAGCAGGACCAAAACAGGGCACAAGTTATTTTTTGGATCGATCATGAAGACTTTTTCCGCCAAGGCACATGAAGTGCAGCGCGAATGGTACGTGATTGACGCGACGGATAAGGTTCTCGGCCGTGTCGCCAGCGAAGTGGCACGCCGTCTTCGCGGCAAGCACAAGCCTGAGTTCACCCCGCACGTCGACACGGGTGATTTCATCATCATCATCAACGCCGGCAAGCTGAAGGTCACGGGCAACAAGACCACGGACAAGAAGTACTACCGTCACTCGGGCTACCCGGGCGGTATCTACGAAACCACGTTCGGCAAGATGCAAGAGCGCTTCCCGGGCCGCGCGCTCGAGAAGGCCGTCAAGGGCATGCTGCCCAAGGGCCCGCTCGGCTACGCGATGATCAAGAAGCTGAAGGTCTACGCAGACGCAACGCACCCGCACTCGGCACAACAGCCGAAGGCGCTCGAGATCTAAGGGGAGCCCACATGATCGGTAACTGGAATTACGGTACGGGCCGCCGCAAGAGCGCAGTCGCTCGTGTGTTCATCAAGTCGGGCAAGGGCGAGATCATCGTCAACGGCAAGCCCATCGCCGACTACTTCTCGCGCGAAACGTCGCTGATGATCGTGCGTCAACCGCTGGAACTCACGAACCACGGCCAGACGTTCGACATCAAGGTGAACGTGACGGGCGGCGGCGAAACCGGCCAGGCCGGCGCCGTTCGCCACGGCATCACGCGCGCGCTGATGGACTACGACGCAACGCTCAAGCCGCAACTGTCGCACGCCGGCTTCGTGACCCGCGACGCACGTGAAGTGGAACGTAAGAAGGTCGGTTTCCACAAGGCACGCCGCCGCAAGCAGTTCTCGAAGCGTTAATCGCGCGTATTTACGCGTATTTGCGCTCCGGTCCGTGCGCTCCTCGCGGAAGTGCACGGCTGCTGCAAAAAAACCGCCTCGCGCAGGAATGCGCCGGGCGGTTTTTTCGTTTTACGACATCAGGTCCGTGCAGGAAAAGCGACGAGAAACCCTTGATTTCGTGGGCTTAAGCACGATCTTGGGAAGAGCCCTACAATAGCGGCTAGAAGCTTATTTGGAGAGTTCGAATGAACGCTGTCACCGAAACCACCGTGACCGAAATGCCCGGTCCCTTCGTGTTCACCGAAGCAGCGGCTGACAAGGTCAAGCAACTGATCGACGAGGAAGGCAATCCGGAGCTGAAGCTGCGCGTGTTCGTGCAGGGCGGCGGCTGCTCGGGCTTCCAGTACGGATTCACGTTCGACGAGACGGTCAACGAAGACGACACCGTGATGAACAAGAACGGCGTCCAGCTTCTGATCGACTCGATGAGCTACCAGTACCTCGTCGGCGCCGAGATCGACTACAAGGACGATCTGAACGGCGCGCAATTCGTCATCAAGAACCCGAACGCCACCACCACCTGCGGTTGCGGCTCGTCGTTCTCGGTTTGAGCGAAAGAAAGTATTGCGGTGCAAAAAAACGGGGCGCGATGCCCCGTTTTTTTATTGCGCGTCGATTTCGTTTGCCGCGGGCTCAGCGCGGATAAATCGCGCCCAGCACGCGTTCTCCCGCCGCGCCCGTCACCGTGGCGAGATTGCCCGGCTCGCGCGCCACGCATTGCATCGCAAGCCAGGCGAAGGCGAGCGGCTCCACCTGATGGGGCGGCACGCCCAGCGCATCGGTCGTGCTGACCGGCACGCCCGCCACGCCGCCCGTTTCCAGCGCCTTCTCGAGCGCCTGCATCAGCACGGGATTGCGGGCGCCGCCGCCGCACACGTAAACGGCGCGGCAGTCCGGCGCGTGGCGCTCGATTTCGCGCGCGATGCTCACGGCGGTCAGCGCGACGAGCGTCGCCTGTACGTCGGCCGGGGCGAGCGATTCGAAGCCCTTGAGTTTTGCGTCCAGCCATTGCGCGTTGAAGAGGTCGCGCCCCGTGCTTTTGGGCGGCTGCTGCGCGAAGAACGGCTCGTCGAGCAGGACGTTCAGGAGCGGCTGGTGCAGCGTGCCGCGCGCCGCGAACTGGCCGTTCTCGTCGTAGGGCTTGCCGAGATAGCGCTCGGCCCAGAGGTCGAGCAGCGCATTGGCCGGGCCGCAGTCGAAGCCGCGCACCGCGCCCGTGTTCCACAGGATCGTGATGTTGCTGATCCCGCCCAGATTGCAGACGACGCGCGTCTCCTGCCTCGACCCGAACACGGTGGCATGAAACGCGGGCACGAGCGGCGCGCCCTGGCCGCCGGAGGCGACGTCGCGGCTGCGGAAGTCGGCGATCACGTCGATGCGGGTGAGTTCGGCGAGGAGCGCCGGGTTCTGGATCTGCACCGTGTAGCCCTTTTCGGGGCGATGCCGCACGGTTTGCCCATGCGCGCCGATTGCGCGGACCTCTTCGGGAGACACGTTGCCCGCGCGCAGCAATTCATGGCAGCACACCGCGTAGCGTGCCGCGAGCGCATTGCCGGCCAGCGAGGCGCGCTCGATCTCGTTCTCGCCGGGCTGCTGCAGCGAGAACAGCGCTTCGCGCAGCCCTGCGGCGAAGCCGACGAACGCCTCGGCGAGCACCACCGGCTTCTGTCCCTTCTCGAAGCGCACGGAGATGCCGTCCACGCCGTCCATGCTCGTGCCCGACATCAGGCCGAAGTACACGCCATCGGCGGCGTGCTCGCTATCCCTTTGTGTTTGGCGTGGCGCCACGTCGTGCTCCTCCCGTGAGTGCGAGCGAGTTTGCCCTGCCGCAGATTATCGGTGCAATGGCGCCTGCGCGTAAGCCGGCGGGAAATTTCGCGCGCCGCGGCCGGCTGCATTTGAGGCGCTGCGCTTCGCAAACTTCGGTGCGGCCGGTCGAATCACGTAAAATCGCGTTCTAAACCGAACTTTACGATCCGATCGAAGCATGAGCACCGAGTCCACCCAACCCAGCAGCGCCCCGAGCGCCTTTCCGGTCACCGACGAGGTTCGTCACGCGCTCGCCGTCACGAAGCGCGGCGTGGACGAACTGCTGATCGAAGAAGAATTCCAGCAGAAGCTCGCGAAGAGCGCGGCCACCGGCAAGCCGCTGCGCATCAAGCTCGGCCTCGATCCCACGGCGCCCGACATCCACATCGGCCATACGGTCGTGCTCAACAAGATGCGCCAGTTGCAGGATCTCGGCCACACCGTGATCTTCCTGATCGGCGACTTCACCTCGCTGATCGGCGACCCGTCGGGCCGCAACGCCACGCGCCCGCCGCTCACGCGCGAGCAGATCGAGTCGAATGCGAAGACCTATTTCGACCAGGCCGCGCTCGTGCTCGACCGCGAAAAGACCGAGATCCGCTACAACAGCGAATGGTCGATGCCGCTCGGCGCCGACGGCATGATCAAGCTCGCCTCGCGCTACACGGTCGCGCGCATTCTGGAGCGCGAAGACTTCACGAAGCGCTTCCAGGGCGGCGTGCCGATCTCGATCCACGAATTGCTCTACCCGCTCATGCAGGGCTACGACTCGGTCGCCCTGAACGCCGACCTCGAACTGGGCGGCACCGACCAGAAGTTCAACCTGCTCGTGGGCCGCGAACTGCAGAAGCAGTATGGCCAGGAGCAGCAGTGCATTCTCACGATGCCGCTGCTGGAGGGGCTCGACGGCGTCGAGAAGATGTCGAAGTCGAAGCACAACTACGTCGGCATCAGCGAGAAGCCCACCGACATGTTCGGCAAGCTGATGAGCATTTCCGACGTGCTCATGTGGCGTTA
The DNA here is from genome assembly GCF_000685035.1 of Paraburkholderia ferrariae NBRC 106233. Lineage (GTDB taxonomy): Bacteria > Pseudomonadota > Gammaproteobacteria > Burkholderiales > Burkholderiaceae > Paraburkholderia > Paraburkholderia ferrariae. Next base: position 25,109 of record NZ_BAYB01000014.1, read on the forward strand.
CTTCGAACTGCTCTCGTTCCGTCCGATGACGGAGATCGAGGGCTTCAGGCGCGAAATCGAGGCGGGCCGCAATCCGCGCGACTTCAAGGTGCTGCTCGCCCAGGAGATCGTCGCGCGCTTTCACTCGCAGGCCGACGCCGAGCGTGCGCTCGAAGACTTCAACCACCGCGCGAAGGGCGGCGTGCCCGACGATATCCCGTCGGTTACGCTGGCGGGCGCGCCGCTCGCCATCGGCCAGTTGCTCAAGCAGGCCGGCCTCGTGCCTTCCACGAGCGAGGCGCTGCGCAACATCGAGCAGGGCGGCGTGAAGATCGACGGCGCGACCGTGTCCGACAAGGGGCTCAAGGTCGAAGCCGGCGAGTTCGTCATTCAGGTCGGCAAGCGCCGCTTCGCGCGCGTGACGCTGACGGCGTGAGGACGCCACACGTGCCTGGCATTTCGGCGGCGCTTTCGCCGGTGCGCGCGCCATGATCGCGCTGATCCAGCGCGTGCGTCGCGCCGAAGTGCGCGTGGACGACCGGGTGACCGGCGCGATCGGCCAGGGGTTGCTCGCGCTCGTCTGCGCCGAGCGCGGCGACAGCGATGCCAATGCCGACAAGCTGCTCGCGAAGCTGCTGGGCTATCGCGTGTTCAGCGACGCGGCGGGCAAGATGAACCTGCCGGTGCAGAACATCGACGGCAACGGCACGGCGGGCGGCCTTCTGCTCGTCTCGCAATTCACGCTGGCCGCCGATACCAACAGCGGCCTGCGCCCGAGCTTCACGCCCGCGGCGCCCCCCGACGAGGGCCGGCGCCTTTTCGACTACTTCGTCGCGGCCGCGCGCGCGAAGCATCCGCTTGTCGAGACCGGCGAGTTCGGCGCGGACATGCAGGTATCGCTCGTCAACGACGGCCCGGTGACTTTCTGGCTGCAAGTGCGCAACTGATCGCCATGACCACGCAAATCCTCTTCATCCGCCACGGCGAAACCGCCTGGAACCGCGTCAAGCGCATCCAGGGGCACATCGATATTCCGCTTGCCGGGAGCGGCATTGCACAGGCCCGGCAGCTTGGCCAGCGGCTCGCCGCGGCTCGCCTGGCCGGCGCCCGCCTCGACGCGATCTGGTCGAGCGACCTGTTGCGCGCGCAACAGACGGCGCAGCCGGTGGCCGAGGCGCTGGGTCTGCCGGTGCTGCTCGCCGAAGGGCTGCGCGAGCGTCACTATGGCCTGTTCCAGGGGCACGACAGCGAGCAGATCGCCGAACGCTTTCCCGACGAATATGCCCACTGGCAAACGCGCGACCCCGGTTTCGCGCCGCCCGAAGGCGAATCGCAGCGCGCGTTCTACCATCGCGTTCTGCATGCGCTCGAACCGCTGCTGGCGGCGCATCCGGACGGCCGCATCGCCGTCGTCGCGCACGGCGGCGTGCTCGACTGCGTGTACCGCTTCGCGAACGGGCTGACGCTCGACGCGCCCCGCAACTGGCCGCTCCTCAATACGAGCGTGAACGTGGTCGATTTCGAAACCGACGGCTACGTGACGCAGGCCCGCGTGGCGCAGTGGGGCGATGTCGTGCATCTGGACGGCGTGAGCGCCGACGACGGCTTCAAGCGCACGCCCGAACCGGGCCGCTGACCGGGGGGGCGGCGGGGCGAGAGCCTATCCGGGCTATCCGGGTTGCTTGCGTCGCTTGGGCTGCGTAGTCGGGCCACATTACTTTTTTCTTACGTTTCCTTTCTAAACGCCAACCCGAAATCCGGGCTGGCTGTTACCATTCATCCGACCTTTGCGCCGCGCGGCGCCGTGGCGCTTCGCCGTCGTTTCCCCTGCGGCGTCGGAGACCGGCCGCGCGTTGAAGAGGACGCGTGCGTGTCGCGCTCGCGCGGGCAAAGGCCGCTTGTAAAAGGTTGTTTCCAGAAAAACGCAGCAGGAGATTTCAATGAGGTTCAAGCTTCACATGCTGGCGGCCAGCGCCGCAGCCGTGGCGTTCGCAGCGATGTCCGCCAACGCATCCGCCGACCAGACCGTCAAGATCGGCCACGTCGGCCCGCTCACCGGCGGCTCGGCGCACCTCGGCAAGGACAACGAAAACGGCGCGCGCCTCGCCATCGAGGAAATCAACGCGAAGGGCCTCGTGATCAACGGCCAGAAGGTCACGCTCGTGCTCGACGGCCAGGACGACGCCGCCGACCCGCGCCAGGCCACCCAGGTCGCCCAGAAGCTGGTGGACGACAAAGTGGTCGCCGTGATCGGCCATCTGAACTCGGGCGCCTCGATCCCGGCTTCGAAGATCTATAGCGACGCGGGCATCGTGCAGATTTCGCCGTCGTCCACGAACCCGGCCTACACGCAGCAGGGCTTCAAGACCACCTTCCGCGTCGTCGCGACGGATGCCCAGCAGGGCCCCGCGCTCGCCGACTATGCAGCGAAGTCGCTGAACGTGAAGACGGTCGCCGTGGTGGACGACTCGACGGCCTACGGCCAGGGTCTCGCCAACGAATTCGAGAAGACCGCGAAGTCGCTCGGCCTGAAGGTGCTCTCGCACGACGCGACGAACGACAAGGCCGTCGATTTCCGCGCGATTCTCACCAAGATCAAGGGCGAGAACCCGGACGCGATCATGTACGGCGGCATGGACGCCACGGGCGGCCCGTTCGCCAAGCAGGCGCGGCAGCTCGGCCTGCGCGCCAAGGTGCTTTCGGGCGACGGCGTCTGCACGGAAAGCCTCGCACAGCTCGCGGGTCCGGCGGCCGACAATATCGTGTGCTCGCAGGCGGGCATGGCGGTGGAGCGCATGAACGGCGGCGCGGCGTTCGCGGCGAAGTACCAGAAGCGCTTCGGCCATCCGATCGAATTCGACGCGCCGTTCACGTATGACGCCGTGTACATCGTTGTCGATGCGATGAAGCGCGCGAACTCGACCGATCCGGCGAAGATCCTCGCCGAAATCCCGAGCACGGACTACAAGGGCGTGATTGGCGAGACGACCTTCGATTCGAAGGGCGACCTCAAGCATGGCGTGATCTCGCTCTACAGCTACAAGTCGGGCAAGAAGACGCTGCTCGACGTGGTGAAGATGTAAGACGCTGCGCGCTCGACGGCGCGCAGGAAACGGCCAGCCCGCATTCGCAGGCTGGCCGTTTTGCTTTGGGGAAGCCGTGAGACTAGCGCGGCTGCGCTGCCGCGCGCCGCCGCGCGCGCTTCGAGACGCCGTTGACGAGCGCCCAGCGCAGCACGGGCGCGACCGTCCGCATGCCGGGCTGCACGATCGCGCGGCGAACGCGTGCAAAGTTGTCGAAGCCGAGCATCTGCTGCGCGAAGGGCGGCAGCAGGTCGATGCCGGCCTGGCGCATCAGCGCGCCCGCCGGGCGCATGGCAGGGCGCGGCGCGGGCGCGTTCATGAGCACCCGCACGACTTCGCGCGTGCGCTCGCTCGCGACGAGTTCGGGCTGCATGGCCGCCAGGTAGGCCGCGACTTCGGCGCGCGAACGCGGCACCTCGGTTGCGCCCAGCAGGCGGGCGATGGTCGAGGTCTCGGCGTAATACTGGTCCTGGGCGGCGCCGGGGAGCAGCGGATTCACGTAGCGCAGATAGGCCGCGAGGAAGCTGGAGACTTCCGCGACATGCACCCACGTGAGCAGCGCGGGATCGCTCGCACGGTAGGGGCGGCCGTCGGGCGCGGCGCCGGTTACGCTTTCGTGGATCGTCTTCACGCGCTCGATCAGTGCGAGCGCATCGGCGCGGCTGCCGTAGGTCGTGCCCGCGATGAAGGTGGCCGTGCGGCGCAGGCGCCCGAGAATATCGCTGCGAAAGGTCGAGTGATCCCACACGCCGGCGAGCGCGAGCGGATGCAAGGCCTGCATGAGCAGCGCGCTGATGCCGCCCGCCATCATCGCGGCGAAGTCGGCGTGCACCTTCCAGCAGACGGCGTCGGGGCCGAACAGCCCGGGGTCGCCCGGCGGCGAGGAGTAGTCGAGTTTCGGGCCGCTGCCCGTGGTGAGATGCGTGACGCTTTCGGCCAGCGCCATGCGCAGGCGTTGCGCGAGCTGCGCGCCGAGCCCCGTGGGCTCGGGGGCGTCGTGGCGGCGGCCTGCATGCTGTTCGGACATCGTTTCTGCTCGCGCTTGTTACACGGTCGTTGCGCCGTTGTTGTGCCGTCGTTACGCCGTCGCGCCATTACGACGCGTTCGGGTCCCAGACGCCGCTGGAGGCCGCCGAATCGGGCGCGGCGAGCCCGAAGTGGCGGTAGGTGAGCAGCGTCGCCACGCGGCCGCGCGGCGTGCGCTGCAGATAGCCCTGCTGGATCAGATACGGTTCGAGCACGTCTTCGATCGTGTCGCGTTCCTCGCCAATGGCGGCGGCGAGATTGTCGACACCCACCGGTCCGCCGTCGAACTTGTGCAGGATCGCTTCGAGCAGCTTGCGGTCCATGAGGTCGAAGCCCACGGGATCGACGTCGAGCATTTTGAGCGCCGCGTCGGCGACGGGGGCGGTGATCGCTCCGTCCGCCTTCACTTCGGCGTAGTCGCGCACGCGCCGCAGCAGGCGGTTGGCGATACGCGGCGTGCCGCGCGAGCGCTTCGCGATTTCGAGCGCGCCGTCGGGATGGATGTGCGCGCCGAGGAGCGACGCCGAGCGCTGCACGATGCGCGAGAGTTCGCTCGCGTTGTAGAACTCGAGCCGCGAGACGATGCCGAACCGGTCGCGCAGCGGGTTCGTGAGCATGCCCGCGCGCGTGGTCGCGCCGACGAGCGTGAACGGCTGCAGGTCGAGCTTCACGCTGCGCGCGGCCGGCCCTTCGCCGATCATGATGTCGATCTGGTAGTCCTCGAGCGCCGGATACAGGATTTCCTCGACGACCGGCGAGAGCCGGTGGATTTCGTCGATGAAGAGCACGTCGTTGGGTTCGAGGTTGGTGAGCAGCGCGGCGAGGTCGCCCGCGCGCTCCAGCACGGGCCCCGACGTCTGCCGCAGATTGACCCCCATTTCGCGCGCGATGATGTGCGCGAGCGTGGTCTTGCCGAGGCCCGGCGGCCCGAACAGCAGCACGTGGTCGAGCGGCTCGGAGCGGCGCTTTGCCGCCTCGATGAAGATTTCGAGCTGGCCGCGCACCTTTTCCTGGCCGACATATTCGTCGAGCTGGCGCGGACGCAGCGCGCGCTCGAACGCCTCCTCGTGGGGCGAGGCCGGCGTCGCGGCGATCACGCGTGCACTGCCGGCGCCGGTGCGGTCTGCGGCGAGTTTGTCGGTTTCGATCATGCAGCGATTGTACCGCGCAAGGGGCGCAAGGGCAGGGCTGGCGGGGCCACCAGGGCCGCCTGCCTGCAAGTGCAACTAACCGCCCTGCGCCGACGGTCCGGGGCTTTCGGGCAGCACGCGTCAGGCCTTCGACAAGACCTTCAGCGAGAGCTTGATGCCCTCGGAAACGCCGGTGCCGGCCGGCACGTTCTTGATGGCCGCGAGCGCTTCCTTCTCCGAGTAGCCGAGCGCGAGCAGCGCGTTGAGGATGTCGTTGGCGTGGTCGGACGGCGAAGCGGCCGCGGCCATCGCCCCCAGATCGGCGCCGAGCTTCCCCTTGAGTTCGAGCAGCAGCCGCTCGGCGGTCTTCTTGCCGATGCCGGGCACGCGCGTGAGCCGCGCGGCGTCCTGCAGCGTGACCGCCTGCGAGAGTTCGTGAACGCTCATGCCCGAGAGCACGGCCAGCGCCATGCGCGCGCCGATGCCGCTGATCTTGAGCAGTTCGCGGAAGGTGGCCCGCTCCTGCTGGGTGCCGAAGCCGTATAGCAGATGGGCGTCCTCGCGCACGATCAGCTGCGTGAGCAGCACGACTTTCTCGCCGGTGCCGGGCAGGTTGTAGAACGTGCTCATGGGCACGTCGATTTCGTAGCCGACGCCGTTGCAATCGACGAGCAGGTGCGGCGGGTTCTTTTCCAGCAGGACGCCGGCGATGCGACCGATCATGGCGGATTCAGTGATGAGGTAAAGCGTGAGTGTAGCGGAGCGGGTGAGCGCCGGCGCGGCGCAATCGTGCGAGCCGTTAAGCGTTAGCCGATCAGCCGGCCGCGCCGCACCCGCATGCCCTTCTTCGCGAGCGCGGGCGCGAGCGAGCCGAGCGCCGAAAGCGTGTCGCCGCCATGGGCGTGGCAGATCGCCATGCCGAGCGCGTCGGCCGCGTCGGTGCCGGGCATGCCCGTGAGGCTCAAGAGCCGCACGACCATCTGCTGCATCTGCTCCTTGGTGGCGCGGCCGTAGCCCACCACGGCCTGCTTGAGTTGCAGCGCGGTGTACTCGGCCACCGGCACGCCGCCCGAGACGAGCCCGCAGATCGCGGCGCCGCGCGCCTGGCCGAGCAGCAGTGTGGACTGCGGATTGACGTTGACGAACACCTTTTCGATCGCGGCCTGATCGGGCGCGTGCTGGCGGATCAGCGTGGCGACGCCCTCGTAGATCGTGCCGAGGCGCGTGGGCAGATCGGCGTCGCCGGTGCGGATCACGCCGCTCGCGATATACGTGAGGTGATGGCCGTGACGCTCGATCACGCCGAAGCCGGTCACGCGCAGGCCGGGGTCGATGCCGATGATTCTCATGAATGCCGTAAAAAGCCGGTGTGCCTGCGATGGTACAACGAACGGCCCGCCTGCCGCGAGCCGGCCCGTGCTGCGAAAGAGATGAACAGCGGGTGAAAAACGGGCCGCAAAAAAAGCCCGCGGGACCTCGTCCGGCGGGCTTTCGGGCTTTCGCGCTTTTTGCGCCTGCGGGCCGCGGCGCGGCCCGGCGCTCAGGCAGCTCAGTGACGGAAGTGGCGGATGCCCGTCATCACCATGGCGATGTTGTGCTCGTCGGCGGCGGCGATCACCTCGTCGTCGCGCATCGAGCCGCCCGGCTGGATCACGCAGGTCGCGCCCGCGTTCACCACCACGTCGAGGCCGTCGCGGAACGGGAAGAACGCGTCCGAGGCGACTGCCGTGCCCGCAAGCTTGAGGCCCGCGTTTTCCGCCTTGATGCTGGCAATGCGCGCCGAGTCCACGCGGCTCATCTGGCCCGCGCCCACGCCCATCGTCATGCCGTTCGCGCAGAACACGATGGCGTTCGACTTCACGAACTTCGCCACGCGCCAGGCGAACAGCAGGTCGTCCATTTCCCTGGGCGTCGGGTGGCGCTTCGTCACCACGCGCAGTTCGTGCGGCTGCACGTTCTTCGCGTCGAGCGACTGCACGAGCAGGCCGCCGCCCACGCGCTTGAGGTCGAAGGCGTTATGGCCGTCGCCCAAGGCGATTTCGAGCAGGCGCACGTTCTGCTTGGCGGCGAACACGGCCTTTGCGGCTTGCGAGAACGACGGCGCGATCAGCACTTCGACGAACTGCTTCGAAACGGCCTGTGCCGCCGCTTCGTCGACTTCACGGTTGAACGCGATGATGCCGCCGAAGGCCGAGGTCGGGTCGGTCTGGAACGCCTTCGCATACGCTTCGTGCGCGTCGGCGCCCACGGCCACGCCGCACGGGTTCGCATGCTTGACGATCACGCAGGCGGGCGCGTCGAAGGTCTTCACGCATTCCCAGGCCGCGTCCGAGTCGGCGATGTTGTTGTACGAGAGCTCCTTGCCCTGCAACTGCTTATAGTTCGCGAGCGCGCCGGCCGGCGTGGCGAGGTCGCGGTAGAACGCGGCGCTCTGGTGCGGGTTCTCGCCGTAGCGCAGGTCCTGCACCTTGTCGAACGCGAGGTTCAGCACGGCCGGGTACGCGTTGCGCGACTTGTGGTCGAGTTCGGCGGTGAGGCTCGTGAGGTAGTTCGTGATCGCGCCGTCGTACTGCGCCGTGTGCGAGAACACCTTGGTCGCGAGGCGGAAGTTCGTCGCGTAGCCCACGGTGTTGCCGTTCGCGCGCATTTCCTCGAGCACGGTGGCGTAGTCGGCCGGATCGACCACCACGGTCACGTCGCGGTGGTTCTTCGCCGCCGAGCGCAGCATGGTCGGGCCGCCGATGTCGATGTTCTCGATCGCATCCTCCAGCGTGCACTCGTCCTTCGCCACGGTCTGCACGAACGGGTACAGGTTCACCACCAGCAGGTCGATGGTGGGGATGTCGTGCTTTTGCAGCGCGGCCATGTGCTCGGGCAGGTCGCGGCGGGCGAGGATGCCGCCGTGCACCTTCGGGTGCAGCGTCTTCACGCGCCCGTCGAGCATTTCCGGAAAGCCGGTGTAGTCGGCCACTTCGGTGACGGGAAGGCCCGCGTCGGCGAGCAGTCTGGCGGTGCCGCCGGTCGACAGGATCTTGACGCCGAGTGCGGAAAGCGACTTCGCGAAGTCGACGATGCCCGACTTGTCGGAAACGGAGATGAGCGCTTGCTGGATCATGATGGAGGAAGGAGCCGAAGAGATCGAGGATGCCGCGCCAGAGGCCCGAAGCCGGCCGTTACAGCAGGCCGTGCTGCTGGAGCTTCTTGCGCAGCGTGTTGCGGTTGATGCCGAGATACTCGGCGGCCAGCGACTGGTTGCCGCCGGCCTGCTCGAGCACCACCTCGAGCATCGGTTTTTCGACGATCGAAATCACCATTTCATAAACGTCGTGCGGATTGGAGCCGTCGAGATCCTGGAAATACATGCCGAGGCTCTCGCGGACGCATTGTTCGATGTTGTGCTTGCTCATGCTGCCAGTCGATCGTTTGTTTCGCCTTCGCCGCTTTCGGGGGTATCGAGCGTTTCGTCCTCATAGACGAGGCGCTCGGAACGCGTCTTCTGTTCGTCGAAGAACGCGTTGACGGCGAGGAGCTGTTCGCGCGTGGTGTCCAGCGTATTCATGCGATGCCGGAACGCATTGGCGCCGCAAAGGCCGCGAGTGTACCAGCCGATATGCTTGCGCGCAGTACGGACGCCCGTAAATTCGCCATAAAACGCGTAATGGTCTTCAAGGTGCTCGTTCATGATCGACTGGATTTCGTCCACGCGCGGCGGCGGCAGCAGCTCGCCCGTGGCGATGAAATGTTCGATCTCCCGAAAGAGCCACGGCCGCCCCTGCGCGGCGCGGCCGATCATGATCGCGTCGGCGCCGGTCGCGGCGAGCACCGCGCGCGCCTTCTGCGGCGTGGTGACATCGCCGTTGGCGACTACCGGAATGCGCGCGGCGGCCTTCACCGCGGCAATCGTTTCGTACTCCGCTTCGCCGTGATAGAGGTCCGCGCGCGTGCGGCCGTGCACGGTCAGCATGGCGATGCCGCTGTCCTCGGCGATGCGCGCGACCGTCAGCGCATTGCGGTGCTGGCGGTCCCAGCCGGTGCGGATCTTGAGCGTGACGGGCACCGCGTCCGGGCCCACGCCCACGGCATCGACCACGGCCTTCACGATGCGCGCGACGAGCGGCTCGTTCTGCAGCAGCGCCGAGCCCGCCGCGACGTTGCAGACCTTCTTGGCGGGGCAGCCCATGTTGATGTCGATGATCTGCGCGCCGTTGGCCACGTTGTAGCGCGCGGCTTCGGCCATCATCGCCGGATCGGCGCCGGCGATCTGCACGGCAATGGGCTCGACCTCGCCCGCGTGATTCGCGCGGCGCATGGTCTTCTCGCTCTTCCAGAGCTGCGCGTTCGACGCGACCATCTCCGAGACCGCGTAGCCCGCGCCAAGGCGTTTGCACAACTGGCGGAACGGCCGGTCCGTCACGCCCGCCATGGGGGCGACGAACAGGTTGTTGCGCAGGGTGTGACGGCCGATGGTGAGCATGACGCGGTGAGCAGAAGCCGCCGCGCCTGTTTCGCGCCGGCGTCGAAGACGCCCGGAAACGTGCAGGCACGGTTGCGGCCGGAAAAGGGGAAACGCGTATTTTAGCGTTAACGGCATGGGCGGTCGCGCTGCGCAGGGTGCAACGTTGTCGCGCAAGGCTGCTTTTTGCCGCTTCGGACACCACTTCGGTGGCGGCGCGCGACGCTTTCTTAAAAGCGATTCGACCCCACGATACGGCCGGCGTACCGAAGACGCCGGCTGAGTCCGTAGCGTCAGGTCCGCTGGCCGAACATCATCTGCCGGGCAAGCGCTGTCTTGACGGGCGGCGCGAATTCGAGCGCGGTGAGCGCGAGCCCGCGCAGCGTCGCGAGCGGCGCGAAATCGACGGTGAACAGGCGTGCGAGCGTGTCCGTGGCGCCAATCGTCATGCGTCGGTCGAATGCGCGCCGGCGCGCGAAATCGGCGAGCGCGAGCGGCGAGGCGCCGTGTTGCGCGAAGGCGTCGGCGAGCGCGTGCGCGTCGCGCAGCCCCAGATTCAGCCCTTGGCCCGCCACCGGATGCAGCGTCTGCGCCGCGTTGCCCACCGCGGCGATGCGGCCGTGGCCGCTCACGAGCGTATCGAGCGCCGAAAGGCCGAGCGGGAACGCGGCGCGGCCGTGAACCTGGGTGAAACGGCCCATGCGCGAGCCGAATGCGGCGTCGAGTTCTGCGAGGAATGCGCTATCGGAGAGTTGCGCGCGCCGTTCGGCCTGGTCGGGCGAACTGCACCAGACGAGCGCGTAATCGGCGCCGCACACGCCGCCCATCGGCAGGAGCGCGATCGGACCTTCGCGCGTGAAGCGCTCCCAGGCGACGTGCGGCTGCGGAGCCGACACCGTCACCACGCCCACCAGCGCCGTCTGGCCGTAGTCGCGCGTGCGCCGGGTTTCGCCGTTTTCCTCTGCGGCCGCTTCTCGTGCGGCGTGGGCGCCCGCATCGGGGTCGCCGTGCGCGGCGCGGTCCGAGCGGGGCCGGTAGAGGCCGCCTTCGGCATTGACGAGAATGCGCGTGCGCAAGCGGCGCTCGATGCCCGCGGTGATGACGGGCAGCGTCACGCCATCGTCTTCGACCACGGGGTCGAGCGCCTCGGTGCGATGCAGCCAGTGGACGGGCGTGCCGCGCACGGCCTGCGCGAGCGACTGCACGATCGCGCCGTAGCGCGCGACGTAGCCGAGCGCGGGCAGATCGTAGTCGTGGCGGTCGATCAGCGTGCGGCCGAAGTGGCCGCGCTGCGAAACGTGAATGCGTTCGATGGCGGTGGCGTCGTGCGGCCACGCCAGCGCTTCGAGCAGCGTGCGGCTGCCTTGCGAGACGGCGATGGCGCGCGGGTCGCCGGCGCTGTCCTCGGGCTCGCGCGCGTCGATCAGCGCGACCGATAGCGTGGAGGTCGCGCTGCGGCGCGTGAGCCAGCCGGCGAGCGCCATGCCCACCGGCCCGGCGCCGACGATTGCGATGTCGTAATCGAACGGCGCGGCCGGGGCCGGGGCCGGGGCCTCGGGCGTATCGGCTGCTGCGTTCATGACTTGCGCGCGTCCTGCATCAGCTTTTCGATTTCGGCGGCCTCGACGGGCACGTCGCGCGTGATCAGCTCGCAGCCGGTCTCCGTCACGATGGCGTTGTCCTCGATGCGGATGCCGATGTCCCAGTAGCGCTCGGGCACGTCTTCGGCGGCGCGCACGTACAGGCCCGGCTCGATCGTGAGCGTCATGCCCGGGCGCAAGATGCGCCACGGCGGCGCGTCGCCTGCGCTCGCATTGTGCTGCGTGCCGCGCTCGCGGTAGTCGCCCGCATCGTGCACGTCCATGCCGAGCCAGTGGCCTGTGCGATGCATGTAGAAACGCGCGTAGGCGCGTTGCTCGATCACCTCGTCCACGCTGGCGAACTGCTGGCGGTTCAGGATGCCGGTGTCCAGCAGGCCCTGCGCGAGCACGCGCACGGCGGCGTCGTGCGGCGCCTCGAAGTTCACGCCCGCACGCGTGGCGTCGATGGCCGCCTGCTGCGCCGCGAGCACGATGTCGTAAAGCTCGCGCTGTGCCGCGGTGAAGCGGCCGCTGGCCGGGAAGGTGCGCGTGATGTCCGAGGCATAGCCGTTCAGCTCGCACGCGGCGTCGATCAGGATCAGGTCGCCTTCGCGCGCCACGGCGTTGCCGGCGGGGTAGTGCAGCACGCACGCGTTCGCGCCCGCGGCAACGATCGAACCGTAAGCCGGGCCTTGCGCGCCGTGCTTGCGGAACGTGTAGAGCAGCTCGGCTTCGAGCTCGTATTCGTGGATGCCCGGGTGGCACGCGGCCATGGCGCGGCGGTGCGCGATGGCCGAGATCTTCGCCGCGCGGCGCATCGTGTCGAGTTCGTGGGCGTCCTTGATGAGGCGCATGTCGTCGAGCAGCGGCAGCAGGTCGCTGACGGTGGCGGGCGCCGTCACGCCGCTGCGCCCCTGGGCGCGCACCGCGTCGATCCAGCCTCTCACCTGGTTGTCGAAGCGCTCCGACGCGGCCAGCGCATAGTGCAGCGCGGGCCGGTTGGCGATGATCTGCGGCACGCGCGCATCGCGTTCGTCCCACGGGTAGGCGGCGTCCATGCCGAATGCTTCGCGCGCGCCGTCCGGGCCGAAGCGAAAGCCTTCCCACGTTTCGCGCTCCACGTTCTTCGCGCGGCAGAAGAGGATCGAGGCGGGCTGGTTGTCGTTCGCGCTGGCATCGAGCACGAGCAGCGCTTCCGGCTCCGTGAAGCCGGTCAGGTAGTAGAAGTAGCTGTCGTGCCGGTAGGGGTAATCGGCGTCGCGGTTGCGCAGCGCCTCGGGTGCCGTGGGCACGAGCGCCACGCCGCCGCCTCGCTCGCGCAACGCGGCGAGCACGCGTTCTCGGCGTGCGCGGTAGAGCGCGGCGCCGCCATCGGGGCCATGCGGCGCGTCGGCGGTGGGATGGGGGGCGTGCGGGGCGGGCGTGAGGGTCGTGTCCATCGTGCGATTGTAGCGCCGTGTCCGGCTCCCTCGCTCGACTCTCCGCTTACGGCGCCTCACGGGTCGCGCGGCGCCGGGGCAGAGACCTCGCATTGCCGGCTGACCGCCGGGTTGCACCGATGCGGGGTTCTCTCCCCGGCATGCGGGCGCAACCGTTGCCGATGTTGCATCCAGCCCACATCGGGCCGCGTTTCTCCTCTCCTGAATGGCGTTGGGCGGCGGGTGCGGCGTCGGAACCGTGTCAATCCAACGTATACTTCGGCCGGATTACAGAAAAGGCAGGTGCGATGAAACTTATCGGTTCGCTCGGCAGCCCGTATGTCCGCAAGGCGCGGATCATGCTCGCCGAAAAGAAAATCGACTACAAGCTGGTGCTCGAAAACGTGTGGTCCGACGACACGGCGATCCACGACTACAACCCGATCGGCAAGGTGCCGTGCCTCGTGATGGAGGACGGCGAGGCGGTGTTCGACTCGCGCGTGATCTGCGAATACGTGGACACGCTCTCGCCGGTGGGCAAGCTGATTCCGCCTTCGGGGCGCGAGCGCGTGGAAGTGCGTTGCTGGGAGGCGCTCGCCGACGGCATTCTCGACGCGCTCGTGGCGATCCGCCTCGAAAGCACGCTGCGCACGCCCGAGCAGCGCAGCGACGCGTGGATCGCGCGCCAGCGGCGCAAGGTCGACGAAGGCCTGAACGCGATGGCCAAGGGTCTCGCGGGCAACCCCTGGTGCGCGGGCAACCGCTACACGCTCGCCGATATCGCGATGGGCTGTGCGCTCGGCTACCTCGACTTCCGCTCGCCGGAGCTGAACTGGCGCGATCCGCATCCGAATCTCGCGCGCCACTTCGAGAAGCTCTCGCAGCGGCCGTCCTTCTTGGATACTTTCCCGCAGGGCTGACCATCCGGTCGTTCGGGCACCTCGCGGATGACTGGCGGATACCTGCGGATACTCGGGGAATACCCGGCGGTCATCCGTCAGGCGCGCTGAAAGCAAAACGGCGGCCACGGCCGCCGTTCTGCTTTTCCCACCCGGCTTGCGGTGCGATCAGACGATCTTTTCCGCCTCCGGCGCGAACGAGTCGCTGCGCGCGACCGGCCACCACTTCTCGTACAACTGGTAGCGATAGCGGCCCTCGAGCAGGTCGCCCGGCTTCAGGTACTTGAGCAGGTCGGACATCAGCTTCACCTCGTACGAGGAAATGCGCCGCACGATGTGATGCGCGCGCAGATCCTGCGGACCCGCGAGACCCGCGGCCTGGAGGATTTCCTGCAGCGCGTGCAGCGTGTTGCGATGGAAGTTGAACACGCGCTCGCCCTTGTCGGGCACGTTCAGCGCGCGCTGGCGCACCGGGTCCTGGGTCGCGACGCCGGTCGGGCAGCGGTCCGAATGGCACTTCTGCGCCTGGATGCAGCCCACGGCGAACATGAAGCCGCGCGCCGAATTCACCCAGTCCGCGCCGATGGCGAGCGTCTTCGCGATATCGAACGCCGTGATGATCTTGCCGCTCGCGCCAATCCTGATCTTGTCGCGCAGCCCGATGCCCACGAGCGTGTTGTGCACGAGCAGCAGGCCCTCCTGCAGCGGCGTGCCGATGTGATCGGTGAATTCGAGCGGGGCCGCGCCCGTGCCGCCCTCGGCGCCGTCCACCACGATGAAGTCCGGCAGGATGCCGGTTTCGAGCATGGCCTTGGCAATGCCGAAGAATTCCCACGGATGCCCGATGCACAGCTTGAAGCCGGTGGGCTTGCCGCCCGAGAGCGTGCGCAGGCGATCGACGAATTCGAGCAGCCCGCGCGGCGTGGAGAACTCCGAATGGCGGGCCGGCGAGACGCAGTCCTGGCCGATCGGAATGCCGCGCGTTTCGGCAATCTCAGGCGTGACCTTGGCGGCCAGCAGCATGCCGCCGTGGCCGGGCTTCGCGCCCTGCGAAAGCTTCACCTCGATCATCTTCACCTGGGGTTCGTTCGCGAGGCGCTGGAACTTCGCGGCGCTGAAGGTGCCGTCGTCGTTGCGGCAGCCGAAGTAGCCCGAGGCGATTTCCCAGATGATGTCGCCGCCGTTCTCGCGGTGATACTTCGAAAGCGAGCCTTCGCCCGTGTCGTGCGCGAAGCCGCCTTTCTTCGCGCCCAGGTTGAGCGCACGGATCGCGTTCGCGGAGAGCGCGCCGAAGCTCATGGCCGAGACGTTGAAGATCGACATCGAGTAGGGCTGCGCGCGGTTCGCGCCCACCAGCACGCGGAAGTCGCAGCCGGCGATCTTCGTGGGCGCGAGCGAGTGGCTGATCCACTCGTGGCCGACCGCTTTCACGTCGAGTTCGGTGCCGTACGGGCGGCTATCGACGGCGTTCTTCGCGCGCTGGTACACGAGGCTGCGCTGCGTGAGCGAGAACGGCTTTTCGTCGGTGTCGTCCTCGACGAAGTACTGGCGGATTTCGGGCCGCACGAACTCGAAGAAGAACCGCAGATGACCCCAGATCGGATAGTTGCGCAGGATGGCGTGGCGCTCCTGCGTCATGTCGTAGAGGCCGAGCAGGACGAAGAGCGCGGGCACGATGGCGCACAGCCACGAGAGATGATGCAGCGCCGCGGCGGCGACGCAGACGGCCGTCAGCAGCACGGCAATCCACATCGCCAGATAACGTCGGGAAAACATGGGGGACTCCTGTGTCGGCCGGATTGGGCGCCTCGGCGCTGGCTCCGGTCTCGTGCAGCATGGTTGCGGTTCTGGATCGTACGCGCGCGTTTTACCCGTTGTTTGACCCGTTCGGGCGGGCGTCACGCGCTGCCGCCGCGCCGCCCGGCGGCGCGGATGGCGCAAATGATGCCGCAAGTTTGTGAAACTGGCCGGGAAGCCGGCAGAAGAAGTGCGTCGCGCGTACCAGGCGCTGGGGGCGGCGCGGGGCCGGAGCCGGCGCGCCATGGCCGGTGCCCGGCGACCCAGCGCAGGGGGGGCTTACGCCTCGCTTGCCGGGCTGCCTTGCAGCGCGGGCTTTTTACCGGCAGCGCGCTTCGTGCGCTTTGCGCGCACCGGCGCGGGCGGCGGCACGGCCGGCACATGCGCTTCGAGCGTCTGCACGGCTTCGATGATCCCGCCGCCCAGGCACACGTCGCCGTCGTAGAGCACCGCCGACTGGCCGGGCGTCACGGCCCACTGCGCATCGGGGAAGTGCAGGGCGAACTGTCCGTCGCCGAATTCGTTCGCGGCACCCAGGCCGGCCGCACCTGAGCCGGCCACACCTGAGCCGGCCACACCGAACACGCAGCGCGCATCGGCTTGCCGGTAGCGCGTTTTCGCGCCGCACGCGTGGCCCTCGGCCGGCGGTTCGCCCGCCACCCAGCTCACGTTGCCCGCGCGCAGGTCGTGCGCGAGCAGCCACGGATGATCGTGGCCCTGCACGACGTAAAGCGTGTTCGAGGCCATGTCCTTGCCCGCGACGAACCACGGTTCGCCGCTGCCGTCCTTGCTGCCGCCGAGGCCAATGCCCTTTCTCTGGCCGAACGTGTAGAACGCGAGGCCGATATGCTCGCCCACCACCTTGCCCTCGGGCGTCATCATCGGTCCCGGCTGGGTGGGCAGGTAGCGGTTCAGGAAGTCGCGGAAGGGCCGTTCGCCGATGAAGCAGATGCCTGTCGAATCCTTCTTCTTCGCGTTCGGCAGTCCGATCTTTTCGGCAATCTCGCGCACCTTCGTCTTGGGGATTTCGCCGAGCGGGAACATCGTCTTCGAAAGCTGCGCCTGGTTCAGGCGATGCAGGAAGTACGACTGATCTTTCGTGTGGTCGAGGGCCTTCAGCAGTTCGAAACGACCGTCGCGTTCGGGGTTCTGGCGCACGCGCGCATAGTGGCCCGTGGCGATGGTTTGCGCGCCCAGCGACATCGCGTGGTCGAGGAACGCCTTGAACTTGATTTCGGCGTTGCACAGCACGTCGGGGTTCGGCGTGCGGCCGGCCGAGTACTCGCGCAGGAACTCCGCGAACACGCGGTCCTTGTACTCGGCGGCGAAGTTCACCGCCTCGACGTCGATGCCGATCAGGTCCGCCACCGACACCACGTCGATCCAGTCTTCGCGCGTCGAGCAGTATTCGCTGTCGTCGTCGTCTTCCCAGTTCTTCATGAAGAGACCGACCACGTCGAATCCCTGCTCCTTGAGCAGCCATGCGGTGACCGACGAATCGACGCCGCCCGACATGCCTACCACCACTTTACGTTTGCTCATTGCTCTGCTGCCTTCAACCTTGAGGACTCGCCTTGGGTTTTGCCTGGGGCTTCCGCCCTGGATGCCGCTTTCGGCCCGACCGCGTGCACGTGCACGAATTCGACCGGCACGCGCACCCCCGCGAGGTAATCGTCGATGCACTTCATCACGAGCGGCGTGCGGTGCCGCTGCGGCGCCGCGCGCAACTCCTCCGCGCTCATCCACACCGTGCGGACGATATCGGGATCGAGCGCGCGGTCTTCCGGTGTATCGGCCGCGCGGCCGCAATACGTGAAGCGCAGGTAGGTCGCGCCGCTTTCGCCCGGCTTGCCGAAGTGCGTCATGTACACGCCCACCAGCGCTTCGGGCGTGAAGGCGTAAGCGCTCTCTTCGAGTGTTTCGCGCACCACGGCCTCGGTGAGCGTTTCGCCGGCCTCGAGATGGCCGGCGGGCTGGTTCAGGCGCAGGCCGGCCGGCGTGTGCTCTTCGACGAGCAGGAATTGCCCGTCGCGCTCGATGATCGCCGCCACGGTGACGTGCGGGGCCCAGGTGTCCTCGTTCATGGTCCACCATTTTACCGGGACACGCCCCGCAATGCTGACGGCGGCGTGGCCGGCGCGCGGGCACCCTGCACAGGCCCAGCCGGCAAGGGTTGCCCTACCGGACGGCCGGTCAGGCCGGGCGCCCGTTCCCGTGCCTGCCGCAGCGCGCAAGCCCGGCTTTTCGCGGGGTCGATCCGCCCCCGGCTTTCGGTTAAAGTGGTGCGTCCTTATGCCGTTGCACTAAACAAGAATACTTGCCGGCGTACCTCGCCGGCCCCCCGAATCTTTAAAGCGCTGGAAGGTCGAGGAGGATTCAACGATGCATATCGGAGTACCCGCAGAAACGCGGGCGAACGAAAGCCGCGTGGCCGCGACGCCGGAGACAGTCAAGAAATACGTCGCGCAGGGCCACACCGTGACGCTCCAGAGCGGGGCGGGCACGGGAGCGAGCTTTCCCGACGAGGCGTACAGCGCCGTCGGCGCCCAGATCGCCGACGCGGCCGCCGCTTTCGGCGCCGACCTCGTGCTCAAGGTCCAGTCTCCTTCGGTCAGCGAACTGCCGTTCATGAAGCGCGGCGCCGTGCTCGTGGGCATGCTCGATCCCTTTAATGCTGAAAACGCCGCGAAGCTCGCCGAGGCGGGCGTGACTGCCTTCGCGCTCGAAGCCGCGCCGCGCACCACGCGCGCGCAGAGTCTCGACGTGCTGTCGTCGCAGGCCAACATCGCCGGCTACAAGGCGGTGCTGGTGGCGGCGAACCTCTATCCGCGCTTCATGCCCATGCTGATGACGGCCGCGGGCACCGTGAAAGCGGCGCGCGTGCTGATCCTCGGCGCGGGCGTGGCGGGCCTGCAGGCGATCGCCACGGCGCGGCGCCTCGGCGCCGTGATCGAGGCCTCCGACGTGCGGCCGGCCGTGAAGGAGCAGATCGAGTCGCTGGGCGGGAAATTCCTCGACGTGCCTTTCGAGACCGACGAGGAGCGCGAGGCCGCGCAGGGCGTGGGCGGCTATGCGCGGCCCATGCCGCCGTCGTGGCTCGCGCGCCAGTCGGCTTTGGTCCACGAACGCGCGAAGCAGGCCGACATCGTGATCTCCACGGCGCTGATTCCGGGACGCGACGCGCCCACGCTGCTGCCGGCCGACACCGTGCAGGCGATGAAACCGGGCTCGGTGGTGATCGATCTCGCGGCAGGACGCGGCCCCATTGCCGATCAGGCGAGCGGCCGGCGCGGCGGCAACTGCCCGCTGACCGTCGCGGACGAGGTGGTCACGCAGCACGGCGTGCGCATCTGCGGCTACACGAACCTCGCTTCGATGGTCGCCGCCGATGCTTCCGCGCTCTACGCGCGCAACCTGCTGGACTTCCTGAAGCTGATCGTCACGAAGGAAGGCACGCTCAACATCGACCTTGCGGACGACATCGTCGCGGCCACGCTGCTGGCCCGTGACGGCGCCGTGACGAAGAAGGCATGACGAGGAGGAGAACGAAGACATGGAAGTCATCAACCACACCGTCATCAACCTGATCATCTTCGTGCTGGCCGTGTACGTGGGCTATCACGTGGTCTGGAACGTCACGCCCGCGCTGCATACGCCGCTCATGGCCGTGACCAATGCGATCTCGGCAATCGTGATCGTGGGCGCCATGCTGGCCACGGGGCTGACCGTGGGCGGCGCGGGCAAGTTCTTCGGCACGCTGGCCGTGCTGCTTGCGGCCGTCAACGTGTTCGGGGGCTTTCTCGTGACAAGGCGCATGCTCGAGATGTTCCGCAAGAAGGAACCGAAGAAGCTCGCCGGCAAGGAGGGCGCACGATGAGCATGAACGTCGTTACGCTGCTCTACCTGGTGGCGTCGGTCTGCTTCATCCAGGCGCTCAAGGGGCTTTCGAACCCGAAGAGCGCGCGCGCCGGCAACGTGTTCGGCATGACCGGCATGGCCATCGCGATCCTCACCACGCTTGCGCTGATCGTGAAGGAGTCCGCGCAATTCGGCTCGAACCTCGGGCTCGGCCTCGGGCTGCTGCTCGGGGCGCTGGTGGTCGGCGGGGGGCTGGGGGCCTACGTGGCCGGGCGCGTCGAGATGACGAAGATGCCCGAACTCGTCGCCGCCATGCACTCGCTGATCGGTCTCGCGGCGGTGTGCATCGCCTATGCGGTGGTGTCCGAGCCGGCCGCGTTCGGGCTCGTGGCCGAGGACGCCCCCTATCCGGGCTTCCTGCCGTACGGCAACCGCATCGAGCTCTTCATCGGCACGTTCGTCGGGGCGATTACCTTCAGCGGCTCGGTGATCGCGTTCGGCAAGCTCTCGGGCAAGTACCGGTTCCGCCTGTTCCAGGGCGCGCCGGTGGTCTACGCGGGGCAGCACCTCATCAACCTGATGCTCGCGCTCGGCATGGTCGGCTTCGGGATTCTGTTCTTCCTCACGCAGTCGTGGCTGCCCTTCATCGTCATGACGCTGATCGCGTTCGCGCTGGGCGTGCTCATCATCATTCCGATCGGCGGGGCGGACATGCCCGTCGTGGTGTCGATGCTGAATTCGTACTCGGGGTGGGCGGCGGCCGGTATCGGCTTCTCGCTGAACAACGCGATGCTGATCATCGCCGGTTCGCTGGTGGGGTCTTCGGGGGCGATCCTCTCGTACATCATGTGCCACGCGATGAACCGCTCGTTCTTCAACGTGCTGCTGGGCGGCTTCGGCGGCGAGGTGGGCGAAGCGGCGGCGGGCGGCGCGAAGGAGCAGCGGCCGGTGAAGTCGGGCTCGGCCGACGATGCCGCGTTCATGCTCGGCAATGCGGAGAGCGTCGTGATCGTGCCGGGCTATGGTCTTGCCGTCGCGCGCGCGCAGCATGCGCTCAAGGAACTCACCGATAAACTCGTGGAGAAGGGCGTGGACGTGCGCTACGCCATTCACCCCGTGGCGGGCCGCATGCCGGGCCACATGAACGTGCTGCTCGCGGAAGCCGAGGTGCCCTACGACATGGTGTTCGAGATGGAGGACATCAACAACGAGTTCGGCCAGACCGACGTGGTGCTGGTGCTGGGCGCGAACGACGTGGTGAACCCGGCGGCGAAGAACGACCCGAAGTCGCCGATTGCGGGCATGCCGATCATCGAGGCGTACAAGGCGCGCACGGTGATCGTGAACAAGCGCTCGATGGCGGCGGGCTATGCCGGGCTCGACAACGAACTGTTCTACATGGACAAGACCATGATGGTGTTCGGCGATGCGAAGAAGGTGATCGAGGACATGGTGAAATCGGTGGAGTGATTGCCGATCTTGTCCGTTGCGGGCAGGGAAGGGAAAAGCGCGCAGCGATGCGCGCTTTTTCTTTTGATGCCTGAACCGGCCCTAGCGCGAAGGCGTTTTCACGCGCCGCATGTAGTCGGCGAGCCGGCGCCCGCTGACGTCGGGGAACGGCTCCAGCACTTCGACCTCGCCCATGCGCGCGATGTCGAAATTGCGGAAGTCCTCGCGCAGTTCGCACCATGCGCCCACGGTCCAGCGCGCGCCCCAGTACACGAGGCCGAGCGGCCACACGCGCCGCCGCGTGTGCGCGCCGAGCCGGTCGCAATAGGCGAAGTGCACGACGAGGCGCGTATCGACGGCCCGGTGCAGCGCGTCCACTTTTTCCGAAAACGCCCGGTCGACGTGAAACGACGGCACGAATACGGCGAGGCGTTCGAGCACCACGCGCTTGTCGGCCGGCATGGTGGCCGCGATCTTGGCGAGCGCGCTGCGCGCGCCGCCGGCCAGCGCGGCGCCGCCCCACGATTCGGCCATGCGCGCGCCGACTGCGAGGGCCGTAAGTTCGTCGGCGGTGAAGGCGAGCGGCGGCAGGCTCGCGCTGCGTGCGAGGCGGTAGCCGATGCCCGCCTCGCCCTCGATCGGCACGCCCGAGAGTTGCAGATCCCGCACGTCCCGGTAGACGGTGCGCGGCGAGACCTCGAGCCATTCGGCAAGCTGCTGTGCGGTGGTGAGACGGCGGCCGCGCAACAACTCGGCAATGCGAAAGAGACGGTCTGCGCGACGGGACATGGGCGCTGGCGTGTGGAGTCGGCGAAGGAGCGGACGGGGCCGTGGAGCGGCCGCTGCCGCGATGATAGCGCCGCTTGCGCTGACGCAGGCGCACGGGTGGCGGGCGTACTCGAACGTCACGCCCCCGCGCGTTTCAGGCTGGCATCATGGAAACCTCAGGGCTGCATCGATGCGACATCAAACGAGCTTGGACGCATGCAGCCCGACGCGATTGCCCTCGGTGTCGATGAAGAAGCCGATATAGCCATAGTTGTTCGGCAGCTCCACCGCAGGGCCCTGCTTCTTGCCACCGGCCTTCACCACCCGATCGAGCACGGCCGTCACCGAAGGCTGTGCGTTCAGGTACACGAGCACGCCTTTCGGATCGGGCTTCGAGTCCTGCGGATTGAAGACGATGCAGCCGCCGGTATCGGCTTCGGTATGCGCGAAGAGGGCCATGGGCACCCCGCCGACCACGTCGCGCTGCAGCGACGTGTCGAGCGCCGCTTCATAGAAGCTGGCGGCGCGCTCCAGATCGTGCGCGGGGATTTCGAACCACGAGATGACACGGGACACTTCGGACGACATGATGCGCTCCTCGAATGCGGACTGCTGACGGTGGAAACAGCGGGATCGCCAGATGGCGTAGAAGGAGTGTGCCGGGGGGCTGCTGACAACGTACTGTCAGCAGGGCCAGATGGCCAGCAGCAGTCTGGAGGAGCGGGGAAGAGGCGGGAGGAGAAAACAGCCGCGCCGACGAAGCGCGGCACGGCGCCGGTACGTGCGCCGCGCACGCCGTGCTTCGTTCGCTGCCCGCTCGTGGCGAGCGGGCACGCGGACTATTACGTCAGTGGGCTCAGGCGTTCTCGTTCGCCGGCGTGCTGCCGCCATTGGCGGGGCGCTGGCGCACGCTGCCCGCGATCAGGTCGAAGCGGAACAAACGGCATTCGAGCGCGCCGTTGTAGAGCGGCGTCTTCGCCGATTCGCGCAGGCGCAACTGGCCCGGCAGCTTGCGGTCCGAAGTCAGCACGAACGCGCGCCAGCCCGTGAAGCGCTGCTTGAGCGCGTCGCCGAGCGCCTGGAAGAACTCGCTGTCCGGCGCATCGTCCTGCGTCTGCGCGCGGCGAAAGCCTTCGTCGCCGTTGTCCTCGCCGCGCAACTCGCGGGCCGTCGGGCGCGCCTCGCCGCGCGCGTTGCGGCCGCGCACCTCGATCCGCTCGCCATACGGCGGGTTGGCCACGAGGATGCCCGGCGCGTCGGCGGGCGGCGTCATGTTGCGCGCGTCGAGCTGCTTGAGCGGCACGTTGCCGAGCCCCGCGCGCTTGAAGTTGGCGCGCGCCTTTTCGAGCATCACGTCGGAAATGTCGCTGCCGAAAATCAGCAGGTCGTGATGCGAGCGGCTTTGCGCCGTGTTGCGCGCCGTGTTCGCCTCGCTCTTCAGGTGGCGCCATGCCGCCGAATCGAATTGCTTCAGGCGCTCGAAGCCGAAGCTGCGGTCGAGCCCCGGCGCGATGTCGAGCGCTACCTGGGCCGCTTCGGCGAGGAACGTGCCGCTGCCGCACATCGGGTCGTAGAGCGGCGTGCCGGGCGTCCAGCCGGTGATGCGCAGGATGCCGGCCGCAAGGTTCTCGCGCAGCGGCGCCGCGCCCTTGTCGAGGCGCCAGCCGCGCTTGAAGAGCGGCTCGCCGGACGTGTCGAGATAGAGCGTGCAGTCGCCGGCCGTGAGGAACGCGAAGACGCGCACGTCGGGATACGCGGTGTCGATGCTCGGGCGCGCGCCGGCTTTCGAGCGCATGCGGTCGCAGATGCCGTCCTTCACGCGCAGCGTCGCGAATTCGAGGCTGCGCAGCGGCGACTTGATCGCCGTGATATCGACGCGCAGCGTTTCGTTGGCCGTGAACCACTGCTCCCAGCGCTGGCCCGCGGCGAGCGTGTAGATGTCCTGCTCGCTGCGGTATGGGCCCTGGGCGATTTTCAGGAGCACGCGGCTCGCGATGCGCGAGTGCAGGTTCGCGGCCATGCCGCCGGCCCAGTTGCCGCGCAGATGCACGCCGCCGGGCACCTCGGCGCCGACCGCGAGTGCGCCGGGCGGCAGGCGCCGCGAGGCGATTTCGGCCAGTTCGGCGGCGAGCGCGGCTTCGAGGCCGCGCGGGCAGGGGGCAAAAAATTCGAAAGACATGAGGGAGGAGGGACGCTGCGGGGAAGGCGCTATTGTACGCGGGTTGCGGCCCCGGCCCGCGCGGGATGCTGCGTGCAGGGCGCGAGGGGCGCCCGCGCCGTGCCCGCCGGCGCCCGGCCGGTGTCAGTGCGGGGCCGCCTCGTTGGCGTTGGCGGCCTTGCGGCGCGGCCACACGAGATCCACGGGATGCCGCGAAATGCGCCGCCAGATCGCGCGCATGAGCGGGCGGACGTCCTTGCGGCCGAGGTCGCGCGAGCGCAGCGCCATCTGCAGGGCGAGCGCGAAGCTCACCGTCACGTTGAGGATCGCCATGCTCGCCACGCCCGCCACGGCCCACCAGAGCTCGCCGGAGCCGAGCGTGGACGTGCCGAGCACCCCCATCGCCACGCCGATCGATCCTGCCGAAAGGGTCACGTGCCGCACCTCGAAGTGAAACGAGATGGCCGAGACCAGCGCCGGCACGACGCCGAGCATCAGCCCGAGCACGACGTTGCCCCAGACGCCCGCCGCGTTGGCGCGGCAGAAGCGGGCGAGGCGCGCGGCGCCCGCCGGCCCGAGCGTCATGCGCAGACGCCGGTTCCAGGCGAGGGCGTCTTCCACGCGATGCAGGACGAACCAGTTGTCGGCCCAGCCGGCGAAGAGGCTCGACGCCCACAGCAGCACGCCCGTGAGCGCCGCGTAGAGCGGCGTCGGCCCGGCGAGCGAGAACGACTGGAGCGTGGCGTGCGCCTTGGCGGGCGAGATCAGGTTGACGTGAAAGAGCCAGCCGCACACGAGCTGGATCGCGAGGCAGGCGGGAAACACGAGCAGCACGTTGCCGAGCACGGCCGCCGCCTGGGTGCGGATGAGCGCCACCACCGACGAGACGAAGCGCGCCCGCCCGGCCGGCTCGTTGGCGCCGTCGAGTTCGCGGGCAAGGGTGGGCGCCGTCATCGCGGGCTGCTTGGTGGCGAGCGAGAGGTGGCAGAAGTGCATGACGAGGAAGCTCACCGCGTAGTTCAGCCCCGCGAACACGCCCTCGATCATCGACGGGAGATGTGCGCCCGTGACGCCGAACTTCACGTATACCGTGACCGCCGTCACGAGCCCGCCGCCGGCGGCCATGCGCAGCATGGTCAGGTATTCGGCGCGGTCGCGGGCGATGTAGTGCTCGCCGGTGTCGGCGGACAGTTCGACCACCTTGCGCGAGAGCAGCGCGAAGTTGCTGCGCACGAGGTGCAGCACGCTCTGGCTCGCCTGGTTCGCCTTCACGAGATCCGCGACGAGGCGCGCCTGCATGCTCAGGTCGTCGCTGGCCATCCAGGCGTCGAGCAGTTGCTCCGCGCGCTGGATCCGCATGCGCATGCGCTCCACCTGGAACACCGTATCGACGCGCACGCCGTTGCGGTAGAGGTGGGCGAACACGTCGTCGGTGGCTTTGCGGCAGCCGTCCAGCAGCAGGCGCAGCCACGTCACCTCCTGCAGCAGCCGGTCGGGCTCGCCCGCGTCGCGGGCGTTCTCCACGGCCAGCATCGCGCGCGTGAGGCGGAAGAACGGCAGGCGCTCGACGGCCACGCGGGCTTCGTCGCCCGACAGGCGGCTGCGCACCGTCGGCGAAAGGCCCGTGGAGCTGATCTGGCAGGTGAGGTTGTGCAGCGCCGTCAGCAGATCCACGGAAAGGTCGCTGCGGCCGGGTTCGGCGGCAACCGGCGCGCCGGGTTCGGCTTCGCCATCCGCGGCGGGAGGCGTCTCGCCGCTGGCGGGCGCCCCGGCCAGGGTTTGCCGCTCCGGTTCGACGATCAGGTCCTTCAGGCGGCCCAGCAGGTCCGGCGGCAGCGTCGCGATCCATTCGGGGTCGTGGGCGGCCGGAAACATCAGCGTAAAGAGCGCCGCGAGGTCGCGGCGGCTCGGCGCGGGCGGAATCAACTGCGCCTGGATGCGCTCGGAGAGCGCGCCGAGGAGACCCGAATGGACGGGCATGCCCGCGTCGCAGAGGAGCGAGATGCTGTCGGCCTCGCGCACCAGCTTGCGCACCATCGCGCCGACGTTGGCCTTCCAGGCCGGATTGCGGTCGAGCACATGCAGCAGATAGCGCACGCGCGCGTGTTCCGGCGGCCCGCGGCGCGGCGCCTCGGCGGTCGGGCCGGAGGAGGAGCCAGCGGAGGCGGAGGCGGGAGGCGCGGCGTCCAGCTTGCCGCCGCGGTGAATCCAGTGCGCGAGTTCGATCAGCCAGTCGCTGCGCTCGGCATAGGGGGCGTCGGCATCGGCGACGGCCAGCAGCGCGTCGAGCTGCTGCCCGGCGCTGCGCGAGGCGCGCCATTTCTTCCAGAGGGTCTTGACGGTACGGAACATAAGGAGAACGGAGGTGCCGGCCCGGCCTGTAAGGGCGGCGGGCCGGCACGGGAATCAGCCGGCGCCCGATTCGGCGGGCGCCGCCGCCGGGCACGCGACGGGAGGCATCGGCTTCGGACGGCTGGCGGTCTTGCTGCCCGGCGTCATGACGGGCTGCGGCGCCGCGGCGAGCGCACGCACGCCGCTTGCGATCGCCGTCGAGAGCGCTTCGACCGCGTGCCGGTGTCCTTCGACGAGCGCGTCGTAACCGGTGCCGACCTTCTCGTCGAGCACGCTGCGGCAGGTCATGACCTGCTGCGAGGCGAGCGAACGCACGCTCCAGACCGCATCGATGAGCGCATGCGAGTCGGGCCACGACTCGAAGCGCTGAACCCGCACGCTCACGCGGTACACGGGCACGCCCTCGGGCCGCGGCGAGCCATACACGTCGATGGTGCCGAGCTGCTGGGTGAGGTCGCCCGAGAGCGCGCGGCGGATCTCGTCGCCGGGCAGCGAGGCCCAGCGCCGCTGCTCGAGCACATCGACGCGGCTCGCATCCGTCTGCACGACGAACTGTGCCTTGGCCACCTGCGGCGGCACGTCGATCGGCGCGAGTTCGATCAGGAGGGCCGGGTTCGCGCTCGCCACGGTGGGCGCGCCGCGCGCCGCGTCGTCGGCCGGGCTCAGCGTGTAGAAGTGGCTGGGCGGCGACGCGCAGCCGGCCAGCACGGCCGCGGCCGCCGCCGCAGCAGCGGCTGCCAGAGCGGAAGTCCGCGTGAAGAGCCGGTCGAACGTCATGGGTTGTCTCCTGATTTGCCGCGCAGCAGCGACTCGGGGTGGCGTTCCAGATAGTCGGACAGCGAGTTGAGCGACTGCAGCGTGCGGGTAAGCTGCTGCATCGCCTCGTGCACGTCCGACTGCAGCGGCGAATCCTGCTGCAGCGTGGACTGCGCCGCGGCGAAGGTCTTCTGCGCTTCGTCGAGCGTGCCGCGCAGTTGCGGGAGCAACTGGCCGTTCACCTGGGTGAAGAGCTGGTTGGCGTTCTTCAGCGAATCGTTCAGATTCGTGCCGATCTGGTCGAACGGAATCTTGTCGAGCTTCTTCGCGATGTCGGCCACCTGCAGTTGCAGTTCCTCCAGCGAGTTCGGGATGGTGGGCAGCTGGATCGGGTCGTGGTCGAGATCCACCTTGGCCGAAGGCGCCTTCGGGAAGATGTCGAGCGCGACGTAGAGCTGGCCCGTCAGCAGGTTGCCCGTGCGCAACTGGCCGCGCAGCCCGCGGTCCACGAGGCGCCGCAGCAGCTCGCGGCTTTGCGGCGTGTACGGCGCCGGCGCTTCGCCATGCGCGCGGCGCGACAGGCGCAGCGGGTACAGGTCCACGGTGACGGGCATCGCGAAGTTGTGCTCCTTCGGGTCGTACTCGATGCCGATGTCCGTGACCTGACCGAGCACGATGCCGCGGAAGTCCACGGGCGCGCCCACCGACAGCCCGCGCAGCGACTGGTTGAAGTACATGACCACGCGCACCGGCGCGCCGTCCGGCTCGCGCATGGCGTCGGTTTCGTTGTCGGCGAGGTTGAAGGTGGCGTTCTCGGGCGCCTGCGGGCCGAGCGGCTTGCCGGGGGGCGACTGGAACGCGAGGCCGCCTACCACGATGGTGGCGAGCGACTGGGTATCGACCTTGATGCCGCTCGAATCGAGCTGCACGTTCACGCCGCTCGCGTGCCACCAGCGCGTGTTGGTGCCCACGTACTGGTCGTACGGCGCGCTCACGAACACCTGCACGGTCACGCCGGTGCCGTCCTTGTCGAGCGAGTAGCCCGTCACCTGGCCCACCTGGATGCGCCGGAAGAAGATCGGCGTGCCGATGTCGAGCGAGCCGAGCGTGTCGCTGTGCAAGGTGTAGCGGTGGCCCTTCTCGTCGATCGTGACGGCGGGCGGCGCTTCGAGCCCGATGAAGTCGGTGGCCGAATCCTTCGAGCGGCCGGCGTCGGCGCCGATATAGGAGCCGGAAAGCAGCGTGGAGAGGCCCGAAACGCCGCTTGCGCCTATGCGCGGGCGCACCACCCAGAAGCGGCTGTCCTTCACGGCAAACGCTTCGGCGTCCTTGGTCAGCTCGACGGTGACGAGCACGTGCGAGAGGTTGGGCGAGAGCTTGATCGCGCGCACCGAACCGATATCGACGTCCTTGTATTTCACCTTGGTCTTGCCCGGCTCGAGGCCCTCGGCGTTCGCGAAGCTGATGGTGACCGTGGGGCCGCGATCGACCACGGACTTCACCACCAGCGCAATGCCGATCAGCGCCGCGACGAGCGGCACGATCCAGACGAGCGACGGCAGCCAGCGCTTCGGCCTGACGATCTCCGGCTCGGGCAGCTCGGGCGGGAGCGGGCCGCCCGCGGAAGGCGGAGTCGGTCCTTTCGGGTTATTCATGGGCGCGATCCTGATTGTGCTGCGTGGGGTTCTGTTTGTCGTCGTCCACGGGGTCCCAGATGAGGCGCGGGTCGAACTGCATCGACGCCATCATGGTCAGGATCACGACGCAGCCGAACGCGATGGCGCCCGGGCGCGCGGTGATCACGGCCAGCGACTGGAAGCGTACCAGCGCCACCGTGAGCGTCACGACGAAGATGTCCAGCATCGACCAGCGGCCGATGAATTCGACGATCCGGTAGAGCTTCGTGCGCTCGACGGGGCGCCACGTCGAGCGCCGGCCCGACGTGAAGGCGAGCAGCGCGAGGACGATGAGCTTGAGCATCGGCACGAGAATGCTCGCGATGAACACGATGATCGCGAGCGGCCACGAACCCGAGGTCCAGAAGTACACGATGCCGCTCATGATCGTGTCGTCCTGGTCGCCGACGAGCGAGGCCGTGTGCATGACGGGCAGCAGGTTGGCCGGGATGTAGAGGAGGGCCGCCGCGATGAGGAGCGCCCACGTGCGCGTGAGGCTGTCGGGGCGGCGCTCGTGCAGCGTGGCGTGGCAGCGGCCGCAGCGCGGGTGCGGGTTCGCGCGCTCGTGCGGCTGCACGTGCCCGCAGGCGTGGCACGAGACGAGGCCGGCTTCGGTTGCGGTGACGTATTTCATGGGGGCGCCTTCAGTGCGGGGACGAACCCGAGGGCTTCGGATTGCCGCGCGGCGGCCTGAGCGCGGTGGGGTCGTGGATGTCCGGGGCGCCGAGCGGGCCGGGCGTGGCGGGGGTGCCGGGCGTACCCGACGTATCGGATGCATCGGGCGTATCGGATGTCTTGCGGCCGGACGCGGTGGTCCCCGCTGTGCCCGCGCGCCGGCTGGCCTCGCGGTCGCGCAGCGCGTCGGCGATGTCCCAGAGCGTGCGGGAATCGAACGTCAGCACCACGGTGAACATGAGCGTGAGCGCGCCGAACGCGAAGAGCGCCGTTTCGGGAATCACGCGCGCGAGGCTCACCATCTTCACGACGGTGATGAGCACGCCGAGCATGAACACTTCGAGCATGCCCCAAGGCCGGACGAACTCGATGGCGCGCAGCACCTGGTTGAAGCCCGGCGGGATGACGCCGCGCCGGATCGGCAGCAGGACGTAAAGCAGGGCGACGAGCTCGGTGAGCGGAAAGAGGATCGTCGCGCAGAACACCATGACGGCGACGATCTCCATGTTCTCGCCCCACAGGATCACGAGCGCGCCGAACAGGCTCGACTCCGAGGTGATGCCGTTTGCATCCAGCTCGATGATCGGGAACGACTGGGCGATGATGAAGGTGATGAGGGCGGCGACGGTCATCGCGCAGATGCGGTCGATCTGCGCCGACCCGCTGCTGTACAGGGTCGCGCCGCAGCGCGAGCAGCGGGCGGTTTGCCGGCCGAGCAACTGGGGCTTGCGGTAGAGCGCGTCGCATTCGTGACACGCGATCAGTGGGTCCTGGGCCATGCGGGCAGATGACGCAAAACGACGTGAACGGGAACGGGCAACGCCGCCGCCTGCGACCTGGGTTCGCAGCGGCCGTGCGCCATGTTACCAAAGGCCGGCCCGGGCGCGACGAATGGCGGCGGCCGGCGCCTGCCTTCGAGCGGGCACAAAAAAAGCCGGTTCGCGAGAACCGGCTTTGCGTACTGCTTCCCGAAGCGTTCCGAAGCAGGCGAGGGCGCGCTTAAACCTGCGCCCCGGCGTTCGGATCGTTCGGATCGTACTTGTCCTTCTTCTCTTTCATGAGGTCCTCGCGCTTCACGCCGAGCCACATGGCCAGCGCCGCCGCGACGAACACCGACGAGTAGATGCCGAACAGGATACCCACCGTCAGCGCAAGCGCGAAGTAGTGCAGGGTCGGGCCGCCGAGGAAGAACATCGAGAGCACCATCATTTCCGTACAGCCGTGGGTAATGATGGTTCGCGACATCGTGCTGGTGATGGCGTGGTTGATCACTTCCGTCACGGTCATCTTGCGCTCGCGCCGGAAGGTTTCGCGGATCCGGTCGAAGATCACGACCGATTCGTTCACCGAATAGCCGAGCACCGCGAGCACCGCCGCGAGCACGGAGAGCGAGAACTCCCACTGGAAGAACGCGAAGAAGCCGAGAATGATCACCACGTCGTGCAGGTTGGCGATCACGCCGGCCACGGCGTACTTCCACTCGAAGCGGAACGACAGGTAGATGACGATGCCCGCCACCACGCACGCGAGCGCGAGCAGGCCGTCGGTGGCGAGTTCCTTGCCCACCTGCGGGCCGACGAACTCCACGCGCTGCAACTGCACCTGCGGGTTGTCTTGCTTGAGCGTGGCCATGACCTGGTCGCTCTGCTGCGCGGAGCTCAGGCCCTGCTTGATCGGCAGGCGGATCAGCACGTCGCGCGAGGTGCCGAAGTTCTGCACCTGGGCGTCGCCGTAGCCGATCTTGCCGAGCGAGTCGCGCACCGGCTGGAGGTCGAGCGCATGCGGATACTGCACTTCGATCACCGTGCCGCCCGTGAACTCGATCGACAGGTGCAGGCCGCGGTGCACGAGGAAGAACACCGCCGCGATGAAGGTTATGAACGAGATCGCGTTGAAGATCAACGCGCGCTTCATGAACGGGATGTCCTTGCGGATGCGGAAAAATTCCATGATCTTGACTCCGTATCAGCGGGACGAACCCGGGTTGCCGGGACCGTTTCTGCGGCGCACGACAGGCTTCGCGCGCGCCGCACCCTTGGCGTTTTGCGCCGCGGCCTGAGCCTTTTCGCGCGGCTTCGCGGCATTGCCGGCGAGGGCGCGGCCCGTGTCGGTGCGGGCGTCGTCGTTTTCGAGCGCGGCCGTGCCGCCCGCGCCCGCGAGTTCCGGCTCCGGACGCCACACCTGGCCCACCGCCAGCGACTTGAGCTTCTTCTTGCCGCCGTACCAGAGGTTCACGAGGCCGCGCGAGAAGAACACGGCCGAGAACATCGAGGTGAGAATGCCGATGCAGTGCACGATCGCGAAGCCGCGCACCGGGCCCGAGCCGAACGCGAGCAGCGCGAGGCCGGCGATGAGCGTGGTCACGTTCGAGTCGAGAATCGTGGCCCAGGCGTGCGCATAGCCGTTCTGGATCGCCAGTTGCGGCGGCGCGCCGTGGCGCAGTTCTTCGCGCACGCGCTCGTTGATCAGCACGTTCGCGTCGATCGCCATACCGAGCGCGAGCGCAATCGCCGCGATGCCGGGCAGCGTGAGCGTGGCCTGCAGCATCGAGAGCACCGCGATGAGCAGCAGCAGGTTCACGGACAGGCCGATCATCGAGATCAGGCCGAACAGCATGTAGTAGGCGATCATGAACACGGCGATGGCGGCAAAGCCGTAGATCACCGAGTCGAAGCCCTTCTTGATGTTCTCCGCGCCGAGGCTCGGTCCGACCGTGCGTTCCTCGATGATGTCCATCGGGGCCGCGAGCGAGCCCGCGCGCAGCAGCAGCGCGAGGTCGGCGGCGGCTTGCGGCGTGGGCTGGCCGGTGATCTGGAAGCGGTCGCCCAGTTCCGACTGGATCGTCGCCACCGTCAGCACTTCGCCCTTGCCCTTCTCGAACAGCACCATCGCCATCGGCTTGCCGATGTTGTCGCGCGAGACGCTGCGCACCGAGCGGCCGCCCGCCGAATCGAGGCGGATGTTGACCGACGGGCGGTTATGCTCGTCGAAGCCCGCCGAGGCGTCGATAATGCGGTCGCCCGTGAAGATCACCTGCTTCTTGAGCCACACCGGGGCCTGGTTGCCCTGGGTGAAGAGCTCGTCGCCCGGCGGCACCGGCGCGCCGGGGTCCGGATGCAGGCCGAGCGGGTCGGCAAGACGCGCTTCGAGCGTTGCCGTGCGGCCGATGATGTCCTTCGCCTTCGCCGTGTCCTGCACGCCCGGCAGTTCGACCACGATGCGGTCGTCGCCTTGCTGCTGGATCACGGGCTCGGACACGCCCAGTTCGTTCACGCGGTTATGCAGCGTCTGGATGTTCTGCTTGAGCGCCGCTTCCTGAACCGCCTTCTTCACGGCCGGCGTGAAGGTGCCCACGAGCTGCACGCCGCCTTCGGGCGCATTCTGCGTGGACCACTGGAGCTCGCTCACGCCGGTGGCGAGCGCCTTCTGCGCGTCGGCGGCCACCGCCGGATCGGCGAAATTGATCACGACCGACTGATCGACGCGGTTCACGCCGCCGTCGCGGATGGTCTTGTCGCGCAGGAGCGTGCGGGCGTCCGAAGCGTCGGAGTCGAGCTTCTTGTCGAGCGCGCCGTTCATGTCCACCTGGAGCAGGAAGTGCACGCCGCCGCGCAGGTCGAGACCGAGGTACATCGGCAGCGCGTGCAGGGCCGTCAGCCAGTTCGGCGAGGCGCTCTGCAGGTTCAGCGCGACCACGTAGGCGGGGTCGCTCGGGTCGGGATTGAGCGCTTTGGTGAGCGCGTCTTTCAGGCGCAGCTGGGTGTCTTCGTCGGCAACGCGCACGCGGATGTTCGCGTTCATCTGCGAGTTATCGAACGTGACGTCGTCGGCCTTGATGTTGTTCGCGGCGAGCGCGGCTTCGACCTGCGCGAGCGTGTCGCTGTCGAGCCTGACAGTGGCCTTGCCGCTCAACACCTGGACCGCGGGCGCTTCGCCGAAGAAATTGGGCAATGTGTACACGAGGCCGATGGCGAGCGCCACGACCATCACGACATATTTCCAGAGGGGATAACGGTTCATTGGTTGGCCCAACGGGGGAGGGGAATGGCCTTCTCGATACGGGCGCGCGGAGCGGGAGCCCTGCGCGCGAGGCCGCCCGGTGCTGGCGGCGGCCCTCTCGGTGCGCTCGCGAGGGCTTACAGCGACTTGATCGTGCCCTTCGGCAGGATCGTCGAAACCGACGACTTCTGCACGGTGATTTCGGTGCCGTCCGAGATTTCGACGCCGACATACGCTTCGCCGACCTTCGTGATCTTGCCGACGATGCCGCCGCTGGTGATGACTTCGTCGCCCTTGGCCATGGCCGAGAGCATGTTGCGGTGTTCCTTCTGACGCTTCATCTGCGGACGGATCATGATGAAGTACAGCACTGCGAACATCAGGATCAGCGGCAGAAATTGCATCAGGCTGGATTCTGCGCTGCCTGCTGCGGAACCTTGTGCGAAGGCACTGGAAATGAACGACACGTTGGTCTCTCCGTTTATACGATCGGTACGATCAAAAATCGAGCCGGTTATTCTACCACCGGCGCCAGTCGGGACGGCGACACAAAATATGCTTTCCGATCAAGCTCTTAATGTAGCGCTGCCAGGTTCGGCGCTCGATCTCGAAGGGTTCGTCGGGGCGGTTGCGGCCGCATCCGACAGTACTCGTGCCGCCGTCATCGAAGGCAAATTGTAAGTTTTATTGCGCCGCCCGGTGCCTGCGGCTTCAATCCACCCCGCGCGCGCGGTTCTCGTGGAAGCGCTGGCGGAACGCCGCGAACGACTTCGTTTCGATCGCCGTGCGGATCTCGCTCATGAGCTCCAGGTAGTAGTGCAGGTTGTGGATCGTGTTGAGCTGCGCGCCGAGAATCTCGCCCACGCGGTGCAGGTGGTGCAGATAGCCGCGCGTGAAGTTGCGGCAGGTGTAGCAGCCGCACTGCTCGTCGAGCGGGCGCAGCGAGTTGCGGTGCGTCGCGTTGCGGATCTTGATGTCGCCGAAGCGCGTGAAGATCCAGCCGTTGCGCGCGTTGCGCGTGGGCATCACGCAGTCGAACATGTCCACGCCCGCAGCCACGCCCGCCACCAGATCCTCCGGCGTGCCCACGCCCATCAGGTAGTGCGGTTTGTCGGCGGGCAGCTTCGGCGCGATGTGTTCGAGCACGCGCATCATGTCTTCCTTGGGCTCGCCCACCGAAAGGCCGCCGATGGCGAAGCCGTGGAACGGCATTGCCGCGAGGCCGGCGAGCGATTCGTCGCGCAGGTCCTCGAACATGCCGCCCTGCACGATGCCGAACAGCGCATTCGGATTGCCGAGGCGCTGGAACTCGTCGATCGAGCGCTTTGCCCAGCGCATCGACATGCGCATGGAATCGGCGGCTTCCTGGTGGGTGGTCGGCACGCCGTTGGTCGCATAGGGCGTGCATTCGTCGAACTGCATGACGATGTCGGAATTCAGCACCTTCTGGATCTGCATCGACACTTCGGGCGAGAGAAACAGCTTGTCGCCGTTCACGGGCGAGGCGAAGCGCACGCCGTCTTCGGCGATCTTGCGCAGCTCGCCGAGCGAGAACACCTGGAAGCCGCCCGAATCGGTGAGGATGGGGCGGTTCCAGCCCATGAAGCGGTGCAGGCCGCCGTGCGCCTCGATCGTCTCCAGCCCCGGGCGCAGCCAGAGGTGGAAGGTGTTGCCGAGGATGATCTGCGCGTGCATTTCTTCGAGCTCGCGCGGCTGGGTGGCCTTGACCGTGCCGTAGGTGCCCACCGGCATGAAGATCGGCGTTTCGACCACGCCGTGGTTCAGCGTGACGCGGCCGCGGCGGGCGAGGCCGTCGGTGCCGAGGAGTTCGAATTTCAGGCCGTTTTGCGGGCGCTCGCCCAGGTAGGCGCCATGTTCGGCGCGTGCGTTGCTTTGATGACCGTCGGTCATGCGGGGACTCCTGTGCCACCGGAAAGTGCTTTGCATGGGACCGGAGTATGCGCTAAAGCGCCGACTCCGGATCGACAAGTCCGGCGCAGATGATGAAACGCCGTCGCGTTCGGCACGCGGCGGCGGGGAAAGCGTGCGCGGCAGGCCGTGCCGCGCACCGGTGCGTCAGTGCTTCAGCGATTCAGGGCGTCGTCGGTTCGGGTGAGCAGCATGGCGTCGCCGTAGCTGAAGAACCGGTAGCGCGCTTCGATCGCATGACGATACGCCGCGCGGATCGTCTCGATGCCCGCGAAGGCCGAAACGAGCATCAAGAGCGTCGATTTCGGCAGGTGGAAGTTCGTTACGAGCCGGTCCACCACACGGAACCGGTAGCCCGGCGTGATGAAGATGTCGGTTTCCGCCGAGGTGGCCGCGAGCGCGCGGCCCGCGTTTTCCGCGTCGCGCGCGGCCGCTTCGAGCGCGCGCATCGAGGTCGTGCCCACCGCGATCACGCGGCCGCCGCGCGCACGCGTGGCCGCGATCTTGTCCACGAGCGACTGCGGCAGTCGATACCACTCGCTGTGCATCTTGTGCTCGTCGATGTTCTCCACGCGCACCGGCTGGAACGTGCCCGCGCCGACGTGCAGCGTGAGCGTCGCGCGTTCGACGCCCATCGCGTCGAGCTGCGCGAGCAGCGCATCGTCGAAATGCAGGCCCGCCGTGGGGGCGGCAACCGCGCCGGGATTCTGCGCGAACACGGTCTGGTAGCGCGTTTCGTCGGTCGCGTCGGCGTCGTGCGTGATGTAGGGCGGCAGCGGCAGACGGCCGAACTGCTCGATGAGCGTGAGGCAGTCGTCGGGGAAATGCAGCGTGTAGAAGGGTTCCACGCGCTCGCCCACGGTGACGTCGAAGGCGTCGGCGAGGCGCAGCACCGTGCCCGGCGCGGGGCTCTTGCTCGCGCGGATCTGCGCGAGCGCCGTGCGCGCGCCGGTGAGGCGCTCGACGAGCACTTCGATCTTGCCGCCGCTCGCCTTCTGGCCGAAGAAGCGCGCCTTGAGCACCTTGGTGTCGTTGAAGACGAGCAGGTCGCCCGGGGCGATGCATCCGGGCAGCTCGGCGAAGCGGCGGTCGATGAGGCGCGGCGGTTGGCCCGGCAACGCACCCGGCGCGCCGGTATCGACTTCCAGCAGGCGGCTTGCGGTGCGCTCGGGCAGCGCGGTCTGCGCGATCAGCTCGGCGGGGAGGTCGAAATCGAAATCGGAAAGCTTGAACATGCGGCTGATAAAACGGAAAGGCGTGGGGGCCGGAATGGCCGCCGCGGTCTTGCGCGGCTATGATGGCGGGACGGCTCCCGCCGCAGCGGCAAGCGGTGCCCGTGCGGCGGCGCTGCCGGGCGGCTTGCCCATGGCATGCCGCGCCACGCCGGAAAGCCGTTATTGTACTTGTGAAGCTGCCTATGCCCCCAGCCGCCCGTTTGAAGTCCGAAACCGCAACGCCCGACGATCCGCGCGAGCGCGCCGCCGTGCGCGAAGCGGAGCAGGGCGCAACGGCGCGCAAGCGGGGGCCGTGCGCGGTGGGGGCGAAAGAGGGCGAAGCGGCGGGCGAGGCCGCGCCGGCCAGTGCCGGGGCGGCGCTGGAGCCGTCCGGGGGCAAGCAGAAGGGCAAACAGAAGAGCAAACAGAAGGGCAAGCAAAAAGAGCAGCAAAAGGACAAGCCCGCCGTCACGAAAACCGCCGACAAGCTCGCCAAACTCGGCCTCACACGCGACATCGACCTCGTGCTGCATCTGCCGATGCGCTACGAGGACGAGACTACGCTCACGCCCATCGGCGAACTCTTGCCCGGCGGCATCGCGCAAACCGAAGGCGTGGTGTTCGACAACGAAATCGCCTACCGCCCGCGCCGCCAGTTGCTGGTGAAGCTGCGCGACGACCATGGCGACGAGCTGATCCTGCGCTTCCTGAACTTCTACGGCTCGCAGGTCGCGCAGATGGCGCCGGGCAAGCGCCTGCGCGTGCGCGGCGACGTGCGCGGCGGCTTTTTCGGCATGGAGATGGTGCACCCGGCGGTGCGCGTGGTCGAGGACGACACGCCGCTGCCGCAGGCGCTCACGCCGGTCTACCCGTCCACGGCCGGCGTGACCCAGGCGTATCTGCGCAAGGCGATCGACAACGCGCTCTCCCGCGCGTCGCTGCCCGATCTGCTGCCCGAGGCCATCGCCCGCGAGTTCCTCGAACCGCTCGGGCTGCCGCCGCTCATGGAGTCGGTGAAGACGCTGCATCACCCGCCCATCGGCGCCGACGAAACCGGGCTCATGGACGGCACGGCTCCCGCGTGGACGCGCATCAAGTTCGAAGAACTGCTCGCGCAGCAGCTTTCGCTCAAGCGTGCGCATGCGGAGCGCCGCACGCGCGCCGCGCCGGCCATGCCCTTGCGCGCGACGGCGTTGGCCGGTGCCGAGGGTGCATCGGGCACCACCGCTGCCACCGATGCAACCGCTGCAACCACCTGCCCCGCTGCCCCGCTCGTCGAGCGGCTGCGCGCTTCGCTGCCGTTCCAGCTCACGAACGCGCAGCAGCGCGTCGTGGCCGAGATCGCGCGCGAGCTCGAACTGCCGCATCCGATGCAGCGGCTCCTGCAGGGCGACGTGGGCAGCGGCAAGACCGTGGTGGCGGCGCTCGCCGCCGCGCAGGCCATCGACGCCGGCTACCAGGCCGCGCTCATGGCGCCCACCGAAATCCTCGCCGAGCAGCACGCGCGCAAGCTGCGCGGCTGGCTCGAACCGCTCGGCGTGCAGGTGGCGTGGCTCGCGGGGAGCCTCAAGGCGAAGGAAAAGCGCGCGGCTATCGAAGCGGCCGCGCTCGGCACGGCGCAGCTCGTGATCGGCACCCACGCGATCATTCAGGACGCCGTCGAATTCGCGCGCCTCGGCCTCGTGATCGTGGACGAGCAGCACCGCTTCGGCGTCGAGCAGCGGCTCGCGCTGCGCGCGAAGGCGCAGAACGCGAAATCGGCCGAACATGGCGCGCGCGAGTTCCAGCCGCACCAGTTGATGATGTCGGCGACGCCCATCCCGCGCACGCTCGCAATGACCTATTACGCGGACCTCGACGTTTCCACCATCGACGAGTTGCCGCCCGGCCGCACGCCGATCCTCACGAAGCTCGTGTCCGACGCGCGCCGCGAAGAGGTGATCGCCCGCGTGCGCGCGGCGGCGCTCACGGGGCGCCAGGTGTACTGGGTGTGTCCGCTGATCGAGGAGAGCGAGACGCTGCAGTTGCAGACGGCCGTCGAGACCTATGAAACGCTCGTCGCCGCGCTGCCGGAACTGAGCGTGGGCCTCGTGCACGGCCGGCTTGCATCGACGGAGAAGGCCGCCGTCATGGACGCCTTCTCGCGCAACGAAGTGCAGTTGCTGGTGGCGACGACGGTGATCGAAGTGGGCGTGGACGTGCCCAATGCCTCGCTGATGGTGATCGAGCACGCCGAGCGCTTCGGCCTCGCGCAGCTTCACCAGTTGCGCGGCCGCGTGGGGCGGGGCAGCGCGGCTTCGGTGTGCGTGCTGCTTTACAGCGGGCCGCTCTCGCTCACCGGCCGCGCGCGTCTGCAAACCATGCGCGAGACCACGGACGGCTTCGAGATCGCGCGCCGCGACCTCGAGATCCGCGGCCCCGGCGAATTCCTCGGCGCGCGCCAGTCGGGCGCCGCGATGCTGCGCTTTGCCAACCTCGAAACCGACGGCTGGCTGATCGAACCGGCGCGCAGTGCGGCCGAGCGCCTGCTGCACGAGTGGCCGCACGTCGTCACGCAGCACCTGAACCGCTGGCTGGGCGCGCGCGAGCAGTATCTGAAGGCGTGAGCGAAAGGCGGGAACCTGCGCGCGCGGCAATCGTCTGAGCCATTCACTGTTCCCGCCCGAATATGGGCGTTGAATATTGGCGAATCGCCGCCATAGGTGTATAAGTACAAACTATTGATTCACCTTTTCTGATTGGTCCCTAAAGAAATGACGCTCACAGAACTGAAATACATTGTCGCGGTTGCCCGCGAGCGCCACTTCGGACGGGCCGCGGAAGCCTGTTTCGTGAGCCAGCCGACCCTCTCGGTGGCCATCAAGAAGCTCGAAGACGAACTGAACGTGCAGATTTTCGAGCGCGGCACGAGCGAAGTGAGCGTGACGCCCATCGGCGAGCAGATCGTCACCCAGGCGCAGCGCGTGCTCGAGCAGACCCTTGCCATCAAGGAAATCGCCAAGCAGGGCAAGGACCCGCTCGTCGGCCCCCTGCGCCTTGGCGTGATCTACACGATCGGGCCGTACCTGCTGCCTACGCTCGTCAAGCAGATGATCAAGCGCGTTCCGCAGATGCCGCTCATGCTGCAGGAGAACTACACGCTCAAGCTGATCGAACTGCTCAAGCAGGGCGAGATCGACGTGGCGATCATGGCGCTGCCCTTCCCCGAAACCGGCCTCACGCTGCGCCCGCTCTACGACGAACCCTTCGTGGTGGCGCTGCCCTCGGGCCACGCGTGGGAGCAGCGCGAGAAGATCGACCCGGACGATCTCAAGCAGGAAACCATGCTGCTGCTCGGCAGCGGCCACTGCTTCCGCGACCACGTGCTGGGCGTGTGCCCCGAACTCATGCGCTTCTCGCAGAACGCGGAC
This sequence comes from Paraburkholderia ferrariae NBRC 106233, assembly GCF_000685035.1. GTDB lineage: Bacteria > Pseudomonadota > Gammaproteobacteria > Burkholderiales > Burkholderiaceae > Paraburkholderia > Paraburkholderia ferrariae. The sequence goes on from NZ_BAYB01000014.1 coordinate 64,718, forward strand.
GGCATCCAGAAGACCTTCGAAGGTTCGTCGCTGGAGACCATCCGCCATATGGTCGCGAGCGGCGTGGGCATTACCGTGCTGCCGCGCATGTCGGTGAGCGAGGTGAAGCCGCATGCGGGCGGCGCCGATTCGGGGCTGCTCTCGTACGTGCCGTTCGACGAACCGGTGCCCGACCGCCGCGTCGTGCTGGCCTGGCGCAAGAGCTTCACGCGCATGCCGGCAATCGAGGCGATTGTCGACGCCATCCACGCCTGCGAACTGCCGGGCGTGAGAAAGATCGAGGCGCCCGCCGAGGCGGCCTGACACACGCTTGCCCCAAGGCCGGCGCCGGTTTCCGACCGGCGCCGGCCGCCTTGCCTCTTTCCTGATCGACCATGGCTGGATTTTCGAGTCCGACCCTGAGAGTCAAAATCTATTCGATACATAAAATAAATCAAATTCTAGTTATCGATAGTCATTGATAAAGTCGCTTCTACCGACACCTAACGTGTTCATCTGGAGGAAGCGATGCAAACCAACGTTCCGAACGTCCCCTACGTTCCTTCTGCTGTGGCCCAGCCGGTCTCCTCCGCGCCTCTCGCTTTCGCCGGCCTGCGCACGGTGGCCTTTTCGCTGCTCGTCGATCGCGCGCTTTCGGCCTGACGCACCGCCGACGCCCCCGATTCGCTGCCACCGATCACAGAAACAAGGAATCCAGCATGTCCGAACGTACCCTCACCACGGCCTCAGGCGCCCCCGTCGTCGATAACCAGAACTCGCTGACGGCTGGTCCGCGCGGCCCCGTCATGCTCCAGGACGTGTGGCTCATCGAAAAGCTCGCGCACTTCGACCGCGAAGTGATCCCGGAGCGCCGCGTGCATGCCAAGGGCTCGGGCGCATTCGGCAAGCTCACGGTGACGCACGACATCTCGCGCTACACGAAGGCCCGCGTGTTTTCGGAAGTGGGCAAAGAAACGCCGCTCTTCATGCGCTTTTCGACGGTGGCGGGCGAGCGCGGCGCGGCCGACGCCGAGCGCGACGTGCGCGGCTTCTCGATCAAGTTCTATACGGAAGAGGGCAACTGGGACTTGGTGGGCAACAACACGCCCGTGTTTTTCATCCGCGATCCGCTCAAGTTCCCGGACTTCATCCACACGCAAAAACGCGATCCGCGCACGAACCTGCGCAACAACGTGGCCGCGTGGGACTTCTGGTCGCGTCATCCCGAGTCGCTGCATCAGGTCACGATTCTCATGAGCGACCGCGGGATTCCGAAGAACTATCGTCAGCAGCACGGCTTCGGCTCGCACACGTTCTCGTTCGTCAACGCCGCCAACGAGCGCTTCTACGTGAAGTTCCACTTCAAGTCGGCACAGGGCGTGGAGAACTACACCGACGCCGAAGCGGCGCAGGTGGTGGCGCAGGACCGCGAATCGGCGCAGCGCGATCTGTACGAGTCGATCGAGACCGGCAGCTTTCCGAAGTGGCATTTCCGCATCCAGGTGATGCCCGAAGCCGACGCCGCGAAGGTGCCGTACAACCCGTTCGACATCACGAAGGTGTGGCCGCACAAGGATTACCCGCTGATCGACGTCGGCACGATCGAACTCGACCGCAATCCGGAGAACTACTTCGCGGACGTCGAGCAGGCCGCCTTCACGCCGGCCAACGTGGTGCCGGGCATCGGTTTTTCGCCGGATCGCCTGTTGCAGGGACGCCTCTTTTCGTACGGCGACACGCAGCGCTATCGCCTGGGCGTGAACCATCACCAGATTCCGGTGAATGCGCCGCGCTGCCCGTTCCACTCGTTTCACCGCGACGGCGCATTGCGCACCGACGGCAACCTGGGCGGCACCGTGAACTACGAGCCGAGCCGCACCGGCGACTTCGCGCAGCGCCCGCAGGCCGGCGAGCCGCCGCTCGCGGCGGGTGCGGTCGATCACTACGATCACCGCGAAGACGACGACTACTACAGCCAGCCGGGCGCGCTCTTCAGGCTGTTCGACGCGGGCCAGCGCGAGCGGCTTTTCGCGAACGTCGCGCGCGCCATCGCGGGGGTGCCGCCGGAGATCGTGCAGCGTCAGATCGAGCATTTCCGCCGGGCCGATCCGGCCTACGCACAAGGCGTGATTGCGGCAATCGCGGAGCTTGCCGAAGCGAAGTAAGGCATGTGCGGCGTATTGCCGCGCAACGTTCATCCAACGAAGCAGGTAGGGCGGCGGGGCCGGTTCAGGGCGCCGCCGCCGTTCGAATCAAGGAGAGAGATCATGACCCGGGTAATGACGATGACGCTTCACGCAGCAGGCCTGGCCAGTGCGGACGATGCGGACAAGGCGCGCGCGCGCGCGACGTTCACGCTGCGCCGGGGCGCCGGTCTCGCCATCGCTGCGGGCGGCATCGCGGTGCTGATCCTGGAAGCGATCGTGCGACTTCACGGCGGCTGAACGCCGGGAACGCACGGCAGGTTTTCCATGTCCGACAGGCAGGGCCAGATGAACGGATCTGGACTGTTTTTCAAGATAAACTGACGGACATTCGAAGACCCGCGGGTCGCCGCAGGTGCGGGCGATGCAGCGGCATCTACGGTGCGTCTCACCGCTAACAAGGAGTGGTCATGGCCAAAAAAGCAACCGTGCAGCACGTGAATATCGGCATTAGCGACAAGGACCGCAAGAAGATCGCGGAAGGGCTCTCGCGCCTGCTCGCGGACACCTACACGCTGTATCTGAAGACCCACAATTTCCACTGGAACGTCACGGGGCCGATGTTCAATACGCTCCATCTAATGTTCGAGACGCAATACACCGAACTCGCGATGGCGGTGGACGCGATCGCCGAGCGCATTCGCGCGCTGGGCGTGGCAGCGCCCGGCAGCTACAAGGAGTTCGCGAAGCTCTCGTCGATTCCGGAGGCCGATGGCGTGCCGGCGGCGGAAGAGATGATCCGTCAGCTCGTGGAAGGCCAGGAAGCCGTGGTGCGCACTGCGCGGGCGATTTTCCCGGCAACCGAAGCTGCCCACGACGAGCCGACGGCCGACCTGCTCACGCAACGCATGCAGACGCACGAGAAGACGGCCTGGATGCTGCGCTCGATGCTGGCTTGAGCGGGCGGGGTTTGGGCGGGAGCCCGGCATGGCTGTAGCGGGGTTTGAAGGCTACGCGGCGCCGGGTCGCCGCGCTGGCCTACAATAGCGGCATCGTTTTTCCCGCCACGATCATGTTCGCCCGACTCCCGCTCTATTTGCGGCTCGTCCGCATGGACAAGCCGATCGGCAGCCTGCTGCTGCTGTGGCCGACGCTCAACGCACTCTGGATCGCCTCGAACGGCCATCCGTCGCTCTCGCTGCTCGTGATCTTCACCGTGGGCACCGTGCTGATGCGCTCGGCGGGCTGCGCGATCAACGACTACGCGGACCGCGATTTCGACCGCCACGTGAAGCGCACGGCCGAGCGGCCCATCACCTCGGGCCGCATTCGCGCCTGGGAGGCCGTGGCGATCGCGGCCGGCCTGGCGCTCGTTTCCTTCCTGCTGATCCTGCCGCTCAACACGCTCACGAAGCAGCTTTCGGTGGTGGCGTTGTTCGTGGCGGCGTCCTACCCGTTCACGAAGCGCTTTTTCGCCATTCCGCAGGCCTACCTCGGCATTGCGTTCGGTTTCGGCATTCCGATGGCCTTCGCCGCTGTGCAGGACCAGGTGCCGGCGCTCGCGTGGATCATGCTGATCGCGAACGTGTTCTGGTCGGTAGCCTACGACACCGAATACGCGATGGTCGATCGCGACGACGACATCAAGATCGGCATTCGCACCTCCGCGCTGACGTTTGGCCGCTTCGACGTGCTCGCCATCATGGTGTGCTACGCCGCCACGCTGGGCATCTACGTATGGGTTGGCGTCGCGCTGGGCTTCGGATTGCTTTACTGGATCGGCTGGGCGGCGGCAGCAGGCTGCGCCGTGTATCACTACACGCTGATCAAGGACCGCGAACGGATGCCGTGCTTCGCAGCGTTTCGCCACAACAACTGGCTGGGCGGCGCGCTGTTCGTCGGCATCGCCGCGCACTACGCTGTTGCGGCGATGTGAGGCGGCGCGGGCCGTTTCATTGGGCGCCGCATATGCCGCCGTACCTGCCGCCGCATCCGCCGCTTCACCGGCTGCTTCTCGGGCCGCTTCACCGGCTGCTTCTCAGGCCGCTTCTCCGGCTCGCTACTGCTTGCCGAACTCCTCGCCCATTTCCTTCGCGCGTTCGTCTGCGGCTAGTGCGCCGCGCACGATAGCGTCCTTGATGCCGGATGCCTCGAACGATGCGAGCGCCGCCGCCGTCGTGCCGCCCTTGGACGTCACGCGCTCGCGCAGCACCGAAGGCGGTTCGTCCGATTGCAGCGCGAGTTGCGCCGCGCCCGTGAACGTGGCGATGGCAAGCGCGCGGCCCTGCTTTTCGTCCATGCCGAGCTGGCGCGCGGCTTCTTCCAGCGCTTCGATGAAATAGAACACGTAGGCCGGCCCGCTGCCCGAGATGCCGGTGACCGCGTCGATCTTCGCTTCGTCGTCGAACCACACCGTCTGACCTACCGCGCCGAGCACGTCGGACGCCAGCTGGCGCCCCGCGGCATCGACGCCGCTGCTCGCGACGAGCCCCGTTGCCCCCATGCCGATCAGCGCGGGCGTATTGGGCATGGTGCGCACGATGCGCGCGTGGCCGCCCAGCCAGCGCGAGAGATCGTCGATACGAATGCCGGCCATGATGCTGATCACGACCTGATGCGGCGCGAGATGCGGCGCTAGCCCTTCGGCCACGGCCTTGGCGATTTGCGGCTTGACGGCGAGCAGCACCGCGTCGTATTGCGCGAGCGCCGCATCGGCGGCCGCACCCGTAGGCACTCCGAACTGATCGGCGTTGCGCTTGCGCACGTCTTCGTTCGGATCGACCGCGTACAGGTTGGCGGCGGGCACGCCTTTGCGGATCAGGCCGCCGATGAGTGCAGCGGCCATGTTGCCGCCGCCGATGAAGGCGATTTTCATGATGATGGAAAGAGTCCGGTTATCGAATGAGTGCGGGCAGTGCGATCCAGGTGGTGCAATCAGTGCGCGTAGTCGCGCGCACCGAAGATCGCGGTGCCGACACGCACGAGAGTAGCGCCTTCGAGCACGGCCGCTTCGAGGTCGGCCGACATGCCCATCGACAAGGTGTCCAGCGCGAGCCCGCCGGCGCGCAGCGTATCGAAGAGTTCGCGCAACTGCCGGTGGGGCGCGCGCTGGGCTTCGAGCGTGGCCTCCGGTTCGGGGATCGACATCAGTCCGCGCAGCCGCAGATTGGGCAGGGCCGCGATCGCCCGCGCGATCTGTGCGGCTTCCTCGGGCGCGACGCCGCTCTTGGTGTCTTCGCCGCTCACGTTCACCTGCAGGCAGACATTGAGCGGCGCCATGCCCGCGGGCCGTTGCTCCGAGAGACGCTGTGCGATCTTCAGGCGATCGACCGAATGCACCCAGTCGAAGCGCTCTGCCACGGGCCGTGTCTTGTTCGACTGCAGCGGCCCGATGAAATGCCATTCGAGGCTCGCGCGCAGGTCGGCGAGCGCCTCGATCTTCTCGATCGCTTCCTGCACGTAGTTTTCGCCGAAGGCGCGCTGGCCGGCGGCATGCGCCGCCCGCACGTTTTCTGCGGGAAAGGTTTTCGAGACCGCGAGCAGCGCGACCGAGTCCGGCTCGCGCCCGGCACTGCGGGCGGCGGCGGCGATACGCTGGCGTACGGCTTCGAGGTTGTGGGCGAGATCGGTCATGGGAGCGGCGGACACGGAAAACGAACCAGAAGGAACGAAGGCAATTATACGGATTGCGCCTCGCGCGAAACATAGGCCGAACGGCCAGCTATTTGCGCGCGGCGCATTTCGCTACGCTGGATTCGTGTTCGATTCCTGCGCGCCTAGTTCGCGGCCAGCATATGTTCCACGAGTTCGATCCAGTGCGTGACCGGCAGCGTCGTGCCGCTTTGCAGGTGCGCGATGCAGCCGATATTCGCGGAAACGATCAGTTGCGGCTCGAGTGCCTTGAGGCGGTCGAGCTTCTGGTTGCGCAGCGTGTAGGACAGGCGCGGCTGCGTGATCGAATAAGTGCCGGCCGAACCGCAGCACAGATGGCTGTCCGCGGGCAGGCGCACGTCGAGGCCCAGCGCGCCCAGCATCTTTTCCACGCCGCCGCGCAGTTGCTGGCCGTGCTGCAGCGTGCAGGGCGGATGCCACGCCACGGTATGGATGCCGCGCCGGCGCGTGGCGGCCACGAGTTGCTCTTCGAAGGCGGGCAGGATTTCCGAGAGATCGCGCGTGAGCGCCGCGATGCGTTGCGCCTTTTCCGCATAGGCCGGATCGTTGCGCAGCAGGTGGGCATATTCCTTCACCGTTGCGCCGCAGCCCGAGGCGTTCATCACGATCGCCTCCACGCCCTGTTCGACGTAGGGCCACCAGGCGTCGATGTTGGCGCGCACGTCGCCGAGCGCTTCGTCCACGTAGCCCATGTGCAGGCGAATCGCGCCGCAGCAGCCGGCCTCGGGCGCGACTACCGTCTGGACGCCGAGCGCATCGAGCACGCGCGCCGTCGCCACGTTGATGTTGGGCATCATCGAAGGCTGCACGCAGCCCGCGAGCATCAGCATCTTGCGCGCGTGTTGTGCGGTTGGCCAGGCGAGGGGGCGCTGGCGTACCGGCACCTTGTCGCGCAGTCGGCGCGGCAGGAGCGGGCGGATCTGCTGGCCAATGCGCATGGCGGGCGAGAACAGCGCGCGCCGCGGCAGGACGCTTGCGAGCAGCCGCCGCACGATCTTCTGGCGCAGCGGCCGCGACACCGTTTCTTCCGCGTGCTTGCGGCCGATCTCGACAAGCCGCCCGTATTGCACGCCCGAGGGGCAGGTCGTTTCGCAACTGCGGCAGGTGAGGCAGCGGTCCAGATGCGTGAGCGTGCTCTTCGTTACGGCCGCCCCTTCCACCATCTGTTTGATGAGGTAGATGCGCCCGCGCGGGCCGTCCAGTTCGTCGCCGAGCAACTGGTAAGTCGGGCAGGTGGCCGTGCAGAAGCCGCAATGCACGCACTTGCGCAGGATCGCGTCGGCTTCGTCGCCGTCTGCCGTGTTCCGGATGAAGTCCGCGAGGTTCGTCTGCATTGCCGCGTGCCGGTGAGATCAGAAGTCGGAATACAAGCGGCCGCGATTGAAGATGCGGGCCGGGTCGAACGCGGCCTTCAGGCCGCGGTGGATTTTCATGAGCGGCGCCGGCAGCGGCGTGAACACGCCGGCGCTGCGGTCGTACTCGCGGCCGGTGCGGAATATCGTTGCGTGGCCGCCGGCTTGTTTTGCCGTAATGCGCACGGTTTGCGCATCGGTTTCGGTGATCCACCAGCGCTGCGCGCCGCCCCATTCCATGAGCTGGGCGCCGGGCAACTGCAACGGCTCGGCGATCGAGGGCAGCGAGAGGCGCCAGAGCGCTGCGTTGGGCGCGATGGCCGCAAAGAACGGATCGGTCTGTTCGCGCAGGCCGGCCCAGAAGCGCTCGGCCTCCACCGCGTCCACCACTTCGCCGCCGAGCGAGGCGCGCGCGGACTTCACGGCCGCTTCCGCGCCCGCGAGGCGCACGGCCAGTGTGCCGTTGCGCCACGCGCTCGCCGTCATGGGCAACGGCCGGCCGCCCCATTCATTGAGCTTGCGCACGGCATCCGTGCCGTTCATGTCGAATTTGAGCGTCGTTTCGGCCTGGGGCGCGGGAAGCACCTTGACCGAGAGTTCGAGCATGAGCCCGAGCGTACCGAGCGATCCCGCGAGAAGGCGCGCCACGTCGTAGCCGGCGACGTTTTTCACCACCTGGCCGCCGAAGTGCAGCACTTCGCCGTGTCCGTTCATGATCGCGGCGCCCAGCACGAAGTCGCGCGCGGCGCCGGCGAATGCCCGGCGCGGCCCGGCAATGCCCGCGGCGATGCAGCCGCCGAGCGTGGCCGGCGGGCCGAAATGCGGCGGTTCGAACGCCAGCACCTGGTCGTGGGCGGCGAGCGCCGCCTCGATTTCGAGGAGCGGCGTGCCGGCGCGCGCCGTGATCACGAGCTCGGCCGGGTCGTAGGCCACGATGCCCCGGTGCGCGCGGGTGTCGAGGATCTCGCCTTCGAGGGCTTGCCCATACCAGTCTTTCGTGCCGCCGCCGCGCAGGCGCAATGGGCGTCCGTCGGCACTCGCCGCGCGTATGCGGTCGGACCAGACGGCGACGATATCGTCCTCTTCCATGGCTTGATTGTCGTTGTCGTTCGCTCGATTGTACCGGCCGGCTCCTTGCTGGCAACCCGGAGCGGACCCGTATCGCGCCCCGGGCGGAGGATTCGCCGGGGCGCGCCGATAAAGCCCGGAAGCATCCAGAAGCGATCAGAAGCGCGGCAGCTCGGGGTGGGGCAGCAGGTTGCCGCGCACGTGCATCTTGCCGTACTCGGCGCAGCGGGCCCGGGTGGGGATGCCCTTGTCGGGGTTGAGGAGGCCGGAGGGGTCGAACGCGCGTTTCACCGCGTGGAACGCATCGCGCTCCTGCGGCGAGAACTGCACGCACATCGAGTTGATTTTCTCGATGCCCACGCCGTGCTCGCCCGTCACCGTGCCGCCGAACTCGACGCAGGTTTCGAGAATATCGGCGCCGAAGGCCTCGGCGCGGTGCCATTCGTCGAGATCGTTGCCGTTGAAGAGAATGAGCGGGTGCATGTTGCCGTCGCCCGCGTGGAACACGTTGATGCAGCGCAGCCGGTAAAGCGCCTCCATCTCGTGAATGCGCGCGAGCAGGGGGCCGATGCTGCGGCGCGGCACGGTGCCGTCCATGCAGTAGTAGTCGGGCGAGATGCGGCCCGCGGCCGGAAATGCGTTCTTGCGCCCGGACCAGAAGCGCAGCCGCTCTTCCTCGGTGCGCGAGATCTGGATGCGCGTCGCACCGTGCTCGCGCAGCACGAGCACCGTGCGCGCGATCTCGTCGGCCACCTCCTCGGGCGTGCCGTCGGACTCGCACAGCAGGATGGCGGCGGCATCGAGGTCGTAGCCCGCCTTCACGAACTCTTCCACGGCTTGCGTCGCCGGCTTGTCCATCATTTCGAGGCCGGCCGGAATGATGCCCGCCGCGATGATGCCCGCTACGGCGTCGCCGCCTTTCACCACGTCGTCGAAGCTCGCCATGATGACCTGGGCGGTCTGCGGTCGCGGGATCAGCTTGACGGTGACTTCGGTCACGATCGCGAACATGCCTTCGCTGCCGATCATCACGGCAAGCAGATCGAGGCCCGGTGTATCGGGCGCGAGCGAGCCGAACTCGACGACCTCGCCGTCCATTGTCACGGCGCGCACGCGCAGGACGTTATGCACGGTGAGGCCGTACTTGAGGCAATGCACGCCACCCGAATTCTCGGACACATTGCCGCCGATCGTGCAGGCGATCTGCGAGGACGGGTCGGGCGCGTAGTAGAGGCCAAAGGGCGCGGCCGCTTCGGATACGGCGAGATTGCGCACGCCTGGCTGAACCGTGGCAGTGCGCGCGTAGGGATCGACTTCGAGAATGCGGCGAAAGCGGGCGAGCGACAGCACGATCCCGTGCCGGATCGGCATGGCGCCGCCGGAGAGGCCCGTGCCCGCGCCGCGCGGCACGATCGGCACGTCGAGGCGGCGGCAGATCTGCACGATGCGCTGGACCTGCGATTCGGTTTCGGGCAGCGCGACCGCGAGCGGCAGGCGCCGGTAAGCGGCGAGGCCGTCGCACTCGTAGGCGACAGTATCTTCTTCCCGATGCAGCAGGCAGTGCGCAGGCAGTACCGCCATCAAGGCCTGCACCACTTCGCGCTGGCGCTGCGCAAGCACTTCCGGCGACATCTCGGCCGGTGCGTTCATGTGTCCTCCCGCTCGTCTGCGCTGGTTGGGATACTGCGTCGGTGTGGGCGGGCGGCGCGCTTCAGGCCGCCGGGTTGGCGGCCGGCGCGCGTGCGCCGCGTGTATCACGTCCCGGCAATACGCTCATGCCGCCCACGAAAAGATCTTGCCCGGATTCATGAGGTTGTGCGGATCGAGGGCGTGCTTGATCGCGCGCATCGTATCGACGGTATCGGCGCCGTGTTCTTCCACGAGGAAGTCCATCTTGTGCAGCCCCACGCCATGCTCGCCCGTGCAGGTGCCGTCCATGGCCAGCGCGCGTTCGACGATGCGGCGGTTCAGGCGCTCCGCTTCTTCGATCTCCTCGGGCTTGCCCGCGTCGATCAGCATGGCCACGTGGAAATTGCCGTCGCCCACGTGCCCGACGATCGGGCAGGGCAAGGGCGACGCCTTGAGATCCGCTTCCGTTTCGACCACGCACTCGGCGAGGCGCGAAATGGGCACGCAGACGTCCGTCGTCACCGCCCGGCAGCCGGGCCTCAACTGCAGCATGGCGAAATACGCGTTGTGGCGCGCGTTCCACAGGCGGCTACGGTCTTCGGGGCGCGTCGCCCATTCGAAGCCTTCGCCGCCGTTTTGCGCGGCGAGTTCCTGCACGAGCTGCGCCTGTTCCTGCACACCCGCTTCGGTGCCGTGGAACTCGAAGAAGAGCGTGGGCGCTTCGCGCAGCGTGAGGTTCGAATGGCGGTTGATCGCGCGCACGGCGAGCGAATCGATGAATTCCACGCGTGCGATCGGCACGCCCATCTGGATCGTCTCGATCACGGTCCGCACGGCTTCGGCCATCGAATGAAACGTGCAGACGGCGGCCGAGACCGCTTCCGGCTGGGGATAGAGGCGCACGGTGATCTCGGTGATCACGCCGAGCGTTCCCTCGGAGCCCACGAAGAGCCGCGTGAGGTCATAGCCCGCCGAAGACTTGCGCGCACGCGTGCCGGTCTTGATGACGCGGCCGTCGGCCAGTACCGCGGTGAGGCCGAGCACGTTCTCGCGCATGGTGCCGTAGCGCACGGCGTTGGTGCCCGAAGCGCGCGTTGCGGACATGCCGCCGATGCTTGCATCCGCACCCGGATCGATCGGGAAGAAGAGGCCGGTGTCGCGCAGCGCCTCGTTGAGCGCCTTGCGCGAGATGCCGGGCTCGACGGTGGCGGTGAGGTCCTCGGCGTTGATCGAGAGCACGCGGTTCATCTGCGAAAGATCGATCGAGACGCCGCCCTGCACGGCCAGCAGGTGGCCTTCGAGCGACGACCCATTGCCATAGGGAATGATGGGTACGCCATATTGCGCGCACAGCTTCACGATGGCCTGGACCTCGGCGGCGCTCTGCGCGTAGACGACGGCGTCGGGCAATTGCGGATCGAAGCGCGACTCGTCGCGGCCATGATGGGCGCGCACGGCTTCGGAGGTGGAGACGCGCTCGCCGAACGCGCGCTCCAGATGGTCGAGGAGTTCCGGGGGAAACGGGCGGCGGGTGACAGTCGGCGGCGCGGGGTGATTCACGCGGGGTCTCCTTCATGTAGGCATGTCGTGCTGTGCGGCCCATTTTACGCTGAAGGATGGCAGCGGGGCGCGCGGCCCCGGGGAAGCCGCACCTGGGCCGCGCCTGCGCTGCCTGCGTAACTTTTTTGCCCGGTTTTGCTGCGTTGCATCAAACCTATAATGAGGCGCACGCGCCGCTGGTGCGCGACAGACCCGCTTCAGGAGGACACATCATGGGCAATCGGCTGAGCAGAATCGTCACGCGCACGGGCGACGACGGCACGACCGGTCTTGGCGACGGCAGCCGCGTGCGCAAGGACGGTTTGCGCATTGCGGCCATCGGCGACGTGGACGAGCTGAATTCCCAGATCGGCGTGCTGCTTTGCGAGACTTTGCCCGACGACGTGCGCGCGGCGCTCACGGCCATTCAGCACGACCTCTTCGATCTGGGCGGCGAGCTGTGCATGCCGGGGCAGACGGTCATGACCGATGCCCATCTGGCCCAGCTCGACGACTGGCTGGCCCACTACAACGCAACACTGCCGCCGCTCAAGGAGTTCATCCTGCCGGGCGGCTCGCGCGCGGCCGCGCTCGCGCACGTGTGCCGTACCGTCTGCCGGCGCGCGGAACGTGCCGTGGTGGCGCTGGGGGCGTCGGTGGCGCCCGGCGAGGCGCTGGCCGAAACGCCGAGGCGCTACGTGAATCGCCTGTCGGATCTGCTGTTCGTGCTTGCCCGCGTCCTCAACCGGGCGAACGGCGGCGACGACGTGTACTGGCGGCACGAGCGCGGGGCAAAGGCGCAGTAAAGGAGCCCTGACCGCGCGCCGGTGACGAAGGAAGTGCCCCGAATCCCCCGCACGAGGCCCATGCAAGCACCGGCCCGGCGGCGCCGACGTGGCAGCCCGCACCAGGGGCCAGAATACCGTCCCACCCGGTGCGACAAAATGCCTGGGCAGGTTCTCCGGCTCAAAGATGTATTGTTTGTGCATCTTTAAGCCGGAGAACCCGAATGACTGCGCTGACTCCCCAACAGATGGCCCTCGTCAAGGCCACGGCCCCCGTGTTCGCCGAACATGGCGCCACCATCACGACGCACTTTTACAAGCGCATGTTCAATGCGCACCCGGAACTCAAGAACCTCTTCAACCAGACGCATCAGCAAAGCGGCAGCCAGCCCGAAACGCTGGCGCGCGCCGTCTATGCCTACGCGGCGAACATCGACAATCTGGGCGTGCTGGGCGATGCGGTCGCGCACATCGCGCACAAGCACGCGAGCCTCAATATCCGTCCCGAGCACTATCCGATCGTGGGGCGCCATCTGCTGGGCGCGGTCGTCGATGTGCTGGGCGACGCGGTCGATCAGCCCACGCTCGACGCCTGGACCGTCGCCTACGGGCAGCTTGCGCAGATCCTGATCGGTGCGGAAGCGAAGCTGTATGACGCTGCGCCGTGGAGCGGCCTGCGGCCCTTCAAGGTGATCCGCAAGCAGGTGGAGAGCGCCGAAATCACTTCGTTCTATCTTGCACCCGCCGACGGCGCCCCGGCGGGCGGCTTTGAGCCGGGGCAATATGTGAGCGTCACGCGTTTCGTCGAGCGTCTCGGCGTCGATCAACCGCGTCAGTACAGTCTCTCGGATGCACCACATGGCCGCTGGCTGCGCATCTCGGTCAAGCGCGAAACGGGCCGTGACGAGGTGCAGCCGGGCCACGTCTCGAACCTGATGCACGATGGCGTCGAAGAAGGGGCGATCGTTCACGTGAGCGCGCCGATGGGCGAGTTCACGCTCGATCGCGGCAAGACCACACCGGTCGTGCTGATGAGCGGCGGCGTGGGCATTACGCCGATGGTGTCGATGCTTGCCACGCTGCTGGCGGCGCGCAGCGAACGCGCCGTGACCTTCGTCCATGCGTGCCGCGACGCGCGCGTGCATGCCTTCCGCGACTGGCTGCGCCGCACCGCTGCCGAGCATCCGAACCTGAAGCACGCGGTGTTCTACGAGCGCGTGGACGCGAGCGATCGCGCCGGCATCGACTACGACTTCGAAGGCCGTATCGACATCGGCCGCATCGAAGAGGCCGTGTTGCTGCCCGACGCCGATTACTACCTCTGCGGTCCGGTTGCATTCATGCGCGAACAGCGCGACGCGTTGCTCGCGCGCGGCGTCGACGAAGCGCGGATTCACACGGAGATCTTCGGCTCCGGCATGCTGTAACTCACGCGGGACCAACGCGTACGTGCCTCGCCGCGCGTGCCGCTTCGGCGCAGACGAGTCCTTACTCGCCCGGCCCGCGCCGGTTCACGGCACGATAGCCCGATGGCGATATCGACAGCCGGCGCCGGAAGATGCGCGCGAGCCGCTCGCCGCGCGGCACGCCGCAGCGTTGCGCGATCTCGCTGATCGGCAGGTTGGTCTGCGCGAGCAGCAGGCAGCTCGCGTCGAGCCGCGCGCGCAGCAGGTACTCGGAGGGCGTGAGGCCCGTATGCATCTTGAAGTGGCGCAGGAAGTTTCGCATGCTCATCTGCGCGACCCGTGCCGCATCCGCTACCGAGACCGGCTGGTGGTAGTTCTCGCGCAGCCAGTGCGCGGCGAGGCCGATCTTGCCATTGGCGCTGTCCGCCTCGCCGTCGTCGAGCATCGGGCCGAGGCGTCGCCACGCGCCCGGCATCGAGCCTTCGGAGACGCGCTGGGCCAGCGCGTCTCCGTGATTGCGCTTGACGACCTTGAGCGCCGCGACGAGCGCCTCGGGCGGCGCGACCACGGAAGCGCTCGCGTGACGCGCTTCGAGCGCACGGCGCAGACGCTGCGCCGAGGCGGCGGTGTTCAGGCCCATGCGCAGGAACGACACGTCCGCGGCGACGAGCAGCGCGCGCCCTTCGCCCAGCGCGCGGATCACCCGCACCTTCGGTGCGAGCGTCTGCAGGCGCGCGATGAGCCGCGCGTTGTCGCGGGCGTCGCTGGCGCCGGGGCCGCCGGCGATGAAAAGGGTATCGAAGCCGCTGCGCAACGGCCCGTAAAGGCTTTCTGTCCAGATGCGCAGCGCGCAGCTGCTGCTCACGCTGCCGCCCGCTTCGGAAAGCATCGCGACCGAGTAGGGGGGCGGTGCGCCAATGCTGGCGTCGTTGGCGAGACGAAACACGTCGGCAAGCAGGCTCACATCCCCGATCGGGAAGCCGTCGAAAACCAGAATGCCGATGCGCTTGGCCACGGGTCCGAACTTGAAGTGAACGCCGCGCGGCAGGAAGGCAGCTTGCCGGCAGACCACCCTATCGATGTGCATGGCCGGTTCCTCGCGCAGGAATGGATTTGCAGGAGTCCGTGACGTTCGCCATGAGGTCCAGGGCATACGCACGTATCTCGCCTGTGCGCTTCATCATAGGCCGCACGTTGCGAGCGGCAGGCGGCTCAGTCGGAAAATGCCGAGAAGTTGGCAGATTGGCTCGATATGCGCGCTGCCGAACGGTCATCGCGCTAGCGGAAGTAGTTCTTCGCGTTCTCATGCACGTCGTCGCGCGCGAGCAGCTCTTCCGGTGCGAGCCATGCATATTGGGAATGCTGGTCGAAGCGGCCCACCGGCACGGTGCTGTCCAGCGTCAAGGCGTAGGCCAGCACGACATAGTGCGTGCCGATGCCGTTCTCGGCGGCGAAGTTGTCGGGATACAGGTGCTCGTACACGCCGCAAAAGCGCGCCGCCGTCCGCTGCACGGCGGCGATGCCGAGCTCGGTTTCGACGATGCGGGTGAACGCGCTGTCCAGACGCTCGTCCTTGAGAATGCGCCCGCCCGGCACGAACCAGCTGCCGCGCGCGGGCCGGTTGCGCCGCCGGCCGACCAGCACGCGGCCATCGGCGTCCTCGACGATCAGGTCGATCGCGACGAGTGGCGCGAGCCGCACGACGTCGAGAAATTCCGTGGGCGACAGCATGGGCGGGCCCGTTCGTGGCAGGGAGAAAAGGTGGCCCGCGGCGCGGACGCGAATCACACGACGCACGCGGTGTACGCGAAAAACGGCGCACGAAGCAGCTTGCGCGTTCATGTGCAGTCTAGGCCGTGCGATATTGCACCGCACTGTCCTGAGCCGCCTAAGTCTCGCTGTCATGGGCCAAGATGTGCGCTGCGATGGGGCATGGCGGCGGTGGGAGCCTATAGTGATGGGGCCTCGGGGCGACGCTGCGAGGGGACGGCGCGAGCCGAAGAGGTCTTACGGCGCGACGTAGCCTGCCGGCGTGATGGCGTTGGCCTTGATGACGGCCGCGTTGCCCGAGACGACATAAACTGGCGATTCTGTCAGGTTGAGCGGCAGCGACCCGTCCTTGTAGGCCGTTTGGGTCTCGTTGCCCATCATGTCGAACACGCTGACCTCGCCCGAGCGGCCGCGAGCGTCCACGGGCAGCGTCCAGCTTGTGGCGCGCGTGGCGTCGAAGCCGGTCTTCGCGCTCCAGTGCGCGTTGTCGTGGCTCCATAGCGCGGTGATGACCTTGCCGTCGGGCCGCGCGAATGCATACGCGTAGACCCCTGGCGGCGTGCCGCGCAGCGGGCCGAGCGTAGCTGTCCCATCGATCAGGCGTGTCATGGCCGCGACCGCGAGCGCGGCCGGCTTCGGGCTGATGTTCGACGACCCATACGCCCCCTGCGGATGGTCGAGTTCGAAGAAGAGACCATAGCCCGGCGTGGTCTCCGGCATGTCCGCGCCATAGAAGACGAATGTGACGTTGGCACCCTCGCCGAGCAGGATCAGATGCGTGCGCGCCACGACCGCGCCCTGTGCGTAGAGCGTTTGCGCATCGGGATAGTGCGGACCGTAGGCGCTGCCGATGTCGTAGCTGATGCCGGTCTCCGTCACGAACAAGGGCGCGCCGGGTTTGAGCAGGTCGCGCATCGTCGCGCGCAGATCGCGCATGGCTTCGGGCAGCCCGGGCGTATTGCCCGGCGCATTGACGAGCCGCTCGGGAGGGTGCGAGGGGCTCGTGCCGAAGTCGTAATAGCCGTGAATGGTCACGCCGTCGAGATAGTGCGTAATGCCTAGTTGTGCGAAATGTTTGAGCCACTTCGTATTGTCGCCCACACCTGAATAGGTGAGTCCCATCACGACCGCGTTGGGATCGGTGGCATGAATGCCCTCCCAGACCGATCGATAGAGATCGACGAAATGGGCGTCGGTATCGCGCCAGGGCAGGCCGCCGTCCGGATCGGGTTCCCACGTGACCTGGTAATAGTTGCGCGACTGGCGCGGAAAAATCTTCGCACGCACGCGTGCCGAGTCGGTACCCACGCGCGTCATATAGTCGTGCAATGCTGCTTCGGAGACGGGCGCGTAGCTGTGCGTGTCCTGGCCGTTCGGGCTCGCCCACGACGGAATGCCGTCCAGCAGGATCAGCCGCATGATGTCGCCGGGGCGAAACCCGCTTGCGAGTTCGGCGGTGGCGGGCTCGAACGTGTTCGGGCCTTTCGGCTCTTCGATGTACCAGTTGCGGTTGTCGTTGGCCCACGCGAGACCGAGATCGGTATAGAGCGGGCGGAAGCCGTCGCCGCCGCAGCAGTGCTGCCCGGGCGCGAGGTAGGCGGTGCCCTGGCCGCCGAAGCGGTGCAGATCCTGGCGTGCGAAAGCCGGCGGCGGCAGGGCGGGCGAAACATCGGGCAGCACGCCGAAGGTGGCAATGCCCACCGGGCGCGTGCCGCGCTGGGGCAGCGTTGCCGCCGGCTGCGAAGCGAGCGAGGCCGAGAACGCGAAATAGCCGGCCTGCGGTATCGTGCAGGTGAGCGACGTGACGTGCGCACCGGCTGTCACCGGGAAGCTGCCGCTCGCTTGCGGGCGGCTCCAGGTATCGGCGATCTGCCATTGCACCTTGTCGTCGGCATGGGTTCGCGTGACGACTTCGATGCGTACGCTGCGGCCATGCGGGAAGAGGCGCGTGCCGTCGCTGCCCGGCGTGTCGGCCGAAATGGGCGAGTCGCCGGCGCCTGCGCCGTCGCGGCTCGCCGCGTTATGGCAGACGGCGTCGTCGGCGGCGTGGCAAGGGGCCGAGGCAAGCAGCGACGCGAGCAGCACGCCGGCCGCGCGCGCAGCGAACGCGAGGCGAGCGCTGCCCCGGGGCTTCGATGCGGAAGCAACGGTGGCGGGCGGAATCATCGGCGCGGTTACGGTTACGAGAGGATGAAAAGGCCAGACTAGTAGTTTTCGGCCTTCGCGTCGCGCCAGGGTCCAGTCTTTTCGCGCAATGCCAGGCAATGCCAGGCCTGCCGGGTGCGTGCGATTCCCCGCGACTCCCCGTGCGCGCGCATGCGGCCATTCTTATAAACGCATGCATACCTTATTTGATTTTGTGCGATGCAAAATTCCTTTAGGAGATTTAATATCTGTATTGCGCGCACCGGAACGGCGCTTAAACCTGCTTTAACGTCTTTTGATCAGACGAATGGGGGCGCCGTTTTCTCCCTTCCCTATCATCCGTTTCTTCTTTCATCCTGAAAAAAATGCACTGATCGAAAGGCAGTCCGGAATTCATCGTATTAAAGCCGAAAATACTGATCGGGCCGTATCGACGGGCAGTTTTGTCTCATCAAAGTAATCGAATGATTTGCGGTTTTCAATCAATTGCTTTTTGGTGCAAACCGTAACGTGCGTGCTTCAAAATGGTCCGCGACCGGACTGAATGCGCCAATGTCTCGGCAGTTTCGGTCAGTCGTCGCTACGCCGGATTTTATACGCATATGATGCACTGCACACGGAATGCTATTACCAGGACTTTTCACTTTGGACGGGGGACGTTTAGGGGAAAAGCATGGCGTACGCAAGTCTGGATTTGCCATCGTTCACTCACCCGCATCTCGTCACCGCGGGCATTAGTCGGGAGATTCGTCATATCGCAATTCTCTTGTTCGACGGTTGTTCGCTGCTTGGGGCAGGAATCGTGGCCGAAGTCTTTCATATGGCCAATGAACTTTCGTCGGACACAGATCGCCGTTTTCCCTATGACGTAAGCATTCTTTCCGCCGATGGCGGCAATGTCACATGCTCGTCATCGGTCAGGGTCTGGACGGACGGACTTGATGCGCGTCACTACGTCGGCTTCGACGCGCTGTTTGTAGCAGGTGGCAAGGGCGCTTTCGCGGCCGCCAACGACGAGCGCCTGATCGCGTGGCTTCGTCATGTGCATGCGAATACCGGCACGATCCGCCCGATCGGCGAAGGACGTTCGCTGCTGGAGGCCGCGAGTCTTTGCGGCCAGCGCGTGCCGCGCGAATTCGGCACTTACGGAATGGCCGGCATGCCCAACGGGCGCGAGGATGCCGTTGGCGACTCCGGCGACCGGCTCGAATCGATGAAAAGTGCGCTGACTCTCGTCAAGCGCGACCTGGGTGTCGATGTGGCGCGCGCGGTGACCGAACGGCTGATGCCCGACTCGGGCGGCAACCTGATGCCGTTTCTGGGCGACGCGCTGGGCAGCGCACCGGCCGACAAGGTGCGGGCTGCCGCGCGCTGGCTGCAGGAAAACTGCCAGCGTGCCATTTCGATCGCGGACGCCGCGCAGGTCGCCGCGATGAGCGAGCGTAATTTTCTGCGCCGTTTCAAACTGGAGATGGGCATTACGCCTTCGGATTACCTCCTGCACGCGCGCCTCGCGATTACGTGCAGTCTGCTGGCCGATTCGGAATTGCCAGTGGACAAGATCGCGCGCCGCACCGGCATGGGCAATGGCGACCGCCTTGCCAAGATCTTCCGCAAGCGCATGATGATTTCACCCACCGAGTATCGCGAGCAAAGCCGGCGCGAAGCCGGCGCCTGAGGGCGCCGCTTCGCAGGACCTGGGGGTCGTGTATCGAAAGACAGGCGATCTGTCGCGATATGAAGGAGTGCTAACATGATTGAAAAATCTGCGTTACCGCCACAAGATCCGCTCCCGCGTGCGGCGGAACAGGAAGGGGCCAAGGCGTCGGCCTGCACGCGTATCGTGCCGGTCGTGCTGGCGGGCGGGTCCGGTACGCGGCTGTGGCCGATGTCCCGCGAGCATTTCCCCAAACAGCTAATTGGCGTGGTGGGTTCCGACACGCTGCTGCAGGCCACGGTCCGGCGGCTCGACGGGTTTGCCCCCGAGTGGCAGGTAGCGGGTGCGCCTGTCGTCGTATGCGGAGAGGAGCACCGCTTCGTCATTGCCGAGCAGTTGCGTGCGAGCGGCGTGGAAGCCCGGCTCGTGGTCGAGCCGGCGCGGCGCGATACGGCGCCGGCCCTCACGCTTGCCGCGGCGCATGCCTGCGCCAACGGCGACGATGCGATCCTCGTCGTGATGCCTTCCGACCACGCCATTGCGGATATCGACGCCTTGCAGCGTGCGCTCGAATGCGCGGCCCGCCACGCGCAGCGCGGTGCGATCGTCACGCTGGGCGTGCCGCCGCGCTCGCCCGAGACGGGCTTCGGCTACATCCGTGTCGGCGAGCCGCTTGGCGACGGTGCGCATCGCATCGGCGGATTCGTCGAAAAGCCCGCCCTCGAACTTGCCACCCAATATATCGCGCAGGGCGGCTACTGGTGGAACAGCGGCATCTTCGTGATGCGCGCGAGCGTGTGGCTCGACGCGCTGCGCACGTTGCAGCCCGACATGCACGCGGCCTGCCTTGCTGCGTTCGTGGACGGCGAGCAGGACGGCGCCGTGTTCCGGCCAGCCGCGGCGGCATTCAAGGGTTCGCCCGCGGACTCGATCGACTACGCGGTGATGGAGCGGCTCTCGGGCAGCAGCGGCTGGACGTCCGAAGGCGTGGTCGTCGCGCTCGATGCAGGATGGTCCGACCTCGGTTCGTGGGACGCCGTCTGGGCCGCGATGGAAAAAGACGAAGCCGGCAACGTGGGGCGCGGGCGCGTGCTGTTCGAAGGCGCCGTGGCCTGCTATGCGCACTCGGACGGTCGCCTCGTGGCGTGCGTGGGCACCTCGAATCTGGTGGTCGTCGAAACCGCCGACGCGGTACTCGTGGCGGATCGCTCGAAAGTGCAGGACGTGAAGGGGCTGGTGGCGCGCATCAAGGCACAGCATGCGCCCGAGGCCGAATCGCACCGCAAGGTGCAGCGTCCCTGGGGCTTCTACGATTCGATCGACCAGGGCGAGCGTTTTCAGGTCAAGCGCATTGTCGTGACGCCGGGCGCCCGGCTCTCGCTGCAACTGCATCACCATCGCGCCGAGCACTGGACGGTCGTGCGCGGCACCGCGCTCGTCACACGTGGTGAGGAATCCTTTCTGTTGACCGAGAACGAATCGACCTATATTCCGCTCGGTGTGCGCCACAGGCTGGAAAATCCGGGCAAGGTTCCGCTCGAGATCATCGAGGTGCAATCGGGGGCGTACCTGGGCGAGGACGATATCGTTCGTTTCGACGACACGTACGGCCGCTGCAACTGAGCAGCCGAAAAGAACGGCCTGAAGCGGGCGGCAGGGTGACAGTCATGCGCGAACTACAAAATCTGATAGCGAGGGTGCTGGACGTGTCCGCCGTAATGCTCGGCGCGAGCGTCGCGTCGGAGATCCGCTTCGACGACATCGCACCGCACGGGATCGACGAGGCGTTCGTCCTGCTCGCCGCCGCGTTTGCGCTCGTCATTTTTCCGGCGTTCGAGCTCTATCAGTCGTGGCGCGGCCGCTCCAAGGTGCTGCTGGCAAGCCAGGTATCGCTCGCATGGCTCGTGGTGCAGGGCTGCGCGCTGATCGCCATGTACTCGACCATGCATCACGTGGATCTGGTTTCCCGCCTCTGGTTCGCCTACTGGACCGCCATTGCCGGCGGCCTCCTCATCGCCTGGCGCATCGGCGCGCACGGCGTGCTCGCACACGTACGGCGCGCCGGTCACAACCTGCATCAGGTCGCCATTGCCGGCTCGTCCACGCAGTGCGACGAAATCGTGCGCCGCATCGACGCGGACCCGGGCGCGGGCTTTCGTGCGAGCGTGCTCTACAGCACGAAGCCGGACATGTTGCCGGCCAGCGCCGCCCGCACCGCGACCCGCGAAACCATCGAAGGCTTTGCGCAATACATCCGCGACTACGACGTGCACGAACTCTGGCTGGCCTTGTCGCTCGCCGACGAACGCACGGTGGCGCGGCTCGTGACCGAATTCCGCAACGACCTCGTGAACATCCGTTTCATTCCCGACGTGCGCTCGCTCGCGCTCTTCGACACCAGCAGCGTGATCGAATTGTTAGGTGTGCCGGCGATCAATCTCGTCGCCTCGCCGTTGACGGCCAGCGCCCAGTTCAAGAAGGCGGTATTCGACCGTGTCTTCGCGAGCGCCGCGCTCGTGAGCCTCGTGCCGATCCTGTTCGCGATTTCGATTGCGGTGAAGCTGTCCTCGCCGGGGCCGGTGCTCTTCAAGCAGCGCCGCAAGGGCGCGGACGGCCGCGTGTTCACCATCTACAAGTTCCGCACGATGCGCCTGCATGCCGAAGCGCCGGGCAAAGTCAGCCAGGCCACGCGCGGCGATCCGCGCGTGACCCGCGTCGGCGCCTTTCTGCGCCGCACGAGCCTCGACGAACTACCGCAGTTCTACAACGTGCTGCGCGGCGACATGTCGGTGGTCGGGCCGCGTCCGCACGCGCTCGAACACGACGATCTCTACCAGCGCGTGGTGACGGGCTACATCCACCGCTACCGCATCAAGCCCGGCATTACCGGCTGGGCGCAGATCAACGGCTTTCGCGGCGAGACCGACCGCCTCGAAAAGATGGAGTTGCGCGTCGCGCACGACCTGTATTACCTCGGCCACTGGTCGTTCTGGCTCGACATGCGCATCATCGCGGCCACCATCGCCCACGGTCTCGTCAGTCCCAACGCCTACTGAGCGTGCGCACGGCATCGTCCGGGCGCGAAGCAGTGGACCCGCCGCTCGCGGGCGCGGGTTTAGGCCGCTACATGAGGCGACATGAGCCGCTTCACCAGCTTGAGGGAGAGCGAAGATGGCGATCAACTATGACAGCGGCTACGCCATGGCGGGCGCCGACGAACGGTTTCTGGGCGAGTATCTGCAGACGCTGGTCGCGAACTGGCGCACGATCGCTTACGTGACGCTCGCGTTCGCGCTGCTCGGCACCACCTATGCATTCCTTGCCCCGAAGACTTATCGTGCCGACGTGCTGTTCCATGTCATGGAGAAGTCCGACACGAGCAAGAAGGACAACAGCCTGCCGCCGCTCACCGGCATGTTCGACACGAAGACCTCGGCCAACGGCGAGATCGAGATGCTCAAGTCCCGTCTCGTCACCGAGGAAACCGTGCGCCGCCTGCATCTCGACATCGCGGCGCATCCGCGCGAGATGCCGCTCGTCGGCGGCCTGATGGCGGGGCTCGTGAACGGCAACTGGGGGGTGAAGCTGCCGTCCTTCCTCACGCCAGCCGGTTATGCGTGGAGCGGCGGCGAGATCGCGGTATCGCGCTTCGATACGCCGGAGGCGCTTTACGAGCGCGCGTTCACGCTGGTCTCGGGCGCCGACGGCTCATACGTGCTGCGCGATCCGGACGGCATTGCGATTCTGCAGGGCCGCGTGGGCGAGGACGTGACGGCGAACACCGCGGATGGACCGATCGCGCTGCACGTGGACCGCCTGAGCGGCGCGCCCGGCACGCCGTTCGCGCTCACGCGCGCGTCCACGCTCACGACCGTCGAGCGGCTGCAGCGCTCGCTCGACGTCTCCGAAGTGGGGCTGCAGTCCGACGTGATACTCGCGAGCCTCGAAGGCCACGACAGCAAGCTCACCGCGGAGATCCTGAACAACATGGCGCGCGAGTTCATCGCGCAGGACGTGGAAAGCCGTTCGGCGGAAGCCGAGCACATGCTGGCCTTCCTCGACGACCAGTTGCCGCAGGCCCGCGCGCAACTCGACGCGGCCGAGCAGCGCTACAACAAGTTCCGCAACGAGCACGGCACGGTCGATCTGGGCGAAGAAAGCCGCTTGCTGCTTCAACAGGTGGTGGACAACAAGACGCGGCTCGAAGATCTGCAACAGCAGCGCGCCGAGCTCTCGCAGCGCTTCACCGAACACCACCCCGCAGTGGCCGCGCTCGACGCGCAGATCGCGAACCTGCAGGGCGAGCAGGCCACGCTCACGCGCAACGTCGCCTCGCTGCCCGATACCGAGCAGACCGCGGTGCGCCTGCTGCGCGATGTGCACGTGGACACGGAGCTGTACACGAGCCTTCTGAACAGCGCGCAGCAACTGCGTGTCGCGAAGGCGGGGCAGGTGGGCGACGTGCGCATTGTCGATTACGCCCAGGCGCCCGACGACCCGGTGCGCCCGAAGCGCCTGCTCGTGATCGCGCTGTCCATCGGCGCCGGGCTGGTGGTGGGCATCATCGCCGCGATCGTGCGCAAGTCGCTGTATGGCGGCGTGGAGCGTCCCGACGAGCTCGAAGCCGCGCTCGGCGTGCCGGTTTTCGCCGTGGTGCCGCGCAGCCCGCAGCAGTTGCGCCTGCAACATCA
The DNA here is from genome assembly GCF_000685035.1 of Paraburkholderia ferrariae NBRC 106233. GTDB lineage: Bacteria > Pseudomonadota > Gammaproteobacteria > Burkholderiales > Burkholderiaceae > Paraburkholderia > Paraburkholderia ferrariae. The sequence continues at coordinate 88,555 of NZ_BAYB01000014.1, forward strand.
TGTTTCGGCGCGCCGGCGCGGGTTGCACGTGCTTGCGCAGCAGGCGCCGCAGGACGTGGCGGTGGAGGGCGTGCGCAGCCTGCGCACCTCGCTGCAACTCTCGCTGAGCGAAGCGAGCAACAACATCGTGATGCTCACCGGCTCGCGGCCCGACATCGGCAAATCGTTTCTCTCGGTCAATCTCTCGGCGCTCGTCGCTTCGGTGAACAAGCGCGTGCTGATTGTCGATGGCGACATGCGGCGCGGCGACGTGCATTCGCACTTCGGCATTCCGCATCAGCCGGGGCTCTCGGACGTGCTGCTGGGCGCCGACCTGAATTCGGCGATCCAGCGCGACGTGCTGCCGGGTCTCGACGTGCTCGCGAAGGGTACGCTGCACTCGCATCCCTCCGAACTCCTGATGAGTTCGCGCTTCGAGGCGCTGCTCGAAGAGCTAAAGGCGAAATACGACGTCGTGATCGTCGATACGCCGCCGGTGCTCGCGGTGACCGATTCGACCGTGATCGGACGCTATGCGGGCACGACGCTGCTTGCGATCCGCCATGGCCGCCACCCGCTCTCGGAGCTCGAGGAAACGGTGAAGCGCCTGCGCATCGGCGGCGTGAACCTGCGCGGCGTGCTGCTTACCGATGTGCCGAAGACCGGCGCGTTCATCGGCGGCGGCTATCGCGGCGGTTACTACGGATACGAAAGCATTGCAGGGTAGTACGAGGACGTGCCGTCCGCCTCGGGCCGAAACGCGACAACACAAGGCCAACACAAGGCCAACGCAAGGCCAACACCGGGCGGACGGCGACACCGCCGAATCCATTTCGCTACGCGCGAGGAGAGAACGATGGCTCGTAAGGTTGCTTTGATTACCGGCATCACCGGGCAGGACGGTTCGTATCTGGCGGAACTGCTATTGGAAAAGGGCTACGAGGTGCACGGCATCAAGCGGCGTTCCTCGCTTTTCAACACCGACCGGATCGATCACCTCTATCGCGACGTGCACGACCCGGAACCGGGCATCCAGTTGCACCACGGCGAACTCACCGATTCGACGGCGCTTCTGCGCGTGATCCAGCGCGTGGCGCCCGACGAGATCTACAACCTCGCCGCGCAAAGCCACGTGGCGGTTTCGTTCGAAGAGCCCGAGTACACCGCGAACGCGGACGGCCTCGGCACGCTGCGGATTCTGGAGGCGATCCGCATTCTGGACCTCGCGAAGAAGACGCGCTTCTACCAGGCCTCCACCTCCGAACTCTACGGGCTCGTGCAGGAGGTCCCGCAGCGCGAGACCACGCCGTTCTATCCGCGCAGCCCCTATGCCGTTGCGAAGCTGTTCGCGTACTGGACCACGGTCAACTACCGCGAGGCGTACGGCATGTACGCGTGCAACGGGATTCTCTTCAACCACGAGTCGCCGCAGCGCGGCGAGACCTTCGTCACGCGCAAGATCACGCGCGCGATTGCGCGCATTGCGGTGGGGCTGCAGAAGGATTTGTACCTCGGCAATCTCTCCGCGCTGCGCGACTGGGGCCATGCGCGCGATTACGTCGATATGCAGTGGCGCATGCTCCAGCAGGACGCACCCGAAGACTACGTGATCGCCACCGGCGTGCAGTACAGCGTGCGCGACTTCGTGCGCGTGGCGGCGGCCGAGCTAGGCGTAACCGTGCGCTTCGAAGGCAGCGGCCTCGACGAGGTGGGCATCGTGGAGCAGGTGGAAGGGCGCGAGACGCGCCTCGAACCCGGCAACGTGATCGTGCGCGTCGATCCGCGCTACTTCCGGCCGACCGAGGTCGAGACCTTGCTCGGCGACGCTTCGAAGGCGCAGCAGAAACTCGGCTGGAAGCCGGCAACCTCGTTTCACACGCTCGTGAGGGAAATGGTGCGGGCGGACTATCAGATTGCCCGTCGCGACGCGTTGGTCACGCTGGCCGGTTTCAAGGCCCTCGAACATCACGAGTGAAGAACATGGATACGAATTCCCGCATCTTTGTTGCCGGCCACCGCGGCATGGTGGGCTCGTCGCTCGTGCGCGCGCTTCAGGCGCACGGCTACTGGAACCTCGTGACGCGAACGCACGTGGAGCTCGATCTGACCGACCAGCACGCCGTGGACGACTTCTTCGGGCACGAGAAGATCGACGCCGTGCTGCTCGCGGCGGCGCGCGTAGGCGGCATCATGGCGAACGCGACGCAGCCCGCGCAATTCGCTTACGACAACCTCGCGATCGAAACCAACGTGATTCGTGCCGCGTATCGCGCAGGTGTTGCGCGGCTCGTCTTCTTCGGCTCGTCGTGTATTTATCCGCGCGAGTGTCCGCAGCCGATCCGCGAATCCTACTTGCTCACGGCGCCGCTGGAGCCGACCAACGAAGCCTATGCGATCGCGAAGATCGCGGGCCTGAAGCTGTGCGAGGCGTACAACAAGCAGTACGGCACGCATTTCGTCTCGCTGATGCCGACCAATCTCTACGGTCCCAACGACAACTACGACCTCGCGAGCGGCCATGTGTTGCCCGCGCTGCTTCGCAAGGCCCACGAGGCGCGCGTGAGCGGTGCGCGCACGCTCACGGTCTGGGGCTCGGGCCGGCCGCGCCGCGAGTTCATGCATGTGGACGACCTCGCCGATGCGACGCTCTTCCTGCTCGAACACGAGGTGGACGACGGCGTCTACAACGTGGGCGTGGGCGAGGACCTGTCGATCCGCGAACTGGCCGAGCGCGTGTGCGAGGTCGTGGGCTTCGGCGGCGAACTGGTGTTCGATTCGAGCAAGCCCGACGGCACGCCGCGCAAGCTGCTCGACGTCTCGCGCCTGGGCGGGTTGGGCTGGCACGCGCATGTGGGCCTCGGCGAGGGGCTCGCGCGCACCTACGACGATTTTCTCCACTCGTCGCATGCGGTGCCGGCCCGCGAGGCGGCCGTGAGAGCGTGAAGCCTGCGCAACCGGGCGCTCGATGGCTCGCGGGTTCAAGGTGCCCACAGGGCAAGCGGTTTGTTGGCGGCGGGCGTCGGGAGAGGACCGGCTGGACGGCGCTCGCTTTTTTTCTGCCGGCGCGGCCGGCTTGCAGCCATGCGTACGACGGGCGACGACGCAGGGCAACGCAAGCCGGCCAGGCCTTCCGTGCGGCAATTCGACAAGAGTCCAGCGATGAGAATCCTGATCTACGGATTGAACTACGCGCCGGAGGTGGCGGGCGTCGGCAAGTACACGTCCGAAATGGCGGAGCTGCTCGCAGCGCGGGGACATGAGGTGCGCATGGTTTGCGCGCCCCCGTACTACCCGCAGTGGCGCGTGCAGGAGGGCTACCGGGCCTGGCAGTATCGGCGCGAAAACTGGCGCGGTGTGCCGGTTTCGCGCGCGCCGCTGTGGGTGCCCGCGCGGCCGCGCGGGCTCACGCGGATCGTGCATCTGGCGAGTTTCGCGCTTTCTTCGCTGCCGCTGCTCGTTCGGGAAGCCTTCTGGCGGCCGCAGGTGGTGATGCTGATCGTGCCCACGCTCCTGTGCGCACCGGGCGCGCTGGCGCTCGCGCGTGCGACGGGCGCCAAAGCGTGGCTGCATATTCAGGACTTCGAAGTGGATGCCGCGTTTGGCCTCGGCCTGCTGCAAGGCGGCGGCGCGTCGCGTGGCGCGCGCGTGGCGAACGGCACGGAACGCCTGCTCCTGCGCCGCTTCGATGTGGTCTCCTCGATCTCGCCGCGCATGGTGGAGCGGGCGATCGACAAGGGCGTCGATGCGTCGCGCACGGCTTGTTTGCCGAACTGGGTCGATACGAAGGCCATCTATCCCCTGCGGGTGCCCAGTGCGTACCGCCGGCGGCTCGGCATTGCGCCGGGTAACACCGTCGTGCTGTACTCCGGGAGCATGGGCGCGAAGCAGGGCATCGAGATTCTCGCGGATGCGGCGGCGGCATTGGCAGGGCGGCCCGATATCAGCTTCGTGTTCTGCGGCGACGGCGCCGCGAAACACGAACTCCTCGCGCGCTGCGCGTCGCTTGCGAACTGCCACGTGCTCCCGCTGCAACCCGCCGAAGAATTGAACGAACTCCTCAACGTTGCCGACATCCACGTACTGCCGCAACGCAACGATGCAGCGGACCTGGTGATGCCGTCGAAGCTGACCGGCATGCTCGCGAGCGGCCGCGCGGTGGTCGCCATGGCGCGGCCCGGCACGAGCCTCAGCGATGTCGTGGCCGAAACCGGGATCGTGGTGCCGCCCGAGGACCGCGATGCGCTCGCGGCCGCCATCGTCGAACTGGCCGCCGATCCGGAGCGGCGCGCGGCGCTGGGCGCCGCCGCGCGCCGCTATGCGCAGCAGCGGCTTTCGCCGGAGGCGATCTTTGCTGCGTTCGATGCGAGGCTGGCCATGCTCGCGGGCACCGCAGCCGAAGCCCACGCCGCGGCGCAGGCGCTGCAAAGCGCGGCCGAGGGCACCGCAGCACCGGATCGCGCCAGCACGAGCCAATCGCGATTGCGCGAGGCGGAGCAGTCGGACGTGTGAGGGCTTGCGAGGACGGCGTTCAGGCCGGACCGGCGCACCTACCAGGGCGAACGGTACAACTGCGCAGCAGCCGAGTGTTGCGGCCCGGTGTACGGGTTGCCATAAACGGGCGCGGTAGGTGAGGTTGCACTCGCGCCGTAGTCGTAGGCGGCTTTCGTACTGTCGCTGTCCGATTGCGCGTTCTTGACTGCCGCTGCGTGTCCCAGGCTGCGGCGTATGCCGTTCGTGGCGGTTCCAGCGGCGCTGCTTCCCATGCTCCCCGCCGCACTCCCGGCGCGCGTGCGGGTTCCCGACGCACCGCTCGCCGCATAAAAATCGGACGGACTGATGATGCGCATGCGCGTTTCCTTCGTCAGTGCGTCTTCCTGCGCGGCTGGCGAGGCGCCGTCGCTGCTGTACGCGCCGCCGCCATACGGATTGTCCTGCTCTGAAGGACCGCCGAGCATGCGGTCCTCGTCGGACTGCACGCGGTGTGTCGTCGGGGCGCCCGTGCCGTTCTGTTCGTCCTGATCGGTGCCGCCCCGGTCGTCCGAAGACGCGGACGAGGTGGGCGGCGCATCTTGCTGTGCATGCGCGGCAAGCGGCCATATGCAGCACGTGACCTGCAGCGCAGCGGCGAGCGCATACGGCGCCGCGCTGCGTGCCATGCACGGCAGCCTGGCGGGCCGGGGCTCAGTAGCGGTCATGGACATGATTCGAAACCTGGCATGCGATGCTTCTTCGATGCGCATTCGACGTTCATTCGACGTTCGCTCGCAACATTGCGCCGCGAATCCTCGCGCAGCGATGCCTTCATGGTGCGCACACGGCGCCGCCTGGCCGCGCCAAAACACCGGCCGTGTCGGCCATCCGTGCGAAGCGCCGGGGGGCGCGCCGGATAATCGAGTCGGATGGCACCGTTACCCGCAGTCGTGTCGCCGCGCCTGCGGGACAAGAACGTGCAAGGGAGCGCTCATGTCGGAAGCAGTCGAAAGCATCGGCGGCCCAGGCGTTGCCGGGCTGGCTGGCAGGGAAAGGGAACGCGAGAGGGAAGGCGAGGCGGCGCCCCAGGCGCCCGCCGCGGGCGCGCGCGCATCGGCGCTCCCGCCCGCCTGTGCGGACATCCCCGTGATCGACCTGAGCCGGGCCGGCAAGGGCAACTACGCGGCGCGCCGCGGAAAGCTCGTACAGGCGCTCTGGTACGTGGTGGAGGTCTGTGTACTCGACAACCGGCTGCTGCCCTTCTCGGGGCTGCGCGTGGCCTTGCTGAGGCTCTTTGGCGCGAAGGTGGGCAGCGGCTGCCGCCTCGTGCATCCCATGCGCGTGAAGGCGCCCTGGAACCTCGAACTCGGCGAGCGCTGCTGGATCGGCGTGGATGTCTGGATCTACAACCAGGCGCCCATCCGGATCGGCTCGAACGTGTGTCTTTCGCAAGGCGCGTTTCTGAGCGCCGGCTCGCACGACATGCGCACGAACATGGATCTGCGCGTCGCCCCCATCGTGATCGAGGACGGCGCGTGGGTCTCGTCGAAATGCGTCGTGCAGATGGGCGTGACGATCGGGCGCTCGGCCGTCGTCACGCCGCTTTCGGTCGTGCATCGCTCGCTCGAAGCGGGCGGCGTGTATGGCGGCAATCCCTGCCGCTTCATCCGCTGGCGCTTCGAGACGCACCAATCGTGAATAGTCCTAATAACCGTAGCTGACCACGCGGCCCGCTTCGGCGGCCTCCGTGCCCGGCAGGATCAGGCTCACGACCCGGCTCCACTTGACCAGCGCCGAAGCATCCACGAACACCACGTCGCTCGGCTTCAGTTCGAACTCGTCGGCCGTGGCCATGGCTTCCGGCGACGATGCGTTCAGATGGAACACCGTGCGGTGGCCTTCCGCCTGCCCGCGCACGACGTAGACCTGCGAAGCGTCGCCCGACCCCTGGCTGATGCCGCCCGCCGAGCCGAGCGCCTCGTTCAGCGTGAGACGCCCGTTGTTGAGCACGACGCTGCCCGGGTGTCCCACTTCGCCCAGCACGTACACCTTGCTGTCGTTTTGCGAATAGACGCGCACCAGGTCGCCGTTTTGCAAAATGATGTTGTCCGGGTTCACGCCTTTCTTGATCATGTCCGGAATGTTTACGAACACCGTCTGCTTGCCGCGCGTGATGCTCACCCGCGAACGGTCGCCCGCCGCCGTGAAGCCGCCCGCGCGGTTGATCGCTTCGGGCAGCGACATCGTCATGTCGTTGAGCACGAGGAGGCCGGGCGTGCGCACTTCGCCGTCCAGATACACCCGGCGGCTGCGGTAGGCTTCGATCCTGAGCGTCACCTGCGGGTTGTGCAGGTAGTAGCCGAGCTTGTCCGCCACGAGGTCGCGCGCCTGCAGTTCGGTCAGGCCGGCCACGTGGATCGGCCCGACGTAAGCCACCTGGATCACGCCCGCCGAATCGACCGTATAGCCCGAGATCACCTGGCTCGTGCTCTGGTCCTGCTGGCCGGCCATCGGGGTCGTGGTGGGCAGGTTCATTTCGGGGTGGTCCCACACGACGATGCTCAGCACGTCGCCGGGCCCGAGCGTATAGGGCGACGGCTCGCCGAAGAGCTTCTCGACGTCGGTCGGCACCGAGGTGGGCCGCGCCGCCTGCTCCTTCGCGATCAGGCTGTTGTCGATCTCGACGAGCGCGCCGGCGGGCGGCTGGTCGTCCGTTGCCACGGTGCCCGGGGCATGGGCCTTGTCGCTCGCGGCCTTCGCCTCCGACACGCTGGGCGGCGTATACGCCATGCCCGGCGCCATCCCGCAGCCCGCGAGCAGCGCCGTCATGGCCACCACGACCACCGCGGCCGCCATCGCCGCCGTTGCCGCGGTGACGGCACCCGCGCGGCGTGCCCTTGCTGCGCTCGAACCAACAGATACGCTGTGTAACATGGCCTTGCCCCTTCAGTTTCAGGTCGGCTGTGCCGGATCGCTCCGGTTGCTTCGGTTTTCCTCAGTTATCCTCAATTGCGCACCGACGCCGTGTGCTCCGGCTGCTCCGACGCAGGCTCGATGCGCATTGCCAGTCCCGCACGGGAACGCGCCCCCGGCGCGGCCGATGCCGAAGCTTGCGCGGCACCTGCCGGCTGCTCGTGCAGCAAGGCGGTGAGCGCTCTCACCATGCCGTCCATCGCAAAGCGCGCCTCGAAGGTTTTGCGCGCCTGGGTGCGCATGGCGTCGCGCGCGGTCTCGTCGAGCGCCCGCCACGTGGCGAGCAGGCGCTGCGTGCCCGCCACCGTATCCGGTGCGACGATGCCCGCGCCGTCCGATTCGATCTCGCGCCACACGTTCACCTTGTCCGAGACCAGCACGGGCAGCCCGCACGCCAGCGCTTCGGCCACCGAAACGCCGAAGTTCTCCTGATGCGAGGGCAGCACGAACACGTCGCTCGCGTAGAACGCGCCCCACTTGAGATTGCCTTGCAGCATGCCCGGCCAGCTGATGCGGTGCGCGATGCCGTGCGACTGCGCAACGGCCTGCAAGGCGCTCTGCCAGTTGCCCTGGTCGGGGCCGGCCATCAGCAGATGGGCGTCGGGCGTTTCGCGCGCATGTTCGGCAAAGGCGCGCACCAGCATGTCGCAGCCTTTCTTCGGATGAAGGCGCCCGAGAAAGAGCACGATGCGCTTGTTCTGCAGATGCGGCGAGGCGCGCAGGAACGCTGCGCGCAGCATCTCGGGCTCGTCGCGCGGCGCGTTGGTGCCGAACGGCACGACGCGTTCGTTCGCGCGGTAGAGCCAGAACGATTCGCGCGCGAGCAGGCGTTCCTCGTCGGTCGTGAAGATCACGGCGGCCGCGTCGCGCAGCACACGGTATTCGGCCCACGGCCAGTAGGCCCACTTCTTCAGATGCTTGAGCGGATAGGTGAGGCGGAACCACGGGTCGAGCATGCCGTGCGCGTACACGTAGTAGGGCACGTCCATCTTGCGCAGGGCGCACCACGCGCCATAGCCGTGGTACTGCCATAGCCCGTGGACGATCACCGCGTCGAAGCGCACCGCGTGCGCGCGCAGCCACGGCACGTAGTCGGGGCAATAGCCGTAGTGGCCGTGCGCGGGGCCCAGCACGTGCAGCGGCAGCGGGAAATCGCGCACGTAGGGGACGTCGATGGGGTCGAGCGTTGCCACTTCGATCTGATGGCCCGATGCCGCCATGGCGAGGCCGCTCTGGCGCACGCCTTCGATCGGGCCGCCCGAGCGCGGATCGACGGTCGAAACGAGGTGCAGGATCTTCATCGGGGCTCCGGGGTCGCGTACGTGTTGAGCGGCGCCGCTGCGGGCGCCGGTGGCCGGAAGGTCGGCTCGATGGGGGGCCGCACGAAGGGTTCGCGCAGAATGGGTTCGAGGGGTTCGCGCCGGCGTGCGAGGTCCAGCCGGTAGTGCAGCCGCGCATACAGCGACACCACGAGGCCGAGCGCGATCCCGTAGACGAGGCCCGAGAAGCGCGGCCCGAGCGGGTTGCCGCCGATCGAGGCGCCCGGCAGGGCGGCGAGCACGAGGAGCGCCATGCTGAGCGGCATCAGCAGCGGCTCGCGCGGAGCGATGCGGTGCCAGCGCCGGAACGCGGTGCCGCCCCACACGAGCGCGACGATCACCGCGAGCGGCATGCAGGCCCCGAACACGAGGCCTTCGGCGTAGAACTGGTACACCCAGAAGTTATGGCCGGCCACCCAGTCGCTGATCGCGAAGTAATCCTCCTTGCTGAAGGTTTCCTGCACATAGGGGTAGTAGATCGGCGAGTAGCGGTACTCGTGGCCATAGCCCTTGCCGAACAGCAGCGACTCCGCCGAGGCGCTCACCTGGTCGTACTGATCGCGGATTTCGGCGATCCGCGTGACGGTGGTCGGATCGCGGTCGGAGTCGCTGTTTTGCGCGGCGTCGATGCGCTGCGTCCAGTGGTTGGTGATGGACGGAAAGAGCCAGGCAGTGCCGGCGCCGAGCGCGGCGACGCACAGCAGCGCCGCGGTGACGCGCGTGATCGCGCGCAGCATGTGGCGCAGCGAAGGCGCCGCGAGCCACGCGGCGAAGAGCGCGAGCAGCACGGTGGCGAGCAGGAGGCTGCGCGTGACGCTCAGCAGTTCGACCACGAGCGTGCCGATGAACACCGCCACCATCGCCGGGGAAAAGCGCCGCGCGACGATGAACTGATGCAGCAGCATGCCTTGCAGTGCGAGCATGGTGGGCGAGACGATCCGAAAGCGGATGTCCGAGAGCGGACCGCCCACGGCCATCAGGCCGAAGAAGAAGGTGAACACGAGCCCGATCACGTTCGCGTAGTACAGCGCGCGCTCGATCTGCCCGAGACGATACGGGTGCCACGGACGGCACATGGCCGCATAGCCGAGCCCGAACAGCAGAAACGGCAGCAGCACGCGCAGATAGTTGCCGAAGGGATTGTGCTGCAGCACCTGCGCGACCAGGCTGCCGCAGATGCTCAGCACGATTGCGCCCGTCACGAACGTGCGCAGGCGCGACGCGCGCGTGAAGCGCGGGCCGATCATCGCGAGGACGACGGCGCCTGCCAGTGCCGGAAAGACGACTGCCCATTGCGCGCCGTGACCGAACTGGGCGTCGGGCGCCTTGTAGTCGAATGCGAGCGGCACGAAGCACATCCAGATCCACAGGACGGTAGTTTTGTTTCGCATCGGCAGTTCTCCCGGTGCGGTGCGTCGGTTCGCACGCAGCAACGCGCCGCATGCGAAGGTTCGATTCACTATAAAACGCGGGAAGCCGGGGGCGGGCAGCGGTGGCGCGAAGCACCTGGGTTGTGGCGGCAAAAGGCATAAGGAGACGCTGCGGGGCCCGTCTCGCCGTGCGTCCGGACGCTGGCGGGAGCGGCCTTTGCGGGCTGTCCGAGAACGCTGGCAAGTTGGCGTGCGCAGACAGGCGGCGATGAGCATGATGAGGACGGCATCGGTATGATCTGCCGCCGGCTAAAAGCGAGGTGGGCGTCATGAACTTATTGCACGGCGCGCGATCGACGGCGCGTGGGCGGTCCGTCGAGCTCGACTTCGTGCGGGGCATTGCGATCCTCGCGGTGATGGGCTTTCACTTTCATACGGTGAATACGGGCCATGCCTGGGTGTCCTTCATCGAGTACCCGCTTAAGAGCTTCGGCCATGAGGGCGTCAATCTTTTCTTTACGTTAAGCGGTTTTCTCGTGGGCGGCCTGCTGCTGCGCCAGTACGCGCAAACGGGCCAGATTGCCGCGCGGCGCTTCATCGTGCGGCGGATCTTCAAGATCTGGCCCGCGTACTACGTGCTGATCCTCTTTCACGTGATCGCGGGGCGCCATCCGCGCGACACGTTTCTCTGGCAAAACCTCACGCACCTGCAGAACTACTTCGGCACCTCCATTACGCAGACATGGAGCCTGGCCGTTGAAGAGCATTTCTATCTGTTTTTGCCCGCGTTCCTGATCCTGCTCGCACATTTCCGGCTGCGCGCGAATGCGCTGATCGGCGTGATGGCCGTGATCTGCGCGCTCGTGCTCGGCGCGCGTTGCGCCGCCGTGGTGAGCGGCAATCTGGAAGCCGCGTTCGCTTTCACGCAGTACCGCATCGACAGCCTGCTGATCGGCGTCATGCTCGCCACCCTCTACTGGATGAAGCCCGAAGTCTGGCGCAGCCTCGCCGCGAAGCGCAACTGGCTGATCGGCGCCGTGGCGCTGCTCATGGCCTGGCTCGCGCTCGCGACGCGCGACGTCGCGCTCGACGAGAGCATCGGCTTCACGCTCCAGGCCATCGGTTTTTGCGCACTGATCGTGCTCGTGGTCGAGCACTCGGGAGATTTGCGAACGTCGTGGGCGTATCGCGGGATTGCGTGGCTCGGGCTGTACTCGTATGGCATCTACCTCTGGCATTCGCTCGCGCTCGCGCCCGGCGACTATCTGATCCACAAGGCGAGTGCGCTCGGCGTGCCGCCGCTACTCGCGTGGCCCGTCGTGCTGGGCGCGCAGTACGTCATTGCCGTGGTGCTGGGTTACGCCACCACGCGCGCGATCGAGTTCCCGTTCCTGCGTTTGCGCGATGCCGTGTTTCCGGATCGCCGCGCGCCGGTTATCGTGCCGCCGGCACCCGACGACGACGTTCCTGCTGTCGATGGCAAGGTGGCTTGAGTCGGTATTCGTTCGGAACGGATTTATTAAGCTATGCCTGGTATCGCCTGGTTTTCATAGAGCACTGGATAGTACGAGGCGTGGCAACGTTCAATCGAGCGTTGCCTGCAACGTGCGCTTGAACTGGTCAAGCGTGTTGCGCGCGAGCAGATGGTCGACCGGGAGCGAAAGCGGCGCTGCGCCGCTGCGCCAGCGTTCGCACAGGATGTCGATCGCGCGCGCGATCGAGTCCGGCTCCAGGTCGTCGATCAGCGGGCCGAGCGCGCCGTCGCGGCAAAACCAGCCGATCAGGCCGCCCGCGATTGCGATCACCGGCTTGCCGAAGCGGTACGCCTGCACGAGCACGCCGCTCATGCCGTAGTGATGCCGGTAGCCAAGCCAGACGGCGTCGCAGGCGGAGAAGAGATCGCGCTCCATGTCCTCGGGCACGAACCGGTCGAAGATCACCGGCGCGGGCGAGAGGTGCGGCGCGTGCGCGGCGATGAAGGTGCGCGTCTCTTCGTCCTGTTCGCCCGCAATCACGAGGCACGGTGCATCGCCCTTGCGCATGAGCACCTGCATCAGTTCGCGTATGCCCTTGCGTTCGCTGATCGCGCCGTAGACGAGCAGATAGCGCGTGCGCGCGGCGAGCCCCAGCCGTCTGCGTGCGACCTGGGTATCGGCCGCGGGCGTCTGCGGAAACGGATCGGCAACGTAGGCGAGCGGCGCGGCGCGCGTGGGGTGGGTGCCTGCGAACCAGTCGGGCAGCGTGGGATCGATGGTGAAGAGCGTGCGCAGTCCGCGCGCGCGCATGCCGAGCCTGAAGAGCATCGACTTCACCGGATCGACGAGCGGGCGGCGCGGCGTGCGCAGGCCGATGCCCGCATGATGGAACGTCATGCCCATGACGATGGCGATCCAGGGCGTCTTGCCGAACGGCGAGCCGAGGCCCGCGAGCGTATAGAAGAAGTAGTCCGCGTAAGGCGCCACGACGAGCCGCACGTTCATGGTGCGGTTGAGTTCGGCAAGCGCGCGTGCATAGAAGTTGTGAAAGCGCGCATGGACGCTCAGGTCGCGCAGCAAGCCGCGCGGGACCGTGTGCAGGTCGGTGAGCACCAATGCGAGGTCGGGCCGCGCTTCGCGCGTGACGCGCTGGGCGAGCGGATGAGCCGCGTATTCCGTGTCCGTGACGATGACACAACGATGCCCGGCCTCGATGCAGGCCTGGGCGATCCAGTCGACGTAGCGCCAGCGGTGGCCGGTGAAGTTCGGCTCGATGATGGCGATCCAGCCTTCGCTCGCCGCAGGTTCGGCGCGCGGCGCCGCGGGCGCTTCGGCGAGGCTCGCCGGCGCCTCGCCGGGAAGCGCGGCAGAGTCCGGGGAGTCGGCGGACGCGGGGGCGGTGCGGCGGTATCCGGGGATCGACGCAGTTTCCATGGCGGCAACGAGGCGTTGGGCGTTGCGACCAACATAGCAGTGCGGCACGTGCGATGCGCGCCAATTTGCGCTTTGGGCTGGCTGAAAATGCCTGGAGCAGAAGTCTCCCGGCCCGGATCGCCGCCGTGACCGAATCCGCCTGGCAGATGGCGCTTCGTGACATGCCGGCCGCGGTAACGTGATCCTCGACTCCGACCGCTGCGTTTCCGGCGACGGCGATCCAACCACGGGAGGCCCCGATTGCGCGCGATGCGGCTGCCGGCATGGTCGGTGAAAGCGGGCTTCGGCCCGGGCGCGGCGACCTGGGTGTTGCTGCAGCAGGTCGTCGTGCGCGGTCTAGTGGCCGTCAAATTTCTGCTGATCGGCCGCATCCTCGGACCTTCGGCAATCGGGCTCGCGAGCGTCGCGCTGCTCGCCGTCACGATAGCCGAAGCGCTCTCCGACACGGGGCTCGCACAGGCCGTGATCCAGGGGCCCGCGCCGCCCACCCGCGACCAGTTCGGCGCGGTATGGACCACGCTCGCCACGCGCGGCCTTCTGATCGCGCTCCTGCTCGTCGCGTGCGCGCCGCTCATGAATGCGCAGTTCCATCTGGGCGGGGCGCTCGGGCTCGTGCAGCTCGCGGCGCTGCTGCCGCTCTTGCGTGGGCTGGCCTCGCCGGCCTACTTCATCGCGCAGCGCGAGCGCCGCTTTCAGCACGTTGCGGGTATCGAGATTTCGTCGGCCTGCGTGGATTGCGGCGTCGGTGTCGGGCTCGCGCTGGCCGGCGCGGGGCCCTATGCGCTCCTGCTGGGCATGATGACGGGCGAAGCCTTCAAGGGCATGCTCACGTGGACGACGCTTTCGCCGCGTCCGCCCGTGCGGCTCTCGTGGGCCGGCATTGGCCACTACATCGGTTTTAGCCGCTGGATCTGGGCGAGCAGCGTGATCATTCTCGTCTCCAACCAGTTCGACAAGGTCGTAGTCGGCAAGCTGCTCGGGCCCACGCAACTGGGCGCCTGGCAGATGTCGTCGAAGCTCGCGCAGATGCTGCTCGCCGATGCGGCCATCGCCATGTCGCAGTATCTCTTTCCCACCTTCGCCGCGCACCATCGCGGCGGCCCGCAGACGGCCGCGCGCCTCTTCCGGATCTATCTGGGCGTGGCGGCGCTGGGCCTTGCCGCCGTGGTCGTCGTGCTGCGCTTCGCCGCCGAGCCGCTCTTTCTTTTCGTGCTCGGCGCCGCGTGGCTGCCGGCCGTGCCGCTCTTTCGCATCTTCGTCATCAACATGGCGGTGGCCGCGCTGAACACGGTGCTGGCTTCGTATCTGCGCGCGGTAGGCGATGCGCGTGCCGTCACGGTGGCTTCGCTGATCCAGGTGGTCGTACTGCTCGCGGCCGTGCCGCTCGCGATGCATCGCTGGGGTGTGATGGGCATTGCGTGGGCGATGACGCTCGGGCTTGTTTCGGGCGCCGCGTGGATGCTCTATCGCGTGTGGAAGCAGCGCTGAACGCGGGACCGCGCGACGCGTCACAACGCGCGCCGTTGCGCGCATTGCTTCGGGCGGCAGGCTCAACGCGAACAAGTGCACGACGCTCAGTCCCGCCGATCCCGGATAGCAGCCCACCCGGCAACGCAGGCTGATGGCCGCGATGGCCTCGTCGTCGAAGCGCGCGCGGTACCAGACCGCTCCGACTGAAAGCGTCGTCATGCTGGCGCAATGTGCCTGTAGCAGTTTTAGGCGAGGCGCGGCCAAAACGTAACCCCGCAATTTCTATGGAACGAATGACGCCGGTCGCGCCGCGCTATGGGTCATGCGGATTGCATTGCCGGTTCGCGTCGATCCCGTATCCGTCCCGTATCGATCAGTCGATGAATAGACTGTTTCGGACATCTGAATCGATCGGCGCCGGATGCGCGCAGAGGCCGTGCTAACCTCGAAACGTGCTGGAGTGCCATTCGATGCGCCGCGCGCGGCGGCCAGACGGTGCGCACAGGAACGCGGAGAAACCGATGACGACTCTTGCAGCCGATGATCGACCGTTGCTCACCGCGGCGCAAACTCAGAGGGCGGCCTTGCGCGTCGCGGTGGTGATCGCAACGAAGGGGCGTCCCGCGGCAACCGCATGGGCCGTGCGCCTGCTCGCGCAACAAACGCAGCGTCCCGACCAGGTCCTGCTCTCGGCAACGAGCGCCGCCGACCTCGGTCCCTACGACGCGCACGGCCTGCGTATCGACGAACTGGTGGGCACCGCGGGTTCGAGCGTGCAGCGCAATCGCGCACTCGATGCGCTCGCACCGGAGATCGACGTCGTGATCTTCTTCGACGACGACTTCGCACCCGAACGCCACTGGGTCGAACAGTGCGCGGCGCTCTTCGAAAACGATTCCACGCTGATGGGTCTCTCGGGCCGAACGTTGCGTGACGGCGCAACGGGGCAGCCCGTGGCATGGGAAGAAGCCGTCGCGCTCGTGGACGGCGCGCAGCATACCGTGCTCGAGGCCGCGCCGCTGCGCGCCGGCGTCGATCTCTACGGCTGCAACATGGCGTGCCGCGCTGAGGCGATTGCCGATCTGCGTTTCGACGAACGTCTCGTGCTCTACGGCTGGATGGAAGACAAGGACTTTTCGCGGCGGCTCGCGCGGCGCGGCCGGCTCGCGTATAGCGACAGCCTGCTCGGCGTGCACCTCGGCATGCAGGGCGGGCGCGTGTCGGGGCGCCGCTTCGGCTACTCGCAGGTGGTCAATGCGATGTATCTGTGCCGCAAGGGCGTGATGTCGAAGAAGGAAGCGGCCAGCAACATCGTGCGCGCGCTCTGCATGAACTGCGTGAAGTCGGTGCGCCCCGAAGCGCATCTCGACCGGCGCGGGCGCCTGATCGGCAACGTGATCGGGATTGCCGAGATGTGCCTCGGATCGGTGAAACCGGAGCGCGCCGCGCGGCTCTGAGGCTCCAGGCCCGCGGCGCGCGCTCCCTGCATAGACCGGTTCGAAGCGTCAGTTGCCGCTGCCGCGCGCGACGCGGCGCTGCTTGACGCTTTCCGCGAGCCCTTCGAGCACGCCCACGCTTTCGTCCCAGCCGATGCAGCCATCGGTGATGCTCTGGCCGTAGGTGAGTGCGCAGCCTTCCTTGAGGTCCTGGCGGCCCGCCACGAGATGCGATTCGACCATCACGCCGATGATGCGTTCGTCGCCGGCGGCAAGCTGGCGGCCGATGTCGGCGCACACGGGAATCTGGTTCTCGTGCTTCTTCTGGCTGTTTGCGTGGCTCGCGTCGATCATCAGGCGCGCGGCGAGGCCGGCCTTGCCGATGTCGGCGCACGCGGCGTTTACGCTTTCGGCGTCGTAGTTCGGCGCTTTGCCGCCGCGCAGAATTACGTGGCAGTCCTCATTGCCGGCCGTCGAGACGATGGCCGAGTGGCCGCCCTTCGTCACCGAGAGGAAATGGTGCGGCTGCGAAGCGGCCTTGATCGCATCGACGGCGATCTTCACGTTGCCGTCCGTGCCATTCTTGAAGCCCACCGGGCACGAGAGGCCCGAGGCCAGTTCGCGGTGCACCTGCGACTCCGTCGTGCGCGCGCCGATGGCGCCCCACGAAACCAGATCGGCGATGTACTGCGGGCTGATCATGTCGAGGTACTCGGTGCCGGCGGGCAGGCCCAGTTCGTTGATGGCGACGAGCAACTCGCGCGCGGTGCGCAGGCCGTCGTTGATCTTGAAGCTGTTGTCGAGGAACGGGTCGTTGATGAGGCCCTTCCAGCCCACCGTCGTGCGCGGCTTTTCGAAGTACACGCGCATCACGATTTCGAGCTCGCCCGCGAAGCGCTTGCGCAGCGGCTGCAGCTTCTGCGCGTATTCGATGGCGGCCCGGGTGTCGTGGATCGAGCACGGGCCGATGATCACGATCAGACGGTCGTCCATGCCGTGCAGGATGCGGTGCAGCGCCTGGCGCGTTTCGTAGATCAGCGTCGAGGCGGCTTCCGAGCACGGGAATTCGCGGATCAGGTGCGCGGGCGGCGTGAGTTCTTTCAGTTCCCGGATGCGGACATCGTCGGTATTGTGCGGGGGCATGGTCGTTTTCTCCTGATCCTGTCGTGTAGCGTGTCGGCGTCGATCAACGGTGGCGGCGCGGACGGGGCCTCAAAAAGCGGTTAGATGAAAATTGCGGCTCGAAAGTCGGTGTGGGTGTCGGTGTGGACGGCAATAAGGACGAAAAAAAACCGCCAGGCTTGGCTGGCGGTTTCTCGTGTATTCGGGGTCCTGCGCGTGCTATCAACCCTCTCGATCCGCCAGCGGTCTGAGATACCAAAAGAAGTAAAAGTAAAACTTCGTGGCGGTGGTCATGGCAAAAGCGATGGCGATGGTAAAAACGCTGGCTGAGACGGTAAGAGTGCCCGGAAACCGGAGTTTCGTCGCAAAGGGTGATTGCCTTTATAACCCGATCAAGCTGGCGCTGGCAAGCGCTGCGCGGCGAAAACGCGTGACATCCGCGCAAAAAATGACCTGGATGCAGAAACCCTGCATGGCGATGCGGGATTTCCGCATCACCATGCACGAAATCAGACAGTGCCCCCAACGGTCATGCGGTCGATGCGCAGCGTCGGCTGGCCCACTCCCACCGGCACGCTCTGCCCCTCTTTCCCGCATACGCCCACGCCGGAGTCGAGCTTCATGTCGTTGCCGATCATGCTCACGTACTTGAGCGACTCCGGGCCGCTGCCGATCAGCGTGGCGCCCTTCACCGGGTAGGCGATCTTGCCGTTCTCGATCATGTAGGCCTCGGAGGCCGAGAACACGAACTTGCCGTTCGTGATGTCCACCTGGCCGCCGCCGAAGTTCACGGCATAAAGGCCGTTCTTCACCGAAGCGATGATTTCCTGCGGGTCCTTGTCGCCGTTGAGCATGTACGTATTGGTCATGCGCGGCATCGGCAGGGCGGCATAGGATTCGCGGCGCGCGTTGCCGGTCACGGGCATCTTCATGAGGCGGGCGTTCAGCGAGTCCTGGATGTAGCCCTTGAGGATGCCGTCCTCGATCAGCGTGGTGCACTGCGTGGGGTTGCCTTCGTCGTCGATGTTGAGCGAGCCGCGGCGGTTGGGCAGCGTGCCGTCGTCCACCACGGTGACGCCCTTCGCCGCCACCCGCTCGCCGATGCGTCCCGCGAACGCCGACGAGCCCTTGCGGTTGAAGTCGCCCTCGAGGCCGTGGCCGATGGCCTCGTGCAGCAGCACGCCGGGCCAGCCCGGCCCGAGCACGACGGTCATCGCGCCGGCGGGGGCGGGGCGCGCCTCCAGGTTGACGAGCGCCGAGTGCACAGCGTCGTCCACGTACTTCGCGAGCACGTCGTCGGTGAAATAGCCGTAGTCGAAACGACCGCCGCCGCCGCCGTTGCCGATCTCGCGGCGGCCGTTCTGCTCGGCGATCACCGTGACCGAAACGCGCACGAGCGGGCGGATGTCCGCGGCGAGCGCGCCATCGCTGCGCGCGACGAGCACGACGTCGTATTCGCCGGCGAGCGCCGCCATCACCTGGGTGACGCGCGGGTCGCGGCCCTTGGCCATCTGCTCGATGCGCTCCAGCAGCTTGACCTTTTCGGTGGCGTCGAGCGAGCCGAGCGGGTCCGAAGGCAGGTACAGATCGCGGCCGGCGATGCCCTTGAAGGCGCTCGCCACCTTGATCTTCTGCTTGCCGCCGCCCGCCTTCGCGATCGAGCGCGTGGCGATGGCCGCCTGGCGGATCGCCTCGGGCGAGAGGTCGTCGGAATAGGCAAACGCCGTGCGCTCGCCGGATACGGCGCGCACGCCGACACCCTGGTCGATGCTGAAGCTGCCCGACTTCACGATGCCTTCCTCGAGGCTCCAGGCTTCGCTGCGCGTGGTCTGGAAGTAGAGATCGGCGTAATCGACGCGGTGCGTGAAGATCTCGCCGAGCGTGCGCGTGAGCACTGCCTCGTCGAGGCCGTAGGGCGCGAGGAGCAGGTCCTTCGCGGTCGCCAGATTGCGAATGCCGGGTTCGATGATGTTCATGCGTGCAGTAGGGAGAGTCCGTGGGTGCTGTTGGGTGCTATTCAGGGCTATTCGGTGCTATTTCGGTGCTGCTTGCGGTGGCTACCCGGTAGTTTCGGGCGGGCGTGGGGTTTATCAAGCGGCGGCCCGGCCGCTCAGCCGCAGTCGAGCACGCGATGCCGCCACGCGGGCAGGCTCGCGCGCACCGACGCGATGCGCTCGGCTTCGATCTCGCCGGCCACAACGCCAGGGCCTTCGTCGAGCACGTCCATCACTTCGCCCCATGGGTCGATCAGCATGCTGTGGCCCCAGGTGCGGCGGCCGTTCTCGTGCTGTCCGCCTTGCGCGGCGGCCAGCACGTAGCACTGGTTCTCGATCGCGCGGGCGCGCAGCAGGATCTGCCAGTGGGCGCGCCCGGTGGTGTAGGTGAAGGCGGAGGGCACCACCATCAGCGCGCAGTCGCCCATGCGGCGGTAGAGCTCGGGAAAGCGCAGATCGTAGCAGACCGAGAGGCCCACCCGGCCGAACGGCGCCGCGAAGGTGCGCACCTCGGTGCCGGGGCGGATCGTGCGCGCTTCGTCGAACGATTCCGCACCTTTTTCGAAGTTGAAGAGGTGGATCTTGTCGTAGCGCGCCACTTCCTCGCCGCGCGGATCGAACACGAGCGTCGTGTTCAGGACGCGGTTTTCCTCGGGGGCGACCAGCGGCAGCGTGCCGCCGATGATCCAGACATCGTGCCGGCGCGCCGCATCGGCGAGAAAGCGCTGGATCGGGCCGTCGCCGTAGGGTTCGCGGATGGCGAGCTTGTCGCTGTCCTTGTGGCCCATGAAGCAGAAATATTCGGGCAGCAGCACGAGGCGCGCGCCGTTGCCGGCGGCCTCCTCGATCAGGCGCCCGGCTTCGGCCAGATTGCGCTCGCGATCGGGCGTGCTGACCATCTGCACGGCGGCAATGCGAAAGGGCGGGTTCGGGGAATCGCTCATCGACGGATCGTGAATGGGCCCGGAAAGCGGGCGGCGGGTTTCGGCCCGGCGCGCAAACACACACGGTGCGTACGCCTGCGCACGGGCTCAATGCGCCGCGGCCGGCGCCTGTGCGCCCATCTTACCCTGATCGCCGTGCAGCCGCTCGACGTGCGGTTTGGACCACGAGCCCGTGATGGCGTAGTCGAGCGCGAACGCCGATTCGACGGTGTGCGAGAGCGCAAAGTCGGCGACGAGGGCGCCCAGACCCAGCAGCGGGTTGATGACGGCCGCGGCGATCACGCCGGCGCCCACGCTGAGCGTGGGCACCACGTGCACGTGCAGGTCCTGGGTTTCGTGGGCCAGATCGACGGTGCCGGTCATCTGCGCGCGCGCGGGCGCCGTGACGAGCTTGAAGTCGTTCGTGCGGGCGAGGCCGTCGGTGATCTGCCCCGTGCCCGTGATGCTCGTGAACGGCAGCCCTTCGCCGATCACGTCGCGAAAATCCATGCTCGCGTAACGCGCGAGGCTTTGCAGGCTCAGCACGCCGAGCAGCTTCGCCACGCCCGGGTCCACCTTGAGGATCTGGCCGTGGTGCAAATCGACCGCGAGGCTGCCGTTGAGCGTCGGGTAGTCGAGCTTCGCCGGGCCGCCGTGCCAGTCCATCTTGCCCGAGAGCGTGCCTTCGCCGCCCTTGAGCGTGCGCGGCATGCCGGCGCGTTCGAGCAGCGCACCCGCGTCCTTGATGTCGAGACGGAATGCGAGCGCCGTGCGGCGCGGCGTGGTGGGTTCGTCGCCCACGCCCACGTCGCCGATGGTGCGCCAGTTGCCGGTTGCGCTCAGGTGCGCGGCCGGATTGCTGATGTCGAGCGCGTCGAGCTGCCAGACCGGCACGCCGTTCTCGTCGAAGTTGTGCGCATTGACCTGCAGGCGGCCGAAGTCGCGGCCGCGCACGATCAGCTGGTTCACGACGAGGTCGATGGCCGGCATGTTCTGCACGGGCTGCGAAATGGCCTGGCCGAGCAGGTCGTTTTCGGTGGCGGCGGGCACCACGAGGCGCGCGAGGCGCGCTTCGAGGGTGCCGGGCGTGCCCGCAACGGCGCCCGGTTTCCAGGAGAGGTGGCCGGACACCTGGCTCGACGCGAGGTTGGCCTGCCAGTCCTTGCCGCTGCGCGTCGCGCCGACGACCACGTTTTCCCAGTGGCGCTTGAGCAGCGTGAGCGTGCCGACGTGGACGGCGAAGCGCGACGGCAGGTACTGGGCGAACACGCCGCCGGGCATGGCTTCGGCGGCGGCTGCGGCCGAAGCTGTCTCGGCGGGGGCGGCTGCGGTTGCCGCGGAGGCGCCTTGGGCAGGTGCCGCTGCGGCGGTGGCCGGGGTACTGGCCGATGCCCCCGAGGCGGCGACGACGTTGGCCGAAGCCGGGGACGAGGCCGCCGCTGCCGCCGGTGACGAAGCAGGCGCCGCAGCGGGTGCAGAAGCGGGCGCGGAAGCCGGCGCCGCAGCCGCACGCGCTTGCGAAGCCCCGGGCGCCGAAGCCGCCGCTGCCGCGCTTGCCGCCGCGCTGCCGCGGATCTGCTGCACGACGAGCCGCCACGCATCGGCGTCGAAGGTCGGCATCTCGATGGCGGCCGTCACGCCCTCCGAGGGCAGGTCGGCCGGCCGGTTCATCGCAATCGCGCCGCGCACCACGTCGGGCACGTGCCCCGGCTGGCGCCGCAGCACGTAGCGCGCGGTGAGCGGCCCGAGCGTCATGTCCGCGTGCTGGAGGACGCTGGCTTCCGTCGCCGGGGCGCCGGCGTCGCTGCCGTCGCCCGCGCCCGGCTGGATCTCGAAGCGCAGCGGCATGGGCGTGCCCGCGGCCTTGCCGAACGGCGCGGGCAGGTCGAGCGCGAGGTCGGTGAGGTCCGACGAAGCCTTCAGGTCCGGCAGATGGCCCTTCGTGCCGCGCACCGAGAGCGAGTAGGGGGCGGTGCCGCTCATGCGGCCGAGCACCGCCGCCGCCGTGCCGTGCAGATTGAGCCCGCGCGCCGCATCGACGGCGAGGTTGCCCGAAACGTCGAGCGCATAGCGGCCGTCCTCGCTCAAGCCGCCGTCGGCGCGCAGCGGCCCGCCGAGGAAGGTCGCGCCCAGTTGCTCGACCTGCGCGCTGCGGTTGGTGAAATGCACCTTGCCGGTGAGGTCCGAGACGGGCGGAACGTTGTCGGTCACGAGCTGGTCGCCCTCGAAGCCGATCGTGCCCGCCAGCAGTACCCTGGGCTTGGGCACGCGCGGGATCGTGAGCTTGAGCGCGAGCGTGGCCGGTCCTTGCGCGCGCACCCTGGCCGTGGCGTGCTTCGAGACGTAGCCGATCGAGCTGTTGTCCGCGTAGTCGAGCAGGTCCGCGAGCGGCCCGCGCCCGGCCCCGCTGATGAAGAGGTTAGAGCCCTTCGTGCCGAGGTCGTCGATGCGGCCGCTCACGTCGTGCAGCACGAAGTCGCGGTAGTGGCCGCGCGCGACGTCGAAGCGCAGCTTGTTTTCATGGAGCGTGAACACGCCGTCGATGCCGTCGAACGCGGGCCAGACATTCGGCGCGCCGTTCTTGAGCGTCTTGGGCGGGAACGGCGACGGGTCGAAGCGGCCGCCCGTGAACGGCGCGACGATGCGGAACTGCCCGGCGTCGGGCGCGCGCGTGTAGGGGAAGAGCGTGAGGTCGCCGTGGATCTCGATCGTCGCGCCCTTCGAGATGCCGGCCTGCAGCCCGTGGCCGAGGTAGGTGCGCACCTTCTCGGAAAGGCTCGTCGGCAGGTAGCGCGGGATCGCCTTCACCTGGGCCGACTCGAAGTTCGCCGTGAGGTCGAGCGCGCCGCGCCCGTGTCCCGGGTTCGAGTAACGGGCCGTCATCTTCGCCCGGGCGTCTTCGTTGGCGACGCCCAGTTCGGTGACATCGACTTCGAAGGCCTTGTGCGTGTCGCCCGGCCCGCGCTTCGCCGCCACGGTCCACTTGCCGGCGCCGTAGAGCCGGTCGAACGTGAGGCGCGGGTTGTCGAACACGCCCGGCAGCGTCACGGCCGCCTTGGCCGTGTCGAACTGGATGGTGCCGTGCGCCTCGTCCGCGTCGATGTGGCCCCAGAGGTTCTCGAAACCGGGCAGGCCCGCGCGCGGATGGCCGCGCGGCGTGAGGCCCGGCCCCGGCTCCTGCGCGGCCACGCTGATGCCCTGCAGGTCGCCCTTGAAGCGGTAATGGATGATCGGCTCGGCAACGGGCGTGTGCTGCTCGGTGGCCGCCTCGCTCGCTTCGGGCGCCGCGCGCTCCAGCGCCAGCTCGTAGTTCGCGACGACTCCCTGCGGATTGAAGCGCACGAGCGCGCCCTGCGCGCGGCCCGGCAGCGGCAGCGCGCGCATGAATTCGGCGAGGATGCCGAGGTCGATGCGATCGCCCGTCACGCTGAAAAGCTGACCGTGCTGGAGCGACTGCTGCCTGAAGCGCGCGTCGAGCGTCGTGAGCGCGAGCGTGCGCATGAGCGGCGTGCCGTCGTCGAGCGGCGGCTCGCCGAGGTCGGCGTGAAAGTCGCGCAGCGCGAGCGTGTAGTCGCCGGGCTGCACGCCCACGCGCCACTGGAAGTGCGCGATGGGCAGCATGAGTTGCGGCTGCGTGGGCCGCACCTGCAGCGCGATGCCGGTGCCGTCGAGCACGCCGTTGGCCGAGAGCAGGCGTCCCGAAGCGAAGTGCGCCCAGATCGCGTTGTCGATGCGGCCGGCATACGTGGCGATCGGCAGCTTCACGTAGCGGGCGAGCGTGGGCAGATCGACCGGGCCGGTAGAGAGATAGGCGTTGCCGCTCCAGTCGGCGGGCTTGCCGGCCTGCGAGAAACGCGCATGCGTGAAGTGCGCGCGGAAGTCGAGCGGGCCGTCGAGCACGGTGCCCTCGCTCGGCGCCTGGAGCGCGACGCGGTGGTCGTAGCCGTCGTTGAGGATCGCAAGGCGAATGTCGTGGAGCCCGAGATCGGGCACGTCGCGGGTGGCGTCGTGCCAGCGCAGCGTGCCGCCGCGCAGCACGATGGCCTGCTGGCGCATGAACCAGGTCGTGAAGGTGGCGTTGCCCGTGTGGGTGGTGGGCACGGGCACGCCGGCCACGGTGAGCGTGCCGTCGTCTTCGCGGGCGATCAGCACGTCGGGGCGTTCGACGAGGACGCTCGAAAGCAGCAGTTCCCACGAGACGAGCGAGCGCCAGGAAACCGTGGCCGTGGCATGCGGCACGTTCAGCGCGAGATTGCCGTGGCGGTCGCGGATCGTGAGGCCGGTCACGTCGATGCCGGGCTGAAAGCCGAGCCAATGCGGCCCGAGCTTGCCGATGCGGAACTCGGCGTGGATCTTCGAGGAGACGAGGGTTTCGATGCGCGGCCGCAGATCGTCGATATGCGGCAGCACGACGTAGCGCAGCCCGAGCAGGAGGGCGGCCACGATGAAGTAGAGGACCAGCGCGAAGGCGGCGAGCACGCGCAGCGTGTGTCGCAGCACCGGATGGTGGTGCCCCGGCGCATCCGGGGCTTCCCGGGTGGCATGTCCGGCTGGATGCGGACCGGCGGGATCGTTTCGCTCGGACATGCTGCTGCGGGTGGGGTATGGTAGCGTTGCGTTCTGACCACGAAATGTATCACATGGGGCCGCGGCGCCGGCCATCCGGAGATGCCTGGATGACCGGCGCCGCGCGTTCTGCGCGTGCCGCAAACGCCACGCCCCAAGCGAGCCAGGCCTTCATGACCGACGACATTCCCCTCCTCAGTTCCCGTTATTCCCGTTATGCGGCGCGCGCCTATGCAGCGCGCCCCGGTCTTGCCCGGCAGGTCGCGGCCCTTGCCGCCGCGCCGCTCACGCGCGAGCGCATCGTCGCGCGGCTCGATGCGCTGTGTGCGCAAGCAGGCGGCGTACCTGGCGAGGCGGCACCGGCTGCGTCGGCACCGTCGGCACCATCGGTCGCGGCCGCTGCACCCGGCGACGACCCGCTCAAGAAAGCACTGCGCCAGTTGCGCGTGGAAGTGATCTGCGCAGTGATGGAGCGCGACCTCGGGCGCGTGGCGGACGTGGCCGAAGTCACGGGCACCATGACCGACCTCGCCGAAGTCGCGATCCAGCGCGCGCTCGCCGTCGTGACGGCGGACCTCGAAACGCTTTACGGCGAGCCGCGCGGCCCGAACGGCGAGCGCCTCACGCTCGGCGTGGTGGGCATGGGCAAGCTGGGCGGGCGCGAGCTGAACGTCTCGTCGGACATCGACCTGATCTTCGTCTACGAGGACGACGGCGAAACCGCGGGCGGCCAGCGCTCGCCCATTGCCACGCAGGACTTCTTCACGCGCGTGGGCAAGCGGCTGATCGCGGCCCTGAACGACGTGACCGCCGACGGTTTCGTGTTCCGCGTGGACATGCGGCTGCGCCCGAACGGCGACTCGGGGCCGCTCGTGGGCAGCCTCGGCATGCTCGAGGAATACTTCTACGTGCAGGGCCGCGAGTGGGAGCGCTACGCGTGGATCAAGGGGCGGCTCGTTTCCGGGGACGAAAGCGAGAGCGCGCTGCGCCTTGCCGCCCAGCTCGACGCGCTCGTGAAGCCCTTCGTCTATCGCCGCTATCTCGACTTCGGCGTGATCGGCGCGATCCGCTCGCTGCACGTGCAGATTCGCCAAGAAGCGCAGCGCCGCGCCCACATGCGCCCCGACAAGGCCGACGACATCAAGCTCGGGCGCGGCGGCATCCGCGAGATCGAGTTCAGCGCCCAGGTGTTCCAGCTGATCCGCGGCGGCCAGGACGCGGGCTTTCGCGTGCGCCCGACGCTCGCCGTGCTCGGCTATGCGGCGGCGCGCGGTCTGATCGCGCCGGACGTCTGCGCGGATCTCACGCGCGCCTATCACTTCCTGCGCGAACTGGAGCACCGCCTGCAATACCGCGACGACGCCCAGACCCACGCGATGCCCGTCGATCCGGCCGAGCGCGCGGCGCTGGCGGACGCGATGGGCTTCGACGACTACGCGGCGCTCATGGCCGCGCTCGAAGGGCACCGCGACCGGGTGGAGCGGCAGTTCGACCAGATCTTCGCCAACAAGGCGGGCGTGGACGGCAGTTGCGCCGCGCGCGAGGACGGCGCGGCCGCGTGGGTCTGGAGCCCGGTGCTGGCGGAAGAGGGCGCCGACGACGAACTGCTCGAACGCCTCTGCGAGCTCGGCATCGACGAGCCGGCGCCGCTCATCGCGCGGCTGCGCGGGCTATGGCAGTCCTCGCGCTATGCGGGGCTGCCCGAAAAGAGCCGCGAGCGCTTCGACCGGGTGGCGCAGCGCGCGCTCGAAGCCGCGCGCACGCTGGAGCCGCGCGCGCGCCGGGGCGACACGCTCGCCCGCATGTTCGACCTGCTCGACGCGGTGAGCAGGCGCGGCGCCTATCTCGCGCTTCTCACGGAATACCCGGACGCGCTCAACCGCGTGCTGAAGGTGCTGGGCGCCTCGCGCTGGGCGGCGGGCTATCTGATCCGCCATCCGCAGTTGCTGGACGAACTGCTCGACGACGAAGCCATCGCCACGCCGTTCGACTGGCCCGAGTTCTCGCGTCTGTTGCGCGCGCGTCTCGCGGCGGCGGCGGACGTCGAGCAGCAGATGGACCTGCTGCGCCACGCGCACCAGGCCGAGGTCTTCCGCATCCTGCTCAACGACCTGGCGGGCCGTCTTTCGGTCGAGCACGTGAGCGACCGCCTTTCGGAACTCGCCGACGCCGTGCTCGACGTGACCATCGAAACGGTCTGGCAGCAGTTCGCGAAGCGTCACCGCGAGGTGCCGCGCTTTGCGGCGATCGCCTACGGCAAACTGGGCGGCAAGGAACTGGGCTACGCCTCCGACCTCGACCTGATCTTCCTCTACGACGACGACCACGAAAGCGCCGCCGAGATCTACGCGGTGTTCGCGCGCCGCCTCATCACGTGGCTGACCACGGCCACCGGCGCGGGCACGCTCTTCGACGTCGATCTGCGCCTGCGGCCGAACGGCGAGTCGGGGCTGCTCGTCACCGATCTCGATTCGTTCCGCCGCTACCAGCTACGCGAGGGCGACGCGGCGAATACGGCGTGGGTCTGGGAACACCAGGCGCTCACGCGCGCGCGCTTTTCGGCGGGCGACGCGGCGATCGGCACCGCCTTCGAGGCGATCCGCGTGCAGGTGCTCACCACGCCGCGCGACGCGGAGCCGCTCGCGCAGGAGATCATCGAGATGCGCCAGCGCGTGGAGGACGGCCATCCGAACCGGACCGAGTTGTTCGACCTGAAGCACGACCGCGGCGGCATGGTCGATATCGAGTTTCTCGTGCAGTACTGGGTGCTGCTGCACGCGGCCCGGGACCCCGAGCTGATCCGCAACACGGGCAACATTGCGCTGCTGCGCGAGGTGTCGCGCTTTGGCCTCATGAGCGAGGAGGAGGCCGAGACGATCGGCTCCGCGTATCGTCTCTATCGCAAGCTGCAGCATCAGTTGCGGCTGGACGGGATGGAAAAGGCGCGCGTGGAGCCCGAACGGGTGCAGGCGCAGCGCGAGGCGGTGCTGGGACTGTGGCGGCGGGTGTTCGGGGAGCGGGGCGCCAGCGCCTGAAAAGACGGGCGCCTCCGGCCACGCGGCCAGGCTCACTCACGCCGCCAGCATTTCCTTCGCATGGCGGCGCGTGGTGGCCGTAATTTCGAGGCCGCCCAGCATGCGCGCCACTTCCTCGACGCGCCCCGGCTTGTCGAGCGGCGTGACGACCGAGATCGTGCCGCCGTTGCCGTCGCCGGACTTCGACACCTGGAAGTGATGGTCGCCGCGCGCGGCCACCTGCGGCAGATGCGTGACGCAGAGCACCTGGTGCTCGCACCCGAGCTGATGCAGCAGCCGGCCCACTACTTCCGCGACGCCGCCGCCGATGCCGGTGTCCACTTCGTCGAAGATCAGCGTGGGCGTGAGGCTCGCGGCACTCGCGATCACGGCGAGCGCGAGGCTGATCCGCGCCAGTTCGCCGCCCGAGGCGATCTTCGCGAGCGGCCGCAGCGGCACGCCCGCGTGACCCGCCACGCGAAACTCGATCTGCTCGAGCCCATGCGCGCCGCCGCTTTCGCCGTTGCCGAGCGGCACGAGCGCGACTTCGAAGCTGCCGCCCGCCATCGAGAGTTCCTGCATGCCCTGCGTGACCGCCGCGCCGAGCGCGCTGGCCGCCTTCGCGCGGGCCTTCGAGAGCAGCTTCGCCTCGACGAGATATGCCTCGTGCGCGCGATCAGCGGCGGCGCGCAGGCTGTCGAGGTCGGCCGCGGCGTCGAGTTGCGCGAGCTGCATGCGTCGCGCGGCGTGTTCTTCGGGCAGCGTCTGGGCCCGCAGGCGGAATTTGCGGGCGGCCGAATGCAGTGCGTCGAGGCGCCGTTCCACTTGCGCGAGGCGCTCGGGATCGAGTTCGAGGCGCTGCGCGTAGTGCGACAGCGAGTACGCGGCCTCCTGAAGCTGGATCGCCGCGGGTTCGAGCGCGGCGAGCGCGTCGCCGAGCGCGGGATCGATTTCCGCGAGATCGCGCAGCTTCGAGACGACGCCGTTCAGGTGCGAGATCATCGCCTCGTCGGATTCGGAGAGCGCGGCGAGCGCGCCCTGCACGCCTTCGATCAGATTCGCCGAATGCGAGAGCCGGTGGTGCTCGGCGTTGATCTCTTCCCATTCTCCCGGCTGCGGCGCGAGCTTGTCGAGCTCGGCGAGCTGCCACGCGAGGCGCTCGCGCTCGAGCTGCAGTTCGCGATCGCGCGACTGGGCGGTTTCCACGGCCTGGCGGGCGTCGCGCGCGCTGCGCCAGGCGCGCATGGTGGCGGCGGCGAGTTCGGTGAGGCCCGCGTGGGTGTCGAAGAGTTCGCGCTGGGCATCGGGCCGCATCAGCAACTGGTGCGCGTGCTGGCCGTGGATGTCCACCAGCATTTCGCCCACTTCGCGCAATTGCGCGAGCGTGGCCGGCGTGCCGTTGATGAACGCCCGCGAGCGGCCGCCGCTGTCCACCACGCGGCGCAGCATCACGATGCTTTCGCCGTCCGGGCTCGCGAGCGCCTGTTCGTCGAGCCAGGCGAGGACGTGCGGCGGCACGTCGAATTCGGCCGTGATGTCGGCGCGCGTCTCGCCGCTGCGGACCACGCCCGCGTCGGCGCGGGCGCCGAGCGTGAGCGCGAGCGCGTCGATCAGGATGGACTTGCCCGCGCCGGTTTCGCCGGAGAAGACGGAAAAGCCGCTGTCGAATTCGAGGTCGAGCGCCGCGACGATCACGAAGTCGCGAATCGAGAGATGGCGGAGCATGGGTGCTGGAGTCGGGCTGCTGGCGGTTGGCGTGGAGGCTGGGCTGCGGCGGACGATCGATCGGGCAGTCAGTCTTCGGGGTCGCCCTGCAGCGACGGGTGTTCGTTCCAGTGCAGCTTCTTGCGCAGCGTCGCGTAGTAGCTGTAGCCCACCGGATGCAGGAAGGGCACCGTATGGCGCGAGCGGCGCACTTCGATCACGTCGCCGAGTTCGAGCGAAGTGAACGACTGCATGTCGAAGTTCACGTTGACATCGCGGCCCGCGACGATCTGGATGCTGACCTTGCAGTCGTCGGGCAGCACGATCGGGCGGTTCGAGAGCGCATGCGGCGCGATCGGCACGAGCACGATGCCCTGCAATTGCGGATGCAGGATCGGCCCTTGCGAAGAGAGCGCGTACGCAGTGGAGCCGGTGGGCGTCGCGACGATCAGGCCGTCCGAGCGCTGGTTGTACATGAAGCGGCCGTCCACGTTCACGCGCAGTTCGGCCATGCCCGAGAAGCCGCTGCGGTTCACCACCACGTCGTTGAACGCGAGCGCGTGGTAGATCGGGTCGCCGTCGCGCGTGATGCGCGACTCCAGCAGCGTGCGCTCTTCACGCTCGAACGAGCCGGCGAGCAGCTGCGGCACGACTTCCTGCATGTCCGAGAACGCAATGTCGGTGATGAAGCCGAGCCGGCCGTGGTTGATGCCGATGAGCGGCGTGCGGTAGGGCGCGAGCTGGCGTCCGATGCCGAGCATCGTGCCGTCGCCGCCCAGCACCACGGCAACGTCCGCGCGCGCGCCGATCTCGGCGGGCTGCAGCGCGGGGTAGCCGGCAGCGCCGATCTCCTGGGCAGTCTGCGCCTCGAACACCACGTCGAAGCCGAGCTTCGAAATGGTCTGCGCGAGCGACATCAGCGGCTCGCCAATGCCTGGCGTGTTGCTGCGCCCGACCAGCGCGACGGTCTTGAACTGGCTCTGGATCTTGTGGATTTGCATGCCGGCATTACACCATAGTCAGGTCGCGAAAAGAACCTGGCGAACCGGGCGCCGTGCACGGCGCCCCTTGGCGTCCGGGGCCGTCCGGAGCGACTCGGGGCGACCCGGGGCAGCGGCGGCGCCTCGCGCGTTTGCCGATAGAATCGGTGACATGGTGATGACAGCGCCCGGGTTTGCCGCCCCCGGCTCCGTGCGGCCACGCCCGCCGCCCACGGGCACGACCGCAGGCCGCCGCCCGCGGCCCGGCGCGCACTCGCGGCCGGGCCGCCATTAGGCTAGAATTTTCAGTCATGCTAGATCCCCGCGCACAAACCCTCCTCAAAACGCTGATCGAGCGCTACATCGCCGAAGGTCAGCCGGTCGGTTCGCGCACGCTGTCGCGCTA
This sequence comes from Paraburkholderia ferrariae NBRC 106233, assembly GCF_000685035.1. Lineage (GTDB taxonomy): Bacteria > Pseudomonadota > Gammaproteobacteria > Burkholderiales > Burkholderiaceae > Paraburkholderia > Paraburkholderia ferrariae. Next base: position 119,190 of record NZ_BAYB01000014.1, read on the forward strand.
TTCCGGCCTGGAACTGAGCCCGGCGACGATCCGCAACGTCATGTCGGACCTGGAGGAGCTCGGGCTCGTGTCCAGCCCGCACACCTCTGCGGGGCGCGTGCCGACTCCGCGCGGCTACCGCCTCTTCGTCGACACGATGCTGACCGTCGAGCCCTCCGCCGACGAGGACGCGCTCACCCGTGCCGTCAAGACCACGCTGCGCCCGGGCGAGACGCAGAAGGTGGTGGCGGCCGCGGCGAGCGTGCTGTCCAATCTCTCGCAGTTCGCGGGCGTGGTGCTGACGCCGCGCCGCAGCCACGTGTTCAAGCAGATCGAGTTCATGCGCCTGTCGGACAAGCGCATCCTGCTCATCATCGTGACGCCCGAAGGCGACGTGCAGAACCGCATCATGGCGACGCAGCGCGACTTCTCGCCTTCCGAGCTGATCGAAGCGTCCAATTACATCAACGCGCATTTCGCGGGCCTCTCGTTCGACGAAGTACGCCAGCGCCTGCGCGAGGAAATCGACGCGCTGCGCGGCGATATGACCACGCTCATGCACGCCGCGGTGACGGCCAGCACCGACGAAGCCGATACCGGCGAGACCGTGCTCATTTCGGGCGAGCGCAACCTGCTCGAAGTGGCCGACCTGTCCTCGGACATGGCGCGGCTACGCAAGCTCTTCGACGTGTTCGACCAGAAAACGAGCCTCCTGCAGCTGCTCGACGTTTCGAGCCACGCGCAGGGCGTGCAGATCTTCATCGGTGGCGAATCGAATCTCGTGCCGATCGAGGAAATGAGCGTCGTGACCGCGCCGTACGAGGTGAACGGCAAGATCGTGGGCACGCTGGGCGTGATCGGCCCGACCCGCATGGCGTACAACCGTGTGATTCCCATTGTGGACATTACCGCGCGCCTCCTTTCGCTCACGCTCAGCCAGAACTGAGCCGGAACGGATCTCGCCTTCATCGTCGGGCAAGCGCGTGCGGCGCGCCATCGGCCGGATGGCTAGCCGAATGGCCAGGTGGGCAGGCACCCCCCGCCCGCTATAATGATTCCCTTGTGCAACCGTTGCCGCGCGTGAAGTGCGGCGCCACTGATCGCCTATGCGTTTCGATCTGGAGCGGCCCCTGCAGTCCGCTGTCGCGCATCGCGTCGCGGTGCTGCTGATTAATCTCGGCACGCCGGACGCGCCCACGCCGCGCGCCGTGCGCCGCTATCTGGCGCAGTTTCTCTCCGACCCGCGCGTGGTGGAGATCCCCGCGGCCATCTGGCAGGTGATCCTGCGCGCGCTGATCCTGCCGCTGCGCGGGCGCTCGTCGGCGCGCAAGTACGCGGCCGTCTGGACGCCCGAAGGCTCGCCGCTGCGCGTCCACACGCAGAAGCAGACCGATGCCCTGCGTCATCTGCTGCACGCGAACGACTATGCGGTGATCGTCGATTACGCCATGCGCTACGGCACGCCGGACATTCCCGCCATGCTCACCCAGCTCAAGCTGGCCGGCGCGGAGCGCATCCTGCTCATGCCCATGTACCCGCAGTACTCGGCCTCCACCACGGCCACGGCGTTCGACGCCGCGTTCGCCGCGCTCGGCCGCATGCGCAACCAGCCGGAAGTGCGTACGGTGCGCGGCTACCACGACCATCCGGCCTATATCTCGGCGCTCGCGGCGCAGGTCCAGCATTACTGGCAGGCGCACGGCCGGCCCGACTTCGCGGCGGGCGACCGCCTCGTTCTGAGCTTTCATGGCGTACCGAGCCGGACGCTCGACCTGGGCGACCCGTATCACGACGAGTGTCAGCAGACTGCGGCGCTCCTCATGCACGCGCTCGAACTCAGCTCCGTGGAGTGCCGCGTGACGTTCCAGTCGCGCTTTGGCCGCGCGCAGTGGCTCCAGCCCTATACCGCGCCCACCTTGCGCGAGCTCGGGCAGGCCGGCGTCCGGCGCGCCGACGTGTTCTGTCCCGGTTTCACGGCGGACTGCCTCGAAACGATCGAGGAAATCGGCATGGAGGTGCGCGACGAGTTCGTGCACGGCGGCGGCAAGGAGTTTCACCGCATTCCGTGCCTGAACGCCTCGCCGGCCTGGATCGCGGCGCTTGGCGAGATCGTTGCGCAGAACCTGCAGGGCTGGCCCGTGCAGGCGCCCACGCCGGCGGGCGCGCTGGCCTGAGCCCGCGTAGCGGCGGCGAATCCCTCTCCTGAGCCATGAACTACAAGATCTCGACCGACCCGTCCGCGCGCCTGCGCATCGACAAGTGGCTGTGGGCCGCGCGCTTCTTCAAGACCCGTTCGCTCGCGGCGGACGCCGTCGGCAAGGGGCGCGTGCGGATCGGCGGCGAAGCGGTCAAGGCTTCGAAGGACGTGCGCGTGGGCGAACTCGTCCAGATCGAGATCGATCACGTGCTGTGGGAGGTGGAAGTACTGGGCTTATGCGACGTGCGCGGCCCGGCCAGCATTGCGCAAACGCTCTATGCGGAAACGGAGCAGGGGCGCGCACGGCGCACGGCGGAGCAGGAGCGGCGGCGCGTCTTTCGCGAGCCCGCCGTCGTGCTGCACGGGCGGCCGACCAAGCGCGATCGCCGCACTATCGACAAACTTGGGCGTGAGGATTGAAAAGCGCTTCCATGGTGGCATGAATGCCGCCATATTCCGTCGTGTTGTCGTTGACGGCGCCCGACATGCAGATGGTGGTGGTTCCCGCAATGAGTACCAGCGCGACCACCGATATTGCAAAGGTCAGTTTCACGGTACTCCCCCAGGGAAATTGCACGGCGAAAACGGCCAGCTCGGTGTAGTGCGGATACGGCGCGCGGGTGGCGAGACAGTTGTCAAGCAGATGTAAGGGTTAACGCGCGCTGAGCAGCACTTGTTTCTGAGTGTAGGTCAGTGGCGTGCCGCACTCAATTGCATTTTTGCGGCGCCGCAGTAATGGTTGTAACCGGTGGTTTCCCCGCCTGCCGGACTGTAAAAAAAGCCGCGGGAAGCCCTTGAATTCGGCGATCCGGCGCCCATGTGCTGTGCCGATGCGCAAAGCGGGTGTCGCGCCGGAGCAACGGCGCGCGGATGGCCGGGCGAGTCGCCCGGCGCTTTGCTCCCTTTTTGATTATCCAACCACGTTCAGCGACATGGAAAACACGCAAGAGAACCCGACGAGCCAGAATCCCACGCCGGCGGACGAAACGTCGCAAGCCGGCGCGGCGGGCGCCCCGGGCGCGCAGCCCGAAGCGGCGGCGCAAGCTGCGGCTCAGGTGGGCCAGGGCGGCGCCGACGCCGCGCTTGCCGAAGCGCAGGCGAAGATCGCCGAGTTGCAGGACGCGTTCGTGCGTGCCAAGGCGGAGACCGAGAACGTGCGCCGCCGTGGCCAGGACGACGTCCAGAAGGCGCACAAGTTCGCCATCGAAACGTTCGCCGAGCACCTGCTGCCGGTCGTGGACAGCCTCGAGGCGGCCGTGGCGCACGGCTCGGACGACCTGGCGAAGGTGCGCGAGGGCGTCGAGCTCACGCTCCGGCAGCTCACGGGCGCGCTGGAGAAGGGCAAGGTAGTGGCCGTCAACCCGGTAGGCGAGAAGTTCGACCCGCATCGCCACCAGGCCATTTCGATGGTGCCGTCGGAGCAGGAGGCGAACACCGTCGTCGCCGTGCTGCAAAAGGGCTATGTGATTGCCGACCGCGTTTTGCGTCCGGCGCTCGTCACGGTTTCCCAGCCGAAGTAAATAAAACGGAAGTTCGACGCAAGTGCGCGCCGTGTCAGCCGGGCTGGCGGCGCGGGTGATTGAAAAAAATGAATGACCGGATAGCGCCTGGGGTCTTGAAAACGCCTTAATGGCACTCATTTGGGCAGCAGTTCCGGATTGAAGCGGATGGCCCGCGCGGCAAGGCAAACGCCTGGCGCGAGCGGCGGTCCGCACAGCGACCAAAAATTGGAGATTGATTAAATGGGCAAAATCATTGGTATTGACCTCGGCACCACGAACTCGTGCGTGGCGCTGATGGAAGGCAATCAGGTCAAGGTGATCGAGAATTCCGAAGGCGCCCGCACGACGCCGTCGATCATCGCCTACATGGATGACAACGAAGTGCTGGTCGGCGCGCCGGCCAAGCGCCAGTCGGTCACGAACCCGAGGAACACGCTTTACGCCGTCAAGCGCCTGATCGGCCGCCGCTTCGAAGAGAAGGAAGTGCAGAAGGACATCGGCCTGATGCCCTACAAGATCGTCAAGCACGACAACGGCGACGCCTGGGTCGAAGCGCATGGCGCGAAGCTCGCGCCTTCGCAGGTTTCGGCGGAAGTGCTGCGCAAGATGAAGAAGACCGCTGAAGACTACCTCGGCGAGCCGGTCACCGAAGCCGTGATCACGGTTCCCGCGTACTTCAACGACAGCCAGCGTCAGGCCACCAAGGATGCCGGCCGCATCGCCGGTCTGGAAGTCAAGCGCATCATCAACGAACCGACTGCAGCCGCACTGGCGTTCGGTCTGGACAAGGCCGAAAAGGGCGACCGCAAGATCGCCGTGTTCGACCTGGGCGGCGGCACGTTCGACATCTCGATCATCGAAATCGCGGACGTGGACGGCGAAATGCAGTTCGAAGTGCTCTCGACCAACGGCGACACGTTCCTCGGCGGCGAAGACTTCGACCAGCGCATCATCGATTACATCATCGGCGAGTTCAAGAAGGAGCAGGGCGTCGACCTCAGCAAGGACGTGCTCGCGCTGCAACGCCTGAAGGAAGCCGCTGAAAAGGCCAAGATCGAACTCTCGTCGGGCCAGCAGACCGAAATCAACCTGCCGTACATCACGGCGGATGCCTCGGGTCCGAAGCACTTGAACCTCAAGATCACGCGCGCCAAGCTGGAAGCGCTGGTCGAAGACCTGATCGAGCGCACCATCGAGCCGTGCCGCGTGGCGATCAAGGACGCGGGCGTGAAGGTGGGCGACATCGACGACGTGATTCTCGTCGGCGGCCAGACGCGTATGCCGAAGGTGCAGGAGAAGGTGAAGGAGTTCTTCGGCAAGGACCCGCGCCGCGACGTGAACCCGGACGAAGCCGTGGCCGTGGGTGCCGCGATTCAGGGCCAGGTTCTGTCGGGCGACCGCAAGGACGTGCTGCTCCTCGACGTGACGCCGCTCTCGCTCGGTATCGAGACGCTTGGCGGCGTGATGACGAAGATGATCAACAAGAACACCACGATCCCGACCAAGCACGCACAGGTCTACTCGACGGCGGACGACAACCAGGGCGCCGTGACGATCAAGGTGTTCCAGGGCGAGCGCGAAATGGCGGCCGGCAACAAGCTGCTGGGCGAGTTCAACCTCGAAGGCATTCCGCCCGCACCGCGCGGCACGCCGCAGATCGAAGTGACCTTCGACATCGACGCTAACGGCATTCTGCACGTGGGCGCGAAGGACAAGGCCACCGGCAAGGAAAACAAGATCACCATCAAGGCGAATTCGGGCCTCTCGGAAGCCGAAATCGAAAAGATGGTGAAGGACGCCGAAGCGAACGCGGAAGAAGATCACCGTCTGCGCGAGCTGGCCGATGCGCGCAACCAGGGCGATGCGCTGGTGCACAGCACGAAGAAGGCCGTGGCCGAGTACGGCGACAAGGTCGACGCCTCCGAAAAGGAGAAGATCGAAGCCGCGCTGAAGGACCTCGAAGAAACGCTGAAGAGCGCGTCGGCCGACAAGGCGACGATCGAGGCGAAGGTCGAGGCGCTGTCGGCCGCGTCGCAGAAGCTCGGCGAAAAGATGTACGCCGACATGCAGGCGCAGCAAGCCGGTGCGGCGGGTGCCGCCGGTGCTTCGGCAGGCGGTGCGGAAAGCGCCCAGGCCGACGACGTGGTGGACGCCGAGTTCAAGGAAGTCAAGAAGGACTAAGTCGTTCGAACCGGGCTTGCGCCGGATGAACCGCAGCGGCGAAGCGGGCCTCGCAGGAGGCCTGCGCCGCGGCGGGACAGTTCCCCGCAAGACCGGCCGCATCGGTTACGATGCGGGCAGCATTGCTTAACGCCTGGCGAGCCTTCCGGCTCTCCGGGCACATTTGTTTTATGGAGGCCGTTCCCGACAGGGGCTGTCGAAGACGCTGCAAGCAAGGCGCAGCGGCGTTTCTGGCGGTGCGAGGGGCGGCATACGGGTCGCGAGATCCAGCATTCATGAGGAGCCGGCACGGGCGTCACGTGCGTAGCCGGCGTTGAACCGATATGGCGAAACGGGATTACTACGAGGTTCTGGGCGTCGCGAAGAACGCGAGCGACGACGAAATCAAGAAGGCGTATCGCAAGCTCGCGATGAAGTACCACCCCGACCGCAATCCGGACAACAAGGATGCGGAAGAGCATTTCAAAGAGGTGAAGGAAGCCTATGAAATGCTGTCGGACTCGCAGAAGCGCGCAGCCTACGATCAGTACGGGCATGCGGGCGTCGATCCGAACATGGGCGGCGCGGGCGCGCAGGGTTTCGGCGGTTTCGCGGATGCCTTCGGCGATATTTTCGGCGACATCTTCGGCCAGGCGGCCGGCGGTGCCGCGCGCGGCGGCCGTGCCGGCCCGCAGGTGTATCGCGGCGCGGACCTGCGCTACAGCATGGAAATCACGCTGGAGCAGGCGGCGCACGGCTACGAGACGCAGATTCGCGTGCCGGGCTGGAGCACCTGTGACATCTGCCACGGCTCGGGCGCTAAGCCCGGCACCAAGCCGGAAAGCTGCCCGACCTGCCACGGTTCGGGTTCGGTGCGCATGTCGCAGGGCTTTTTCAGCATCCAGCAGACTTGCCCGAAGTGCCACGGCACGGGCTCTTACATCCCCGATCCCTGCACGCACTGCCACGGCGCGGGCAAGGTGAAGGAGACCAAGACGCTCGAAGTGAAGATTCCGGCGGGCATCGACGACGGCATGCGCATCCGCTCCGCGGGCAACGGCGAGCCGGGCATCAACGGCGGGCCGTCGGGTGATCTGTACGTCGAGATTCACATCAAGTCGCACCCGGTGTTCGAGCGCGACGGCGACGACCTGCATTGCCAGATGCCGATTCCGTTCACCACGGCGGCGCTCGGCGGCGAGATCGAGGTGCCCACGCTCGCGGGCCGCGCGACCTTCCCGGTGCCCGAGGGCACGCAGTCGGGCAAGACGTTCCGCCTGCGCGGCAAGGGCATCAAGGGCCTGCGCTCGAGCATTGCCGGCGATCTGTACGTGCACGTGCAGGTCGAAACGCCGGTCAAGCTCACCGACCAGCAGCGCGATCTGCTCCAGCAGTTCGAGAAGTCGCTCGTGGAAGGCGGCTCGCGCCACAGCCCGCAGAGCAAAAGCTGGTTCGACCGCGTGAAGAGCTTCTTCGACTAAAGCGGTGCGATGCCGGCGGCGCATCTTCGGAGCGCCGCCGGTTTTGCATCAAGTGGCATCAGGCAGCATCGGGTAGCACCAGGTAGCTTATGGCAGTCAATGACGGCGGCGCGGTGTTCGCGCTGCTCGACGACGGCGATGCGACGGCCGCGCGCCGCACCAGTCGCCTCTACATGGGGTTCGTGCGCGAGCGCGCGTGCAGCCGGCCGCAGGATCTGGACGCGCTGTGCCGCGAAGTCGATGACGACCTGCGCGCGGGACTGCATGCCGTGGTCCTGGGCGATTACGCCTTCGGGCGCGATCTGCAGTTCGCGAAGCAGCTCGCGCGCGCCGCCGATACTTTGGGAACGCAGCCCGGCGAAGCCGCGCTGCGTTTTTTATTGTTCGAGCGCTGCGAGCGCCTTTCGCGCGATGAAGCCGATGCCTGGCTCGCCGTGCGCGAGGGCGCCGGGGCGCCAGCGCCGGCCGGCATCGCGGGCGTCGTGCCCGGCGTGGACCGCGCGCAGTTCGAGCGCGCCATCGAGGCCGTGCACGCTGCGCTGCGCGCGGGCGAGTCCTATCAGATCAACTACACCTACCGGCTGCAGTTCGAGGCGTTCGGCGCGCCGCTTGCGCTCTACCGGCGGCTGCGCGAGCGGCAGCGCGTGCCGTTCGGCGCGCTGATCGCCTTGCCGGGCGACCGCTGGGTGCTTTCGTGCTCGCCCGAACTCTTCGTCGAGAAGCGCGGCGAAACCCTGCGCGCGCGGCCCATGAAGGGCACCGCCGCACGTTCGGCCGACCCGGCCGCCGACCGCGCCGCCGAGCAGTTCCTTGCCAACGATCCGAAAAATCGCGCCGAAAACGTGATGATCGTCGATCTGCTGCGCAACGACCTCTCGCGCATCGCGCAAACGGGTTCGGTGCGCGTGCCGGCGCTCTTCAGCGTGGAGTCCTACGCCTCGGTGTGGCAGATGACCTCGACCGTGGAGGCGAAGGTGCGCGAGCGCACCTCGTTCGCCGAGGTCATGCGCGCGCTCTTTCCGTGCGGCTCGATCACGGGCGCGCCGAAGCACCGTACGATGGAACTGATCGATGCGATCGAGCACGGCCCGCGCGGGCTCTACACGGGGACCATCGGCTGGCTGGATGCCCCGGATGCCTCGCACGTCCCGGATGCCGATGGCGCCTGCGGCGACTTCTGCCTTTCGGTGGTGATCCGCACGCTGTCGCTCGACGCCCCCGGCGCCCCGGGCGCGGCGCGGCGCGGCGAGATGGGTGTGGGCGGCGGCATCGTGCTCGACAGCGTCGCTGCCGACGAATACGAGGAGACACGTTTGAAGGCCCGCTTCCTGACCGGGGCCGGCCCCGGCCTTGAACTCTTCGAGACGATGTATGCCACGCGCGATCAGGGCGTGCGCCACGTGGAGCGGCATCTTGCGCGCCTTGCCGCCGGCGCCGCATGGCTTGGCTTCGCCTGCGACGCGAACGCCGTGCGCGCGCGCCTCGCTGCGGCCTGCGCGGCATTTCCCGGGGGCGTGGCTCATCGCGTGCGCGTGGCGCTCGGCAAAGACGGCAACGTACAGTTGAGCAGCGCGCCGCTCGCGCCGCTGCCCGAAGGGCCGGCAGGCGTGATGCTCGCGCCCGATCGCGGTTTCGCGCCGGTGGCTTCCGCCGACGCTCTGCTGCTGCGCAAGACCACGCGCCGCGCCGAATTCGACCGTGCCTGGCGCGAGGCCGAAGCCGCAGGCGCCTTCGACATGCTGTTTTTCAACGAGCGCGGCGAACTGACCGAAGGCGGCCGCTCGAACGTGTTCGTGAAGCGCGAGGGGAAGTGGTGGACGCCGCCGCTTTCGTCAGGCGTGTTGCCGGGCGTGATGCGCGGCGTGATGCTGGACGATGAAACCTTCGGCGCCGAAGAGCGCGTGCTCACGCGCGAGGACGTGTTGCGCGCGCAAGCGCTGCTGCTCACCAATGCGCTACGCGGGGCCGTGCCGGCGCGGCTCGTCGTCTAAGGCGCGATGCCCGGCGGCAGGCCGGCAGCAGCAAAGGAAAGGAAGAAAGGGAGCGGTGCCGCAAGCGCCGCTCCCTTTTTCGCGCGCGCTTACTGGAACGCGTGCTCGGGCGCCGGGAACGAGCCGTCCTTCACGGCCTTCACATACGCGGCCACGGCGGCCTCGATGCTCGGCTGGCCCGCCATGAAATCCTTCACGAACCTGGGCCGCTTGCCCGGATAGATGCCGAGCATGTCGTGCAGCACCAGCACCTGGCCCGAACACTCGACGCCCGCGCCGATGCCGATGGTCGGAATATGCAACTGCTGCGTGACCTGCGTGCCGAGCGCCGAAGGCACCGCCTCGATCACCACGAGCTGCGCGCCGGCTTCTTCGATAGCCCGGGCGTCGCGCAGCATCTGCGCCGCGCCGCTTTCGGTCTTGCCCTGCACCTTGAAGCCGCCGAACGCATGCACGGATTGCGGCGTGAGGCCGATATGCGCGCACACCGGCACCGCGCGCTCCACCAGCATCTTCACCGTGGGCGCGAGCCATTCGCCGCCCTCGATCTTCACCATCTGCGCGCCCGCGCGCATGAGCTTCACCGAGCTTGCGAACGCGTCTTCGGGCGTGCCGAAGGTGCCGAACGGCAGGTCGGCCACGATCAGCGCCGAGGGCTGCGTGCGTGCGACGCAGGCCGTGTGGTAGGCGATCTCGTCGAGCGAGACGGGCAGCGTGGTCGTGTGGCCTTGCAGCACGTTGCCGAGCGAATCGCCGATCAGCAGCACGTCCACGCCCGCGCGGTCGCACAGCGCCGCGAAGCTCGCGTCGTAGCACGTGAGCATCGCAATCTTTTCGCCGGCGTCGCGCATCGCCTGGAGCCTGGGCACGGTCACGGCGCTGCGGCTCGCTTCCTGCAGATAAGTCATGGGGAAATCCGTAGGGAAAGGGAAACGGGGAGAGGCGCGGCCGCGCGTCTAGCGCGGCGTGCCCTTGACGAACGACTCCTTGCGCCCGCGCATCGTCTCGATCCGCTCGGCGATCAGCGCAAGGTCCGCGTCGGAATCGAGCGGGTTCAGATGTTCGGCGCCGACGGTCAGGACCGGCGCGTGGTCGTAATGATAGAAAAATTCGTTGTAGCTGTCGCAGAGGGCTCGCAGGAACGCGTCCGAAATGGGTAGCTCGGCCGGATTCGCGCGCTTCTGGATGCGCGCGTAGAGCGCTTCGGGGCTCGCCTGCAGATAGACCACGAGATCGGGGCGCGGCGCGTTCGCCGCGAGCCGGGCGGCGAGGGTCCGGTAGAGCGGCAACTCGTCGGCGGCGAGCGTGAGGCGGGCGAACAGGTCGTCGCGCTCGGCGAGGAAGTTCGTGACGAGCGGCTTGCCCGCGGCCCGCAGTGCCGCGACGTCGTGCGAGAGCCGTTCGCGCTGCAGCGCAAAATGGAGCTGCGCGGCGAGGCCGTGGCGTGACGGGTCGCGATAGAAACGCTCGAGAAACGGGTTGTCCGCGTTCGATTCGAACAGCGTCTGCATGGCCCAGCGGTCGGCGAGGCGGGTGGCGAGCGCGGTCTTGCCGGCGCCGATCGGCCCTTCGATGGCGATGTGCGCGAGCGGCGGACGCGCTGCGCGAGTGACCGGGGCGAGCGGCGGCGTGCTCATGGGCGGATTGACGGGCTGGGCGGCGTGAGCATAGTGACCATTCTGATCGTCGCGCGTATTACCGGCAAGTCCGGCCCGGCGCCGGGTCAGGCGGCATCCCCGGCTCGCCGGCTGACCCGGCGCCGGCGTTGTTGGCAATGTTGTTGCCGTTGTCCGCGGCAGCAGCAGGGGCGGCAGCGACAGGCGCCGAGCCCATGCACTGGCACATCGGCTTGACCTTCTCGATGCGCTGATCGGCGACGGCGGCGAGAAAGGCGCTCGCCGGTCCGCGGCCCGGAATCTCGAGATCCGCGTCGATCTCCACGGCGGGCACCAGCACGAACGCGCGGCCGGTCATGCGCGGATGCGGCACGCTCAGGTCGGGTTCGTCGATCACGGCATCGCCGTAAAGCAGGATGTCGATGTCGAGCGTGCGCGGGGCGTTGCGAAAGGGACGCTCCCGGCCGAAGTGATGCTCGACGCGCTGGCACAGCGCCAGCAGTTCGTGCGCCGAAAGGCGCGTTTCGAGCTTCACGACGCAGTTCAAATAGTCGTCGCCGCCCGCGTCGACGGGCGCGGTGCGGTAGAGACTCGACTTCGCGAGCACGGTGAGGGTGTGCTGTTGTGCGAGGCACACCACTGCGTCTTTGAGGGTCTGGCGCGCATCCCCCAGATTCGCACCGATTCCCAGCCAGGCAACCGTCATGGCTTCACTTCCTGCGACTGTCGTTTCCGGTTCGTTCACTACGTCACGCCTCGCGCAGCCGGGCGGCCATGCCCGGCCGCCTGCCGTCTGGCCAGGCGGCGGGCCGGCACCGCACCGTCAATCCTCGTCGGGGCCGCCTTCGTCGGCCTGCGCCGGCGTGCCTGCACCCTCGCCCTCGGACGGCTTGCGGTTCTTCGCTCCGCCGCGGCGGCGGCGCTTGCGCGGTGCACGCTCCCTGCCGCCTTCGGAGAGGAGCGCTTCGCGCGCGGCGCCGTCGCCGTCGATGAAATCCGTCCACCACTGGCCCACCGCGGTATCGAGCTCGCCCGATTCGCAGCGCAGCAGGAGGAAATCATACCCCGCTCTGAAACGCGGGTGTTCCAGCAGCTTGATCGCGCCGCGGCCGCGCTTTTCGAGGCGCTGCTGCAGGCCCCAGATCTCGCGCATGTCCGACGAGTAGCGGCGATGGATCGCCAGCTTTTCGGTTTGCGCGTCGATCACGTCGTCCATGGCGCGGTGCAGCGCCGGCACGGGGTATTCGCCCGCGGCCGTGTACTGCTGCCAGCGCTGCTGCACGTCGTGCCAGAGGAGCGTGGCGAACAGGAAGCCCGGCGAGACCGGCTTGCCCGCGTGCACGCGCGCGTCGGTGCTGGAGAGCGCGAGCGAGATGAAGCGCTCGCCCTGGGGCTGTTCGAGGATCACGTCGAGCAGCGGCAGGAGGCCGTGATGCAGCCCTTCCTTGCGCAGCCACTTGAGGCATGCGAGCGCGTGGCCGCTCAGCAGGAGCTTGAGCATCTCGTCGAACAGACGCGCGGCCGGCACGTTGTTGACGAGGTCGGCGAGCTCCTGGATCGGCTCGCGCGTGCGCTCTTCGATCTCGAAGCCAAGCTTCGCCGCGAAGCGCACCACGCGCAGCATGCGCACCGGATCTTCGCGGTAGCGCGTGGCCGGGTCGCCGATCATGCGCAACAGGCGCGCGCGCATGTCGGCCATCCCGTTGTGATAGTCGAGCACCGTCTGCGTGGCCGGGTCGTAGTACATCGCGTTGATCGTGAAGTCGCGGCGCGTGGCGTCTTCGTGCTGCTCGCCCCACACGTTGTCGCGCAGCACGCGGCCGCTCGCGTCGACCGCATGGGTCTTGCGGTCGAGCTCCTCGCGGCGCATGCGCCGGCCGCCCGAAGCCGGGGCGGCGGAGGCGGCCGGGGCAGCAGAGGTGGCAGGAGCGGCAGGGGCAGCGCTCGCCTCCGTGGCCGGCGGCGGATCCACCAGCGCACGGAAGGTCGAGACTTCGATGATTTCCTGGCCGAACTGCACGTGCACGATCTGAAAGCGCCGGCCGATGATGCGCGCGCGGCGGAACAGCTTCTGCACCTCGTCGGGCGTGGCGTCAGTGGCCACGTCGAAGTCCTTCGGCGCAATGCCGAGCAGCAGGTCGCGCACCGCGCCGCCCACGATGAACGCGCGGAAGCCGGCCTGCTGCAGGCCTTCGGTCACGCGGACCGCGTTCTTCGAGATGAGCGACGGGTTGATGCCATGGACGTCGGCGGAGAGGATGACGGGCGCTGTCGGCTCGGCGTTTTTGGCGCTGCCGCCTTTGCCGCTTTTGCCTTTGGCCGGCGCGCGGGATTTCGGCCCGCGGATCGTCGTGTCGTCGCCGGCGGCTTCGGGCTTGCGCCCGTTCTGGGCGGCGGCGCGGGTCGCGCGGGCGGGGGCGGCTGCCGCGGCCTCGGCGCCCGCAGGCGGCGTGTCGCCGGTGGCCGCTTCGGAGGCGCTGTCCTGGCCGAACAGCTTGCGAATGAATTTCTTGATCACGAGGCCTGGAACAAATCGAGGATGGGCCAGCCAGCCGCTTGCGCGTGCGCGCGCAGCGTGGCGTCGGGGTTGGTCGCGATCGGGTCGGTGACCTTCTCGAGCAGCGGAATGTCGTTGTGCGAGTCGCTGTAGAAGTAGCTGTGCTCGAAGTCGGACAGGCGCTTGCCGAGCGAGGCGAGCCACGCTTCGGTGCGCACGATCTTGCCTTCGCGGTAGCTGGGCGTGCCCGTCGGGCGGCCGGTGTAGGGCGAGTCGGGATGGCCGTCCACGGTTTCGGCCTCGCACGCGATCAGCTTGTCCACGCCGAACACCCCGGCGATCGGACCCGTGATGAATTCGTTGGTCGCCGTGACCATGCAGCAGAGGTCGCCCGCGTCCTTGTGCCGGCGCACGAGTTCCATTGCCGCGGGCACGATGGCCGGCTTGATGACTTCGTGCATGTACTGGTCGTGCCAGATCTTCAACTGCGCGCGCGAATACTTCGCGAGCGGTGTGAGCATGGCGACGAGGTAGGCGTGAATGTCCAGCACGCCGGCCTTGTAGTCGGCGAAGAAGCGGTCGTTCTGCTTCGCGAAGCGCTCGGCATCGACAATGCCGAGCTTCACCATGAAGCGGCCCCATTCGTGGTCGCTGTCGGTGGGGATCAGCGTGTGATCGAGATCGAAAAGTGCAAGGTTAGCCATGGGCGCTCATTTTACTTGAAGCGGGTGATGCCGTTGCCGGTGCCGGCTTCGGGGCTCGGTGGGTGCTCTTCGGCGGCAGACGCGGGACTGCCTGCGGCGTCGGGCGAAGAGGGGGGCGCGGCGGCTGCGGAGGCGTCCAGGTCGCCGCCGAGCTCGCCGTTCTGCTCGCCGCTCACGTCGGCTTCGACCTCGCCCGTCAAGGCGCCGCCCAGCTCGCGATCGACCACGTCGCGAAACGGCGCACCGAGTTCGCCGTCCACGTTGTCGGTGGGCGTGACGAAGGGCACGGGTTCGCTCGGGCGCGCGTGGGCGGCGGGCGGCCGGGGGGCTTCGTAGGGGGCGTCGGGGGCGGCCGGGCGGCTGGTTTCGTCTTGCGGCTGCGTTGCAGGCTCGCTGGCCGCTTCCGGCGGTTGTGCGTTCGGTTGTGCGTTCGCTTGCGGCTCCGATTGCGCCTTCGCCCGGGCCGAGCCGCCGCTTTCGCCGGTGGGGCCGAAGTCCAGTTCGTTGCCTGCTTCGAAGGGGGTGTCGCCTGCGCTGGCGCCCTCCGCGGGCGTTTCCGCGGCGCCGCCCGCCACCGGCAGCCCGGAGGCCAGCATCGTGCGCAGGAGCGGCAGCGTCACCGCGCGCTTCTGTTCGAGCGAAAAGCGGTCCAGCGCGTCGAGCAGCGCCATCAGGCTCGGCATGTCGCGGCGGTAGTGCGTGAGCAGGTAGGCGGGCACGTCGTCGGCGAGCGCGATGCCGCGCTCGCGCGCCGCGCGCTTGAGCACGCAGGCCTTGCCCTCGTCGGAAAGCGGCGCGAGGTGGAACACGAGCCCCCAGCCGAGGCGCGTGCGCAGGTCCTCGCGCACGGCGAGTCCCATCGGCGCCGTGGCGCCCGTCGCGACGAGCGCGCAGGTGGGATGCGCGCGCACCTCGTTGAAGAGGTTGAAGAGCGCGATCTGCTGGGCGCCCGAGAGCGCGTCGCAGTCGTCCACGGCGTAGATCGCCACGCGCGGGTCGAAGCCGAAGGCCGCGAGCGCGCTTTGCGGCCCGAGGTAGCGTGCGTGGCCGGGCGGCGCTTCGTGCACGAGCGCGTGCAGCAGATGGCTGCGGCCGTTGCCGGGCTCGCCCCAGATGTAGAACGTGCGGTCGGCCACCGGGCCGGCCGCGAGCGCCGCGTCGAGCCCGCGCAGGCGCGCGACCAGCTCGGCGTGGGCGCCGGTGTGGAAGTTGTCGAAGGTCGAAGGCGGCGGCGTGCCGAGATCGAGCGTTAACTGTCGCTGCACGGTGGGGTCAGGCTTGAATCGGTCAGTGTCAGTTTTTGTAGAGCGTGCTGTCGAGGTAGCTGCGCCGCAGCTCGCGCAAGGCGACCGAGAGGATCGCGCTCGCCGGCAGTGCGAGCAGCACGCCGAAGAAACCAAACAGTTGCCCGAACGCGAGCAACGCGAAGATCACCGCGAGCGGGTGCAGGCCGATGCGCTCGCCGACGAGGCGCGGGGTCAGGAAGAAGCCTTCCAGCACCTGGCCGATGCCATAGACGAGGGCGACCGCACCCAGCCCGTACCAGTTGCCGAACTGCAGCAGCGCGGCCACGAGCGCGAGCACGAGGCCCGTGGCGTAGCCAAGATACGGAATCAGCACGGCGAGGCCCGTGAAGACGCCCACCGGCAGCGCCACCTCAAAGCCCGCAATCGAGAGCGTGACCGCGTAGTAAGCGGCGAGGATCGCCATCACGAGCAACTGGCCGCGCAGGTACTGCGCGAGCATGGCGTCCATCTCGCCCGCCAGTTCCGTCGTGCGCGCAACCCAGCGGCGCGGAATGAAGGTGGCGAGGCGCGCGAGCATCGCGTTCCAGTCGTAGAGCAGATAGAAGAGCACGAGCGGTACCAGCACGACGTTGCTGACCACGGTAATCATCACGTCGCTGCTCGTGCGCAGCGACGCCCACGCGTAGAGGGCCACCGACTGGGCGCTGTCTTCGAGCTTGCTCGTCGCCATGTCGCGCAGGCTCTGGAAGTCGAGCGAGTCCTGCATGCCGAACAGGGCCAGCTTGGGCTGGAGCCAGTCGTGCAGGTGCGTGAGCATGACGGGCACCTGCTGCTTGAGCTGCGGCCCTTCTTTCTGGATCACGGCCAGCAGCAGCACGACGAGCATCGTGACCACGCCCGCGAACAGCAGGATCATGACGAGTGCCGCGAGGCCGCGCGGCACGCGGCGGCGCACGAGCCAGGCCACGCCCGGCTGGAGGATATAGGCGAGGATCGCGCCGAGCAGGAACGGGGTGAGAACCGGCCGCAGCAGCCAGAGCACGATGCCGAAGGCGATCGCAAGCGCGGCCCAGATGAAGGCCTGGCGCTGATACGGCGTGAAAATCGGTGTATTCGGCGACAAAACGTGGGTTTCCGGTCGTGGGGCGCGTGGGTTTTCGGTCGTAGGGCGGCCCGATTGGCGGGTGCGAGGCCCGGCGGCGCGCCCTGGGCGCCGCGGCGGACACTTTCTCGGCCTGGGCGCGGCGGCGGGGCGCCTTCAATCGGTTAAAATCGCATTTTACCGACCTTCTGGCACTTCCCCATGAATCAACCGAAATCCGACCAGGGCGCCGGCGCCCAGGGCCTCTCGTACCGCGACGCCGGCGTGGACATCGACGCGGGCGACGCACTCGTCGACCGCATCAAGCCCTTTGCGAAGAAGACCCTGCGCGACGGCGTGATGGGCGGCATCGGCGGGTTCGGCGCGCTCTTCGAGGTGCCGAAGCGCTACAAGGAGCCGGTGCTCGTTTCGGGCACGGACGGGGTGGGCACCAAGCTGCGCCTCGCCTTTCATCTGAACAAACACGACACGGTGGGTCAGGATCTCGTCGCGATGAGCGTGAACGACATCCTCGTGCAGGGCGCCGAGCCGCTCTTCTTCCTCGACTACTTCGCCTGCGGCAAGCTCGACGTGGACACGGCGGCCACCGTCGTGAAGGGCATTGCCTACGGTTGCGAGCTGGCGGGCTGCGCGCTGATCGGCGGCGAGACGGCGGAAATGCCGGGCATGTACCCCGACGGCGAATACGATCTCGCGGGCTTCGCGGTGGGCGCGGTCGAAAAGAGCAAGATTATCGACGGCAGCACGATCGCCCCGGGCGACGTGGTGCTGGGTCTCGCTTCGAGCGGCATCCACTCGAACGGCTTTTCGCTCGTGCGCAAGATCATCGAGCGCGCGCAGCCGGACCTGAACGCCGACTTCGACGGCCGCACGCTGGCCGACGCGCTCATGGCGCCCACGCGCATTTACGTGAAGCCGCTGCTTGCGCTCATGCAGCAGGTGGCGGTGAAGGGCATGGCGCACATCACGGGCGGCGGCCTCGTAGAGAACATTCCGCGCGTGCTGCGCGACGGCCTCACGGCCGAGCTCGACCAGCGCGCCTGGCCGCTGCCGCCGCTCTTCTCGTGGCTGCAGAAGCACGGCGGCGTGGCCGATGCGGAAATGCACCGCGTGTTCAACTGCGGCATCGGCATGGCGGTGGTGGTTTCCGCCGATCAGGCCGATCAGGCGCTCGCGCTGCTCTCGTCGGCCGGCGAGCAGGTCTGGAAGATCGGCGTGGTGCGCGAAAGCCAGGCGGGCGAAGCGCAGACTGTGGTGGTTTGAGGCGGTTTTTTTGAGTTTTGACGCCGTTCCGTTAAGGCTTTTTTCGAAGGTAGCGGACGGCGTAACCGGCGTAACAAGCAGGACTTGAATTAACGACCCGGTCGCATGAGCGACCGGGTCGTTTTACATTGGGCAGCGATTTCGGTTGTTCGAGCGGGCGATGCAGGCACGCCTTGCATACGCCCGGGGCGTGGCCGCACACGTCAAGGTGCTTGCTCGCCCAGGAGCCGCTTTAGCTCGTCAAGGAACGACGCGGTCGTATAGCCCCATAAGGCTGGATTAAACCCCGAATAACAATCGCGCTGAAACGCGGAATCCAGATCCTTGGAGTGTTCATCGAGAAATGAATCTATCTCGGTAATTAACTCGCGATGATAGTCGGGTGGGCTGTCTCTTTTGTAGCAGGCGACAATTTCCGGAATCGTATCGCCCCATAAGTCGAAATCTTGATTGAAATAGGCACCAAAAATCTCATGCATCCGGGGATAGCGATCTGGAAACATGATTTCCTTTAGCCGACAAAGGCGGTAAGTATATAATACGGCATATTGTTGTAGGTTTTATATTTTAATACGACTGTAACTTTGTTCATTTGCGTTAGTTTGAGGTCTTTCCTCGCAATTCCATACCCAATGTTTCCGTCTACCCGCTTAGCCAGGGTAAGAGGAATAGTACGGGTTGGTGAACGAGCCCAGTTCTGAATTCTCCCCGCATTGGCATTCATGACATCCGATATGGCGAACTCTGCTACCTGAATGTTATAGAAGGACGAAACAACGTCACGTTTTGGCTCCTTTTTAAGTCGGTCAAGTAGCCATGCTTCGTTCTTGCCAACATGCTTCAGAAGGGTGTGGCCGCCCAGATCTGGATTGAGCGTTTTTGCCTCATGGATTTGCAGATTGATGCGGCCCATTGTAACGCTGGCTGCCCGCGCGGCTTTGATTGAGCCAGCGAAGCCGAACGGCACGACTATATCGAGCGACAGACCGATACTGTTCGCCATGTCGGGGCTGGCTTTCATCGCCTCGGCCAGCTTCGTCGTACCCTGCTGCGTGAGGGTAGCCGTGTCGCGACCCGTCCAGGTCTGACGTAGACCCGCCGAAGCCGTATCTGATCCATGCACGCCGAACACGACACATCCAGCCTTGCTCGCCATCGTCGGTTCCGGCAGCACACATAGCGCCGCTGCCCCGACCATTTCCAGCACGCCGCCGACAACCTGCAAACCACCCCATAGGCGGTTGGAAAGCATTTCGCTCAGACTAATCGACTGGCGAGCCAACACTGCTGCCAGTTGTGGAGCACTCAGCACGACGCGTACGCCGTCTGATTCGTTCACCTGCGACATGTGAACCCTCATATTTCTATCGGGATGTCACGCTAACAGGTGGACTTGCGCCCGGCTATGGGCGCCGGATGATTCTGGCGGGAGATAAAGCACAAGGCCCGCTTGCAAGCGGGCCGCAGCGCAAAAAAATGGCCAGCAATGCTGGCCATTTTCACTCCCAACCCGCGTTCGCGGGCGACGCGAGCGCCGTTACAGCACGGTCCGCACGTGCCACAGTTCGGGGAACAGCACCACGTCGAGCATCTTGCGCAGGTACGGCGCGCCGTTGGTGCCGCCCGTGCCCTGCTTGAACCCGATGATCCGCTCGACCGTCGTGACGTGGCGGAAGCGCCATTGCCGGAAGGCGTCTTCGAGGTCCACGAGTTCTTCGGCCATCTCGTAGAGATCCCAGTACTGCGAAGGATTGCGATACACCTCGAGCCAGGCCGCTTCCACCGTCGCATCGTGAACGGTGGGCTGCGACCAGTCGCGCGCGAGCCGCTCGGGCGCAATCGCAAAGCCGCGCCGCGCCAGCAGGCGGATCACTTCGTCGTAGAACGAAGGCGCTTCGAGCGTGGCCTTCACCTGCGCGAGGATTTCGGGCCGGTGCTCGTGGGGCTTGAGCATCTGCACGTTCTTGTTGCCGAGCAGGAACTCGATCTGCCGGTACTGATACGACTGGAAACCCGACGACGCGCCCAGATACGGCCGCATCGCCGTGTACTCGGAGGGCGTGAGCGTGGAGAGCACGTTCCACGCCTGCACCAGTTGCTCGAGGATCCGCGAGACCCGCGCGAGCTGCTTGAACGCAGGCGGCAGTGCATCGCGGTGCACGTTTGCCAGCGCCGCGCGCAACTCATAGAGCGCGAGCTTCATCCAGAGCTCGCTCGTCTGGTGCTGCACGATGAACAGCATTTCGTTGTGATCGGGCGAGAGCGGATGCTGGGCGTTGAGCACCGCATCGAGCGCCAGGTAGTCGCCGTAGCTCATCGACTTCGAGAAGTCGAGCTGCGCGTCGTGCCAGCCGGCTTCCCCGGCTTCACCTGCTGCGGCGCCCGCAGCGTTCTCGCGCGCAGGCGCCGCCGCCGCCGTGCCGCCGAACGGGCACCCGCCGCGCGGAGCGGCGTCCGCTGCCTGGGCTTCGGGGCTCGCGCCCGCGTCCGGCATGCCGGGAATCTGCATGTGATCGGTCATGGCGGGTCTCCTCAGGTCACTGCGCCGCGTGCGGCGAATTCGGGCGCGCGCCAGTGTTCGCCGGCGAGCACGTCGCGCAGCGTCTCCACGGCGTCCCACACGTCCACGAAGCGCACATAGAGCGGCGTGAAGCCGAAGCGCAGCACGCGCGGCTCGCGGTAGTCGCCGATTACGCCGCGCGCGATCAGCGCCTGCATCACCTCGTAGCCGTGCGGATGCTCGAAGCTCACGTGCGAGCCGCGTTCCTGGTGGTCGCGCGGCGTGACGAGCGTGAGGTCGAGGCCGGCGCAGCGGCTTTCCACGAGCGCGATGAAGAGATCGGTGAGCGCGAGCGACTTGCGGCGGATGGCCTGCATGTCGGTCTGCAGGAACACGTCGAGACCGCATTCCACGAGCGACATCGACACGATGGGCTGCGTGCCGCACAGGAAGCGGCCGATGCCGTCGTCGGGACGGTAGTCGGGGCTCATCTCGAAGGGCTTCTTGTGACCCCACCAGCCCGAAAGCGGCTGCGAAAACGCATTCTGATGGCGCTTCGGCACCCACACGAAGGCGGGCGAACCCGGGCCACCGTTCAGGTACTTGTACGTGCAGCCCACGGCGTAGTCGGCATTCACGCCGTTCAGGTCCACGGGCACCGCGCCCGCCGAGTGCGCGAGATCCCACAGCGCCAGCGCGCCGCGGGCATGAATCAGTTCCGTGACCGCGCGCATGTCGTGCATATAGCCCGTGCGGTAGTTCACGTGCGTAATCATGGCGATGGCCACGTCGTCGGTCAGCGCGGCGGGCAGATCGGCGGGATCGTCGATCAGACGCAGTTCGTAGCCGCGGTCGAGCTGCTCGATCAGGCCCTGCGCGATATAGAGGTCGGTCGGGAAATTCGAGCGTTCGGAGACGATCACGCGGCGCTTCGGATCGCGTTCGTTCTGCACGCGCAGCGCGGCCGAGAGGGCCTTGAAGAGGTTCACCGAGATCGTGTCGGTGACGACCACTTCGTCTTCGGCCGCGCCGATCAGTGGTGCGAGCTTGTTGCCGAGCCGGCGCGGCAGCGCGAACCAGCCGGCGGTGTTCCAGCTGCGGATCAGCCCGTCGCCCCATTGCTCGCCGATCACGGCCTGGGCGCGTGCGGCGGCGGCTTTCGGCGGCACGCCGAGCGAGTTGCCGTCGAGGTAAAGGGTGTCGGGCGCGAGCGCGAACTGCTCGCGCAGCGCGGCGAGCGGGTCGGCGCGGTCCAGCGCCTCGGCTTCGGTACGGTGGTTCATGGCGGTCATGGGGTGGGGGTTCGGTGGTTCTGTGGTTCGGTCGGTTCGGTATCGGGTTGAATCGGTCGGTGTGCCGGGGGCGTCCGCTCAGGCCGGCTGGGGCGTCTGCGGGAGCGCGCGCAGCACGGCCCGCACGGGGCTGGCATCGAGCGTCGCGAATTTGAGCGGCAGCGCGATCAGCTCGTAGTCGCCGGGCGCGACCGCGTCGAGCACGATGCCTTCGAGGATCGCCATGCGGTGCGCGCGGATGCGGTGGTGTGCGTCCATGGTCTTCGATTCCTGCGGATCGAGCGAAGGCGTGTCGATGCCGATCAGACGCACGCCGTGCGCCGCGAGCAGGTCGATCGTTTCCGGGGCCACGGCGCAGAACGCACTGTCCCAGTGCGTCACGGGCGCCTTCTCGTAGGTGCGCAGCAAAACGCGCGGCGGCACGCCCGCGAGCGCATGCGCCACGTGCTCCGGCCGCACGAGCGGCGCGGCGCCGATGCAGTGGATGACGCGGCATGCGCCCAGGTAGGCGTCGAGCGGCACCGCGCCGATGGGCGCGCCGTGTTCGTCGTAGTGGAGCGGGGCGTCGGTATGCGCGCCCGTGTGGGGCGAAAGCGTCACGCGCGCCACGTTCACGGGCGAGCCGGCTTCCATGCGCCAGACGCGTTCGATGCCGACAGGCGTGTCTCCGGGCCAGACGGGCGTCTCAGACTGGATGGGCGGGGTGATGTCCCAAAGATCGTTCATGTTTTTGATCTGCATTCGCTGCTTGTGTTTCGAATGATAGGCAAGCTAGAGTGAAATGTGCTTGCGAAAAAAACGCCGCGGACCACGGTTGTTGGCACATAATTTAAGTCAAGACGGGAATGGAGACCAAATATGAATGCAATCTCGCTCGATGCCACGGATTGCCGTATTCTCGCCGTGCTGCAGAATGAGGGGCGGATCAGTAATCTCGACCTCGCGGAGCGCATTTCGCTCTCGCCATCGGCGTGCCTGCGGCGCTTGAGGTTGCTGGAAGAGCAGGGGGTGGTGGAACGTTATCGCGCAAGTCTGAACCGGGAGATTCTCGGCTTCGAGATGGAGGCGTTCGTGCAGGTATCGATGCGCAACGACCAGGAGAGCTGGCACGAGCGCTTCGTGGCGGCGCTGCGGGACTGGCCGGAGGTGGTGGGCGCCTATGTCGTGACGGGGGAGACGCACTACCTGCTGCGCGTGCTCGCCCACAATCTCAAGCACTACTCGGACTTCGTGCTCAACAAGCTCTACAAGGCGCCGGGCGTGATGGACATCCGCTCGAACATCGTGCTCACCACGCTCAAGGTCGAGGCGGGCGTGCCCGTCGATCTGATCCAGCAGAAGGAAGTGAAGAGCGCTATCGCCTGAGGCCGATGTGGGCGACGCGAGCGCGGCGGAGGGCGCTCAAAGCGATTGCAACTGATGGAACCCGCCGCCGTGGAACACGAGCGGCGTGGCGCCGTCCGCGTTCTCGCGCACGCCGCAGCGCTCCACCTCGCCCACGAAGATCACGTGATCGCCTTCGTCGTAGCGGCTGCGGTTATGGCACTCGAACCAGGCGATCGCGCCGTCCAGCACGGGCATGCCCGAGTTGCCGGCCGCGTGCGAGACGCCCTCGAAGCGGTCGCCCTTGACGGTCGCAAAGCGCTTGCACAGGTCGAGCTGCGAGGCGGCCAGCACGTTCACGACGTAGTGGCTGTTGGTGCGGAACACGGGCAGCGACGCCGAGCGCGTGGCGAGGCTCCACAGCACGAGCGGCGGATTCAGCGAAACGGAGTTGAACGAGCTGGCGGTGATGCCGATCAGTTGGCCATCGGGGGCGCGCGTCGTGATGACGGTGACGCCGGTGGCGAACTGGCCGAGCGCGCGGCGAAAGGCGGCGTCGTCGAAATTGGGCGGGTTGGCGCGGCGGCTCATCGGCAGGCGGCTCCGCTCGCACAGCGGTGGCAAGGCGCGAGACTGGACGCGAAGAATGTGAGAGTCGGGATCAGTGTCATGTGGAAAACCGGCGTATCGTCACAATTTTAACGGATGCGGCTGGCTGCGGCGCCAGCGGCCCTGGTGCTTACGCGGGGTTGCGTACGGAACGCGGGTTGCAGGCGGTTTCAGGCGCTTGCAGGTGATTGCAGCCAGTCGCAGACGGCGCATTGCCTGGGCGGATCAAATTCAAGGAGCAAGCAGCATGAGTCAGACGGTGGGAACGGCAACCGAGGTTGCAACCCTGGGCGGTGGTTGCTTCTGGTGTCTCGAAGCGGTGTACCTGCGCGTGCAGGGCGTGCTCGCGGTGGAGTCGGGCTACGCGGGCGGCCACGTCGCGAACCCGAGCTACGAGCAGGTCTGCGACGGCGACACGGGCCATGCCGAAGTGGTCGACGTGACGTTCGACCCGGCGAAGATCGGCTATCGCGAGATTCTCGACATTTTCTTCGCGATCCACGATCCGACCCAGCTCAACCGCCAGGGCAACGACGTGGGCACGCAATACCGTTCGGCGATCTTCACGCACTCGGAAGCGCAGCGCGAGACGGCGCTGCAGGCGATCCGGGAGCTGGCGGCCGAAGGCGTGTACGACGGGCAGATCGTCACCCAGGTGCTGCCGCTCGACGGCAACTACTTCCCCGCCGAGGCCTATCACCAGAACTACTTCGCGCAGCACCCGAATCAGGGCTATTGCGCGTTCGTGGTGGCGCCGAAGGTGGCGAAGTTCCGGCAGAAGTTCGCGCACCGGCTCAAGCCGGAGTAATACTGGAGCAATGCCGGACGGAGCAACGCGCGCTGAACGCCGCCGCATGGCGCGGCCGCGTTCAGTCTCCCAGCGGTTCCTCGGCGGCGTCGTCTACCGGCGCCGCTTCTCCTTTCTCCTGGCCCTGATCACCCTCTTCGCTCTTCAGACGTAGAAATTCGTCCGCAATCGCGCGCGCGAGCTTCGCGCACGAGAGCGGCGCCGATCCTTCCGCCTTGTTGTTCGTCGTGATCAGCACCGGCTGTCCCGCAAGCGCGTAGCGGGCGGCCAGTTCCGCGAGCGCTTCGCGCGTGTGCGGGTCTTCGTCCACCAGTTTGTCGAACGGTTCGTAGCGCGCCTTGGCCTGCTCGTAGCGAAACCCGCTGTGCAGGCTCCAGCGCACGATCAGCGGCCCGGCGGGCGTGTCCCCGTCCATCAGCGCAAGCGCCGCAGCCTGGCGCAGCGGATCGGGCATGCGCGCGTGCAGGCCCACGCAGTAGCGCGCACCCGCCGCGCGCAGCGCGCGCACGAAGCGCGGCGTCAGCAGGATGGCGTCGCGGATCTCGACGGCGTAGCACGGCCCGCTGGGCGTGGCGGGCAGCGGCGGCAGCGCCGTCAGGAAGGCGTAGAGCCGTTCCACGAACACGGCCGGATCGGCCAGCAGTTGATCGGGCAGCGGCGGGAACTGGAATACGAGCGCGCCGGCTTTTTCGCCGAGGCCCGCAAGACACGGCTCGACGAATTCCGCCGCCGCGAGTTGCGCGTTCAGGAAGCAGGGGTTCGCCGCAATGGGCTCGCCGCGTTCGCCCCGCACGCTCGCGTCGGTGATCGAGGCCGGCGCCTTCACGATGAAGCGGAAGTGGTCCGGCACCTGCTGGGCGTAGCGCAGGTAGTCGGCGATCGAGAGCGGCGCGTAGAACGAGCGGTCGATGCTCACCGAGCGCAGCAGCGGATGGGCGCCATAGGCCGAAAGGCCGTCGCGGGCGAGCTTCGCGTTGCTGTAGTCGTCGCCGTAGACAATGCCGCGCCAGCCCGGAAACGACCATGACGACGTGCCCAGACGCACTTGCGGCGGCAGGTCGGCGGCGAGGTCGAGCGTGAGCGGGTCGGCCACTATCGGTAGCACGCCGCGCCTGCGGCGCTTCGGGGCTGCCGCGGGCGCGAGGCGGGCGGCTTCGGCGTCTTCAGTCGCTTCGAAGCCGTCCAGGTCGGCCGTGGCAGGGGGCGGCGCGGGTGTGTCCATGTCCTCGCGCCTTGCGCGCGGCGTTCTTGCCGCGGCGGGTCGGGCAGGCGGTTCCGGGGCGACAAAGCCGAACAGGTCGGTTTGCGTAGCGTCGGGCGTGTCGGGGGTGTCCGGAATGTCCGGCGTGTCCGGTGTATCCGGGTCGTCGCGATCGTTCATGCGTGTGCGGTCGTGCGGTTTCGGTCGGCCGCCCCACGCGCGCAACGGGGGCGGCGCGTGAGCGGCGCCGCGCCCCTTACCGCGTCAGAGCGGCCGTTCGTACATGTAGCGGCGCGACCACGGCAGCGTGGTCGCACTGCGGCCGGCCTTGCGGCAGACGATCTGGTAGATCGAAACGTCGTCGTGCTCGAAGGCGTAGGCGCAGCCCGCCAGATACACGCGCCAGATGCGGAACTTCTCGTCGTCCACGAGCTTTTTCGCTTCCTCGGCGCGCGCCTCGAAGTTCTCGGCCCAGATCTCGAGCGTGTGCGCATAGTGACGGCGCAGGCTCTCCACGTCAACCGCTTCCAGGCCGCCGCGCTGCGCGGCTTCGAGCGCGAGGCCGATGTGCGGCAGCTCGCCGTCGGGGAACACGTAGCGGTCGATGAACTCGCCGCCGCCCAGCGCCGCTTCGCCCGAGTCGGCGTCGGACGAGGTGATGCCGTGGTTCATGGCGATGCCGTCGTCGGCGAGCAGGTCGTGCACCTTGCGGAAGTACACGGGCAGGTTCTTGCGCCCCACGTGCTCGAACATGCCGACGCTCGTGATGCGGTCGAACTGGCCTTCCACGTCGCGATAGTCCTGGATGCGGATCTCGATGCGGTCTTCGAGCCCGGCCGCTTTCACGCGCGCCGTGGCGAGGTCGAACTGGTTCTGCGAAAGCGTGACGCCCACGCAGCGCGCGCCGAACTTCTGCGCCGCGCGCAGCACGAGGGCGCCCCAGCCGCAGCCGATGTCGAGCAGGCGCTGGTCCGGCTGAAGCTGGATCTTGGTGAGGATGTGGTCGATCTTCTTCACCTGCGCCGTGGCGAGGTCTTCGTCGCCGTTCTCGAAGTACGCGCAGGAGTAGACCATGTTCTCGTCGAGCCAGAGCCGGTAGAACTCGTTCGAGACGTCGTAGTGGTACTGGATGGCCTTCCTGTCGGTGCTCTTCGAGTGCGTGAAATAGCGGCGCACGCGGGCGAGCTTGCTCGCGCTGGTGACGGTGCTGCGCGCGAGCGAGTAGCCGATGTTGATGATGTCGGCGAGCTTGCCCTCGATGTCGATCTTGCCCTTCACGTAGGCCTCGCCGAGATTGTCGAGGCTGGGTTCGAGCAGGAGCGGCAGCGCCGAGGCGCTGTTCACCTTGAGCGTGACCTGCGGCGCGGCGAAGTGGCCGAAGTCGTACTGCTGGCCGCTCCACAGCACGAGCCGTGCGGGCAGGTTGGCCTTGTTGCGCACTTCATCTACCCATTGCGCGAGTTTCTTCTCCCAGAACATGCTTGTCTCTCCGTGTCGACGGTTGCGGTCCGATGAACGGCTGAAGCTCACAGGCAAAAGCAAAAGCAATACAGACTACGAGGCAAATCGGGTGAAAAACCGGGTCAACTGCGGTGCTGCTGAAAGCAGTGCTGCACTTACGGTGCGAGGCGTTCGATGCGCCAGCCGGCGCCCTCGCGCGTATAGCGGATGCGGTCGTGCAGGCGCGACGGACGGCCTTGCCAGAACTCGATGGCGTCCGGCGCGAGCCGGTAGCCGCCCCAGTGCGGCGGACGCGGCGGGTTCTCGCCGTACTTCGCGCTGATCTCGCGCTCGCGCGCTTCGAGTTCCGCGCGACCGCCGATCACGGTGCTCTGCCCGGACGCCCACGCACCGATGCGCGAGCCGAGCGGCCGCGACTCGAAGTACGCGTCGCTTTCCGCGGCGCTCGTCTTTTCGACCTTGCCTTCGATGCGCACCTGGCGCTCCAGCTCGATCCAGTGAAAGAGCAGGCTTGCGTGGGGATTGACCGCGAGTTCGCGGCCCTTGCGGCTCTCGTAGTTCGTGAAGAAGACGAAGCCGCGCGCATCCACGCCCTTGATGAGCAGGATGCGGGCGGCCGGGCGGCCTTCGCCGTCCACGGTCGCGACCGTCATCGCATTGGGTTCGGGCAGCTTCGCGTCCAGCGCCTGCGCGAACCAGGTTTCGAACTGGCGGATGGGATCGGGATCGACGTCGGCGGCATCGAGCGAGCCGAGCGAATAGTTCTTGCGGAGGTCGGCGAGGGTCGTCATGTTTTTATGCGGACGCTTCAATTTCGGACAAGTATAGCGAAGGACGAAAATCGCTGCCTGTGCGGCCGCACACGCGGCCCCGCACGGAGCGATCCCGTCCGATCAGGCAAAATACGGGTCTCGGCAGGACCGGCCCGAGCGTTTGCCCGGTCCGCTTTCGTGCCTTACTGTTGCCCTACCGTCATGTCCAGCACCCCGATTTCGCCGCACACCGATCTTACCGCGCTCCCCGGCGCCGATGAAGCCGACCGGGCACGCCGGTTCGGCGGCGTGGCGCGGCTTTATGGCGCAGCGGCGCTCGATGCCTTCGAGCGCGCACACGTGGCCGTGATCGGTATCGGCGGGGTGGGGTCGTGGGTCGCGGAGGCGCTCGCGCGCAGCGCGATCGGCACGCTCACGCTGATCGACCTCGACAACGTCGCCGAAAGCAATACGAACCGCCAGATTCACGCGCTCGACGGCAACTACGGCAAGCCCAAGGTCGAGGCCATGGCCGAGCGCATCCGCCTGATCGACCCGGCCTGCGACGTGCGGCGGGTGGAGGACTTCGTGGAGCCGTCGAACTTCGACGCCCTGCTGGGCGGCGGCTTCGACTACGTGATCGACGCCATCGACAGCGTGCGCACGAAGACGGCGCTGATCGCGTGGTGCGTGGCGCATCGCGTGCCGCTCGTCACGGTGGGCGGCGCGGGCGGGCAGCTCGACCCCACGCGCATTCGCATCGACGACCTGGCGCTGACGATTCAGGATCCGCTGCTCTCCAAGGTGCGCGGCCAGTTGCGCAAGCACCACGGCTTTCCGCGCGGACCGAAGGCGAAGTTCAAGGTGAGCGCCGTGTACTCGGACGAGCCGCTCATCTATCCGGAAGCCGCCGTATGCGACGTGGACCCCGAAGCGGAGCACGCGAGCACGGCGCCGGGGCAGCACGGGCCGGTGGGCCTCAATTGCGCGGGCTTCGGATCGAGCGTGTGCGTGACGGCGAGCTTCGGCTTCGCGGCGGCGGCGCATGTGCTGCGCGCGCTGGCGGCGCAAGCGGCGGGGCGCTGAGCGGTCCGGGTGCTGTTGCGGCGTCGCTCGCCCGGGTCAAAAAAAACGCAGGGCCCTTTCAGGGGCCCTACGTTTTTCATTTGCGCGCGCCGGCTGGCGCGTTTCAGTTGAGCGCCGAACTCAGCTTGCGCCGCCACTCGCTCACGAGCTGCGGCTGGTGCGCCGCGAGATCGAACACCGAGAGCATGGTCTTGCGGCCGATGTCGTCGCGGAACGTGCGGTCGCGCTTGACGATCTCCAGCAACTGTTCGAGCGCGCCCGCGTACTTGCGGCGGGCGATCAGCCCGCTGGCCAGATCGAAGCGCGCCTCCAGGTCTTCCGGATGGGCCGCGACCTGCGCTTCGAGCGCATCGGTAGGCGGCAGGTCGGCGGCGGCATCCAGCGCGTCGAGGCGCGTCTTGATCGCGTTGTAGCGCGCGTCGATGCCCTGCGTCGTTTTCGGCGAAAGCAGTTCGGCTTCCTTGTGCGCGTCGTCGGCCAGGTTGTCGGCGAGCAGCATTTCGATCAGGTCCATGCGCGCGTCGTCGAAGCCGGGATCGTAGGCGAGGGCGGCCTTGAGCGCGTCGTAGGCGTCTTCGCGGCGCCCTTCGGAGAGCGCTTCCTGCGCCGCCTGGCGCTCGGTGGCCGCGGGATCGGGGATCAGGCCGTCGATGAACTGGCGCAACTGCCCTTCGGGCAGCACGCCGATGAACTGATCGACGGGCTGGCCGTCCACGAACGCCACCACGTGCGGAATGCTGCGCACCTGGAAGTGCGCGGCCAGTTCCTGGTTCTCGTCGACGTTGACTTTCGCGAGCTTCCATTTGCCGCCGTACTCGGCTTCGAGCTTTTCGAGCATCGGCCCGAGCGTCTTGCACGGGCCGCACCACGGCGCCCAGAAGTCGATCAGCACGGGCGCGAGCGTCGACGCTTCGATCACGTCCTTTTCAAAAGTGGCCAGAGTGGTATCCATTGCGTCCTCGTTGGTTTTGCCAGTTTGTTCCGGTCTGCTCCGGTGGTCTGTCTGCCGGTCCGTCGGTTGCCCGTTTACATGGGGGCGAACTGCGCCGATTCAATCGCGCCGGGCGGCGTCTGCCCGGCCGGCGCTCAGCGCGGCTTCTTCTCCGGCAGCGGAATCCATTCGGTTTCGCCCGGGACATGCCCCATTTCCTGGCGCGTCCACGCGGCTTTCGCGGCCTCGATCTTCTCGCGCGAGCTGGCCACGAAGTTCCATTCGATGAAGCGCTCGCCTTCGAGCCTTTCGCCGCCCAGCAGCATCACGCGCGCCCCGCCCGGGGAGGCGAGCGTGACGGTTTCGCCCGGCACGAGCACGGCCATCGTGGCGGGGTCGAGGGGCGTGCCGTCGATCGACAGATCGCCTTCCACGAGATACACGCCGCGCTCTTCGTGCCCGGCATCGAGCGCGACCGTGCCGCCCGGCGCGAAATCGGCGGCCACGTAGAGCGTGCCGGAGAACGTTTCGACCGGCGACGTCGCACCGAACGCCGTGCCCGCGATCACGCGCAGGGTGACGCCGTCGCGCTCGATCTCCGGAAGCGTGTCGGCGGCGTGGTGGAAGAACGAAGGCTCGGTGTCCTCGTGGTCGAGCGGCAGCGCCACCCAGGTCTGGATGCCGTGCATGGCGAGGCCCGTGGCGCGGCTCTCCTCGGGGGTGCGCTCGGAGTGGACGATGCCGCGGCCGGCGGTCATCCAGTTGACGTCGCCGGGGACGATCTTCTGCTCTGAGCCGATGCTGTCGCGGTGCATGAGCGCGCCGTCGAAGAGATAGGTGACGGTGGCGAGCCCGATATGCGGGTGCGGGCGCACATCGACGCCGCTGCCCGGTTCGAGCGTGGCGGGGCCCATGTGGTCGAAGAAGATGAACGGCCCGACGAGGCGGGCGGCGAGCGCGGGCAGCACGCGCCGCACGAGCAGGTTGCCGATGTCGCGCGTATGGGGCTTGAGGACCGCTTTGATCGATGAGGACATGGCGCTTCCTTGACGGACCGGTGGGGATGCAGGCGGCGCAGGCAGCGAGCCGCGCGGGCAGGCGCTCATTCTAACGCCCGCTGCGCGTGCGGCGCTGGGTGGTGCTGGGTGCTGCTGGCGTTGTGCCCGCTGCTGCCGGTGTTGCCCGCTGTTGCCAGGTGTTGCCAGGTGTTGCCCGCTGCTGCCCGCTGTTTCCAGGTGCGGCCCGCTATTGCCTTGCGTTCCCCGGGTGCCGCCAGGCCGCGCTTGCACTTCGGCGAGGGCTGCGCGGTACACTCGCCCATTCGACAAGAACGAGGCTGGGGGAGGAGGCGATGTCGCCGAAGGATCTGCTGCTCGCGCTGGTGGTGGTGCTGGCGTGGGGTGTGAATTTCGTGGTGATCAAGGTGGGCCTGCACGGCGTGCCGCCGATGCTGCTGGGCGCGCTGCGCTTTCTGCTGGCCGCCTTTCCGGCCGTGCTGTTCGTGAAGCGGCCGAAGCTGCCGTGGAAATGGCTCTTTGCCTACGGCGCGACGATCTCGTTCGGCCAGTTCGCCTTTCTCTTCTCGGCCATGTACGTGGGCATGCCCGCGGGGCTCGCGTCGGTGGTGCTGCAGGCGCAGGCGTTCTTCACGCTCGGTTTCGCCGCCATGTTCCTCGGCGAGCGCTTCCATGCGCAAAACGCGATCGGCCTCCTGATCGCAGCGGGCGGACTCGCGCTGATCGGGCTGCAATCGGCGCCGGGCGGCGGTGCGCAGGCCATGACGCTGGCGGGCTTCGTGCTCACGCTCTGCGCCGCGGTGATGTGGGCGCTCGGCAATATCGTCACGAAGAAGGTGGGGAAGGTGGATCTGGTCGGGCTCGTGGTGTGGGCGAGCCTGATTCCGCCGCTGCCGTTTCTCGTGCTTTCGTATTTCGTCGAAGGGCCGCAGCGCATCGTGACCGCGCTCGAAGGGATCGGCGGGTCTTCCGTGCTGGCGGTGGTTTATCTCGCCTTCGTCGCCACGCTGCTCGGCTACAGCCTGTGGGGGCGGCTCCTCTCGAAGCATCCGGCCAGCCAGGTGGCGCCGTTCTCGCTGCTCGTGCCGATCATCGGGCTCGCCTCGGCCTCGGTGCTGCTCGGCGAGCAGCTCACCGCCGCGCAGATCGGTGGCGCGGCGCTGGTGATGGCGGGGCTCGTCGTCAACGTGTTCGGCGGCTGGGTGCGGCAGCGGCTCGCGGCGGCACGCTGAGCGAAGCCGGGCAGCGTTAGACGAAGCAGGACGAAGCGCGCGCCGCGCGGCCTTGCGGCCCGCGCGGCGCTGCTTCGGCGCATTACGTCATGCGGCTCTTCGCCAGCGGCGGATTCGCCGCGAAATAGCGCTTGATGCCCTTGAGAATGGCGTTGGCCATCTGGTCGCGGTAGGCGTCGTCGTTCAGGCGCGTCTCTTCTTCCGGGTTGCTGATGAACGCGGTCTCCACGAGGATCGACGGAATGTCGGGCGCCTTGAGCACCGCGAATCCCGCCTGCTCGACCGAGCCCTTGTGCAGCTTGTTGATGTCGCCGATCTCGTTGAGCACGAAACCGCCGTAGCGCAGCGAGTCGCGGATCTGCGCCGTCGTCGACATGTCGAAGAGCGCGCGGTTCACGGCCGCGTCGGCGGTCTGCACGCTGATGCCGCCGATCTGGTCCGACGAGTTTTCCTTGTTCGCCATCCAGCGCGCGGCCGCGCTCGACGCCCCGTGCTCCGAGAGCGCGAACACCGAGGAGCCGCGCGCGAGCGGCGTGGTGAACGCATCGGCGTGGATCGAGACGAAGAGGTCCGCGCTCACGCGGCGCGCCTTCTGCACGCGCACGTTGAGCGGCACGAAGAAGTCGGCGTCGCGCGTCATCATCGAGCGCATGTTGGGCTGCGCGTCGATCTTCGCGCGCAGCTTCTTCGCGATGTCGAGCGCGATGTGCTTTTCGTAGGTGCCCGCGCTGCCGATCGCGCCCGGGTCCTCGCCGCCGTGGCCCGGATCGATGGCGACGGTGAGCAGGCGCACGGTGCCGCCCCGGGTGGATTTCGGCGTGACGAAGCCGTAGTCGTCGTTGCTGCTGCTGTCGTCGCCGTTCTGCGCGAGTGCCTGGGCGGACTGCTGGGGCGGGCGCGGCACCTGCGGAACGGCGCGCGGCGCGGCCGGGCGCGAGGATGCCGGGCCGCCCGTGTCGTTCTGCGCGTAGCGCTGGAAGAACGCGTCGCTGCCGTCGGATCCCTGGGGCGCCCGCGCGCCGGGCGGCGGCGTGGGTGCCGCCGTCGGGCCCGCGAGCGTCGAAGGCGGCACGTCGTGCTGGGTCGCGTCGAACTGCTGCTGCTTCTTTTCGGTCTGCGCGAGCAGATCCATCATCGGATCGGGCGCGACGGCCGGGTACAGGTCGAACACGAGCCGGTACCTGTACGAACCCACGGGTTGCAGCGTGAACACCTGCGGCTTCACCGACCCCTTGAGGTCGAACACCATGCGCACCACGTGGGTCTGATACTGGCCCACGCGCACCGCCTGGATCTGCGGGTCGTTCGGCGTGATCTTGGAGACGAGGTTCTTGAGCGCGTCGTCGAGGTCGAGGCCGTTGATATCGACGACGAGCCGGTCCGGCGCCTGCAGCATCTGCTGCGTGGTGGCGAGCGGCTGGTCCGATTCGATCGTGACGCGCGTGTAGTCGCGCGCGGGCCACACGCGCACGCCGAGCACCGAGGTCGCCCATGCGAGGCGCGGACCCGCGAGCCCGAGCACGAGCGTGGAAGCGCCCGCCTTCAGGATCTGCCGGCGCCGCCAGTTGTGCGTGGCGGTGGCCGCGGATTCGATCGAGCGGAACGGTTTGATTAACATCTTTCTAGACATGCCTTTCCTGATGCGCTGTATGCGTAAGCGGTGAGCACGCGACCCTCGCCCTCGTCGCCGGGTTCGAGCGCGAACACGAGGTCCGGCACGCCGAGCAGGCCACCCGCGCGTTGCGGCCATTCGACGAGACACACCGCGCCGGCCGCGAAATATTCGCGAAAGCCGGCGTCGGCCCATTCGGCCGGATCGCTGAATCGGTACAGATCGAAGTGATAGAGCTGGAGTTCCCCATTCGGGGTGGCGACCGTGTACGGCTCGACGAGCGTATAGGTGGGGCTGCGCACGCGGCCCGCGTGCCCGAGGGCGCGCAGCGTGGCGCGCACGAGCGAGGTTTTGCCGGCGCCCAGGTCGCCTTGCAACTGCACGTGCAGGCCGCTAAAACGCGGGATTTCGGCGGCGCCGGCGGGGTGGGCGGCGTTTGCGCGTACGCCTTCGAGCGCTTCGGCGAAGCGCTGGCCGAACGCGTCGGTGGCCGCCGCATCCGCCAGTGCGAAGCGGCGTTCGAGCAGAACGGGGGCCGGCGCGTGCTGCGCTGGAGGTTGACCGGGCGTGACGGGCTGGACGGGCATTACTCTCGTAAAATGACGTGATGAACCGCAGTCCATCGCCTTCCTCTTCAAGCTCCGCGCACGCTCTCGCCGACGTGGACGGCTTTGCGCCCGCTGCGGCGCATGCCGCCGCCACGACGTGCGAGCCGGCCGCGGCGTCTTCGACGGCTGGCGCGGCCGGGACCGGTGCGCCGCAACTCGCCGCGCTCGCGGCACGCATCCGGGCGTGGGGGCGCGAACTGGGGTTCGGTGCGGTCGGTATCAGCGATACCGACCTCGCGCATGCCGAAGCGGGCCTCGCCGCATGGCTCGAAGCGGGCTGCCACGGCGAGATGGATTATATGGCCAAACATGGGATGAAACGCGCGCGGCCCGCCGAGCTTGTGGCCGGCACGCGACGCGTTATTTCCGTGCGCATGGCCTATCTGCCGGCCGCGACGCTCGCGCCGGCGTCCGTGAGCGAGCCGTCGAATGGAGCGGGAAAGGCAGGCGAAAGTGCTTCGCAAGATGCGGCGCGTTCGGCCAATGCTTCGGCCAACACTTCGGGCGACGCTTCGGCCAACGCTTCGGCCGACTGGCGCGAGCGCGAGCGACGGCGCTTGGCCGATCCGCAGGCCGCCGTCGTGTCGATCTACGCGCGCGGCCGCGACTATCACAAGGTGCTGCGCGCGCGTTTGCAGCAGCTTGCCGAGCGCATCGAAGCCGAAATCGGCGGGTTCGGTCACCGCGTGTTCACCGATTCGGCCCCGGTGCTGGAGGTGGAACTCGCGCAGAAAGCGGGCATAGGCTGGCGCGGCAAGCACACGCTGCTCTTGCAGCGCGACGCCGGCTCGCTGTTCTTTCTGGGCGAAATCTATGTCGATCTGCCGCTGCCGACCGACGCTGAAACCGCCGCTGAGACATCCGCGGAAAGCGCCGCACAAGCCTCGATTCCCGCGGTGCCCGCGCCCGCGCCCGCGCCCGCGCCCGGGACGCAGGGCGCGCACTGCGGCAGTTGCACGCGCTGCATCGGCGCATGTCCCACGGGCGCGATCACGGAACCGTATCGCGTGGATGCGCGGCGCTGCATTTCGTATCTCACGATCGAGTTGCAGGGGAGCATTCCGCTCGAGATGCGCGAGCTCATCGGCAATCGCGTGTACGGCTGCGACGATTGCCAGATCGTGTGTCCGTGGAACAAGTTCGCGCAGGCGGCGCCCGTTGCCGACTTCGACGTGCGGCATGGGCTCGATCGCGCGACGCTCGTCGAGCTCTTTGGCTGGAGCGCGCAGCAATTCGACGAGCGTATGCAGGGCAGCGCGATCCGCCGCATCGGTTACGAGCGCTGGTCGCGCAATATCGCGGTGGCGATGGGCAATGCGCTGCGCGTGGCGCAGCCGGCCAATGCGCTGGACGGTGCGGCCCGCGAGGCTATCGTTGCGGCGTTGCGCGTGCGCGAGCACGACGCATCGGCGCTGGTGCGCGAGCACGTCGGATGGGCGCTGGAAGCGGCATGACATCGCATGAAGCGGCATCTAACGGCATGAAGCATGCCTAAAGCAGCACGAACAAGCGTGAATGGGCACGCAGCGGCCCGGGCAACGGCAACCCCGCGGCAAGCGGAATATCGAACCGGGCGGCAACGACGGAGGCAATCATCATGTACAACGCGGTAATCGAGGCGCCCTTCGGCAAGGTGGGCATCCGCACGGGCGCCGGAGCCCTGCGCGAGATCGTCTATCTGCCCGCCGCGACCGGGGCCGTGACGCCCGATTGCGAACTCGCGGCGCGCGTGGCCGGGCAGATCGAGCGCTACTTCGACGACGCCTCCGTGGCCTTCGACTTGCCGCTCGCCGCGCTCGGCACGCCGTTTCAGCGGCGCGTGTGGCAGGGCATCAGCGCGATCGATGCGGGCGAGGTGCTGACCTACGGCGAACTCGCGCGGCGCATCGGCAGCGACTCCGCGCGCGCGGTCGGCCAGGCGTGCGGGTCGAACCGCTTCCCGCTCGTGATTCCGTGCCATCGCGTGGTGTCGGCGAGCGGCATCGGCGGCTTCGCGCATCACGGCGGCGAAGGCTTCTTTCGCGACGTGAAGCGCTGGCTGCTGGCCCACGAAGGCGTATCGATCCGATGACGAAGGCGACAACCCCGCTCGCGACGCTCGTAGCCCCCGGCACGGAGGCCGACGAAGCGCACGCCGACGCCCCCGCGCTGACGCCCGAATCGAGCGCGGCGCTCGACCAGAGCCTGCTCGCCATCGACACCTTCTGTGACGCGATGTGGCTCGAACACGGCCTCTCGCGCAATACGCTCGACGCCTACCGGCGCGACCTCAAGCTCTTTTCGGCGTGGCTCGCGCGCAAACGGTCGGCCACGCTCGACATGACCGACGAGAACGATCTCTACGCCTACAGCGCGGTCCGCAAAGAAGACAAATCGACTTCGGCGAACCGGCGGCTTTCGGTGTTCCGCCGCTATTACGGCTGGGCGCTGCGCGAGCGGCGCGTGAGCGCCGATCCGACCGTGCGCGTGCGTTCGGCGAAACAGCCGCCGCGCTTTCCTTCCACGCTCACCGAAGCCCAGGTCGAGGCGCTGCTCGGCGCACCCGACGTGAGCACGCCGCTCGGCCTGCGCGACCGCACGATGCTCGAACTGATGTACGCGAGCGGCCTGCGCGTGACCGAGCTCGTGACGCTCAAGACCGTGGAGGTGGGCCTGAACGAGGGCGTCGTGCGCGTGCTGGGCAAGGGCGCGAAGGAGCGCCTGATCCCGTTCGGCGAGGAGGCCCATGCGTGGATCGAGCGCTACCTGCGCGAGTCGCGGCCCGCGCTGCTCGGCGCGCGCACGTCCGATGCGCTCTTCGTCACGGCCCGCGCCGAGGGCATGACGCGCCAGCAGTTCTGGCACATCATCAAGCGCCATGCGGCCGCGGCCGGCGTGCATGCGCCGCTTTCGCCGCACACCATGCGCCACGCGTTCGCCACGCACCTGCTCAATCACGGCGCGGACCTGCGCGTCGTGCAACTGCTGCTCGGCCACAGCGATATTTCCACCACGCAGATCTACACCCACGTCGCTCGCGAACGCCTGCGGCTTCTGCACGCGAAGCACCATCCGCGAGGGTAGGCCGCGCCGCGATTTGCGCTGTGCGCCATTACAATGCGCCGATGCGCAAATCGAAACACGTCTCCGAAACGCCCGCCACGCAGATGCTGCGCCGCGCGGGCGTCGCGTTCGGCGAGCATCCCTACGAGTACGTCGAGCATGGCGGCACGGCCGAGTCCGCGCGCCAGCTCGGCGTGGACGAGCATCGCGTCGTGAAGACGCTCGTGATGGAAGACGAGCACGCCAGGCCCCTCATCGTGCTGATGCACGGCGACTGCAAGGTGTCCACCAGGAACCTCGCGCGCCAGATCGGCGCGAAGCGCGTGGAGCCCTGCAAGCCCGAAGTGGCGAACCGGCATTCGGGCTATCTGGTGGGCGGCACCTCGCCCTTCGGCACGAAGAAGACGCTGCCCGTGTATGTCGAATCGACGATCCTCGAACTCGACGAAATCTGGCTCAACGGCGGGCGCCGCGGCTACCTGGTGAGCCTCGCGCCCGCCGTGCTCGTTTCGCTGCTCGGCGCGAAGCCCGTGCAGTGCGCGAGCATGGAGTGACGGCCGCGCGCGGCGACCCCGGCGGACTCCCGCAGCGGGTTCCTCCGCGGGCTCCTCTGCCGGTTCCTCGGTAGCTTCCCTGATTCGCACTCACCCCGCGCCGCGCTTCGGTAGAATGGGCGCCTTCGCGCGTCCCGCCCGGCCTCGCTGGCCGCGCCGCGCGCCTCCTACCAATCACCGGGCTTCGTGCATGTACAACCTGATCGTCGCCGTTCTTGCCTATCTGATCGGCTCGGTTTCGTTCGCCGTGATCGTGAGCGCCTCGATGGGCCTCGCCGATCCGCGCTCCTACGGCTCCGGCAATCCCGGCGCGACCAACGTTCTGCGCAGCGGCAACAAGAAGGCCGCGATCTTCACGCTGATCGGCGACGCGTTCAAGGGCTGGGTGGCCGTGTGGCTCGCCGCGCGGTTCGGCCCGCATTTCGGGCTCGGCGATGAAGCCGTCGCGCTCGCGGCCATCGCCGTGTTCCTCGGCCACCTGTACCCGGTGTTCTTCCGCTTCCAGGGCGGCAAGGGCGTGGCCACCGCCGCGGGCGTGCTGCTCGCGATCCATCCGGTGCTGGGGCTCGCCACGCTGCTCACGTGGCTCATCGTCGCGTTCTTCTTCCGCTACTCTTCGCTGGCGGCACTCGCCGCCGCCGTGTTCGCGCCGATCTTCGACGTGTTCCTGTTCGGCCCGCACGTCATCGCGCTCGCCGTTCTCGCCATGAGCGTGCTGCTGTTCTGGCGCCATCGTGCGAACATTTCCAAGCTGATCGCCGGCCAGGAAAGCCGCATCGGCGACAAGAAGAAAGCGGCCGGCGCCGGGCAGTAAGACCGGCAGCCACCCTCGCATGGGGAGCCGGGCGCACGCGCCCGTCCCCTGCCTTTCACCTGCCCTTCGCTTATCTTTCCGCCCAGGCTTGAGCCCCATTTATTGGATTCAAGTCCGTGGTTTGCGCCGCCGTAAACGCCTGTGATGTCCCAGATAGTGATTGCAGGCTAATCCCGTTCCTTTCCCGCTACGACGCCCAATATGTTTTCCACCATTCGCGCGCGCATCGTCGCGCTCGCCGCTGTCATCGTCGTCGTTGCGCTAGGCGCCAATACCGCGCTCGACTATTTCGTCGCCAGTTCGTACGACACCCAATCGATCAACAACATGCTCACGGCGGTCGAAGACAGCCACGCCGCGGGCATCGACGACTGGGTCGCCTCGCACGCCCAGATGATCAACTCGCTGCAGGACACGGTGATCGATCCGGCCGACCCCGTTCCGGCGCTCAAGCAGATCGCGGCGGCAGGCGGTTTCACCAACGTCTATGTCGGCTACGCGGACAAGACCACCAAGTTCTCCGATCCGACCGGCATCCCGCCCGACTACGATCCCACCAGCCGTCCCTGGTACAAGCAGGCCGTAGCCGCCGGCAAGGGCGTGGTGACGCCGCCCTACGTCGACGCGGGCACCGGCAAGCTGGTGGTGACGTTCGCGACGCCCGTGATTCGCGACGGCGCGGTGAAGGCCGTGGTGTCGGGCGACGTGTCGATGGACACCGTGCTCGCCAACGTCCGCTCGATCCACCCCACGCCCGACAGCTTCGGCATGCTTCTGGACAGCAGCGGACAGATCGTCGCGCACCCGGACGCCAGGTTCACGCTCAAGCCCGTGTCGGACCTCGCGCCGGAGCTTGGCAGCGACCGTCTTGCCGCGCTCTTTGCCGCGACCGAGCCGCTCGACGTGGTGGCGGGCGGCAGCCGCAAGCTGATGCGCGCCGAGCCCATCGCGGGCACGGACTGGCACGTGATCGTCGCGCTCGACCATGCCGACGCGATGGCCGACATGCGCGCGCTCCTTACCACCTCGCTGATCTCGCTCGTGGTGATCGCGGCGGTGGCGGCGCTCATCATGGCGGCGGCCACGGCCGTGTCGTTCAAGCGCCTGTCGAGCGTGCGCGACGCGATGGACGCCATCAGCGCGGGCGAGGGCGATCTCACGCAGCGCCTGCCCGCCGACGGCAGCGACGAAGTCGCGCAGATCGCGCGCTCGTTCAACGGCTTCATGGACAAGCTGCGCGACGTGATGCGCCACATTCGCGCGGCGAGCGAGTCCGTGCGCACCGCGAGCGACGAGATTGCCGCGGGCAACGTCGATCTGTCGGGCCGCACCGAATCGGCGGCGGCCAGCCTGCAGCAGACCGCGGCCTCGATGGAAGAGATTACGGCAACCGTGGCCCAGTCGGCCAACGCGGCGCAGCAGGCCGACGTGACGGCGGCTTCGGCCTCGCAGGTCGCTTCGCGCGGCGGCGCGGTGATTAGCGACGTGGTGCGCACGATGGGCTCGATCGAAGAGGCTTCGGTGAAGATCGCGGACATCATCGGCGTGATCGACGGCATTGCCTTCCAGACCAACATTCTCGCGCTCAATGCCGCGGTGGAAGCGGCGCGCGCGGGCGAGCAGGGCCGCGGCTTCGCGGTGGTGGCGGGCGAAGTGCGCAGCCTCGCGCAGCGCAGCGCGCAGGCCGCCAAGGAGATCAAGGCGCTGATCGAATCGACCGTGGCGAGCGTCACCTCGGGCTCGCAGCAGGTGCGCCGCGCGGGCGATACGATGGACGAGATCGTGCAGAACGTGGCGAACGTCACGACCATCATCTCGGAAGTGACGAACGCGGCCGGCGAGCAGACGCGCGGCATCCAGGAAGTGAACCGCGCCGTGAGCCAGCTCGACGAGATGGTTCAGCAGAACGCCGCGCTCGTCGAGGAATCGACGGCGGCTGCTGCGGCGCTGCGCGGCCAGGCGACGACCCTCGCCGAGGCGGTGGGGCAGTTCAGGCTCGACTGAGACAGGGCAGGAACGGGGCAAGGACGGCCCGCGCGCGGGCGCCCCGGTCCTCCGCGCGGACAGACGATCGCGGAAGACCGGGCGCCGCGGCAGCCCGTGCGACGGAATCAGTCGCGGAAGTTGTTGAAGTCGAGCGGGGTGTCGGTCACGTCCTTGCGCAGCAGGGCGATCACGCTTTGCAGGTCGTCGCGCTTGGCGCCCGTCACGCGCACGGCGTCGCCCTGGATGCTGGCCTGCACCTTGATCTTGCTGTCCTTCACGAGCTTGACGATCTTCTTGGCGAGATCGCCCGACACGCCCTTCTTCACCGTGATGACCTGCTTGACCTTGTCGCCGCCGATTTTCTCGATCTTGCCGTAGTCGAGAAAGCGCACGTCCACGTTGCGTTTGGCCATTTTGGCGATCAGCACGTCCTTCACCTGGCCGAGCTTGAAGTCGTCGTCGGCGAACGCGGTCAGTTCGCGTTCTTTTTGCTCGACGCGCGCATCCGAGCCCTTGAAGTCGAAGCGCGTCGAGATCTCCTTGTTGGATTGCTCGATGGCGTTTTTGACTTCGATCATATTGGCTTCGCTGACGACGTCAAACGATGGCATTGCATTCTCCCAGTAGCGCGAGCGGCGCATCCACGGGCCGCGCACTCGCTATAATCACGGACCGACGCCATTTTACCGGCGCCTCGCGCGTTTGCCCAAGGCCGTGCCGCCAGGGCGTGTACAGGCCCGGCAGGCGCATGGCGTGTGCCGTGCGCCCTGTGGCCGCCGGCGCGGGTGCGCTGGTACCGGTTTAATGCCGGTTTTGTACCGACCCTGTGCCGGTTACGTTTCCCGTCCCATCCGCTTTTTCCGTTGGCCCCGATGTCCACTGCCCATCCCGCCGCTATCGATTCGTCCCCCGTGTGGTTTGCCGCCGGCTATCCCCTGCGCGCGCACAACACGTTCGGCATCGAGGCGCGCGCGCGTCTGGCCTGCCGCATCGACGCCGAGGCGGCCCTGACCGAGGCGATGCGCGATCCGCGCGCGGCGGGGCTGACGACGTTCGTGCTGGGCGGCGGCAGCAACGTCGTGCTCACGCGCGATTTCGACGGCCTCGTGCTGCTCATGGCGCTGCGCGGGCGCCGCGTGGTGCGCGAAGACGCCGACGCCTGGTACGTCGAGGCGGCGGCGGGCGAGAACTGGCACGATTTCGTGGCCTGGACGCTCGAAGCCGGCATGCCCGGCCTCGAAAATCTCGCGCTGATTCCGGGCACGGTGGGCGCGGCGCCGATCCAGAACATCGGGGCGTATGGGCTCGAAATGGCCGAGCGCTGCGCGTCGGTGCGCGCGATCGAGGCGACCACGGGTGCCGTGGTCGAATTCGACGCGGCGCAGTGCGCATTCGGCTATCGCGACAGTTTTTTCAAGCGCGAAGGGCGCGCGCGCTATGTGATTACCGCGGTGACGTTCCGTCTGCCCAAGGCGTGGCAGCCGAACGCCGGCTACGCCGATCTCGCGCGGGCGCTGGACGAGCGCGGCGGTGCGGGCGAACCCGATGCGCGTGCCGTATTCGATGCGGTCGTGGCCGTGCGGCGTGCGAAGCTGCCCGATCCGCGCGTGCTCGGCAATGCGGGGAGCTTCTTCAAGAATCCGGTGATCGAGGCGCCGCAGTTCGATGCGCTGCGCGAGCGCGAACCGCAG
Source organism: Paraburkholderia ferrariae NBRC 106233 (assembly GCF_000685035.1). Lineage (GTDB taxonomy): Bacteria > Pseudomonadota > Gammaproteobacteria > Burkholderiales > Burkholderiaceae > Paraburkholderia > Paraburkholderia ferrariae. The sequence goes on from NZ_BAYB01000014.1 coordinate 161,447, forward strand.
ATCGTGTCCTACCGCCAGGCGGACGGGCGCGTGAAGCTGGCGGCGGGCTGGCTTATCGACCAGTGCGGCTGGAAGGGGCGCGTGCTGCGCGCGGCGGCCGTGCACGAGCGCCAGGCGCTGGTGCTCGTGAACCGCGGCGGCGCGACGGGCGCCGACATTCTCGAACTCGCGCAGGCGATCCGGCACGATGTCGAGGCGCGCTTCGGCGTGGCGCTGGAGCAGGAGCCTGTGAGCCTCTAAGGCCCTTGCCAGGCGTTTGCCGCGAGGGTGCTTTTCGCGCGCCGCGTTCAGCGCGGCGCCATCGTACCCAGCTTCAAATCACCCGCTTCAAATCACGCGCTTCAAATCACTTTATCCTGGGCCGCGAACACCGGCCCTTGCACGAACCGCACGTCGTACTGCTGCAACTGCTCGAACTGCGCCGCGTCCACCACGCGGTTGAAGATGAGCGGAATGCGCAGCCGCGCGGCGTAGCTCACGAGCGGCTTCACCACCGAATCGCGCAGCGCCGCAGTGGCATCCATCTTCACGAAATCGAGCCGCGCCATGTCGGACACCGAAAGGATCTGTCCGGCGTTGGGCAGATTGCCGGCCACCTTGAACCCATAACGCTGATAGCTCTTCGTGAGATAGCCGACGAACGTCCGGTGCGCCACGGCCGCCGCCGGCAGTTCGATCACGATGCGCCCGGGATTCAGCCCGAACGAGACCAGCACGTTCGAAAAGTGCCGCCCGTGGTCGTACTTCACGCTTTTCAGCAGCCGCTCGTGCACGCGCAGGAAGAGGAGCCCGTGCTGCTGCGAGCCGAGAAAGTTGATCGTGTGCAGCGAGCGCACCATGCGGTCGAGCGCTACCAGCTCGGGGTCGTCGAGCGAATCGACGAACGGGTCGAACGGCACGGCGTGGCCGTCCTGCTCGCGCAGCGTCACGGCCTGAAAACCCAGCTCGTCGCCAAAGCGCGATGCGCTCGAAAGATCCGCCGTAAGCGACTGCACGCCGCTGTGCACGGTGATGTCGTAGATCGGTTCGTAGGCCGAGAGCAACTCCACACCGCGCCGTTTCGCGACAGCCTGGTCGTGCCAGGCGCCCGTACCCAGCGCAAGGTGCTCGCCGAGAAACGGATAAGCGGCTGCACGGGCGACGAGCTCGGGAATGGTCGGGGCGATCATAGGCGGTGAGTGGCGGCGCTGGCCACGCTCGGACGCCGCGCCTTCGCACGGGCCGGGGGCCGCATGACTGGATGGTAGCAGTCGCCGTGCCGGGCGATTCGACTTCTTGCTTATAACGTTATCGGTTGCACGGGCGCCCGCGGGCCGCGTGTGCGGCGCCGGCTGCCCTGAAAGCTCGAAGCCAGGGTATACACCATATTTCACTATTCATAATCCGTTTTACTATTCGTAAATCGCGCGACGCGTGTCGTCGCACTTTTTTCGAACCCGGTCAGGATTCAGCGAGGATTCAACCGGACGAGGCCCGGCCGGCTTGCCGCCGTGCCGGAGCACCTGGAGACATCGATGAACGCACCCCTGCGACACCCCGCCGAGGCCGTGGACGCCCAACGCGGCTACATGAGCGGTTTCGGCAACGAATTCGCCACCGAGGCGCTGCCCGGCGCCCTGCCCGAAGGCCGCAACTCGCCGCAGCGCGTGGCCTACGGCCTGTACGCCGAGCAGATTTCGGGCACGGCCTTCACGGCCCCGCGCTCGCATAACCGCCGCGCGTGGCTCTACCGCATCCGCCCGGGCGCGGTGCATCAGCCCTTCGTGCCGGTCACGGCGCGCGCGGGGCGCCTCGTGGCCGACTTCGGCGCCGTGCCGCCCACGCCGCCCAACCAGTTGCGCTGGGACCCGCTGCCCATGCCTGCCGAGCCCACCGACTTCATCGACGGCTGGGTGACGATGGCCGGCAACGGTTCGGCGGCGTCGATGAGCGGTTGCGCGATCCATCTGTACGCCGCGAACCGGCCGATGACGGACCGCTTCTTCTACAACTCGGACGGCGAGCTGCTGATCGTCCCGCAGCACGGGCGCCTTGCCATTGCGACCGAGATGGGCCGGCTCGAGGTCGAACCCTTCGAGATCGCGGTGATTCCGCGCGGCGTGCGCTTCACGGTCGATCTGCCCGACGGCGAGGCGCGCGGCTATATCTGCGAGAACTTCGGCGCGCTCCTGCGCCTGCCGGACCTCGGCGTGATCGGCTCGAACGGCCTCGCGAATCCGCGCGACTTCCTCACGCCGCACGCGGCCTACGAAGACCGCGAAGGGCAGTTCGAACTCGTCACGAAGCTCAACGGCGAACTGTGGCGCGCGGACATCGGCCATTCGCCGCTCGACGTGGTGGCGTGGCACGGCAACTACGTGCCGTACAAGTACGATCTGCGCCGCTACAACACCATCGGCTCGATCAGCTACGACCACCCGGACCCGTCGATTTTCCTCGTGCTGCACGCCCCCACCGACACCCCGGGCGTCGATTCGATCGACTTCGTGATCTTCCCGCCGCGCTGGCTCGCGGCCGAGAACACGTTCCGCCCGCCCTGGTATCACCGCAACGTCGCGAGCGAGTTCATGGGCCTCGTGCACGGCGTCTACGACGCCAAGGCCGAAGGCTTCGTGCCGGGCGGCGCGAGCCTGCACAACTGCATGTCGGGCCACGGCCCCGATGCGGAAACCTTCGAGAAGGCGTCGAACGCCGACACCTCGAAGCCGCACAAGGTGGCCGACACCATGGCCTTCATGGTCGAAACCCGCACGCTGATCCGCCCGACGCGCTACGCGCTCGAAGCGGCCGGGCTGCAGGCCAACTACTACCAGTGCTGGCAAGGCCTCACGAAACATTTCAATCCGGAGAAGCAATGAGCAGCACCATCCCGAGCGATCTTCAGGCGACGCTCGACCCGGCGCGCAAGAGCTGGATCGACAGCGCGAACGACCCGCAGTGCAATTTCCCGATCCAGAACCTGCCGTTCGGCGTGTTCAGTCAGGCTGGCGATGCAGGCCGCGCGGCGCCGCGCGTGGGCGTGGCGATCGGCGACCTGATCGCCGACCTCGCCGTGCTGCACGACGCGGGGCTGCTGCGCTTGCCGCAAGGCGCGCCGAAAGCGGTCTTCGCGCGCGGCGCGCTGAACGATTTCATCGCGCTCGGCCGCGACGCGTGGCGCAGCGTACGCATCCAGCTTTCGTCGCTGCTCGCGCGCGAGACCGCGACGCTGCGCGACGACACCGCGCTCAAGGCCCGCGCCTTCGTGCGCCAGGCCGACGCCACGCTGCATCTGCCCGTGGAGATTCCCGGCTATACCGACTTCTACTCGTCGAAAGAGCACGCGACCAACGTCGGCTCGATGTTTCGCGATCCGAAGAATGCGCTCCTGCCGAACTGGTCGGAAATGCCGATCGGCTATAACGGGCGCGCGTCGTCGGTGGTGGTGAGCGGCACGCCGGTGCGCCGCCCGCGCGGACAGTTGAAGCTGCCCGAGCAGGAGCGCCCGGTGTTCGGCGCTTGCCGCAAGCTCGATATCGAACTGGAAACGGGCTTTATCGTCGGGCGCGGCAACGCGCTGGGCGAGCCGGTGGCGTGCGAGGAGGCCGAAGACCACATCTTCGGCATGGTGCTGCTCAACGACTGGAGCGCGCGCGACATCCAGCAGTGGGAATACGTGCCGCTCGGGCCGTTCAACGCGAAGACCTTCGCCACCTCGATCTCGCCGTGGGTCGTGACGCTCGACGCGCTGGCGCCGTTCCGCGTCGCGCAGCCACAGCAGGACCCGCAGCCGCTCGACTACCTGCGCCACGCCGGCGACCACGCATTCGACATCGCGCTCGAAGTGCTGCTGCGCCCCGAAGGCGCCGCCGAGGCCACCTCCATCGCGCGCACGAATTTCCGCCACATGTACTGGACGATGGCGCAGCAGCTCGCGCATCACACCGTGGCGGGCTGCAACACGCGCGTGGGCGACCTCATGGGCTCGGGCACGATCTCGGGCCCCACGCCCGACTCGTTCGGCAGCCTGCTCGAACTCACGTGGAACGCGAAGAATCCGCTCGAACTCTCGGGCGGCGGCACGCGCGGCTTCATCGAGGACGGCGACGAACTCACGCTCGCGGGCTGGTGCCAGGGCGAGGGCTATCGCGTGGGCTTCGGCACGTGCGTCGGCAAGATCCTGCCTGCGCTGAAGTCCTGATCGGAAGAGGGATGAGCGAAGGGCCGGTGCGCCGCGAGGCGTGCCGGCCCTTCGTTTTGGTGCGATTGACGACCCGCAAGCCGCGCGGCGCGTGCCGCTCAGGCCCGTGCGAGCCGGCGCGTGCGTTCCCACTGGAGCGCGCAGAGGAACACGAGCGCGCCTGCGAACAGCACCCAGAGCATGGCATCGCGCCCGGCGTGCTCCATCAGCGCGCCGGTGACGATCGGGCCGGCGAAGCTCGCCGCGCTCCACGAAGCGCTCACGACGGCGCTGGCGGAGACGAGCGCGACGCCTTCGAAGCGCTCGCCGCACGCCACCACGGCGAGCGTGTAGATGGCGCCAGCGGCCGCGCCGAGCACGAAGAGGAGCGGCCAGCACAGCCAGGGCGTGCCGATCGCGAACGGCAGGAGCGGCAGCAGCACCGCCACGGCGACGCCCGCGAGCGCATGCACGCGTTCGCGGCCGAGCTTGTCCGCGAGCCAGCCGATGGGGAACTGCATGGCCGTGTCGCCGAGCAGTACCGCCGAGGCGAACAGCACGGCCTCTTCGCTGCCGATGCCGTGGTCCATGGCGAAGAGCGGCAAAAGCGAGAGCGCGAGCGTATCGAAGAGGGCGAAGAAGGCGGTGGCGAGGACGAGCGCCGGCATCCTCGGCAGCACGTGGCGCCAACTGCCCGCTTGTGCGTGCTGCCCATGTCCGTCGTGTCCGTCGTGCGCCTCGCTCGCCCGCGCCGTCCCGCGCATGGCGGCGAGCATCGGGAGCGCCACGAGAAAGATCGCGCCGCAGATCGCGAAGCGCCATGCCAGGGCGTCGGCAATCTGGCTCACCAGTACCGGGCCCGCCATCTGGAACAGCGTGAACGTGGTGGCGTAGATCGCGACCACGCGGCCGCGGTTCGTGTCGTCGGCGAGCTGGTTGACCCAGGCTTCGCCGATCGTGAAGAGCAGCATGAGCGCCGCGCCGCAGACCATGCGCAGGAGCGCCCAGGCCCAGAGGTTCGCGGTGACCTGCATCGCGGCGGTGGCGAGCGCCACGGCGAGCACGGCGCCCGTGATCACCTGCCGGTTGGTGAAGCGGGCCGAGACCCACGCGGCAAGCGGCGCGACGGCGAGGCCGCCGAAGGCCTGCGCGGCGGTCAACAGGCCGATGATGGCGGTGCCGTAGCCGGCCTGGGACAGGGCGAGCGCCGTGAGCGGCAGGGTGGCGCCGTAGCCCACGCCGACCACGGCGACGCTCAGGATCAGCGCGAGGAAATCGCGGGTGAGGACGGTTTTCATCGGGCCAGATGCTACTACGTGGGCGCGATCGCGCGCTGGCGGAAGGCCCGCTGCGGTGGGGCGCAGGGGCAGGCAGTCCTGGCTGCGCAGACCCTACCGGCCTAAACGCATGCGATGCGCCACGGCCTTTCGCGTCATGCGCAGGACTGCGGCCCGGCCACGGCGAGGCGCCGTGCGCGCCGGTCGAGCTGCGCCGAAACGAGCGTAAGCGCGAGCGAGCCGAGGGCCATGGCGATGCCCACCCACGGCAGCGCCGTGAGCGGCGCGCCCGCGCTGATCGCCACGCCACCGAGCCAGGCGCCGCTCGCGTTGCCGAGATTGAACGCGCCCTGGTTGAGCGTGGAGGCGAGATTCGGCGCATGGCTCGCGCGATTGACGATCAGTATCTGCAGCGGCGGCACGATGGCGAAGGCGAGGACGCCCCACACGAAAATCGTCGCCATGGCGGCGATCGGGTCGTGCATGGTGGCGGCAAACGCGGCGAGCACCACGCTGATGAGCGCGAGGAAGCCGAGCAGCGAGCGCATGAGCTTCCAGTCGGCGAGCTTGCCGCCGAGCGTGCTGCCCACGGTGAGGCCGAGGCCGAACAGCAGCAGCACGAAGGTCACTTCGTGGGGGCTGAAGCCGGTCACGTCTTCGAGGATCGGCGTGATGTAGGTGAACACCGAGAAGAGGCTTGCCGAAGCCAGCACGCTGATGCCGAGCACCATCAGCACCTGCGGGTTTTTCAGCACGGCGAACTCGTGCACGAGGCTTGCCTTGTGCATTTCGATCTTCGCCGGGAGGCAGACCCACAGCGCCGCGGCCGCGAGCAGACCGATGCCCGTGACGGCCCAGAAGGTGGCGCGCCAGCCGGCGATCTGGCCGAGCGCCGTGCCGAGCGGCACGCCCAGCACGTTGGCGAGCGTGAGGCCCGTGAACATCAGCGCGATGGCCTGGGCGCGGCGGTTCGGCGCGACGAGCCCGGCCGCGACCACGGAGCCGATGCCGAAGAACGCGCCGTGGCAGAACGCGGTGACGATGCGCGCGGCCATCAGGATCGCGTAGTTCGGCGCGAGCGCGCAAAGCAGGTTGCCCACGATGAAGATGCCGATCAGCCGCATGAGCGCCTGCTTGCGCGGCACGTTCGCGATGGCGATGGCGACGATCGGCGCGCCGATGGTGACGCCCAGCGCGTAGGCGGAGACCAGCATGCCGGCGGCCGGGATCGAGACGGCGAGGTCGCGCGCCACGTCGGGCAGGAGCCCCATGATGACGAACTCGGTGGTACCGATTCCAAAGGCGGCAACGGCGAGGGCAAGAAGGGGCAGGGGCATGGCGCGGCGCGGGTCGGGGTCACGCGGCCGACGGTGCGCACGGCGCGCCCGGGAAGCCGCAATTAAGTCAACGCGGAATTGTACTGAATACTGACACTTCGCATACGGCCCGCTTTTCGTTGTGCCTTGCGCCCAACACCTGGGCGCCGTCCGCCCCCCTCCCTATCCTTGATGATTTCTTCAGCCAGCCTCCATGGCGTGCAGGCTCCGGCCGCCGCACGATGACCTCACGATCCCGCCGCAAGCAGCCGGCCCCCGCCGGCCGTTCCTGGCGCAGATGGCAACCGCGGTGGATATCGTCCGCGACGCATGGCGGCCGAGCGCATGCGCAACTTTTCCGGAGCGATGCAATGAACACTTTGAACACAGCCCGTACGGTGCGCATGGCGCTGGCCTGCGCGGCGGCTCTCTTCGCCGTCTCGGTCTGGGCCGACTCGCAACCCGACGAAGCGCAGGCTTCACAGTCAACCGCGCAGTCAACCGCGCAGTCAACCGCGCAGTCAATCCCACAGCCAACCTCGCAGGATGTGGGCGGCGCCCCGCTTTCCACGAGCGCTTCGGGCGCGCCCATGGCGCCCGCGGGCCTCACGCGCGAGCAGGTCTATCAGGACCTCGTGCGCTCCGGCGAGGACGGCGAGCGCGCGGCGCTGCAAAAGAGCCTCTATCACGGCCAGTGAGGGCCGCCTTACTCGCCCGGCGCGCCAGTCTCAAGCCTGTCCCGCGCCGATATGCTTCTCGATCAGGCGCATGCGGCTGGTGGCGCGATACGGCTGGAACCAGGGATTCGTGCGCAGTTCGCACAGGCGCGAGCTGCGTTCGGCGAGCGCCGCTTCGAGCCAGCGAAACATCTCGCCGGGGTCGCCGAGGCGGGCGTAGGTCTCGGCGAGCAGCAGCGGCGAGGTGTAGCGGGTGCGGCGGCGCGCGAGCAGATCGTCCAGATGCCAGCGCAGCACGGCCTCGTAGCCGTCTGCCTCCCACTGCGCGCGGATCGCCGCCGCCCGCGCATGCTGGCCGCAGCGCACGAGGGCTTCGAGCGTGGCATCGACTGCCTGCGCATAGAGCTTCTTGACCTCGAACGCAATGGCGAGCAACTGATAGAGCAGCGGCGGATGCTCGCGGTGGCCCGGCGAGAGATAGTCGCTGACCACCTGCGCGTGCTGGCCCGCGAGCACCATGCCGAACGCGCGCGATCCCTGGAAGGCGAGCGGATCGATGCGCTCGGCGCGCCCCGCGGCGGCGTCGCTTTCCGCGCGGCGCCCACAGGCGGCGAGCAGGCGCGCATAGAGCCGGTGCGCTTCCGGGTAGCTCGGATTCAGGCGCAGCGCTTCCTTGAAACCGGCTTCGGCACGGCTCCAGTCCCATTCGAAAAAGTAGCGCACCGCGGCGAGCGCATGGTGCGCCTCGGGCAGGCCGGGGTCGAGTTCGAGCGCGTTCTCGGCCATCTCGCGCGCCACGGGCCAGCCTTCCTCCGGCGCGAAGAAGCCGTGCACCGCGGTCGATCCATAGTAGTTCGAAAGACCTGTGTAGCCGAGCGCGTAGTTCGGATCGCGTTCGAGCGCGGTTTCGAAGTACTGGCGGCTGCGGAAGAAGTCCTCGCCGTCGAGGCCGTGGTGGGCGCTGAAGCCGGCGTCGAAATGCACGCGCCGGTACCAGAAGTAGCGTCCGCGCACATAGGCATCGTGGGCGGCCGGATCGACGGGCAGGCGCCGCGCGAGCGCCGCGTGCCGCTGGTCGCCGAGGGTGGGTTCGATATCTCTCGCGAGCGCCGCCGCCACTTCTTCGAGGACGTCGAGCGCACCCTGCGCGATGGGCTCGTGCGCGCGGCTCCAGATCTGCACTTCGTCGGCGCAGCGGATCAGCCGCGTGAGGATGCGCAGGCGATTCGCTTCCTGGGTGAGCGAGCCTTCGAGCACATAGTCGAGCTTCAGTTCGCGCGCGATCTCGCCGATGCTTTTCTGCTGGCCGCGATAGCGCGCCGCCGTGGTGCGCGCGATCATCAGAAGACGCGCGGGGTCGAGCGCGCCGAGCGTGGCCGAAATTTCGTCGGCCAGCGCGCTGGCGAGGCTCTCCTGGGCGGGGTCGCCCGTGAGGTTCGCAAACGGCAGCACCAGGGCGCGCATGGCCGCGGGCGGCCCGGCCTCGTTGGCCGACGCGGCGGGAACGGGCGCGTCGGCGCCGGCTGCGCGCGTGCCGTCGAGCCGGTATCCCTTGCCCTTGACCGTGATGAGATGGCGCGGCTTCGCGGGGTCTTCTTCGAGCGCGATGCGGATCTTGCGAATCGCCGTGTTGAGCCCGTTCTCGGTGTCGCGAAACGGGCTGCCGCCCCAGAGCCGGTCGACGATATCCGCGCGCGCGATCAACTCGCCGTGACGCGAGGCGAGCAGGATCAGCAGATCCATCGGCAGCCGCTCCAGCCGGATCTGCGCGCCGGCGCGCGTTAGCTGATAGCGCTCGACGTCGAGTTCGAAATCCGCGAACCGGATGAGTCTGTCCATCGGCATGGGCTCTCCCACGGTGCGGCTTCGGGAACATCGAAAAGACCGGCGACGACGTAGCGGTCGTGCCGTTCGTCTGAGGAAAGAAAGCCGCGTGCCGCGCGGGCGGATGCTTTGCAATGTAGTCAGTCGGGCAGGCGCCTTCAACCCGAATCAGTCGTCGATCAACCGTCAAGCGGATCGCCGTGGCGTCCCGAACCCGACGCGAAACGCGCCGCACCCGCGAGCCCTTCGTCGAGCACCGCGTCGTCCTCCACCACACGCAGATCGCACAACAAAGCGAGCTCCAGGCCTCCCGCGACGGCGTATCCTGTTATCGCGGCGACGACGGGCTTGGCGAGCCGCATGCGCGGTTCGTTTCGAAACGAGCGAAGGCGTCGGCGAGCGCGTTCGCCGTGGGGCGGTCGATCGCATTGCGGCGCGCGGGCCGGTCGAGCACGAGGGTCGCGACCGGGCCGCTCGCTTCGATGCGCACGTCGGCGCCGAACGTTTCGATGTGCATGGTCTTCTCCGTTGCGGGGATGCGCGGCGCATAGGTCACACGAGCGTCACGATTGCCTCGTAGCTTAGGCCGCTTTTAACCATCGTCATTGCCGTCCTCTCGCATGCAGCGCTCGCCCATGTTTACGCCCGACCCGAGCCTCTCCTCGTCTCCCGCTGCCGGACCCCTCTGGATCGTGCCGCTGCCCACGCATCTCGCTTACGACCATGTGCGCCTAAAGCGCGTGTTCACGACCGACGGCACGCGCCATGAAGTCGTGATCGTCGATCTGCACAAGCTGCTTCTCTGCGCCGACCGCGACGGCACCGACTACGTGCTGCGTCCCGTGGACGACTGGCACGCAGGCAAGGTGCGCGGCATTCGCGATTTCCTCGACCCGCAGAACGAGCGCGTGCCGCAGATGCCGTATGTCACGATCTCGACGCGCCGTGCGCCGGGGATGGCGGGCTGGCTGCGGCTCGCGCACGAGGGGGTCGTGGCGTTTCGCAACGGCCAGCATCGGGCGCGCTACCTTGCGTGGGCCGGGGCGGTGTGGCTGCCTGTCGAAGTGCACGAGCGCGAAGCGCCGCTCCTGCGCGAGCTGTGCGGCGCGGGCGAGCCCGGCGAAGGCGCCGCGGCGAAGAACGCCTACGGCGAGTGAGGGCGCGGCGCTTGAGGGGCGCCGGGTGCCGCGAAGCGCTTCGTCAGACCGCCTCGCGCAGTGTGCCGCTGAGTGTTCCGTTGATTGTGCCGCTGATTGCGTCGCTAAGTGCGCCGCTGATTGTGCCGTTCCTGGTGCCGCTCATCGTACCGTTTAGCGCGCCATTCGCCGCACTGCCCATTGCGCTGCCCGCTGCTGGCGCGAGCGTCCGCATGCTCGCGGCCGCCGGTGGTTCGGCTGACCCCGCGGTCGCGAAGTGCTCGACCGTGTAGTCGACGAAGCGGCGCGTCTTCGCAGGCAGGTACTGGCGGCTCGGATAGACGATCGACATCTGCGCCTGCGGGTCGTCGATTTCGTACTCGGGCAAGAGGCGCCGCAGCGTGCCGGCCGTGAGGTCGTCGGCCACGAGTGCAGCCGGCACGATCGCCACGCCCATGCCCGCGAGCACCGCGAGGCGCACCATCAGCATGTTGTTCACGGCGTAGGCCGGTTGCAGCGTGACCTGCTGCGCGCGCTCGCCCGGCCGCGCGAACTGCCACGTCGCGCTGCGCTCTTCGGGCGGCAGCGTGACCGCGGCCACGCGCGCGAGGGCTTCGGGCGTGCGCGGCTCGCCGTGCTCCGCGAGCCAGGCGGGCGCGGCGCACGGCACGAAGGTGGTGGTGCCGAGCGAGCGCTCGACGACATCGCTGCCGCGCAGCGAGGCCGCCGCGACGATGCCGCAGTCGAAGCCGTCTTCGATCAGGTCGATGTGCCGCTCCGCGAGCGTGAGCCGCACGTTCACGCGCGGATAGAGTCGCCGGTAGCCGTCGATGAGCGGGGTGAGCGTGGCGAGCGAAAGCGCGCCCGCGGCAACCACGCGCAGCGTGCCGCTGGGTTCGCGCTCGGTGTGGGCGACGGTGTGCTCCAGGTGATCGAGTTCTTCGAGCACGCTGCGGCAGCCTTCCAGATAGCGCTGCCCGGCTTCGGTCAGCGAGAGGTTGCGCGTGGTGCGATTGATGAGACGCGTGTGCAGATGTGCTTCGAGCATCGCGACCGAACGGGTGACGAGTGCGTTGGACACGTCGAGTTGCTGCGCGGCGCGGCGGAAGCTTTGCGTTTCCGCGACCCTGACAAAGACGCGCATGGCGTGTATCTGGTTCATGGACATTCGCCTCGTATGCTGACTGCATGAATCGGAAGAAGAGACGTTGCAGCGGCAGGAAAATGCGGCACTGTCTCAGTGGATTCGGCGTGCGGCGGCCTTGCATTGGCGGTACGGGAATGAAAATCATATTGACAGTCCACCGGAATTACAATATTTATCTCGAAGCGGCGCGGCGTTGCATTGGTGTAAAGGATTCAATACTCATCTGGCATGGGAATTGAATGACGAATGCGCTGCGGCCGTATGCGCAATTCAATAGCGCGTCGTTCTGCGGATAGCGGTTTTCCCGGACCGGTTGACCGCCCGTCAATCCCGCGATTTAGGGGTTACGGGCCAGCTCGCGAGGAAACGATGTCTGTCTTGTCCTGGCTGTTTTCCCGTTGAAATTTCTTTATCACGCAGCCACGGTGCATTGCATCAAAACAGGCGAATTCACGCCGGTTACATAAACGCGAATAAGAGTGGAGTGGGCGGGCGATTTATTTCGCCTCTTGTCGGGGCCCCATTGCGGTATGCCCGCGGCGTACGCGCACATTGAACGCTTTTTCATGCAATTTTTGGCACACTAAAAACCTTTAATCAGCAGGCGGACACTCATGATCGTCGAATTGCTGAAATCGCAACCCGAAATTGCCCTTTTCCTCAGCCTCGCGCTGGGTTATCTGATTGGTTCCATCAAGTTCGGGCCGATTTCGCTCGGCGGGGTGTGCGGCACGCTGATCGTCGCGCTGGTGCTCGGGCAGACCGGCGCGCGCATCGCGCCCGACCTCAAGAACATTGCCTTCGCACTCTTCATCTTCGCGCTCGGCTTCACGGGCGGCCCGCAGTTTTTCGCCAACGTGCTGCGCGGCTGGCGCTACGGGCTCCTCTCGATCGTCGAGATCGTTTCCGTGATGACGCTCGTGATGATTGCAGTCGTTACGATGAAGCTCGACCCGGGCACCGCCGCGGGGCTCCTCGCGGGCGCCGCCACCGAATCGGCCGTGATCGGCACGGCGTCCGAGGCCGTCTCGAAGCTCGGCCTCGCCGGTGCGCAGGTCACCCAGCTCCAGTCGAACATCGCGACGGCCTATAGCGTGAGCTACCTCTTTGGCCTCATCACCATCGTCCTCTTCACGAGCCAGATTGCGCCGCTGCTTCTGCGCATCAATCTGCGCGACGAAGCGGCGCGCCTTGCCCGCAAGCTCGGCGGCGACGGCGTGCTCGACGAAGGGCAGCGGCTCGCGCTGCCGCCGCTCGTCGGCCGTGCGTTCCTCGTGGGACCGGCGGCGGGCACCGTCGTCAGCGCGTTCGAAGCGCGCTTCGGCAACAACGTGACGATCGAGCGCGTCCTGCGCAAGGGCAAGCAGCTCGACGTGAACGCGCAGTTCGTGCTGGCGCCGGGAGACACGGTGTTCATCGCGGGGCGGCGCGAAGCGATGATCGAGGCGTCCCCGGCGTTCGGCGAGGAAGTCTCCGGCGAAAACTTCGCGCGCGCTCTTGCGCAGCGCACCGACGTGCTGGTCACGCGCCGCGACATCAACGGCATCACGCTCGCCGAGATGCGCGAGCGCGCCGAGCCTCAGGCGGGCCGCGGCATTTACGTGGCCGCGCTCACGCGCTCGGACACCACCGTGCCCGCACTGCCCGGCACCGTGGTCCAGCGCGGCGACGTGCTCACGCTCGTGGGCGCGCCCACGGACGTCGCGCGCGGCGCGAAGCGGCTCGGCTATGTCATACAGCAGACGCAGAAAACCGACTTCGTATACCTTGGCCTCGGCGTGCTGGTCGGCATGGCGATCGGCCGGCTCGGGGCAACCATCGGCGGCGTGACGCTCGTGCTGGGCACGGGCGGCGGCTGCCTGCTCTCGGGCCTCCTGTTCGGCTGGTTGCGTTCGCACTTTCCGGTTGTCGGCTCGCTGCCTTCGGCGGCGGCCCAGGTGCTCAAAGACTTTGGTCTTGCGACCTTCATCGCGGCGGTGGGACTTTCCGCCGGCCCCGACGCCATCCGGCTCGTGCGCGAATACGGCCTGGCGCTGCCCGCCGCGGGCATTTTGCTGGTGGTGGTCCCCGGTTTCCTGTCGCTCTGGATCGGGCGCATGTTTCTCAAGCTGGAAGCGCCGATGCTGCTCGGCGCGATTGCGGGGCAGCAGTGCAGCACGCCGGCGATCAGTGCGCTCGTCGGCGTGGCGGGAAATTCGATTCCGGTGATCGGCTACACGATCACGTACGCGTTATCGAACATCTTGTTGCCGCTGATGGGCCCGGTTGTCGTCGGGCTGGCGGCGAAGTTCGGCTAACGGGGCCGCGAAGCGGCGCACGCGCGGTGGCTTCGCTCCGATAGCGATTCATTTCCACAGCAGTACGTAGTATTCACACAGCGAGGGCACGATGGAATGGCTACATGACATCTTTCACAAATCGCCTGAGATAGCGTTGTTCCTGTCACTGGCGGTCGGCTACTGGGTCGGCCAGATCAACTTCGGGAAATTCCAGCTGGGCGGCGTGGGCGGCTCGCTGCTCGCGGCCGTCGTGATCAGCCAGGTGGGCGTGACGGTGGACAACGGCGTGAAGGCGGTGATGTTCGCCGTGTTCATCTATGCCGTGGGCTACGACTCGGGCCCGGGCTTCTTCAACTCGCTGAACCGAAAGACGCTGCGCGAGATCGCCATGGCCGTGTTCATGGCCGTCGCGGGCCTCGTGACCGTCATCATCTGCGCGAAGCTCTTTCACCTCAACAAGGGCCTCGCCGCGGGTCTCGCGGCCGGCGGCATGACGCAGTCGGCCATCATCGGCACGGCGGGCGACGCCATCGCGCGTCTCGGCCTCTCGCCCGCCGAGGTGAAGTCCATGCAGGCCGACGTCGCCATCGGCTACGCCGTGACCTACGTGTTCGGCTCGCTCGGCGCGATCATCGTCTGCGTGAACATCCTGCCCAAGTTCATGGGGCAGGGACTCAAGGAGGCCTCGATCGAGGCGGAGAAGGAGATGTCGGGCGGCGGCGACGCTTCGGGGCCGGGCCAGGTCACGGCGCTCCCCGAGCTATTCGGCCGCGTTTTCCAGGTGGAGGCGGCCGCGGGCAAGACGGTCAAGCAGCTCGAGACGGCCGAGAAGGATCTCGTCGCCATCGAAAAGGTTCGCCGCGCCGGCAAGGCGCTCGATGCGACGCCCGACTTCGTGCTCTCCCGCGACGATGTCGTGCTCGTGGTGGGGCGCCGCGAACAGATGGTCGAGGTGGGTGCGCTGATCGGGCCGGAGGTGCCGGATTCGGGCGGCATGAGCCTCGTGATGCAGACGCGCCAGCTCGTGTTCACGAAGAAGGGCATGAATCACACGACGATCGCCGAGGTGCGCAAGAACGTGGATCGCGACATGCGCCACGGCGTGTACATCGAGAAGATCGAGCGCGTGGGGCAGCCCGTTCCCGTGCTGCCGCAAACGAAGCTCGAGCACGGCGACGTGATCACCATCTACGGCACCGCGACCGACACGAAGCGCGCGGTCCAGGAAGCGGGCTATGAACTCGCCTACAGCAACAAGACCGACTTCATCTACATGGGCGTCGGCCTCGTGCTCGGCCTGCTGATCGGCCTGATCGTCGTGAACGTGGCGGGCATTCCGCTCACGCTCGGCTCGGGCGGCGGCTGCCTGCTCTCGGGCCTGCTGTTCGGCTGGATGCGCGGCAAGCATCCGATGTACGGCGTAATGCCGCCGGCCGCTTCGCAACTGCTCAAGGACTTCGGTCTCGCGGCGTTCGTTGCCGTGGTGGGCCTGAACTCGGGCCTGCAGGCCGTGGTGACGGTCAAGCAGAGCGGCATCACGATCTTCCTGCTCGGCGTGGTCGTGACGATGGTTCCGCTGCTCCTCACGATGCTCTTCGGCCGCTACGTGCTGAAGTACAACAACGCGGCGATCCTCGCGGGCGCGCTGTCCGGCGCACGCAGTGCGAATCCGGCGTTCGGCGGCGTGCTCGACAAGGCCGAAAGCGCGGTGCCGACCGTGCCGTTCGCCATCACCTACGCGATCGCCAACGTGCTGCTCACGCTGCTCGGGCCGCTCGTGGTCGGTCTCGCATAACGCTCAGGACAGGCGGGGCGCCCCTCGGGCGGCGCCCCGCATCCTTCTTCCACTGGAGAAATGCACCATGGCAAAAGGTAAAGAAGCGAAGGAAAAGTCGGGTCTCGACGCATTGAGCCCGTTCGAGCTGAAGGACGAGCTGATCAAGGCGGCGGGCGGCGGCGCAGCCGAGCGCCCGGCCAACTTCTCGATGCTCAACGCCGGCCGCGGCAACCCCAACTTCCTCGCCACCATTCCGCGTCACGGCTTCTGGCAACTGGGCCTCTTCGCCATGCGCGAATCGGAGCGCTCGTTCGCCTACATGCCCGAAGGCGTGGGCGGCTTCCCGCAGCGCGTGGGTATCGTCGAGCGGTTCGACCTCTTCGTGCGCGAGAACAAGGGCCAGCCCGGCATCGATTTCCTGGCGGGCGCCGTGTCTTACGTGCGCGACCAGCTCGGGCTTTCGGCGGGCGACTTCCTCTACGAAATGTGCGAAGGCATTCTCGCCTGCAACTATCCGGTGCCGGACCGCATGCTCAGGCTTTCGGAGATCATCGTCGGCCAGTACCTGCGCCGCGAGATGGTCGGCAAGCATCCGTTCGTCGGCGAGTTCGACGTGTTCGCCGTGGAAGGCGGCACGGCGGCGATGACGTACATCTTCAACACGATGCGCGAGAATTTCCTCATCAAGCCGGGCGACACCATCGCGCTCGGCATGCCGATCTTCACGCCGTACATCGAGATTCCGGAACTCAACGACTACGAGCTCAACGTCGTGCACGTGGAGGCCAAGGTCGAGAACGACTGGCAGTACTCGAAGAAGGAACTCGACAAGCTGCGCGACCCGAAGATCAAGGCGTTCTTCCTCGTGAACCCGAGCAATCCGCCTTCGGTGAAGATCGACGACGAGAGCCTCGAATACATCGCCGAGATCATCAAGGAGCGTCCGGACCTCATCCTCCTGACCGACGACGTGTACGGCACCTTCGCCGACAACTTCGTCTCGCTCTTCGCGCTCGCGCCGAAGAACACGATTCTTGTGTACTCCTATTCGAAGTACTTCGGCGCGACGGGCTGGCGCCTCGGTGCGATCGCCACGCATCGCGACAACGTGCTCGACCACCTGCTCGCGAAGCTGCCGAAGGACGAAAAGAAGATCCTGCACAAGCGCTACGAGTCGATCACCACCGAGCCGGACAACCTCAAGTTCATCGACCGCCTCGTGGCCGACAGCCGCACGGTGGCGCTGAATCACACGGCCGGTCTTTCGACGCCGCAGCAGGTGCAGATGGTGCTCTTCTCGCTGTTTTCGCTGATGGACACGCCGGACGCGTACAAGAATGCGCTCAAGCGCCTGATCCGCAACCGCAAGCGCGCGCTCTTCGAGGAGATGGGCATTGCCTACGACGAGAGCGACCCGAATCAGGTGGACTACTACACGATTCTCGACATGGAATACCTGGGCGAGAAACTCTTCGGCCGCGATTTCGTGGACTGGCTGCTCAAGCAGGTGAAGCCGAACGAGCTGCTGTTCCGTCTCGCGAGCGACGCGCGCGTCGTGCTGCTGCCGGGTATGGGCTTTGGCACGCCGCATCCGTCGGGCCGCGTGTCGCTGGCGAACCTGAACGAGTCGGACTATCGCAAGATCGGCCGCGCGGTGCGCAAGCTCACCGAGGAGTGGGTGCAGAAGTACAACGCCGCGACCGGCAAGAAGCTCGATCCGGCTGCGGTGAAGACCGTGAAGAAGTAGGGCTCGGCGTGAGGCGGGGGCTCGGCGGAAGCCGTGCTGCTGCCCCCGTCTTCATGCGGAAATTCATGCGGAAACGCCGCACCGGCAAGCAAGGCCGTGCGGCGTTTTTTTCATTCGGCGCCTGTGGCGGCCGGTGCGCCGGCCACCGAGGCGGCCGCCTGCGCGTCGCGCACGCTGCGCCGGTGCAGCGACGCCGAAAGCACGACCGCCGCGGCCGCGGCCATGGCAGCGAAGAGAAACACCGAGCCGTAGCCGAACAGGTTCGCGACATAGCCGGCAAGCGGGCCGGTAATGCCGAGCGAGAGGTCGAGGAACACCGAGTACGCGGAGAGCGCCGCGCCGCGGCTGGCGGCCGGCACCAGACCGACCGCTTCCACGCCGAGCGCCGGAAAGACCAGCGCGAAGCCGAAGCCCGTGAGCGCGGCGCCGGCCAGCGCGACGTGCGGCACCGGCGCGAGCCACAGCAAAAGCAGCCCCGCGCATTCGCACGAGAACGACGCGATGGCCACGCGAAAGCCGCCGAAGCGCTTGATCGTGTTGGCGAACAACAGGCGCGCGCCGATGAACATGAGGCCGAACACGGTCAGCGTGAAGGCGGCGTTGGGCCACTGGCGCGCGGCGTAGAAGAGCGTGATGAAGGTGGCGATCGAGCCGAAGCCCGCGGAGCCGAGCGCGAGGCCCATGCCGTGCGGGAACACGCGCATGAACACGCTGCGGTACGACAGGCGTTCGCCGTGCACCACCGGCACGGGCGCGATGGGGCGCGCGAGCCAGTAGCCGAGCGCGGCGAGCCCGACCACGGCGACGCCGAGCGTCCAGTAGCCGAGGTAATGCGCGAACTCCACGCCGAGCGGCGCGCCGATGGCGAGCGCGCCGTACGTGGCGATGCCGTTCCAGGAGATCACGCGCGCGTTGTTGGCGGTGCCCACGCGGCCGATGCCCCAGAGGATCGCGCCGGTGCCGCAGAGGCTTTCGCCGCAGCCGAGCAGGAGGCGGCTCGCCACGAGCAGCGCGAGCGAGAGCGCGGGCCAGTGCGCGACGAGCGTGGCGAGCAGGAGCAGCACGCCGCTCGCGCCGCAGCCGATCAGGCCGAGCGTGACGGTGCGCTTGGGGCCGAGCGTGTCGGCCGAGCGGCCGGCGAGCGCGCGCGAGGCGAGCGTGGCGAGGTACTGCACGCTGATGGCGCCGCCCGCCACGACGGTGCTGAAACCGAGGTCGTTATGGACGTAGCCCGGCAGCACCGCGAGCGGGATGCCGATGGTCAAATAGCAGAGGAACGTGAAAAAGACGACGGGAATGATCTGCAAGGTCGTTGCAAACGCGCTGCGCTCAGGCGCCGAATCAGCGGACATGGGGAAAATGCGGATGGAAGACGGCAGGGAAGGCGTGATTGTCCCATGGAACCGGTTCTTCTGCAGTCGTTGAAAAGCGGTTTTGGCCACAGAAACGAGCCGGAGAGGCCCGCGACATGTGCCCCGATTTTAAAACGAAATGGCTGAAATCGTGTGTTGACGATATTTTTGCGGATAATCGGCCATACCGGTATACGCCGACATAAGCCAACACCCCGCGCGACAGGCCGATTTATCGATTCAACGATATATCCCCCATGCACCTGCGCCTATGGGTTGTAAATATTGGTGGTGATAGCGTTCGAACCGTCCACAGAAGCGTGCCCAGCAGTCGTTGCGGGCACGTACACCCAGACGAGTCAGAAATCATGAGTCAGCCGATCCGCTTCTACCACCGCAACGCGATCCGCGAGGTCAGCGGCGCGGGCGTTACCCGCTCCGTTCTCCAGTACCTGCGCGAAGACGCGCACTGCACCGGCACCAAGGAAGGCTGTGCCGAAGGCGACTGCGGCGCGTGCACGGTCGTCGTCGGCGAGCGCAACGAGGCGGGCGGCGTGAGCTTCAAGGCCGTCAACGCGTGCATCCAGTTCCTGCCCACGCTCGACGGCAAGGCGCTCTTCACGGTCGAAGACCTGCGCCAGCCGGACGGCTCGCTGCATCCCGTCCAGCAGGCCATGGTCGATTGCCACGGTTCGCAGTGCGGCTTCTGCACGCCGGGCTTCGTCATGTCGATGTGGGCGCTCTACGAGAAGCACGGGCACGAGCATGCCGGCGCGCCCGCCGCGTCCGCTTCGTCCGCCGCTGCCGGCTGCCCGGGCAAGGGCGCCTGCACCGTGCCCTCGCGCGAGGAGATTGCCAACGCGCTCACCGGCAACCTGTGCCGCTGCACGGGCTATCGCCCGATTCTCGACGCCGCCGACCGCATGTTCCAGGCCGGCGCGCCGAAACGGCCCGTCGATGTCGAAGCCCTCGCGCGCACGCTGGCCACCATCGAGCGCGGGGACACCTTCCACTACGAACACAAGGGCCAGCAGTTCGACGCGCCGCGCAGCGTCGATGCGCTCGCCGCGATCAAGGCGGCGCGCCCCGCCACGCGCATCCTGGCCGGCAGCACCGACATCGGCCTGTGGGTCACGAAGCAGATGCGCGAGCTGGGCGACATCGTCTACGTGGGCCAGGTGGAAGCGATGCGCCAGATCGAAGTGGGCAGCGACTGGATCGAGATCGGCGCGGGCGTCACCGTCGAGCGCGGCTATGCCGAGCTCGCGAAGCACTACCCCGAACTCAACGAAATGTGGCAGCGCTTCGCCTCGCTGCCGATTCGCAACGCGGGCACGATCGGCGGCAATGTCGCGAACGGCTCGCCCATCGGCGACTCGATGCCGGGCCTCATCGCGCTCGGCGCGCACGTCGTGCTGCGCGGCGGCGACGTGACGCGCGAACTGGCGCTCGAAGACCTCTACCTCGCGTACCAGAAGAAGGACATGGCCGAACACGAGTTCGTGCTCGCGTTGAAGGTGCCCACCCGCACGGGCGCGCGCAAGAACCTGCAGTTCCGCACCTACAAGATTTCGAAGCGCTTCGACTCGGACATCTCGGCCGTGTGCGCCGCCTTTGCCTTCATCGCGGATGGCGAGACGATCCGCGAACCGCGCATCGCGTTCGGCGGCATGGCGGCGACGCCCAAACGCGCGACGCATACCGAAGGCGTGCTGGCGGATGCGCAATGGCACGAAGCCACGGCGCAGGCCGCGATGATCGCACTCGGCAAGGACTACGCGCCGCTTTCCGATATGCGCGCCACCGACGAATACCGCATCGAGGCGGCAAAGAACACGCTGTATCGCTTCTGGCTGGAAACGCGCCCGCACAACCCGCTCGCCCAGCAGGCCGTGAACGTGCGCGCCGTGCTGGCGGCCGGTGCTGCCGAGGCCGTCTGAGCCATCAGGAACCGAGAAGGAGAACGAAACAATGAACCAGCAAGCCGAACCGTTCCTGAAGGATGCGCAGGCCCTCGACGATTTCACCCAGGTTCACGTGTCGCGTCCGCACGAGTCGGCGCACCTGCACGTAAGCGGCCGGGCGACCTACACCGACGACATTCCGGTTGTCGCGGGCACGCTGCACGCGGCGCTCGGGCTTTCGCAGAAGGCCCACGCGCGCATCGTCTCGATGAACCTCGACAAGGTGCGCGCGACGCCGGGCGTCGTTGCGGTGCTCACTGCCGAAGACATTCCGGGCGTGAACGACTGCGGCCCGATCATCCACGACGACCCGGTGCTCGCCGCCGGCGTGGTGCAGTTCGTCGGCCAGCCGATGTTCATCGTGGTGGCCACTTCGCACGACACGGCGCGCCAGGCCGCGCGCCGCGCCGAAGTGACCTATGAAGAACTGCCCGCCGTGCTCACGGCGCAGCAGGCGCGCGCGGCGAACCAGTTCGTGCTGCCGCCGATGAAGCTCGGCCGCGGCGACGCCGCCACGCGCGCCGCGCGTGCCGCGCATCGCCACGAAGGCGAAATGCTGCTGGGCGGCCAGGAGCAGTTCTACCTCGAAGGCCAGATTGCCTACGCGGTGCCGAAGGACGACGACGGCATGCACGTGTGGTGCTCGACGCAGCACCCGAGCGAAATGCAGCACCTCGTCGCTCACGTGCTGGGCGTGCATTCGCACAACGTGCTGGTGGAATGCCGGCGCATGGGCGGGGGCTTCGGCGGCAAGGAATCGCAGTCGGGCATTTTCGCGTGCTGCGCGGCGCTTGCCGCGTGGAAGCTGCTGTGCCCCGTGAAGCTGCGTCCGGACCGCGACGACGACATGATGATCACGGGCAAGCGCCACGACTTCCACTACACCTATGAAGTGGGTTACGACGACGACGGCGTGATCGAAGGCGTTTCGGTGGACATGACGTCGCGCTGCGGCTTCTCCGCCGACCTCTCGGGTCCGGTGATGACGCGCGCCGTCTGCCACTTCGACAACACCTACTGGCTGCCCGACGTCGCCATCTCGGGCTTCTGCGGCAAGACCAACACGCAGTCGAACACGGCGTTCCGCGGCTTCGGCGGCCCGCAGGGCGCGTTCGCCATCGAGTACATCATGGACGACGTGGCGCGCTCGCTCGGCCTCGATTCGCTCGACGTGCGCAAGCGCAACCTGTACGGCAAGACCGAAAACAACGTCACGCCCTACGGCCAGGAGATCGAAGACAACGTCATTCACGAGCTGATCGACGAACTCGTGACGACGAGCGACTACCGCGCGCGCCGCGCGTCCATTCGCGAGTTCAACGCGAACAACGAAGTGCTGAAGAAGGGCATTGCGCTCACGCCCGTGAAGTTCGGCATTGCGTTCAACGTCACGCACTTCAACCAGGCCGGCGCGCTCGTGCACATCTACACGGACGGCTCGGTGCTCGTGAACCACGGCGGCACCGAAATGGGCCAGGGCCTGAACACGAAGGTCGCGCAGGTCGTGGCGCACGAACTGGGCATCGACTTCGGCCGGGTGCGCGTGACGGCCACGGACACCAGCAAGGTCGCGAACACTTCGGCCACGGCGGCTTCCACCGGCTCGGACCTGAACGGCAAGGCCGCGCAGGATGCCGCGCGCCAGCTGCGCGAGCGGCTCGGCGCGCTCGCCGCGAACCTGTACGGCAAGGGCGTCGTCAGCGCCGCGGACGTGCGCTTCGCGAACGATCATGTGGTCGTCGGCAGCGAGATCGTCTCGTTCGAAACGCTGGTCGCGAAGGCCTACGTGGCGCGCGTGCAGCTCTGGTCGGACGGCTTCTACGCGACGCCCAAGCTCTACTGGGATCAGGCGACGCTGCGCGGCCGCCCGTTCTACTACTACTCGTATGGCGCGGCCATTTCGGAAGTGGTGATCGACACGCTCACGGGCGAAATGCGCGTGCTGCGCGCCGATGCGCTGCACGACGTGGGCGCTTCGCTGAATCCGGCGCTCGACGTGGGCCAGGTGGAAGGCGGCTTCATTCAGGGCATGGGCTGGCTCACCACCGAAGAGCTCTGGTGGAAGCCGGACGGCAAGCTGATGACGCACGCACCGTCCACCTACAAGATCCCCACGGTGAACGACACGCCGCCCGAATTCAACGTGCGCCTGTTCAAGAACCGCAACGCGGAAGACAGCATTCACCGTTCGAAGGCCGTGGGCGAGCCGCCGCTGCTGCTGCCGTTCTCGGTGTTCTTCGCGATCCGCGACGCGGTGGCGAGCGTGGGCGACTACCGCTTCAATCCGCCGATGAATGCGCCCGCCACGGCCGAGGAAATCCTCAGGGCGGTGCGCGCGGTGCGCACGGCAGCGCGCGGCTGACGGGCCGGCGCCGCTAAGGCACTTCGAGGGAGGAGCCCGACATGAATCGTCATCCGGATCGTTGCGTGAGCGTCGATGCGACGGGGCGCGTGATCATCGGCCGCCGCAGCACGCCGGTGCCGCACTACGGCCCGATGCACGTGGTGCTGTTCGGCGCGGGGCACGTGGGCCATGCGCTCGTGCGCCTGCTCGGCATGCTGCCGTGCGTGGTGCAGTGGGTGGACGAGCGCGACGAGCTGTTCCCGGACGAAGTGCCTGCGAACGTGCAGGTGGAAGCCACCGACACGCCGGCCGCCATCGTCGACGAGGCGCCGCCCGGCGCATGGTTCATCGTGATGACGCACAACCACGCGCTCGACTTCGAACTGACCGAGCGCATCATGCGGCGGCGCGACTTCGCGTGGTTCGGGCTGATCGGCTCGAAGACGAAGCGCGTGAAGTTCGAGCGGCGCCTGCTCGATCGCGGCATTGGCGCGGAGCGCCTGGCCGAGATGGTGTGCCCGATCGGCGTGCCGGGCATTATCGACAAGGCGCCGTCCTCCATCGCGGTGGCCGTGGCCGCGCAGCTCATGCAGCTGCGCGTGCCGCTCGGCGCCGAGGCGGGTGGCGCGCGAGGGGCGAGCGTGCAGGCGAGGACGGCGATGTTTGCGCGCGTCTGAGCGTCGGGTCTGAGGCGCGGCACGGGGACGTACGCCGGCAGATGCGGGCAGACGGCACAGAGGAAGGGAACGGGCGGCGCAACATGCCGCCCGTTTTCTATTTCTTGCGCGGCTTGCTTGCGGGGTCCGGCAGGGCGGTGCTAGATACCATTGTCCGTGCCTGCTTGCGCTTACGTGCGCTTAATTGTGCCTCATGCCGTCGCGGGTTTGGCCGGCGAGCGCGGCGTGCCCGCGGAGCCGGCAGAGTCGGCGGTACGGGCGGCGCGTTGGGCCGCCTTCGCTTTGGTCTTCGTAGCGCCCCGCTCGGTGAGCGTCTTCGACACCTGGTCGATGAGATCGCGCAGCCACCCCACGTCGCTCGGCCGGTCCGGCTGCGGGTGCCACATCTGATAGCTGCGTATGCGCGGAAATGCGATGGGCGGCTCGATCACGGCGAGCGGCATGAGGCTCGCATAGTGCATGGCGAAGCGGCGCGTGGTCGTGAACACCAGGTCCGATTGCAGCAGCACCTGCGGCACGAGCCCGAAGTAGGGCAGCGTGGCCACGATGCGCCGTTCGGCGCGCGCCTTCGCGAAGCCCAGATCGATCGCGCCCGCGTTGGCGCCCGTGTACGGCGTAGGCGCGAGATGCGCGGCGCCGAGGTAGGCCTCGCGCGTGAGCGGCTCGCGCGCGAGCGGATGGTCGGCGCGCATCATGCACACCACCTTGTCGGCGAACAGGTCGCTCTTCGCGAAGCGCGCGTCGGGCTTCGGCCAGTTGCCGATCACGATGTCGAGCTCGCCCGCGTCGAGCGACGCGTAGTGGTCGAGCGTCGGCGAAAGCGAGAGGATCTCCAGCCGCGCCGCGGGCGCCGCCTCGCGAAAGCACGCGATCAGCGTGGGCATGAAGAAGTCGTTGAGGTAGTCCGGCGCCGCCACCCGGAAGGTGCGCTTCGAGCGGGCCGGGTCGAAGTCGCCGTGCGGCGTGGAGACGAAATCGACGTCGCGCAGCACGCGCTGGGCGTGCTGCAGGAGCGACTCGCCGTATTCGGTCGGCACCATGCCGGCCTTGCCGCGCACCAGGATCGGGTCGCCCAGGATCTCGCGCAGCCGCCGCAGCGCGGTGCTGATGGCGGGCTGGGTCTGGTTCAGCCGCAGCGCCGTTTGCGTGACGCTGCGCTCGACCAGCAGCGTGCGCAGTACGCGCACGAGCCAGATGTCCAGGGTGAGGGCGGTGTCGTCCATGTAAGGGGGTATCGGTGAAGCGCAGGCGGGAAACCCGCATGCGGCCGGCCGCTTCGTCTTCGCGTGCGCACCGGCTCAGCCATAACCATAGGCCGACGCGCGCGAGGACGCCATAGGCTGCGCGGTATGGCCGGGATCAGGAGGGCCGCCCGGGCCCCGCCGGGCCGCTCTCCGGCCTTCGACCACGCCTCGGCCGCCCGCCGCGACCGGGCGTCCCCCTCACTGCGCGTTCGGCTTCCCGATTCCCGAAGGCAGCGAGCTGATGCGCTTCACCTCGCGCGAATCGAGCCAGTTCGGCGTGCGCGCGCAGTACAGCACCATCGGCAGCGCGTCCTCGCCCCAGAAGAGCTGCTTGTTCATCCAGAACGTGGGCACGCCGAACACGCCCATCGCGATCGCGTCGTTGGTGTTGCGGCGCAATTGGGCCCGCACGGATTCCTCTTCGATGAGCGCTTCCCCGTGCGCGATGCCCACACGTTCGCACAGTTGCTCGAAGCCTTCCTCGGTGGACGGATCGCGCCCCTCGCGCCAGATGAAGCGGAAGATTTCGCGCACGCAGGCGAACTCGCCGCCCGCGGCGATGGCGAGCAGCATCGCCCTGGTCGAGTCGAACGGGTGCGCCGGCGGCATCTTGAACGGAATGCCGAGCTGGTCCGCGCGAAAGAGCGCGTGACGGTAGGTGAAGATGCGCTTGGCCGGAACCGCGCCGCCGAGCGGCTGCCCCCAGTGGCGATACAGGTCGACGAGCAGCACGGGGCACGGCACGAAGTCGAACGACGGCCACTTGTCGCGCTGCTCGAGCAGCAGGTACGAGAACGGCGAGACGAAATCGAAAAACCACTGCGGCCGGCTGGCGTCGATGCCACTGATGTCGATGCCGCTGATCATGCTGTTCCTCCCGCTTAAAGCGCTTTATGCGGGCCGTCCGGTGAGCGGCCCCTTGTTTCGAATTGCTGCTTGCCTGCGTATCTCGTGCTCCGCCACGCGATCATGCGTGCTGGCGGCCGTGCGCGCCATCGGTGTCACTCCGGGCGCATCGTGCCGGGGCGGTCCGCGCCGGGCTCCTGGCCGCGGTCTTGCGGCGCCGCCGGTGCCCCTTGCTCCGCTTGTGCCGACTGCGCGGCGGCGGTCTCCGGGTCGGCGGCGTCCCCAGCCTCATCCGGCTCGTCCGGCTCGCGTGCCGAAGGCTGCACGAGGCGCTGGCGCACGAAGCCGATGTGCTCGCGCAACACGTAGAACTGGTCCGCATAGGCGAGCGGCATCTTCATGCCGTTCACCGAGTCCTCGATCGCGTCGAGCCGGCGCAGGAGGGCGCGGCGTTCGGTGGGCGAGGTGTCGGCCATCGAGGCGCGCTCCAGTGCGATCAGCGAGCCGTACCAGCGGTAGATCCGCGATTTTACCCGCCACGCGTACAGCGACGGCACGAGCCGCAGCCCCGGGATCAGCACGACCACGATCGGCACGAGCACCACGAGCAGCCGGTCGGCGAGGCTCGCGAGCCAGAACGGCAGCACGCGGTAGAGGAAGCTCTTGCCCGACTTGTAGTAGCGCGCGGCGTCGTCGCTGATCGGAAAGTCCTGGGCGCGCGGGGCCGGGAATTCGCCGGCGCGCTGCAACAGCGTCGCGCGGCCGTGCACTTCCTTGGCCGCCTCGATCAGGAGGTCCGAGAGCGCCGGGTGGAGCGAGTCGCGCGCGACCAGTTCGGCCGTGGGCGCCACCATGTACATCGGCGCCGCGGGCAGGTTGCGCGCGAAGTCGAAGGCGCCCATCGGGATCGTGATGGCCGTGAGGTAGGGAAAGCGCCGCGCGTAGGCGTCGGCCTGGGCGAAGTCGAAGAAGCGCACGCCGGGCATGCGCAGGAGGCGCCCCATGACCGGCGGCTGGGCCGAGTCGCCCGCGAGGAAGGCCGCGTCCACGGTGCCGTTCACGAGCGCGCGCGCCGCGTCGTCGCCCGAGAGCGGCAGCAGCGTGGTCGCGCCGCCCGGCTCGATGTGGTTGGCCTTGAGCAGCGCGAGCGCGAGCTCGCGCGTGCCGCTGCCTTCGGCGCCGATGGCGAGGCGTTTGCCTTCGAACTGCGAGAGCCGCGTCACCACGGGGCCGTGATAGAACACGGCGAGCGGCACGTAGGCCACGCTGCCGAGCGAAATGAGCCCGGCGGGCACCTTGCTCGCGAGGCCGTCCTGCACGAACGCGACATCGACGTTCGACTTCGGGTCGCCGAGGCGCTGCAGGTTCTGCGCCGAGCCTTCCGATTCCAGCACGTTCAGCGTGATGCCGTTGCGCGCGAGGATCGTCTTGTACTTTTGCGCCGCGTTCCAGAAGGTGCTGCCCTTCGGGCCCGCGCTCATGGTGAGCGTGCTGGGCGGCGCGGGCTGGATGAGACGCACCGCGAGCCAGATGGCGGCAAGGCTCACGAGCAGGATCGGGCCGAACGACAGCGCCAGGTCGCGCCACGAAATCGCCACGAAACGCGCGACGAGGCGGGGACGGGGTTTGCGGCCGGTGGGGGACTTCATCGGGGGAGTGCGGGCCTCGGCAATGCCTTGCGGATGGGGGCGGGGCTCGGATACCGGCTGCCGGACGGGCCGGCGCGGGTTCCACCCGGCGATGGTACATGAGATTCGCCCTCGCGGCGCCATGACGCGGGCGGCGTGAGCGCATTGGGGCGCAATCGTGCCGAAGCCGCGCCGAACCTGCGCTAAACCCTTTGCGCTCGGCGCGCGACCAGGCTAAATTGTGCATCGCCGCTGCGGCAAACATGCCGCGCCTTCATGCGGGACGCCCGGCAAGCCCGCCAGACTGGTCTTGCGCCGGTTTGGCGAAGCGTCGGGCCGCCGCACACACTATAACGGGCGCGCAGGCGTCGCAGCGGGCGGGCAGCCGGGCCTCCAGGGGGGCGTGGCGCCCCGCGTGTCTTTCATCCTTGCCACTCGCACTCGTGTACCAGCCACGGCAGTCCGCATTCGTGCCTACACGCACGGGCCGGGCCGTCCGGCGGAAGTCGTAAAGAAGCCGTCCAACCGTGGCCGGCCGGTGGCATTCGAGCCATCGGGCGGCGCAGGGAGGCGGTCCTATTCGGAGCAACAAGCGGAGCAACAAGGAGAAAACATGAAATCGGTCAATTTTCTGAAGGCGCTGGGCGCAGCGGTGTGTGTCACGGTGGCATGCAGCGCCTATGCCCAGGACAACTCCGCCTCGAGCGGCGCGGCTGCCACCACGGCGGCACCGGCTGCGGCTTCGCCGAAGAAGGCGGACCGCAAGCTTGGCTACACGGTGCGCAAGGCGCTTGCCAAGGCGCAAGGTCTTGACGTCTCGAACGTCGCCGTGCGCTCGCGCGGCGGCAACGTTACGCTCACCGGCACGGTGCCGAACCAGGGGCAGATCGACCAGGCGGGCCAGGTCGCTCAGGGCGTGCCGGGCGTGAAGTCGGTCGCGAACAAGCTGACCGTGATGCAGCAATAAGCGCGGCGCCCCCTTTGCGGGGCGTGGCGGCAGGACAACGGGCTCCGGCGCATGCCGGGGCCCGTTTTTTTTGGAGGGATGCCGCCAGGCGATGCGCGCCAGAATATAGGCGTAAATGCAGCTACGGGTGCCGCCTGTCGGGATTGAGTGCGGACTGACACATAGCTTTCGCGGGAAACGGCGTATACCGTAAATATGACGTGCAAGAACCCGGGGCCGCATGCGGCCTCATCGCCGGACACCGCCATGGCTATTCACACTTACACCGACCTGCCGCTCGTCGATCGCGCCGCGTTCGAACTCGCGTGTGCGCGCCACGGCTTCGCGCCGATTCACTTCGACGTGAGCGGCGAGACCGACCCCAACGATCCGGCCCACGGCGAATTTGTCGTCGTGCGGCGCGGCGCCTGGGCCCAGGCGTACCGCATCGACGCGCGCGGGCAATGGCTGCGCCAGTTCGAAACCGATCTGAACAGCCGCTTCTTCCGGCTCGCGCCGCACGCTTGAAGCCTGGCTTTGCGGCCGTGTTTTACGGCCCCGCGCGGGCCTTCGTCGTCCCGCGCCCGCGCAGCGCGCCTTAGCTCAGCACGAGCCGCACGCCGACCAGCGTGAGCGTGGCTGCGAGCAGCACGCGCAGGAGCCGCTCGGGCGCGCGCGACGAGAGCAGGCTGCCCGCGACGATGCCGGGCAGCGACCCGCACAGCAGCGAGAGCAGCATCGACCAGTCGATCGACCCCAGCAGCCAGTGCCCCGCTCCCGCGAGCAGCGTGAGCGGCACGGCGTGCGCGACGTCCGAGCCCACGATGCGCACGGTCGAAAGTGCGGGATAGAGCAGCAGCAGCACGGTCACGCCGATCGCACCCGCGCCCACCGAGGTCAGCGACACCAGCACCCCCAGCACGGCCCCCGTGAGCATGGTGAGCAGGAGCGTGCGCGCCTCGCCCGGCGCGCGGCGGTGGCGCGCGGCGAAGGCGGCGAGCTGGGGGCGAAAGATCAGGGCGACGGCGGTGACGAGGAGCGCGGCGCCCAGCACCACCTGGATCAGATGGCCGGCGCGCGGCGTGTCCATGCCGTAGCGGTGCAGCAGGATCAGCGTGAGCGTGGCCGCGGGCACGCTGCCGGCGGCCAGCCGCAGGGTGATGCGCCAGTCCACCGAACCCTTGAGCCCGTGCACGAGCGTGCCCGCCGACTTGGTCGCCGCGGCGTACAGCAGGTCGGTGCCCACGGCCGTTGCCGGGTGGATCTTGAAGATGAGCACGAGGATCGGCGTCATCAGCGAGCCGCCGCCCACGCCGGTCAGGCCGACAAGAAAGCCGACGCACAGGCCGGAGAGCATATACAGCGGTTCGATAGGGGGCAGGTGCATCGCGCGCTTTGCGGGCCGGTTGAAGGGCTGGTTGAGGGCCGGTTATGGGCCGGTTATGGGCCGGTGTTATGGGCTGGTCAGGCGAGCCAGGCGCGAGGCCTGGTCGGGTTAGTCAAGGAAGGCGGCCGTCATGACGGTTGCCTGACCGTCCGGCGCGCACCGTAAGTGGCGCGTCAGGCTGGACAGCGGCAAGGCCCGGCGGCGAAAATCCCGTATTGTCGCAAAACCGGCGCGCCGGCGCAGAGCGGACAGAATCCGGCGCCTGTGCCATCACGGCGCGACCATCACGCGACCACCATGAATCCCGGCATCCTCTACGCATTTCTCGCCTTCGTCCTCTGGGGGCTCTTCCCGATCTACTTCAAGACGCTGCACCAGATCCCGGCCCTCGAACTGCTCGCGCACCGCATGGCCTGGTCGCTGCTGTTCGTGCTCGCCGTGCTGCTCGTGCGGCACCACTGGCGCTGGCTTCGCCCCGTGCTGCGCAATCCGCGCCTTCTTGGCCGCTTCGCGGCGAGCGCCGTGCTGCTTTCGGCGAACTGGGGCATCTACATCTGGGCCGTGAACGCCGGGCATATCGTCGAAGCGAGCCTCGGCTACTTCATCAATCCGCTCATCAACGTGCTGTTCGGCTATGCGTTTCTCGGCGAGCGGCTGCGGCCGCTGCAATGGGGCGCCGTGGGCGTGGCTGCCGCGGGCGTCGCCTGGCTCACCTGGCACAATGGCGCGCTGCCCTGGATCAGCCTCGCGCTGGCCGTCACGTTCGGCGGCTACGGGCTCTTGCGCAAGACGGCGCAACTCGGCGCGCTCGAAGGGCTCACGCTCGAAACCCTGCTGCTCTTTCCCGTGGCGCTCGTCTATTTGAGCGCGCTGGGGTTGAGCGGGGCGAGCCATTTCGGGCATGCGCCGCTCGCATTTCAGTTGCTGCTCGTCTGCGCGGGGCCCGTTACCGCGATCCCGCTGCTGCTGTTCGCGGCCGCCGCGCGGCGGATTCCGCTTTCGACGCTGGGCCTCGTTCAGTACGTCACGCCCACGCTGCAACTGCTGACCGGCGTGCTGGTGTATCACGAGCCGTTCGGACCGGTGCGCGCGGCCGGTTACGGCGCGATCTGGATCGCTCTCGCGCTCTATTCGTTCGAAGGGCTGCGCAGTTCGGTGTCGGCGCGCGTGGCACGGGGGGCTGCCTGAACCGCGGGCAAGCGCGCAGGCGCTGCATCGCAGGATTGAGTGCGCCGGCTCGCGCGCGGTACGATGCTCCGATGCGCGGCCGGTTCGAGCTCCGTTCTCGATCCATGCGTGACTCACACGTGATTCATACGTGACCCACGCGTGATCCGTACGCCGCCTCGCGCGCATAATCCCCAACGACCCATGGAGTGAGACACGCATGAGCACCGAGGCCATCCATCGCTTCGAGGAGGCGTTCGTACCGCAGATTGCCGCGGCGCTCGGCAGCCGGTTCGGCCCGGCGGTGCGCGTGGAGATCGTGCCGTGCGAAGGGCGCGGACACCCTACGCGCGTGCGCCTTACCGGCGAGGCGAGCGCGAACCGGCACCCCTATGCGTATCCGCTGAACGTCTCG
The DNA here is from genome assembly GCF_000685035.1 of Paraburkholderia ferrariae NBRC 106233. GTDB lineage: Bacteria > Pseudomonadota > Gammaproteobacteria > Burkholderiales > Burkholderiaceae > Paraburkholderia > Paraburkholderia ferrariae. The sequence continues at coordinate 192,756 of NZ_BAYB01000014.1, forward strand.
CTCACGTGGGACATCGAAGAGATCGAGCGCCTGATGGAGCCCGGCGGCGACGTGCGCTTCGCGCACTACCTGGAGGCGCTCGTGCGCAAGATGGCTTCGTGGGAGACGGCGCGGCCGATCGACTTTACTTCGCGCACGCAGGGCGAGCCGGAAGTGCTGATCGGCGGGCTGGACTTCGAGGGCTGAGCCTCAGAACCAGCCCGAAGCGTGCATGGCGAGCGCGGCCTTGACGGCCATGCCGATCGCCACGCACCCCGCGAACGCGGCGAACGACTGTTGCAGCCGCACCCCGCTCACGCGATGCGCCACGCCGCGCCCGCCCAGCATGCCCGCGAGCGCACCGGCCGCGAACGGCAGCGCGCCGGCCCAGAGCATGTGTCCCGATGCCGCCGACGCGGCCACGCCCGCCGACGAAACGAGCGCAATCACCGCGAGCGACGTGGCCACGATGCCCTGCATGGGGATATCGGAGGCGCGCTTGAGCGCCGGCACGATGACGAAACCGCCGCCCACCCCCAGCAATCCCGAAAGGAACCCGGACAGCGCGCCCGAAAGCGCGAGCGCCCGCGCGCAGGGCGCGGTCCAGTCGAGCTTGCCGCGCTCGGCGTTCAGGCGGCACGGCAGGCCCGAAGGCGCGAGCTCGGGGCCGCCATGCGTTGCCCCGCTTCGCTGGCGGAACATGCGCACGGCGACCATGGCCAGTACGGCGGCGAAGGCGAGCGTGAGCGGCGCGTCGGGCACGCGATGCGCGACCCACAGGCCAAAGGGCGAGACCAGCGCGCCGCATGCGGCCATGAGCGCGGCCGCCTTGTAGCGCACCTTGCCTTCGCGCAGCGCGAGCAGCGCGCCCACGCCCGCGGAAAGCCCCACCGCGAGCAGCCCGATGGGGGCCGCCTGCGCGACTTCGAGCCCGAGCCCGAACACGAGCAGCGGCACGGCGATGATCGCGCCGCCGGCGCCCGTCAAGGCGAGGATGAGCCCGACGAACGCGCCGAGCGCGGCGCTGGGGACAAGAGCGGGGTGCAGCATGCGTGCCTCGTGAGCGGCTTGACGATGAATCTGATGCCGGGTTTTAGACTGGGGTTAAGACTGGGTTTCGCCGGCGGACGCGCGCGTGAACCACTCGCGGCCCTTGAGCATGCCCGACCAGTAGAAGCGCGGCAGCACGCTTGCCTTGAGGAACCACATGAGGCGGCGCGGCTGCGTGGGGTCGAGCGGGAAGGTGGGCAGCAGCTTGCCGCCATAGCCGAATTCGGCGAGCACGACCTTGCCGCGCTCGACCGTGAGCGGGCACGAGCCGTAGCCGTCGTAGCGGTACAAGAGCGGCTGGCCCGCGCGCGCGGCGAGCAGGTTCTCCGCCACGATCACGGCCTGCTTGCGCGCTGCCGCGCCCGTCTTCGCGTTGGGCGCCGAGCACACGTCGCCGAGCGAGAACACGTTCGGATAGCGCGGGTGCTGGAGCGTCGCGTGATCGACTTCGCACCAGCCGGCTTCGTCCGCAAGCTGGCTTTCGCGGATGAAGTCGGGCGCCACCTGCGGCGGCACGACGTGGATCATGTCGAAGCGCTTTTCCACGCGCGCCGCGTTGCCGTTGGCGTCTTTCGTTTCGAAGGTGGCGGTGCGCGACGGTCCGTCGACGGCGACGAGATTCGAGGAGAACGCGAGCTTCGCGTCGTAGCGCTTCACATATTCCATGAGCGGCGGCACGAAGGTCGCGACGCCGAACAGCACCGCGCCCGCGAGATCGAATTCGACCTTCACCTTCGAAAGCACGCCGCTGCGCCGCCAGTGGTCGCAGGCGAGGTACATCGCTTTCTGCGGCGCGCCCGCGCATTTGATCGGCATGCCGGGCTGCGTGAAGAGCGCGGTGCCGCCCTTCATCTGCTGCACGAGTTGCCACGTGTAGGGCGCGAGGTCGTAGCGGTAGTTCGAGGTGACGCCGTTTTTGCCGAGCGTGGCTTCGAGGCCCGCGATGCGCTCCCACGCGAGCCGCAGCCCCGTTGCCACGATCAGGTGGCGATAGGCGATGGTTTCGCCGTTGGCGAGGCGCACGAGGCTCGCCTGAGGCTCGACGCGCATGGCCGCCGTGCGCAGCCATGTCGCGCCAGGGGGGATCACGCTCGCCGTCGGACGGCGCGTTTTCTTCGCGTCGAAGGCGCCGCCGCCGACGAGCGTCCACGCGGGCTGATAGAAGTGCTCGTCGCTGGGCTCGACGATCGCGATGCTCAGGTCGCGCGTGCGGCGCAGCAGGCTCGACGTCACGGTGATGCCTGCGAGCCCGCCGCCGATCACGACGATGTCGTAGGTGGCGGTGGGGGCGTCGGACGCGGGTGGGTGGGCGCTGGCGTGGCGTGCGTCGAGCGGGGCGATGGACATGGATTCAAGACTCCTGATCAAAGACGGTGGCCCGGGGCGGCTCTTTTCCGGCCGCTTGCCGGCCCCGGCCCTCGAGGGCGGCATACAGCGCCATGCCCGCGAGCATGGCCGCAACGAAGAGCCACGCGCGCGGCTGGCCGCTGCCCGCGCTGACGAGTGCGGGACCGGGGCAGAAGCCCGCAAGCCCCCAGCCGAGGCCGAACAGCAGACTGCCGCCCACGAGCCGCGCATCGACGCGGCGGCCCGCGGGCGACGGCATCGGCGTGCCGCGCGAGCGCGCGAGGCGAAAGCCGAGGGCGGCGAGCACGACCGCCCCGGCCATGACGAAGGCAAGCGACGGGTCCCAGTGGCCGGCGAGGTCGAGGAAGGCGAGCACCTTGGCGGGGTTCGCCATGCCCGAGAGGATCAGGCCGAGGCCGAACACGAGGCCGCACACGAACGCGTTGAGGATTCGCACGTCAGCCTCCGGCCAGGTGGCGCACTACATAGACCGTGGCGAAGCCGGCTGCCATGAAGGCGAGCGTGGCGACGACGGAGCGCAGCGAGCCGCGCGCGATGCCGCACACGCCGTGGCCGCTGGTGCAGCCCGAGGCGTAGCGCGTGCCGATGCCCACGAGCAGCCCCGCGACGATCAGCGTGACGGGCGAAGCGGCGATGACGGGCGCGGGGAGCGGGGCCGCGAGGCGCCACAGCCAGGGCGCGGCGAAGAGACCGGCGATGAAGGCGAGGCGCCAGGCGCGATCGCCGCGCGCGGCCCCCGTGGCGCCCGCGAAAAGGGTACCGAAGAGGGCACCGAAAAGGGCACCGAAGAGGCCACTGATAAGTCCGCCCACGATCCCGCTGATACCCGCGATGCGCCCGTTGCCCAGCAGCAAAAGCACGGCGGCCGCGCCGATCAGCAAACCGCCCCCGAGCGAGGCGAGCGGCGTGAAATGCGCGAAGTCGATGGCGGGGCTCACGCCGGACGCACCTTCAGGCGGCCGCAGTAGAGGCTGGAGAGCGTCTGCATGACCTGGATGACTTCGTGGCTCGCGAGGCTGTAGTAGATGTACTTGCCCTCGCGGCGCGTCTGCACGAGGCCCTCTTCGCGCAGCACGCCGAGATGCTGCGAGAGGCTCGGCTGATGCACGCCGACGAGCGCTTCCAGCTCGCCGACGTTGCGCTCGCCCTCGGTGAGCTGGCAGAGCAGCAGCAGCCGGTCTTCGTGGGCGAGGGCCTTGAGGAGTGCGCAGCACTTCTCGGCGGATTCGCGCAGGGCGGCGAGGGCGGCGGGCGTGAGCGGTGAGTTCATTTGTCGCGCGGATCGGCGGGATGGGCGCCTGTCAATTTGTTGACAAACATTATATCAATTCATAATATGTGTTTCAATATATGAACTACTCCGTTGCAGGGAGCCCCCCATGTCCCGCAGTTCCGCCGCCCATCCCCTTGCCCATTCAGCAGCCCATCCGGCCGGCCAGGCGTCCGCGCATCAGCCCAACTCCGCTCAGTCGCCCCTCGTCGAGCCTTTCTTCGATCCCGTCACCGCCACCGTGACCTATGTCGTGCACGCGGGGCCCGGTTCGGCCTGCGCGATCGTGGATCCGGTGCTCGACTACGACCCGAAGTCGGGCCGCACTTCCACGGAATCGGCCGACCGCGTGATCGCCTTCGTGCGCGAGCACGGCCTCACGGTGCAATGGCTGCTCGAAACGCATGCGCATGCCGATCATCTGTCGTCGGCGCCGTATCTGAAGTCGCAACTGGGCGGCCGCATTGCCATCGGCGAACACATCCGCGCGGTGCAGGGCGTCTTTAGTCAGGTGTTCAACCTCGGCGGCGTGGTGGCGGGCGACGGCAGCGAGTTCGACCATCTGTTCCAGGACGGCGAGACCTTCCAGGTGGGCAGCCTCGTCGCCCGCGCGATGCACGTGCCGGGCCATACGCCCGCCGATCTCGCCTACCAGATCGGCAACGCGGTGTTCGTCGGCGACACGATGTTCATGCCCGACGTGGGCTCCGCGCGCTGCGACTTCCCCGGCGGCGACGCGCACACGCTCTACCGCTCGGTGCGCCGGCTGCTCGACCTGCCGGGCGAGACGCGCCTCTTCATGTGCCACGACTATCCGCCCGCCACCCGCGAGCCCCGTTTCGAAACCACGGTGGCCGCGCAGCGCAGCGGCAACATCCATCTGAACGACGGCGTGAGCGAGGATGCCTTCGTCGAAATGCGCACCGCGCGCGATCGCACGCTGTCCATGCCCAACCTGATCCTGCCGTCGATCCAGGTGAACATTCGCGCCGGACGCATGCCGGAGCCCGAAGGCAATGGCGTGCGCTACCTGAAGATTCCGCTCAACGCGCTGTGAGGGCGGGGCCGCGGGCGCCGTGCTTGCCGGCGCCTTGACTTCAGCCTGCCTCTGCCTCTGCCTCTGCCCCGCACCTTGTCCGAAACTCGAAAGCGCTTGTCCACCCAATCGGTGAGCGGACATCTAGACTGGCTTCCTCTTCGATAGCGCGCGGCCCCCTGAACGGCATGGCCGCCGCTTGACACCCATCTCACGCAGAGGCGCCATGAAAGCCATCCAGTTCCAGTCCTTCGGCAAGCCCGACGTGCTCGAATGCGTCGATCTCCCCACCCCCGCCCCCGCCGCCGGTCATGCGCTGGTGCAGGTGAAGGCGGCTTCGGTGAACCCGAGCGACGTAAAGAACGTCTCGGGCCATTTCGGGCACACCGTGGTGCCGCGTGTGCCGGGCCGCGATTTCAGCGGCGTGGTGGTGGCCGGCCCCAACGAGTGGATCGGCGCCGAGGTCTGGGGCACGGGCGGCGACATCGGCTTCACGCGCAACGGCTCGCATGCCGAATTCATCGAGATTCCGGTGGCCGCGCTCGCGCGCAAGCCGGCGACGCTCTCGCATGCCGAGGCGGCGTCCATCGGCGTGAACTTCGTCGTGGCGTGGCTCGGCACCGTCGATTACGCCCGCGTGGCGAAGGGCGAGACGATCGTCGTGATCGGCGCTTCGGGCGGGGTGGGCGGCGCGGCCGTGCAGATCGCCCGGGCGCGCGGCGCGCGCGTGATCGGCGTCTCGCGCTACGCGCCGCTGGCCGGCTCGCCGGCGGCGCGCCTCATCGACGCCTTCGTGCCGCTCGACGAGCACACGGTGGCGCGCGTGCGCGAACTCACGGACGGCGCGGGCGCGGACGTGGTCTACGACACCGTGGGCGGCGTGGTGTTCGAAACCGCGCTCGCGCTCGTCAGGCGCCGCGGCCGGGTGGTGGAAATCAGCGCCACGGGCAAGCGGCGCGTGGACTTCGATCTGATCGACTTCTATCACAACGAAACGCAGCTTTTCGGGGCCGATAGCGCGAAGCTGGGCGTGGCCGATTCGGCGCCGACGATGCGGGCGATCGGCGAAGGTTTCGACGCGGGCCACTTCGAGGCGCCCGTGATTGCCGGGCGCTTTCCGCTCGAACGCGCGCGCGAAGCCTATGAGGCGGTGGCGGGCGGCACGCCCGGGCGCGTGGTGATCGAAATGGCCTGATGAGGCGTGCGGAGAAGGGGGCGGGCGGCACGCGTCTGCCGCCCGCAGCCCTTGTATGCGCCGCTATCCGCGCGGTGGCCCTGCGGTATCTCCGCGGCATCTCTTACGCACCACTCCCGCGCACTACGTCTCGCGGCGTACCAGCCGTTCAGGCAGATGGGCGCGCAGCGAGCGCGCGTCGAGGTGCGCCAGATCCTTGTCGAGCTCCAGCGTCACGACGCTCTGCGTCTGCGCGTCGAGGGCCTTGCGCAGCGCGCCCAGGAAGGCCGGCGGCGCCGCGATCACGAGCGTGCCGTAGCGGTCTTCCGTGCGCGCTTTGGCGAGCGCCGCCGCAATCTGCGCGGCGAACAGCGTGGCCTCGTGCACGTGCTGGGTGGTGTCGGGGGCGGTGGCGTGGCGCCCGGGCCCCGCGCGGTCGTAAGTGCGCCCGGGTTTGTCGCTGACGAGATCCTGCTCCGGCAGGCGTCCCTCCGGATGCAGCAGGGTTTCGACTTCGTCGATGCCGCCGAGCGGACTTTCGGCCGCGAAAATGCGGGCAGTCACGCGGTTGGCAACGACGATCCAGATCGTTTTCGACATGTTTCCCTCCCGGTCCTGGCCCCGACAACGCGTCGCGGCGTGGCCCGGAGGGCCGTGTGCCGGAGCGATGAGCGAATGCGCGCCACGAATGCCAAGGGTAGCGCGATCGGGGAATGCGTGGTTGCTAACGTGGCCGGACCGCCGCCGAGCATCCTTCCAGTTTTCGGGAGAAAAATTCCCGCTTTCGGTGGATTCTCTTTCTCCGTGCAAGCGCCTAAGGTGGAGCCTCCGATTGCCGCGACCGGCACGATCCGCAGGAGCCCGACATGACATCAGCCGCCCCCCGCTATCCGAGCGACGTAGCGTTCACGCCCACCGTGAAGGCGATGCAGCAGCGCCTGGGTTCGCGCGAGATGTACGCGCGCGTGGAGTCGGAGCACGGCTGGCGCACCGGCTTCGGCGCCGACATTCGCGAATTCATCGAGGCGCAGACGAGCGTGTTTCTCGCCACCGCCAACGCGGACGGCCAGCCGTACATCCAGCACCGCGGCGGCCCCGCGGGCTTCCTGCACGTGCTCGACGAGCACACCATCGCGTTTGCGAATTTCAGCGGCAACCGGCAATACATCACGCTCGGCAACCTTGCGGACAATCCGAAAGTGCATCTCTTCCTGATCGATTACGCGCGGCGTCGGCGCGTGAAGATCTGGGGCACGGCGCGCGCCGTGGACGACGCCGAACTGATCGCGCGGCTGATGCCCGAGGACTACCGGGCGCGGCCGGAGCGCGCAATCGTGCTGACGGTTCAGGCGTGGGATATGAACTGTCCTCAGCACATTCCGCAGCGCTTCGACGCCCGCGAGGTCGAAGCCGCGCTCGCGCAGCGCGAGGCGCGCATCGAAACGCTGGAAGCGCAGGCGGTCGAGCGCGAGGAGCGGGTGCGGCGGCTGGAAGCGGAGCTTGCGCGGCGGGGCGGGAAGGTGGGAGAGGGGGCGGGGCTTGCGAACGCGAGTTGAGCGAAAAGCCAGCGCGTAATATGGAACAGGCAATATGGGACATGCAATGCGCGGCATGCGACATGTGATGTGCAACATGCAACATGCCATGCGCGTGCGGCGGTGGCGGGCGGCCGGTGTGCCGCCGCGCCGGGGAATGGGTTATTTGGCCTTGTCGGCTTCGTCCGTGATGGCCTGGCCGCCCTTCGAAAGATCCTGGCCTGCACCGGCAATGGTGTTGCACGCGGCGAGCGTGATCGTGAAAAGTGCAAGCGCAAACGCGAGATAACGGCTCATATCGGTTTTCCTTTTTTGACGGGTTCCCCAGCGATTAAACGAAGCGGCCTGCTGTGCGGGCCGCCGGCGGCAGACGGCGCCGCAGCGGCGCCGGTTGCTGTGGGGGATTGTACGCGCGCCGGGCGGCAAAGGGCGCGCGCCAGGCGCACGTTGCGTGCCTGCTGTTGCGGGGCTCAGGTACGCCGATGGGTTTTGCGCACCACAAGCCACTTGGGCGAGCGAAAACGCACGATGCTCACGTAGAGCCACACGTAGGTCAGCGCGAAAACCACCACGAAGCAGAACAGATGCAGCGTGTGGCGCCAGAACAGCGTGGCGGGGATCACGGCGACGAGGCACAGCAGCCAGAGGTAGGGCGAGGTGAGCGAGTTGCGGCGCGTGAGTTCGCGGGCCGTGCGCGCGCCCACCGCCCAGCGCATGAGGCGCTTGTACACGAGCATGTGCAGATGCACGCCGTCGGGGATGCCGGGCGACATGCCGCGCACGAACTTCTTCCGGTAGATCGAGAAGCAGGTCTCGAAGATCGGGTACATGAAAAGCAGCACCGGATACCAGGCCGACACGTCGCGGTTGCGCATCACGAGCAGAATGGCCAGTTCGGCGAGCATGAAGCCGATGAAATACGCGCCGCCGTCACCGAGGAAGATCAGCCCGGCCGGGAAGTTCCAGATGAAAAAGCCCATCACGGCGCCCATCATGATGAGCGAGGCCGAGAGCACCACCGGATCGTGCACCTGGAAGGCCACGTAGGCGAGCGAGGCGAACATCATGAACGCGACCATCGAGGCGAGGCCGTTGAAGCCGTCGATGATGTTGATCGCGTTGGCGAGGGCCGCGACGGCCAGCACCGTGATGGCGCACGAGATCGCCGCGTAGGAGAGCAGGAAGTCGAGCGGCGGGACGCTGATGCGCGTCACCGCGATGCCGAGCACGAAATACGCGAGGGCCGCCGCGGCCATGGTGCAGACGAGGCGCGCGAGCGGCGGGACGCGCTTGGTGAGGTCTTCGACGAGGCCGGAGGCGAACGCCGGAATCCCGCACCCGACGATGCCGAGGATGCCCCCCGCAACGGCCGGATACGCGTGATAGAGCTGCGCGGCCGCTACCACGAGGCCGGCCAGGATGCCGGTGCCGCCGATGCGCGGCACCGGCCGCGCGTGAAATTTCTGCACGCCCGCGAGATCGGAATCGACGGAGAATTTTTCATGCAGATGCGCGTAGCGCACGATCAGCAGCGTGACCAGCAACGAGACGAGGAAACCGAGCGCGAAACTAAGCATGAAAGCGGCACGAGAGGAGTGGATGCGCGATTATACAAAGCCGGCGGGGCCGCCTCGCGGCCGGGCCGTGGCGGCGTGCGGCGCGACGGCGGCGCCGCCCTGCCGCACGCGCGGTATGCGATGATGCCTGCGCGGCGCGCATCGTCCGCGCGGGCGCGCTTCCGGCGGCGCCGCGCCGGGCGTGCCGCACTGCCCATTCCGGTCCCTTCCCGCGCCGATCGAGCCGAGGTTTTCCATGCCCCATTCCGCCTGGGTTAGCGAAGCGATCCGCAAGATCGAAGCCGACTTCAACCGTTCCGCCGACACCCACCTGGTGCCGCTCGACCTGCCCGGCTATCCGGACATCCGCTTCTACTTCAAGGACGAGTCGAGCCACCCGACCGGCAGCCTCAAGCACCGGCTCGCGCGCTCGCTCTTTCTGTACGCGCTGTGCAACGGCTGGATCAACGAAAAGAGCACGGTGATCGAGGCGTCGAGCGGATCGACGGCGATTTCGGAGGCCTATTTCGCGCGGCTGCTCGGCTTGCCCTTCGTCGCGGTGATTCCGGCCAGCACCTCGCGCATGAAGATCGCGGAGATCGAGTTCTACGGCGGGCGCTGCCATCTCGTCGCGCAAGGCTCGAAGATCTACGCCGAATCGCACCGCATTGCGCGCGAGGCGGGCGGCCACTACATGGACCAGTTCACCTACGCCGAGCGCGCGACCGACTGGCGCGCGAACAACAACATCGCCGAATCGATCTTCAAGCAGATGGCCGCGGAGGAGCATCCGGTGCCGGCCTGGATCGTGTCGAGCGGGGGCACCGGCGGCACGATCGCGACGCTCGGGCGCTACGTGGCCTACCGGCGGCACGCCACGCGGGTGCTGTGCGCCGATCCCGAGAACTCGGTGTTCTTCGACTACTTCAGGAGCGTGCTGGCGGGCCAGCCCGACGCGAGCCTCACGCTCGGCGTGGGCTCGCGCATCGAAGGGATCGGGCGCCCGCGCGTGGAGCGCTCGTTCCTTCCCACCTGCATCGACGCGATGGCGAAGGTGCCCGACGCGCTGTCGTTCGCGGCGATGCGCTACCTGGCCGCGCGGCTTGGCAAGCGCGTGGGCGGCTCCACCGGGACGAACTTCGTCGGCGTGCTGTATCTGGCCGGGCGCATGAAGGCGCGCGGCGAGGCGGGCTCGATCGTGAGCCTTCTGTGCGACAGCGGCGAGCGGTATCGGACCACCTACTACGACGACGCTTGGTACGCGGCCCAGGGGATCGCGATTGCCGACGCCGATGCGCTGATCGCGCGCGCCGCGGCCGGCGAGGCGATTTTCGCCGGAGCGGGCGCGGGTGTGGAGACGGCGGGGTTCTGAGGCGCGGTTAGAGGCCCGGGGTCCCGCATCGGCGGGATCGGCGCGCTCACGTGCCCGACGCGCCGGCCGGCGTGATTTCGAGCAGGATCGGGTGATCGGGCACGGCCACGTCGAGCGTGCGCACGTCCCGGTGGCTCGCGAGCGGCGTGGCGGAAACGAGCGGATCGTACACGTCGATGCGGCTGGCATTCGTGCCGAGATCGAGCCCGACGTTCGCGGGCGGACTTTCGAGCGGCGTGCCCGTCGCGCGGTTCCAGATGGGCGTTTCGTTCCAGAGCGCGAGCACGAAGCGGCCGTCCTTCTTCTGCAGCAGCAGGCTGTTTGCCGAAACCGGCATGCCCGCGAGCGTATAGGCGAGCGCGCCGGCCTTGGCGCCGTCTGCCGTGCCTTTGGCGCCGTGCGTGGTGCCGGCCTTCAGGATCGACGTGAGATTGCGGATCGCATACGCCACTCGCTTCGGACTGTTGTCGATGCGAAAGAAGCCGTAGTGCATCTCGTTGCTCTTGTTCTCCGGATCGGGCTTCTGGTCGAGCAGTTCATAGACGTAGGTCCGCTTCACGCCGGCCGCCGCCGCGTCCAGATAGCCGTTGAGCACGCCTTTGGCCTGGGTCGGCTCGTCCACGCCGAGCATGTACCAGCCCGCCTGCGGCAAGGTGAAGTAGCCGAATTCGGTGATGACGTAGGGCAGTCCGTACTTCTTGACGGCCTCGGCGGCCGCGCCCATCCACCGGTCGCCGTTCGCGTTATAGGTGGGCTGCTCGCCGTTTTGCGGATAGACGTGCTGGTTCGAATAGTCGGCGGCATTCGCGCGCGTGTCCACCTGCTTCACGTCGTAACCGGTGAGATCGTAGACGGCCACGCCCGCGAGTTGCGGGTGGGCGCGCACGCGCGTATAGATCTCGCGCTGTGCGGCGAGTCCGGCCGCGGCCCCGGTGAGGCCCTGGTAGGTGACCGGCCAGTTGTCGATCTCGTTGAAGCCTTCGATGGCCACCACGCTGCCGGGCACCGCGGCGTTCAGTTGCGCGGCTTGCCCGACCGATACCGGGATGTCCGGGTGCATCAGAAAGTCGAACTTGATGCCGCGCTGCGCGACGTAGACGTAGCTCGCAAGCGGCGCGGCACCGCTGCCGGGCGCGGCATCGCGCACGTGGCGGATGCCGAGCCACGCCAGATCGTCGGCCACGTTGCGCACGTTGGCATAGGCGCCATCCGTGTAGTTGATGTGGGTGTTGACGGCGAGCGTGTCGATGAAGGCTTCGGCCGGCATCGCACGGACGGCTTCGGCGGCATGTGCCGCCGGCAGATGGGCAAGCGCACAGACGAGTGCGCAGACTCCCGCGACGATGCGCAGATGCCGGGCAGCGGGCGATGGGGTGGCCGACGTGGCGGCAACCCGCGCGGCAGTCAATGCGAGAGGCGATGCGGCAGACGATGTGACAGAGGCGGCGGGATGCTTCACGGCGTATTCCTTGCGTGCGCGCCGCCGGGGCGGGGCGTCGTGCCCATGCCGGTGCGGCGGAAACGTTGGCTGGCGGCCGGACCATTTTGACTTGCTGCGGCGCCCTCCTTGTGTGCGAAGGCGAACGGATGGCGATTCGGAGGAAGATTATATTTACCTTACAGCGCACGTCGCCCCGGCGATACGGAGAAGGCGTGCGCGTGCAGCGAGGGGCGGGCGATCCGCAGGGCCGCGGAGTCGCCGCGGCGAACGTCTGGTCACACAGCACACGGTGGCGAATCCAATGAAACCAGTTGTCTTCGACGGCTGCTTCGGCTGGCTGCATCCAGCCCAGTCCGGCACGGGGGTCGTGCTTTGCAATCCGTTCGGATATGACGCGCTCTGTACCCATCGGGGCTGGCGCAAGCTCGCGACGCGCCTTGCCGAGGCGGGGCTGCCCACGCTGCGCTTCGACTATCCCGGCACGGGCGACGCGGTGGGCTTCGAGGAAGATCCCGGGCGCTTCGAGGCCTGGCTCGCCGGCATCGAAGCGGCGGTCGAACGGCTGCGCGCGTGGACGGGCGTGGAGCGCGTCGCGCTGGTGGGCACGCGCCTGGGTGCCACGCTCGCTGCGCTCGCCGCGCAACGCGTGGGCAATATCGACAGCCTGGTCCTGCTCGCGCCTCCCGTGACCGGCCGCCGCTACCTGCGCGAATTGCGCGCGCACCGCCAGGCCTGGCTCAGCACGCCGGCCGGCGCGAATGCCCGGCCGATAGCCGACGACGAGCCTTACGTCGAAGCATTCGGCTTCGGCCTGCACGGCGAGGACATCGCGCGGGTGAGCGCCGTCGATCTGCTGCGCGACACCCAGGCGCCCGCCCGGCGCGTGCTGATGCTCGACTCCACCGGTACGAATCTCGTCGATGTGCTCGCACGCCACTACGAATCACACGGCGTGGCGGTCGAGCAAGGAGATTTTCAGGAGTCCGATCGTTATTTTCTCGAGCCGCTGATCAGCAACGAACCGGTCGAGGCGTTCGGCCGCGTGGTGGAGTGGCTTGCCGAGGACGCGAGGCCGCGTATCCCGGCGGCGCACGCGAACGTGCCGCCCGAACCGGCCCTTGCGTTGCCCACGCTACGCGCGGACGAGCGGCCCGTGGTATTCGGCCATTGCTTCGGCATTGCCTGCGAGCCCGGCGCGCCGCGCGCGGGGGCGCCTGCCGTGCTGCTCGTGTGCACGGGCGCGTCGCACCACATCGGCGATGGCCGGTTTTCGGTGCTGGTGGCCCGCCGGCTCGCCGCGCTGGGTATTGCCTCGCTGCGCATGGACCTGCGCGGCCAGGGCGATTCCTCGCCGCTTTCCGAAACCGTGACGCTCGATTCGATTTACTCGCAGATGTCGCGCGAAGACGCGGCGGCGGGCGCGCAATGGCTGGCCGCGCACGGCCATGCGAGGGTGGTCGCTTTCGGCGTATGCGGCGGTGCCTTTGCGAGCCTGCAGTCCTGCGCGATGCAGCCGAATATCGTGGCTGCGTATGCCGTGAATCTCCAGAAGTTTGTCTGGTATCCCACAAGCGATGCGCCGCAGGAAGACGGCTATGTTTCGTCGCTCGCCTATTGGCGCGCGCTCCTGAGCCGCGGAAAACGCACGCGGGCGCCGCAGGAATCGACGTCGACCGGCCGCTTCGCGACGGCGCGCGCCCTCGCGCGCCGCACGCTGCAGCGCTACTGGTTCGCGAGCAAATCGCGCATCCTGCTGCGGCGCTGGGCGTTCGTCGGCAGGGAGTGGATTGCGCGCAACACGGGCACGAAGATCGACGCATACGAAACGCGTGCGCTGCTGCGCTCGATCCAGGCGAAGAACGTGCAGTTGCGTCTGGTCTATGGCGAACTGGACCGCGGGCTCGAGGAGGCGCGCCTGCTGCTGGGCGCTTCATTGCGCGCGCTGCGTCCGCTGCCGAACGTGCAGGTGCGGGTGCTGCCGAAGCTCGACCATGCGCTCTATACGCGCGAGTCGCGCAACATGGTCATGAACGACTTCGTGGATTGGCTGTTGACCGGCCTCACGAGCGAGGACGAACTGACGAGCGGCGCGGAACGCCGGGTCATGCCGATTGCCGAGCGCGCGCCTTCGTGCGTCGGCTCCCCCGCGAGAGGGTAGCGGGGCGAGGTGGCCGCGGCCTGCTCGCGGTCTCGTTGCACGCAGATGCGCAGTCCGCGCCGCCGCTTTGGGCCTGCTTATCGAGCCCGCTTATTGACCCGTTTATCGACCCGTTTATCTAGCCCGTTTATCGATAGAACACCGGTGCAACCGCATTGATTGCGCGGACTTCTCCGTCTGGTGCGGTTTCGCTTGCCTGCGCACCTTCTCCGTAGAGCGGCACGAGATCCACTACGACCGGCCGGTTGGGCGCCAGATGAAACCAGTCGCGGCGCGCGCGGTAGTGGGCGTCGGCGATATGCACGCAGCGCGCGAAGCGGCGCGCCTCGATCACGAGCTGCCAGCCGTGCGCCGCGCGCCGCGGCGTAGCGCTGATGCCCAGATCGTGCCGTTCGAGCGCGCGGCGCTCGGGCAGATGGAAGGCCTCGGCGACGATCGCGCCGCTTGCCGGATCGCGCAGCGTCGCGATCGTCACTTCATGGGCGCGCGGCCCGAAGCGGTAGGCATGCGTGAAGTCGAAGAAGCGCCCCAGCAGTTCCGCGGCGCTCACGCATTGCACGCTGCGCGCGGCCAGTTCGACCGCGCGCGAGGCCTGAGCCACCGCCACCGCGCCATCGCGCAGGCAAACGAGTTCGAGTTCGAGCGCGAGCGTGGCCGTGCCTTCGTTGACGAGGTGAATATCGAGGCCGTTGAGCCCTTCGTCGGTGATGACGGCCTGCACCGGTTGCAGCACCTGAGCGAGTCCATGCCACGCGCTCTTGGGCCGCCCGCACGCATCGATCACGCCCCAGCCCGCGCCCGCGCGCAGATCCTGCAACTGCCAGACGAGCCCGCCGCGGCACGAAGAACCGGCGCGGCGCCACTCCGAAAACACGTCGATCATCAGTTCGGCCACGACGGCGCGCGAGAGGTCGAGAAAGCGCTGCGGATCTTCATAGCGCACCTGGCTCGGCTCGACGCCGAAGAGCGTGCGCACGTAATGGTCGCGCACGTCGTCGAAGTCCCAGCCCGCGCCGGGGTCGCGCGGCACCGCCGCCTTCCAGCGCGGATCGTGCGCGTGGATCGTGCCGAGCGCGTCGTGCAGCGTGGCGTCGTCGGGCACGTTGGCGAAAGCGAGGCATTCGGAGGCAAAGCGCACCTGCGCGCGGCGCGCGTCGTCGAGCGGGCGCTGGTACGCGCTCACGCCGTAGTAGTGCGTGACGCCCGTGCGCGTCGAGAACGGCCAGACGCCGCCCGAAGGCGAATTGCTCACATAGGGCACGTCGGGCCGCTCGCGCGCGACGATGGACGGCAACTGCTGCGTGAAGAGCGCCTGCTCGCGCATCTCGGGCGGCAGGCCGAACATCGCGCCCTGCTGATCGGCCTCGCTGCCGCCGCACAGCACGGCGAGCGCGGCGTAGCGGCGCGTGCGTGCAAGAAACTGCGTGGCTTCGGCCTCGACGGCGGCGGTAAAGGCCGCGTCGGTGGGGTAATCGAAGTTGGCGAACGGGAAGTCCTGCCAGACCAGCATGCCCGCCGCATCCGCGAGACGGTAGAACGCATCCGACTCGTAGACCATGGTGCCGCCTATGCGGATCATGTTCATGCCGGCATCGCGCGCGAGTGCGAACGTGTGTTCGAGCTGCGCCTGCGTTCCCGCGAGCGTCGCGAGATCGGCGCTGGTCCAGCACGCGCCCCGGCAGAATACCGGAACGCCATTGATACGTAGTCCAAATCCTTTACCATCTTCGCCGCGATCCACTTCGATGGTACGAAATCCCACCTCGCCTAGCGCAATCGCGCGGTGCCCCAGTTGCAGCGTGACGGCGTGACGCGTCGGGCTGCCGTGCGTATGCGGCCACCAGCGTTCGGCATTCGGCACGCGCAGCGTGCCGTGCAGCGTGTGCGCGTCGCGCCATGCCAGCGTGCCTTCGGCCTGCCCGCAGTGCAGCGTCGCCGCGAGCGTGGTCGCGTGGGCGCGCACGAAACGCACGGTGACGTTCACGATGCCGTCGTCGCCTTCCATCGCGGTCGCGAGATCGACGCCATCCAGCGCATCCGGCGCCCCGGCCAGCAACTCGATCGGACGCCATGGCCCCGCAGCCTGGAGCGGCGGGCACCAGCCGGGCATGTGCCCGAGCAGCGTGGTGCGGACGTTGCGCAGCCCCGCATGGTCGAGCAGCCGCGGCCGCCAGCGGGCGCGCGTGCGCCGCGCGGCCAGCGCCGCGTCGAGCGAGCGGAAGCACAGCGCCAGTGTGGCCGGCCCGTGCAATTCGAATGCGATGTCGTGCGCGACGAACATCGACTCGGAGGTGAGCAGCAGGCGCTCGTCGAGCCAGACTTCGGCAACGGACGCGAGGCCGTGCAGGCGCAGGCGGCGCATACCGTGTCCGTCGAGCGTGCAGCGATACCAGTGATCGAGTCGGGCAAAGGGTGGCGGCCGCTCGGTGTCGAGCCGGCCCGCGGCGCGTAGCGCCGAGGCGATCGTGCCCGGCACTTCGGCGTCGAGCCAGTCTTCGATGCGCGTCGCCGTTTCGAGTGCCGCGGGTGTCGCACAGGCGCCGGCCGGCGTCGAAACGCAACGCCAAGCTGCATGCAGCGGCGCCGGCCAGATGTCGTCGTTGCCCTGCGCCGGAGCAGGGGCAGGCGCGGTCGCGCCCCCCGGCTCGCCCGTGGCTGTTTCACTCGTGTCGTACAGCGAAAGATTACGCACGGCCTTCCCCCCGGCAACCGCAGCGCTTCGTCATGCCACTACGCCATCCAGGCGGCGAGCGGTTCGAGCGTGTTTTCGTAACCGGCTTCCAGCACGTCGAAGCAATCGTCGCAGGTGTCGCGCCGATTGCGCGCCATCGCGCGCACCAGCCGGAACTGCATCACCATGGCCTCCGAAGAGACCTTTTGCGCCGAAGCCGCAATCGTCTCCGGAATCGCTACGCCGTGTGCGTCCAGCCATGAGAGGTACTTCGAGAGAAACTCGAAGTTCGCGCCCAACTGGCGCATCAGGTTGAACGAATACACATGGAAGTAGCTTTCCCCGCGCGCGAGCAGCGTATCGAGCTGCGCCGGAAACGCCGCGCGCCACTCGGTCACGGGATTGCGCTGCGGGCGCCGCGCGAGGTGTCCGCGAAAGAGTTCCGCCGAAGCCTCCGCGAGCGCGCTGCCTTCGAGCGGCGCGCGCACGCGCTTGGCGAATTCCACGTAAGGGAAGAGGAGCTCCGCGCGCGCCGTGAGGTGCGGCAGCTTGCGGAACACGCCGTCGTAATCGTCGCCGGCGAGCGTGTGGTAGCCGGTGTTGTGGAAGTAGCCGAGGCGCTTGCCGGGCGGGTCGATGAAGTCGATGCCCACCGTGGTCTTGGGATGCTCGCGCTGGTACGAAGTCGCGCGCGTGTTCGGCAGATAGAAGCCGTCCACTTCGACGAGCACCGTGTGGCCGCGCTGCGTTTGTGCGAGCACGCGGTCTTCGAGCGAGTCGTAGATGGCCAGCTCCGTGACCTGGGTGCCGTACAGCCGTTCGATGTCTTCGAGCGGAAACTTGAAGAACGTGAACTGGTCGCCCTCGAAATCCTGCGTGACCGTGAAGGCGAGCGCCGCGCGCGGGTCGAAACCCATGCCGTGCAGCAGCTCGATCCACAGATCGACGTAGCAATTGGTTTCCACCCACACGCGCTCGCCCTGGTGCAGCGCATGCGAGCTGTGCTGGCGCTGGCCGTCCCAGGCGGGCACGGCGAGGTTCGCGGCCGGCGCGTTCATACGCCGGCCTCCGCGAGCGCGCGCCCGATGCGTGCCTGGGTGTCGCCCCACAGCAGCGCGCGCACGTCGTCGGGCCACGCTTTCACGTCGAGGCCATGGTGCTTGAACAGCGCGAGCGTGATGCGCTCCATGCCGAAGCCGACGCAGGCCGTATGCGCCGTCGAACCGTCCTCGCAGGCGATCTTCCAGATGCCGCCGAAGTGATCCATGTGGTAGTTGAACGAGAGGCAGGCCGTCTTGCCGTCCGCGTTGGCCACCGGAATCAGCAGTTCGAACTTGAGCGCCTGGGCGCGCTGGCTGTCGGCGACGATCTTGCCGCCGCGGCCGAAGAACGGGTCGTTGGCGAGATCCACGTCCACCGGCAGCGCGAGCAGCGAGACCAGCAGCGAGCCGCGGTCGATCCACATCTGGCGGAACGCCATCACCTGTTCGGGGTTGCCGAGGCGCACGTACTCGCGTTGACGGAACATCTGCATGCGCGCCGGGTCGAGCGAAGGTTCGTGGCGAAAACAATAGGAGTACACATCGATCGTGCGGCCTTCCGCGGGCAGCGGACCGCGCCGCGCCATCACCGGATAGATCGGATAGCAGGCGGCCGGCGTCAGCACGATGCGCGTGGGCTTTTGCTGCTCCATCCATGCGTCGTCGCGGTCGTCGTCGCGTTCCTTCATGGCGTCGTCGAGGCAGCGCAGCAGGCGCATCTGGCCCGCGTCGTTGCCGCAGAACGAATGCACCGTGCCGGCGAGCTGCGGGAAATTCTTCAGGTACTCGCTGTCCTCGAAGTCGGTGCGGCGCATGGCGGGCGGAAAGCGCAGCACCTCGGGTGCCTGGTCGGCGCCCAGATGCGTGATCGCCACGCTCAGGCGTTCGATGACATCTTCGAACACCTGGCTGCGGCCGTAGAGGCCGGGCTCGCCCGTGTCGATCAGCAGGCCGCCAGCGATCAGCTCGTCGCGGAACGTGGGCGCGTCGGCGCCGGCCGCGGCTTGCAGCGCCGCGGTTTCGGTCATCGTGTTCATGTCAGGCTCTCCCCGGGCTGGCCGGTCGCTGGGCGAGCAACAGGCTCGCGGTGTTCTGCGCGATGCGATCGTTGTTGATCATGAGCGGCGCCGAGTACAGGTCGCGCAGATGGCGGGCCACGCTGTATTCGGTGCCGTACTTGTAGCCGGCCATGCCGCAGATCATCAGTACTTCCTGCACGACGGCGAGCGCCGTGGTGGAGATGCCCATCTTCAGCGTGTTCATGTCCGAGGCGTGGTGCAGCTGCGCCGAGAGCGGCGCGTTCGCGTCGTCGCCGGCCGCGCGCGCGCGCTGCGCGGCTTGCGCTGCGTCGAGTGCGACGGCGAGGCGCGCCTGCATCATCTGCAGGAGGCTCATGGCTTCGGCGAGACGCATGCCCGCCGGCGGCAGGACGCCCGGCTTCGCACGCGCCTGGGCGCGCACGAAGGCTTTCGCGCGCTCCACGGCGTCGGCGGCAACCCCGGTCCATACCGCGGCCCACAGCGTGTGCGAGACGGGCAGCATGGTCTGGTCGGCGATCTCGGCGAAGGGCGTGGGCAGGATCTGTTCGGCGCCGCCTTGCGCGAGCAGCCGAAAGCCCTCGCTGCAGGTGCCGCGCATGCCCATCGAGTCCCACGCGCCGCGCTTTTCGAGCGTGAGGTCGTCCAGCAGCGTGACGATCAGCACCTGGTCGGAGGCGGGCGATTCGGCCGTGCGCCGCGCGGTGACGAGAATGCCCTCGGCGTGCGCGCCGTACGAAATCGTGGGCGCCATCTTTTCGATGCTGAAGCGGCCATCGACCACGTCGACCGCGCAGGCGCTCGTGCGCACGCTGCCGCCGATGTTTTCTTCCGACGTAGCCGAAGCGAGCAGCCATTGTTTCTCGACGAGCTGCACCAGCACGTGCTGGTGCCACGGCGTCGCGGCGCCGTACTCCATGATGCAGGCCACCTGGATCTGGTGCATGGCGTAGATCATGGCCGTGGAGGCGCAGCCGTGCGCGAGCGCCTCGCAGATCGCCGCGACCTGCGCGAGCGAGAGGCCGGCGCCGCCGAAGCGAGAGGGAACCATGACGGAGAGGAGCCGTTCGTTCTTGAGCGCGGCGAAGGCCTCCACCGGAAAGCGTGCTTCGCGGTCGACCTGATCGGCGTGCTGTGCGGCCACCTGCGCGATGCGCTGGGCGGCAGCGAGCCACGCCGGCGACGACGAGGCGTTTGCTGCGGCCTCTTCGGTTTGCGCGGGGACCGGTTCGGGCGCCATGACGGCGCTGGCAAGCGGCGCGTTCATGTCGTGGCCTGCTGGAGTTCGCCGACGGCCTGGGCGAGCGAGTCGATGCTCGTGAAGAGGCGGCGCGTGAGCATGCGGTCGGGAATTTCGATGCCGAACTCGTCCTCGATCGCCAGCATCAGATGGACGGTCGCGAGCGAAGACAAACCGGCATCGTAGAGATTGGTGTCGTCGGCGAGGGTGTCGACCGGCACGGCCAGTCGAGCCGATTCGGACAGAATGCGACGCAATGTCGTTTTCATGCGGTGGTCCCCCAAGGGTAGTGGCTGTTTCTGCGGTTCATGCACGGTCCGGTGCGGGTCGATCAGCGGCTGACTGGCGACGCGACTTTTGATCGTATTAGACGGCCTTTCGTAAGGCACGTAAGTGCGCCAACGCACGAATTCGCAGGATTGCGGCAAGTCACGCGCCGCGCAAGGAAGAAGGATCGGCCAGCCGTACGCGCAGATCCAGAGAGGATCGTGCGAAGTTGGTGGGATTGCGCACGGTTTCCCGTTTTCTCACTCCGTAATGTGTCGCCATGGCTTAACGAGCTATCGAGAACACGACACGCTTTGGGGTAGGGACATGTCTGAACTAACGCAACGTACGCCTGTGCTGACGCCGCGTACGTTTGAATTGACGCAACGCACGGTCGATGTCGCGCTGATCGTGCTGGGCGCCATTTGCGCCGTGCACCTGAACCTGAATTTCACGCAGATGGGTGCCGCGCATCGCCCGGACCCCACGCTGGTCGCGTTCTGCGCGGCGCTGGCCCTATCGGTGTTTCCCGCGTGCGGAACCTACGGTTCGCGCGGCAACCGCTCGCTCTTCAGCGTAGCGGGCCGCACGGCGCTCGCGTGGCTCGCGGTGCAACTGTGCGGTCTCGTGCTGCTTTACGCGATTCATCACGATCATCTGCTGTCGTTGCCGTGGTTCATCTGGTGGACGCTCACCACGGGCATTTCGCTGCTGGCTTCGCACACGCTGTTCTTTTCGGAATTCAGCGTGCTGCGCCTCACGCGCGCCTGGTGGCACAGCGAGGCGCTCGAAGCCGAGCCGGACGGCGCGGTTCGCAGCGCCGTTATCGGGCATGCCGTGAAGCGCGCGTTCGACATTGTGGCCGCCATTAGCGCGATCGTGCTGTTTTCGCCGCTCCTCTTCGCGCTCGCGCTCGTGGTGCGCCGCGACGGCGGTCCGGTGCTGTATGGGCATACGCGGGTGGGGCGCCACGGGAAGAAGTTTCGTTGTCTGAAGTTTCGCTCGATGGTGGTGAATTCGGAGCAGGTGCTCAAGGATCTGCTCGCGCGCGATCCCGAGGCGCGCGCCGAATGGGAGCGCGAATTCAAGCTCAAGAACGACGTGCGCGTGACGCCGATCGGCCACTTTCTGCGTCGATCGAGCCTCGACGAGCTGCCGCAGCTCTGGAACGTGCTGCGCGGCGAGATGAGCTTCGTGGGTCCGCGCCCGATCATCGATCAGGAACTGGAGCGCTACGGCGAGGACAGCAAGTACTACCTGATGGCGACGCCCGGGATCACCGGCCTCTGGCAGGTGAGCGGGCGCAACGATGTGGATTACGCAACGCGTGTGTCGCTCGACGTTTCGTACGTGATGAACTGGACCTTCTGGAAAGACATGGGGATTCTGTTCAAGACGTTCTCCGTGGTGATACGCGGTAGCGGTGCGTACTGATTGATGCATGTGCAGCGAAAGGCAGAAGCGGGAAGACAGGGGCGGGAAGACAGGGGTGGAGACAGGGGTGGGAAGCGGAGTCGGGCCAGTCAGCGTGGCCCGGCTCAGGCGTTTGATGATTTCGACTCTGTATCCGGGCCACACGTATGGCCCGGAACGTGTTTTAACGGGATGGGGGTAGTGCAATGGGACTGAACGCGAGGGAATCGACCGGAGCTGCACCCGCGTGGAGTGGGCAGGGCAGTGGGCAGAATGGCGTGCGTCATGCTGGCGCCGCGGGCGTGCCGCGCCGCGGGTCCGCGTGGGCCGCCTGCACCGCTTGTGCGGTGTGGCTCGCCGCGGCGGCGCTGGGCGGTTGTGCGCTGGCGCCGGGCATGTCGTTCGACAGTTCGAAGAACGGCGGCGCGGGTGCTAATGCGCAGGCCGCCGATACGGCGAGCGCCGCGTCCGGCGCCGGAGTGCCGGATAGTCTGGTGGCCAAGGGCGTGGCGGGTGCGCCCCAGGGTTCGCTCATCGAGATCACGACCGAACTGGTGGCGCTGCAGGCCGCGCAGCGGCCCACGGGCGTTCCCGCTGATGTGAAGAATCTCTTTGCCACGCCCACGCCCTACCAGATCGGGCCGGGCGACGTGCTCAGCATCGTGGTGTGGGATCACCCCGAGCTCAACCTGCCGATGTCGGGCGCGGGAACTGCCGATAGCCCCTCGGGGGCCAGTTCGGTCGCATCGGGCTACACCGTGGATACCAACGGCTTCATTCAGTATGCCTATATCGGGCCGCTGAAGGTGGCGGGCCTCTCGGAAATGGGCGTGCGCGACGCGCTTGCGGACAAGCTCGCCAAATACGTGCGCCAGCCCCAGGTGACCGTGCGCATCGAAACCTACCGCAGCAAGCGCGTGTATCTGGATGGCGAGGTCAAGACGCCGGGCGTCGAAGTGCTCAACGACCGGCCCATGACGCTGCCCGAGGCGATCAACCGCGCGGGCGGCTTCACGGCGAACTCCGACCGTTCGCGCGTGGCCGTGACGCGCGGCGATAGCACGGTCATGGTGGATATCCCGGATCTGATTCGCAAGGGCGTGAACCCCGACCGCATCATGCTGCGTGACGGCGACCTCGTGCGCGTCTTTGCGCAGACGGACAGCAAGGTTTTCGTGGTCGGCGAAGTGGAAAAGCCCGGCGGCGTGGAGTTCAACAACGGGCACATGACGCTGAACCAGGCGCTGGGCAACGCGGGCGGGATCAGCCAGGCGTCGGCGGATGCTTCGCAGGTCTACGTCGTGCGAGGGCGCGATACCGGCAAGCCGGTCGTGTTTCATCTCGACGCGAGCAATGCGTCCGCCATGGCGACGGCCGACTCGTTCGAGCTCAAGCCCAACGATGTCGTGTTCGTCGATACGTCTTCGCTCGTGAAGTGGAGCCGTGTCATCAGCCTGATTTTACCGACGACCCAGGCCGCGGCGGCGAGCCGCGCGGTCGGTTACTGATGCGTGGGTGAGCGCGCGCCACACCTGGCGGCGCGTCCCCGAACGAGAGGACGAGATGAGACAGCGCGACTATTTGCTTGACGGGCCCATCGAGACGGTCATGCCCATGGCGCCCGATGGCGGGCACATGGGCAACCTGCTCGATACGCTCTACGCGGGCCGCAAGACGATTCTGATCGTCACCGCGATCTTCACGCTCGTGGGCTTCACCTACGCCCTGCTGGCGCCCCCGGTCTACGAATCGGACATGCTCATCCAGGTGGAGGAGAGCCCGAACCCCGCGAAAACGGCGCTGGCCGATCTTTCCGCGCAGTTCGCGATCAAGACGGAAGCCTCGGCGGAGATGGAGGTGCTGCGCTCGCGGCTCGTGGTTTCGTCGGCTGTCAATGCGACGCGGCTCTATATCCAGGCGACGCCGCGCTATTTTCCGGTGCTGGGCCGCTGGGCCGCGCGGCATCTGCATCTGGCCAACTGGTCGGGTCTCGGCGGCTACGCGTGGGGCGACGAAGCGATCGACGTGGCGCAGTTCGACGTGCCGGAGCGCCTGCACGGCAAGCCGTTCGTCCTGACCTATCAGGGTGACGGGGCCTATCTGATCGAGTACAACGGCGCGACGCTGCAGGGCCACGTGGGCGAAAAGCTGCATGCGCCGGTGGTGGGGGGCGCCATCGACCTCCTCGTGAGCAGCATCGACGGGCAGGCGGGCACGCGCTTCGATCTGGCGCGGGACTCCGAACTGAGCGCCATCGAATACCTGCAGTCCGCGCTGATGATCTCGGAAAAGGGCAAGGAGTCGGACGTGATCGGCGTGGCGCTCGACGGCTCCGATCCGGTTCTGACGAGTACCATCCTCAATGCGATTGGTGAGGAATACGTACGGCAGAACGCGCAGCGCACGCAGGAAGAGGCCGAGAAGTCGATTGCGTTTCTCGATCAGCAACTGCCGCTGCTCAAGGCCCAGCTCGAAAAGGCGGAGAACGAGTACAACAAGTTCCGCTCGGAGCATGGCGCGATCAACCTCAGCGCCGAAGCGGCGTCGCTGTTGCAGAGCTCGGCGCTGGCCCAGCAGCGTATTTCCGATCTGCGCCAGCAGCGTGCGCAGTTGATGGCGCGCTTCACGTCGGACAATCCCGCCGTGGTCGCGATCGACGGGCAACTGAGCGAAGCGGAGAAGTCGCTCGGCGACCTGGCCGGACAAACCCGTGCGCTGCCGCCTGTGGAGCAGGGGCTCGTGCGCCTCGAACGCGAGGTCACGGTCGATACCAACATCTACACGAATCTGCTGAATAATCGCGAGCAACTGCGTCTGCTCAAGGCGGGCCGCGTGTCGAACGTACGCATGATCGACGCGGCGGTGCCATCGGAGAGCCCGGTTCGCCCGAAGCGCGGCGTGCTCGTGATCGCCGCGCTCTTCACGGGCTTGTTCGCAGGCGCCGGGGTCGTGCTGCTGCGCCACCGGCTCAATCGCGGCGTGTCGCTCGTGGACGAGATCGAAGCCGGCACGGGGCTTGCCGTGTTCGCGGCCGTGCCGCGCAGCCGCACGCAACAGGTGCTCACGCGCCGCGCGCCGCGCAACGCTCTGGGAGCGAACACGGTGCTCGCGCATACGGCGGTGTTCGACGCGGCCGTGGAAAGTCTGCGCAGTTTTCGCAGCGCGCTCGAATATGCGCTGCAGAACGCGGACAATCGTGTCGTTCTGCTGGCGGGGCCCACGCCGATGGTGGGCAAGTCGTTCGTCTCGGTCAACCTGGCCGCGGTGTTTGGCGCGACCGGCAAGCGCGTGCTGCTGATCGACGCGGATTTGCGGCGCGGCTCGCTGAACCGGCATGTGGGCGTGCCGAGCGCGCCGGGCGTCACGGACATCTTCGAGTACCGCCAGGAATACGATCAACTGGTGTATCGCGAGGTGATGCCGGGCGTGGACTTCGTGCCGACGGGCGGCTATGTGACCAATGCGAGCGAGCTCTTGCGCGAGGCGAGTTTCAAGGAGTTCGTGGATTGGGCCAACGAGACCTATGACCTCGTGCTGATCGACGCGCCGCCGATTCTGCCTGTGGCGGATGCCGGCATCGTCGGCAAGCTGGCGGGCACGGTGTTCGTGATCGCGCGCCAGGGCGCCACGAGCGTGGCCGAGCTGCGCGAGTCCGTGCGCCGCTTCGAGCAGGTCGGGGTGCCGATTCGCGGCGTGATCTTCAACGACATGGCATCGCGTCCCGGCCGCTATGGCAACGAATACGCCGCGTATGGCTATTCGAGCTACGGCTTCGCACAGGACGGCAAACCTGTGGATCACTGAACGACGCGCAACGCGCGGGCTCTTTCGTATCGCGTGTGCGTTCCGATGCGCGGTCCTGGTTCGATACCGGGACCGCGTTTTTTCTTGCCCGATTCCGGCTGACTTTCAGCCGGTTTTTCGCATGGTTTTTCATCGGGTCTCTTGCCTGGTGCGGTGCCGCACGCAAACTCGCGCGGCATGAGCGACGCCGAACATTCGTCAAGAGGCGGGTGGGCCACACTCTGGCTCATGTGATCTGCATGGCTTGTCCTTCCCAATCCAGTCGTGTGTTGCGGTGACTTCGCGCACGAATGACGACCTGGCCACGTGTGTTGCCCCGGAATCTGCTGATGAAACCCGTGTACGCCCCCAACCTGCTGATCAATGGCCGCTTTCTCGGGCGCCGCGCAACGGGTGTGGATCGCTTCGCATTCGAAACGATCCGGGCGATCGATCATATGATCGACGAGCGCGATCCGCTTGCCGCGCGGCTCAGGACCGAGATCGTCGTGCCGCAGGCGCTGGCCGACATACCGAATCCGTTCCGCAATCTGTCCTTGCGTGCGTGCGGCAAAGGCAGCGGCGTGCGCTGGGAGCAGATCGCGCTGCCGCAGGCCGCCCGCGGCCGGCTGCTGCTCAATCTCTGCAACTCCGGTCCGCTGCTGTATCGCCGCCAGGTGACGGTCCTGCACGACGCAGCGCCCGCGCGCGTGCCCGACAGCTACAGCCGTTCCTTTGTGGCCTGGTATCGGTTGATGGCGCCGCGCATCGGGCGCGTGTCGGAGCGCGTGATCACCGTTTCGGAGTTCTCGCGGCGCGAACTGAGCGAGGCGTACCGCATTCCTGTCGAGAAGATCGGCGTGGTATCGGAAAGCGGCGAGCACATGTTGCGTGTGCAACAGGACGAAGAGGCTGTCGCGTCTCGTTTGAGCGAGCGCCCGTTCGTGCTCGCAGTGGGGAGCCGGAACCGCCACAAGAACTTCCGGCTCGTAGCCGATGCGGCGCGCCTGATCCAGAACGCCCGGTTCGACATCGTGGTGGTGGGCGGCGGCGATGCGCGCGTGTACGGCACGGGCCAGGACGCGTTGCCCGATTTCGTGAAGCACCTCGGCTATGTGAGCGACGGCGAACTCGCGGCGCTTTACCGGCGCGCGGCGTGCTTCGTCTATCCGTCGCGTTACGAGGGCTTCGGCCTGCCGCCCGTGGAAGCGCTCGCGCTCGGCTGTCCCGTCATCGCGTCGCGCTTGCCGGCGGTCCAGGAGGCGTGCGGCGACGCCGTGCTCTACACCTCGCCGGACGATCCCGCGGAGCTGGCGCGCCTGCTCGAACGGGTGACGGGCAACGCCGCGCTGCGCGCGAAATTGCGCAAGCGCGGCCGCGCGCGGACCGCGGAACTGACGTGGCGGGCCACCGCCGTCAAGCTGATCGAGGAGATTTCGCCGTGGCTAATGTAACGCTCGCCCCGCCCCTCGCTAACGACACGCGCCGCTTTGGCCGCGTGGCGCTCGTGCATGACTGGCTCGCGGCGTATGCGGGTTCGGAGAAGGTGGTGGAGCAGATTCTGCAGCTCTTTCCGCAGGCCGATCTCTACAGCGTCGTGGACTTTTTTCCCGAAGCGCAGCGAGGCGGCGCGCTGGGCGGCAAGCACGCCCAGACTTCGTTCATCCAGCATCTGCCGCGGGCGCGAAAATCGTTTCGCAGCTACCTGCCGCTGATGCCGCTCGCCATCGAGCAGTTCGACCTTTCCACCTACGATCTGGTGATCTCGTCGAGCCATGCCGTGGCCAAGGGCGTGCTGACCGGGCCGCACCAGGTGCACGTGAGCTACGTGCATTCGCCGATCCGCTACGCCTGGGACCTGCAGCATCAATACCTGGCCGAGGCCGGCATGCAGCACGGCGTGAAGAGCTGGATCGTGCGCCTGCTGCTCCATTACATGCGCATCTGGGACCAGCGCACCGCGCACGGCGTGGACGCCTTCATCGCCAATTCGGCCTTTGTGGGCCGGCGCATTCGCAAGGCCTACGGCAGCGACGCCACGGTGGTCTATCCGCCGGTGGACGTCGAACGCTTCGAACTCGGCGCACAACATGAGGACTTCTATCTGATCGCCTCGCGCATGGTGCCGTACAAGCGCATTCCGCTTATTGTCGAGGCTTTTGCGAAGATGCCTTCGCGGCGCCTCGTGGTGATCGGCGACGGGCCGGATTTCGCGCGCGCCAAGGCAATGGCGACACCCAATGTGACGCTCCTCGGCTACCAGCCCGACGCGGTGCTGGTGGACTACATGCAGCGGGCGCGGGCGTTCGTCTTCGCGGCGGAGGAAGACTTCGGCATTTCGGTGGTGGAAGCGCAGGCGTGCGGTACGCCCGTAATCGCATTCGGGCGCGGCGGCGTGCGGGAGATCGTCATCGACTCTCCGGATTCCGAGCGCGGGACGGGGCTCTTTTTCGGCGAGCAGGAAGTGGCTTCGATCGTCGATGCAGTGGAGCGCTTCGAGCAGCATCCGGGTTTCCGTGCGGAAGTCTGCCGCCGCAACGCGCTGCGCTTTACGGCGGAGCGGTTCAAGCGCGAGTTCCTCGGTGTGGTGGAGCGTGCGATGGAAACGAGCCGGGTGAGCACCGACGCGCCGCCGGCGATCCGGCGCTGGCGTTCGGCCTGAAGTTGGAGCGCAGGATGGGACGGCGGGGCGACCCCGCGAAACGACAACGCTGTTGCCGCACGAACGTGCGGCGAACGGATGGGGGCTGAGGCAAGTGGGACTGACGGTATTCGGCATCGCAGTGTTCGTCACCGGGCTGGCGGCGCTCTACGCGTCGTACCGGGGGGCGATTTACGGCATGGCGGCGTACTCGCTGTTCGGCTGCGCGGTCGCGCTGTCGCTCGGGAGCATCGGCGTCATGCCGGCGCAGCTCTTTCTGATCTTCTTCGTCATCCGGGCGTTCAACCTGGGCGGCGGCAAGCCCATTGCCGACGCGTTCTCGCTGGACAAGCCCGGCTTCTGGCTGCTCTGCACCTGTGTGTGGGGCGTCATGGGGGCGATTCTGTGGCCGCGGCTGTTGCGCGGTTCGACCCTCGTGTTCCCGGTGGACCGGTCGCTCGTCGGTTCGCTGCTGCTGCAACCGCTCGGCCCGGTTTCCGGCAACCTGACGCAAGCGGTCTATTGTGTGGGCGACGTCGTGGTGTATTGCTGCACCTTCGCCTTTCTGCGTTACCGCGGCGCGTACCGGACGCTCGCGGGCGCCATCTTCCTGCTGACCTTTCTCGACGTGGTCGCGGGTGTGGTCGATGTGGGCGCGCATATGGTCGGTATCGATGCGCTTTCGGCCGTGAAGACCGCGCAGTACGCCGATCTGACCGGCGAAGAGATGAACGGCATGGTGCGCATTAGCGGCACCTTTAGCGAGACCTCGGCGTTTTCGAGCTTTACGCTGCCGCTCTTTGTCTTTTGCCTGAATCTCTGGATGCTCGGGTTTCGGCCGAAAATCTCCGGCGCGCTGGCGATTGCCTCGGGGATGATGCTGCTGCTCTCCACGTCGGGGTCGGCCTATGTGGGGCTGGGCGGGTATCTGGTCGTGCTGCTGTTCAGCCGGCCGGGTCTGATCGCGCGCGCCGCCGCGGTGCGCAAGCAGCGGCTGTGGGTCATCTCTTTCTGTGCGGGCCTGCTGGGCGTGCTCTACGTCGTGCTGTTCCTGCCGGCCGTGGCGGACGCCGTCACTCAGTTCGTAGACCTGACGATACTGGGCAAGGCCGCCAGTTCGTCCGGCATCGAGCGCATGAGCTGGAACCACCAGGGCGTGACCAACTTCTTCGACACCTACGGGATCGGCGTGGGGCTGGGCAGCATCCGCGCGTCGAGCTTCCTCGTCGTGGTGCTCTCGAACCTGGGGGCCGTCGGGGTGATCTGCTACGGGATGTTCCTCGGCAAGTCGCTGCTCTCGCCGGTTCCCGCCCACTATCCGTTCGCCGAGCGGGCCGTGTGCTATGCGGCGCGGCACGGCATGATCGCGGCGTTGATCGTGGCTTCGTCCTCGGCAGGGGTGTTCGAAATGGGCTCGTGTTTCTACATGTTCGCGGCCGCGGCGGGCGCATTGTCGCAACGTGCAGCGCGGCGTGTGTCCGTGCGCAGCGGATGGGCTGCCCAGGCCGTGCGCGAATGACGGTGCTTGCGTGCGGTAAGCAGCAGTGGTGCTCCGGTGCTATCGATACCATGCTTTGGTATGAGCCACGCGAGGTGAGTGACGGATTCGAGCACCAGTGCGCGAAGGACCACGTGAACGGCCACATGAACGGCCACTCGAACAAGCGCGCAAAAAAGCAAACGAACAAGCACACGAACAAGCACGCCCGGAAAAATGAGCCAGCCATTACCTGACCAGAAGCCGAAGATCTGCCTGATCTTCGCCACACGGGGTCGCGCCGAACTGCTGAAGCATGTTGTCGCCTTTGCCGACACGCAGACGGTCAAGCCGGACCTGATCATCGTGTCCTGCGTATCGGACGAGGACGTCGCCAACCTGGAGCGGCGGCCCGGCATGCTGGTGGTGAAGGGGCGGCCCGGTCTCACCGTGCAGCGCAATCACGCGCTGAATCATGTACCCGACGACATCGACGTCGTGATCTTCCTCGACGACGATTTCCTCATGCACCGCGAGTGGATCGCGCAGATTCTCAAGACCCTGGAGAGCGACCCCTCCATTGCGTGCATTACGGGCACGGTGATCGCCGACGGGATTCACGGGCCCGGCTTTTCCTTCGAGGAAGCGCAGACTCTCCTGGCGAGGGCGGGTGACATTCCTGGGCGCCTGACCGCGGTTTCGACCGGCGGCCCCTATGGCTGCAACATGGCGTTCCGGGCCCGCAGCATTGCCGGGCTGCGTTTCGACGAACGTCTCGTGCTCTACGGCTGGCAGGAAGACCGCGATTTCGGCGGCCAGATATGGAACCGCGGTGGCCGGGTGGTGCGCGTCAATACCGCGCTGGGCGTGCATCTCGGCACCAAGGGAGGCAGGGTGTCGGGCCGCCGGCTCGGTTATTCGCAGGTCATCAATCCGCTTTATCTGGTGAGCAAGAAAACCATGCCTTTGCGCGATGCGCTCGATCACGTCCTGCGCAATGTCGCCAGCAACACGGTGCGCAGTCTCGCGCCGGAACCGTGGGTGGACCGCCGGGGACGTTTGAGCGGCAATCTGATCGGCGTCTGGGACTTCGTGCGCGGCAGGCTCACGCCTGAACGGGCCGCGAGTCTGTGAAGACGGGCGAGCGGCATGCGGGCTAACCATGGGCCGGGGAGGCTTTGCGGCATGGACAAGACCATCGCGTTCAACGGCAAATTCTTCGGGGCGGCGCCAACCGGTGTCCACCGGGTGGCCGAGCAACTCATCGGCGCAACGGATGCCTTGATTGCCGAGCAGGCCGGCAAGTGCGCGGACTATGCGCTCGTGATCCGGGATCGGGTGGAGGTGCCGCCCTACCGCCATATTCTGTGCGTACGCGAGAATCCGCTGGCTCACCGCATGCATCGAATCGCGTGGGAGCAGTGCTATCTACCGCTCGCCCGCAGGAAGGACTTCATTCTCAATCTCTGCAATCTCGGGCCGTTGTTTCATCGCGATTCGGCCACGATGATCCACGACGCACAGGTGTATTCCGCGCCCGACTCGTATTCGCGGCCGTTCCGGCTGTGGTACAAACTTCTTTTCTTTTTTATCGGCAAGCGTCACAAAATCATCTTCACCGTTTCGGAGTTCTCGAAGACGGAACTCGTACGCTATGGCGTTGCGCCCGCGCAGAAAATCGTGGTCGTGCACAACGGCTGCGACCACGTGCTGGGCATACGGCCCGACGAGGGGAAGCTCGCCGCGCTGGGGCTTGACGCGAAGCGCTACGTGCTCGCGCTTGCCAATACGCAGAAGCACAAGAACATCGCCGTACTGCTCCAGGCTTTTGCCCGTCCCGAACTGGCGAACGTCACGCTGGTGCTGTTCGGCGGCGCGACGTCCGCCGATTTCGAGCATCTCGGGCACACGGTGCCTTCCAATGTGCGATTCGCGGGACGTATCAGCGACGCGGAACTCGTGGGCCTGATGAGCCATGCCGGCGCGCTGGCGTTCCCCTCGCTCACGGAAGGGTTCGGTTTGCCGCCGCTGGAGGCGATGGCACTGGGTTGCCCGGTTGTGGCGGCACCCTTTGGCGCGCTTCCCGAGGTGTGCGGCCATGCTGCGCTGTATGCCGACCCGTTTAGCCCCGAGGCGTGGTGTTCGCAGATCCGCACGGTACTCGACGACGAAGCCGTGCGTCAGCCGCTCGTCTCCGCAGGGCGCCGGCAGGCGGGCCTCTTCACCTGGAAGCGGGCGGCGCAACGCCTGTTCGATGCCTTGAAAGCCGTGGCCTGATTGCGACGGCGTGGCCGGACGGCTGCATTCGCGAGACCGCCATTCGCCTGGAATTGTTGGGCAGCCCACCGATTGGGAAGGGCGAACCGTCTTACGATCCGACACAGCGTATCGCGTAGCCGATAGCGGCGAGCGCCGATACCGACGTTCGCGCAGTACACGAACCGGGGCGACGGGTGAACAATCCAGCACAGTCAGACAAGTACGCGACATTGGACGGTCTGCGCGGCATTGCCGCCATGATCGTCGTGATGTATCACTTCAGCGACGTGTTCAGCCCGTTTCACCTCGACAACGGCTACCTGGTGGTCGATCTGTTCTTCGTGATGAGCGGCTTCGTCATGGCGAGCGCGTATGAAAGCAAGCTCGCATCGGGCAGCGTCAGCGCGCGGCGCTTCATGCAGCTTCGGCTGATCCGCCTCTATCCGCTGTATCTCCTCGGCACGCTGCTCGGTCTCGTGGCGTTGCTGCTGCGGTTGCCGCACGCCGAGTCGCATCTCGTTGCGACGGCGCTTCCGCTTGCCCTGCTGATGCTGCCGTGCCCCGTTCCGATCCACTATCCGGACGGCACCACGTCGCGGCTTCTTTATCCGATCAACGAGCCTTCGTGGTCGTTGTTCTTCGAGTTGCTGGCGAATCTCGCCTACGCCTTCTGCTTTCGCTTTCTCTCGACCCGGGTTCTGCTTGCGGTGGTCGCCCTTTCGGGACTGACGCTGATCGTCAAGGAAGTGCATAGCGGAGAAATCAACGGCGGCTGGGAGTTCTTCAACAGCCACATAGGCGTCGTGCGCGTGGCCTATGGCTTTTTCTTCGGCGTCGTGCTGTTCCGCTTGCGCGCCGCGCGCCGCAGGACAAGCAGCGCGGCCGCCATCGGCATTGCGGCCCTGTTCGTGCTGATCTTCCTCGCGCCCGTGCCCGCGGCGATGCACGTGGCCTTCACGCTTTCGATCGTGTTGTTTGCGATTCCGGCGCTGGTCTGGGTGGCGGCCTCGGTCGAGCCGTCACGCCGGGTGCGCGAGGTGTTCCTGTTCGTCGGCACGGCTTCGTATGGCCTCTACATGCTGCACGTACCCGTGACCAGTCTCCTGCGGCTGGCGGTCGGCGCGCTGCCACCGCTGTCGCTGCCGCAAATCCTCGCTGTCGACGCGGGCCTCATGACGGTGCTGGTGCTGCTGGCCGCTTTGGCCGAGAAGGCCTATGACCAGCCGATCAGGCGGCGCCTGCTTCACGGGGCGCGAGGCCGCCGGCAGGGTGCCGCAGCGCGCGCAGTAGCCGAATCGGGGTGACGTATGAACAATCCAGCCCACTCAGACAAGTACGCGACACTCGACGGTCTGCGCGGCATCGCGGCCGTGCTCGTCGTGATGTACCACTACAGCAACCTGTTCAGTCCGTTTCACGTCGAAAACGCTTACCTGGTTGTCGATCTGTTCTTCGTGATGAGCGGGTTCGTCGTGGCGAGCGCCTATGAAAGCAAGCTCGCATCGGGCAGCATGGGGCCGCGCCGCTTCATGCAGGTTCGGCTGATCCGGCTTTATCCGCTCTATCTCCTCGGCACGTTGCTCGGTGTCGCGGGAACGCTGCTCAGGCTGCCGCGCACGGAGTGGCACCTCGTGGCAACGGCGCTTCCGCTCGCCTTGCTGATGCTGCCGAGCCCGCTCAGGATTGCGAACCCGGACGGCCAGGTGCCCCAGTTACTCTACCCGCTGAATTTTCCGTCGTGGTCGCTCTTTTTCGAACTGCTCGCGAACGTGGCCTATGGCTTCTGCTTCCGGTTTCTCTCCACGCGGGTACTGCTGGCGGTGGTTGCGACGTCGGGCCTGATGCTGGCCGGCAAGGCGGTGCATAGCGGGTCGATCAACAGTGGCTGGGCGCTGGCGAGCAGCCATATCGGCCTCGTGCGCGTGGCTTACGGTTTCTTCTTCGGCGTCCTGCTGTTCCGGTTGCGCAGCGCTCGCCGCCGAACGGGCAATGCGATACCCCTGGGCATCGCGGCACTGTTCGTGGCGATTTTCCTCGTGCCCATTCCCGAAGCCATGCGCGCGGCGTACACGCTTTCCGTCGTGCTGTTCGCGATTCCGGCGCTGGTCTGGGTGGCGGCCTCGGTCGAGCCTTCGCGCAGAGTGCGTGACGTGTTCCTGTTTTTCGGTACGGTCTCCTATGGAATCTACATGCTGCACGTGCCCGTTCCCGCGTTGTTCCGGGTAACGCAGGGATTGTCGCCGCACGCCTCGCTGGTGCATACGCTGGCATTCGACGCCGGCCTGCTGGCCTCGGTGGTGCTGGCGGCCGCGCTCGCGGAGAAGATCTACGACCGCCCGATCAGGCGGTTGCTGCTTCAGGGCACGGGGTATCGCCGGCGCCATGCCGGAATCGGCGCAGCGCCGATCAATCAGTAGCGGCAGCGAGCCGCTTCAATGCGCGGACATTCCGCGCATGCTGTCTTGCCGTGGCATCGGGCGGTCCTGCGTTTGGGCCAGAGTCGCCGCCATACGCGTCAATGCAGTCAATGCACAATAAAACCGGGGTAGAACAACAGTGAGCGACACATCACGTCGGCCCGCAGCGGGCTATCGGCCGGACATCGATGGATTGCGCGCGGTCGCGATCGTATCGGTCGTCCTGTTTCATGCGTTTCCGGGCAATTTCGCGGGCGGTTTCGTCGGCGTGGATATTTTCTTTGCGATCTCCGGCTATCTGATTTCGCAGCACATCATCGAAACACTCGACCGGCGCCGCTTCAACCTCGTGGACTTTTACGCGCGCCGTATCAAGCGCATCTATCCGGCGCTCATCGTCGTGCTGCTCGCGAGCCTCACGGCCGGCCTTCTGCTGATGACCTCGGGCGAACTCGAACGGCTCGCGCATGAAGCGCTCGCGAGCGTCGCTTTCGTCGCGAACCTCTACTTCTATACGACGCGCGACTACTTCTCGCAGGACGCGAGCGCGAGCGTCCTGCTGCACCTGTGGTCGCTCGGGGTCGAGGAGCAGTACTACATCGTCTGGCCGGTCGCGCTCTTCCTGCTCTGGCGCGTGCCGGGCCGGCGCATGGCGACGCTCGCCATCGTGATGGCGATTCTGTTGTCGCTGGCGAGCAGCGTTTATCTGAGCGGCGCCCATGCCGTCGCGGCGTTTTACCTGCCGCTCACGCGATTCTGGGAATTGCTGCTGGGATCCCTGCTCGCGTGGGCGCAGTTTCACGCGAGCCAGCGTGACAAGGTTACCGGGCGCGACGGAACACCGGTACGACGGCTGTTGCTGCGTGATTTCGTTTCGGCCGTAGGCCTTTCGCTCATTGTGGCGAGTCTGTTGCTGCTGAATCCTCACAGCGTGTTTCCGGGCTGGCGCGCGGCGTTGCCCGCCGGGGGCGCCACGCTCGTGATCGCGGCCGGCCCGCATGCGTGGCTCAATCGCCGCGTGCTGGCGCTCAAGCCCTTTGTGCTGATCGGGCTCGTCAGCTATCCGCTCTACCTCTGGCATTGGCCAATACTGGTTTTTGTGCGCCTGCTGAGCGGCGGAGCGCCAACGCTCGCCGTGCTGCTGGCTGCCCTCGCCGGTGCGCTTGCCCTGTCGTTCGCGACGTTCAGGCTCGTCGAGGCGCCTGCCCGTTTCAGCCGCCCGGCGCGGCGCTACCCGGTGCGCGTGGCGGGTGCGCTCTTCGCGGTGATGATAGGCGTGGGCTTCTCCAGTTACGCGATCTCGCGCGACAACGGCCTGCCCGAGCGCTTCCCCGATGCAAGCTTCGGCTCGAACCCCGAGCACTGGGTATCGACCGAGGCGTGCAAGAAGACCTTTCCCGGTTCCGAATTCTGCGTCATGCCTGCGTCTCGCGGGCAGCCGGAAGTCGCCCTGCTCGGCGACAGCCATGCCAATCACTATTACGACGGACTCGCGCCGGGATTGGCCGCCGAAGGCGCCGGGCTCTTCGCGGTCGGCAGCGGCAACTGCCCGCCGTTCTATGGCGTCGACGTCGATCTTGCGGGGCACGTCAAACGCTGCTCGGCGCTCTTTGACCGTGTGCTCGACTATGTCGTGAAAACCCCCGACATTCACTGGGTCGTCCTGTCGAGCTACGCGATTTCGACGATTGCGGGCAGCCTCGACTACGGCGCGGGCGCGCATGTCCGCCTCGTGGCGGCACCGGCAAAGGGCGCGCAGAGCAATCTGGACATCTATCTTGCCGGGCTCGAGCAGACTTTGAGCCGGCTCGACGCAGCGGGCAAGCAGGTGGTTTTCGTGCTCGATACGCCGGAGCTGGACTTCGATCCCGCCGACTGCGTGTACCGTCCCGTGCAGTTCGGGACGCACCCGCTGTGCGCG
The DNA here is from genome assembly GCF_000685035.1 of Paraburkholderia ferrariae NBRC 106233. GTDB lineage: Bacteria > Pseudomonadota > Gammaproteobacteria > Burkholderiales > Burkholderiaceae > Paraburkholderia > Paraburkholderia ferrariae. The sequence goes on from NZ_BAYB01000014.1 coordinate 228,861, forward strand.
GTGTCGCGCGCCAAGGTGGATCAGCGGCTGTCAACTGCGCAGACGCACATCCTCGCCGTGCTCGACACGTTTCCCAATGTGAAGGTGTTCAATCCGGTGCCTCTGCTGTGCGACGCGCAGCATTGCTATGCACGCAGGAACGGCGAGTTCCTGTACGCGGACCGGGATCATCTGTCGCCCGACGGCTCGCGTTACGTCGGCCGCAGGCTTCTGCAGGAGATCGGGCCCGGAGGCGGAGCCTGATCAGGGCGGGCATGGTCCCTGGGGGCGACACGATCGAATCGGCGATCGTGTCGCCCCCGTTTGCGACGTTAGCTCATCCTGCGACGTTAGCTCATCCTTCTTCGCGCGGCCGCAGGGCGAGCACGGTTTCGCGGGTCGAGAGGAATTCGCCGATCAATCCGGAGCGGAACAGGCACACGAGCAAAGCGGTCAGCAGCGTCAGTTCGCCGATCAGACGGGCGCACACCATGCCCATCGCCCCCCAGTGGCTCGCGAGCGGAATGGCGGCGACCAGGCTGATCACCGCGCTCGCCACGCCGGCACGTGCGAGCAGGCTCTCGCAGTGGCGGGGAATCAGGAAATAGATGCCGATGGCCTGGTTGACGACGCTCAGCGGCAAGACCAGCACAAAGAGCTTCAGCACCGGGACCGTGTGCTGAAAACCGTTGCCGAAGACCAGCGGAATGGCCCAGCCGGCAAGCAGCATCGTGCACGCGACCGCCGCAATGGCGCCGCACAGGAAGAAGGCCAGGATCCTGCGCGCGAGCCGGTTGGCTCTCGCCGGGTCGGTGCTGACCAGATACGTGACTTTCGGCACCAGGACCTGGGCCGCGGGCCCCATCAGGCTAAGCCCGGCGGCAATCAGACGCTCGGCCACGCCGAACGCGCTGACTTCGGTTTCGGGCGCCAGCACGGAGAGGATGTAGGTCGAGGCGCTGATCAGCAGAACGGAGGTGCCGGTGTAGATGAAAATGACCTTGGAGCGGTGGATCAACTGAATGCCGGCGCGGAGCGACGAGACCACGCCGGAGAACTCATGCCGGATCGAGCCATAGGCCAGCGCGAGCTGCACGATGGTCGAAGCCAACAGCAGCGGGAACACGTGCGAGAGATCGGCGGGGTGATGAACGAACGAGAAGATCAGCGTCAGCGACGTGATGAAGCCGATCACCTCGATCATGACACTGCGTCTCGCGCGGCCGGTACTGGTGAAGTACCAGCCCAGGTTGAACGCGGCGAGGAGGCCGAGAACCACGGCGGTGCAGCCGGGCAGCGGATGCGCCGAGAGCACGGGCGAGAGCGCGACGGCCCCCAGTCCGAAGATCGCGGTCGGGGCGCAGAGCAGCAACCGGCCTGTCATCTGGCTCGCGAGTATCGCGGCGCGTTCTTCGCCGTTTTTTGCGTGGACCGTGTCGCGGCCGCCAACAGTCGGGAATCCGAAGCTTACGAACTGCCAGATCGAATTCGATAGCGACATGCCGGCCAGTATGATGCCGTAGCCGCCCGGCCCCAGGGTTCTGCCGTAGAACGGGAGGAGCAGGAGCGGATAGACATAGCGCAGCACGTAGGCGACGTAGACCGCCACCAGTTCCGCCTTGCCCAGCGAAGGTTTTACCGGATCCATGATTTCACTGTGTAGCCGAATCTGAACGTCTTTTGCACGAGCCGGTGCGCGTGGGGAAACGCGCGCACTGCCGCGCCGCCGGGCCAAAGCGAGTGCTTGGCGGCGCGGAGCCGGTTCCATACGTTGCCGCGATCGCAGTTGCGCGCGGTAATCGAAATCCTCTCGTCGCGCCCGTAATCGACCGAACATTCGAGCCCGGCGAGCCGGTTGACCAGTTCCCGGTCTGGAAACATGATGTCGCGCTCGAGCCGGCGAGCCGCCTGCTCGAATGCGCCAAGCGAGGCGTCGGCCGTGCGCTGCTTCGCGCTCCGTACGATGTATTGCGCGATTTCTTCGAAGCGCGGGTTCGGCATCTGCGTCAGTTTCTGTTGCCAGCCCTCGCTTTCGAGGTTGGAGACGAGGGTGCCGTCGGGCCGTCTGTCGAAGCGGCGCACGCTTTCCAGGTCGGGCTCGACGATCGTCTCGATCAGATGCCAGAACGCGAGGATCGACGAGATGGCGTCGCCGGGCTTGTATCCGTTGCGCTCCGTCAGGAGACCCGTGAGAGCCGGAAAGTGCTCCCGCCCGAGATGTTTGTAGTCGAAGCGCGCGAGCTGCACGCAATGGCTCTCGTGCGCGAGGGCGCTTTGCCTGAGCATCTTGAACGTCGTGCCATAGAGGCCCGTGTCGCATAGCACCACGGCCTGCCTGCCGACGGTATGGGCGTGCCATACCTCGCGAAAGCGCCGCGCCTGCTCGACGATCTGCTCGTACAGGCGGTCTTCGCGGCCGGCGCGCAGGGCTTCGACGAATGCCCGTACGTCGGCGTAGTTGCCCTCCGGCGCCATTTCGGTGCCGCTCAGTGCGCGTGCCAGCGGACCGACGTCCCAGGGATCAAACGCGTATTCGAGTTCGGCGACGATGCCGGCGCCGCCGTACACAAGCGCGTCGCGCGCCGCGACGAGGCGCGAGATCATCAGCGGTTCGGCACGGATGTCCGCGCGCGCCGGCAATTGCCCGGCATAGCATTGATACAGGGTTTCGAGCCCGAGGCCGCCGCGCGCGCAGAAGAGCGCCACCGCCGAGCCTTCGATGGCCGCGGTCTGCTGAAGGTAGACGTGCAGCCTCAAGCAGTATTCCGCGAATACGGGGCCCAGCACGTCCGGGCCCAGCATGCCGGCCGCCGTGCCCGGGCGGTTGCCGGCCGCGTGCTGTTGCTGCCGCTGGCGGCGCCAGTGCTGCCAGCGCGACTGGCCGCGGGCGAACACCCGGTTGGCGCGCATCAGCGTGGCGTGCAGGCGCGAACGAGGGCAGCGGATCGCGGTCATGCCGCACTGGCGCGGCATGAGCCAGTCCGCCACCAGGTCGTCGCCGAGGTGCGCAATGCTCGACAGCGCAACGTCGGCGGCATCGGCCACCGCGGCGAAAATCGTTCCGTCGCGCTTGGTGAGCTGCAGGTCGGCGCTGGTATGGACTTCATGCCACCGAAATCCGGGCGGACACACGGCGATCAGCAATTGCCGCAATGCGTCGGCAGACAGGGGCGTATCGCTCACCACGCGGATCGGGAAACCCCGCGCCTGGAGTTGTTCGAGCACGCGTATCAGCGGCCGGTTGGGCAGCAGGCATTCGCGCTCCACCGCGAGCTCGCACGCGATCCATTCGGGCACGTAGGCGGTATCGATATGGACGAGCTCCAGCAGGCTCGCCGCGATGCTCTCGAGCCGCACCTCGCCGCGCGCAGCGACGTTGCGCGCGCGGTGGGCGAGCTGCTCCACCTGGAGGCGCCGCTGCGCGAGCGCGTGAGGGGCGAGTTCGGCGGGACTCAGGTCCAGACGCTCGCAGAAGAGCCTGGCAGTTTTCACGACGCGTTGTTCCAGCGAAATGGGCTTGCGAAGCAGTAGCGTGTCGAAGGCATCGACCGTCAGCAAAGAGCAGTGCGCTTGTTCCAGCGTTTCGGGGAGATACTTCACGAAGTTCATCCTCTTGGCAATCAGGCGGTGCTCGATCCGCCGTTTCGATGTGCGGCCTTTTTTTCGCGAGGCAGGGCTTCAGGGTTCGGGGCGCTGTGAGGAAAGGGTGCGCGCGTATGACACCATGTCTCATTGTGAACAATGTGGGGCGGCCTGTTTGTGCGAATACGTACGCACGTTCGGGCATTTGCCTGCCGCAATGGCCGGATGAACGGTCAGGCGAACGGTGAAGCGAACGGTCAAGCGAACGGTGAAGCGCGCCGCCTTGCGGGGCCGATGTCGATGATTGGCCCGTCAACGGCAGGTGCGTCTTTCGAAGAGCGACCATTCGCCCGCTTCCTTCACGAGCGCCACCTCGCATTCGTCGTTCTTGAAGAGATTGGCGGGAAGCGGCTGCGTATGCCGGACGAAGAAGTAGCGGTAGAGGCGCCCATGAACCGCGTGCCAGTCGAATGCCTCGGGCGTATCGCCCATGCTGGGCCGCATGGCGGGAATCCGGTCGGGCTTGAAGCGGACGATCTGCGGGAGAAAGGCCGCGAAGTTGAAATCGACGAAACCGTTCTTGTCCACCTGATACCAGACCGGATAGCTGTGGTAGGTGAACGGATTGTGGATGATGGCGCTATCGGGCGCGTAGACGAGGCTGAGTGCGCGCTGGCCGGGCTCGGCTGCTGCGAGCACGGTTTCGAAGGAGGCACTGTCTTGCGCGAACCGATGGGCGCGCACGCCGAGGGTGGTCAGATAGCACCAGCAGAACAGCATGACCGCGGCGCGTGCAAGCATGGGACGGTCGAACCATGACAGGCGCCGCGCGGTCGCGCGTTGTTCCGTCGCGGTGGGCGCCCGGAACATCAGCGCGTAGGCGGGCAGGAGGAAGATCGCGAAGCGCTGATACAGGAACGAGGTGCCGAGTGCGTCGGAGGGGACGACGAACCAGATGAGGAGGAGAGCGGCGAACGGAAGGAAAGCAGTCGGGTCCCTTCTGTTGAGTTTCGCTCCCATGAGCCACGGCGCGGCGAGCAAGACCAGCACGCCAGGCAGGAGGTACCAGTCCTTGCTTTGCGTGGCGACCGTATAGAGCAGGAAGGCGCCGCAGCGGTACAGGCTCCAGCCCCACTCCGTGCCGCTATAGGGCGCGACGCCCCCCGGCACGAGCAGCGCACTGTGGTGAAGATGGACATACCAGGCCAGCGCCAGGACGCCGAGCAACGCGTAGGGCGCGAGCGCCGCCGCGAACCGCGCGGGCGTGCGCCGGAAAAACGGAATGAATGCCGCACCGGTCGCGCAGGCGAGCAGGAAGACGAGGCCGTGCGAGAAAAAGAGCCCGACACCGGCGAGCAGGAGAGAGACGCCTGTGGAAAAGCCGCCTGCCTGCGCGAAACGCCGCGCGAGGATCAGGAACAGAAGGGCGACAGGCACGGCGACGATAAAACTGTAAAAGCCGAACTGGTAGGCGAAACCGAAGAAGCCCGGGACATAGAGCCAGTCGAGGCGCGAATCGGCGTTGAACGCCTGGCGCAGTTTGATGCCGGCGCCGACATAGGCATAGAACGCCAGCATCATCACGAGCTTGAGCGAGGCCACCACCGGCATGACGAACGAGAGCGCGAGCGCCAGTCCGTAGGCGAGCAGGTAAGGCGTGAAGTAGTTCACGCGTACGAGGTCGCTCCATGACGAGGTGCCCGTAACAAGATCGTGCAGCATCGCGATCTGGGCCGCGTGCTGGGGCAGGTCGCCCATGCCCGGGCGCGGCGCGATCCAGAACAAGATCCCGGCGATCGCCACCGTGCAGGTCAGCAGGACACGTTCGAGGCGTTCGGCGGAGGTCCAGCCGAGGCGCGTTCGAGAGACGTTGGAGACGGCGTTCATGCGTGGCCTCGTAAGCGAAAGGCTGCGGGCGCGGCGCCGCGGAGCCGCCGCTGTGTCCGGATGTCGGCCCGGTCAGAGACGATTGACGAGCTGGCCGTTGAAAAGATGGCCGAGATCGCTGCGCGGCGTGTCGTGGGCAGCGGGCTGCTCCAGCGTCTGATCGATGAGAAAACGCGGGCGTTGCTTGGTTTCCGCGTAGATCTTCGAGATGTAGCCGCCGATGATGCCGAGCGAGAGCAACTGGATGCCGCCGAGGAAGTAGAGCGGGACCACGGTGGAGGTCCAGCCCGGCAGCGTCTTGTGCGTGCAGAAGTGGAGGAAGATCGCCCACATGCCGAAGCCGAGCGATGCAACGGAGAGCAGCGCGCCGAGGCGGGTGCTCCATTTCAGCGGCTCGGCGGAAAACGACGTGATGCCGTCGAAGGCGAGGCCCAGCATCTTGGGGAGTGTGTACTTGCTCGTTCCCAGCGTGCGCGCATGGCGTTCGTACTCCACGATCGCGCTGCGAAAGCCGAGGAGCGGGATGATGCCGCGCAGGAACAGGTTGACCTCCTGATACTGGCGCAGGGCTTCGATCGCGCGGCGGCTCATCAGGCGAAAGTCCGCGTGACCCGGCAGCATGTCCACGCCGAACAGGCTCATGAGCTTGTAGTAGGCCCTGGCGCTCAGGCGCTTGAACATCGTGTCGGTTTCGCGCTTGTGGCGCACGCCGAAGACGATTTCCGCGCCGCGCGCGTGCTCTTCGAGCATGCGCGGAATGGCTTCGATGTCGTCCTGGAGGTCGGCGTCGAGACTGATCAGCACGTCGCCCGGCGCCGTCATCAGGCCGGCGAGCAGCGCGTTCTGGTGGCCGCGGTTGCGCGAGAGCTTGATGCCCCGCACGCGGTGGCCCTGGGCGTGCAGCGCCTCGATCAGCGACCAGGTCTTGTCGCGCGAACCGTCGTCCACGAACGCGATCGTGCTTTCGGTGCTGACCGTGCCGGCCACGATGAGACGCTCGAGCAGTGCCAGCAGCTTCGCCGAAGTGTCGGGCAGCACGTCCTCCTCGTTGTAGCAGGGCACGACGAGAGTCAGGGTGGGCATGGCATCGAACTCCTTGCAGCGAGTGTTCCGGCTACTGGGCGGCGGCTGTGCCCGAGGCGGGGAAGGCGAAATACTTCAGACCCAGAAAGCACACGACGGTGTAGACGGCCATGCCAGGAAGCTGTGTCCAGACAGCGCCGGTTCCGAAGTGCGCGAGAAATTCAGTAAGCACACCATAATTTGCAAGCCAGGCAACGGCGTAAGTCAGCGTGACGCGAACGAGGCTGGTCGTGATCGAGCCGCGATGCCCGAACGTCCAGTTCCGGTTCCAGATGAAACTCCAGACAAACCCGGCGGCATAGCCGGCCACGTTCGCAACGACATCCGCAAGACCCAGGAGCTTGAGGCAACAGCCGATCACCGCGAGACTGAGCGCCGTATTCGAGAGGCCGATCAGGGCAAACCGGAATAGCTGGGATTGCGTCGGTTTCATGGCTTGCCGGCGCACTCGCGCGCGTGGTTTCGTTGAGCGTTGGGGCGTTGCTTGCCGCGTACGGACCTCGTCGCGTCGGGCGAAGCCGGTTTTCATGCTCATTCTATGGATTGATGCACCGCAGATCGTTCGGGAGGACACACATGGGCGGGGTTTTAGCGGGTACGGGCGCAGATGCCGCACGTTTAGTCCAGAGGGGCAGATGACGAAATGGGGATTTCCCTGGCGGGGCAGGGCGACAGGCGGCCTGGCTGGCCCCGCGGCGCAATATGCCGAAATCGTCATCCCCGCAGGACCATTGGCACAAGACGCTAATGTGTCCCCGTCATACGATGCCTGCCATGAAAGCCTCCCATCACATCGACGTCATCGACTCCCACACCGGGGGCGAGCCCACCCGCCTCGTCGTCTCCGGCGGCCCGGATCTGGGGCGCGGCCCGCTGGCCGGGCGCCTCGCGATCTTCCGGCGCGATTTCGACGCCGTGCGCTCGGCCATCGTCAACGAACCGCGCGGCTCGGACGTGATGGTCGGCGCGCTGTTGTGCGAGCCGCACGATCCCACCTGCTCGGCGGGCGTGATCTTTTTCAACAACGTCGGTTTTCTCGGCATGTGCGGCCACGGCACGATTGGTCTGATCGTTTCGCTCGCGTATAAGGGCCGCATTACGCCGGGCCTGCACCGGATCGAGACCCCGGTGGGAGTGGTCGAAGCCGAACTGCATGACGACGGGAGCGTCACGGTGCACAACGTGCCGGCGTACCGCTACCGCACCGAGGTGCCCATCGACGTGCCGGGCTACGGCCGCATGCATGGCGACATTGCCTGGGGCGGCAACTGGTTCTTCCTCGTGGCCGACCATGGGCAATCGCTGGCGCTCGCCCATGTCGAGGCCCTGACCGAGGCAAGCTGGGCCATTCGCGGCGCGCTGGAGGCGAACGGCATTACCGGCGAAGGCGGTGCGCTGATCGATCACATCGAGCTTTTCGCCGAACCCGATAGTGCCGATTTCGACAGCCGCAACTTCGTGCTGTGCCCCGGCAAAGCCTATGACCGTTCGCCGTGCGGCACGGGCACGAGCGCAAAGGTCGCGTGTCTTGCGGCCGATGGCGTACTCGCGCCGGGCGCGCGCTGGCGCCAGGCCAGCATTCTCGGCAGCGTGTTCGAGGCGAGCTATGCGCTCGAACCGGGTTTGCCCGCGGGCTCCGTGCGTCCGAGCATTCGCGGCACGGCCTACGTGAACGCCGAGGCGCGATTGATCTTCTCCGCGGCCGATCCGTTTGCCTGGGGTATTCGTCAGTAATGGCAGCGGTGGGGGGCTCGCCCGACGTGATCGTGGTCGGCGCCGGCATTGTCGGTGCGGCCTGCGCGTATGAACTGGCTGCTGCGGGCGCGGACGTGCTGGTGCTGGAGCGTGCGGTCGTGGGCGGCGGCGTGACGGCGGCGGGCATGGGCCATCTCGTCGTGATGGACGACACGCCCGCCGAGTTTGCGCTTTCGGCCTGGTCGCGGCAGTTGTGGAACGAACTCGGGCCGCGCCTCGATGCGCGCCATGCGTTTGTCCGTTGCGGCACGCTCTGGGTGGCCGAGGACGACGAGGAATACGCGCTCGCGCAGACGCGCCGGCAATCGCTCGTGCGCGACGGCGTTGCGTGCGAGTGGCTCGACGCGCAGCAATTGCGCGAGGCCGAGCCGGCGCTGCGCGAAGGATTGCGCGGCGGCATGCGGGTGCCCGACGACGGCGTGGTCTACGCGCCGGCCGTGGCCGTGTGGCTGCTCGCCCAGCCGGTTGCCGGGCGCATCGCGACGCGGCTCGATGCCGGTGTCGAGCGCGTGACCCAGAACGGCGTAGCGCTCGCCGGCGGCGAGACGATCGAGGCGGGCGCGGTGCTGCTCGCCAACGGTCTTCAGGCCGCTGCGCTCTTGCCGGGGCTGCCGCTGCAAGCGAAGAAGGGCCATCTGCTCATTACCGACCGCTACCCCGGAACCGTGCGTCATCAGATTCTGGAACTCGGCTATATCAAGAGCGCGCACAACGCGAGCGGCACCTCCGTGGCCTTCAACGTGCAGCCGCGTCCCACCGGGCAGTTGCTGATCGGCTCGTCGCGCCAGTTCGACAGCGTGGACCCTGCCATCGATGCGGCTGTGCTCGCGCGCATGCTGGCGAGGGCGGCGCATTACCTGCCGGGCTTGCCCGGGCTCAACGCGATTCGCGCCTGGACGGGTTTTCGTCCGGCCACCCCCGACGGCTTGCCCCTGATCGGACCCGCGGACCCCTTCGCCGGCGAAGACATGCATCGCTCGACGTGGCTCGCCACGGGGCACGAAGGACTCGGCGTGACTACGGCGCTCGCCACCGGAAAGCTGATCGCGGCCCAGATGACCGGCGCCGGCACGCCAATCGACGCTTCCCCGTATTGGCCCCGGCGCTTCGCACGCCAGGAGGTGAGCCATGGTTGAGCTGCAGGTTGCCGTGACCATGACCGTGGACGGGCAGACGGTTCAGGTGCAGGAAGGCAGCTCGGTGGTCGCGGCGATTGCGCAGGCCGCGCGCGCCGCGAGCGCGACGATCTCGGGCGCCGTGGTAACGCGCCGCTCCGTAACCGGCGAATTGCGCGGCCCGCTTTGCGGCATGGGCGTGTGCCAGGAATGCCGCGTGACGATCGACGGCGTGCCGCATCGGCTTGCATGCCAGACGCTGTGCGCACGAGGCATGACGGTAGCCACGGGGAAAGCGCTCGCATGAAATTCGATGTCCTTATCGTTGGAGCGGGGCCGGCCGGCTTGCATGCGGCGCTTGTCGCAACGCAGTCGGGCGCGCGAGTCGGTCTGGTGGACGACAACGCCCGCATGGGCGGCCAGATCTGGCGCCAGGGGCCGCGGCATCGCGCCGGCGGCCGTGCCCGCACAGTGCTCGACGGCCTCGACGCGCAGGTGCATCACGGCAATCTGCAGGTTCTCACCGGCACGCGTATCGTGCAGGCGCTGCCGGGGCGGCAACTGCTGGCCGAAGCGGCGCAGGGGGGCAGCCTGCTCGGCTACGACAAGCTGATCGTCGCAAGCGGCGCGCGCGAACGCTTCCTGCCTTATCCCGGTTGGACGCTCCCCGGCGTGACGGGGGCGGGCGGCTTGCAGGCGCTCATTAAAGGCGGGATGGACGTGCAAGGGCAGCGCATCGTGATTGCGGGCAGCGGTCCGCTGTTGTTCGCGGCGGCGGTGACTGCGCGCGCACAGGGCGCGCGCGTCGTCGCAATCGTCGAGCAGGCCCGCGCGGCTGCCGTGCGGCGCTTCGCCATGCAACTCTCTTCTACGCCGGCCAGGCTCGTCCAGGCGCTGCGCATGCGTTACGACCTGCGCGATACGCCGTACTGGCTCGATGCGAATGTGACCGAGGCGTGCGGAGAGGGACAACTGACTCATGCGAGGATCCGCCGCGGCCATGAAGCGATTCGCGTGGACTGCGACCGCCTTGCGTGTGCTTACGGGCTCGTGCCGAACACGTCGCTCGGCGCCATGCTCGGATGCCGGATCGACGACGGGGTGCCGGGCAGCGAGGCGCCGGCCATCGTCGTCGATACCGGGCAGGCGACCTCGGTCGAGCATGTCTATGCGGCGGGGGAATGCACGGGAGTCGGCGGTATGGAGCTCGCCGCCGCCGAGGGCAGCATTGCCGCTTATGCGGCACTCGGCCAGCGCGAGCGCGCCCAGGCGCAGTTCGCCGAACGCGAGCGCTACCGGCGCTTTGCCACGCGCCTGCATGCGGCTTTCGCGCTCGATCCGCGCCTGCGCGAGCTGGCCGCGCCGCACACTACCTTGTGCCGCTGCGAAGATGTCGCCTTCGGCGACGTGGCGCAGCACCGCTCCTGGCGCGACGCGAAGCTGCACACGCGCTGCGGAATGGGGCCGTGCCAGGGCGCGATCTGCGGCACGGCGGCGTCATTCTGCTTCGGCTGGACTCCGGGCGCGCCGCGGCCGCCGCTCGCGCCCACCCGCATCGGCACGCTGCTGGAGATCGACAAGGCCGCTTGACCACCGCGAATGGCCGTGAATGCCCGTCCCGGTCCGCCTGTTATTGATGGGGATGCGTTGCGGCGCGCGAGACGGCACAATGCCTCACACTCTTCGTTCGCCTTGCCGCCATGGTCGATCTGGTTCTGCCCGCCATTGAAAATGCCACGCTTGCCCAGATGGTGGCGCATTTTTCCGTGCTCGAACCGGTGTTCGACACCATGCCCGACGTCGTGTTCTTCGTGAAGGACCACGAGGCGCGCTATGTGCTCGTGAACACGACGCTCGCCGCGCGCTGCGGCTTCAAGGAGAAGCGCGCGCTGATCGGCAAGCTGGCCGCCGAGGTGTTTCCCGCGCGCTTCGGGCGCGTCTATACGGCGCAGGACGAGGCCGTCCTGCGGCTGGACAGCAAGCTCATCGACCAGCTCGAACTGCATCTCTATCCGGGGCGGCAGCCGGGCTGGTGCCTGACCTCGAAGGTGCCGCTGCACGACGCGCAGGGCACGGTGCTCGGCGTGGCCGGCATTTCGCGCGACCTGCAGGCCGCGGAGGGCACGCATCCCGCCTATCAGCGTCTTGCCGCCGCCGCGCGCTACATCCAGGAGCACTATGCGCAGCCGCTCAAGCTGAGCCATCTGGCCACGCTTGCCAACATGTCCGTCGCGCAGATCGAGCGGTACTTCCACAAGGTGTTTCACCTCACGCCGCGGCAGATGCTGCTCAAGACGCGCCTCGACGCCGCGTCGGAACTGCTGGCCGGCGACCTGAGCATCACGGATATCGCCGTACGCTGCGGCTATACCGATCACAGCGCCTTCACGCGCCAGTTCAAGGCCACGGTGGGCGTGACCCCGAGCGAGTACCGCACGCTGCTGCACCCCCAGGCGCCGGGCGGTGCCACGGCGGGCGAGGCCGCCACCTGCTGAACCTGCGCGCGCGGGCCTTATGCGGGTTTTCTCGGGGGAACTGCGAGCGCGCGCCGCGCGGCGGTGCGTTCGCCCGGCGCCACTATGCCGATTTCGTCATCCCGGGCCGCCAAAGTCTCCAAGCCGGCGCCGTTATGGCTGGCGATACTCCTTCGCATCGCCAGCCTTCTGGCACAACCTTTCAGCGAAGGAGTGAGTTACCGTGAGCCGCAACGCCATCCAGTGGAGTGGGGTTTTTCCTGCCGTCAGCACCCAGTTCAAACCCGATTTCTCGCTTGACCTCGAAGCGACCCACCGCGTCGTCGGCAATCTCGTGAAGGACGGTGTGTCGGGTCTCGTGGTGTGCGGGACGGTGGGCGAAAACACCTCGCTCGCCACCGCCGAAAAGATCGCCGTGATCGAAGCGGCGCGCGATGCCGCCGGCGGCAAGGTGCCCGTGATCGCGGGCGTGGCGGAGTTCACCACCGAATTCGCGCGGCAGACCGTACGGGAGGCAGCCCGCGTGGGCGTGGACGGCGTGATGGTGATGCCGGCGCTCGTGTATTCGGCCAAACCGCACGAGACGGCGGCGCACTTCCGGGCCGTCGCGTCGAGCACCGATCTGCCGGTGATGGTCTACAACAACCCGCCCATTTACAAGAACGATGTCACGCCCGACGTGCTGATCGCACTGCAGGACTGCGAAAACATCGTCTGCTTCAAGGATTCCTCGGGCGATACGCGCCGTTTCATCGACCTGCGCAATGCCGTGGGCGATCGCTTCGTGCTGTTCGCGGGCCTCGACGACGTGGTGGTCGAAAGTATTGCCGTGGGCGCCGAGGGCTGGGTCTCGGGCATGTCGAACGTATTCCCGAAGGAAGGCGAGACGCTGTTCCGCCTCGCGAAGCAAAAGCGTTTCGACGAAGCGCTCGCGCTCTATCGCTGGTTCATGCCGCTGCTGCACCTCGACGCGCGGCCCGATCTCGTCCAGTGCATCAAGCTGTGCGAGGAACTGGTGGGCCGCGGCAGCGCGCGCACGCGTCCGCCGCGCCTGGCGCTCGAAGGCGAAGCGCTCGCGCACGTGAAGACGGTTGTCGAGAAGGCGCTGGCGACGCGCCCCTCGTTGCCGGATGTCGGCCTCTGAGGCGCGAGGGGGGGATGGTGCGCGACACGTATCGGGAGTGCGAAATGCGGCAGCGGAGGCCACGATGAGCGAAGCCGGCGCGGACGTCATTCTCTCGCTCGACGAACTCGACTCGCTGGCGCGCGAAGTGCTCTTGCGCCATGGCGCATCGCCGGCGCACGCGGATGCCATCGCGCGCGTGATCGTGCAGGGCCAGCGCGACGAATGCCATTCGCACGGCATCTACCGGCTGATCGGCTGCGTGCGCTCGATCAGGAGCGGCAAGGTCGATCCGCGCGCCGAGCCGGCGTTGCGCGACATCGCGCCGGGCCTGCTCGCCGTCGATGCCAACCACGGCTTCTCGCTGCTGGCGTTCGAGACCGGCCTGCCGCGGCTTGCCGACAAGGCACGGTCGCAGGGCATTGCGGCCATGGCGATCAACCGCTGTTTCCATTTTTCCGCGCTGTGGCCCGAAGTCGAAGCCATTGCCGCGCTGGGTCTCGTCGGTCTCGCGATGAATCCGAGCCACAGTTGGGTCGCGCCGGAAGGCGGCAAGCGGCCGGTGTTCGGCACCAATCCCATCGCGTTTGCGTGGCCGCGCCCGGGCAGCAATCCGTTCGTGTTCGACTTCGCGACGAGTGCGATTGCGCGCGGCGACATCGAACTGCATGCGCGCGAAGGCAAGCCGATACCGGAGCATTGGGCATTCGATAGCGACGGCATGCCGACGACCGACGCGCGCGCCGCGCTCGATGGCGCGATGCGGACTTTCGGCGGCCACAAGGGATCGGCACTGGCCGCGATGGTGGAATTGCTCGCGGGGGCATTGATTGGCGATTTGATTAGCATGGAGTCCCAGGCATTCGATGCGGGGGCGGGCGCGAGTCCCTACCACGGCGAGCTTGTGATCGCCATCGATCCGCGGCGTTTTCTCGGCGACGACTACCGGGCCGGGCAGGCACGCGCCGAAAAGCTGTTCGAAGCGGTGACGGGGCAGGGCGCTCGTCTGCCTTCGCAACGCCGCTTTGAAGCGCGCTCACGCAGCGAACGCAACGGCGTGCGTATTCCCGCGCAGTTGCATCGAGACGTGATGGCGTTGCGCGCATGAAAGTGTTGCCAACGAATTTTTTGCCTGAGAGGATCGGGTCCGGGATGCCTTCGGTCTGGTCCTTGCGCAGTTGAAGGATGAGTATGATTTGATGTACTGATTAATTCGGGGTGTTAGAAGGCGTAAAGCCAGAACAACGCGGCGTTCGTGAACAACGTGAAATTGTGAGGAGAGAGATCCAATGAGCTATTCCCCATCCCGTCTGCCGGTGCGTGCGGGCGCTATCTACACCGTGGTTGCCGCCGTGGCTTGCGCGGCCGCCGCGATGGACAGCAGCGCGGCCTTCGCTCAGGCCACCGATGTGAAGATCGGCTTTGCCGCGCCGCTCACCGGCGGCCAGGCTCACTACGGCGCCGACTTCAAAAGCGGCGTGCAGCTGGCGATCGAAGACATGAACGCATCGAACCCGGTGATCGGCGGCAAGCCGGTGCACTTCGTGCTCGACGCGCAGGACGACCAGGCCGATCCGCGCACCGGCACGACGGTCGCACAAAAGCTCGTGGACGACGGCGTGGTCGCCGTGATCGGCCATTACAACTCGGGCACGAGCATCCCGGCCGCGCCGATCTACGCGAAGGCGGGCATTCCCGAAATCGCCATGGCCACGGCGCCTGCCTATACGCGTCTCGGCCTGCCCACCACCTTCCGCCTTCTGACCTCGGACACGCAACTGGGCAGCGTGCTGGGCGAGTACGCCGTAAAGGGCCTCAAGTTCAAGCGCTTTGCGATCGTCGACGACCGCACGGCCTACGGGCAGGGCGTGGCCGAAGAGTTCAGCAAGGCAGTGAAGGCGGCCGGCGCGACGGTTGTCGATCAGGAATACACGAACGACAAGGCGGTTGACTTCCGCGCGATTCTTACCAAGATCAAGGCGGCGAACGTCGATGCGGTGTTCTACGGCGGCGCCGATACCCAGGCCGCGCCGATGCTCAAGCAGATGCGCTCGCTCGCGATCAAGGCACCGCTGATCGGCCCGGACATGGTGCAGTCCGACAACCTGATCAAGGTGGCGGGACCGGCATCCGAAGGCACGCTGGCAGCGTCGGAGGGCAGCCCGCTCGAGCAGATGCCGAGCGGCAAGGAGTTCGCCGAGCACTACATGAAACGCTTCAACCAGCCCGTGGAGTTGTACGCGCCGTATGCCTACGACGGCACGATGGCCGTGTTCAACGCGATGAAGAAGGCGAACTCGACCGATCCGCATGTCTATCTGGCTGCGCTCAAGGCCACGAACATGAAGGGCGTGACCACCAACGAGCTTTCTTACGACCAGTATGGCGATCTGAAGTACGGCGGCGTGACGGTGTACAAGGTCGTCGATGGCAAGTGGGTGCCTTCGCAGACCGTGGGCGTGAAGTAAGCAGCAAGGAACCAGCAGGAACCAGCGGGAACAGCCGGCGGGTATCCGGCTGCGGCGGGCGCCAGCGGAGTGCTTCTCCATCCGTTGTTGCGCTCGCCGGATTTGGCACGGGCTACGCCTTGGGCGGCAGCCCGTTTTTTGTTCGTGGTTCGTCGCGCGTCGCCAGATAGTAGAAGCCGGATTCATGGCCGATATAGAAGCGCCTGCAGCGCCGGTCGCAGAGTGGCGCGGGCTTCATCGGCCGGCGCGGGATGGTACGGCGTGCAGCGCGGGATGAGGCCCGCCTTGAATTGGGGCGCGATTTGGCGAGTGCCCGATGCCGGAAGGCACTTCCCAGGGGCAGGGTCGTTTGCGGATCACGTTCGCCGCCCGGAAACCCTAACCAGGGAATTCACCAGGTCTCGTTTCATACGAGGCGCGGCGTGCTTTACGGCTTCCGGCGGCGGCACGTTGCCCTGCGTCAATCCGCTGGCCAAGGCAGCGGGCTTTCTCCCTACTTCCTTGTTTTCATTGATAAATGGCGATTTTTCCATCGCCTGGCCGGGGTTTCTGCGGCTCGGTTCGAGCGTACAAAATTCCGGCTCAAGAAGGATTCAACATTCCCATCCGCCCCCGTTCTTGAATTTGTCACTACCCGTCCATATAATTAGCACTCGTCGCACGAGAGTGCTAACAATTCGCTGGCTGGCCAACCGGTCCGTCAGGTTTGCTTGAGTTTTCAAGTCCCAATCAAGAGAGAGAGGATCTATCCATGAACCTTCGTCCTTTGCATGATCGCGTGATCGTCAAGCGCCTGGATCAAGAAACCAAGACCGCTTCGGGCATCGTGATCCCGGACGCAGCGGCAGAAAAGCCGGATCAAGGTGAAGTCCTGGCCACGGGCCCGGGCAAGCGCGACGACAAGGGCTCCCTGATCGCCCTCGACGTCAAGGTCGGCGATCGCGTCCTGTTCGGCAAGTACGCTGGCCAGACCGTCAAGGTCGATGGCAACGAACTGCTCGTGATGCGCGAAGAAGACATCATGGCCGTGGTGCAGAAGTAAGCTCAGCCCACCGCTCATTCATCAAGAATTCAAGGAGTTAGAAGATGGCAGCTAAAGACGTCGTGTTCGGCGATTCCGCCCGTTCCAAGATGGTTGAAGGCGTGAACATTCTCGCCAATGCAGTGAAGGTCACGCTGGGTCCGAAGGGCCGCAACGTGGTCCTCGAGCGCTCGTTCGGCGGCCCGACGGTCACCAAGGACGGTGTCTCGGTCGCGAAGGAAATCGAGCTGAAGGACAAGCTCCAGAACATGGGCGCGCAAATGGTCAAGGAAGTCGCTTCCAAGACCAGCGACAACGCCGGCGACGGCACGACGACGGCTACGGTTCTGGCCCAGTCGATCGTCCGCGAAGGCATGAAGTACGTCGCATCGGGCATGAACCCGATGGACCTGAAGCGCGGCATCGACAAGGCCGTCGCAGCAGCAATCGAAGAGCTGCGCAAGATCAGCAAGCCCTGCACGACCAACAAGGAAATCGCGCAAGTCGGCTCGATCTCGGCGAACAGCGATTCGTCGATCGGCGACCGTATCGCTGAAGCGATGGACAAGGTCGGCAAGGAAGGCGTCATCACCGTCGAAGACGGCAAGTCGCTGCAAGACGAGCTGGAAGTCGTCGAAGGCATGCAGTTCGACCGCGGCTACCTCTCGCCGTACTTCATCAACAACCCGGACAAGCAAGTCGCCGTGCTGGAAAGCCCGTTCGTGCTGCTGTTCGACAAGAAGATCTCGAACATCCGCGATCTGCTGCCGGTTCTGGAACAAGTCGCGAAGGCTGGCCGTCCGCTCCTGATCATCGCTGAAGACGTCGAAGGCGAAGCGCTCGCAACGCTGGTCGTCAACAACATCCGCGGCATCCTGAAGACCGTTGCCGTGAAGGCCCCGGGCTTCGGCGACCGTCGCAAGGCCATGCTGGAAGACATCGCGATCCTGACCGGCGGCCAGGTTATCGCGGAAGAAACCGGCCTCACGCTCGAAAAGGCAACGCTGAACGAACTCGGTCAGGCGAAGCGCATCGAAGTGGGCAAGGAAAACACGACGATCATCGACGGCGCTGGCGTTGCTGCGAACATCGAAGCGCGCGTGAAGCAAATCCGCACGCAGATCGAAGAAGCGACCTCGGACTACGACCGCGAAAAGCTGCAAGAGCGCGTTGCCAAGCTGGCAGGCGGCGTGGCAGTGATCAAGGTTGGCGCTGCAACCGAAGTCGAAATGAAGGAAAAGAAGGCACGCGTGGAAGACGCGCTGCACGCAACCCGCGCTGCCGTTGAAGAAGGCATCGTCCCGGGCGGCGGCGTTGCGCTGATCCGTGCACGCACGGCTATCGCCAGCGTGAAGGGCGCCAACGCAGACCAGGACGCCGGTATCAAGATCGTCCTGCGCGCGATGGAAGAGCCGCTGCGCCAGATCGTCACGAACGGCGGCGAAGAAGCGTCGGTGGTCGTGGCAGCAGTCGCGGCCGGCAGCGGCAACTACGGCTACAACGCAGCGACCGGCGAGTACGGCGACCTGGTTGAAGCCGGCGTGGTCGATCCGACCAAGGTCACGCGCACCGCGCTGCAAAACGCAGCTTCGGTGGCCGGCCTGCTCCTGACGACGGACGCAGCCGTTGCCGAATTGCCGAAGGAAGATGCTCCGATGCCTGGCGGCATGCCCGGCGGTATGGGCGGCATGGGCATGGACATGTAAGTTCAGGCCACAAGCCCGATACGAAAAACCCGCAGCGATGCGGGTTTTTCTATTTCTGCCGCGTTTCTCGACGCGGGCAGGAATCTTGCTGTTCCCTGCAAACCCTTGTGCGGCGGGCGGTTGCGCGATCCGGGAGCGTGGGCTTCCAGGGCAAATCTGCAGGTGGCCTGGCGGGGACGGTATACTCCCGCTGGTCCGCTATGCCTGCAGGCGCGGCGGCGCGACCTTCGGCAAGGAACCCTTTTCGGGGATCCAGCGGGTTATGCAGCGGGTATGCGGCAGGTATTCCAGCGGCGGCCCGCCATGGATCGAGCATCGGGTGGAATTTCACATCACCAATGAAAATTGAGACGAACAGCAGCGTGGCGGTCGTATTGCCACCGCCCATCGGCGACAGCCTCATTGGCATGGTCCTCGTGCATAACCTGGTGCGCAACGGCTACCAGCCGGTCGTGTTCGGCTGGGTGGCGGAGCAGCTTGCCGACTGGTTTCCTTACGTGCGCGTGGGGCGCATGGCCGGGTATGCCGGCGCCTTCGACACCGTGATCGAGCTGCGTCCGACCGAAACCGGCCACACGCTGTGCAAGTCGGGCAAGCCGTTTTGCCTCGCCGATCTGCCTGCCTATCACGGGCCGATTCATCATATGGTCGATCGCATCGTCGAGATTGCGGGCAGCGCGCTGGCGCTCAAGGACGTCACGCGTTCGAACGGGCTCACGGTGCCGCCGGGCGTCGTGCGCAACAGCGTGGCGAACCGCGTGGTGATTCATCCGACCGGCAGCCATCCGGAAAAGATGTGGAGCCGCGAGAAGTTTCTCGCGCTCGCCCGCTCGTTGACCGATCTCGGGCTGCAGCCGAGCTTTCTCGTCGCGCCGGACGAATTCGAGGCGTGGCGCGACATCGCCGCGCAAGGGCACGAGGTCAACGCGCTGGCGAAGCTCGGCGAAGTCGGGAAGTGGATTGCGAGTTCGGGCTGGTTCATCGGCAACGATTCGGGCCTCGGCCACCTCGCTTCGTCGATCGGCGTGCCCACGCTCACGCTCTTCATGCGCCGCGGCCTCGCACGTTCCTGGCGGCCGGGCTGGGGGCCGGGCGAAATCGTCCTGCCGCCCAATGTCGTGCCTTTCGGCGGGCTCAAGGAGCGGTTGTGGAAGCAATTGCTTTCGGTTCGCCGCGTGATGTCCGGGTTTCAAACGCTGCGCGATTCGCGCGCGGCCGCTACTGTTCGCTGAGTCTGATTAATCCATGCGTTTTTCTCCCGTGGCTGCCTCGGCGGTAGCCTTGCTGTTGTTGATCGCACCCGCCGTCAATCTGGTCTGGCGGGGCGGCACCGGATACTGCTTTTTCATCCTGCTCGCGATGGCGCTCTATGCCGCCGTGCGCTACCGCCGCGTGGAAGGCTATTTTTCCGCGCTCTGCGAGTACCGCTGGTTCGTCGCCGGCATGTGCGGGCTCGTGATCGCCGCGTTCGTGCAGCAGCTTGTCTATGGCATGTGGCTGCCGCGCCAGTTCGACGCCTATTCGCGCTTCGCGCTCGCGATTCCGGTTTTCCTGATGCTGCGGCAAATGCCGTCGCGCTACTTCCGCGCGCTCGGCTGGGGCTGTGCGCTCGGCGCGCTGGTCCTGGGCGGCCTCGCGCTCGCGCATCGCCCGGAAGGCGGCTGGACCGACGACGATCGCCTGAACAACGACTTCACCAACGCCATTCCCTATGGCGACACGGCGTTGCTGCTCGCGTTTCTCTCCGTGTTCACGATCGGCTGGAACGACGGCAAGTATCGCAAGCTGGCCACGGCCATCAAGCTCGCGGCACTGGTTGCGGGCGGCTTCTCCTCTTACTCGTCGGGCACGCGCGGCGGCTGGGTCGCCATTCCGGTCTTCCTCGTGATGCTCGGCATGCAGTACGGGTGGTTTGCCAGCCGCAGGCGCATTGCGGCCGGCGCGGCCATCGTCCTGATCGGCACGGCGGGCTTGCTGGCATCGCCTCGCATCGCGCAGCGGATTCACGACTTCTCGGTCGACATGACCCGGCTTCATCGCGGCGACCCGAACTCGTCCACGGGCATCCGCCTGGAGCTCTGGCGCGCTTCGGCGCATCTCTATGCGTCGCATCCGGTGTATGGCGTCGGCAAGGGGCGGCTGGAGAGCGCCATGGAGGATCTGTCGAAGCAGGGCCTCATGCCCGAGCTGGTCGTCAACGCGCGGGCGCATAGCGACTTCTTTTCGACCATCGCGGAATTGGGCTCGGTCGGTCTCGCCTGCCTTCTGCTCTACTACTACGGGACGATCGTCTATTTCTGGCGCAAGCGGCGCTCGGCCGACCGGTTTGTCCAGACTGCCGCATGGTCGGGGCTGGCGGTTTCGGCCAGTACGATCGTATTTGGCCTGACGATCGACGTGCTCGTGCCGATCATGGTGACTGTGCTGGTGGCGCTCTTCACGGTCACGTTCCTCGCGGCGATCGATGCCCGCGAGCGGGAGCTCGCCGCGGGCGGAGCAACGCGGGGTGTGCCGCCTCCGGTTCGCTAGTCCGCTAGTCCGCTAGTCCGGTTCAATAGCTCGACAGGGCGGCCGCCGCCGCTCCGGCGCCCGCGCCGTGCCGCCCGGTGCTCAGTGCCGCGCTTCGCCCGGCGGCGGCAAGTCCCCCGCGTCGCCCGCGGGCTTTTCGTCGTCTTCGCTATCGTTGCTGCGCGCCCAGAAGAAGCGGTCGGGCATCCATGCCCCCATCCCCGGCCGGAACGCGCTCTGCACCGCCTGATAGAGATATTCCTGCGCTTCGCGTACCGCTTCGGGCGGCTCCTGGCCGTTGGCGAGCAGGGCGGCGATGGCCGCGCCCAGCGTGTCGGTCAAGCCCAGCATCGGCTGCGTCGCGCGGTCCCAGAGGTCCTGGCGCAACTGGCCATCTTCGCAATAGAGCGTGTTCACCACGCGGTGCGTGCCCGTTTCCATCGAAAGGATGTACTCGCAGCCGGTCGAAAGCAGGTGAGCGATCGCCGCGTCGAGGCTGGGTGCTTCCGCGTCGCCGTCGGGCTGCGCCAGCGCGATCAGCGTGGCGGCGTCGGCGATCAGCAGCGTCGTCTGCGGGACGAGCAGGTCTGCAATCGTTTCGCGCAGTTCGTCGGCGGCGAGCACGTGTTCGTCGTCGAGCGTGAAGTCGGGGGCGAGGATGAGCGGGACGTCGTCGTAGTCGGCCACCACTTCGGCAATCGCGCTCACTACTTCGGCGCGCGTGGTGGCGCCCACCTTGAAGGCGGCCACCGGCATGTCTTCCAGCAGCATGCGCGCCTGGTTCGCGACGACCTCGGGGTCGAGTCCGGTGACTTCGTCGCTGCCCGCCGAATCGCGCACCGTATAGCCGGTGAGCGCGCTCACGCCGTGGCAGCCCATGCTGGCGAGCGTGAGCAGGTCGGCTTGCAGGCCGGCGCCGCCGGTCGGATCGGAGAGGCCGAAGGTAAGGACGATGGGAGGGGTGTCGCTGGACATGGAGGTGACGAAATGGTGGCTGGCCTGACGCGGTTGCGCCGACATGGCCAATTATGCGGCTTATCCGCGTTCCCGGGGACGGATGGCGCGCGCGGCGCGGGGGTTTTTGCGCGGCAGGCTTTTGCGCCCCCGATCCCGAAGCCGGCGGTGTGCCGCGACGATTCCCCGCTCACGGTTGCTAGGCACACAATCGGCAACACGGTACCATTCAGGCTCTTGTTTCCCGACCGATTTTTTCGACCTTTCGACGCGGCATAAGAATGGAATATAGAAGCTGGATGTGCCTGATCTGCGGCTGGATCTACGACGAAGAAGCCGGTTTGCCGGACGAAGGTATTGCGCCCGGCACGCGCTGGGAGGACGTCCCGATCAACTGGACCTGTCCCGAATGCGGCGCGCGCAAGGAAGACTTCGAGATGGTCCAGATCTGACGCGCTGTGCCGGGGCGTGCGCGCTGGCGACAGCGGCAGGCTTCGCGCGCCCGGTGCCGGCAGTGCAGGTCGTGCAGGCAGTGCGGGTCATGGCGAAGGCCTGGCCTCAGCGGTAAGGTACGTCTTCCCGGGTTGCAATCCTTTTGGCAACTTTTGGCAATTGCCTTCGGCGCTCGCTCATGAGTCTTCGTTCAACGTCCGCTGCCCGTTTCGAAGCCCTGCCTAATCCGCGTGGCGGCCACGTGCCGTTTGCCCAGGCGGCGCTTGCCGATGCGCTCGACGCGCTCGATACCCACGCCGACGCGGCCACGCCGCTGCGCCGTGCCGCGCGCGCGTTGCGCGACGCGGGCTGGCTCGCGGCGGCGCGCTTCGCCGATACGCTGCTGCTGGCCTCGCCGCTCGCGCTGTCCGCGCCGGAACCGGTGGCGACGCCGCACAGCCTGCCGTCGCGCCAGGTCGCCGACGAGGACGGCGATGGCGACGTGCGCGCGCTCTTCAGGGCGGCGACCGGCGACCTGCTGGCGGCGCTCGGCCGCCATAACCTGCGCGAGCTTGCGTGCTCGCCCGCGCTTTTTGCGCGCCAGCATGCGCTCTTCGAGGTGCTGGCGGGGCATACGCCCGGCGTGGCGCTCCACTACGAGGATGTGGCGCTGCTCGGCCGGCCTGTCGCGCCCGCCACGCTGCGCGCGCAGCCGGCGCACCGGCTCGCCCGGCTGCGCGCGCGCTACGAGGCGGCGCTGCTGCCCGCGCTCAAGACGCGCACCGCCAACGGCAGCCGCGCGGCGGCCGCCTGGGCGGGCGCGGCCTTCGACGAGATGGACGCCTGTTTCGCCGAACTCGCGAGCGCCGATCCCTACGACTACTGGCGCCTCGCGGCGGCCTGCGCGCGCACGCTGCGGCGTGGTGCGGGCTTCTGGGGCGACGAGGACCTGCGGCGCTTCTACGCGCGCTGCAATCTGCTGCTGGCCGACCATGCCCATGGGCTGCGCCTCGCGCCTCAGTCGCTCGTGCGCGCGACGCTTGCGCTCCTGTGGCGCGATTACGCGCTTTTCGGCGCGTCGGCGGAGGACACCGCCGACGTGGACCTGCTGAACGACCACGGCCTGACGGTCGATTGGCACGTTGCCGGCACGCAGGCCTCCGAGGCGCTCTGGGAAGCGGGCGCGGCGCAGGCCGACGCGCTCGCCTCGCAGGTGGCGCACGTGCGCGATCTCGGCGCCCTCGCGGTCAATGCCAACGCCTACGAAGACTTTCTGCAGACAGCCGATGCCGCCATGATTGCGCTGACCGACCATGCGCGCGCGCTTTCGCGCCGTACGCGGCGCGAGGCGGCGGACGCGCTGCTCGCGGCCGAGGCGGCCTATCGCCTCGCGGCGGCGGCCTGGGCGCTCGGGCTGGGCCATGTGGGGCTGCTGGCGGATGCGCTGGGCCTCGCGTGGCGGCGCACGGCGCATGCGATGTCGCAAACCGAGGCGGCGCAGGTGCCGCTCGCCGCGAGCGCGATTGCGGCCCCGGACCCGGACGCCATCGAACAGGCCAGCGAGGCCCTGCGCGCGATGCTGCACAAGATCGCGGCCGGTGTGCCGCAAACGGATGCGTCGGCCGCCGTGCGTGCGCTTGCGGCGGCGATTACGGCTTCACCGGCGCGCCCCGCGGCGCAATGAACGCGAGCAGGCATCGTGCTTGCATGCTGTCGCTGATTGCCGTTCTTGCCCGCTTGCCGATCCCCGTCCGGCACGTCTTCT
The DNA here is from genome assembly GCF_000685035.1 of Paraburkholderia ferrariae NBRC 106233. Lineage (GTDB taxonomy): Bacteria > Pseudomonadota > Gammaproteobacteria > Burkholderiales > Burkholderiaceae > Paraburkholderia > Paraburkholderia ferrariae. The sequence continues at coordinate 252,713 of NZ_BAYB01000014.1, forward strand.
TCTTCCGCCTCGTCCCGCTCTCCGCGCCCGTTTTCCGGCGGGCTGGCGGCCGGCCTCGCAGGCTCGGCGCGTCAGCGTGTTAGAGTGAGCGCAAGGCCCTGTAACAGGGAGTGTGGCCACAGGGCGCAGTGGTATCGCGGCGCACCACGCCAAGGCGCCCGGCCAGGGCCTGGCACACCGGCAGCCGTCCGCCATTGCCCATCGTCTTTGCTAGAATTCAAACCATGTCCAAGAGTAACGATCGCATCAATCTGACCAACCAGTTCCTGATCGCCATGCCCAATATGGCAGATCCTACTTTTTCAGGAACGGTGGTGTACCTTTGCGATCATTCCGAGCGCGGCGCGCTGGGCCTCGTTATCAATCGTCCCACCGACATCGATCTGCAGGCGCTCTTCTCGCGCATCGACCTCAAGCTCGAAATCGAACCGCTGTTGCACGTGCCCGTCTATTTCGGCGGCCCCGTGCAGACCGAGCGCGGCTTCGTGCTGCACGCGCCCGAAGAGGGCACCAACTACACCTCGTCGATGTCCGTGCCGGGCGGGCTCGAGATGACCACGTCGAAGGACGTGCTCGAAGCCGTCGCGAACGGCAACGGCCCCGAACGTTTCCTGCTCACGCTCGGCCATGCCGGCTGGGGCGCGGGCCAGCTCGAAGACGAAATCTCGAAGAACGGCTGGCTCACCGTGGAAGCCGATCCCAAGATCGTCTTCGACGTGCCCGCCGAAGAGCGCTTCGAAGCGGCGCTTGCGCTGCTCGGCATTTCGTCGTCGATGCTCTCGGGCGAGGCGGGTCACGCATGAGCGTGGCTGCCGGGCGGGGAGCGGCCGAGGCCACCCTGCTTGCGTTCGACTACGGCGAAAAGCGCATTGGCGTGGCGCTGGGCAATGTGCTCACGCATAGCGCTCGCTCGCTCACCGTCATCCAGAACCGCAGCCGCGATTACCGCTTCGAAGCGATCGGCGCGCTCGTGCGCGAATGGCAGCCCGACCTGCTCGTCGTGGGCCTGCCGTGCCACCCGGACGGTACGCCGCACGCCATGACGCAGCACGCCAAACGCTTCGGCAACCAGTTGAACGGCCGCTTCAATCTGCCCGTGGTGTGGGTGGACGAACGCTATTCGTCGGTCGATGCCGAAGCGCGCCTGCGCGAACGCGGCGAATTTCGCGTCGAATATGGCGGCAAGCACGCGAGCGGACAGATCGACGCCGAAGCCGCCTGCGTGATCCTGCAGCAATACCTCGACGAACGCTCCGCCTCCCCGTCATGAACGTCACACGTGTCGCGACTCCTGGCGAAACGCCGGATGCCGAGGCGCTCTATCGCGCCTTGCTCGACCAGATCCGCGCGGCGTATGCCCCGTCCGCGACGACGGGCGACAGCAGCGCCTTCAGCGGTCCGGACGCCATCGCGCTCGCGGGCATCCACAGCGGCGGAGCGTGGCTTGCCGCGCGGCTTGCGCAGGACCTGGGCGCGGGCGCCGCGGGCATCGTCAACGTCGCGCTGCATCGCGACGACTACGCGAAAAAAGGCTTGCATAGCGAGGCGCGGGCCACTTCGCTGCCGTTCGACGTAGAAGGGCGCCGCATCCTGCTGGTGGACGACGTGCTGCACACGGGCCGCACCGTGCGCGCGGCGCTCAACGAACTCTACGATTACGGCCGTCCCGCCTCGGTGACGCTTGCCGTGCTCGTCGATCGCGGCGAACGCGAACTGCCCGTGGCCGCGCGCTTTGCCGGCACGAGCGTCGCATTGCCCGCCGGTGCCACACTCGTGCTCGAGCAAGACGGCGACGCGCGCTTTGCCTTCCGTGTGGAGCCGCCACGCACCTGATTGCCGCGCCCACCTTCGTTGTTGCGTTTGACCCGGCCCTGCATCCAGAGGACCCCTACCATGAACACCCAGCCCACTTCCCGCGAAGCCCGCAGCACCGATAGCGGACGCTTTCGCCATGGCTTCCTGAAGGGCAATCCGCAGCTCACGAAGAACGGAGAGCTCAAGCATCTGCTGACGATCGAGGGCCTGCCGCGCGCGATCGTCACGCATATTCTCGACACGGCCGCGCAGTTCGTGAGCGTCACCGACCGCGACGTGAAGAAGGTGCCGCTCCTGCGCGGCAAATCGGTGTTCAACCTGTTCTTCGAGAACTCCACGCGCACGCGCACGACCTTCGAAATCGCTGCGAAGCGCCTCTCGGCGGACGTGCTGAACCTGAACATCAACGCCTCGTCGACGAGCAAGGGCGAATCGCTGCTCGACACGATCGGCAACCTCTCGGCCATGCACGCCGACATGTTCGTCGTGCGCCACGCGTCGAGCGGCGCACCGTATCTGATCGCCGAACACTGCGCACCGCACGTGCACGTGATCAACGCGGGCGACGGACGCCACGCGCACCCCACCCAGGGGCTGCTCGACATGTACACGATTCGCCACTACAAGCGCGACTTCACGAACCTGCGCGTGGCGATCGTGGGCGACATCCTGCATTCGCGCGTGGCGCGCTCGGACATTCACGCGCTCACGACGCTGGGCGTGCCCGAAGTGCGCGCGATCGGTCCGCGCACGCTCCTGCCGGGCGGCCTCGAACAGATGGGCGTGCGTGTGTTCCACAACCTCGACGAGGGCCTCAAGGACGTCGATGTCGTCATCATGCTGCGCCTGCAGAACGAACGCATGAGCGGCGCGCTGCTGCCCTCCGCGCAGGAATACTTCAAGAGCTGGGGCCTCACGTCCGAACGGCTGGCGCTGGCCGCGCCCGACGCGATCGTGATGCACCCGGGGCCGATGAACCGCGGCGTCGAAATCGACTCGCAGGTGGCCGACGGCCCGCAGTCGGTGATCCTCGACCAGGTGAGCTTCGGCATCGCGGTGCGCATGGCCGTGATGGGCATTGTCGCCGGCAACCACGAGTGAACAGGCGAGACAACAAAGGCAGCGCATGAAGATCCATATTCAAGGCGGCACGCTGATCGATCCCGAGGGCGGCACCGAACCCAGACAGGACGTGTACATCGCGGCGGGGAAGATCGTCGCGCTGGGCGAGGCGCCCGCCGACTTCCACGCCGACCGGACCCTCGACGCGCGCGGGCTGCATATCGCACCGGGCCTCGTGGACCTGTGCGCGCGGCTGCGCGAACCGGGCTACGAGCACAAGGCGACGCTCGACTCCGAAATGGCCGCGGCGCTGGCGGGCGGGGTGACGAGCCTCGTGTGCCCGCCCGACACCGACCCCGTGCTCGACGAGGCGGGCCTGATCGAAATGCTCGGCTTTCGCGTGAGCAAGCTCGAACGCGCGCGCGTGTATCCGCTGGGCGCGCTCACGGTGGGCCTCAAGGGCGAGGTGATCACCGAAATGGTGTCGCTGACCGAAGCGGGCTGCATCGGCTTCACCCAGGCCGACCACCCGATCGCCGATACCCAGGTCCTGCTGCGCGCGCTCCAGTACGCGAGCACCTACGGCTACGCCGTCTGGCTGCGGCCGCAGGACGCGTATCTCGCGAAGGGCGGCGTGGCGGCGAGCGGCGCGGTGGCCTCGCGCATGGGCCTCTCCGGCGTGCCCGTGAGCGCGGAGACGATCGCGCTCTTCACGCTCTTCGAACTGATGCGCGTGACGGGCGCGCGCGTGCACGTGATGCACCTCTCGTCGGCGGCGGGCGTCGCGCTCGTGCGCGCGGCGAAGGCCGAGGGTCTGCCCGTGACCTGCGATGTGAGCGCAAACCACCTCCACCTGATCGACATGGACATCGGCTATTTCAATGCGCAGTTCCGCCTCGACCCGCCGCTGCGCCAGCAGCGCGACCGCGAAGCGATACGCGCGGGTCTCGCCGACGGCACGATCGACGCGATCTGCTCCGACCATACGCCCGTGGACGACGACGAAAAGCTGCTGCCCTTCGGCGAGGCCACGCCGGGCGCGACGGGCCTCGAACTCCTGCTCTCGCTCACCGTGAAATGGGCTCAGGAAGCGGGCGTGCCGCTCGCGAAGGCGCTCGCGCGCGTGACCTCGGTGCCGGCCGCGGTGATCGGGGCGCAGGCAGGGCATCTGGCGCCGGGTGCGCACGCCGACCTTTGCCTCTTCGACGCCAGGGCGCACTGGCACGTGGAGCCGCGGGCATTGAAGAGCCAGGGGCACAATACGCCGTTCCTCGGCTACGAACTGCCTGCCGTGGTGCGCGCGACGATTGTCGCTGGGCGCATCGGCTTCGAGCGCCATTGAAGGCCTTTCGTACCATCCACCTACACGGCACGCACCGATCGATACCGTTTTCGTCTCGTTGACCATGAGCCTCTTCGTACGCAAGACCCGTCTGCTTGCCCACCTGCTGCGCGGTGCCTGCACCGTCGCGCTGCGCTTTCCGCGCGCGAGCGCCGAGGCGCGCCACGCCATGAACCGCGCGTGGTCGCTCAGGATGCTCGAACTGTGCGGCATGAAGCTCGTCGTCCACAACGACGCGGCGACGCTCGATGCGGGCGCGCTCGTCGTCAGCAACCATATCTCGTGGATCGACATCTACGTGATCAATGCGTGGCGGCCGACGCCGTTCGTCTCCAAGGCCGAGATCCGCAACTGGCCGCTGATCGGCTGGTTTGCGCAAAACCTCGATACGGTGTTCGTCGAGCGCGAAAAGCGCAGCGACGCGCGGCGCATCATGCACGAACTCGCGGCGCGGCTTCAGCGCGGCGAACTGATGTGCGTGTTCCCCGAAGGCACGACCTCGGACGGGCGGGCGCTCAAGCCGTTTCACACGAACCTGTTCCAGGCGGCGGTGGAAGCGGAGCAGCCGGTGCAGCCGCTGTGCATCTACTACGAGGATGCGCAGGGGCGGCAGTCGCTGGCGCCGGCGTATATCGATGACGTGTCGCTCAAGCAGTCGCTCGATGCGCTTTTAAAGGCGGGGCCGCTTACCGCGCACGTGTATGTGGGCGAGCCGATCGCGGCCGAAGGCGACCGGCGCAAGCTCGCCGGGCAGGCGCAGGCGGCGGTGGAGGCGGCGCTGGAGTCGATGCGGGGGGCGGTGGGGGTTTGAAGGGCAGAGTCCGAACGCCTTTTTGCCAGGAGAGTTACCCATGACGCTTCAATCCGGCGCCCAGGGGCGGGTTTCATTGCCTGCCTGGCTTGATTGGCACCCATATCGCAGCGGAGTTGGCCGCTGCGGACCACGACATGGTCGGCTGCTCGATGTCAGGAAACGCGGCTGTGTGTGATATCGAAGAAAGGCTCGCTATCACACCGATTGAGCGGTGCTGCAGCCTGATTTGCGAATTCCGTCCAATGCACCTCGTGCATCTCGCCGCAATCAGCTTTGTTGGCCATTCCAAGGGCGCGATTTTTATCGCGTCACGTGCTCGGCAGCCTTAACCTGGTGCAGGCCTTGGAGGGCGCGACCCACACGCCGGACTGGAGTCTGATTGCGAGCCGCGCGATTATCTTGGGCGACGTGTTGGGAGATCCGATCAACGAGACGTTCCCTATAGCGCTGATCAACCACTGCGCGGCGAGCGGGGCGGCGATGGAGTCGCCCGTGCGGACTTGGTTCAACCGTCTTCCGATCGTGGTCACGCGACCGTTTAACTACACTGACGTAGTCGATCGGAGCGCTTCCTCGTGCCAAAGATAGTCTCGCACTTCGCGCGGCGAGAGCGCATGATTTCACTTGGTAATATCGATGTCGCACGTGATTTTTTCGGATGCGCGCTATATCGTGTAGGTATACCAGCACCTGCTCGAATCGAACGTGGCTGGAGAAGCGGTCGAGGTTTGCACGGGGTACCCTTCGCGCTGTGCCGCGAGCTTACGGACCACTCGCTGAAAGTCGAGGTCAATCCTGCGTGCGTGCGCAGGACCGATGTCCGGGTGCTGGCTGGCTCGCAGAGGAAATTGTAGATGCTCGTGCCCGCCGCAGAGGCGCCCCCCGTTTATCCGCAAGCTGCGCCGGATGTTTGCCAGCGAGTGAGAGAGTGGCGCCAAGGCTACGCTTCAGGCTGCGGCCCTGCACCCGCTGCAGTCGACCTGTGTGAGCAAACGGTCCTCCTGGTGGGGCGCGAGTCGCACCGCTGAGAGTCGGCCGCCCCACACGCAGCCCGAGTCGAGGCCGATCAGGTTATCACGCATCATGAGGCCGAGCGCAGCCCAGTGCCCGAACACGACTGTGCTGTTTTTGGTCTTTCGCCCCGGGACATCGAACCACGGCATGTAACCGGCGGGCGCGGAGTCGAGCCCGCCGCTCGCGCTGAACTCCATCGCACCGTCATTGTTGCAAAAGCGCATGCGGGTTAGCGCGCTGCACGTGATGCGCAGGCGATCAATACCCTTCAGGTCTTTCGACCACCGGTTCGGCTCGTTGCCGTAGAGACCGGCGAGCGTTTCCTTCCAGTTGTTACGGCGGAGTGCCTTCTCGAGATCGCGGGCCAATTCCAACGTCAAATCGATGTCCCATTGCGGTAGCACGCCGGCATGCACCATCAGAATGTCGTGCTCGTAATGCGCGATCGGGCGATGACGCACCCAGTGCAGCAGGTCGGCGGCGTCGGGGGCGCGGAGAATCTCGTCAATCGTGTCGCCCCTCTTCGACTTGCGTATACCTGCTGAGACCGACAGAAGATGCAGGTCGTGATTGCCGAGCACGGCCACCGCGCGATCGCCCAGTGCGATCACGTCGCGCAGCGTCGCGAGCGAATCGGGGCCGCGGTTGATGAGATCGCCGGCGAACCAGAGCGGGGTATCGAGCGAGGGCTCAGCTTTGACCAGGAGCTCACGGAATGAGGTGCGGCACCCCTGCAGATCACCGAAGGCGAGCGGAACGGAAGGGCGTTGCTGGTCGGTCATTCGCGGTGCAATGTGTAATGGAAAAGCGTTACACCCTACCAGATTGAGGCACGGTCGATGCACTCTTGTGCCCGGCGAGAACGAGAATCACGTCGTAGGGGTTTCGAGGACTGTATACTATTAGCGCGCCACGTCCACGCGGTGGATTTTTACTAAAAAGTGTTCGATCCGAGTAACGCTCCCAATGCTGAACGTCACCAAAGCGGTCTTTCCAATTGCCGGTCTCGGCACCCGGTTTCTGCCGGCAACGAAGGCTAGCGCCAAGGAAATGTTGCCAATCGTCGACAAGCCGTTGATTCAATATGCTGTCGAGGAAGCGATCGCTGCTGGTATCACTGAAATGATCTTCGTGACCGGTCGTAGCAAGCGGGCCGTAGAGGATCACTTTGATAAGTCATACGAAATCGAGGCTGAACTGGAGATGCGCGGCAAGACGCAGTTGCTCGATATCGTCCGCAGCATCAAGCCGAGCCATATCGATTGCTTCTATGTGCGCCAGCCAGAAGCGCTCGGTCTTGGGCACGCTGTGCTTTGTGCCGAGAAAATGGTAGGGAACCACCCGTTCGCCGTGATGCTTGCCGACGACCTGCTTGAGGGCGACCCGCCCGTCATGAAGCAGATGATCGAGGTGTTCGATCATTACCATAGTTCCGTGCTGGGCGTGGAGATCATTGCACCTGAGGACTCGACGTCGTATGGCGTGGTCGCGGGCAAGGAGTGGGAGGAGTCGATCATCAAGCTTTCGGGTATCGTAGAAAAGCCGGAGCCGAATGTGGCGCCGTCGAATCTCGGCGTTGTGGGTCGCTATATCCTCAAGCCGCGCATTTTCGAGCACTTGCGCCGGATCAAACCAGGTGCTGGCAGCGAACTCCAGCTTACGGACGCAATCCAGTCGTTGCTCGCCGACGAGCAGGTGCTGGCGTACAACTATCGAGGCCGTCGCTTCGACTGCGGCAGCAAACTGGGCTACCTGAAGGCGACAGTTGAGTTTGCGTTGCGACATCCTGAGGTGGCACAGGAGTTCGGCGCTTGGCTCGAGTCGCGCTGGAGCAGCGCCCAGGCCAAGGCTTGAGGGCAGACAAGGCATGAACGGTGTAAGGAGCAAGTCGTGATTCTGGTGACTGGTGGTGCCGGCTTTATCGGCAGCAATTTCATTCTCAACTGGCTGGCTCACCGAGACGAGCCGGTCCTGAACGTTGACAAGCTGACGTATGCGGGCAACGCGGCCACGCTCCGGGGCGTCGAGCACGATTCACGCTATGTGTTTGCCCAGGTGGACATTTGCGATCGCGAAGCCATCGATGGGCTCATCCAGAAGCATCAACCGCGTGCGATCCTCCACTTCGCCGCGGAAAGCCATGTGGATCGCTCTATCCGCGGACCCGGAGAGTTCGTGCAGACCAATGTAGTCGGTACATTCACAATGCTCGAAGCAGCGACCGCCTGGTATCGGACGCTTTCGGGCGGGCAGCGTGAGGCCTTCCGATTCCTGCATGTCTCGACCGACGAGGTGTATGGTTCGCTCGAGCCCAACGATCCGGCGTTCAACGAGCGGACGCCTTATGCACCCAGCAGCCCGTATTCGGCGAGCAAGGCCGCATCTGATCATCTTGTGCGTGCCTGGCACCATACCTATGGCTTGCCGACGCTCACCACGAACTGTTCGAACAACTACGGGCCGTATCAGTTTCCTGAGAAGCTGATTCCACTTACGATTACTAATGCGCTAGGTGGCAAGGCGCTTCCCGTCTACGGCGATGGCCGCAACGTGCGTGACTGGCTCTACGTTGAAGACCACTGCGAAGCCATTGATGTCGTTCTCGATCGCGGCGTGCCCGGAGAAACATACAATATCGGCGGTTGTAACGAGTTGGCCAACATCGATGTCGTGAAGACTATTTGCCGCTTCCTGGACGAGCTGAAGCCGACTTCTTCGGGAGTACCGTATGCACAACAGATCCAGTTCGTTACGGACCGCCCTGGACACGATCGCCGCTACGCGATCGATGCGCGACGCATCGAGTCGGAACTCGGCTGGCGACCCGCGCAGACGTTCGAAACGGGTCTACACAAGACGGTGCAGTGGTATCTGGACAATACAGAATGGGTCGAGGGTGTGACGAGCGGCGAATATCGCTGCTGGATCGAAACACACTATGTCTGAGTGGTCCGAGGATGCACCCATGAAGCGAAAAGGTATTATTCTAGCCGGCGGTTCGGGCACGCGGCTTTATCCGATCACGCAGGCCGTATCGAAGCAGTTGTTGCCTGTCTACGACAAGCCGATGATCTACTATCCGCTCACTACGCTAATGCTGGCGGGGATACGGGACATCCTGGTGATTTCCACGCCTGCCGACACGCCGCGTTTTGAGACGTTGCTCGGCGACGGCTCGCGGTGGGGAATCAATTTGCAATATGCCGTGCAGCCGTCGCCCGACGGTCTCGCTCAGGCGTTCGTGATTGGCCGTGAATTTGTCGGCGGCGCGCCAAGTGCGCTGGTGCTTGGCGACAACATCTTCTACGGGCATGACCTTGCGCGCCAGCTCGTTGCTGCGAACGCACGCGCGGAAGGTGCAACGGTCTTCGCCTACCATGTGACAGACCCGGAGCGCTACGGTGTCGTCGAATTCGATGATGCCTATCGTGCATTGTCGATCGAGGAAAAGCCAAAGGTACCCCGTTCGAACTACGCGGTTACGGGGCTGTATTTCTACGACGGTGATGTATGCGATATCGCGGCGGATGTCCGGCCCTCTGCGCGAGGCGAACTGGAGATCACCGATGTCAATTCCCGCTATCTTGAGAAGGGACAACTTCGGGTGGACATCATGGGGCGCGGCTACGCCTGGCTCGATACTGGCACGCATGATTCGTTGATCGAAGCGGCGACGTTCATCGCGACGCTACAGCGACGTCAGGGACTCGTGGTCGCTTGCCCGGAAGAGATTGCATATCGCAACCGCTGGATCGATGCAGCGCAGCTCGAGACGCTCGCTGCTGCGCTGGGCAAGAACGGCTACGGCCGCTATATCAAAAGCTTATTGTCTGACAAGGTGATATGGCAATCTCAGTGACTGCTACGACGTTGCCAGAGGTGGTGATAGTCGAACCGAAAGTTTTCGGCGACGCCCGAGGTTTCTTCTTCGAGAGCTTCAATGCGCGTGAATTCGCTGCGCAGGTGGTGCCGGGTGTCGAGTTCGTACAGGACAATCATTCTCGCTCGGTCCGTGGAGTGCTGCGTGGTATGCACTATCAGATCGAACACGCACAAGGCAAACTCGTGCGCGCGGTGGAGGGTGACGTGTTCGACGTGGCTGTCGATCTGCGCCGTAGTTCTCCGAACTTCGGTAAATGGGTTGGCGTGCACCTTTCTGCAGAAAATCATCGTTCGCTATGGGTGCCGCCTGGCTTCGCGCACGGTTTCGTTGTGCTTTCGGAGAGCGCCCAGTTCCTCTACAAGACGACGGACTATTGGCACCCGGAGTTCGAGCGCTGCCTCGCATGGGATGATCCGCAAATCGGCATCGACTGGCCCATCGATTTTCAACCGATCCTGGCGGGGAAGGATGCGATGGGCTGCCGCCTGGCAGATGCGCAACTCTATGCATAACCTCGCTCTGTATTCACAAAGGTCGGGCGGAAGTGAGCTGCCGGTGATTCTGCTGCTGGGCACCAACGGTCAGCTCGGCCAGGAGTTGATGTGCCTTTTGCGGGGATTCGGTCGTCTCGTGGGGCTAGATCGGCGCGGGCTTGATCTGGCAAATCTGGACCAGATACGGCAAGTTGTGCGTGCGCTGGAACCGGCGGTCATTGTCAATGCGGCGGCATATACCGCCGTGGATCGTGCGGAGGACGAGTCGTTGCTCGCGCAACGGGTCAATGCAGAAGCACCGGGCGTACTGGCGGAAGAGGCGAAACGGTTGGGCTCGGCGCTTATTCATTACTCGACCGATTACGTCTTTGATGGCACATTGACGCATCCCTATATCGAGACTGATCTGGCTAGCCCAGTCAATGTCTATGGCCGTAGCAAGCTGGCCGGCGAAGTGGCGATTGCTGAGGTTGGTGGGCGTCATCTCGTATTCCGCACAAGCTGGGTATACGGGTTGCGTGGCGGAAACTTCCTGTTGACCATGCTGCGCATCGCGGAAAATCGCGACGAACTGAGCGTCGTGGTGGATCAGCGCGGCGCCCCGACCTGGAGCCGCACGATCGCAGCGGCGACCACGCAAATCCTGGCGCAAGTGCCTCGGGAAAGAGGGGAGCAGGAGGCGTGGTGGGCGCGCAACGGTGGGGTGTACCATCTGACGGCCGCAGGGAGTACGTCGTGGCACGGTTTCGCGTCAACCATCTTCAGCTACCTGCCTCCGACGCGTCGCCCAAATGTGGTCCCTATCAAGACTCAGGATTACCCATCCAAGGCCGCGCGTCCGGCCAACTCGTGCTTGGGCACGGACAAGATCAGGCAGGCATTCGGTATCTTTGCTCCCGATTGGCAGGACACGCTTGATTGCGTAATGAAGGAATATTCTGACTATGCTGCACGGTTCGCCGGCGCCCGGTGGTGATGTACGCTGAGCAATTTTCGCAAGAATGTAAATCCGGACAGTTGGGGATGTAACGGATGTCTCAGAATGTACATTACATGTACTGGACAGTGGCTCCGCTATAATGGAAAGCTTATTTTTCACGCTGAACCTTGGGTGTCGGGCTCGAAAGGTACTGGTAATCCCTAGGGGCGTTGCACTGCTTTTCGCGACTTCTGCACAATGAATCAAGCGGTCGGCCGAGATTGCAGGGTATGCGTAATCACTTACCGTTTGGATTTTCCGCTGATGGATGAGGCGCCGGATACGCCCGCTGGCGAGTTCAAAGAATTCGCGTGCCTGGGCATTGATGACCCCCGATCTGCTTTCGAAAGGTATGGCTTGTCAATAGCGCCGGTATGCAATTGAACCCGGCGCGATCGGGCGGCAACTGTATGCAGCTGCCCGACGTAACCTGATGGCTTCGGCAGTTGGCCGCCGCAGCGATATCGTCGGCTTTCGTCGAGCGATGACAATTAAATTCACCACATCTCGATTTATGGGACGAATAGATTTTCGCAGGAATGAACTGTGGGATACGGCCAGAGCACCTCATCTCTGGTGCCTGCTCGCATGGTACGACATCAAGCAGCGTTATCGCCGTTCGGTGCTTGGCCCGTTCTGGATGACGCTCAGCACCGGCATCCTGATTGCCACGCTGGGCGCGGTCTGGTCGCTCATTTTCAACATGCAGATACATGAATACTTGCCGTTTTATGCGGTGGGGCAAGTGTTTTGGTCGTTCTACTCGACGCAAATCAATGAGTCGTGCTTGGGATTCACGCAGTTCGAGGGTGTGCTGAAGCAGACGCGCTTGCCAATGCCATCGTATATTCTGCGGCTGGTCATGCGCAATCTGATTATCCTGGCGCACAATTTTCTCGTCGTCGTCGTTGTGATCTCGTTTGTCGGGCCGGGCTGGTCATGGACAGCGCTCGTGGCGATACCTGGTCTGCTGCTCGCCTCGACGGCGGTCTATTTCGCGTCGCTGTGCGTCGCCATTCCCTGCACCCGGTTTCGCGATCTGCAGCCAGTCGTCCAGAATCTGACCATGATTGGTTTTTATGTCACACCGATCCTGTGGCAACCGAAGACGCTTGGAGCGCGCTTCTCGTGGCTTGTGGATCTCAATCCTGCGACCCATCTCATCAACCTTGTGCGCGATCCGTTGCTCGGTACCCCGCCTCCTTTGCAGTCGTGGGTCTGGGTATTGGGGACGACGGCCGTTTTCGCGGTGATGGCGTCACTGCTGCTTTCCCGCTTCCGGCATCGCATTGCATATTGGCTTTGACAGGATCGTCGAATGGACTCCGCACATATTCGCGCCGACCACATCACGGTCGAGTTCCCTATTTTCAACGCATCGCACAGGTCTTTGAAGAAGGCTATGCTACGTGCGACCACAGGTGGACGGGTCGCGCGCGACGCGGGCAAGCACGTAGTGGTGCGCGCCGTGAGCGATGCGAGCTTCGAATTCAAGCCAGGAGACCGGGTCGCGTTGGTCGGGCACAATGGCGCGGGAAAGACCACGCTGCTGCGGGTCCTGTCGGGCGTTTATGCGCCGGTGTTTGGCACCCTTGACGTGAAGGGCAAGATTGGCTCGTTGCTCGACCTCTCACTTGGAATGGATCCCGAAGCGACCGGCTACGAGAACATTTTCCTGCGCGGCGTTGTGATGGGGCTGCATCCGGGCGAGATTGAGGAGAGAATCGACGAGATCGCCGCGTTCAGCGAATTGGGGGACTACCTCAACATGCCGACACGCACTTATTCGAGCGGGATGGCCTTGCGCCTCGCATTTGCCGTATCGACCGCGGTGCATCCCGATATCCTTCTGATGGACGAATGGCTGTCCGTGGGGGATGCGTCGTTCAACAAAAAGGCGTCAGACCGATTGAGTTCGCTCGTGGAGCGGTCTTCGATCCTTGTGATGGCATCGCATTCGCCGCAGCTCGTTCAAAAGGTCTGCAACCGCAAAATTCTGCTAGAAAAGGGTACGCTGACCGAAGTACCGGTCGACCAGCCGGTCTAGCGTTTCTCGTGCGATCGAGCATTCGATTTTATCTATCCGTTTTTCCGCTCACCGATTCAAACAGCCATGTCGACGACGTCCAGTCATGCTCACATCTACGTCTGCCAACACAAGCCGGTACCGGCTACGGTGTCGGATTCGTGCTTTCATCCGATACAGGTAGGTGCGGCGCGGTCATTGGTCGATCTTGGCCTGATGCGCGACGATACGGGCGACAACATTTCCCTTAAGAACGGAACGTTTTGTGAACTGACAGCGGTATATTGGGCTTGGAAGAACGACCGCGACGCAAAATGGGTAGGCCTGATGCATTACCGGCGTTTTCTCGATTTCAGCGGCGCGACGCATGAGATCGACGTGCACGGTTGCGCGAACTACGATCGTCTCGACGAAGTAACAATCGGAGCTCTGGGCCTGACGGCATCGCGCGTCGAGGCGTTGCTTGCCTCCAAGCCTGGCCTGCTAGCCGTGCTGCCGCAGAAGTGGTCGGTGCGCAACGCCAGTAACCGCACGCTTCGTGAGCATTACGTGAGAGCTGATCACCACTACGAGCCGGATCTCGACGTGCTGCGCTCGGTGATCGGTGACCTGTATCCCGCCGACGTCACGCATTTCGACGCTGTTATGGATTCGCACGATGGGTACTTCACGAATATTTTTGTGTTGCGCCGCGACCTGTTCGACGAGTACTGCGAATGGGTGTTTTCGATTCTGTTCGAGGTGGAGCGCCGCCTCGACCTGACGAACTACTCGGTTGCCGCGCAGCGCGTGTTTGGCTACATGTCCGAGCGCCTTTTCAACATTTTTGCGCATAAGCGCCTTGCCGACCCGGCAACCTACGTCGAGTTGGAACGTGTCTTCGTCCGTGACGAGCGTTCCGCGTATCGTGCACCCGCGCGTCCGGCGGGTAACGTGGTGAGTGTCGTCACCGCATCCGATGGCAATTTTGTGCCGCACCTCGCGACCTTTATGACGTCCGTGCAGGCCAACCTCGATCCGCGGCGCGAACTCGACCTTGTCGTGCTGGATGGCGGCATCCCCGCCGATCAGCGTGCCTTGCTGGAGCGGCAATTCCGCCTGAACGGACGCGGCAGCCTCACGTTCGTGGCGTGCTCGCACATGTTTTCGGATATTCCGTTGCATGCACACTTTTCTGCGGCGACGTTTTATCGACTGAGTCTCGGCGAACTGCTTGCCAACCACGATCGCGTTGTCTATGTCGACGCGGACACGGTAGTGCTGGGAGATCTTTCGAGCCTCTACGACATGAATCTCGATGGTCGCGCCGTGGGTGCCGTGCCTGACATCATCATGCGCAGCTTCGCGGCAACTGGCGTGCCTGCGCTCAAGGAGGCCGGCGGCGCGCGTGCGGGTGACTATCTGCGTGACTGGCTCGGCATGGGCGACCGCGGTGACGATTACTTCCAGGCTGGACTGATCGTCATGGATCTAAAGGCTTTGCGCGAGATGAACCTGCGCGAGAGCGCTAACGCCGACCTTACCAGCAAGCGCTACTGGTTCCTCGATCAAGACGTGCTGAACAAGCATCTGCTCGGTCGCGTCAAGTTTCTCGATCTTGGCTGGAACGTGGTCAATGTCTCGATGGATGTCGTTTCCGGCCTCCATCGGAATCTGGCCGAGAAGGTACGCGAAGCATTCGCGAACCCGCAGATGATTCACTACGCGGGATTCGAGGCGAAGCCTTGGAACAACGCCGACGCGCCGCTCGCGTATTTCTACTGGTATTACCTGCGCCGTACGTTCTGGTACGAGGCGGTGATTGAGCGTCGTCCGATTGCCGTTCCGACTCTCGATGCCGGGATGAACCGGAGCTTGTTTTATCGCTTCTCACGCAAGATCTGGCGTCAATTGCCGAACTTCGTGCAGCGGCGCCTGTTCTGGGCCCGCGATGTGATGATGGGGCGGTGAGCGGCGTTCGCCTCGGTGGTGGTGCACGATCAGGTTCGTGCCCCCAAATATTCGTTACACGGCCGAGCTTGCATGCGCTCCGGGCCGCAGGGAGAATGCGGGCAGACTGATGCTTTGCCGCGAACGTGGTGACTGTGGGTGTCCGCGCGGGATTTGTTATTAATCGTTGAAAGGGCTGGAAGTGAAGAAAATCGGAATCGTTGGAGCGGGCTTTACCGGGGCTGTTCTAGCTTACAGGCTCGCGCGCGAAGGCTATAGCGTCGACGTGTTCGATACGCGGCCACACCTCGCGGGCAACTGCCATTCGGAACGCGATGCCGATACGGGCGTGATGGTTCATGTCTATGGTCCGCATATCTTCCATACCAACGACGAACAGGTCTGGAAATTCGTGAACCAGTTCGATGAGTTCATGCCGTTCGTCAATCGCGTGAAGGCGATCGTCAAAGGTCGAGTCTATACGCTGCCGATCAACCTGCTTACGATCAACCAGTTCTTCGGCAAGGCGCTTTCACCGTCAGAGGCAAAGGAATTTCTCGCGTCGCTCGGCGACAAGTCGATCGAAACGCCGCAGAATTTCGAGGAGCAAGCGCTCAAGTTCGTTGGCCGTGACCTCTATGAAGCCTTCTTTCTCGGCTATACAACGAAGCAGTGGGGCATGCATCCGACCGAACTGCAGGCAAGTATTTTGAAGCGCTTGCCGGTACGGTTCAATTACGACGACAACTACTACAACAGTGCCTTCCAGGGCATGCCCAAGAACGGCTACACGTACATTGTCGAAAAGCTGCTGGACCACCCGTCCATCAAGGTTCATCTGAACGAGCGCTTTGACCGCGCGCAAGCCGGCGAATATGCACACGTTTTCTACAGTGGCCCGATCGACGGATGGTTCGGCTACAAGGATGGCCGGCTTGGGTACCGTACGCTTGACTTCGAGGCGTCGCGTCACGACGGCGACTATCAGGGTAACGCAGTGATCAACTATTGCGATGTCGATGTGCCCTGGACGCGCATTTCGGAGCATAAGCACTTCGCGCCTTGGGAATCGCACGAACGCACGTTGATTTTCAAGGAGCACAGCCGATTCTGCGGCGAGAACGATGTACCGTACTATCCGATCCGTCTCGCGAAGGAAAAGACGATGCTCAAGCATTACGTCGACCTCGCGAATCAGGAGCGCGGCGTAAGCTTCGTCGGCCGTCTGGGCACCTATCGCTATCTCGATATGCACGTGACGATTCGCGAGGCATTGGACGCAGCCGATGTGTTCCTGGCCGCCGAGGCCGCTGGTCAGGAAGTGCCGCGCTTCTTCGTGGATCCGCTGCAGTGAATGTTGCGGCTGTCGTCGTTACTCACAACCGGCCACAACTGCTTGCTGAGGCGCTAAGAGCGCTGAGCACCCAGACATACGCCCTGCAGTCGATCGTGGTGGTCGACAATGCGAGCGGGCCGGCAACGCCGCAGGTGCTGCAAGGTTTTGACCACGTTGACGTCCTGCGGCTTGACGAGAATCTTGGTGGGGCAGGCGGCTTCGCGGCCGGCGTTGACCGCGCGATGCAACACGATCCTGACTGGATACTGTTACTGGACGATGACGCGATCGCTGCTCCCGATCTTGTGGCGCAGCTTATGGCCGCCTTGCCCGAATTGCGGGCACAGCGTGTGGGTGCGCTGTGTACTGCCGTGGTCGAATTCGGGCAGCTCGCGTTGATGCATCGGCGCTTTTTCGATCCGAAGACATTACGTGAGCCACCAGTGGCGAGCGAGAGCTATGCAAAGCCGCTCGTCAAGGTCGATACGGGTTCGTTCGTTGGCTTTTTGGTGAACGCGGAATCCGTGCGTGAGGTTGGGGTGCCGAACGCTTCGTTCTTTCTCGCCTACGACGACACGGAGTATTCGCTGCGTCTAGGTAAGGCAGGGTGGTCGATCTGGCTGGTGCCCAAGGCTTCCGTTACGCATTTGCGCGGCGCAAAGGGGCGTTTGCGGGATGGGCCGTACGGGCTCAAGCACTATTACAACCTGCGCAATCAGCTTGCCGTGTTTCGGCACTATGGCTCCGCACCGGGGTGGCGATTGTGGCGGCCAATTCTGTCGCATGGCCTGGTTGCCGCCAAGGACCTTCGCTTTGCCTCACTGTGTACTTGGGGCAAAGCGTTGCGGGATAGCCGGCGCGTTCGTATTACGAGTGCACAGGATGTGAGTGGGTCGCGGCGACCGACTGCGCGTTGCAAGTGATCGCCGCTTCAAGCGCCCAGGCATCCGACGCCTGGCAGCCCACTCAGTTATGTATGTGCTTGGCCAGATTGCGCACGAAGGCTTCTTTTTCCCGGGAGAGATGGCCGGCGAGAGCTAACACGCGATCATGCTTCAGAAGTTGAAGCGTGGAAAAAATATCCTTTGACGCATTCTGTTCATATTTTTCCTTGAGCGAGTCTTCAAGCAGGCCGTGTACCCAGAAGTGGGTACTAATTTGAATCTGCTTGAAAAGCGTCTCGGCCTCCAGGTTACCGAGAATTTGGATGCGCTCGAGTAGCGCGTTGAAAATATCAAAATGAACGAACAGGCGTTCGTCTTTGAAGCCCACAGTTTGACCGGGGCGCTCCAGTCGGTAGTGGTACATGTATCCGCTTGTTGCAACCACATACGGGCGACACAGTAGTGCTTCGGCATTAAACAGGAGGTCATCGAAGCGGCGGATGTTCGTATGAAATCCTACGCGATTCACGTCAAGAAAATTCTTTCGGAATATCTTGCGCCAGATAGTCGGTGCGTGCAGAACGACCTCATCCGGATCAACCTGATAGCAGTCGAAAAACATTCGACGTGCCGACCCAAAGTGCTCTTCCACATTTGCGCTTTTACCGCTCGCTGTGTATTCCTCGACGTATCCGCATAGAGCCACGTCAGCATTGGTATCGACCGCGCAGCCGAACAGCTTTTCGAACATCCCGGGAGTTACCCAATCGTCGCCGTCGACAAAACCGACATAGGTGCCGCGCGCTTCATCAAGGCCGCGTTGACGGGCTGCTGCGCACCCGCCGTTAGTCTGAGAGATGAGCCGGATATGACTGTACTTCTTCTCGTACTCGCGGACGATCGCGGCGCTGCTGTCTTTCGACCCGTCGTCGATTACGAGCACTTCCGCGGTAATGTCGCGGATTCCGGCCAGGGAGTCGAGGCATTGTGGCAGATACGCCTCGATATTGTAGGCCGGCACAATAATACTTACGTCAACCGCCTGACTGCGATTCCAGTGAATCACGTTCCAACGGTCGTGGGAGTAGAGGCGGAACGACCGCGTCAGCGGCTTGAGTGCCTGATACAGATGACGCCCAGGGATTCGATGCTCTTCGAAGCCGCCGATGAGTACGTCGATGGTCGCAATCGACGCGATCTTGCTGATCGTCTGGAGGTCGAAGTAAGGCCAGTCGAAGTAGACACAAATATCGCTGCCGCAATTGAGGGTGTCTAACGTATCACCGAACTCCGACATGTCATTGATGCAGATGACACCGCAGTCCGGCTCCTGTGTGATAAGCGCTTTCAACTCTTCTCGCGTCGTTGCGAGCGGGTGATAGACGACAGCTCGCCGTGTTGAGTCGGATTTTGCGAACTGAAATGCTCGCGGAGCCGCGTTCCCACCGATATGAAGCATGACCTTTGCGGGGCTCGCGGCAAGAAGTGCCTCAGCATGAGCCGAGTTGCTGATTGAGTCGCAAGCCTGCTTGATCGCGGGGAGGTTGTTCGCAGACGACAGCCAGTGCGAGCGACGGCTATCTGCGATTGCGGCCGGGAGGAAATCGGAAAGTGCGTGTAACGACATGTCTGATTAAGCGAGCTTGAGTCGGCGAGCCAGTTGCGATGCAGCGGAACGGGTCCGTCTTTGTATGGCAATACGGGCATGCTGCTTGCGCCCGGTGTCGAGATAAAAACGGAACGACGTGCGCGCTTCGGTGACGCCGGTTTGGTAAAGCGACAGGTCGCGTGCGAGCCCGTTAAGAATCAGCCATAACCTGTAAGACTGCCTGTCTTCGCGCCAATGGTTGCTCAATACCTCGTTGATCCAGTCGGCGGGAAAGCGGCGCAGGGCATCGGCGAATTCGCCAATGAAGCGCTCGCGCAGGGGGAAACTAATGCTGTTGAAACACCAGATGCCGAAGTCGACCAGGTAGCTGATCATTTCCGGCGCGGCAAGGGTGGACATTGTCCGCAGTGAGTTGTCGCCCGCGATTTCGTTCAGGATCTTGATGTAGTCGAAGCGCTTCTCATCGTTGCGGCTCGTGATTTGCCCTGGCCGATTGACCCGGTAATAGTAGCCGGTCATCGACGTAATCAGGATCCGCGACGCGCCAACGAGCGCGCGATAGTGCGTTGGGACGTCCTCGTAGAGAAGACTAACGCGGAATGGCCCTACCTTCTCGCGGAAGAAGCTGGCACGATACACGCGGTTGCACGATGACGGCTCAAAGCGGCATAGCGAAGGTGTTTCAGCAAGATTGGTCGCTACCACCGTGCGGCCGCTGAGCACTCCGTTGCGCAATGCCTCGTCGTTGAACGACGTGAATTCGTCCGATCGCTGGTTGTAGGTGACGGCGCGCAGCCAGCCGAAGTCTGCGTTATCGCGATCGAGCAGTACGACCAGATTGGCGAAAGCACGTGCTTCGATCCAGTCGTCACTGTCGACGAAGCTCAGGTAGCGACCCTGTGCAAGCGAGACCCCGACGTTACGGGCGGCACCAAGTCCGCCGACCTTATATTCATCATGGTCCTGAGTGGATGCCAGCACAAATCGGGTTTCAGGATGTTGCGCAGCGAGCTTTCGCACAACGGACATCGTGTCGTCCGTCGACCGGTCGTCGACCACAACAATTTCGTATGTCATTCCGACAGAGCGCGCGAGGCTAGTCAAGCATGGCTCGATAAACGCCTCGACATTATGTGCAGGAACTATATACGACAGATCTATCACAATACCCTCCGGCCGCTCATTCCTGGCAGCTTACTTTTCGATACATTTGAGTGGCAACGGTGGATTGGGCATAGGCCCATGTGGCCCCACCAACGTAGTGTGAGCCGACCTGGCTCGGTATGTGATGTATGCGAGGATGCGTAAGGCCCGGTGCGACTCCGCAGGAATTATACCTAACTGTGAGGTTACAGGGCGGCGGTGGCCACGTTCTGCACTGCCGCAAAGGATTTGGGCGATGAGCGTTGATGCTGTGTAGGCGACCAGTCGGGCGAGGCATCACACCAGTGTCTCCCGGCTTGGGTCCGCGTCGCCAGGGTGGAATTGTTGTCAATACCACTAACGTATCAGAGTCCGCAGATTGAACTTATCGAAGGTTTCAAGCATTGGACGTGTTTGCTGCTGGTGATGACTGTGATTTACACGGGGGGCACCCATTGGAGGTTTTGATTGTGAAAATCGCGCGTCACGCGGTCGAGGTCGTTGGGGCACGAATTTTCAAGATCGACAACGTCTGGGACGATAGCGTCCTGGACACCCTTCCACCATCGTTGGGTCTCACCGGTCGGTTGCGCATGCAGCGAAAATGCGGGTATGCCAAATAACGAATACGCATGCACGAGAATGCTTGAGTAGACCGAGACGATTGCAGCGATTGCGGGTGCATTATGCGAAATCACTGTCTCTAGCAGTGGTGCGTCAGTTTCGAGCAATCGCCCACCCATTTGGGCCACTTTCGAGGTAGGGAAGGTCTCTTTGAGGGGCACGCGCGGATGATCTTTCACCCACACCGTATAGCCCTTGCCAATTAGCGTTGCTACCAGTTCGGTATAAGGGTCCAGGTAGGCTGCTGGGGACATGCCGTCGTGAGGTGCTGCACCGCTGGTAACGATGATGATGTTACGCTTACCGGCCAGGCGCGGAATTCGGTAGCATTGCGCACTGCGGCGTAGAAGCTGTGTGAATACAGCGCAGTCCACAGGGACCGTGTCAATGTCAGCATTCCGAAGCACTGTCGGAGCCAGCGCAAAGAATCGCGAATTCGTGTCGTGGGGCGCGAATCGCAACGCCTGGAGGTAACTTGTCAGCCCTTCTTCATAATATTCGTAACGTTGGGCAGGAAAATTGTGACGCACGAACTCGCCCATCTCGACAAACGGAGAATAGATTTCAGCGAACTCGATATCCGAGAACGGCAGTTCTGGTGAAGCCTGGGTGCGTTCATAGTAATCCTCGTGGGAGATGGTTTGAACGCCAACCCAGTCTTCTTTCAACTGATACGCCCACTTGCGATTCTCGGTGCCTGATTGCCTGTCGAGGGTCACCAGAAGATAGTCATCGAACACCCGGTTTTGCTGCTGCGCGATTGCTGCTGCCACTGTTGTGGCGAAGTAGCCAGTCGAGATGAAGAGCCGCCTCGGGTGCTGTGTTGCGAAGACCTCGGTGACTTTCTGGCTTAGTTCGTTGAGCGTTTCGTGCTCTCGGGAGAGCTTTTGCTTGAGTTGCTCAAATGACTGCTCCAGCAACGTGGCATGTGCTTCGAACTGGTCGCGTTGTTGATCGAGTCCACTGGTAAGTGCCTGCCGGTTATCATTCAGTAGTTGCACGACCAGCTCTTCGAGATGCTGCAGGTTACGCGCCACGCGCCGCGAGGGAAACAGGCGCGTCGCCAGCTCACTGAGGGTTGCTCTCATAATTTGTTACGCCTCCGAGGCAATCGGAAACTGCGCGGATCGGCTGATCGTGGCCATAGGAGCATGTGGGACAGGGGTTGAATGGGCGCGAAAACGTTTGCATCGACGCGGCAGGTCTGTCTCGATGCAAGCAAATATGACAGCCATGACGCCCTCTAGCACGGCTGTATTGCAATATGGCGGAAACGTTTGCGTGTGCTAGCTACTACACAAAGATTGTACCCAAGCATACACATTCATGACATAAATGTAACGATCTGTAATGTTACAAAATGCTAGCCATACATCGGGCTGGTATTGCCTTGCAGGCTTATGTGTGTAGTTGATGGTACGACGCAGACTTGTGTAGCATCCCGACCTTGACGTGTTGTCTTCCGGGAATCCGGAATCAGCGAAGGTACTACGTTTGAACTTACGAGCTGGAAGGTAAAAATGATTGCGGAAGTTGCACCGGCGAAGATCCGGGACATCCAGGTTCTCCGCGCGCTGGCCATCATTGCCGTCATTTTTCAGCACTACTGGCGCCTACCTGTTCCTCCGGCCTTTCAATATCTGCATAGCCATGTATCCGGCTGGACCGGCGTGGATATTTTTTTGGCTATTTCGGGCTTTCTGATGTGCCAGGCGTGCGTGCGTTACGCAGAGAAAACGGATGGAAAAGTTGCTGCGCTCAAAATGTTTGCAGAACACCGGGTTCGCCGTTTGCTCCCAGCGCTCCTTTGCTGGAACTGCTTCTCCATCATACTCGCTGCATACCTCGACGATCCGCCTCTGCGGTCAGTCTTTCTCGCGACAAGGGGTGCGTTGGCTGCCCTTTTCGGCGTTTCGAACGTTTATTGGTCATACTGCTTTCAGGTTGCGCAAGGGACGTGCGGCAATGGCGACTACAACGGGGTCACCTGGTCGCTTTCGCTGGAGTGGCAGCTTTACGCGGTCCTGGCGCTATCGTTCTACTTCCTTGGGAGGTACTACGTACTTGGCATCCTGCTGGTGCTGACTGCCGTTCTCTCCTTTTTCCCCGCAACCATGTTTTCGTTGCCATGGGTTTTCCGGCCCGCAGCATTCACAGCAGGTTGCGTTGTGTACTTTCTCGGCAATACCTACGCTCCGGGCATTCGCGGACTGCCTGTCTGGGGTTGCCGGATTGTGCTGGGTGTGGGCCTCGTGCTCTGCCTGATTGCTCCGAACGTGCTACCGCCGCATTGGATTTTCTGGGGAATGGGGGCAGGCGCTGGTTTGTGCATGCTTTCGGCGCTGCGGGGGGATAGCTACTCGAATGGCCGCCTGGGTTCACTGGCCTTGTGGATAGGAGAACGATCGTATTCGATTTATCTTTGTCACCTGCCGCTTATGGTATTGGTTGTGGACATCCTCAAGCGGCTGAATGCTGCAGCGTTTGCGCATGGGCAGACCTTGATTGGATTCGGGCTGTTCTCTGCACTGACCATCGTTTGCTCGAGTTTATCCTATCACTTCGTGGAGCAGCGCTTTCTGCATCGCGGTGCGGGTAAGCGCGCTGTAGCCGAGCGGCTGCCCGGGTAGCTTCTACGAAGCCTGTATGGTTCTGCTGTGCGGGGTCGAGCTTAGCCGCCACTAGTGGCGATGGTCATGCGGCTTGCCAGCTTACGCCCCTTTCGCCGCAGTGGATTTTCGACAAATCGATAATTGAACTCGGCAAGGATTGCCGTGAGCGCCACGGCGGCAATCGTATAACGCAATGTCCAGGTCGAATCCAGGTGCGTCCCTTCCGGCATCACGCGAATGCAGAGGTCATTCAAGACGTAGAAGATTAGCGGGTGGATGAGGTAGATCGCAAACGAGCGCTCACCGATCCAGACCAGAATTGGCGCAAATATCGACGGCGGCAGAAAGTACCCGCGCTCAAACGATGCGAGGCATATTGCGGCGGCCGAGATTGCGGCTGCGAGGCCAGTATAAAAACTGACGATTTCGAATCGTGTGCATGCGAACAGGCTTGCGAGCAACAGGACCGGTAGCAACCGGCTGATACCTGCCCGGTTGAACTGTTGTGCCAGGACGCGGTGATACTGGGTGCGTGAAAACTGTGCGATCAGGACGCCAAGCATGATTGCATCGGTTTTGATGAACGCAAGCAGATTTCCCAACTGGGGGCGGTAGAGGAATATCTGTAGCAGCACGAGTGCGGCGAACGCCACCGTGAGGCGCCTGCCTAGAATGAGAATTGCGAGGGGAAGGAGGAGATAGAACTGCTCCTCGAGCGACAGGGTCCAATAGTATTCGAAACTTCCGCAGTTCGCGGCACCTCGAAAGCACTGGTAGAAGTGCAGGTTGGCAACGTTCAGAACGATGGACGTGAGGTCCGCGAGGTTCTGTTCCCGGAAGCCGTGCTGGCCGGCCGCCGTCAGCACCAGAACCCCGATGAGGGCCCATAGCCAGGCCGACGGCACGATCCGGTAGATGCGTCTCAGCCAGAAGGCCCACGTTTCGTACCAGAATTCGAGGCCGAGTTTGCCTTCGAGCCGGGGAAGCAGACTCTTTGCGATGACGTAGCCGGAAATGCAAAAGAACAAATCGACGCCTACCCAGAGTCCCCGGCCTGCGTTTTCCCAAATAGCGTGATTCCAGGGGTACAGAATAGGAAGGTGCCGAACAAAGACCGCCAGTATTGCCGCTGCCCGAATGACCTGAATTTCCTTGTTGTATTTTTCGTGCATGGGTAGCGAGCGGTTAGTCCGATTCAAGGAGTCTTTTTACCTTCGAGCGTGCGGTGCTGCCAGAACTAGCTACTTTTCGGCCGCCCGGTATGGGCTTTGGTACTCCGTACCTTTGATATAGATCGTGAGCGCAAGCGTGTCTCGCACTTTCTCCGTGAGCGCGAGCCGTTGCACGCTATGCCAGCTGTTTTCCGCGCGAACAAAGGCGTAGGCTGAGTTGGGCTTGAATTCATTCGTCTTGTGCAGTTCGAATTCCGTTCCATTCCGGATATGAAAGGACGTACCGAGGTGAACTTGCGAGAGGTCGCGGGGGAAATAGAATTGCATCGTTGCAATCTTGCACGCGATGTCTGGATGAATCCCAATCCGATATCCCGGATAGTCGCGGTAGAAAACGGGCACGGGTATCAACTCTGGCCATTCGTCACCGTAGGCGGCTGCAATGCCCTTCGCGAACTTGGTGGTAATCGCATCGACCAGCGCGGGTGACGTCATCACACCGAGCATGCGTTTCCAGAATGCCCGTTGTTTCGGATTCAACCGTGGCAGGGTGCGTTCGCTCAGATCCAGCAGTTTGCGCGTGACCGTGCCATCTGGTAGCACAGCATCGGGATGCACGATGAAGTCGTAGGCATTCTCGTCTGGAAGATATTCGAGAATCTGCGCGTAGATTCTCGAGGTAAAAGCATTCTCGATATAGATGTTGTCGTTCGGAACGGGATCGATCGGCGCATTCCTGATTCGCTCAGCCAGCCGGTTTAACACCCTCTGCATTTCCGGATCGAGGTTGGGGTCGGTCCTGGCGCCGGGTATCTGCACGGCTACCCGATCGAACAAGCTATGTAATGCGCTAAGCATGGCATCTCCAAACACGCTAGAGTTCGAGGTCTGAGCGAGACGATATCACACGGGCATATTGGGATGTGGCGATGATATTGCCGAGGCTGGCCGCGTTCGTCTGTGTGAATGGGGTCCGACTTGCGGGTGCGGTTCGGGCCAGGAGTATCTGCATGGTCTGATACTAATTTCATCGAGCCTCGGTAGACTTCGTCGCCGGCCAGGGAAATCGGACCCAGGAGGGCGGCACATACCGCATGCTAAAATCAAGC
>NZ_BAYB01000013.1 GCF_000685035.1 Paraburkholderia ferrariae NBRC 106233
CGCGAGGCCGTCCTGCAGGCGGTTGGACACGCTCGTGATCGAACGGTCGACCTGTGCGTCGATCCAGGTGTTGCGGTCCACGGCTTCGAGCAGTGCTTCGTCGTGGTGTGCGCCGGCTTTGACAGCCGCTTCAGTCATAAAGCGGAACGGTGACGACTCATCCAGTTGACGGGCACCCGCCACGAGCGACGGTGCCCTCCAGACCTGCTCGTCGGCGATCTTCGCACGGCGGTTCGCATGAAACTGCT
This sequence comes from Paraburkholderia ferrariae NBRC 106233, assembly GCF_000685035.1. Taxonomy (GTDB): domain Bacteria; phylum Pseudomonadota; class Gammaproteobacteria; order Burkholderiales; family Burkholderiaceae; genus Paraburkholderia; species Paraburkholderia ferrariae. The sequence continues at coordinate 249 of NZ_BAYB01000013.1, forward strand.
CGAAGAACTTGGTGATCATGATGTACCAGCTGCCCATCGACATGATGACGAGCAGGATCAGCACGAAGCGTGCGACGAAGTCACCGTTCTTCCACAGGGCATCAAGGCCATAAGGGTTCGTGACCTCGACGGCAGCCACTGGTGAGGGAGGCAGTGCCGCTATCCCGGCCGCCGGGTTGGCCGCTTGCGGCAAAGCCGAAGCCGGAGCGGCAACCGTCGCGCCGCTGGCCTGTGCGTACGCCATGTCTGGTGCGACCAGGGTGCCGGCCGACGCGGTGACGATCAACATGCCTGCCGCAAGAGCGGCGAGAGAACGCTTCTTCATGTTTGCTCCCAATTCAAACGTTGAGCTTCTACAGCTTCACAAAAGTGACTAAAAGGATGATGACCAGCACCATCCGGCTCTTCGGGTCAGTTCAGCGTGAACGAGAACGGAACCTGCACACGCACCGGCTGACCCTGCGAAATGCAATTGAACTTCTTGACCGCGTTGAACGCCGCAGCGTCGAGGCTGTTGTCGTCGGAGGACTTGGCCACGCGCTCGTTCGTGACATGACCTTGCGGGTCCACGACGAATTCGATGAGCACATCGCCCGTCACGTTGTTTTCCTGCGCCTCCTTCGGATACGCGATCGAGCCGCGAATATCGTCGGAGTTCGGGCACACCACGCCCACTTCGTGGCTGAGCGGCTTGGCTGCCGGTGCGGGCGGCGCGGGGGGCGCCGTCACGGGTGCGCTGACAACGGGCGCGGCCTGGTGCGTGATGGTCTGCTGCGGCGGCGCCTGGACCGGCACTTCCGGCGGCGGCACGAACGGCGGCGGCGGCGGCGCGAACTTCGGCGGCGGCAGCTGGACGACCGGCAGCGGCGGCGGCGGCGGCGGTTTCACCGGCTCGATGATCTTCGTTTCGATGGGATGCTGGATGACCTGCACGACCTTGTTCGCGAGGCCGTTGACCAGCGCATAGATCAGCACGACGTGCAGGACGATGACTGCCGCGATGCCGCCATAACGGCGAACGGGATTCTGCTGCTTGCGTCCGAACTCGCGCCGCCTCCATGCCCAATGACCTGTGGCCGAGTCTTCCAGTCGCTGCCCTTGAACTTTCACTGCCACTTCATCTCTCCTGGCGAACCCGCCCGGTTCTGGGACCGCAGCGGTTCTGTTACGTCAAAGCACGCCTGGTTTCGCAAAGAATTCGGCGCTGCAATTTCATTTGCTGTTTGCCAGAAACCCCTGCAAAACGTAAATGCAGGCCGCTGGCAACGGACGTGCCGGTTCGCGCCGCTGTTTGGTGGGAGCGAACAAGCACAGTCGCGAATTGATGCTCGCGACGCAGCGTCATCCAGGCCTGCGGGGTCGCAGCGTCTGGACGGCGCTAATCAGGGTGCACAGAGGATTAACTACGGCGCGCACCGTTTGCCTGCTGGCAAGACGGCGGCTAAAGAAAGAAGGCGCGGACGTCCTGCTGGTCAGGCAACGAAACAGATCGAAGATCGACAACTGCTGCTGTCCAAGGCATTCGCCTCCTTTGTGATGACGGCCGAATTCTAAGTACTTCCGAAATCTCAAGTCAACGGATTTCTTTGACTGGAAGAAAGATGAAGGAAAACTTCGCGGCGACACTTCAATCCTCGGGTCTCACCCGCTAAATCATGGCTTCGCGTGCGGACCATGGATAAAGAGAAAATACTGAAAAATCATGAATGGAGCGGGGTTGGACATGCCAATCTCTATAGTGAATCGCGGAAAATCCCTCAATTCCGCTACGGGCATGATTCTCCGATCATAACTATTAATATAGGATACCGAATTAACTTTCACCGTAGCAGAAAACTGTTGACGTTCAACTGTGCGCGAACCTAGAATTCGCCCGTCAAACCCAAAGGGGCATCCATCTTGGACAGTAGCAGTTGTCGATCTTCGATCTGTTTCGTTGCCTGACCAGCAGGACGTCCGCGCCTTCTTTCTTTAGCCGCCGTCTTGCCAGCAGGCAAACGGTGCGCGCCGTAGTTAATCCTCTGTGCACCCTGATTAGCGCCGTCCGGACGCTGCGACCCCGCACGTCCGTATGGCATCGCGTAGCAATGCATCAACTCGCGACCGTGTGCTTCCGGACCCGTGAACTGATGGCTCGGAGCACGCGTGCGCAAGCACATGGGTAACGGCTTCATGCAACGGGCCTCGATACCGAAGCGATAGCTTCAACACGGCCCAGTTGCCGAAGACTAGCTCATCGCCCTTGTGCTGGAAGATTATTTTTCAAAGTTACTTCTTCTGAACTTCAATTTTTAAGTTAGGTATACAAATCAATACAGTTTCTATTCGATACCTTTACCTGTTCGACGTTACCGACAAGAGAGAAGTGGAAAAATGAAACAAAGAGCGTTAGCGCTAGCTATCAAGAGAATCATCTGGGCAGAGTTCGCCTTGTCGGCCGCGTTCGTCGTGCCGGCCCTTGCGCAAAATCAGCCGGCTCCCCCGGGAACCGTTGCCGATAGTACTGGCAGTGCAGCCTCACCCGGCACACAGAAGTCCGCATCTGCAACGCCTGCGCCCGGCACTGCCGCTACAGGGCATTCAGGCAACAACGTTGCCCAGATAAAGCGCTTCGAAGTAACCGGTTCACTGATTCGCAGTTCCGACAAAACGGGATTCAACCAGGTTCAAACCGTTACGCAGAAGGATATCCAGAGCAGCGGTGCCACCACCGTGACGAATTATCTTCGCGACTCGACTGTCAACTCGGCCAGCAGCTATGGCGAGGACACGGTACTCAACCAGGCGCCAGGCGGAGCGGGCATCGCGCTGCGCGGCCTGAGCGAGAAATACACGTTGACCTTGATCGACGGGCAGCGCGCCGCACTCTATGGCTTCGCGACCGGGGGCACCGAAACGTTTTTTGACGTCAATACGATACCTACGAACATGATCGACCGTATCGAGGTCGTCAAGACAGGAGCGGTATCGCAGTATGGTTCGGATGCGATCGCAGGCGTGATCAATATCATCACGAAGAAAGATTTCCAGGGCCTGCAACTCGACGGCAGCCTAGGGGGAGCGCAACAGGGCGGCCAGGGCACTACGAACTTTAGCGTGCTGGGCGGTTTCGGTGATCTGAACTCGGACCGTTTCAATGTGACCGCCGCCCTCAGCTACTACCGCGCCAGCGGCATCACCATGGATCAGCGCGACATCACCAGCAACGAAGACTACTCCGGCCTGCCGGGTGGCTTTTTCTCGCAACCCAGTTCGTTTCTCACGACCCCGACTGGGCCGCGCGCACTGAGTCCATGCGGCCCGACGGGCACGGTGACGTCTGCTGCAAACAACCTGCAAACGCAGACCGCAGGAACAGTCTGCTCCCAGAATGGTGCGAGTGGTCAATCGCTCGCACCTCAGGTCGAGCACACAAGTGCCAAGGTGCATGCGGACTTCCAGATCAGCGATAACGTTCAGGCGTTTGCCGATCTCTGGGAGAGCTACAACACCACCTCGCTCCTGTCCGGGCTGACCGGATTCGGCGCCAACGCACTCGTACCGTCGCTCTACTATGCTCCGGGCACCGGCTTCGCGGCGTTTTCCCCCACGGTAGGCGGGAATCCGCTGACCTACTACTTCCCGTCTGCGCAGGCCGTGAATACCAACTCCAACTTCTATCGAGCGTCGACTGGCGTGAAAGGTTCGTTCAGCACAGCAAAACTCGGCGAGTGGGACTGGTCCGCGTCGTATGGCCATTCGCAAAGCGAAGTGTCCAATGCCTACACGAACCAGGTCAATGCATCGGTGGTGCAGAGCTATCTGAACGGCGTAACGCCATCCACCTTCAGCGCGGCCACGCTAAACAGCCTGCCGGGTGTGCTCGGTACTTCGTACGACCAGGCAATTTCGAAGCTGGATACGGTCGATGCCACAATCTCCACGTCGGACCTGTTCAAGCTGCCGGCGGGGAACGTAGGCGTGGGATTCGGCGCGCAGTTTCAACATCAGAGCGAGTACATCGGCCCGGGCTCCACCGCATTCGTCAACCCGTACACCCAGGCGGTGGATGGCGAGCGAAATGTCGCCGCCGTCTATTACCAGATCGACATTCCGCTGCTGCGTAACCTGACGTTCAGCCAGTCGGGTCGCTACGATCACTACGACGACTTCGGCGGCGTGTTCTCGCCCCGCTTCGCACTGCGCTACCAGCCGGTCCAACCCCTGACCTTGTATGCCTCGTACGACCGGGGTTTCCGTGCGCCGACGCTGATCGAACTCTACGAAAAGGGCAGCGTGACCTATCAGACCATCGAGGGCACGAACGTCAACGAATATTTTCAGGGCAACCCCAACCTCCAGCCCGAACACACACGGAACTACAATCTTGGCTTTGAGTTTTCGCCAACGCGCTACACTGACATCGGCCTCGACTGGTACAAAATCGACGTCAGCAACGTGATCGGCCAAGGCAATATCGTCGCCGCCTATAACGCCAATCCGGGCCAACCGTTCTACGATCTTGGCTACCAGAATTTTTCGTTCCTTCACACCGATGGCTTCGAAACCACTTTCCGGCAAGCGCTGCCGACCCGGATCGGCACCTTCACGCTCTCGGGCGACTGGGCCTATGTCTGGCATTTCACAATGCCATTGAACGGGATTGCAAGCGACCTGGCTGGCAGCAACCTCCCCAACGATACGGTGTTTGGAGGCGCTTTCCCGCGCTGGAAAGGCAACACCCAGCTGAGCTGGGCGTGGCACAAATGGACGACTGCATTGACCTGGCAATTCACAGGCCCCTATGCCCAGGTGATCGATCGCGGATCGAACGTCGGGTCTTACAGCCTCTTCAATCTGTTCGTGACTTACACCGGTTTCAGGAACTGGACGCTTTATGGCGGCATCAACAACCTGGCCAACCGCATGCCGCCCTTCGACCCGGTGTGGATGTATACCTATCGCGGCTACTACGATCCATCGGTGTATTCGGGCATTGGCCGCTACGGCCAGATCGGTGCGACTTACAAGTTCTGAGGTTCGAACGCTTCAGTGCCAGGCTCTTGCCACGAAGGAAGGCGCGTAGGGATATGCGTTGGATGCCCGTTCTTATGCGACCTCGCCGGCTCACGGTCATACGACCGTGAGCCGGCATCCGGCAACCCTTAAAGTGATATAACACTCGTTGATATCGAATAGATGACTGCGCTAAGGATGGCGTTCAAAACGCGGTCGGCAACGCCGACCTGACCGATGTAAGTATCGCCCAAGTGAAATCAGTGAGGCGAAACTCTCGAATTCGACGTTCTCTTCAGCATGGGTATAGTCCAGCAGTCCGCGTTTGCGCTCGTCTAAACCGGGTCCACGTTCATTCATGCTATGGATTCCTTTATAATTTTGTAGTGACTATCCACAGTTTTCTCAAGGCAAACAGCGTATGCAGTAGCTGCGTGTTCTTCATCAACCCGCGATAATGCACCTTTGGATAGCCACGCACCAGTTCGATACATCCGATTGCATCAGCATCTTGCGTAATTTCGTAGACGAACTTGTCCGTGTGATCTTTCCCGGGCGGCAGTGCGTCAAGTGTTTCGATGGCGGCAGTTTGCCTTCCACAGTCAAGCTATAGCCCGGCGCGCCTTCGAGCACAGCCTGCAAACGCGCTACGCCGCGCGAAGACTGGCGGTCAATCGGATGGAGTGTGAGCATCGATTTTATCGGTTCAGGTCGCTCTTGATTCTCGGGTCACGACGCGCCCCGAGATGCCGCAAAAAGAACCGCCATTCTAGAGCACATAGCCAGAACGCGAGCCGCCGTTACCATGAGTCCGCCTGCCGGTAAGTCCGAACGCCACCACCACCGGCCTGCGCGCAGCGGTCAAGCCCACAGCCGAACGCGAGTAGCCACAGGACCGCGCCCGCGCGACAATTTCAACCTGTCTGCGCAGGCAAAACCGGGCTCGGCATCCCCGCCGGCCTGCTCATCGAAGGACTCCTTAATGGCACTACGCCCTCGCTCATCTCGCCAAGTCACGCTTGCTACTCGCCCGCAAGGCACACTCAAGGCCTCGGACTTCGTCCTCATCGAGACGCCACTGGCCCCGCTCGCACCGCATCAAGTGCTGATACGAAACCGGTGGTTCCGCATCTCAATCTCCACGCGATTGATGGCCAGTCCCGATGCTCAGGATATCAAAGGTATCCCGTTTCCCACGCTCAAACCAGGCGATGTGCTCTCCGATGGCGCAATCGGCGAGGTCGTCGCAGCCGGTCCCGGCACGGAACTACGCGCGGGCGCCACCGTCTCGCACCCGCTCGGCTGGCGCGACTATGCTGTTGTCGATGAGAGGCAATGCAAAACGTTGCCACCGGGACCGGTCGATCCCGCCGCCTGGCTCGGTCACGGCTGGACCGCCTATGCCGCATTGACCCGAGGCATTCAACTACGACGCGGGGATACGGTACTCGTCTCCAGCGGCGCCGGCGCCATCGGATCGATGGCCGGGCAGATCGCGCGCCGGCTCGGGGCCGCACGCGTCATCGGCAGCACCCGCAGCGCGGCCAAAGCCCAATGGATGAAGCAGACGCTCGGCTACGACACCGTGATCGTGCACGACGGCAAACCGTTCGCGGCACAACTCGCGGAAGCCGCTCCCAATGGTATCGACGTATTCGTCGACATGGTCGGCGGCGAACAGTTGACGGCCGCCGTGGCGCAGGCCCGAGAAGGCGCGCGCTTCGCGATTCTGGGCGCGCTTGGCGCAGAACTGCACGCAGCCGGCTCCACGTCCGTCGCGCCGACCGAGATCGACGCCTTCCAGTTGCCTATCAAGAGCATCACATTACGCGGCTACAGCGCCTGCGAGGACGAGGAAAACGGCGACGCCTTCGGCGAATGGATCGCGCGCCAGCGCGCGTGGCAACAAGATGGAACGTTTCATCTTGCACGCACAATGTTCACGGGCCTCGATACAGCGCCTGCCGCCCTGCAGGAAGCATGCGCGGGCAAGCTCACAGGCGTGGTGCTGGTCGCGCTATGAGTGAAGCCGGTTCGCGCGGCATGCGCGAACCCCGCCCGAGGTGGCCCAGGCGGGGTTCCAGACCGGCTGGCCGACTCAATGGCGGCGCGTGACGTCCTTGGCGGCGTCCTTCAAATCGCCCACCTTCTTCTGGGCTTCGCCGCGCGCCTGTTGCAGATCGCCCTTGAGTTCGCGCTCCGAATCGCCCGTCGCGCGGCCCACGGCCTCGTTCACCTTACCTTTGACCTTCTCTGCCGTTCCCTTCACGTGGTCCTTGTTCATCATCCCTCTCCGGTTTCAGCGACACATGTCGCGGCCCCTCGACTGAGCATCCGGCGTGCCCGGCCAGCGAGAGGAGTCCGCCCGCCACCGGATCGAGAACGATCTCCGGAAATGGCTCGGCAATGGCGGCCCGCATTGCCGCCATTGCCGTTTCATCGAGATTTCCCATCGAGAAAGCATCGTTTCGGGCTTGTGCGCTGGGCCATTGCGCGTAGCTGTACCAAATGCCATCGGACCCTCGATGAAGCCTCGCTCCCAGCGAACCGCGCGATCGAAACTCATCCGATAAACGTATCCAGCCTTGGACAAAGGCATCTTCGCTGCCCGGATGCAGGCGCCATCGATACAGGACAACGAAGCCCGGCGGCACGCGTTTGGTCATCGGGACACAGGCCAATTTCAGTCCGCGCGCAGTGCGGTAGATGGAAACCGAATCCCCTGTCCAGCCGAGACTCCGATAAAACGGCGCCGCGTTCAACGTGGCGTCGAGCCGCATTTCGACAAGGCCATGGCGAGCGGCCAACACTTCGAGAAACTGCAGCATCTTGCCGCCAATGCCGCGCCCCATGTGAGACGGCCGCACGAAGATGGCGTCCACCTGCCCGCTTTCTACGGTGAGCATGCCGGTACCCACCACCCATCCGTCATGGACGGCGACGTAGAAGTCACGCTCCACGACGCTAATCCATCTCTCCGTGGGTGTGCCTTCCACCCATCCAGCGAGATCGGCTTCGGAATAATGGCCAGCGCACGCGGCAAGCACCGAGGTTCGGCGGATTTCCCATGCGTCGATGGCATCGTCGCGGGTCGCTTTTCGTATCGTCAACATGTCATGCCCCGCCTGGAGAACCGCGTTGGCGCGCCGTCAACGTTGCGGCGGAAGGCAATACGTATCGTGTTGTGCATGCAACCACTCCTGTTTGTGCCGAGGCAATGCGGAGCGGCTGGAAAAGACACGGCCCCGTCTTGACTGGCGGGGCCGTAGAGGAAAACTGTGTGCGATGAATAAACGTCACACTCTCCACGACCCGCCAATGGCAGTCATGGTGCACATCATGGATTGGAGCGCGCTGGAACTCATCGGGGTAGTTTGCCGTGCCCGGACATTGCCGTCAACGGCCGTCCGGCGGTCAGTGAAGTGCAAGAGTTATCAGGCGCCGGCCGGGGGCTCGCGATGTTCGCTGCGACGGAGTAACGCCGCATCTCGCGAAGTGGGTGCGGGGACATCGCCTGAGGGCTCGCCGATTTCCATGTCGAGCAACGCCGTACTCACCGACTTCCCATGCGCATCGAGCGCAAGCGAACGCGTGACCCCGCCGCCGAGCGCCCGTCCCAGCACAAAGTTGAAAGCCCCCAGCAATGCAAGCTCGTAACGCACAACATCGCCTTGCACGACCTCCGCGAGATGCGCCTTCACACGCTCGGGCGTCAGGGCCTCGCGCAGATAAGCGTAGTGCTTGTCGTCGTAGCAGATCACCGAAACATTAAGCGTATTGCCTTTGTCGCCGGTTCGGCCATGAGCCAGTTCACGCAGTTTCATCGCTTGCCTCCACGAATGCGAAGACGGGTTTCACCAGCTCGCGCGGCAGCAGCACCGATTGTACGGCGAGCACCTCCCTCGTCGCCCGGGTCACGCCGCCGCCGCCCGCCGGTCCGTTGGTGTAGAGCGTCTCAACTTCGTTGCCGATGCGGGCTGCTTCCTTCGCGCTCGCAGTACGACCCGCCACGCGTACGCGCACTTCGTACGGCGCGTCATGGTTTGCCGCCAGCGCGTCGCCGTAAAGCGCGTTCACGCCGATCAGATCGAACCGCAACTCGCCCGTATCGACGCCCGTGGCCGCGAGGCGCTCGCGCACGATATCGAGCGCAAGCCGCGCCCGTGCAACCGCACCCGGCCCACCATAGGAAATCTGGCCTTCACCGATGTAGCCGTCGATATACGCCACCGACACCTTTAGCGTACCGGTGCGAGCCTGACCCCGCCCGCCCGTCACGCGCACCCGGTCCTTCGCTTCCTGAGCAACGCGCACCTGCGTGAAGTCCGCCACGACATCCGGCTGATAGTAGCGGCCCGGATCGTGAATCTCGTAGAGCAGTTGCTCCTTGCACGTCGCCTCGGTCACGCAGCCGCCGGCGTGCGGCACCTTCGTCACGACAACGGCGCCGTTCGCGCTCACTTCGCCGATGGGAAAGCCAAGGCGCGCGAGATTCGGCACGTCCTTGTAACCGGGGTCGGCAAAGTAGCCGCCCGTCACCTGTCCCGCGCATTCGAGCAGATGCCCGACCACCGTCGCCTGCCCGAGCGTGTTCCAGTCGTCGAAGTGCCAGCCGAATTCGTGGATGAGCGGCGCCGTGAAGATCGAAGGGTCCGCAACGCGGCCCGTGAGCACGATATCCGCGCCGGCCGCAAGCGCTTGAACAATCGGTGCCGCGCCGAGATACGCGTTTGCCGAAACGATGCGCTCCCGGTAGTCGTTCACGTCGTCTCCGGATTCTTCGAAGCGCAGGTGCGAACGCAGCACGGCGTCCAGCACGTCGTCGCCCGTCACGGCGGCGATCTTCAGGCCGGGCAAGCCGAGCTCGCTTGCGATCTGCGCGGTCTTCCTCGCCGCCGCGCGCGGATTGGCCGCACCCATGTTCGAGATGATACGTACGCGCTGCTTCACCGCGGCGGGCAGTACGGCGCGCATGCGCGCCTCGAGCAACGGATCGTAGCCCAGTTGCGCATCGTTGCGGCGCGCCTGCTGCGCGATCGCAATGGTGCGCTCGGCAAGGCACTCGAACACGAGATAGTCCAGCGCGCCGTGCTCCGCGAGTTCGACCGCGGGTTCGATGCGGTCTCCTGAATAACCGGCGCCCGCGCCGATGCGCACGCGCTTTTCTGCAGGGATATCATTCATGGCGTCAACCCTACCTCGTTACAGCGGAAACACGCCCAGCACGACACAAGCAATCGTCATCACGATCGAGGCACCGAACAGCAGCGGAAACGTAAACTTCTGGTGATCGGCGAGATCGATGCCGCACAAGCCAACAACGAGAAACGTCGCAGGCGTGAGCGGGCTCACGGGGAATCCGGTCGTCATCTGGCCAAGCAGTGCCGCCTGGCCCACGTGTACCGCCGGCACGCCAAGCTGCGACGCCACCTCTGCAATTACCGGCAGCACACCGAAATAAAACGAGTCGGGATCGAACAGCATGGAAAGCGGCATCGACACGAGTCCGAGCGCAACCGGAATATGCCCCGCCATCGCGGGCGGCACGAAGCCAACCGCCGCCTGCGCCATCGCCTTGAGCATGCCGCTGCCCTGCATGATGCCTGTGAACACGCCGGCCGCGAGCAGGATGCCCGCCATCATCAGCGCGGCGCGCGCGTGGGCGTCGATGCGCTTGCGCTGCATGTCGACGTTCGGGTAGTTCACCATCAGCGCGATGCACAGGCCCACCATGAACATGATCGCGGGCGGAATCTTCTCGCCCATCGTGACCATCGTGCCGAGCACGGCGACGGTCAGCAGGATGTTGAACCAGAAGTTCCGGGGGCGGCGCAGCGCCTGTTCTTCCGGAGTGAGTTCGCGCTTCGGCATCGGAATCGAACCGGCCGCGCCCGAGTAGCCAAGGCGCTTCTCTTCACGACGGCCCAGCCACCACGCCATGCCGAACACGAAGACGAGGCCGATGGCCTGCACAGGAATCAGCGGATTGAAGAGCGACGAAATGGGCAGATGCAGCGAGGCGGACGCGCGGATCATCGGCCCTGTCCACGGCAGGAAATTGATGCCCGCGGCCATGGATACGGCCGCGGCCAGCACCCGCTTGTCCATGTCGAGGCGCTCGTAGAGCGGCAGCATGGCCGGGATCGTCACGAGGAAACACACGGCGCCCGAGCCATCCAGATGAATGAGCAGGGCGAGCAGCGTGGTTCCCATCACAATGCGCGTGGGCTTGGTGCCGACGGTGCGCAGGATGCGGTCGATGATCGGATCGAGCGTGCCCGCGTCGGTAATCGTCCCGAAGTACAGGATCGCGAAGACGAACATGCCGACCACGGGTGCGAGACTCTTGAGCCCCTCGATGACGAAATGGCTGGTCTGCAAGCCGAACCCGCCGATCAGCGACGCCGCGATCGGCACGATGATGAGGGCGACCAGCGGCGACATGCGCTTCGAAAGAATCGCCCCAAGCAGGACGACGATGGTGGCAAGCCCCAATAAAGGCAGCATGAGTCTGTCTCCGGATCTTGTTTTCTGATGCTCGTCAGCGTATGGTCGAAGCGGCGATAACACAATTGAAATGATTTGATCGCAGCTATTACGGACCATTATGGATCTCAATCTGCGCGACATTCGCGCGCTCATCGCCGTTGCCGAGGCCGGGAGCTTCACGCGTGCGGCCGAGCGGCTGCATCTCTCGCAGCCGGCCCTGACGGTGCAGATACGCAGACTGGAGGAAGCCGTCGGCGTGCGGCTGTTCGACCGCAATAGCCGCAACGTCGCGCTCACGCAAACCGGGCGCGAGCTGCTGCCGCTCCTGCGCCAGTCGCTGCGCGACATGGAGGCGGTGCTGCGCGACGCGCGGGCACTGGGCGCCGGGGAAAGCGGTTCGGTCCGCATTGCGTGCCTGCCGACGTTCGCCGCGAGCGTCTTGCCCGAACTCGTCGCGCAGATGAAGCGCGATGTGCCGCGGGTTGCGTTCCAGGTCAGCGATGGGGTTGCGAGCAGCGTCAATGCGCTCGTGCGCAACGAAGAAGCCGACATCGGCCTGACCGGCGGCGAGGTGCTCGACCCGATGCTGGAAGTGCTGCATGCCGGCGTGGACCGGCTCGTGGCGGTGTGCCCCCGCGCGCATCCGCTGGCGAAGAAGCGTCGCATCGCGCTCGACGATCTCACGGCCTCGCCGCTGGTGCTGACCGCGCCGGGTACGAGCGTGCGCGCAGTGGTCGATGCCGCGCTCAGCGCTTCGCGCGAAGCGCTCGACATCGCCTGCGAACCGACTTACATGATGACGGCCGTCGCCATGGTGCGCGCGGGGCTCGGCATTACGATCCTGCCGGAAACCGCGCGCGAGGTGCATGCGGAACCGGGACTCGTGACGAAGCCCATCGCGCATCCCGCGTTCGTGCGGCCGATTGCGATCGTGAAGAAGAGAGGCAGGACCCTGCCTGCCATAACGGAAAAGTTCGTAGTGCTAATGCGGCAAGCGTTGCTGAAGCGATGAGCGCGTACCTTGGCCCGCGCGCTGCGCTTATCGTCCGCTCAAGAACGGCAGCAGCAATTCCGTCACGGCTTCGGGCTTTTCCTGCTGGATGAAATGCCCGCCGCGCGCAATCAGATGATTGCCGGCCAGATGCGGAACGTTGTTCGCCAGGTTCGCGTACTCGTCGTGCGTCATTTTCAGCACGCCATCGAGTTCGCCGGCAATGAACAGCGCGGGCTGCAGAAGCTTCGCGCCGTCGAGGAACGGCGTCAGCTCCCAGTTCCGGTCGAGATTCCGGTACCAGTTGATCCCGCCGCGAAAGCCGGATAACTCGAAGCGCCCAACCAGATAGTCGAGATCCGCCGCGGGCAGCCAGTCGGGCAGCGTGGCGGGAATCGCGAGGTTGTCGATAAGCCGCGTGCCCTTCGCGAACCTCGCAAAGCTCATCCGCTTGTGCGCATCGTCGAACTGCGCATCGCCCGACGCGCTGTAGAGCACGCCAAGGAGGGAGCGGCGAATGTCGAGTTCCAACTCCCGCTCTACCTTGCCCGGCTCCTGAAAGTAATGCTGATAGAAGTGGTGATCCTGCGTGGCGACTTCGAAGCGCGCCGCCGGCCGCAGCTTGTGCCGCGGCATATAAGGCACGCTCAGGAGTGCGATCTTCCTGAACACATCGGGACGCAACAAGGCAGCGTACTGCACGACCATCGAACCCCAGTCGTGCCCGACGAGCGTCGCCTCTTCCTCGCCGAGGGCACGCACGAGGCCAACCAGATCGCCTGCGAGATTGAGCACGTGATACGCGTCGATGGCGAGCGGCGCGTCGGTCTCGCCGTAGCCGCGCTGATCCATGGCGACCACGCGAAAGCCCGCTGCGGCGAGCGGCGCGATCTGATGACGCCATGAGAACCACGATTCGGGCCAGCCGTGGCACAGCAACACGAGCGGCCCGGCTCCTGCTTCGACGTAGTGAACGCGAATGCCGTTCGTGAACGCATAACCATGCTTCCAATCTATCGACATCGCGCTACTCCTCTTGGGGTCGGCTACTCACGCGCTCCGGCTCAGGCCAGCGCCGGATAATCGACGTATCCGTGCGCGCCCGTGCCGCCGTACAGCGAAGCGTCCTTGAACGGCGGGTTGAGCGGCGCATTCTCGCGAAAGCGGCGCGGCAAATCCGGCGTCGTAATCATGGCGCGGCCGAACGAGACCATGTCGCCCCGCCCGCTTTGCAGCGCGTCGACTGCCATCTCCTTCGTATAGCCGTTGTTCAGCATCCAGACGCCGGAGTACAGGCGGCGCAGCGCTTCGTAGTCGAACGGCGCGTTGTCGCGCGGACCGCCCGTATGCCCTTCCACGACATGGATATACACCGGATGCAGCTTCTCGAGTTCGCGCACCACGTGCTCGAACAGCGGCTGCGGGTTGCTTTCCGACGAATCGTTCACAGGCGAAACCGGCGACAGCCGAATACCGACGCGATCCGCACCAATCTCGCCGATCACGGCGGTCATGACTTCCACCAGGAAGCGGGCGCGATTCTCGATGCTGCCGCCGTAGGTGTCGGTGCGGTGGTTCGAGCCATCGCGCAGGAAGGCGTCGATCAGATAGCCGTGTGCGCCGTGAATCTCGACACCGTCGAATCCGGCTTCCATCGCCTTCGCCGCCGCGGTGCGGAAGTCGTCGACGATACCGGCGATCTCGGCCGTAGCGAGCGCGCGCGGCTCCGAGCAATCGACAAAACCCTGATCGACGATATAGGTCTTGGCCTTCGCGGCAATGGCAGACGGCGCGACCGGCGCCTGATTGCCCGGCTGGAAGTGCGTATGCGACATGCGGCCCGTGTGCCAGAGCTGCACGAAGATCTTGCCGCCCTTGGCATGCACGGCGTCGGTCACTTTCTTCCAGGCGGCGATCTGCTCGTCGGTGTAGATACCCGGCGTATGGGTATAGCCCTGGGCCGTACCCGACACCTGCGTCGCCTCGGCGATGATGAGGCCCACGCCCGCACGCTGGCTGTAGTACTCGACCACCATGTCGGTGGGCGAGAGGCTGTCGTCGGCGCGGCTGCGCGTGAGCGGCGCCATCGCCATGCGGTTCGCGAGTTCGAGCTTGCCGAGCTTGATCGGCTGGAACAGCACGTCGGTGAGGCCGGTTTCGGTCTGGACACCCATGTTTAGGACTACTCCAAAGTTGGCGTGACGGGGGCGGCCGCCCGGACGGGCGGCGGGAAAAGACGATCGAGAATCAGCTCGACGCTCTGGCGCAGCGGCTCCACCGAGCGCTCGAGCTTCACGCGCAGCAGGGCGCCTTCCCAGGCATCCCATGCGAGACCCGACAGCGCAACCGCATCGACATCCGCGCGAATGTCGCCATGTGCCTGCGCACGGCCGATCATCCCGGCAAGGCGCTCGCGCCATTCGCGCTGCGCGTCGAGCAGCGCGACGCGGCACGGGTCGCTCGCAAGCCCGATCTCCGCCGCGAAATTGCCGACGAGGCACCCGACCTGCATCGACCGGCGCTCGTGGTACGCGATCATCTGCTCGAACACGTAGCGAATCGCGGCCATGGGCTGCGGCGGCGCGCTCGCCATCATCGCTTCCCACGAGCGCTGCAGGTAGGCCGCGTACTGCGCAATGATCTCCACCGCGAAAGCTTCCTTGCTCTCGAAGTGGTTGTAGAACGAGCCCTTCGGGACGCCCGCGTGATCGGTGATCTGCTGGATGCCGGTGGCGTTGTAGCCCTGGCGCGAGAAGAGCTCGCGCCCCGCCCTCACAAGGCGATTCGGGATGTCGGTTTTGTCGGCGGTTCGAGACATGGCCGAATAATATGACCGGTCGTCTTAAAAGTCAAACAGCCCCTCTTGCGCCCGCTTTCGCCCCCGCTTTAGCCCCTGTAAGTCGATTCCCGGCCTCCACCAACGCCTGCTGATTGCGGCGCGCGTGGGCCAGTGGGTGTTTCTGTCGAGAAATGAGGAAGCGCTCCGTGCGTTTGCGAAGCACGTTGCACTGCAACGCCAGGGATCGGCAAGCGCGCGTCAGCCCTTGCCCTTGGGCAGCACGCTCTTGTGCCCGCGTTTGCGCGGCGTCGGCGCCACGCCGATGCGCGGATCGCGTGCAAGCACGAGGCCCACGACCGTTTCCGCGGTGTCTTCGAACGCCGCATCGGCCTGCGAAATATAGAGCCATTTTCCGAGCACCGAATGCGGCTTCAGTGCCGGAAGCTCCTCGATGAGCGCGGCGTGATGCTCGCGCGACGTGCAGACGAGAAGCCCGTTCCAGGGCTCGTCGCCGTCGCCGGCGGTGAGACAGAGCAGGCCGTCCAGATACGCGGCATCGGATCCGAACATCCGCTTCGTGACGTAGGTGGCGTCGCGCTCGAGCGGCTCGAAGATCCATAGCAAGGAATTGCGGACAGTCGCGGGCATACGGTCACAGTCTCCAGGCAACGCCTTACGCATGGCGGCCGCCAGCGTTCGCAGCGGGAGGAAGCAAGCTGCCCCGCCCGCTCAAGGCGCTCAGAAACGGTAGTCCAGCGCACCAAAGGTCGTCAACTCCCGGCGGCGTTCGGTCACCGGGCTGCCCGCGGCGTAGTGTTCGAGGCGTCCGAGGGTCGCGTTCACCGAACCCACCCAGTGCTTCGAGAAGTCGTGCGTCGCGGCGAACGTCACGTGCAGATCGCGCACGCCGGAGCCGGCTTCGTATTGCGGCAGCCCGGACGCCGTGCTCTGCGCCGCCGAAACGCCGAACAGCGTGCGCGTGTAGACGGCGCTTGCCCATGTGAGCCCCGGGCCGACCGAGAAGAGCCAGCCCTGCAGCGGCAGCGACGCGTAAAGATCCGCGCTCGCCGTCGTGCCCTGGCCGTCGCCGCTGATGTCCTGGTACACCGCCACGGCGCCCGTGAACGCCCACACGGTGTAGTCGGCGAAGAGGCGCAGCTTGGGGCCGTCGTCCACGTTGCCGAGCCCGCGCAGATGCGGGTCGTCGGACGCCGTGCGCGACTGGAAATCGAAGCTCAGCGAGGCGCCCACATGGTAGTTCTCCGACGAGATCACGTTCACGCCGAGCACGTCCGGGCCCTGCGAGAAGATGCGGTCGCGCCAGGAAATGTCGAGCGCGGGGAACGGATAGACCTTCAGGCGGTTGGCGCCGGGGTACTGCGGCGCGAGATAGAAGCCGGGGCCGATGGCGATCTTCCAGTCGGAATCGGCAGTCGTGGTTGCGGTGGTTGCGGTGGTGCCGGTGCTGGCCGCCGACGCGGTGGTGCTGTCGTCGGCCCAGGCATGCTGCGCCATCGCCAGCACCGCTACCGCCGCCACCGAACACACCAGCCGTTTCCTCCCTGCGAATGCTGCGAATGGCGTCATCGCTGGCCCACCGCCGCCAGTTGACGCAGGCGCCGGGCCAGCGCCTTCGAGACGACCGGCTGGCCGCCCTCCCTGCCCGCGCCGCGCGCCACTTCGCTTTCGCGCAGGAACACGGCCGTTTCGCGCGCGACGATCTCGCGCTCGTTGTCCGAAGTGATCATGTGGTAGGAGTCGTCGAGCCACACGGTGCGCAGGAAGCTCGCGCCGATGTGGTCGATCACATAGCGCGGGTTGCGCGGGCTCGAGGTTTCGTCGTCGATGGCGTGAATCACGAGCGTATCGTTTTCGATGGCCGACACTTCCCTGCGCGCGGCGCGCGAAAGGCGCGAGGCCTCGTGCAGCGCGAGCAGCGAGATGGTGGACGGCCCGACTTCGCTGAACGCATTGCGCTGCATCGCGCGGGCGATCTTCGCGCGCAGCGCTTCGTTTCGCAGTCCGAATGGTTCGGCCTCGCGGTAGCGGTAGCGGCTGCGCAGCGGCGTGTAGTACGCCCAGTCGAGCAAAAAACGATACCAGGGAATCGCCCAGCCGTCGTAGCTGAGCGTAAGCGAGAGAAGCACGAGCGCCTGGGCATTCGGGCGGGCGCGGATCAGCCGCAGCGCGAGCGCGCCGCCAATCGACAGGCCGCAAACCGAAACCCGCTCGTAGCGCGCCGCCAGTGCGTCGAATTCGCGCACCGCGTTTTCGACCCAGCGCTCCATCGGTAGTTCGAGCGAGCCGGCGCTGTAGCCTTCGATCACCGGCACACAGACCGTGAAGCCCTCGCCCTGCAGATAGCGCGAGAGATAGCGCAGTTCGAGCGGCGAGCTCGCCAGCCCGTGCAGCAGCAGGACTGCGTGGCCGTCGCCTTCGCTGAAGAAGCGCGTGGACGGGCCGGCGGCCGTGGACGGCGCCTCGACGGCCGCCGGTTCGAAGGCTACGGTTGCCACATCAATGCTCCATGCGCAGCACGAGGAAGTCGCCTGCGTGTGTCGTGAACCGGTCGCACCGGCAGTGGGCGAGCCGGAATTCGCTCTCGTGCGGGGGCCGGCGCAGGCGCACCCGGTGACCGCCGGGCCAGAGCGCATTCGTGAGGCGCTGGATGTCCTCGGGATGCACGGCCTCGAAGAGCGGCCCCGGCGCGATTTCCGCCGCATGGGGCAGCGCCCACGACGTGCTCTGGCCCACGCTCGCGCGCGCGGCCGCATCGCGTTCGAGCGCCTTGATGAGGATGAGTTCCTGATGATGCTGCGCGAGATGGTGCAGCAGCCGGTGTGTTTCATCGACGGCGCGCCGCGCGAGCGCGCGCTCGTTGTCGTGACGCAGCAGCATCTCGTAGCGCGACTGGGCAACGGAAGCGATCAACTGCGCGCGGAACTGCTCGCGCCGCAAGCGCTCGATCAGCGTAATGACGATGAGGGAAACGAGCGGATGCGCGATCACCAGGATGAGATCGCGATGATCGAAGTAGGTGATGTTCGCGTACGGCGGCACGAACAGATAGTCGGCAATGCCGAGACCCAGCATCATGACCATCAAGGCAGGCCCGAGGCCGAGGAAATACTCGACCAGTGCCGCGGCGATGCCGAACGTCGTGCTGGGCATCACGGGACCGAGGAACGGATGGAGCGCAAGGCGCAGGCCGCTGGCCGCGACGAGCGCGCAGAGTGCAAGGAGCCACCGGCGCCTTCCCCGCGGCGCCCAGTGCCTGGCATTACGGACTTTCATGATCTGTTGAAAACGGGCCTATATCGGGGCCGCGGCGCACGAATGACGCCCCGCAGGCGGCAGGCCTTGCGTTGTAATAAGTAAGAAACGGTGTACCCCGAAGACTTGAAGCTTGCGCCACGGTGCGCGTCTCGTTCGCGCAAGGCACCGGGGATCGAACGTTAAATTTTAAGGTCGCTCATATTACCACTGATTACTTGCAAAATTTGTCTGAAAAATTGCGGCTTTCCCCAATATGGCGACCCGCCCGGCACCGGGTTACGGACGACAAACGAATCGCTTTCGTCCGCTTGAAAAGGTGCGTCATGACGTGCCGGAAAAAGCCGAGCGACGACCGCGCGCACCCTGAAACACCGCGGCAAAAACCCGCTCAGCCAGTGCGCACGAGCAGGCGGCAAGGATGCCGGGCGCCCAGCGCTTCGGTGGTTAGGGCCGCCGCCCGGTAGCCGCTTGCCGCCCGGGTCGTGTAGTCGAGAAATGGCCGTGCGTCGGGCATGTCGGTGTTGTCCGCGACAATCAGCGCACCGCGCCGCAAACGCGGCTCGACGAGTTGCAGCACGGGCAGATAGAGCGACTTCGCGCCGTCGAGGAAGACGAGGTCCAGCGTGTCGGGCAGACCTGCGGCCAGCGTCTGCTGGGCGGGGCCGGTGCGGATCTCGACCCGGTCGGCCAGGCCGGCCTCGGCCAGATTGAGGGCCGCGCGGCGCGCCTTGGCGTCGTCCAGTTCGGCGGTGACGAGGCGCCCGCCGTTCTCGCGCAAGGCCGCCGCCAGCCAGATCGCCGAAATGCCGAAGGAGGTGCCGAACTCCACGGCCTCGCGCGCCGCCGTAGCCCGCGCGAGCGCGTAAAGCAGCATGCCCAGATCGGGCGTGACGGGCATATAGGCATCCTTCATGGCGCCGTAGAAGGCCGGCGCGCCTTCGTCGAGGCCGCGCCCCGTGGCGGCTGCACGCGCGACGGGGTCGACACGCAGCGCGTCGGCATAGAGGCGGCGCAGCGTCGAATCGACACGCGCGTCGCCGATAAAATAGGATGGCAATATTTCCGGGTGCATCGAGGTGTCCTCCGTGGGTTGAACACGGCGGATGATGCGCTGGCTGGCCAATCGACGATTGTATGGACACGACACTCCTGGACCCGCAACCCGCTGCCCGCCTGATGGCCTCGCGCGCGCTCTTCGATGCGCTCGCCCCGTCTCGCGCCGACGCCTGCCATCCGGCTGCGCAGTTTGCGCAGGCCGTGGCGCGCGTGGTCAATGGTCTGGTCGCCCATGAGGTTTATGCAAACGCCGCGAGTGCGGCGTCGGCCGGCGGGCTCACGCCGCGGCAGGCGCGCGCGAACCTCGCCCGCGCCGCGGCCTGCGACGCGAGTCCGCTGGCCGCGCTCTTTCCGGCCGGGCTCGCGACCCGCGCTTTCGAACAGCGCTGGAACGCCTTGAACGAGGCCGCGCGTTTTGGTGTGGCGACCACCGTGGCAGCGCCCGGAACCCGGGCGGCGGCGATTCACCGAACCCCACGCACACGGGAGGAGGACAACCCGCTGCGCGCAGCGCTAAGCGAGTGCTGCATCGAGTGGCTCGCAACGCGCTCGGCCGAGGACGACCCGACGGGCGAGCAGGCGCTGGTCTCGCTCTCGTTGCGGCTCGGGCAGGAGCGCGGTGCCGCTCATGAAGTCGCGGCCTACCTCTATACCGAACCGGAAGCGGACCTGGAAACCTGCGCCGCCGAACTGGCCGTCACCCCGCGCACGCTACAGCGCCAGTTGGCGCGCGGCGGTCTCGCGTTCGGCGTGCTGCGTCAGGCAGTACGCCTGACGATTGCCGGGCAGCGCCTGCGCAGCCGCGCCGGGTCGATCACGGCCACGGCACATGCCGCCGGCTTCTACGATTCGGCCCATTTGACGCACGCGTGGCAGGACGCATGCGGACTCACACCCTCGGCTTACCGGGCCATCGCGACGATCGCGCGCGCGTAGCGGGCCACCCGCGCCCCGCACCGCTCATTGCGGCGGCCGCACCTTGAGCGCCACGCCGTCGGCCACCTGCTGCGCGGCACTCGTGAGCGCCTTGCGCTCGTCGCCGCGCGAGAGGACGAACTTCGCAATCGCCACATAAGGGTTGAGCGCCACGGCCGCGCCCGGCAGATGCTGGCCCGACTGCCCTTCCACTTCCTGATAGAGCGGCGTGGGCGTGGCCTGCACGGCGAGATCGTCGGCGGCAAAGGCCACTTCGAACTGGCTCTTGCCCGAGTTGAACCCCACCATCGCGCGCCGCACGCGATTGCCTTCATCGACGCTCAGGAACACGCCGCGCACGAGCCAGCCCTGCGCGGGAGCGGCACTGCCCGCCGGCAGCCGGCGCGCGTCGATACCCTTCTTGCGCAGATCGTCGACGACCTTGTCGGACATGGTGGCGACGATCTCCGGTGCGCTCATCTGCGGGTCGCGGCGGTGCAGCAAGCCGCCGCCGGGCAGAATGCCGCCCGCGAAGCGGCGCGCCTGATCGACGGGATTGGTGTCCTGCGTGACCTCGGCCGTATCGAGCTCGAAGTCGCTCACGTACACCACCGGCGCCGGCCCCGGCGGCGTGCCCAGGGTCTGCGCCTCGGCCCCCGGCGCAAACGCCGCCAGCCAACCCACGATCAGCAAACCGAAAAAACCGAACCCACGCGAAGCTCTCATCGGGCGCTCCGGGCAAAGAGAGGGCGATGCCGTCATTCTGCCCGCACCGGGCGCCAGCCTCTCGCCAGGTGCGCACCGGGTACCTGGCCGGTGCGCCCGCGGCAATGCGCTTACTTCGTGGTGTATCCGCCGTTGATGAGAATGGTCTGCCCCGTGATCCACCAGCCGTCGCTCACCAGATGACGAATGAACGGCACCACGTCTTCGATATCGGTCAGCCCCGTCTTCGAGAAACCGGAAAGCGCGGCGGCTGTCTTGTGATAGGCCACGGCATCGGCACCTTCGGCCGGATAGAAGAACGGCGTGTCCATCGGGCCGGGCCCCACCGCGGTTACCGAAATGCCGCGCGCGCCGAATTCCTTCGCCGCCGCGCGCGTAAAGTGCTCCACCGGTGCCTTCATGCCCGCATAGGCCGCATAGAACGGCGTGAATGCGCCCAGCAGCGACGTCACGAGCGTTACCACCTTGCCGTTGTCGTTCACGTGCTTGCCGGCTTCGCGCAGGAAGAAGAACGCCGTCTTCGCATTCACGGCGGCCATTTCGTCGTACTCCGCCTCGGTGATCTCGGTAAAGGGCTTCTTCAGCACCTTGCCCACCGTGTTGATCGCAATATCCGGGCGCCCTACGGCGGCCACCGCATCGGCGAAGAGCTTTTCGACCGCCGCCGCCGAGGTGAGATCGGCCTGGATCGCCACCGCCTCGGCGCCTGCCGCCTTGAGCGCCGCGACCGTTTCGTCCGCGGCGGCCTTGGTGCCTGCGCTGTTGTAATGGATCGCCACCGCCTTCGCACCGTGCTTCGCCAGATCGCGCGCAATCAGGCCGCCCAGGTTTTTCGCGCCGCCTGCGATCAGGACGGTTTTGCCTTCGATGCTGTGGTTCGCCATGACTCATTCCTCCGTAGTGCAGCCGCCCCATGCGGCTGCTCGATGTCGTCGATGATATAGTCCAGAAATTGGGTATAAAGCCGCTATTTCTGGAATCACCATCCAGAAATAGCGAACACTGATTCCCCTACTTTCGTATGACCTGCTGCTCTCCGCCGGAACGCATTCGTGGATCGCATTGAACTCTTTCGTGTCTTCGCGCGCGTGGTGGAATGCGCGAATTTCACGCGTGCCGCCGATACGCTGGGCCTGCCGCGCTCCTCGGTTTCAGCGGCCGTGCAGGAACTGGAGGGGCGCGTGGGCGCGCGGCTCCTGCATCGCACTACGCGCAGCGTTTCGCTCACGCAGGATGGCGCCGCGCTCTACGAGCGCTGCCTGCGCCTGATTGCCGACGTCGAGGAAACCGAGAACCTGTTCCGCCACAGCGCCGTGGGGCCGAGCGGCCGCCTGCGCGTGGACGTGCCGGGGCGCATCGGGCGGCTGATCGTCGCGCCCGCGCTGCCCGCGTTCCTCGCCGCGTGGCCGAAGATCGACATCGAACTCGGCACCACGGACCGCGCCGTGAACTTCGTGGAAGAGCGTGTCGATTGCGCCCTGCGCGTGGGCTCGCTGCACGATTCGAGCATGATCGCGCGGCCGGTCGGCAACTTCACGCTCATCAACGTCGCGAGCCCCGGCTATCTGGCGCGGCACGGCACGCCGCGCACGCCCGCCGATCTCGCTGCGCACTGGGCCGTGCAATACGCCTCGCCCTCGAGCGGACGCATCGCGCCGTGGGAGTGGCGCGAAGGCGAGGCCACGCACACGATGGCCGTGCCGGGCCGCGTGACCGTGAACAATGCCGAGGCGTATATCGCCTGCTGCCTCGCGGGCCTCGGCCTGATCCAGATTCCGGCCTACGACGTGCAAACGCATCTGCACGCCGGGGAACTGGTGGAAGTGCTCGGCGCGCAGCGCGCGGCACCCATGCCGATGACCCTGCTCTACCAGCACCGCCAGCATCTGTCGCGGCGGCTTCAGGTGTTCGCGGAGTGGCTGGAGGCGCTGCTGCGCGAGCGGCTTGCCGGCGATCCGGCGTGACGCCGCTGGAAACCTGCTCGCCGTTTATTCTGTAGACCTGATCAATCGATCAAACCAGGCTGCACGAACCGTTCGCCTGGCGCGCCGGCATCCACGAAGCGGTCCCTGCAATCCCGCGCCGATCAGGCCGCGAGACGCAGCCCTGCTCACTTGGCGAAGAGCTGCCCGATATCCTTGAACGCCTTGAATTCCAGCGCGTTGCCGCACGGATCGAGCAGGAACATCGTGGCCTGCTCGCCCACCTGCCCCTGGAAACGGATGTACGGCTCGATCACGAACTTCGTGCCGAACTCCCGCAGCCGTTCCGCCAGCGCCTCCCACTCGTTCCACGGCAGCACGATGCCGAAGTGCGGCACGGGCACGTCGTGGCCGTCCACCGGGTTCGTGTGCGCGTGCTCCTGGGAAGGCGTTTTCGGATGCTCGTGAATGACGAGCTGGTGCCCGTAGAAGTCGAAATCCACCCACGCGCTGCTGGAGCGGCCTTCCGGCAGCCCGAAGACGCGCCCGTAGAAGTCTCGCGCGGCGGCGAGATCATAGACGGGGATGGCCAGGTGAAACGGGGAAAGACTCATGGTGCGCTCCGCAGGATGCTGTGCCGTACCGTGCCGGCTGCAACGGCGGGCACGCTTGCGCGCGCCGCCGGATGCGACCGGATGCGGCCGGACGTGACGAGGAAATGGGGAGATGGTAGAAGCCGCCAACGAAAAATAAAATCAATATATAGTTTTCAGAAATATAAATGGAATTTGTGAATGATCCGGGAACTGAAAACGCTGACCGCGGTGGCCCGCGAAGGCACCTTCGCCGCCGCCGGCAAGAAGATCGGCCTCACTCAGGCGGCCGTGAGCGCGCAGATGCAACGCCTCGAAACCGAACTCGGCTTTGCGCTCTTCGACCGCGAAGGCCGCACCGCGCGCCTGAACGCGCGCGGGCAGCAACTGCTCGTGCAGGCGCAGGAGGTACTGCGTCTTTATGCGGGGCTCAGCGACGTCAACGTGGATCCGGCGGTGGCGGTGCGGCTCAATGTCGGCGCGATCGCCTCGGTCCAGCGCTCGCTGCTGCCCGATGCGCTCGCCGACTTCTTCCGGCAATGTGCGGGCGCGCAGGCGCGTGTGGTGCCGGGCCTGTCGTCGGAGCTCATCAACATGGTGGATATCGGCGACCTCGATCTGGCCGCCGTTATCCGGCCGCCGTTCGCGCTGCAAAGCGACCTGCGCTGGACGCCGCTCGCCCACGAACCGTTCCGCCTGATCGTGCCGCGCGCCGTGCGCGGGCGCGACTGGATCGAGCTGGCCACGACGCTGCCCTTCATCCGCTACGACCGCAGTTCGTTCGGCGGCCGCCAGGTGGACCGGTTTCTGCGCCGCATGCAGCTTGCCGTGTGCGAGGTCTGCGAGCTAGACGAACTCGAAGCGATCGTGAGGCTGGTGGGCAACGGGGTGGGCGTGGCGCTCCTGCCGCAGACCGATGCGCACGGCCGCTGGCCCGCAGGCGTGCGCGCCGTCGATCTGGGCGAGCACACGTTTCACCGCGATATCGGGCTCGTCCACCGCGACCCGCGCCAGATGAGCGACGCGGCCAATGTGCTCGCGGGCATCGTGGCGCGACACGCCCACGCGTTGCACGCGCCCGCACGCCGGAGCGCCGATCCTGCCCCGAAAGCAGCCGGCAATTCCGGTTAAACTTGCGTGATGGACACATGCCGTTACTGCGGAAAAATGCGTGACGAATGGGACTGTCACGGCCAGCAGTGCCGTACTGCCATCGCACGCGCGCTGAAACGCCAGCGCCGGGGGCTGCCGATGGTAGCCAACGTGATCCGCAACGAACTTCCCGCTCATGCCAGCACCGGCGAGGTGATCGCCGTGCTTTCGCGTCAGCGCATGCGCGCGCGCCGTGGCAATGAAGAGCGCCGCGAGCGCAAAGCGCTCGACAACGCCGACGGCGACTGACACCCCGCGACACCCCGCGGCCCGGGCGCCCGCACTCCATCCGCCTCCCACCCGCTAGCCGCGCCCGGCTTCCCCCGCATCGTTGCCCGGCCCCAGCCCGGCAAACGCTTGCGCCAGAAAATCGACGCACACCCGCACCTTCGCCGACTGCGCGAGCCGCGCGGGATACACGGCCCAGACGTTGGCCGGCTGCGTGACGCCGGGCAGCACGCGCACGAGCCGCCCGCTGTCGAGGAGCGGCTGCACGTCCCAGACCGAACGCAGCACGATGCCCCGCCCGGCCAGCGCCCACTGCACCGCCACTTCGCCGTGATTGGTCGA
Source organism: Paraburkholderia ferrariae NBRC 106233 (assembly GCF_000685035.1). Lineage (GTDB taxonomy): Bacteria > Pseudomonadota > Gammaproteobacteria > Burkholderiales > Burkholderiaceae > Paraburkholderia > Paraburkholderia ferrariae. The sequence goes on from NZ_BAYB01000013.1 coordinate 25,713, forward strand.
AAGCGGGCCCGTCACCTTCGCCGATACCGTCTCGCCCTTGAAGTCGAGCCGCCACACGCCGAACGGGTGGTCGCGCTCCTTGATCGCGAGGCACGCATGCGAAGCGAGATCGGCAATCTGCCTGGGCGCGCCGTGCCGTTCGAGGTAGGCGGGCGCCGCGCACAGCACGCGATGGTTCGACGCCAGCCGCTTTGCGATCAGATGCCCGGCAATCTCGTCGCCGATGCGCACGTCCAGGTCGAAGCCCTCGCCCGCCACATCCACGAGCCGGTCGAACAGTTCGAGCCGCACGTTCAGTTGCGCGTAGCGTTCCGAAAACCCGGCCAGTGCAGGCGCGACAAAATTACGCCCGAAACCGAAGCTGCTCGACACGCGCAGGGTGCCGCGCGGAATGCGCCGCGTGGTCGAAACGTCTTCCACGAGGTGATCCACGTCGTCGAGAATTTTCTCGGCCCACGCATAAACGCGCTCGCCGGCCTCCGTCACGGCCACGCGGCGCGTGGAGCGGTGCAAGAGCCGCGTGCCGAGGCTGGCCTCCAGGACGCCCACGCGCTTGCTCACGTAAGCCGCCGAAACCGAAAGCGCTTCGGCCGCCGCGCTAAAGCTGGACTTGCGTGCGACGGTGCAGAAGACGCGCAGGTCGTCGAGTTCGGGCGTGGCGGGGATTTTCATGAGGGCTGCGCGTGGCGAGTGGAAAAACCCCGGCGATTTTACGCGCACGCGCGCTGGCAAGAACCCGGGCGCTCAGAAGGCGTGGCGCATGCCGATGGTTTCCCCAGCCTCACTCCCCTTAAAGCGCGGCCGCGATCGCTTCACCCACAGCGGTCGTGTTCGCCGTTCCGCCCATATCGGGCGTGCGCGGCCCTTGCACGAGCACCTGCTCGATCGCGCGCATGATCGCGTCGTGCGCCGCCTTGAACTGCGCGTCGCCGTTGCCGAGGAACTCCAGCATCATCGCGCCCGACCAGATCATCGCCACCGGATTGGCGATCTGCTTGCCGAAGATGTCGGGCGCCGAGCCATGCACCGGCTCGAACAGCGAGGGGAACTTGCGCTCCGGGTTCAGGTTCGCCGAAGCCGCGAGACCGATGGTGCCCGTGCAGGCGGGGCCGAGATCCGAAAGAATGTCGCCGAACAGGTTCGACGCCACCACCACGTCGAAGCGGTCGGGATTGAGCACGAAGCGCGCCGAGAGAATGTCGATATGCTGCTTGTCCCACTGCACCTGCGGATACTGCTCGCCCATCGCGGCCACGCGTTCGTCCCAGTAAGGCATGCTGATGGAAATGCCGTTGGACTTGGTGGCCGCCGTGAGTTTCCTGCGCGCACGCGTGCTGGCCAGGTCGAACGCGTACTTGAGAATGCGGTCCACGCCGTGGCGCGTGAACACCGACTCCTGCAGCACGAACTCGCGCTCCGTGCCCTCGAACATCTTGCCGCCCACCGAGCTGTATTCGCCCTCGGTGTTCTCGCGCACGACGAAGAAGTCGATATCGCCGGGCTTGCGGTTCGCGAGCGGGCACGGCACGCCGGGCAACAGACGCACCGGGCGCAGGTTCACGTACTGGTCGAATTCGCGGCGGAACTTGAGCAGCGAGCCCCACAGCGAGATGTGGTCGGGCACCTTCTCGGGCCAGCCCACGGCGCCGAAGTAGATCGCGTCGAACGTGGACAGCGTGGCGAACCAGTCGTCGGGCATCATCTTGCCGTGCTCGAGGTAGTAGTCGCAGCTCGCCCACTCGAAGTGCGTGAATTCCAGCGCAAGGCCGAATTTCGCCGCGGCAGCCTCCACCACGCGCACGCCCTCAGGCATCACTTCCTGGCCAATGCCGTCGCCCGGAATGGCGGCAATCCTGAATGTCTTGCTCATGTCTCGTTCTCCGTTGCCGGCGCGGACCGGCATTGGCCCGCGCTTCATTTCCGCCAGCATGCCTGAAAACGCCGCAGAGATAACCCGCGCCGGCGTGCAGTCATTCAACACGAAACGTGAACAATGAGGGCTTCTTGTGCGCCCTGGACCCGCCGGCGCTCAAAGCCCGACGATCTCCTGCTGGTACGTCCGGCACGCACGGCGCACGTCTTCGAGTTCGTGCAGTACCGGCAGGGTGGCCATCGCGCGGAAACACGCGTCGCGGGCCGCGAGCGCGCCCACCAGCAGGAGGCGCGTCGCGTTCGCCAGCCGGAAGATCGCTAGAATGGCGGGACTCGCCAATGGAATGGACAATGGATATCAACGGGTGTCTTGCCTTCGTCGCGGTAGTCGAGCGCGGCTCGTTCGCCGCCGCCGCGCGCGAGTTGGGCTTGCCGCGCTCCACGGTGAGTGCGCGCGTCGCGGCGCTTGAGGCGCGTCTGGGCGCGCGGCTGCTGCGGCGCACCACACGCCAGGTCGCGCCCACAGCCGACGGCGAAGCCTGGTACGCCACCGTCTCCGACGCCATCCGCACGCTGCGCGAAGCCGACCGCCGCGGCCTCGCGGGCCATGCGGCGCTCGCCGGGGCGATCCGCCTGAGCGTCCCCCCCGACTTCCCCAACGATCTCCTGAGCCGCGCGATCACCTCGTTTCTCGACCCACACCCTCTGGTGCAGATCGACGTGCACGTGGGCAACGAAGGGGAAGATTTCGTGGGCGGCAATTTCGATCTCGCCGTGCGTGGCGGGCGGCCCGGCAGCGAAGAAGCCGTGGCACGGCGCATCGCGGGATTCCGGCTCGGCACCTTCGCGAGCCCGGACTGGCTCGCGGTGCATCCGCCGCGCACCGAGCGCCTCGCTTTCGCGCCCTCCTTCTGCGATCGCCCCCGCCATGGCGGCGCCAACGTGCGCGTGACGGCAACGAGCTTCGCACTCCTGCTCCAGCTTGCGATCGACGGTGCCGGCGCCGCCGTGCTGCCCGTGCATCTGTGCACCGAAGCCGTGGCGGCCGGCCAGCTTGTGGAGATCGTCGAGCCTGGCGCCGCTGCGCCGGAGGCGGACCTCTTCATCGTCTATCCATCGAGGCGCGATATGAGCGCACGCGCACGCGCCTTTGCCCAGCATCTGGCCGCCACGCTGGAAACGGGCGGCGGGATCAGCGCCCATGCGTTGCGCCCGGCGGGCCGGGAGACTGCGCTCGCGTGGGAGCAGCGTGCGGCCAGCCTCGTGAAACGCATCGAATCGAAGAAATAGTGGAGCATGCTGCCCGGCGCCGCCCCGGCACCGGATTGCGCATTATTTCAGATTCCTAATTATCAGCAAGGGCGAAAGCTCGACCCGCTTCGTGCGCAGCCCGGTCGGCACTGTCACCCGCGCCGACCGCTACGAGCCCGACTCGAACCAGTACGGCAATCCGCGGACTGATTCCGCCCGCGGGTTTCCCCTCCCCTTTTCCTCTCTCCCAAAGCTTACACGCACGCTTTGCGCGTGGCGCAATCCGCAATCATTACGCCGCGATGACAGGCTGGAGACTCAAGAATCACTACGAAACGCAACAAAAAAGCATTGAAATCGACGTAACGGATTTGGGATAATCGAGACGCTGTTTCGGGGTTGCGTATCGTCTCGCGTCAACGACCAGAATTAAAAAAACGAAATAAAATCATAATGTTAATACACCGTTACTTTTGCATTTCCCTTCAATCTTCCGTAGATCGAAGGGAACTGATGATGGACCAGTTCCACAGGGCGGGGATCGAAGCTGAGTTCTTCGACGGCATTCTGATTCCCGACGGCAACCCTCACGCTGCGGCACAAGCGGAAGGGGTGTCGCTCGGCAAATTCGCGCGCAGCCTGACCCGCGGGGAATTGGGCTGTTACTTCAGCCATCGCCGCCTCTGGCAAGCCCTCGTCGATTCGAACTGCGACGCCTTCGTGATCATGGAAGACGACATGGTTCTCGAAGACGGCTTTCGCGAAACGGTGGAAACCGTACTGAGCGGCAAATGGGATTTCGATCTGGTTCGCCTCGGGCCGCTCAGGCCGCACGAGCGCAGCTACGTGGACGTCGATCTCGGCATTGGCCGCAGGGTGTACTGGACCCGGCGCACCGCACTCGGCATGGGCTGCTACACCATCACAAAGGACGCGGCGCGGGCCATGCTGCACGCCACGAGCACGATCGTCGGGCCGGTGGATTACGACGTCGATCGCTGCTGGGTGCACTCGCGCAAGGTTCAACTCGTCTATCCCGTGGCGGCCAGAATCATGAACCTGCCGACCACCATCGAAGGCCGCGTGGATGATCGCGACCGCGCGATCGGCTTCCACGAAAAATGGTGGCGCCGCTATACCAAGCACCGCTACAGGTTTTTCGTCACGATGCAGCGCCTTGGCGCAAAGCGCGCGGCGCAACGCGATGCCGGCGTTCATGCGGCGATCGGCAACGGCCAGCGTGCGGTTTTCGCGCGTGCGAAAACCGATCTGCGCGAGCTGATGGCGCTGGTGGCCGAAACCGAACGCTACGACGCCACCCTCGCCGCGCGGCCGGAGACGAAACCGACTCCGGTGGCCAGCGAGGAACGTCGCCGCAAGGAATCGCGCAAGCGGGAATTACTTAAGAAGTACGAACTGATTTGATGGTCCGCTGGCGGTCTGCGGAGAGATCGCTAGCGCCCGGAGCAAGCAAGGAGTGCAGCCATGAAAGTAGCAGACCTGATGACGACGCGGCTCGTAACGGTAGGCTTCGACGACACGCTCGAAACCGTGCGGGAGATCTTCAGCGAAGCCGCGTTCCATCATCTGCTCGTGGTCGAGGATGGGGAACTGCAGGGCGTGGTGTCGGACCGCGACCTGCTGCGCGCGCTGAGCCCCTTCATCGACAGCGTGGTGGAAACCCCGCGGGATACCGGTACGCTGAACAAGCGCGTGCATCAGATCATGAGCCGCCAGCCGATCACGCTCACGCCCGATGCCGAGGTCGCCGAGGCCGCGCGGTTGCTGCTCGCGCACGGGGTTTCGTGCATTCCTGTGGTGAACAGCGAATCGCGGCCGGTGGGGATCGTGAGCTGGCGCGATATTCTGCGGGCGTATGCGGCGGCGCTGGGGGAAACGGCGGGGGATGGTCCGGAAGCGGGAGTGGCGGGGGAGTGAGGGGGCTGCGGCTGCCGTAAATCCGCTCTATTCGTCACGCCCCCGAACCCATCGCCCTATCGCTTTGCGATCCGTGCAAGCGTATCGACGGTGCGCGTGATCTGCGCGGAATCGTGCGTCGAGCAGATAAAAAAGCGCAAGCGGGCCGCACGCTCTTCCACGGCGGGGTAGAAAATGGGCTGCACGTTAATGCCCTCTTCGAAGAGCGCATTCGCCCATTGCGCCGCCTTCAGCGAGCTGCGGGTAATGACCGGTACGACTGCATAGCCCGCACTCGTGCCGGTATCGAAGCCCGCCGCACGCGCTTCTTGTAGAAATTGTTGACCACGTGCTTGTAGCGCCGCAACACGCTCTGGCTCTGCGAGCATGCGTTGTAGTGCCGCGAGCGAACCTGCCGCAAGGGCGGGTGCGAGTCCCACGCTGTAAAGAAAGCCGGGGGCGAGATGGCGCAGCATGTCGATGAGCGGCTGGCAACCCGCGATGAAGCCGCCACAGCCCGCCAGCGTCTTGCTCATCGTGCCCATCCACAGATCGACCTCGTCCGGCGCCACGCCGCTATGTTCGCGGATGCCGTGACCTCGCGCGCCCAGCACGCCCAGCGAGTGCGCCTCGTCCACCATCAGGAACGCGCCGTGCCGCTGCCGGATCTCGACGAAACGTGCGAGATCGGGCAGATCGCCATCCATGCTGTAGAGACCCTCGATTACCACGAGCACATTGCGAAATTCGTGCCGAACCCGCGCGAGCAGCGTATCGAGCTCACGCCAGTCGTTGTGCGCGAAAGCAAGGCGCTTCGCGCCACTCAGTTGGGCACCCTGCACAATGCTGTTGTGCGCGAGTGCGTCATGCACGATCAGGTCGCCGTGGCCGAAGAGCGCGCCGATCACCGTCACATTCGTCGCATGGCCGCTCACAAACGCCACACAATCGTCCGTGCCGTACAGGTCTGCCAGTGCGCGCTCGAGTTCCCGCTGCACCGGCCGCTCCCCCGCCACCATGCGACTCGCCGAAGCCGACATGCCGTACCGGTCGATAGCGTGCTTCGCCTGTGCCGTAACCGCCGGATCGGCCGAGAGTCCCAGGTAGTTATAGTTAGCGAAATTAATATACTCACGGCCACCAATGGTCGTGGTCGCGCCAGCCGCACCCTCATGTACGCGGAAGAACGGTGATTGAACTCGCAACGTCTCGCCCATCTGGCGTACGAGGCTCACCTGCTGATAAAGCGGCATCGCCTCGAAACGCGCACGCGCGTTCCAGGGTTCGCCGGCCGCAGGTATCGCCTGGCGTGTCTTGCCGTCCGCCCCGGCCCCCGACGACTGCGCCGACACCTCACCCGACACGCGCTCCAGCTGACGTTTCAACGCCGCCGCTGCAAGCTGCTTGCGGATCTGATCACCCATTCCCATTTGCTGCTGTTCCCTTCAACAGTAATTCGCGCGGGATCGCCGCACACTTATTCCACGAGTTCCGGCTCGCCCACCGGCTTTGGTTGCGCTGCGCCGCCCGCCGGCAACTCGCTGTCGAGGGCGTGCCGGTTCGAGAATTGAGCGATCGCCGCCGCCTGCTCGTTGCCCTGCGTTGCGCCCTCTTCCTCGCCCGCCTCGTCGGCCTCGATCGAATCCACGATGCGTTCGGCGAGCGAGCGAACCGTTGCGCCCTGCGCTATGACCATCACCGAAAGCTTCACCTCGAACATTTCCTCGACGGCCATGCCGAGTTCCATGCCCATCAGCGAATCCATGCCCATATCGAGCACCGAGCGCTCCAGATCAATGCGTTCAGGCGCGAGGTGAAGAATGCGGGCGATCTGGGCGCGCAGTGTCTCTTCGACAAGCGCGAGCGCCTCGGCGCGTGGCATCACGCGCATGCGGTCGCGCAACTGATGCGAGCCCTCTCGTGCCGGCTCCTGCACGCCATGCGCCTGCATCGACGCATAGCGCCGCGCGGATGCCGCCGGCATGCCACGCGCAAGCGCCTGCCAGTCGAGCCGTACGACGGCTTCACCCGCACCGCCTTCGACGAGCATCCGTTCAAGTGCTGCCAACGCCTCATCGGACGTGATCGACACGCCGCCGATGCGAGACTGCAGCGCCTCGCGCGTCTTCTCGTTGCGCGCGAGGAAACCAACGTCCTCAAGCGGCCCCCATGCCATGTACGTACCCGGCAGACCCACGGCTCGGCGCGTTTCGACGAGCGCTTCGAGGAAACTGTTCGCTGCCACATAGCTCGATTGCCCGGGATTGCCAAGCGCTGTCGTGGCGGACGAATAGACGATGAAGAAGTCCAACGCGAGGTCCATCGTCGCGCGATGCAAATTCCATGCGCCTGCAACCTTCGGCTCGAGTACGGCTTCAAAGCGGCTGTCATCGAGATTGCGCAAAAGACCATCGTCGATATGCATGGCCGAATGCAATACGCCCTTCAACGGCGTGCCGCGGCCCTCGATTGCGATTACGAGTGCCTTGACTGCAGCCGCGTCGGTGACGTCGCACGACACCACGTCCACGGTCACGCCCGCTTCGTCGCGCCAGCGAGCAACTTCGTCGCGAGCGGCCGCATCCAGCGCACCTGAGCGGCTCGCGAGCGTCACGTGTCGCGCACCGCGCTCGACCATCCAGCGCGCCGTTGCGAAGCCCAGACCGCCCGTGCCGCCGATCACGAGATAAACGCCGCCGGCGTCGAGCCGCAAGGCATGCCCCGCGCCGCGTGCAGGCTGAGGCGTTCCCGCGGGATAGCCGACGAGCACCTTGCCAATCTGGCGCGCCTGCTGCATGTAGCGGAACGCCTCCTCCGCATGGGCCGCGGAGAACACGCGATAGGGCAGCGGGTGCAGCACCCCGTCTGCGAAGTACTGCATGACCTCGCCGAACAGTCGCGCCGTGAGCTCGGGCAATGCGCCCATGAGCTGGTCGGCGTCGATACCGAAGTAGCTGATGTTGTTGCGGAATGGCCGCAAGCCAATACGACTGTTCTCGTAGAAGTCGCGCTTGCCGAGTTCGAGGAAGCGGCCAAACGGGCGCAGTGCGTCGATGCTGCGCACCATCGCCTCGCCGGCCAGAGAGTTCAGCACGACGTCCACGCCTGCGCCGTCCGTGGCTTCGCGGATCTGGTCGGCGAATGCGAGGCTACGCGAATCGAACACCCGATTCGCGCCGAGCAGGCGCACGAATTCGCGCTTCTCGCGGCTTCCCGCCGTCGCAAACACCTCGGCGCCTAGATGACGAGCTAACTGGATCGCCGCGATACCCACCCCGCCCGCGCCGCCGTGCACGAGCACGCGCTCGCCGCGCCGCAAGCGCGCGAGTTCGACAAGTGCGTAGTACACCGTAAAGAAAGTCGTAGGAATGGTCGCCGCTTCCTCGAACGTCAACGAAAGCGGCTTGTGCGTGATCGCGCCCGCACGAGTGCGGACCCGCGTTGCAAACGAAGCCGGTGCAAAGCCGAGCACGGCGTCACCCGGGTGGAAGGTGCTCACGCCGGTACCCACGCGCTTCACGCGCCCGGACAACTCCATGCCCACGGTCGCACCCGCGAAGCCCGTTTCAACTGCCTCGTCCGAAAGCAGTCCCATCGCATACATGACGTCGCGAAAATTCAGACCAGTGGCAACTGGCTCGATCTCCACCTCGTCCTGTTCGAGTTCACTTTCGGGTAGCGCGAACCACTCGAGGTTGCGAAGCGAACCCGGCATATCGAACGACAGCACAGCCGCCGACGCATCGCCGGCGTTACCGGTGTCATTCGCGGTATCGCGCCGGTGCGCTTCGGCTGCGTCCAGCATGCGCGGCACAAAGCGGCCCTGGGACGTCAGCAGCACTTCCTCTTCGGTATCCGCCGTGATGAGTTCGTGGGCCAATACGGCAACCGCGTCCTCGCATGCCGAGGAAACATCGATCAGACGGCAGCTCAATTCGGGATGCTCATTGGCCAGCACCCTTCCAAGACCCCAGAGCGTTGCCTGTTCGGGACGCCGCACGCTGCCGTCCCGAACCAGACCGGCGAACGGTGCCCCGTCGCGCGTGACGACGCTCAGTCGTACCGGCACCGCCTGCACACCGAGTTCACGCACGAGGCGCGCAAGCGCCACGGAAGTAACGCGCTGCGCTTGCATGAGGGCAGTCCCGTCGACGTCGGCCGACAGCCCGATATCGGGTGCGAGGAATACGAGGTTGACTGAAACTCCGTCGCGCGCTCCCGAGCACGCGAGCAGCGCGTTCGCCGCATCTTCCTGCGTGGCGAGCACCGCGTCCCCGCCACGCGCACGCAACGCTTCGCCCAGCGCCTCGGCCAGCTCATCCGCATTGTCGCCAGCGTGAACGAGCAACCACGGAGCGGCCTCACCCGACGGGATCGAAGCGGTACGCAACGATACTGCAGCATCGGCGGAAACGGGTGTGCGCGCAACGATCAGCGTCGGCATACCCTCCAGCTCGAGACCTTGCTCCGCAAACGACACCACATCGGCAAAGCCCGCCTGCTCCAGCAGCCGCACGATCTCCGGCGCCGGCAGCAACGCAGGCGTCGAAACCTGTCCCGGGCCGAACACAATGTCGGCAAACCGGCTACGGCGCGACTCCGCAACCACCACGAATGCACCCGGGGCCAGCCAGCCACGCAGCGCGGTAAGCGCGCCAAGCGGATCGCGCTGGCCCGCAAGCAGTTGATTCGCGATGACCAGGTCGTACGGTGCCGCGTCGTCGGTCTTGAGCGTCAGCCGGTCAGCCGCGGCGAGCGTGACGAGGCGTGCCGCGTGGCCGCCCTCCGCCGCCAAAGCCGCCTGCTGCGGTGCCGTGCACGCAATGGCGTAGTCGCAACGCGCCACGTTCAGCGCCAGCTCCAGCGGGCGCGGCACATCCACGTCCGTACGACCGATTTCGAGTACGCGCAAACGGCGGGGCGACGGCCAGGCCCGTACCGCACGCTCGGCGAATGCGCCCATCAATTCGCGCACGTATGACCAGGTCGGCGACGCCTCGAAGAAATGCTCGGCAAGACTGCTGCCCGTGGGCGACATCAATCGCTCCGGCGCGATCTCGCCCTTCAGGAGCGCGGGCAGCGATGCTCCGCAGTGCGCCAGCAGCGTCAGCTCGGCAACGTGGGCCGGCGACTGTTCGAGCAGACCGCGCCACAGTTCGTCCACGGGCGGCAACCCGTCACAGGCTTCGGCGTCGCGCACGAGGCGCTCGCCATCCCGGCGTGCGAGCCCATCTTCGACCAGCATCTGCGCGAGACGCGCCTTGAGTTCAATCAGCGGACCACCGGGCAGCCGGGGAGCGTCGAAAACACCTAGCGCCTCGAATGCGCGCAGCGCGTAACCGCTCGCCAGCACGTCGAGTAGCGGCAGCACTTCGGTCAGATGCATCGTCCGGCGTGCCTCGTCGCCGCGCACGGCGAGCACATTCACCGCTTCTTCGAGCAGCGCAGCGCCAGCGGGCAACGCCGAGGCATCGAAGCCGCCGTCGAGCGGGCGCCCTTCGAGACGGTAGGTATAACGCGAAGGGGCAACCTGACGCCGCGAAAGCAGATCCACACGCCGGAAGCGGCATGAACCAAGACGGGCAACCACACGCCCCTGTCCATCGAGGAAGTCGAATGACGCCACGACGGAGTGCGGACTACGACGCTCGATCGTGGCAAGCACGCGCTCGACGTTGTCGCCGCGCAGAAACTCCACGCGCAGCAGTTGCACCGGCACGTAGACCGCATGATCGGCACCGCTGGACTGATCGGCGAGCAGCGCGAATAGTGGATGGAAGCCCGCATCCATCAGTGCAGGATGCAGCAAATACGGCAAAGCCGCCGGTGCCGCAAGCTCGGCCAGCGCTACCCCGCGCATAGTACGGACCTCGCGCACCAGCCGGAACGCCGGCCCGTACGAAAGCCCGATGGTCTCCGTGCTCGCGTAGAGCGTCTGCGCATCCAGCGCCGGTTGCGCCAGCAACCTGTCGAGCGTGGCAGCGGACACGGTCGTCTGCGCATCCAGCGTCGTACCGCCCGAGAGCATCCGGCCAACGACATTGGCCGCCCATGCGTCCTCGCTCATGCGGTCGCGCGTCTCGATCGTGAAAGCCGCCGTGCGGGCGTCGATCGTCAGGCGAAACAGCTTGGCATGCTGCGCCTGGAAGACCACGGGCTGACGAATTTCGACGTTTTCGAGCGCACACGACGGCGTGCCAAAGAACTCGCGCGCCGCGGCAAGCGCCATTTCCACGAAACCCGCACCGGGGAAGGTCACACCGCCGTCAACAACATGGTCGGCGAGGAACGGCAGGCGCACGGGGTCGATCTGGTTTTCCCAGGCAAAAGCATGCTCGTGCAGACGGTAGCCCAACAGCGGGTGCTCGCGGCGGCGATTGGCCAGCCCGTAACCCTCGACGGTAGGCACGACCCAGTAACGTTCGTGCTGCCAGGGATAGTTCGGCAGCGCAACGCCCGCCGACGCCGGCAAAAAGGCAACGAAGCGCTCGCGATCCACCTGGGCGCCGTGCGCGACGGCGGAAAGGATCGCGCGATGTAGTGTCTGCGCGCTGTCGTGATGACGCTTGAGCGTGGCGAGCGTGACGCCCTGTACCTTCAGCGCATGGAGCGACTGCTTCACGTAGGTGCGCAGGATCGAGTGCGGACCAACCTCGATGAACATGCTCACGCCGTCGTCCACGAGCTTCGCGATCGCCTCGCCGAATCGCACGGGCTCCCGGATGTTGCGCCACCAGTACCCGGCATCCAGCGCCGTACCGTCGAGCGGCGCGCCCGTCACCGTGGAGACGAAACGATGCTCGCCCATGCGCGGCGCAAGACCGGTGAGACGTTCGCGCACAGCCGACTCGATCGGATTCATATGACGGCTGTGGAACGCGTAGTCGAGTTCCAGCAGCTGGAAGAACTGACCGCCAGGCCGCAACGCGGCCTCCAGGGTCTGCAGGCCCTGGAGCGAACCCGCGAGCGTCACCGATTGCGGGCTGTTGATACCGGCCACTTCGACCTCGCCCGCCAGGCCATGGCGCGCGATCAGCTCGCGCGCTGCGTCCTCCCCAATGCCCGCCGCGGCCATGCGGCCCGTGCCGCGCGTCATGGCCTGCGCGCGGCTGCGGATCTTCACAACGCGCACGGCATCCGCAAGCGTAAGCGCGCCTGCGGCCCACGCCGCAGCGACTTCACCGACACTGTGGCCCACACTCGCGCAATACTCGACGCCGCGCGCCTCGATCACCCGCACGATGCCAACCTGGATCGCGAAGAGCAGCGGCTGCGCATGCTCCGTCGCAGCGATCACGTCTGCCTCGACGCCGGCCTCCAGCACGGCCAGCAGTGACGGACTGCCGTCCGCGCACCAAAGCGCGTCGACTTCAGCGACCGCGGCACGGAACGTTGCGTCTTCCACGAGCAGTTGCTTGCCCATGCCCGCCCACTGCGCCCCGTTACCCGAGAACACAAGCGCAACGCGCGCCTCGTCCTCCAGTGCACACGCGTGTACGACGAACGGCGACCCGTCTTCGACCTGCTGCAGCAATGCGAGCGCCGCGAGCCCTGCATAGCCCTCCTCCACACCGGCGGGCGCAATGATCGCGCGCTCTTCGAGCCACTGACGACGATGCGTTGCCGCGCTCGCAAGCGCGTCCCACGACGCACCCGCGTCGAGCCGAGCCTTGTAGCCAGCCGCGAGCGCGGCAAGCGCCGCCTTCGAGCGAGCCGTCAGCACAAGCGGCCCGAGCGAAGCGTGCCCCGTCTGCGCCGTTGCGCTGCTGCGCCCGGCGGCCGGCGCCTCGGCGAGCACCACGTGAGCATTCGTGCCGCCAAAGCCGAACGAATTGACGCCAACCACGAGCCGATGACCGTCCTCGCCCATCGGCGTGTAACGGTCTACGACGCGCAAGCGGCCGCCATCGAAATCGATATTCGGATTCGGCTGCTCGAAATGCAGCGTACGCGGCACGGCGCGATGCTTCAGACAAAGGATGGCCTTGAACAGCCCCGCCATACCTGAAGCCGTTTCGAGGTGGCCGATGTTGGTTTTCACAGAACCGATCAAAAGCGGCTGGTTCGCGGGACGACCCGCACCCGCGACCTCGATCAGTGCACGCGCCTCGATTGGATCGCCCACCGCCGTGCCGGTGCCGTGTGCCTCGAGATAGTCGACCGTGTGCGGATCGATCCCGGCACGCTCGTAAACCTTGCGTAGCAGAGCGGCCTGCGTGGCCGCGCCCGGCACGCTGATGCCTCCCTGCGAGAAGCCGTCTGAATTGACACCGGTTCCAGCGACAACGGCATGAATGACGTCGCCGTCCGCGAGCGCACGCTCAAGCGTCTTCAGCACGACAACCGCGCCACCCTCGGCACGCACGTAGCCGTCGCCCGTCGCGTCGAACGCACGACAACGTCCGCGCGGCGACAGCATCGACGCCTTCGAAAAGCCCACAAACCCGAAAGGATGCAGCAGCAGATTCACGCCGCCGGCGAGCGCCACGTCGATATCGCCGGCCTGCAGCGCGCTCACGGCCTGGTGCAGCGCTACGAGCGACGACGAACATGCCGTATCGATCGACATGCTGGGGCCGCGCAAATCAAACAGATAGGAAATGCGATTCGACGCGATGCTAAGCGTGTTGCCCGTGGCCGAATACGGATCGACCGAATTGAGGTCGTCCATGCTGCGGTTGGCGTAGTCGGTACTGGCGACGCCGACGTAAACCCCGCAATTGTGCCCGCGCATGTCTCGCGGACGCACGCCCGCATCCTCGAAGGCCTCCCAGGTCAGTTCGAGCAGGAGACGCTGCTGGGGGTCCATCTGCGTGGCTTCACGCGGCGAAATGCCGAAGAAGTCCGCGTCGAAACCGGAGACGTTGTCGAGCACGCCGGCCGCAAAGGTGTACGCCTTACCGGGCTCGCGCTTTGACGGATGCTGATAGAACTCCGTGCCGAAACGCTCGGCGGGAACTTGTGTCACGACGTCGCGCTCGCTTTCGAGCAGACGCCAGAATTCTTCCGGTCCCGTAACCCCACCCGGGAATCGGCACGACATGCCGACAATTGCAATTTTCGTGTTATTCATAGCTGCGGTGTTCTCTCCGACGCGCCTGCCGAAACTCCCGCGCCCACTTGCGGCCACGACGTGGAGCAATGCGGTGCCAAGGTTCTCGACGGCTCTGTCTTGCTTCCTGGCGGACCGGCCTCCGGGCTTCCACCAGATGAAGTAATAGCTTTGGCCCGGTACGTTGCCGGGCCGATCGAATACATCGGGTAAAGCGGGAATATATCCCTATGTAAGCACACGACTGTATCGCCACAATCTTCGCGCAGGCGCGCAAGCCGACACCCGATCATGGCCCGGCTCAGATACGCCGAAAAATCGCCTAGCCAGAATCTTTGCCCAATGGATGACCGCACGCAGCTGCGCCTGCTTCGCCACGATCGCGGTACACCTGCTCGGTAGGGCCGTCGCCATGGCAGAGAAAAAAGGAAGCAGCAAACAATTTCTGTCATGCAGCCATGATTATACGGTCGAGGCTACCTGAACCGGATATATATAGACGAGTGTGTGTCGCATTTTCGAACGCATAGATTCTAGCGTGGTAAATGTGCTTGCGAGCAAAGGAACTTTACGCCGTCGAGCCCTTGAACCTGAGAAATGTACCGTGTCGAAGGCGGTTGAACCGCCGACTACGAATAGAGTACTCACGAGCTGGGGTGCCTGCGCCACGAGACCATTGAGCCGCCCCCCCCGGGCCACGCACCTCTCGGTGACACATGACAGGCCGATGACAGCGGCAAACACGCACTCGAGCGAAAGCAGCACGTTACCTCCCTTCGCGAGGCACGTACGACAGGCGACGCAGAATCGCGTCTGCAATAGAGGGCGGCAGCAGAGGCAACAAGCGCGTGCCGAAGGCAAGCAAGCCTGGAAAAGCAATCTCCGCGCGCCGGGCGGCAAGTCCCCGCCGGATATGATGTGCTGCCTTTTCGGCCGACCATAGGAGTTTCCTTTCACCGGGAAAGGCGTCGCTCATCGCCGTCTTTATGAAGCCTGGCAATATAACCGACAACCGAATGCCGTCTCGCGCAAGCAGTGGACGTACCGAATCACCCCAAGCCTTCAGCGCCGCCTTACTTGCACAATAAGCTGGAGAAATCGCCATACCGCGAAGCGCTGCAATCGAGCTGATCAGCGCAATCTGGCCGCGGCCACGCGTACGCATGCGATCGACGACGGGAAGAACAGCATGCATCGCGCCGTAGAAATTCGTATCGACGATTGATGTCGTGCATTCGCGTGTCTCCCACTCAGAGGGATGAGCCAAGGTACTCGATGCACCGGCGTTGGCAATCAAAAGGTCGATGGGGTGAGTGGCATCGAATTGATCAAGCCAGCTCTGCATGGCAGCGGCGTCGCGAACATCGACCGTTGCGGTAACAACCGTTGCGCCGCGGGCGCGGCAGTCGGTGGCACTCGCTTCAAGACGATTCGCGTCACGGCCGCTCAGACCAAGTACGACTCCCGGGCATGCGTAAGCAAGCGCGAGTGCGCGGCCGAGGCCCGCGCTGGCGCCGGTAATGGCAATATGCCGGGGAGGAGTTGCCCTATTACTCATCTGTGAAATCTCCCGGCCGGTATACCGGTAGTATCGACGAGGGGCCCAGCAGTCGTACGCGCAATCCTGGTTTCGCAGCCGCGCCACTTGAATAGACCAATAAAGCTAGCACTATAAAAATTACTATCCAGAATTGAACGGTGCTGCGTGATCCGGGCGGTCCAGAACCGACCGAAAAACTGCAAAATTCTACCCAGTTGGACTGGAAGGAGGCGTCGCATGTAAAAATGACCGAACTGTCTGAATTTACATACCGACCACCCCCGAGGCGCATTTCTCGCACAGCGAGCCTGTCCGGAAGTCTTAAGCAGCATTGGAAAGTTCTTTCAGTCCAAGAGGAGAGCACATCAAAAAATCACAATGAAATCCAGGCTTACCTGAACATCTTCTTCATTCGCAACAGCCAATCTGCAACTACTGGCATATCCTGATCATTGTTCCGGATACCCGCCAAGCCAACGAACGCATCAACTTGCGGCACCGTAGATCGTCTGGTTACGAATCGAGACTTATCCAGGCTGGATAGTCCGGAAATTGTGTTGACTCAAAAGTCCCGGCCTCGATTTCCAGGAAATTATTTTTTATAAAGAAATCGTGGCATGTATGGTTCTTACCAGTATTCATTACAATCGCTTTAACCGGTCTCTCACCAGCCCTGATGCTTTCCATTGAAAATCTCAGCATGGCCTTCTCAACATCAAACCCAAAAACCCTGCAGGATAGAACGACCTGAATTATTTCCCTACCCAAAATCATCGTGGCACCAATCAATCCATTCTCCACAAGACGATCGCGGGAAAATGCGCAAACAATAATACCGCCCGCAGAAAAAAATTCCACAAAATCATGGGCCTGCCAGCGCTTACCAGTAGTATTAAACTGGTTAGTTTTATTAATCAACTCTGAAGCTCGGGCGAAATTATCATGATTTACCGAGTCAACTATTACGTGCCACTGTCGAATCTCCAGTGATTTAATCCACTCCTCTCTGGAAATGGTTTGATCTACGTTCCGACGCGTAATTGCTGCCTGCACGGACTCAGTTCTCCGCAAAGATTCAGAGGAAATTCTCTCCACCTGTAACTCGGGGGCCATCAGGACAACTCGCCGCCAATCATAGTGCTGCCTCGAAAGCACACGAATTTCCGGAAAAACCCGAATTACCTCTTCAACTTCGCGTGGATTATCATCAATAAAAAGAACATTTCCCGGCAAAACGTTCACATCCCCCAATATTCTTTGAATATTGGAGGATTTTGTTTCAAAATTTATCTGAACAGACACGAAATCCGAGAGTTTCATACTATTCCCCATCATCTCGGCAAATCGTTCTCTTGTCGGTTCATCATCGTTTTTGCTGCAAATAGCGAGCATCCCGCCACGCGCCTTGAATATCAGCAATGCTTCCGCGAGCCCCTTTGGCCAGCCCTCGGTCAACTGCCACTTCGGTCGATCACTATCAGCGGCAACACCCCGCCACATCGTGTCGTCGAGGTCTACAACGATTAATTTTATCGAGTCAATTTTATTGATAATTCGCAATGCATCTATGATTCTCTCTGCAATGTAACTCTGGGCCTCTGAAATTCGATCAGATGCGGAATACATTGCACTAGGAGGCACAGATAATTGCAGACGCTCGTTATCTTCCGATGCAGTAATATATTCATCCGCCTGATATGAGGCATGCCCGATGTGCCAGAATATATCATCCTGCACGCCAGATCTTCCGACTGAATTCACCGCCTCATTTATATCGATGCAATAACCCAGCGACAGATCGGAGACGCACTCCTCAAGGACCCTATTCAGTTCCCTAACAAAGTGACCCGGATTATCAAGTGTATATTTCTTTGAGAGAACACCAACAAAATTCTGCCTCGGCTCCATGAATGTAAGAAATATACAGGGCTTCGACACGGCGATTGCCTTGTAAGAAAGAACTCTCTCTTTTATATTAGCGGCACAGTGCTCAAAATAATCAGCCATTCCAGGACGACCAATCAAGCGCGCCCATTGAATCTCCGAGCCACCGCTCCCTCCATCAAACGAAGGAGTATGCTCGAGGATATGCCGCAGGGTCAAGGCAATAACGATTCCGTCATATATCGAGTATTCGATATCCGGCGGCAAAGAATAAGGTCGCGACTCAATCAAATAGTGATCTGCAACAACGTCTGAGGCGAATTTATCCACCAACGGACCGACGGAGCATTGACCGATAACAGCAAGCCTGAACTTCCTCGAAAACTTACCCAACGTTTCGGCGGAAGCGCTCGGATAATTTATGGGCATCGCGATCCCTTGAAATTAATCTAAATATTTCCAGCCCAGGCGAGCAGGTGCTAGTAGTAGTTCGGTGAATTGCGCGCTCATCCTTCGAAGAAGTAAATAGCCTCAATCCATCACTGGCTTTCGTAAAAATTATATGCCTCGTCGATCGAAGGGAAATGATGTAGCCTTCCGTCACGGAGCACAGATGCTCTCGTGCAGTGCTCCCTGATCAAATGAGGATCGTGTGAGACAATTATCATCGCTCGATCACTCCGTTTCTCAAAGAGCTCTTGGTGGCATTTTCGATGAAAATTCGAATCCCCAACTGCAATCACCTCATCAATGAGAAAGCAATCAAACTCGATTGCCATCGATAGCGCAAATGCGAGGCGCGCTGTCATCCCAGCGGAGTAGGTTTTCACCGGTTCCCGCAGATATTGCCCTAACTCCGTAAAATCCTCTATAAATGGGAGTACACCGCGATAATCGGCATCGTACACTCGGCATACGAACCGTATGTTATCGAATCCCGTCAAACTCCCCTGGAATCCGCCACTGAAGGCCAGAGGCCAGGAAACCGACATGTTTCTTTCAATATGACCAGACGAAGGCAACTCCGCCCCACTGATCAGGCGAATCAATGTTGACTTTCCCGATCCGTTCCTGCCGAGAACGCCAACTCGCTCACCCTTATCTATCGAGAAAGAAACGTTCTTCAGGATATGACGACGCCCCGCTCGCGTCCGGTAATACTTATTCAGATCATGCAGAGCAATCATTTCGCGTCGAGCCTTGTGGATGCCCCCCTAACCACGAGCAATCCAAGCCAGGTAAGAATAAGGCAGATAGTACATGTGTACGGAAGGTTATAATATGGGCGCACAACATCCCCAAAATACCCCAGGCGAAAAACCTCCACTGCGTTTGGCGCAGGAAACATAAGAACGATACGTCGAAAATTCTCGGGCAGCCAAGCTGCCATCGCGAATGCACCCGAAAGCGGTAACTGAAAATAAGCTATCGGGTGCCACAACCTCTCGACCAGATCGCTATACTCGCTGAGCCCTCCAATCAGAAATCCGAGCGCGGCAGCATACCAGCACAAAATTAACCAACCTTTAATCATAGTGAGCACATCCACCGGAGGTGGAATCACTCCCAATGCAATAAAAATCGAAAGCATGGCGAAAGCAGAGAGGCTGGCTCCGGCGATCTCCAGCACGATTCTCGCAATAAAGAAGTCAATCGGTCGTACATTTCGATGCACCAGCAACGACATGTTTGGAACAATGGCCATAGTGCAACGGCCGATGGTGTTCCGCCAGACTAGAACCGTTGAATAGCTCGTAATTGCATACGCCACGATATTAATATTATGCGTAGCGCTTCCTTCTTTCAAAGTACTCCATAACGCCACAATGCCGGAAGTAAACAACATTGGCTCCGCAAAGAGCCAAGCGAATCCAATATTGTGGCGTCCATAACGCGTGATGATCTCGCGCATAATTAGCGCAAACACGATTCGCGTCTGAATTTGCAACGACCGATAGAGGCTCGTTCCTGCATAGCCAATAGTCATAATTCAATCTCTATGCTCTTGGATACTTGCGATCAGCAAACTCAGAGTGCCCCAGCAGATGAGTCCAAGCGCAAATACTGTTGCAATACCGCGTAGTCTCTTGGGTTCAATCGCAATATCCGGAGTATTGGGTTGCACCAGCTCTTCCAGATATAGTTGTTTCCTTTCAGCCTCCCCTCTGGCACTTTGCAGAGCCGCCATGGCTGACGCAAGTTGCTTGTCAGCAAATTGAGAGTCCAGTTGCAGCCGTTCGTAAGCGGTCATCTTCTGCGAAAAGGAATCCTGCGTACCCGCTACGGATTCGGTCATCGCTTCGATCTGCTTCTGAATCGAAGCGATATTCGTCTTGAGCGCGGGAATCTGCGGATTCTGCGGAGAAATCGACTCAAGCTGGGACAATTGAGACTGTGTCGAGAACAATTGTGCCTGCAATGTTGCGACCTGCTGCAAACGCAGCGCCGATTGTCGATCTGGATCGAAAACGGAGTGAGAATTTCGGTATGCGGCTAGTGCCAGCGCTGCCTCTTTGGCCTTTTGAGCCGCATCATCAACCTCTTTCTGTGCAAAATCCACTGTGTCGGATGCCGCACGCGCATTCATCCTGTTGATAAGGCGCTCCGCCATCCGGACAAGTAAAGCGTTTATATTCGACGCATCATTTGCAGTATATGCGCGCACTTGAAGGATAGTAATTCCGGACGCAGTGTCGGTATCAATTTTGACGATACTCTTACTGTAATAGCGCCACAGTGCCTCGAAGCTGCCGTCCAACCCGGCGTGGAACTGGCTAACGAAATCACCCTGCCTCGAATAACGATTCAGGATAAAATTATCCTTGTTCAATTCCTTAAGCGCGTCGCGGGACTCGATATAATCAATTACCGAGTAAACATCATCACCCGATCGGGAAAAGCCGCTGCCCGAGAGCAATGCGCCGAACGCACTCAACTGCGGTTGTTGCTGAGCACTACGCACAACGAAACGGGACTCCGAGACGTAAACGTCCGACGCAATCAGTCCATAATATATCGTCGCCAACGCCGTAGGGATAAGCACCGTAATGGCAAAAAGCTTGTTAATCCCTTTAATTTTGGCAATCCATCCGCTCGTCTCCGCAACCTGAGACGAAGAGGGAGAGTTATTTGAAACGTCCACCAATCAAATTCCTTATAATAAAGCCAAAATTTTCAGAAAATTCGAAATTATCTGAGACGGTCAATTATTTTCTGCATTAATCCATTCCGGCACCTGCGGCACGGAATTCGTCTCGTAGCGCTCGTTTAATTTGGCAAACCCAAGTCGATCATAATAATCGAAGCTAGATTTGTTTCGACCGGTATCCACGAAGCTGGCATGAACTGAGGGATATGCGGAAAGCATCTCCGAAAGCACGATATGGCCAAGATACAGTTCAACGTCCAGATTGAATACCCGGCAGGAAAGGACAGTTTGAATGAACTCGTCTTGACAAACGAGGGCAAGGCCGACGAGACCGTTATCGACATGCTTGTCGCGAACAAACATGGCGACCATACGGCCGTCCCGACCGAATAGATCCTGCGCTTCGCCAAGGCTCCAGCGCCTTCCCGTCGTGTTGAACTGGTTTGTCTTGTTCAGGAGTTCAAAAGCACGAGAAAAATTCTCGTGTTCCACGCTGTCAATGACAACCGTCTCGCATCGCACCTGAAGTGCAGCGAGCCATTCGTCCCGGCTCATCGTCTTTTCTTCGGTGTCGCGGAGTATCTTGGCCCGAATCGTTGTCGTGCGATTGGCAGATTCATTCGTAATCGTCGACACTTGCGTGGTCGGGCTACTGATGATGAATTCCCTCCACCCAAAATACGCCTTCGAAAGTGTTCTCAGTGTCGGAAATGAATTCTTGACCTCATCGATCTCTCGAGGATTATCATCAATAAATAATGCGTTCTCCGGGAGGAGATTCACCTCCGAAAGAATCTCTGAAATATTCTTCGACTTCGGATCAAAATTTATCTTGACCGAAGCAAAATCACTCAACGAAATAACACCGCTGACGAGATGTTCGAATCGCCCTTCAATAAAAGCATGATCGTTTTTGCTGCAAATGGCGAGCAAGCCACCGCGCTTCTTATATACGAGCAGTGCCTCCACAAAGCCCAAGGGCCAGCCTTCGCTGAACTCCCAACCGGCTTTGTCTTCGTCGGCTGCAATGCCTCTCCAGAGCGTGTCGTCCAGGTCGACAATGATGATCTTTACCTGGTCTCGCTGCTCCAGCACATCGAGTACGTCTGAAATACGTTCCCCGAGTGCAGGAATCGTTTCCTCCCGCCCTCTCTTCACATCATAGAGTTCCGAGCGGCACATCGGCCCCTGGACACGATTGCTGTCCCAGGAATCGTGTCCGACATACATATAGCTCGCATGGGACATATGGCTTGTGTAGCCGTCGTGGATATTCTCGCGTCCTTTCGCGGACAATATGTCGTTGATATCGACGAAATGAAAGCCGCTCCGAGCGCAAGTTTCCTCGGACATGCGCTTATTGATCTCGCGAACAATCGATGCGGGGTTCATGAGACTGTACGGGCTCAGCAGGTCACCCAAGTAATTCCGATGTGGTTCCACGATCGAAAAGAAGAGAACCCGCCGCTTCGCCGCGATTTCGGTGAACTTCTCCATGACCGATGCCAGCGCATCACCGCAACTTTGAATGTAAGCCGCAGCCTCTTCTTCAGAATTCAAGCGGGTCCATGCCACGTCGCTCGCCTTGACACCTTCGCGAGGGAAACTGGCCTGATGGAACAGGTGTCGCAGCGTCGGCTGCACTACGATCGCGTCATATTCCTCAAAATTCACACTCGGCATCGGTGAATGCCTATAGCTCTCGAAGAGATAGTGATCGAACTGAATCCTCCCGGACGCTCCCCCCGTCACCGCTTCCATCGTACAGGTACCCAGAAGAAGCACTTTTCGCTTCTTATCAGTGTCCCTTCTAATACTTTCCACATGAAATTTGGTCATTCTGGCATCCTGTTCATCTACCCATCAGTGGGGTGAATGCATGTATTTCGTCAACGCGCCAAGACATTCACTTGTACGCTTCAGCAATGAAGCTCCACATATCATGGCAAGAAATCGCTTGAAATCTCGCAAAGCGAGCGCCAGCCCAAGATACCGGCGCCCCGCTCAAATCCGTCGTATTAGCCGACATTGTTTCTCGGACTTCCCCAGCCCAAACGTTTCTGCCGTACCAAACCGTAGATCATATCCTCCAGAGTTGTCGCCATGCGCTGCCAATCATGCGCCGCCAACCAGCTATGCATGCCAGCCTGTATCTCGCGACGCTTCTCTGGGCTCTTGAGCAAAGACGTAATAGTACGCACCAATTCGTCCGGATCGTTATTGTTCGCCCAGGCAGCAGCACTTCCCAGTTCTGCAAAAATCTGGACACGCGTTGCTACGAGTGGAACCATCGTAGCCATGACGGTTCGCACCGCGCCGCTCGCCGAGTCGTCACTCTCGTTGTATGGCAACGCGATCAGATCACACCCCGCCAGCAAACGTTCGATTTCCTCTACGGGCAGGAAGTCGAGATGCCAGTCGATTGCGTCCTCCATGCCGACTTCACGTGCAATCGCCCGGCATTCGTCGATCGTCCGATCGTGTTCGGCACCGGGGAAACGAGCATTGACTAACCTTAGCCTCAGTCCGGGCCACTCGCGTCGCAAAGCGGCTGCCGCGCGGATCAGTTTATCAATACCCTTATGACGGAAGAAGAAACCATGGCAGCCGATGATCGGGGCGTCGCTTGGTCCGATCAGGCGCGGCCACGGCGTCTGCCGGGGCGTGAAGGCACCATGCGGGAAGAGCCCGAGGTTGCGTCGCAAGCCGAGGTTCAGGAGGAAATTCATGTCGTCGATGTTATGCACGAGAACGCGCGTCATCTTGGACAACCCCTCTATGACCATCGCCGCCTCTTCACCGCCTACTCGTCGCAGGTTGCGTGCATTGTGCAGCACGACGACCGACACGAAGGCCTGCAAATCGGGATCATTGCCAATGCGACCAAGTTGCTCCCACGAAATCAAACCGTCCTGATGTTGAATGACAAGCGCCTCGACCTTTCGGTCCTGACCAGCCTGAACAATCTCTCGCGCCTTATCGCCAATGAATTGCCAGGCCGGGGAATAAGCGAGTTCCCCTTCGTTCAGCCTGACGGGAGTCTTCGTGCGGAAATCACAAAGAATCGTCGTGTTCTTCTGCTGATCCTCGCTCATTCGATCCAGCAAGTAGCCGGAATATTGAGCAATGCCACACTGAATTGCCCAAGTACTGACCCAGCCTAGTTTGGGACTCCGCAGATCTTGCGGCTTCAGCAGAGCACCTACCATCCCATTGAAACGACCTACCCATGCGTCAGCATCCCCTTCGACATTCGCTGCCGTCAGCGCATTTTGGCGGCGGCGCTCTATGACAGCCAAATTGGCTGGATCCGCGTGTTCACGTAGCGCAGCAACCAGATCGTCGACATCAGGTTCAACCCACATTGAATGGCTACCCGTGACATGACTCGCTGAACGGTCGAATCGGAACTGAATCATGCGTGCCTGGTCCGGCCCGCAGAAGTCTCGATGCCCGCCATGCCCGGTTACGATCAACGGCAACCCTGCTGTCATTGCCTCAAGAGCCGGCAGGTTATAGCCCTCTCCTCGAGACGGCAACACCATCGCGTCGGCGTCAGCATAGAAAGACGGCATTTCATCCCGGTCAGCGTCGCGATTCACCACCTCGACAGGCGCCATATCGGGATATTGCTGCCGCAATGCCGCCAATTGCTGTTCGACATTGTTGTGCGGATTAGGGAACGTTTTGATGACCAGCACGACATCGTCACTGCACACAAACGCCCTCGCCCAAGCCGCCAGCAACACATCGATGCCCTTGCGTGGGAAGCACGAGGAAATATGCAGGAACCGGCGAATTGGCCTCGCCGGCCTGTCACGTGCAATCCGATGGAACGGAGCCAGATCGACTGGCTGACCGATCGTCGCGGCAGGCAGCCGCAGACCCGACACGCTTAGTGCATCCGTAACACACTGCGCCGGCGCTATGACCGCGTCGAAGCCATCGGCCAGCGTCTGCACAATCCCGGCAGGAACATGGCTTTCCTCCCAAGGGAACAATGCGAGCGCCAGACTGGGTTGCCCCTTGGGAGGCATGATGGGCCAATGCTGACTAATGACAATCTCATGGTCTTGATTCGGACGAGGCCGTTCGCACAGCTCGATCATTAACGGCTGCTCATTCGGAGGAACGCCTTCCGTGTGGTAAATCGGATCCGTTTCGTAGGGAAGGTAATGCGTATGTCCCGGCGAAGCTCGCTCCAATGTCGTAGCAACCGCGCGGTTAATGATCGCGAGACTATAACTTCCGAGCAGGTGTCCCATGACCGTGTATTCATGAACAGGAGTCGCTGTTCCCGCTCTACCTTCCCCTGCCTTGTCTTCTTCCGACAGGCGTGAAATTGTCGATTCCACTGCGGCCGAAACATCAGCGCGCACAAAGGCACCAGACGACACCGAGTTCGTCTCACTGTCCGGCGTGCCGTCGAGCGCAAGCACCTCGAGCGGCATATTCGCCGCAATCGCCGAGTGCATCACGCTCATCAACGCATGCCCGGCAGACGTCCGCGCGCCAGTGGACGAGGGTACAGCCACTCGACGAGCGACATTGAACACGGCCTCATTCGCCCAGACATGAACAAGGTCCGCAAGCACCTCCTCGTTGCCCCCCGAACGGGCAGCGTTTCCAGTGGCCGCGTACATAATTACGGCGCCGCGAGACTGCAACTCCTTCAACGCAGTCATCGATACTGGTGCGAAAGAGTGCAGGTAGTCCAACCCGATAACGCGGTCGCTCGGACGAACGACCAGAACTTCGTCGGGAAGATAAAAGTCGCGCACGCCCACCAAGCTCGCCAGGAACTGGTTGGCGACAATGAACTTGCCATCTTCGAAAAAAACGGCGCAAACATTTCTTTCGCCACGCGCGATCAACGCCAGCAATTTCTGCCGCGTTGCCCAATCCAGGCGTCGTATCGATCCCGGTGCAGCATAGGCCGTAATATCGATACACGTCAGAGGTTCGCGCTCAAATACGAGGTTATTGGCCAAGGCAATCGAAACAAGGCCGAGGTCCCGGGAATCGGCTCGCTTGTTACGGACGCTACCCGGAAGATTCTTTTCAACAAAATCAAGCTGCGACGGACGACGACGCGCAATAGTCGCCAAAGATGCCAAGATCTTGTCTACCCATACCTCAACCGGTTGTGGGTCGACCGGAGCAATTAGTGCCGCAGGGCGCTGGCCGCCGTCTCGCACGCTTGCCAACACACCGAGCATTTCACCAGCCACATCGTGACGGCCTTCGCCTTGCGAAACAACCTTAATCTTGAGACCCGACGCATCCACCATGCATCGCTCGGCAAGTGTGGAGGAAATATCACCCCCTATCAGCAACAGATCCGCCGCTGAGAAAATGCCGCGGTAGTGCATCCCCAAACCGCCCTTAACCCGCCGGATGCGCCCCTGCATATGCAGTACCGAAGGCTCGGACTTGTCCTCAGATGAGTCATCCACGACATGAACAACGAAATGAGCATCGACCTCCGAGGTCGCCACAGAGCGAAAAGCAGTCGTGAGCTCGCCAGCCGTCTCATTCTTGCCGACAATCGCAATCAAAAGCGGAGCACCGCTGGGCACACCGACAACCTCGCGATAGCGATCCGCGGCCAACCTATCTCCAAATAGCGGCAAATAAGGCAACCCGTCGTCACCTTCCTTCAGCATCAACTTGGCCGATTGACGAACACTGGTTCCGGTCACGGTATGCCAATGCACAGCATTCTGCGGTTGCGTAGCGGCCTCGAGAATCCCACCGATCCCAGCATGGGCAACGATATCTCTTTGAACAGAAACAGACAGTTCAGATTGAATACCGTCTACACGGTCAATCGCATCGAGTTCCAGATAAATACCAGGATGCGCTGCTATAACGTGGGCGAATTCAGCGGCGCTGAATTTATCGCCGGCATAAATAATCTCGTCGACACGCGAAGCATGCCAGTCCAGCCAGCCCAATTCGCGCCATTCGACTTGCGCGGCGGCCCAACGATCGGACGGAGGTGTTCCCGGAGAAACCAGCGTGACGTCACAAACACGCGCAAGCGCCGAGATCAACCCGGTAAAACGCCCCACTACATGACTTCCAGCATCCATCCGTGAGCAAACGAACGCAACATGTGGCCGAGCGGGTATCGCTATGTCGACAGATTTGCGCTGCACACGATCTTGATATACCCGCGCAAACGAAGCGAGAATTTCCCGAGCCGGGCGCTCCCAGGTAAATTCCTTTGATCGCTCAATTCCGAATGCGATCAGTTCCTCGCGCAAAGCCGGGTCGGTCAACACGCGCTCCATGGCCAAGCCCATTGCGGGCGGATTGGAGGGATCGGCCTGCATATCTTCCCTACCCACGACCTCAGGCAACGAAGTTGTATTCGCAACAATAACTGGTGCTCCGCATGCCATGGCCTCCAATGGTGGAAGGCCAAAACCCTCGCTCCATGAAGGAAAGGCAAATAGAGCGCATTCCGAGTACAAAGCGATCAAATCGTCATCGGATACATAGCCGGGCAGCACGATCGTATCCGCTGGCAATCCTTCTGCCGCGGCCAAATCGTTGAGGTACTTCCTGGCGTAGTCATCCATCTTGCCAGCGATGACCAGTTGATGTCCTTCGCGCACTGCCTTCGACATAGAGGCATAGGACGCGATCAATCCTTCCAGATTCTTTCTATATTCAAGCGGACTAGTGTTGAAAACGAAAGGACGTCTGATCCCGGTCCGCTTCATCAATTCGGTTCGATTAACGCTTCCCGGCGCGGGAGGTCTGAAGCGCTCGTCAATCCCGTTGAGTGCAACGACCACTCTGTCTGGATCGGCGGCCATGCGCCTCCGTGCTTCTTCAGCAACAAAGGAGGAAATTGCAATCACCAAGTCGGCACGCTTCGCGTCCCTTAACCGACGCAAATAGGCATCTTGATCGTTACGGGCGGGAATATAGCGTTCAGGTTCCTCGAGAGGAATCAGGTCGTGCAGCGTTACCGCAGTTGGGTAGGACGCAGGATCCACAGAAACCACCGTGTTATCCCAGAACCCCTCGAAAAGACTTGGGATAAACACCATATCCGGCGTCAGTCGCGCAATAAATGCCGATCGCAGCACCTCAGCTGCCCGGTTGCGCCATGCGTTATTCGGATCGGCTGCCGTCGTTCCCTCGAACAAGCTGCATACGAGAATCGCATCTTGAGAAACGTAGCCGTCCAACTCCTTGCGGATCGACTCGATGGTCTGTGGAAAACGATCTGTCAAGAAAATCAAGAACTCATGCCCTGCACCAGCACGGATCATTGCCTTTGCGAGGCTCATGGCATAGCGACCGATGCCACGATGACGGCTGCCGTTCTGGCACGACTGAAGATCAATAACGATACGCATGAATAGTCTATTCCTTGTAAGCCAGAGAACCGGAGAGGTACTTGAAAATCACCCTCTGCTTGCGATCTAGCCACGGTTCTTCGGCAAGCTGCGATCGTTCGATCTGTACAACGCGCTCGATAATAGTGGCGTTACTTTCCTGCGTGCCACCTGAGGCCTGCAGATCATCGCCGGAGAAATCCGCCCTCAAAGCGCGAATCTCGCCTCGTACCTCCGGCTGCCCCGGTCGGAGACGCCAGGAGGTCAGATAGGCGTCCAAGGCAGCTTCGTTTCGCCCGAGGTGTTTAAGCGCGTGGCCCATATGAATATATGGATCAGGATCCCTCGGGGTGAGCAGTAGCGCCCGTCTGTACACGGACAGGGCCTCGGCCGATTTACCTTGCTCACGTAAGGCGTGACCAAGCTGGGTCAGAAGCCGAGGTTGTCCCGGTACCCGCTTGATGACCGCACGGTACGCACGCTCGGCCCCAAGCCAATCTCTCCGCCTAGACGAGGCTCTCGCCTGCCCGAGTGCGGCGCTCATGAACAAACGTGCAAAGGCCCCAATCGGCTTGATAGGTTGCTCACTGCCAATCAACGCGCCCTTCAGCGTTATCGCGTCCAACTTCTCGGCGTCTTTAATACCGATATCGCGCAACTCATGCTGAACGTCGACGAGATTGCTATCAAGCACAAGTGCACGTGCAAAGTAGGAAGCAGCGTCAGTGTGGCGCCCCAGGCGTCGCAGAAACAATCCCGCTTGCCGCTGCGCATCCACCGAATGTCGATGAAGATCCGCTGTCCGCAAATACACAGCCAACGCCCCCTCAATGTCGCCGGCCTCCTTCAAGGCATGTCCGAACTGAATCGCGTCGCTTATCTTATTGAAGCGTCCTCGGCAGAGCTTCTGATAGTAGCTAGCCGCCAAATCCCACTTCCCACTGCGCGCAGCATTTCGTGCTTTGTTACGTAAAATCGTGTTCGTAAGCATATCGATCCGAATTGAGTGGCGGCCAACGCACCATACCTGAACGGCGAGATACCAACTGCAATCCATCAGGGATTTAAATAATTTCAACCAGGTGGCTCTCGATTCAATCATGAACCTGCACCACGCATCATTCGATCCGGAAAATTTCCGAGTCAGCGTTCTATCGCTCAATTGCCGTCAGAGCAATGAGTCGTACATCTCCTTTAATCGAGCCCTATAATTTTCCGAGCTAAATTCTTTTGCCCGATTCAACCCCAAACTTGCAAGCGAAGAGCGTAAATCTGCATCAACGTCCATTCGCTCCAGCGCGCGAGCCATTCCCGAAACATCATAGGGATCGACTGTCATGCTCGCATTTGCGGCGATTTCAGACAAAGATCCGCCATTGGAGCACAAAGTCGGAATTCCGAGTTGCATAGCTTCCAACAATGGCAATCCAAACCCTTCATACAGAGATGGAAATACAACCGCTTTTGCACATCGAATCAGGCTCATCAAAAAGGTTCGAGGCGCATAATCGAAAACCCGGATATTTTTACCCATAGGCGATTCATATTTTCCAATACCCTCGAGCAGCCTGGTTTCTTCCCTTGCTTTCCAGGCTAGCGCCCCAACGATCACCAGTTTTGCATTCTTCCGCGAAGAGAGATATGCCTCCACCAATCGACCGACATTCTTCTTAGGCTCGATTGCGCCAAAAAACAGAAAATAGCTGTACGGCTCAAGTCCGTAGATACCCTCTACTTCCAATTCTGCCTCCTCTATGGACTTCATTGCAGAAGCCCCGGACGTATCGACAGACTGGTAGGTATTGGTCACCTTCCCATCAGCCTCACCGAAGAAATGAATAATATCCTCCTTCGATTTCTCCGAAACTGTGCAGATATGATCGCCATATTCAATACAACCCTTGATAAGTTGCTGATAGTAGCGCTTGTCGTCAAGCGTCGTGTAAGGCAGCTTTAACGGAACCAGATCGTGAAGCGTATAGATATTCGGCACTCCGTCCACCCTAACTGGCAACGGATATGTCCAGTGCATGATGCTGGGCTTCTCCGGAAAGCGGACGCTCAAGAATTTCCCATATCTTTTGAAATGACTGCTCGCTACCGAGAATAGGTCATTGACGTTGAATACTCGCGCGTTCTTAGGCAACCGACTATCGAAACGACGAACCTCCACCATGCCACTTAGAGGAATTTCCATCGCCGAATAGCCAAACGGCGAGCGCATGGATCCCACCGCCTCTCTGCGAATGCTCTCCAACCGCCCGCGTCTCTGCGCAGCCCCTCCCAGATAATCAATGAAGGAAACCTCGCGAAGCATCGGATTCTGGTTATCGGATATGGGCGCACCATATAGTGTCCAGGCATTCCATCCAATGCCACTAATATTGTCCGCGAGATTCTTCGCGTAAGTAGCGACTCCCGTTCCGCGCTGCAACGCAAGATTGTGTCCATCAATCGCGATGATACGTCCCATGCTCACTCCAGATTACCCTCCATGGTTCGACGCTCATGCGCACCCGCACGCGCTATGTGCAGGGCGTGAACTTGTATCCGACTCGCCTCGGCAACCCAGAGTCGGACCTCGACTCCACTTACAACTTCGGGCAATTCGAAATCGACAGAAACTAGCCGCCCATCGAGGCCGACATCAACCATATCCTTCCTGGCAAAGACCGTTGTTCCCTGATGGGCGCATACATCTATCGTCATACCGCATCCATCGGACTCGATTGTGCCGATTAACGTGGCCGTATACGACCCCGAGCGCAGTTCGACATACGGTCCGAACAATAGATACCCCGCCTGTCCCGTACTCACGATTTCACCGGCCGCACGTTTCCCGCACTGTGTGAGCAGACGAGTATCCGACGCCAGATACTCTCTCTCGCCGGAGTCTTCCACGACGTCCACCAATAGCTTGCGCAATTCGAACCCCAAACTGTCGAATCGGCAGCGCCCTATTTGGCGAAGACAGATCTCGAATTCATATCGCCCAGGCACGTCGGGAGCAATTAAATTCAACAACACCTCGATGCTTTCACCTGGCTCTAATCCTGCGCCAGGCAAACGGGTCTGCCCATCCGGCTCGACAATCAAATTACCCTTACCGTCGCGGCGACCGCATTCCAGCAGGATTGGATTTCTATACGTTCCTCGCCACGTCTGATCGGAACCATTTCTGACGGTTACGGGTAGCCCCCATGTTTCACCAACAACAACCTGGCCGATATTTACTTCGCTACGAATATCCCCTGCAGCATCGGATATTTCGGTGATCAGCGCATCATTAATAGCGATACAATCGATGTTCAAATCTGCGCTAACGTAA
The DNA here is from genome assembly GCF_000685035.1 of Paraburkholderia ferrariae NBRC 106233. Classification (GTDB taxonomy): domain Bacteria; phylum Pseudomonadota; class Gammaproteobacteria; order Burkholderiales; family Burkholderiaceae; genus Paraburkholderia; species Paraburkholderia ferrariae. The sequence goes on from NZ_BAYB01000013.1 coordinate 57,060, forward strand.
CCGCTCTCAGTGCCCAGCCGAGGTATTTCAATATAAAATTTGAAAATTCCCTCATATCTTGCGAGGGGCGCCAATTCTCCTATACCACTGCCAATAACCGAAAGACTCGCGTAGTACAAACCCTCTGGAAAATTTGCCGCCAAATGACCGCGCAGTCGATGAGTCCCATCCATCAGTCTGGATAGACGCATACCCAAGTCAGCACAATTTATGGACGATGCCAACCCACCGCGCTCATCCCTAATCTCCAGGATCAACTCAAGATCTTTTGCATTTGCATTACAACTGCAAAAAAAGATGTCAAATTTTATAAGCTGACCACTCAAATGGATCAGAGAATCATCAAAATCAACTGATATGAGAGAAAATTCTTCCGCATCATATTCATAAGCGGGTGGCCGATTATAAGGTGCGATTATAGCCGACAAATCGCAGTCAAATTCCCGATAGTCCTGCTCGGCACTCCAGATTTCCATCAATCGCCGATAAAATTCCAAATCAAGCTGATTGTATTTACCCAATTTCTCGCGAAGACCTGAAGAAATTGCATCGGCCTTTGGTCGAGAGCGCGTGACATTCACTTGTCGGAGATGAGTCGGCGCAGGAACTCCGACGATAGATGCCACTGCCGCCAGAAAATCAGGTAGCCGCTCATACAGTCCCCACACATCGTATTGCCGGATATTCTCAATGGCAACATCAATCCTTTCGGCATCCGTACGAAATGTATGGCCCGTTATTTTAGAAAAATGACTAACGTAGGGGTTATTGATATACGGAACGAGGAGATCAAACGCCTCCATATCAGGGACACTTCCATCAAGCTCCACAAACCTGCTGACCTGGTCCCACAATCCGGGCAACAGCACCGCGTCGTGGTTCTTGAGCACAAAGTAAATCCATGAAAGCGCCCGATCGAGAGGCTCCCGCACACACGTGAGATATTGATACCTCGGATCGAATCCGTTCCCCTCGAACTCGACATGAGCGGAAATTACTGGGTATTCTCCCCCGTAATTGCGGATGAGTTCTCGATGCCGGCCAATCAAATTAGACGTAACACTTCCGCTTCCCAGCGCTTTGAAAAGCCATGCGTTGACAGCTTGCCCGGCCGTCTTGGGCAAGTGATCAAAGACAATACGTCCAGAAAAAACCTGCGATTCCGCTCTCACTCTACCCCGCTTCCCGTTTCTTTTAGCGTTTCACCTGTCCGATTGCGTCAGTCTTACCGAGACCGCCCCAGGGAAATCGTCGTTCATTCAAGTGCCTCGTGAAGCACCGTCACGAGGCACATTAACTCAATGAGCATGCCGTTACTTAAACGTCTGTACCCCATTCACCACCGGATAAACCACGGAGAACACGAGATTCAGCACCTTCTGCATTTCCGTCACTGGCGCATTGGACACATACAACAGATCCCTGTTGTCCATCATGAAGCTCTGGGCAACGAAGAACGAGTTCGGGTCGCGAAGGTCGATGCGATAGATCACAGGAACCTTGCCGTCAACGGTAGTACGAACCGGCTGATCGGGCCAATTCTTGAGCGCCTGGGGATCTTCAAAACGGAAGATGAATACACCCCGCGCATTCGCACGCGAGTCATCCAGTCCGCCCGAACGAGCCAGTGCCTGGGCCAGCGTGATCCCCTGCGCCTCGAAGTTGATTTCTTCGTTCTTGCCTGTCGCACCAAGCGCCGTGAAACTGTAGGGCTGGAATAATGCCGTAACGACGTCGCCCGCCTTAAGTGGAACATTCTGCCGCGGATCCCGGATCACTCTCTGCAAAGGCTCAGCCGCCACGGTATCGCCGCGCGTAACCTGAATCATGATCTTGTCCACGGGCTGCTTGACCCCGCCGGCCGTTGCGAGCGCATCCAGCACACGTTCGCCGCGAGCGCTCAGCGGCATCCGCGTGCTGGCACTCACGTCACCCACCACGGTGACGTAAGATGTCTCATTCTTGGCCAGACGTACCAAAACCTGCGGATCGTGCGCGATATTCTTGAGCCGCTCCGCGATATAGGCCTGCAATTGCGACGGCGTCCGTCCGGCGGCGCGGACTGCACCAACAAACGGCACGCTGATATCACCGGAACCATCAACGATCTGAGACGGCAATGTGGTTACGCGAGCACCGCTGGGCGCACCAACGGACGAAGTATCCGCCGCCCCTCCGCCAAACAGCGTAGCGGGTGGCGCTTCCCAGATCGATACTTCAACTGTGTCGCCAACCCCCAATTGCTGCTGAAACGCGGTGCTCGTGCCCAGAACCGAAGAAAAGTCGGCGTTGTTCCGCTCTGCGTAAAGCGTGCGAGCAACCGAATCGGTCACGTCGACAATCTGGATGCCATTCGGGTTGCCGCCCGCTACCGCGTCGTTCACCTGCGCGCGACTGGGGCCCGAGTTGGATATCCACGACGAGCAGGCGCCCAGCCCGCTCATCACGCCAATCAAAACAGCCAGTCCTACCCCGCGATATAAACTTTGCATTTATTGATAGTCCAATCACTCAAAAGGCGCCGACGATAGCTGCTCGATGCACCGTTCACTTGTCCATCGAGAGCACAATTCGCCGGACCGCCCAGCCAGGCCAGTGCATGCCGGCTCCCGTCACGCCAGCCACAAAGACATTGTATCTGTGTTAAATGTCACCAACAAAACTGCTCCTGGGCGCCAAAGCTGGCGACGACTCCAACCAGTTCGCCAGGCACACTCTACAAAACCTGGCTGTACATCGTGCTTAGCCGCGCCTTATAAGCGTCCGGCTCAAAGAATCGAGCACGCTCAATGCCCTTCTCCTTTAATTGCCGGCGCAAATCCCGATCTTGATCGAGCATCCGCAACCCACCAGCCATGCTGGCCACGTCATAGGGATCGACACACAAGCTCGCATCCGCCGCAATCTCAGGCAATGCCCCGCCAGTCGAACACAGCGTCGGCGTACCAAGTTGCATGGCCTCCAGCACCGGAAGACCGAAACCCTCGTATAGCGAGGGAAAGACAACGGCCTTGGCCGACCGGATCAAGCTGATCAGAAATGCGCGCGGCACGTAGTCAAAAACGCTGATTCGCCGCCGAAGCTCCGGCCGCCCCTTGAGTATCTCGTTGACGAGTTTCATTTCCTCATCGGACTTCCATGCGAGCGAGCCCACAATGACGAGTCGCGCATCCAGGTGCGCGGACAGGAAGGCTTCGACCAGACGACCAACATTCTTCTTCGGTTCAATAGCGCCAAAGAAGAGAAAGTAGCTTTGCGGCTCGAGGCCAAAAATACCTTCTACCTCGGATTCTGCAACCTGCTGGTCTTTTGATTCAGCCCAAGAGGACACATCGACTGATTGATACGAGTTTGAGATCCGGTGCTCCGGCGTTCCGAAAAGATCAACAATATCGGTTTTGGAGCGCTCGGAAACAGTGCAAACGTGATCGGCAGTTTCAAGGCATTGCTTGATTAGCTGATAATAATATTTCTTGTTGTCCAGCGTGGTGTAAGGCAGTCTCAACGGAACCAGATCGTGGATCGTATAGATATTCGCCGCACCCGCCACCCTCACCGGCAACGGGTAGGTCCAGTGCATCACGTCTGGTGTCTCGGGCAGCGATATCTCAAGAAATTTGCCGAAGCACTTGAAGTAACGGCGTGCCGCGTTGAACAGATTGCAGACGTTGAATATCGCCGCCTTGCGGGGTAGCCGGTCAACGAACTTGCGTGTCTCCACTTTGCCACTCTGGGGAATATCCATTGCGCGGAATCCGAATGGCGTTGCGGCCATCTCCTTCAATACATCACGCGCTATTCCGCCCAGCTTTTTCTCGCGTTGTTCCCCGCCGAAGTAGTCGAAGAACAGAACCTCTCGCAACAATGGGGAAAGGCGACTCGCAAGCGGAGCCCCGTATACGGTGGAAACGCCCCACCCCATTTCGTGGAGGTTATCGGCCAGATTTCTGGCGTAGGTCGCAACGCCGGTCCCGCGCTGAAGAACAAGGTTACGTCCATCTATCCCCACCACGCGCATCGCTTTTGCCTCTAACATAACCTATCGAAAAGGCAGGACACACGGAACGGGATCATAAGTCCGGCTCTTCCAGTATCTCTTCTCGAATCCGCTGCCGGCAGATGGTCGGCTTCGCCCACTATCTGAACATCCGTATTCCGCTCGCCAAAAAAGGGCGGCACAGGATAATTGCTCCGCTGCCCGCGGACCAAGGTCCTATGATGCCTCGCTCCTCATGGATTTGACCGGCACCAGAAAATCACACAGGCACCTTGCAGGCAGCCAACGACTTGCCGCGCATAACCGCAGCACTTCATTTCTTGAGCAAGCCTCGATGGATTTCGAAAGGATGCCTTTACCGACTTAGGCGACCCTCAACGATGACGCGAAATCGTTGCACAACCCGCCAACCCCATGGCGACCAGTCAAAGGCCTTATCGTGCTTCGCGCTCGCCGACTCGATGACGTTTCAAAGAGACAAAATTCATATCGCGAGAACGGCGAGCATTGTCGCACGCCGGAAGTTAAAATAGAATACGACGTGGTAAAAAACCACGCATCAGCCATACACAATGTCCGTGCGACTCGAGCGGACTACCACACTTCTTTTTCGATCCTGTGTCAACCATCTTTCTGGACATCTCGCGGCTGGTGTTCCGCCTGTATAAGGGGCTGCTCCCAACCGGGATTGACCGGGTCGGGCTCGCCTATATTGAAAGGTATGGTAGCCGTGCTCGTGCCGTGCTTAGCGGCCGCGGATTTTCCACCTTTTTGACGGAAAGAGACTCGCAGCACGCATTTGATCTCCTTCTGTCGTCAATTCGCAGTCGTAGTGCACTTCGCAAGATTGTTGTGCGCGCATGCACCAACCAGCTACGCAGTCAAAATGGCGGACGCGGCATTCTCCTTCACACAAGCCATAACGGCATGGAGTATCCGCGGTATTACGGCACGATGACGAAGCGAGACATCCGCTCGGTTTTTATGGTGCACGATCTCATTCCGATGACGCACGCGGAATATTGCAGACCGGGCATCGATGAGGCGCACCGCCGGCGTATTCATACGGTGCTACAGCGCGCGGATGGCCTGATCGTCAACTCCACCGCAACGCTCGACGAACTGGCCACCGAAGCGAATCGGGCCGGTCTGCCCTTACCTCCAGGCGTGGTGGCGCATCTCGCGCCTGGAAATGCTTTGCACGCCCCCGGTGAACGCCCCATTGAGGCCCCTTACTTCGTCATGCTCGGCACGATCGAGCCGCGCAAGAATCACTGGTTCATGCTGCATGTATGGCGCCGTCTGGTCGAACGGCTCGGCGCGGCGGCACCCAAACTCGTCGTAATCGGCAATCGCGGCTGGGAATGCGAAAACGCGGTCGATATGCTCGAGCGCTGCTCCGGCTTGCAAGGCGCCGTTATAGAGGAATCGGGGTGTTCGGACGAACGGTTGGCTGCATGGTTTCATCACGCCCAGGCCCTGCTATTTCCGTCATTCGTCGAAGGGTTCGGGATGCCGATCATAGAAGCACTTGCAATGGGCACGCCCGTCATTGCAAGTGACCTTCCTGTCTTCCGCGAAATTGCCGGGGATACGCCCGATTTTCTCGACCCGCTTGACGGTCCCGGTTGGCTCTCGCGCATCGAAGCCTACGCGCGACCCAACAGCCACGAACGGGCCGCCCAGCTGGCAAAAATCGAAGCTTTCCGGACTCCAACCTGGCAAGAACACTTTTCCTGCGTCGACCGCTTCCTTGACACGCTTCATTCAATAAACCAGCCCGCTGCATTTCCAGACATCCTTCGCCGCGTGTAAGGCAGGCATTCAGAGAGCATATTTCTGCGAATTTTCGCAGACAGTTATATAACCAGACTTTTGATACGGGGATTGCAAAAAGTGAATGTATTTCCGGTAATTCTGTGCGGCGGAAGTGGTACGCGTCTATGGCCCATGTCGCGCGGCGGCTTTCCCAAGCAATATCTGAAACTGACGAGCGACTGCACCCTCGTTCAGCAAACGGCACAGCGCCTGAGCGGCATCACGGATATCGCGCGCCCCATCGTCCTGACCAACAACGAGCAGCGCTTTCTCGTCGCCGAGCAGCTTCGCCAGGTCGGCGTCAATCCGTCTTCGATCGTCCTTGAGCCGGTGGGGCGCAATACGGCACCCGCGATTGCTATCGCGGCAATGCTGGCGTTGCAGCAATCTCCCGATGCTGTGCTTTTGGTACTGCCGTCCGATCATGTGATCGGCAATGAATCGGCTTTTGTTGCTGCGGTCAATGCCGCTACCCGGCTTGCGCACGACCGGTATCTCGTGACCTTCGGGATCACCCCGACCGAACCGAATACGGGGTACGGCTATATCCGCACTGGTGCAAACCTGATCGATGGCACGTCGGCATACGCAGTGGACTCGTTTGTGGAGAAGCCCAACGCAGAAACTGCACAACGCTTCGTCAGCGAAGGCAACTACTACTGGAACAGCGGCATGTTCATGTTTGCCGCATCCACCTACCTGGAAGAGTTGCGCCGTCACGAACCCGAGATGGCTGCGCATGCCGAGCAGGCGTTGAAGGCCGCTAAACTAGACAACGATTTTGTGCGTCTCGACGCCGAGGCGTTCAGTGCATGCCCCAACGTCTCGATCGACTACGCAGTCATGGAGCGTACGGAACGTGCCTCCGTCGTTACAACGTCCGACCTTGGCTGGAGCGATATCGGTTCGTGGAGCGCACTGGCAGCACTCGGCCATGGTGACGAGAACGGAAATACGCTGCTGGGCGACGTAATGACCGACACAATGACGAACTCGTATATCCGCGCCGAACACCGTATGGTCGCCGCGATCGGGCTCGATAACGTCGTGATCGTGGAAACCGCGGACGCAGTGCTCGTCGCGCACCGCGACAAGGCTCAGGACGTCAAGAAGATCGTCGAAGCGTTAAACGCCTCCGGCCGCCAGGAGTCAGTCACGCATCGTCGCGTCGTGCGCCCCTGGGGCTCATATGAAGGCATCGATCAAGGCGAGCGTTTTCAGGTCAAGCGCATTGTCGTCAGTCCGGGTGCCCAGTTGAGCCTGCAAATGCACCACCACCGCGCTGAGCATTGGATCGTCGTGCGGGGAACGGCGCTTGTGACCAACGGCGAAACCGAGGTCCTTCTCACTGAAAATCAGTCTACGTACATTCCGGTTGGCGTTACGCACCGCCTGATGAACCCGGGCAAGATTCCGCTCGAGCTGATTGAAGTCCAGTCGGGCGCCTACCTCGGCGAAGACGACATCGTCCGTTTCGAAGATACCTACGGTCGAGTCGCCACTGCCTGAGGCCGGCGACATCCGGCACGCCAGCACACGCCCCTCTACCACCAGAAACAAAAGGGGCGGCATTTCACCTATCCCCGGGACTCCCGGGGCAACCGTTGCCAGATGTTCGGGGATTGACACGTGGCCAAGCAATGCTTCTTGTTCTTACAAGGACCGATTTCGACGTTCTTCAGCAGGCTTGGCGACGCGTTGAGCGCGGAAGGCCATCGTGTCATCCGGGTCAACCTCTGTTTCGGCGACTGGCTCATGTGGCGCCGGGCCGGCGCCATTTCATACCGCGGCAGTTTCGAACATTGGCCTGCGTTCATCGAAGACCTGATGGAACGCGAAAAGGTCACCGACCTGGTTTTGCTCGCCGAGCAGCGTCCTTTCCATAGAGTCGCAATCGCTGCGGCGGCCAAAAAAAATATCCGCGTCACCGCAACCGATTTCGGCTATCTGAGGCCGGACTGGATTACTCTCGAACCGGACGGCTTGTCCGCTCTTTCGCGATTCCCGAGGACGCCGGAGGGCATCCGTCGTCTGGCACGGGCGGTACCGGCCGCGGACCTGAGCCCCATCTATGCCGACAGCTTCCCCCGGCAGGCTGTGCTCGAAGTCGCCTACAACATCCTTTCCTGGTTGCTGTGGTTCCTCTATCCCGGTTTTCGCAGCCATCAAATCCACCACCCCGTCGTCAATTACATTTCGACAGGCTTGCGATTGTTGATGCGGCGGCGCCGAAGCGCATCGGCGGATGGCGAAATCGCAGCGCTTCATGAAGGCACGCGCCCCTGGTTCGTCTTTCCGATGCAGATGGAAGTCGACTATAGCCTGCGCGCCTATTCCACATTCCCCGATGGGGTTGCGGCGCTGGAAACGGTCATCACCTCGTTTGCACGGCATGCGCCCCGCGATGCCGTCCTGGTCGCGAAGCTTCATCCGCTCGACCCCGGCGTTCGCCGATGGAAGCGCATTATCGAAGGCATTGCCGCGGCAAAAGGCGCAGCAGGAAGAGTGAAATTCCTTGACGGCGGCAATCTGGAGCGATTGCTCGAGGGCGCACGCGGTGTCGTTATGGTGAACAGCACCGTCGGCATCTGGTCGATTCGGGCCGGCATCCCGACGATGGCGCTAGGCGCTGCGATCTTCGACGTTCCGGGTCTCGCATGGAACGGTACGCTCGATGCGTTCTGGCAAAAATCGCCGCCCCCCGACCCCGCACTGGCCGAAGCTTTTTTCCAGGCACTGGCCGGTACGATCCAGATGCGCGGCGTCTACTATCGGGATCCGGGCTTGCAAGTCGCGGTCACGGAAGCGGTCAAGCGACTGGACGCCAAGGCACAACAGCGCCTCCTCGCCATGCTCGAGCCTCGTGCAATGCCCAATGCCAAGGCGCCTCGCGCGGCGATCGTGCCATTTGCGGCTCCGGTAGCAGCCGAGACGGAAGAGCTGGATGCCGAAGCGGAAGCAATGAGTGCTGAAACCCTGTTTCAATAAATCGCGAGAGAATCGACTGCAGCCCGGTCGTACAGCAGCGACACAGTCCTTTTCCAGGGAGTCCAAAACAATGAAGCCGTATCAGTGGCCAATGCTGGTTGTCTATGCGGCCGCCATTTTTTCCAAGTCAAAGTCGTTCCGGGACAATCCGGTCATCGGCAGCACCTCTCTGAACAAGATGGGGTTGCATCTGTTTCGACGCCGGCTGGCATGGCGCATGGGTATCCGCCGGCGCGCCCAGCTTGCCTCGCTGATTACGGCGGAAGACCGCGCTGCCATCGATCGCGACGGTTACATCGTCAAGCGCGATTTTCTCGACCCGGAAACGTTCGAGAAACTCCGCAACGAAATTCTCGGACTCCAGACCGAGGCGCGCGAGGCCGTCATCGGCGACACCCTGACCCGGCTGATTCCGCTCGACGGCCGGAACATGGGGAAAGTACCCGCAACGCGCTCGGTGCTCGAAGGGCCGGCTTTCAACAATCTGCTTGCCTATGCCGGCTCGTTCAGGCGTCGGCCCCGACTGTTTGTCCAGACGGTATTCACGCGGGTCCTGAAAGATGCGCCGCCCGACGTCCAGTCGTTCTTCCACAGTGACACCTTCCATCCCACCGTGAAGGCGTGGCTGTATCTTGAAGACGTGGACCCGGCCTCGTGCCCATTTACTTACGTACCCGGTTCGCACATTGCCAACCGCCGCCGGCTCGCCTGGGAGCGCAGGGTTTCGCTGCATGCAGCCACGAGCCGCGAGCCGCTAACGGCGGAAGGATCGTTGCGCATCACGGAGCAGGAACTGGCTCGCCTTCGATACCGGGTGCCCGAAAGTCTCGCTGTCGGCGCCAATACGCTCGTCATTGCGGATACAAGCGGTTTTCACAAGCGTTCGCCCAGTGCCGATCAGGCCCGGCGAATCTCGATCTGGGCATACAGCCGCAGCAATCCGTTCCTGCCTTGGGCCGGCGGCGATTTCACGCGAGCCTTCCCCCGCCTCCATGGCTGGGGGCTACACCTCTTCTGGTTCGCGCAAGACCTCGTGAAACGGATGGGTAAAGCGCGCGGAGGATGGCGCTGGGTTGGAGTGCGTACACCGGCAACACCGCCTGCGCTCGATACCGGCGGTGGGCCCCGCCGGGGTTAAGCCCGCAAACGCCGGCCAGACCAGTTGGTCTGGCCGGATGGCAAACCGGAATCAACTAGAGAAACAGTTCGTACTCCTGCGCTCAGCGAAGTCCAAGAATGCGGCGTAGCTGCCCATAGGCCTGGCGCGCCAGAATACGCGGACCGCTCACCCATAGCGAGCGATCCTCCAGCCTCTCGAGCAATACTTCCGCCGGACAGGGCAGCTGGGTAACGGGGTCGAGGTAGTGGGGATAAAGCAATAGCGTACCGGCAACGAGTTCGTCGAGTGTCAGAGTACGGCTGCGGCGCGTCAGCGGCGCCTTGTCTTCGGTCAAGCCCCAGCCGGCGTAGAACGGTTGACCGAATACCACCACGCGACGGCCGCGAAGCAGCGCTTCGAATCCGGTCAACGACGTCAACACATGAACCTCATCGACTTCATCGAGGAGTGCCGGCATCGAAATGTCACGCACGACTTCGTTGGCAAACCGATGCGCGTCTTCATCGCGTACGATACCGGCGCGCTGGCCTGCATCGACGTCCGGATGGGGCTTGTAGATGATCCACGCGTCCGGCGCAACTTGACGCGCTTCGACCAGCAAAGCCAGGTTGTCGCGAATCGCACCACCGCCGAGCACGACGGAGCGATCATCGCTAACCTGCCCCGGCACCAGCACCACACGTTGCCCAGGCGCAGCGCGGCGCGGGTGGGCAATGCAGTCTCCCGTGTTGTACTTGCTGATGCGCTGCCGAATCAGGGCCTCGCGCAAACGCGCGGCACGCGCCACCAATGAAGGCGAAAAGTCCGTCTCTTGCAGAATACTTTCCAGATCGCTTGGGCGGCTCGGATCGAAGTAGATTCCGCGCCGATCCACGACGAGCGAATAGGGTGGCGTCGAGTTCGCCCCTAAACCGACCGACCGGACGAACCCGTCTTCCACCTGCCAGATCGCGACGTTCGCCTTGCTCGCCTGCTCCGTGAGATCTGCAGATATCAGCGATGACCAGGCAAGCACTGCCCCTTCGCGTGCCCGAGCCTTGTCGACCGCTACCGTTGCGGTATTGTCGAGCGTGAGCGTGCGATCGGTGTTCAACAGTGTCATGACTTCGCGCCGTTTCCACCACGCGATGCCGAATACGCAGCCTATGCCGCGCGTCGCCTCGGACAAACGACGCCATTCCGCCAGATAGTCGATTGCTTCTTCCGCCGAACTCGCGCGGCCGTGAAACGGATCGGCATGGCGCGCGGCCGACAATAGTGCGGCGCAGGCAAGCGCGCCGGGCGAGCGTGTGCCGCGGCGAGGAACGCCAGGCTCGTCTTCGGTGACACCCCAGCCGCTAAACGCTGACTGCGCATGGCAGACGAGGCGCTTGCCGGTTGCCAGCGCCAGTAGCGCAATTGGAGTCTCGCCGCCGACATGAATTTCGTCGACACAGTCGAGCAGCGGCCACGGATCACATGGTGCAATTATTGCGGCGCAGCCCAGGCGCTCGGCTTGCGCGGCGACGATGGTCGTGGGGGCCAGCACCACCACCCGCGCCGCGTCGTGTCGCGCCAATACCGTCTGCAACATGCGGGAAGCCTCGGCTACGGCACCCGGCAAACAAATCAATACATTGGCCTTTCGCGGCAGTTTGGGCGTTTCGGCCCAGAATGAGCCACCCACCCGGGCGCGAGCCAGTTGCGTAAGCAACGCCGCGCCCCTGGCGTCTTTGTCGGCGCCCACATCCTGTACGGCTATTTCCAGCCATGAATCAAGGCGTGCACTAATCCAGGGAGAGCCAATGCGAAACGGCGGGGTTTCCAGCTCCGTCTGAACGACATGCGTCCGATTCCAGCCGGGATTGCCATTTGCCGATGACGCCAATTCGGGAAACAAGATCAGCAGATTTTCTGGTTGCCTGTCGGCCATCCCTCGTCCTTCATTCCTTCGTGCAGACCAGTTGGCATTCAAGCCAGTAGAACCGCTCCGCATACGCCACAGACTGTTTGCAGGGCTCGCGCGACCACGCGTAATCCGGCGAGTCGCAATAATAGCGAGATTCTGTTACTAGAGGAAATACACTTTCGGCTGATTCAAGCAGGAGAGGACAAACGCACCGGATGCCCCTACACTTGCCCACAATCCTCCATTGCCCGGCGGTCCCGCCACCCGGTCCGAACGGCAGGGCGGATCAATCTTAATCGACGCAGATACCCACACAAGGAAGCATCGCTTTGCGCATCGCCCTCTTCACGCTCGAAAGCCTGGCTAACGCAACGGCCGTGCGCCGCTTCGTTGCGGCGCATGAACACGACCTCGTGCTGGTCGGTCTCTCGGACCCGTTCCGGAAATCGATGGGGGGCTCGCTCGGCCAGACCTTGCGCCATTTGAAGCGCTCCGGACCAAGATTCCTGCCTTATCTTGCGGCCAACTTCAGCTTGCCGAGACTGCGAGGCGCGCTGCCCGGGTCGCGCGGGAACGGCAAGGCGGAGGACCAGCCTTTAAGCGATCTCTGCGCAAAGCTGAACATTCCGACGACCGTGGTCAGTGCCGTCAACAGCGACGAGATCCGTAATCGGCTGCGTAGTCTGAATGTCGATCTCCTGGTCTCGTTTCACTTCGATCAGATCTTCGACGCGCAAACCCTTGAAATTGCACGCCTTGGTGGCATCAACGTGCATCCCTCGCTGCTGCCGCTGCATCGCGGCCCCGTGCCGACACTCTACGCGCTGCTGGAACAGCCGCCGCTCTTTGGCGTGACGGTGCACCGGCTCGTACCGCAAATCGACGCGGGTCCTATCCTCGCGCAGGAACAGGTCGCGTTGCCCGCGAACACCACGGCGCTACGCGCGGCGAGCCTGTTGCACGAAAGGGGCGGCGAATTGCTGGAAGGGGTACTGCAGTCCATCGAGGCGGGTACAACCACGGAGCAGGCACCCGCCCCGCTCCCCTACTGCCATTTCCCGACCTGGCCGCAGTTGCGCGACCTGTCCCGGCGCGGTCTGAAAGCTGCCGATCTTGCCGATATTCGGGCTGCACTCAACCTCTCGATCCGCTAAACCAGCCGGCGCAGTCCGAAGCCAACCACCGGACGCATCGCTTCGAGACGTCCCGCTGCGTCACGCATCGTTTCGCAGCGGGCACGCTCTCCCACGCATTTGCGGCATCGCGAATCGCTGGAACAACGTCTTTTCGACTCCCCGCTCCCCACGCATTACCGCTTCGCCAAAAGCCTTCGCATTTCTGCGGTGCACCATGCCGTTGAAAAAGTTCGCGCATGGTGCGATTTTCAATGGCGTGAGCAAACTCGATTTCCGGTCACAAAGGCCTTGGCACCACAAGCAATAATGTCATTCAAATTGCATATTTAATGCAGGCTACCGGCCAACCATTTCAGGAAGTTGCGCAGTCCAGGCATTCTTCACGCGTCAGTCCTTTCCCGGCGCCGCGCGAATCGCCCCCCAGGCAAAACCACCCAAACTCCCCTAAACTGGCGCCCTGACCCGATGCACCACCACCCGTGCATCCCCAACCCGGTACCGCCATGTTTTCCCTCTCCGAAACCCTCCCCGCCGACAAGGCCGCCCTCTACGCCACGCTGGCCGCCCAGGCCCGCGCATTGATCGAAGGCGAATCCAGCCTGATCGCCAACGCAGCGAACTTTTCCTCGCTCGTGTTCAACTCGCTGGAGGGCCTCAACTGGGCCGGCTTCTACTTCTTCGATGGCACCGAGCTCGTCGTCGGCCCGTTCCAGGGCAAGCCGGCCTGCGTGCGCATCGGTCTCGGCAAGGGCGTCTGCGGCACGGCTGCACAAACGCGCGAAACCCAACTGGTCCGCGACGTTCACGCCTTCCCCGGCCACATCGCCTGCGATTCGGCTTCGCAATCGGAAATCGTCGTGCCGCTCGTCGCGCCGGACGGTTCGCTCATCGGCGTGTGGGACGTCGACAGCCCGCTGCTCGCGCGCTTCGACGACGAAGATGCGAAGGGTATGGAAGCGCTCTGCCGGACTTTCGTCGAATTCGGCTGGCAGGCAGCCGCGCGCGCAGCCTAACGGTAAAACGCGGACGGTGCGATCCCGAAGTGCCGTCTGAACATCGCCGCGAAGGCGCTCTGGCTCGTGTAGCCATGATCGAGCGCCACGTTCACGATTTTCTCGCCGTGCGCGAGCCGCTCCAGCGCGAGAAAGAGCCGCGCGTGCTGGCGCCAGCGGCCGAACGTCATGCCCGTTTCGCGCTGGAACGCGCGGTGCAGCGTGCGTTCGGCCATACCTAGCACATGCGCCCACTGCGCGATTTCGTGAGCCTGTTCCGGCGCTGCAAGCAGGGCGTCGCACAGCCGGCGCAGCCGCTCGTCCTCGGGCCACGGCAAATAAAGCGGCAAGCGGGGAATCGCGGTGAGCTCCGCCAGCAGCAGGTGCATCAGCAATTCGTCGCGGCTGCCCGCCGCGTAGTCGAGCGGCACGTCCACCGCCGCGAGTATCAGCTCGCGCAGCAACGGCGGCACATCGACGACACAACTGCCTTGCGGCAGTCCCGCCGTCGCACCCGGCTCGACGAACACGGTGCGCATACGTACGTTGCCGCTCATGCGCACTGTGTGCTCGAGGCCCGCGTCCAGCCACACCGCCCGCGTGGGCGGCACGACCCAGCGGCCCGTATGCGCCTCGATCAGCATCACCCCTTCGATCGCATAGAGCAGTTGCGCGCGGCGGTGCCGGTGGGGCTCGATAAACGCGCCGTGCGGGTAGTCCGCGGCAAGCGCCGCAACGGGCATCGGCGTGTCTTCGAAGCGGACGTGGACGTCGCGGGGCGGGTGCTCGATCATGGCTGGCATTTTTGCGATAGCTTTCGCCATTTTAGCGCGAGACCGTCCCAGCATCCGGCGGGCATCATCGGGGCTCCCTTTGTTATCCGGAATGCGCCGATGCCCTCGCTCTACGCCCTGTTCCCCCTGATCGCGATTCTTCTGTGGTCCGGCAACGTGATGGTTTCCCGCCTCTCTGCCCACACCATCGACCCGTATGCGATCACGTTCTGGCGGCTCGCGCTCGCCGTGGCCCTCATGAGCCTGTTCGTGCTGCGGCCCGCCTGGCGCAATCGCGCGGCAATCCGTCCGCAATTGCTCAAGCTCGCGTTTCTCGGTCTGCTGGCGATGGCGCTGTTCCAGTGCCTTTCTTACGAAGCGGCCAAGACCACCACGGCCACGAACATGGCGATCATGACCGCCCTCGTCCCCCTCCTGACGATGCTGCTCTCCGTCGCGCTGCTAGGCGAAACGCCCACCGCGGGCATGCTGTGCGGCGGTGCGATCTCGTTCGCGGGCCTCGTCTATCTCATCACGGGCGGCTCGCCCGCCGTTCTGCTCGCGGGCGGCGTGCATCTGGGCGATCTGCTGATGCTGGCCGCCGCGCTGGCCTACGCGCTCTACAGTGTCCTGCTGCGGCGCTGGCACGTGGGCCTGCCCTCGTGGCAATCGACTTATATCCAGGCCATCGCGGCGTTGCTCGCCATGTCGGTGCTGATGCTGCGGCTGCCGTTGCACGAAGCGTTGCCCAACCGCGCCAGCCTGCCGCTGATCGCCTATGCGGGCGCGCTCGCTTCCGTCGTGCTGCCGTTCTTCTGGATGCAGGGGGTGAAGCATCTCGGGCCGAACCGCTGCAGCATGTTCATGAATCTGCTGCCTGTCGCCACGGCGGCGCTCGCGGTGGGTGCATTCGGCGAGCAACTGCATGTCTGGCACCTCACGGGAGGCGGCATGGCCCTCGCCGGCGTGCTGCTCGCGCAAACCTGGCGCCAGCCGCTCACGTGGCGTGCTTCGGGTGAGGGGGCGAGCGAGACTCAGGGCTCCTGAGTGCGGCACGAAGCGGGACGTACCTTTCTCAGGCGAGGACCTCTACTTCATAAGGATTGCAAATCTTCGCCTGCCGGATGCTCGCGCAGAAATTCCACAAACGCGCGCAACGGCGCGGGGAGATGTCTGTGCCCCGGATAGTAGAGAAACGGCCCGGAAAAATTCTGCCACCAGGGTTCCAGTATCGGCTCCAGTGCCCCGCTATCCAGATGCGAACGCAACATCCCCTCGAACAGATGCACGACGCCGGTGCCCGCGAGCGCCATGCTGATCGCCAGATCGACGGCCGCACCGGGTCTGACCACCAGCGGCCCGCGCGGGTCCAGCCGCACGACCTCGCCCGCACGCTCGAACTGCCAGACGGCCATGGCGCCGCCCGAAAACTGGGCTCGCAAGCACGCATGTTCCAGCAGTTCGCGCGGGTGGGAGGGGCGCCCGTGCACATCGAGGTAAGCCGGTGCCGCTGCCGTCGCGAAGCGTTGCACGCGCGGCCCGATTGGCACGGCAATCATGTCCTGCTCAAGACGTTCGTCGTAACGGATGCCCGCGTCGCAGCCAATCTCCAGGACATCGACGAATCCGTCCTCCACCACCACTTCCACGCGTATCTCGGGATACGCCCGGTAGAAGGACGCGAGGATGGGTGGCAGGATAATCCGCGCAGCGCTCGAAGGTACGTTCAGCCGCAGCGTGCCCACCGGCCGTTCGCGAAAGCCGTTCAGCACGTCTAACGCCGCCTCCATTTCTGTGAAGAGCGGTGAGAGCCGTTCGAGCAGGCGCTGCCCTGCCTCGGTGGGCGCCACGCTCCGCGTGGTACGGTTCAGGAGGCGCAGACCGAGCTTCGTCTCGAGCCGGCGCACGGCGGTGCTGAGGCTCGAGGCCGAAACGCCCGCCACCCGAGCCGCGTCGCGGAAGCCACCCGCCCGCGCAACCGAAACGAAGGCGGCCAGGTCATTCATCTCCGGAGACATTGTTCACATTCTTGAACGGCCCGTGCACATTTGCGCGGATTATCCAACAAGGGGAATCTTGCCATACTGCACGCATTCATTTCCAGGGAGAAACACCATGGCGAATTCCGCACCCGTCAGCACCTACCCGTTCGCGGGCCGCACCGTCAACCGCATGGGCTACGGCGCCATGCAGCTCGCGGGTCCCGGCGTGTTCGGGCCGCCCAGGGATCACGCGACCGCCGTAGCCGTGTTGCGCGAGGCGCTGGCGCTGGGCGTCGATCACATCGACACGAGCGACTTCTACGGGCCGCACGTTACCAACCACCTCATCCGCGAGGCGTTGCATCCGTATCCGGACAATCTGGTGATCGTCACCAAAGTGGGCGCCGTGCGCGGCAGCGATGCATCATGGCTGCCTGCTCAGGAGCCCACCGATCTCCAGCGCGCGGGGCACGACAATCTGCGCAATCTCCGGCTCGACGCAATGGATGTCGTGAACCTGCGCGTCATGGACAATGTTCACGCGCCAGGCGAAGGCTCGATCGAGCGCCAGGTCACCGCGCTCGCGGAGCTCAAGGAGAGGGGGCTCGTGCGCCACGTGGGTCTGAGCAACGTGACGGCAACGCAAGTGGCCGAGGCCCGGCGCATCGTGCCTATTGTCTGCGTGCAGGGCTAACAGCAATCCCTTAGTCTCCCCAAGACCCACCAGCAACGTGAGGAGAAACGAAGGCTCATGTCCTGGCGCCCCCGACGCTCCCCTACACATTGTTGGCAACGCGTGGTGAAGCCGGGTGTACCGTAATTGCACCAGGAGAAGCCTCAAATGAACAGCACGGAATGCGCAAATGTGCGCCCTTTGAAACCGTGGAATTGCATTCCTGCTCGGTTCCGGTGAGACGGCCGTTCATTCCGGTATGGCAGGCAGCTTTTATGCGATCGTGACGGCGTTCGGCATGTTCGCGCTCGACGTCATCGCGAGAAAGCTCAGGCACATCGGCGTACCAATCTGGGAGGCACTCGGAAACCAATACGGCCCAGTCGTCCGCAAAGCCGTCGCGCTTCTTTCGCTTGTATGGATATCCGGCGTACTCGCAGCACAAATCCATGGCAGTGTCGCCGTACTCTCGACTGCAGGACTCCTGACGTACCCGGCATTGCTAGTCACCGCCGCTGTTCTGCTGGCGATTTCCTCCGTTAATCTTGGTGTCGCAGCCTGGATTTTCACGGTGTGCCTGCTCTGCAGCAACCTGGCACTACTGCATGCCCTCGTCATATCGGACGGCTTGTCGGTCTACATCCGTGCGTGACCATCGTTCATCCGCGAAGTACAGACCGCACCTCCCATTGAAACGCTTGCCACCGTTATCGCCATTGGACTCCTGGTCATCACCGGATCCGACTATCAGCAGTTTGTCATTTCGGCACGTCGACCGGCAGATGCGTGGCTTGGCTGCATCCTCGCAGGCATCTTTCTTGGCGTTGTCGGATTTTTACCCGCCGCGACCGCTGCACTCCACTTCCTAGCCGCTCCAACCGGGTCGAGCAAACTATCATGCGCTTCGCTCTTTTATCTGATGATAGGACGAGAGCAATCAGGATAGGAATGGGGCAAAGAATTTTTTCTTAAAAGCAATTGATACAGTCGTAGCTTAAGATGGGTGTTTTTGCATCCTTGCATTCAATATGCCTCATGTTCGAGCCGTTCGTATGGACGACATGCTGCAGTTGGGCTGCGCGCCCGATTAACTTGCCGAATTGGCTGGTAAATGTTTGGCCGGAAGGCACACACCGCATGAGTTGACTCCCGGTCGCAAAAGCTACGTCTGCGACCGCGGTAACCGGACGACCAACCCGTCAAGTGCGTCGGTCATAACAATTTGACAGGTCAGGCGACTGGTCTCATTAGCGTCGATGGCACATTCCAGCATGCCGCGTTCACCTTCATCGGGCGGCGGCAACAGTTCGCGCCATGGCGGATCCACATAGGCATGGCAGGTCGCACAAGCGCAGGCACCGCCGCAGTCCGCCAGAATACCTTGAACCCCGTTTGCAACGGCGGCCTGCATTACGGTCTGGTTAGACTCGCAGGAAAGTCGGTGCTCGCGACCGGAATATTCAATAATCGTTAGTGTGGGCATCTGCTACACAAAAAAAGAAAGCAACATAGGCGGTTCGAAGAACGTGGCCGGCCCGATCATGGGTGCGCCCCACTGACCGGGCCATCAAGGAAAGTTCTAATACGCTCGATATGGCCGTCATCCGAGACCTCGAATATCTCGATGACCGAATTCTCCATGACACGGGCATCGGGGAGTAGAACGCGCACGCTCATGTGAACTGCCGCCCATTTCCCGTTGGCAATGATCCGTATGGGCTCCAGGGTAATGCGTCGGCCCGACGATTCGACCGCATCGAAAATGCCGGCAAACACCGCCCGTCCGCGCCGCGGTAGCGCATCGGCCGGCTCTATGAGTTCAACGTCCTCGGTGAGGCAGCCCAGCCAGCTCTCCCTGTCCCCGGCACTGAACGTTTCGGCATAGCGGCGTGCCGCTGCAGCCACATATTCTGGCGCTTGCATCACCGCTCTCCTTCCATTTCGCGGCGGCGCCGCTGCCCGGGTGTAAATGTCACGTGCAGATGACTCATCCCGCGGTTCAGACTCGAGTAACGCGTCACGCCGCCTGGAACCAGCTCAAAGTCTGGCAGGCGTTCGAGCACCTGCTCGATCATCACCTTCAGTTCGACAAGAGCAAGATAGCTGCCAAGGCATCGATGAGGTCCGTGGCCGAACCCCAGATGCCGATCCACAGCGCGCTCGGGCATGAAGCCGTGTGGATTCTCAAAGGCTGAAGGATCGTGGTTAGCCGCAAGCCAGCTGAGCAGGACGACGTCCCCCTTGCGGAACTGGTGTCCCCCGAGTTCCACATCCTCCTTGACCCCGCGCGAGTGCTGCGGCACAGGGCTGATTGTGCGCACAAACTCCTTGACCACTCCCGCGATGCGCGACCGGTCCTCGAGAAGAAACCGGCGCAAATCAGGTGACTGGCCGATCATTTCAAAAACATACCCACCGGCATTGGCCGTGGTATCCAGTCCGCCCAGAATCAGCAACAGGACCAGGCCTCGCCATTCCTGCCTTGTGATCGGCCGTCCCTCGATGGAGAAATCGAGCAGCTTGCTCGGAATGTCCTCTCCAGGGTGCTGGCTGCGCAGGGCGTACAGATCCGCAGTCAGTTGTACAAGGTTGTCCATTGCCTCAGGATTTGCACTGGCAACCAGCGCACTGGCCCAACGCTGGCATTCGCGTCGCTGCTCAGGGGGCAGGTCCAGAAGCTCGCCGATCAGAACCGACGGAAGCTCAATACTGAACTCATCCGACAGATCGGCCGTCCCGCTTTCGATAAATCGGTCGATCAGATCGTCACAGATATTCCGTACCTTTTCTTCCATCGACGCCGCGAATTTAGGCGAAAACAGCTTCTGCAACGGCATGCGGAAATCACGATGCCTTTGCCCGTCATCATTGATCATCGGTATCGGCAGCATTTCATGCAGCGTGCCCATACTTGGAAAGCCGGCGCCCGGCCCATGTTCCAGCGATGACGAAAATCGCGGATCCGAGGCCGCGGCTACGCAGTCCTCGTAGCGGGTCAGGACGTAAAACCCGCCGAATTCCTCACTTCGCCCCACCGGACACTGCTCCCTTAACGAGGAGAGCACCTGCGGCGCGTCGGCACGGGCCGAAAGCTTGATGTGGTCGTACGTTTGCCACGAAAAAGGGCATTGCTCGCTACTCATGAACGTCTCCTCCGTTTTTTAGAAGGTTTTCAGACTGGCGCTTCGCCGCGCAACAATACCTCCGAGCCCCCATCCACAAAGGGGATCTGTCCAACTATGAACCGTGCGTCTGCACTGGCCAGAAAGGCGAGCAACGGAGCGATATCGGCTGGCTCCGCATAATCGGCGACCGCGAGCGGCGTTGCCCTGGCAAGCTTGTCGCGACCCTCGCCCGTCGACAGTAACGGCTGCGCCATCGCCGTCTTGATCGTGCCAGGCGCGATGCCATTCAGAAGTACACCGCGATCCGCCCATCCCGATGATATGGCAGTCCTGCGAACCCACCGCGCAAGTGCCGCCTTGGACGATGCGTACGCGAGCGCTCCCGTCTGCATTGCTCGTTCCCTTGCGCGCAGTTCGTCTCCTGCCAGGCATAAATCCATTAGTGCGGCATCGACAGGGTGTACCGACGCAATTGACGTAACCACGACTACCCTTGGGGAAGCAGACGCCTGCAGCAAAGGAAGAAGTCTGCCGAGAAAGCCCGCTACTCCGAAGAAATTGACGCTAACGATTTTTTCCGGATCGACGGGAGGGGCAACCCCGGCGCAACAAACGACGGCATCCAGGACATCGCAACTTCGCGCAATCCGTTCGCAAAGCAACGTCCGCTGCTCGGGCACACCCAGGTCCGCCGACCAGTCACCGCCGTGTACGTCAACCTGGAATGGCCGCCATCCCAGCGACTGGACATGGTTCACCAGCGCAGTGCCGATGCCGCCCGACGCACCCGTAACCAGAATATTTCGCATCACTAACCTATTGTGAAAAGTGCCGGCTGCGAACGGTTTAAGCACCATACATTCCGCGAGCCAGTATCCCGAGCCAAATGCGCCTGGGTACGTCCCCAAGCACTGCCTTAGATTGTACTTACTATCTAGTGAAGTTCAAGCTTCGCATCCGCATTCGGCATCCAGAAAAACCCGTATGCCAATTTCAAAATAATGCTGGTTCCTGCTATCGTCTCGGACACCGACCTCGCGAAGCCGTGTAGAACGACTCGCAATCATCACCAGTTCAACCATGACCAACCGGAAAACACAGGCGCAGGCCACTCTTGACGAGCGGGACGCCGTGCCGCCGAAGCGGACAAGACGCAGCACGGCCGAGGTCCGCCGTCTTATCATGGAAAGTGCGCGCGAACTATTCGCGACCGTGGGATACGGGCGCGCCAGCATCCGCGCCATCGCCGAACACGCGGGCGTGCTGGAGCACCTTGTCTACCGGAACATCGGTGGTGGCAAGGCCATGCTCTTCGAGCAGGCCGTATTTCTGCCATTCGAAGCAATGCTGGAACACCATTATCAGAATACCTGGGCCGTGCGGCGACCTGACATGGAGGGTGCCATTGAGCGCACGCGCAGCTATATCGAAGAGCTATACGATCAACTGCGTGCCGACCGGCAACTCTGGCGAGCGCTCGTGCTGGCAATCCAGACACACCAGAACGAACTCGACCATCTGCTCGGCGATGGCTCTCCCCTGCTGCGCTATTTCGAGCGTCTCGTCGATACCGCTCGCCCATCGATTGGCGAAATGGGCTGGAAGATCGATATCGATATCGCCGTGCGGATCACGTTCGGCTCCGTCTTCACGATGGCACTTTTTGACGATCTTCTATTTGGCACAAAGCAGCCGGACAAGAATGCACTGATCGATGAGATGACGTCCTATGCCCTGTTCGGGGTCGCGCGCAGGCCTTCTTCGGATGAGCTCACCTTGCACACACAATCAGGTCGCGGTCACGACAGTCCGGCCGACGGCCGCAATACTATTTCGGGCAAAAGAAAACGCTCAGGATCCAGCCGTTGATTTCGCGCGATCGCGCATCGCGCCAGCAGCCTCGCATCTACCGGAAGGACGTGGGATTGTATGCACTGGCATTCGGAAGAAGGTATGCGCTCCCGGGCAAAATCAGAGAGGCAGCACTTCCGCGCCGTTCGCGAACGAAATGTACCGCTCCAGATGATGGTCCTGATCACCAAGCTGGTGATCTATCATCACGAGGCGCTTTGCGTAGTGCGATAGCGGCAGTTCCCACGTCATGCCAATGCCACCGTGCAACTGGATCGACTCTTCTGCTACCCGTGCGCCGGTGCGCCCAACTGTGTATTTGGCTGCAGAAAGCCCGCGCTCGCGTTCGATTCGCGGCGCCATGATAATCGCTGCCGCGTTGATAACCGCCGAACGAGCCTGTTCGATCTCAAGCAGCACGTCGGCCATGCGATGCTGCAGCGCCTGGAAGCTGCCGATGGGTGCATCGAACTGCCTGCGTGTACGGAGATATTCAAGCGTGTAGTCGCGCGTGACGTCCATTGCCCCCACGGCCTCCGCTGCGAGCGCGAGCACCCCGTATCCAGTCGCATGCTCAAGGGCCGGAAATCCGTGGCCCTCCTCGCCGACGAGCGCATCCATGCTTATCTGCACGTTCTCGAACGTGATATCGGCCGCCCGGCCGCCGTCTATCAATGGATATCCGCGCACATGGACACCAGGTGCGTCACGAGGTATCAGGAAGAGCGAGATGCCTGCCTCGTCGAAGCTGTTGCCGCTGGTACGCGCGGACACGAGCAGCACATCGGCGTGCTCCGCGTGATGCACGACGCCCTTCGCTCCGTTCAGCACCCAGCCGTTGTCGCGCTTTTCAGCGCGCGTCATCACGCGCGACACCTCGTAATGCGAGCCCGGCTCATCGTGCGCGAATGCGGCGAACTGTGAGCCGTCGATAAGCGACGCGATTCGCGCTCGCTGCGCAGCGCTGCCCTGCTGCGAGAGCGCCCGGCCAACGATCAGCGTATCGAGGAAGGGTTCGACCACGAGCCCACGCCCGAGCGATTCGAACACGACGGCAATATCGAAACCATGGCCACCAAATCCTCCATCCGCTTCGTCAAACAGTGCGCCGATCACGCCGAGCTCCGCAAATTGCAACCACAGGTCGCGGCTCAAGCCTTTATCGGACCGGGCAATACGGTCACGCACCGTGAAGCCGTACTGTTCCGCGATGAAGCGGTTCAGCGTATCGGCAAGCATCCGGCGGTCTTCAGTGTGCTGGAAGTCCATGCGACGTTTTTCCCTTACAGACCGAGAATCATCCTGGAAATGATGTTCTTCTGGATTTCGTTGGAGCCACCGAAAATCGACAGCTTGCGGTTATTGAAGTACTGTGCCGCAGCACTTGCCGCCTCGTCGGGGCCGACCGCCTCGGCCTCGTAGCCGTCATCGAGCGCCTCTTCCATGAAGGGCGTTGCGTACGGCCCCATTGCACGACGCAGAAGCGATGAGATTTCCTGGCGGATTTCGGTGCCTCGAATCTTCAGCATCGAACTCTCAGCGCCCGGTGCGCCACCGCCCGCCACGGCCGCGATCACACGCAGGTTCGTCGTCTTCATGTTTTCCAGATCGATCTCGACTCTCGCCAGCCTGGCGGCAAACTGCGGGTCTTCCGCCAGCGGTCGGCCATTGCGCTGTACCTCCTGCGCGACCCGCTTAAGGCGAGCGAGCGCGGCCACCGAAAATCCGACGCCCGCGAGATTCGTACGCTCGTAGGTGAGCAGATATTTTGCGTAGGTCCAGCCCTTGTTCTCTTCACCTATCAGGTTATCGACGGGCACGCGCACGTCGCTGAAGAAAACTTCGTTGACCTCGTGCTCGCCATCGAGCGTGATGATCGGTCGAACCTCGACGCCAGGGGTACGCATGTCGATCAGCAGGAAGCTGATTCCTTCCTGTTTGCGCACATCGACGTTGGTGCGCACAAGACAGAAAATCATATTTGCGTAGTGACCAAGTGTGGTCCACGTCTTCTGGCCGTTCACAACATAGTGCTCGCCGTCTCGCACCGCGCGCGTTTTCACGGACGCGAGGTCTGAACCGGCACCCGGCTCAGAGTAGCCCTGACACCACCAGTCAGAACCGTCAAGGATGCGTGGCAACCAGTAGCGTCTCTGAGCCTCGCTTCCGTATTTGATCAGGACCGGCCCAAGCATGTTGACGCCGTAAGGCACGATGCGAGGTGCACCTGCAATTGCGCACTCGTTCTCGAAAATGAACTTTTGTACCGGAGTCCAGCCAGGTCCGCCATACTCCACCGGCCAATGGTTCGCGAGCCAGCCGCGCGCATTGAGAATCGCATGCCACGTTGCCATATCCTCACGCGAGAGCCGAAGCCCGCTCCGCACCTTGCCGGTGATGCGCTGCGGCAAGCGTTCGTTTAAAAAATGGAGGACATCGCTGCGAAACGCTTCCTCTTCATCGGTGAAACTGAGATCCATCTTCCATGTTCCTTACCAGGTTAAGCACCTTCTTCAGGCGGGCGTATCCGTTCCTGTGACCGGCACACCGGGCGCAGCTATCCGTGCAGGTGTCCCCACGCCCGGTTTGAGACATAGGACAGCCGTGCAAAATCACTCCATTCCGTTAAGACTGCTGAACTTTGCACCGCGCTCCACCAGTTTCACAAGCAACGGCGAAGGGCGCCAGAACAGCGGGTCGGCCTTCGCGAACTCCCGGATGTCGGCGAGCACGTTAGCGAGGCCGACCGTATCGGCATACTTCATCGGGCCGCCGCGATAGCGCGGAAAGCCATAGCCGTAGAGGAAGGTCACGTCCACGTCGAGGGGGCGCAGCGCGATCTTTTCGTACACGACGTTCGCGCCTTCGTTGATCATCGCAGCCATATAGCGACGGATGATTTCCTCGTCGCTGAAGTTGCGCGGCGTGATGCCCGCGCGCTCACGCTCGGCCGCGATGATCGCTTCTACTTCAGGGTCGGGCGTGCCTATTCGTGCGCCTTCTGCGTAGCGATAGAAGCCGCGGCCCGTCTTCTGGCCAAACCAGCCGCGCTCGCAGAGGCAGTCGGCAATCTGCACATAACGTGCCTTCGGATCGCGCGTGGCGGCGCGGCGCTTGCGTGTCGCCCAGCCGATGTCGCCGCCCGCAAGATCGACCACCTGGTAAGGGCCCATCGGAAAGCCGAAGTCGCGCACGGCCCGGTCGATCTGGTACGGCGAAGCGCCGTCTTCCATCATGTGATCGGCGGCTGTGCGATAGACCCCGAGGATGCGGTTGCCGATAAAGCCATCGCAAACGCCCGCGCGCACGGGCACCTTGCGCAGCTTCTTCGCGAGCCCGAACGCCGTGGCGACGACGTCGGACGAGACCTGCTTCGGAACCACTACCTCGAGCAGCTTCATGATGTTCGCAGGCGAGAAAAAGTGCAGGCCCACTACGTCCTGCGCTCGCGTGATGCTGGCCGCGATCGCGTCAATATCGAGATAAGAGGTGTTAGTTGCGAGCACGGCGCCGGGCTTGCAGACACGATCGAGCTCGGCGAACACGGCCTGCTTCACGGCCATGTCCTCGAACACCGCCTCGATCACGAGATCGACTTGCGCAAGCGCATCGTAGGACGTGCTGCCGGTAAAGCGCGTGAGCGTCTTCGCCTTTGCCTCGGGTGTCACGCGACCCTTCGCAATCAGGCCGTCATAGACCCTCTCGACATGCGCCCGGCCACGCGCGAGCGAAGCGTCATCGCGCTCGATCATCGTGACGGGCAGGCCCGAATCGAGTATCGCGACGGCGATGCCAGCGCCCATTGTGCCGCCGCCGACCACTCCCACGGTCACGACAGAACGCGGCATCGCGTTCTTTGTCTCCGGCGCTTTCTGCACTTCACGCTCCGCGAAGAATGCGTGAACAAGCCCCGCACATTGAACACTATCGAGACATTCGAGGAACTGGCTGCGCTCAAAACGCATGCCGGTTTCAAACGGCTCATTCACTGCGGCCTCAACGCAATCGACGATCTTCAGCGGCGACAGCAGACCGCGACTTTTCTTCACGGTATCCGCGCGCGCCGCAGCAACGGCGGCTAGCGCAGCGTCGCGGTCGGCAAGCCCTTGCGCGTTGCGTGTACGACGCACGGGCGCGCGGGAGGCGAGCAATTCCTGCGCGTAGGCGAGACCTTCGGCAAGCACGTCATCACTCTGCCCCACACGATCCACTAGCGAGAGCTTTCGCGCTTCCTGCACGTCGACATGACGGCCGCTTAGCATCAACGATAATGCCGCCTCGGCACCCATTAAACGTGCCGCCCGTTGCGTGCCCCCTGCGCCGGGCAGCAGGCCGAGAGTCACTTCAGGCAGGCCCAGCCTGGCACCTGCGACAGCGAGCCGGTAATGCGCAGCGAGCGCGACCTCCAGGCCGCCGCCGAGCGCCGCGCCATGAATGGCTACAATGACAGGCTTGGGACATGCCTCGATACGGTTGCATACATCCGGTAGAGCAGGCGGCAACGGCGACTTTCCGAATTCGCGCATGTCCGCCCCGCCGATAAAGGCGCGGCCCGCACCAACGACAAGAACTGCGTGTGCGGCGTCGTTCGTTCTCGCATGATCGATTGCAGCAGCAAGGCCGCGCCGCACGTCCACTCCCAACGCATTCACCGGTGGGCTGTCGATCGTGACCACGAGCACTTTCCCGTGCAGTTGATACGTTACAGGTAGCGCTGAAACATCAAATTCCATTATTTTCTGCCTCCAGATGTCCGCTTGCCGCCTTGCCGGAGCCCCGTTACGACGCCCGCGCCCTCGCTTCCCGTTGTGGAAATCATCCGGCTGTCTGACCAGCTTTCCCCGAAATCCCGCGGCGACTCAAGACGAGCCAACGGAACTGTCCAACGTCACGCCAGAATGATCCCTGCGTCGAGCACGAATCCGGCTGGCTGCGGACAATCTTCATGCACAGCGCCACCAGGCACTGGGTCAGTCGTCCATTTCTGCGGTGCGTTTGCGCAGGATCTCCGTGCATTGCGAAACCATGCGCGCCAGCAGTTCCTCACACGTGGGGATGTCGTCGATGAGCCCGACTACCTGACTCGCCCAGACAAGCCCCGCGTCGGGATCACCGCTTTCCAGACCCGCGCGCCCCCTCGCACCCGCGACGAGATGATGGATGTCCTTGAACTCGCAGCCGCCCGGTCGCATCTCGATTTGCACCACTTCTTCGGACACCGCATTTTTCAGCACGCGCCCCGTATTACGCAGCGTACGAAAGATCAGTTTGGTATCGCGCTCGGAGGCGCGCACCAGCGCCTGTTTGATGTTTTCGTGGATGGGTGCTTCCCGGGTCGCGCAAAAGCGCGTGCCCATGTTCACCCCTTCTGCTCCGAGAACGAGTGCAGCGGCAAGACCGCGGCCGTCCGCAATACCCCCGGAAGCAATCAGCGGCACCTTGACCTTGCTTGCCGCAGCCGCAAACAGAACCAGTCCGCCGACGTCATCCTCGCCAGGGTGCCCGGCGCATTCGAAGCCATCAATGGAGACGATGTCGACCCCGTGGCGCTCGGCCGACAGGGCGTGCCGTACCGACGTGCACTTGTGGATGATCCGGATGCCGGCGGCCTTCGCCCGTGTGACAAAACGCTCCGGACTGCTCCCGGCAGTCTCCAGGATGCCTACCTTGCCCTCGATGACCGCGTCGAGGAACGCGTCGTACGGAGGCGGTGACGCCGTCGGAAGCACCGTAAGATTGACACCGAACGGCTTGTCCGTCATCGTCCTGCAGCGGCGAATTTCTGCCAGCAACGCGTCAGGGCTGGGCTGCGTCAATGCTGTCAGGATGCCAAGCCCGCCAGCATTGGAAACCGCCGACGCCAGTTCGGCGCGGCCTACCCACTGCATGCCACCCTGAACGATCGGATAGCGGATCCCAAGCAACTCAGTAACCCGGGTTTTCATGGCTGCACTCCTTTTTTGAATAGCCAGTACGAAATTCAGTTCTTCAGTGCAGCCACCAGTTCCGGCACCGCCTCGAACAAGTCTGCCTCCAGCCCATAGTCGGCGACTCCAAAGATCGGCGCCTCCGCATCCTTGTTGATTGCGACGATCACCTTCGAATCCTTCATGCCGGCCAGATGCTGAATCGCGCCCGAAATACCAACCGCGACATACAACTGCGGCGCGACGATCTTGCCGGTCTGGCCGACCTGATAGTCGTTGGGCACATAGCCCGCATCCACCGCCGCGCGCGAGGCGCCCAGCGCCGCGCCCAGCCTGTCAGCCAGCGGTTCCAGGACCCTGGTGTAGTTCTCGCCGTTGCCGAGACCCCGGCCACCCGAGACGATGATCTTTGCCGATGTCAGTTCCGGGCGGTCCAGCTTCGTCACCTCACGGCTCACGAATTGGGAAAGACCGGTATCGGCTGCCGCTTCGATCTTCTCGATCGTTGCACCGCCGCCTTCGGCTGCCACGGCGTCGAAACCCGTCGAGCGAACGGTGATGACCTTGACCGGGTCTTGAGATTGAACCGTTGCGATTGCGTTGCCGGCATAGATCGGGCGCTCGAACGTATCCGCGCCATGGACCGCCGTAATATCGCTAATCTGTGCCACGTCGAGCTTTGCCGCGATACGAGGCGTGATGTTCTTCCCGTACGCCGTGGCGGGAGCGAGGATGTGGGAGTAGTCCTTCGCGATGTCAAGCACCATCGTTTCGACGTTTTCCGCGAGACCCGCTTCGAGCTGCGGTGCGTCGGCCAGCAACACCCTGGCTACGCCTGCGATCTTTGCAGCGGCATCCGCCGCATCTTGCGCGGTATAACCCGCCACCAGCACATGCACATCGCCGCCGGCGAACCTGCTCACCTCGTGTGCCGCAGCCACCGTGTTCAGCGTGGCAGTCTTCACCGACGCGTTGTCGTGTTCCGCAATTACCAGAATCGTCATTTATTTCGTCTCCGCTTTCCCGTGATCCGTGAGATCACAGCACCTTGGCTTCGGTCTTCAGCTTCTCGACCAGCGTGGCCACATCCGGCACCTTGATGCCGGCGCCACGCTTCGGCGGCTCGGTCACCTTCAGCGTCTTCAGACGCGGCTTGACGTCCACTCCGAGGTCTTCAGGCTTGAGCATCTCCAGCGGCTTCTTCTTCGCTTTCATGATGTTCGGCAGCGTGACATAGCGCGGCTCATTGAGGCGCAGGTCGGTCGTCACGACAGCGGGCAGTGTCAGCGACAGCGTTTCCGCACCGCCATCCACTTCGCGCGCCACGGTGGCCTTGCCATCAGCAACCGTCACTTTTGAAGCGAACGTGGCCTGCGGCAAGCCCGCCAGGGCGGCAAGCATCTGCCCCGTCTGGTTCGAGTCGTCGTCAATGGCCTGCTTGCCCAGGATCACGAGCTGCGGCTGCTCCCTGTCCACCACAGCCTTCAGTAGCTTCGCCACTGCGAGCGGCTGAAGCTCCTGGTCCGATTCGATCAGGATGGCGCGGTCCGCGCCGATTGCGAGCGCCGTGCGCAGCGTTTCCTGCGCTTGCGCGACACCGCAGGAAACGACGATCACTTCCGTCGCGATGCCCGCTTCCTTCAGGCGTACCGCCTCTTCGGTAGCGATTTCGTCGAACGGATTCATCGACATCTTCACACTGGCAAGATCAACGCCCGTGCCGTCCGACTTCACGCGAACCTTGACGTTGTAATCCACGACCCGCTTTACGGGAACAATGATTTTCATAAGGAATGCAACAGAAATGTCTGGTCAACCGTGCCCGCGCCCTTACCGGCCGCGGAAAACGGGCTTACGCTTTTCCATGAACGCCGCCATGCCCTCTTTCTGGTCTTCGAGGCCGAAGGTGGAATGGAACAGCCGGCGCTCAAAGCGGATACCTTCCGCCAATGTGGTCTCGTACGCTCGCGCCACAGCCTCCTTTGCCATCATGACGACGGGGCGCGAGAACGCTGTAATACGCGTTGCGGTTGCCACAGCCTCTTCGAGCAACTTCGCCGCAGGAATGACGCGCGAAACCAGGCCGCAGCGCTCCGCCTCGGCGGCATCCATTGTGCGTCCAGAGATAATCATCTCCATGGCCTTCGACTTTCCCACCAGGCGTGTGAGACGTTGTGTGCCGCCCGCACCTGGTATCGTGCCAATCGTGATTTCCGGCTGTCCGAATTTCGCGTTGTCGGCCGCAAGAATGAAGTCGCACATCATCGCGAGTTCGCAGCCGCCTCCCAGGGCATAGCCGGCCACTGCTGCAATGACCGGCTTGCGAAAGGTAGACAGCCTCTCCCACGTCGTGGTGATGAAGTCCGACGTATAGACGTCCGCGTAGGACCAGTCCCTCATCACGCCGATATCAGCGCCCGCCGCAAATGCTTTTTCGTTCCCGGTGAGAACGACAGCGCCGACAGACGCATCTGCCTCGAGCTCGTCAAGCACATGCTGGAGCTCAGATGTCAACTCTGGCGAAAGCGCGTTCAGAACCTCGGGCCGGTTAAGCCTCACGACAATGACCGGCCCCCGGGCTTCCAGCAATAGATGCTTCAGAGTCATCGCACGCCTCACTCCGGACGGAAGCGGGGCTTGCGCTTCTGCATGAATGCCTGCACCCCTTCGTGCGACTCCTCACTCTCGTAGAACAGCGCGAGCGTCTGCATACCCAGACTGCCAATACCTCGAATCGACTCCGAATCAGCGTTGAATGAACGCTTGGCAATGGCAAGAGCCGTAGGGCTCAGGGCAAGCATCTCCTCGCACCAGCGGTGCACTTCGGCATCCAGCTCTGCTGCGGGAACCACCGCGTTCACAAGACCCCACTCGAGTGCCTCCCTGGCCGTATATCGCCGGCAAAGGAACCAGATCTCGCGCGCACGCTTTTCACCGATGATGCGAGCCAGATACGCGGTTCCGAAGCCAGGGTCGACCGATCCCACCTTCGGCCCGACCTGGCCGAACTGGGCGGTCTCAGATGCGATTGCCAGGTCGCAGCACGTCACGAGAACGTTTCCACCGCCGATCGCGTATCCGTTCACGCGGGCGACCACGGGCTTCGGTACATCGCGAATGGTCGTCTGCAACTCTTCGACCGGCAGGCCGATTACGCCTCTCCCGCCGTAGCCGCCGTCGTGCGACGACTGGTCTCCACCAGTGCAGAAAGCCTTCTCACCGGCCCCCGTCAGCACGATAACCCCGACCGACTTGTTCCAGCCGGCCTCGTTAAGCGCGTGAATCAGTTCCTCACAGGTCTGCGCCCGGAAGGCGTTGTATTTCTCCGGACGATTAATCGTGATGCGGGCAACGCCGCCCGTAACTTCATACAGAATGTCTGAGTATTGACTGGTCATACTGGCTCCTTAGCCATGCATCGTCAGGCCACCGGAGATGCTGATCACCTGCCCGGTTGCAAACACGGAATCGTCGCTCGCGAGGAAGGCGACGATACCTTCCAGGTCCTCGGGGCGCCCGAGGCGCTTGAGAGGGATGGCGCGCTTGAGGCCCTCGTATACCTTTTGACCGTACTCTCCCTCGCCAACGAAAGATTGCAGCAACGGCGTATCGGTCGGACCGGGACAATCGTGATGCGGGCAACGCCGCCCGTAACTTCATACAGAATGTCTGAGTATTGACTGGTCATACTGGCTCCTTAGCCATGCATCGTCAGGCCACCGGAGATGCTGATCACCTGCCCGGTTGCAAACACGGAATCGTCGCTCGCGAGGAAGGCGACGATACCTTCCAGGTCCTCGGGGCGCCCGAGGCGCTTGAGAGGGATGGCGCGCTTGAGGCCCTCGTATACCTTTTGACCGTACTCTCCCTCGCCAACGAAAGATTGCAGCAACGGCGTATCGGTCGGACCGGGACAAACCACGTTGAGCCGGATGTTGTTTCGCGCGCACTCGCGTGCCATCGTTTTGGTGAACGCGATCACTCCACCCTTGCACGCGGAATACACGGCTTCTCCTGACGAACCTACCCGACCTGCATCGGACGCGATATTGACAACGGACCCGCCATCGGCCGCGACCATGTGGGGTAACACCGCCTTATGCAGGTTCAGCGGTCCTTTCAGATTGATCGCAATAAGCTTGTCCCAAAGCTCGGGGGAAGTCTCCAGGAAGGGTTTGGCAACATCCCAGCCGGCGTTGTTCACCAATGCATCGATCTTGCCGAAGCGCTCAACTGCCCTAGCAACGGACGCCTCGACGACCGACAGGTCGGTGATGTCGGTGACCAGATGCAGAATCGGCCGGCCAAGCGGCGCGAGTTCTTCGGCAAGACGGGTGAGCCGGTCCGCATCCAGGTCCAGCGCCACGACCTGGGCGTCCTCTTCCACGAACCGCCTGCACAATGCACGTCCAATGCCACCAGCCGCGCCCGTCACGATGACAACCTTCTCCTTCAAGCCACGCATGATCCTCTCTCCTCTGTGATTCCATCCTGGTACCTGTCGCCCGAACTCCATTAGACGGATGTTCCGGTCACGACCGCATGCACATATCCATTCCGGGAGCAGCCCATCGACCTTCCACGCCGGTCTGGCTGCTCATCAAGCGTTTATTCGCAAGTCAGCTAGCCGTTGACGTCGTAGTCCCCGCGATACGCGCAACCTCTTCGGGTTCGTAACCGACCTCGGACAGGATTTGCCCGGTATGCTCTCCTAACCGGGGCGGAGGCAGCCGATAAGTACCCGGCGAAACTGAAAAATGAACTGGAATAGCGGTCATCACGAGCTCGCCTTCGCTGGGATGGTGATATTTCCGGAAGAACCCCGTCTCCTCGAGATACGGATCGGACAACAGGTCCTTCAACGAATTCACCGGACCGTGCGGCACGTCAGCTTCGACGAATCGCGCCTCCCAGTACGCCGTCGTTTCGTGCTGCAAGGCATCCGCGAGAACACCGTACAGTTCGTTGATGTGGCGCATCCGCACGGTCATGTCGGAGAACTTCGGGTCGTTGAGCAACGCCTCCTGCCCAACGACCCGAAGGAGCTTGCGCCACTGCACATCGTTGACTGCGAGTACGCAGATGTACCCATCCTTCGTCGGATAGGGCCTGCGGTGAGGCGAGAACATCCGGCTATAGCCAATACCCTCCTCCTTGCTACCCAGGGCTCCCTCCCAGAGATGCTCGAAGAGGTTGAACTGGAGGAGCGTTTCCAGCATGGGAACCTGGACGTGCTGACCTTGCCCGGTGCGCTCCCGATGCAACAACGCCATGCTGATCGATGACGCCAGGACATAACCGCAGAACTTGTCGGCGATTACGGTCGGGAAATAGCGTGGCACTCCGTCCGGACCCGCGTTGATGGAGGCCAGCCCGCTTGCCCCCTGAATCACGTCGTCAAATGCAGGATCGTCACTTTTGGGCCCGGCCGGGTTATAGCCTGGCGCATTGGCGTACACGATGCGCGGATTACGGGCACGAATCTGCTCGTAACCGATTCCGAGCCTCTGCGCTGCCGTGTCGCGCATGCTATGAACGAATACGTCGGCGGTTTCGACAATCCGCAGCAACGCTTCGAGACATTCCGGCCGTTTCAGGTCCAGTACGATGCTGCGCTTGTTGCGATTCATGATAAGGAAGAAGACGGACATTGCCGGATTACGGCTCGGTCCATTACGCCGGTTCTGGTCTCCTACCGGCGCTTCAATTTTTATCACGTCTGCACCCATGTCCCCCAGGATCTGTGTCGCAATGGGGCCAAGCACGTTGATACTGAGATCGACCACCTTCAGCCCGTGCAGGGGGCCGTTGCAGGACGACTGCGCGTTCAGATCCCGGTCGCTCATTATTCAGCCCTGTAGTTCTTGCCTTTGACAAGGCGTAGAGGCTTGTAGACCTGCACGACCGTCCCATCCTGCTTGACGATCCTGTTTAGCGAACGCACCAGGCCGAGTCCGGGGCGGCTCCTGCTCTCGCGGGACTCCAGCACTTCGCATTCGACGTGGATCGTATCGCCGGCAAACACGGGCGCCTTGACTTCCTGCTCCATCGAGAGGAACGCGAACCCTACGCCCTGCATGACATACTGCGTCAAAATCCCTTCGGCGAAAGTGTAGACAAGCGCTCCGGGTGCAAGCCGACCCTTGATCCTGGACTCGTGCTTCTGAAACTCGACGTTGGTAAAAAGCACTTCAACCATGCCAGTGCAGTTGACGAAGTTGATAATGTCGGTCTCCGTTACCGTCCGGCCGATCGTCCGGAACTTGCGTCCGACGGGCAGGTCCTCCCAGTGGATGCCAATGCCAACCGTTTCGATGTCTTCCATGGTCGCTTCCTGTGGATTCTGTTGTTTGGATTACTAACTACGCGCGACGCGGCCGAGCAGGCTGTCGGCAATAATGTTGCGCTGGATCTGGTTGGTGCCCTCGATAATCTGGACGACCTTCGCATCCCGAAAGTAGCGATTGATCGGATATTCAGCCGAAATGCCGGCTGCGCCAAACAGTTGGACAGCGTCGGTCGCAACCTGCATGGCAACATCCGAGGCGTGACACTTCGCCATCGCCGCCATAGGCGCTAGTGTTTTTCCGGACACGCCGGCGTCGGCCATCGTGGCCGTGCGATAGACGAGCTGGCGAGCGGCCTCCGTTTTCATGGCCATGTCGGCGAGCATCCAGCGCACACCCTGGAAGTCCGATATCTTTTGACCAAAGGCCGTGCGATTCGCAACGAACTCAATGGAGTGGTCGATCGCACCTTGAGCGATGCCGATGGCGCGTGCCGCAATGATCGGCCTGCTGCTGTTGAGCGCTTCCATCGCCACCTTGAAGCCCGCGCCGCCTTCGGTGCCAAGACGCGCCGATTCCGGCAAGCGGACCGAATCGAAGAACAAGGGACATGACGGCACGCCGCGCGCGCCCATCTTGTCCTCCTCCTTACCGATCGTGAGCCCCGGCGAGCCCTTCTCCACGATGAAGAGGTTGATGCCGAGAGGCTGGCCCGCTTCATCGAGCGTTTTTGCCGCAACGAGGATGAAATCTGCAAGCGGTGAATTCGAGCACCAGATCTTTGAGCCGTTCAGGACGTATCCGTCACCGTCCTTGCGGGCATGGGTCTTGATGCCTGAAACGTCGGAGCCACTTTGCGACTCTGTGAGCGCCAGTGCCCCGCGCAACTCGCCCTGTGCCAGTCCGGGCAGCCAGCGCTGCTTTTGCTCCGCGGTACCCCCTGCGAGGATGGCGCCGAAAGGAACCCACTGCACAACAAGGAGGTAGGCCGTGTTGTAGCACACGCGACCAAACTCCTCGACGGCGATGCACGCCGAAAGAAGGCTGCCCGTCCCGCCATACTCCTCCGGAAACGGCAATGTGAACATGCCGAGTCCCTTGAGCAATTCGAACATGTCGTGCGGATAGGCCGCATCCCGGTCAATCTGGGCGGCGCGCGCCGCCACCTTCTCGCGCGCAACCCTGCGCACGAGTTCCTGGATCTGTCGCTGATCTTCGCTGAGTTCGTAGGTCACGTTTCTGTCTTTATATGAACGATGTTCTAAATCATAAACGACTGATCGGCCCATGGTCAAGGTGACAAGGGAAGTTACGGAGAACCCATATTCAGGTTAATCCCGCAATACTGTTTTAGCTACAGTGTATGCTGCGGATTGACTGACGCCTTGGTGCGTGTTTATTATTTAGAACGGAGTTCAGATTAACTATGACAGAGACCAACCAGACTCAGACAGGCGCAGCACGGACAGGTGGTGGCCCGCTACGTGGCGTGCGTGTTATCGAAATGGCCGGCATCGGCCCGGGTCCGATGTGCGCGATGCTGCTCGCCGACCTCGGTGCTGAGGTATTGCGCGTCGAAAGGCCAGGCGGCCTGAACGTGGGCATCGAACGGCCACTGCAGTACGACCTTCTGCGCAGGGGGCGACCGGCCATCACGGTCGACCTGAAAGACCCTGCGGGCGTGGAGACTGTCCTAAGGCTGGTGGAAAACGCGGATGCCCTGATCGAAGGTTTCCGCCCTGGAGTGATGGAGAAGATCGGACTCGGCCCAGACGTCTGCGCGGCTCGCAACCCCAGGCTGGTCTATGGCCGCATGACCGGATGGGGCCAGGACGGGCCGCTTTCCAGAGCCGCGGGCCATGACATCAACTACCTTGCCGTCACCGGCATCCTGAATGCAATCGGCCGGGAGGACGGGGCTCCCGTGCCCCCTTTGAACATCGTCGGCGATTATGCGGGCGGAGCCCTCTATCTTGCGGTCGGTCTGCTCGCTGCGATCATGCATGCTCGCAGCACCGGCCAGGGTCAGACGGTGGACGCCGCTATCGTGGACGGGGCAGCGCATTTATCGACCATGTTTCACGGCATGGTGGCCGCCGGACTGTGGCAGAAAGAGCGCGGCGCCAACCTGCTGGATTCGGGTGCCCCTTTCTACGACGTATATCGCTGCAGCGACGGCCTGTGGGTTGCAGTGGGGCCGCTCGAGCCAAAGTTCTTCGGGCAACTCCTGTCTGGGCTCGACATCGACCCCGCCTCCGGTGTCGGCCAGGATCCGCAGGACTGGCAGACCACACGTGAGCGCCTGGCCGATCGATTCGGTACCAGAACCCGTGACGAATGGTGTCGGCAGTTCGAGGATTCGGATGCGTGTATCTCCCCGATTCTGGATTGGGAAGAAGCGTCCGATCACCCCCATATGCGCGCGCGCGGCACCTTTATCGAGGTAGCGGGCGTTGTCCAGCCCGCACCCGCCCCCCGCTTTTCCCGCACGCCTTGCGCGACCCCTGTTCCTCCTCAGCCGGTAGACACCAATCACGATGCCGTGCTGGCTGCGTGGCTATCCTTGATCCTCTGAATGAGTCCACCATGCTGAACTATGAAGCCGTCAAGAATTACGATTTTCCGGAAGTGACCCATACCTATACCGAGCGCGACTCCATTCTGTATGCGCTCGGCATCGGATTTGGCGCCGACCCGGTACACCCCGGCCATCTCAGGCATGTCGTCGAAGGGGGACTGCGCACGGTCCCGACGATGGCAACCGTTCTGGCAAAACCGGACCGGTGGGCGACGGACCCCCGCACCGGCATCGACTTCGTCAAGCTCGTCCACGGCGAACAGGACGTCGTCATGCATCGCCCCATCCCGGCGGCAGGCACACTCCGGGCACGCAGCCAGATCGGGACGATCTGCGACAAAGGCGCTGGAAAGGGAGCCGTCGTGGAGGTCAGCCGCGAACTTCGCGATCAGGAGGGCGAGCTGTACGCGAGCGTACGGCAGACCGTATTCCTGCGGGGCGACGGAGGCTATAGCGAGCACTGCGGCAAAAGCGACGAACCCCCGGCAGCCCTCCCCGCCGCACCGACGACCCCGCCGGAACTGCAGGTAGACCTCGGCACGCTTGAACAGTCCGCCCTGATCTATCGGCTGTCCGGCGACCTCAATCCACTGCACAGCGATCCGGACACGGCACGCAAGGCGGGCTTCCCGCGCCCTATCCTTCACGGACTGTGCACGTATGGCATGGCCGCGCACGCCGCAATGCAGGCGCTGTGCGATTACGACGGAACGCGGATACGCCGGCTCGCCACGCGCTTCAGCAGCCCTGTTTTCCCGGGCGAGACCATACGGTTCAGGTTCTGGCGTCGTGCAGACGGCACCTATCAACTCGATGCATCCGTCCCGCAGAGAAACACCACCGTGCTGAGCCACGGCGTACTCGAACTCGCCTGAGACACCCCCAGTACCATGTCCACCATGAATACAGGTCCTCTTCTGGTCACGCTGCAAAAGCGCGACGGTATCGCAATCATTGAACTCAACAATCCCGCCAGACGGAATGCGCTAGGTGCGCAAGTACGTGAGTTGCTACACACGGCCGTGCGAACCGCCATCGACGACGGTGAGGTCCGGGCCATCGTACTGACTGGCGCTGGCGGCCATTTCAGCGCCGGCGGCGACATAACCGAAATGCGTGAGCGCAGTATTCTGGAGCACCGCAACCGATGGGATCTGCTGACCAGCCTGACACGCATGATTGCACGTGGTCCAAAACCCGTAGTCAGCGCAGTCGAGGGTAGCGCGATGGGCGCGGGCTTGTCCCTGGCCGCGCTCGCCGACTACGCGATCGCCGCGGACGGCGCGAAGCTCGGCGCGGCGTTTGTGCGAATGGGACTGGTACCCGATCTCGGCGCGCTCTGGAGTGTCCAGAGACGGGTCGGCCCCGCGCGGGCGCGGGAAATCCTTGGGCTCGGCCGCATCCTGTCCGCGGACCAGGCCGAGCGCGTCGGCCTGGTCAACGAAAGATGCGAAACGGGCAAGGCCCTTGAGCGGGCAATTGAGGTCGCGCGCGAATACGCTCAGCTGCCCCCCCTGGCAGCTGCATTGCTGAAGGCTGCGTTGGCGGAGGGCGCTGATACGCTTGACGCCGCGTTACGCAGCGAGATGGAGTGCCAGAGTCTTGCCATGACGACGGCGGACCATCGCGAAGCCGTTGCCGCTTTCCTTGAAAAGCGACAACCTGTGTTCACGGGGAGCTGATCTTCTCTGCCCGTACGGTCGACTGACTCGTCCCACCGCGAAGGGCCGTGCGCCGCGGCGCGGCGTCGTACAAAAAGGCCGCACACACCGGGAATTCCGGCGCCAGAGACGCCAATGCCGCGGCATCGGCCATGCTGCCGCGAGCGGGCGACAAAGTGCGCCCCCGCACTTCACGCTCCAGCGTATCTTGCCGGGCGCTTTTCAATGAATGCCCGCAATCCTTCCTGCGCATCTGCGCTGTTGTACAGGGTTTTCTGCGTGTACTCGATATGGGCGCACGCGGCCTGCACTCCGTTCGTCTGAGCGATGCGTGCATTTTCAATTATTGCCCGCACCGCAAGCGGCGCCTGAGCCGAGATCAATTCCGCCCATTCAGACGCACGGGCAAATTCCGTTCCGCGCGGTACAACCTCCTGGGCGAAGTTCAGACGGAACGCTTCTGCCGCCCCGAATTCTGCGCCGGTCAATAGCAGCTTCATTGCGTTACCCCAGCCGGCGCGCTCCACCATCCGGAACGTGGCTCCGCAGCCCGGCATAATGCCGCGCGCCGCTTCAAGTTGGGCAAACCTGCAATCCTCGGCACAGATTGCGATGTCGACGCTCAGCATCAACTCAACTGCCAGCGTGAAACTGATGCCCTTGAATGCTGCGACCACCGGCTTCTTTCTAAATGGCTCGCGAAGATTGAAGGGGTCAACTTCGTCGGGCGGAATCAGGGGTTCCCCACGCCTGCGCATTTCGGAAACGCCTGGCAGGTCCAGCCCTGCGGAAAAGTGATCTCCAAGAGCATGAACAAGGCCTACGCGCAGGTCACTGTCGCGCTCGAGACGGGTGAATGCCGCCGCCAGTTCGCGGAACATTTTCGGCGTAAAACCGTTGAGCTTCTCGGGTCGGTCTATACCGATGAGAAGGACGTGCGAGTTCTTTTCGACCACAATGCGCCCAGCCGGGTCGCGCGATTCCATCATGGGATACCCAGAGAAGAGGAACCGGGACGCCCCCTCACTGAGCGAGGTTCTCACCCGGCTTGTTAAAAAAGGCTCAGGTTACCCACCATTCCTGAGGCCTTGGACGCGACCTCTTTGACCGCCGATTTCAGAAAATCGAACTCGGCGCGAAAACGGTCAGTGGGACCAGCAACATTGAGCGAAGCAATACACTTGCCGTTCGCGTCGAACACCGGTGCAGCAACCGAAGCGAGTCCCTTCATATAAACATCGAAGGAGGACGATACGCCTTCGCTGCGAATGGTTGTGATCTCTTTCGTGAGCATGGGGCGGGTATACGTCACCGCCATGTTCTGCTTGAAGACTACCGTGGCAAGGTAGCGCCGCACCCAGTCGCGGTCCGCGTACGCCAGCAGCAACCGTCCCGCAGAACTCGCATAGAGTGGTCGTGAAGTACCAACCGGCACCTGGTAACGTATCGGATGCGGGCTTTCCAGTATCTCCACGTAAGTGATGACCTCCGCCTCAGGTACCATCACTCCCAGCATGACTGTCTCTTCAGTGCGCTGCGACAGGTCTTCCATGAACGGCCGGATCTGCTTCGGGAAATTCCATGCCGTCATGACGCCCGCTGCGAGGCGAAAGATGGATGGCCCCAATCGGTAGATCCCGCCAGAATGCGAAAGATATCCTTCCGCAACCAGCGGGCGAAGCAGGTTGAGCAGACTGCTCTTCGGTGATTCAAGCGCAATGCTCAGTTCAGCGAGCGAAAGCCCCTCGCGGGCCTGCGACAGGACATCGAACATGCGCAGGAGCCGCGCTAACGATCGCGGTCCCGAGTTCTCGGCAACGGCGGCCTCGGGAGGGTTTTTTTCAATAGATGCAGTCCTGGGCATGGCGAAGATTTCAGACGTTCGAATAGTATCGCGGGTAGGCGTACCCTGCGGCATCGGGAGAGCCTGATGCCCGGCAAGCATACCAGAACTCCGAGATTCGCCGCAGTTTTTAGAACGCCGTTCGAGAAGCTTCCTGCCGGAGCGTCCCCTCCTTCGCCCCGCACGCGGCGCTAACGCAGCACGAGGAGATTGTCGACAGCCACACAGCCCGCCGGCGATGCAAGTACCGGATTCAGATCGAGCTCGCCCAGCCGTCCACCCGCCGCCGCGCCAAAACGCGATACGGCGGCAATAAGGCTACACAACGCCCGACGATCTACGGGCTTTTTCCCGCGCAAGCCATTCAGCACCGCCGCGCCGCGCAGTTCGTCCAGCATACGCCCGGCTTCAGCTTCACTCACCGGAGCACGCCGGAACGCCACGTCCCGGAGTACCTCGATCAGGACGCCGCCCAGGCCGACCATCACAACCGGGCCAAAGACCGGATCCTGATTGAGGCCGACGACCAGCTCGACGGCATCGGGCTGCGAAATCATTTTCTGTACGATGACCCCATCGATGTGCGCTGTCTGATCGTATTGTCGAACGTTGTCCGTTATGCGGGTGAACGCCGCACGCACCGCCTCTGCATCGCGCAGGTTCAGCTCCACCCCTTTGGCCTCCGTCTTGTGCAGGATTTGCGGCGACTCGATCTTCAATACAACGGGAAAGCCAAGCTTCGCGGCCGCCGCTGCGGCAGCGTCGGCCGTTCTCGCGAGCGCCAGCGGCGCGACGGATACCCCGGCAGCCTTCAGCAACGCTGCAGAGGCCTCCGTCCCAACAACGCCAGTTGAAGCAGGAAGCGTCAAGGCCAACCGTGCGACGTCTGCGAGCGCCGTTTCCCTGCCATGCCTGTCTGCTTGCCAATGACGCCGCATTTCGGCGTGGCGTACGAGCGCCGCCACTGCGTCGACCGCCGGTTCAGGGCCGCGCAGCACTGCGACATTCGCTGCGGTAAGTCGCTGCACCGCGTCGTCTTCGGCCCCAACCCAGGATAGAACGAACGGCTTCTGCACACGGGCTCGCAGGTCCGAAAAGGCCTTCACCATGAAATCGACATCCCGTGTCGATCCCATCCAGGCGATACCGATATCAACGTTCGGGTCGTTCAGCACGAGTTCGAACGCTTCGCAGACCAACCCGGGACTGAACATCCCGACCGCTGTGACATCCACGGGATTTGCGAAGGACCCGAACTCCGGCAGGATACTTTTGAGTGCGGCTGCGGTCTTCTCCGTGAGGACAGGCACCTGTAATCCCGTTTCCGCGGCACGATCAACCATCATCGCACCCGCCCCGCCCGAGCGCGTGAGGATGCCCACCCGGTTCCCGTCTGGCATCGGGCAACCGGAAAACGCGCTGGAAAAATCGAGCAGTTGCTCGTCACTTCGCGCGCGGATGACGCCATATTGCCGGGCCACGCCGTCGAAGATCGCGTCGGAGCCAGCCAACGATCCCGTGTGCGATGCGACGGCCCTGGCACCAGCGTCCGTGCGGCCAAGCTTGGTCAGAACGAGAGGTTTCGCTTCCTGCTGCGCCTGCTCCGCCATTTCGACAAAACCAGCGCCATTGCGCACGCCCTCCATAAATCCCGCACAAACCTTGATCCGGGAATCGGCCATGACCTCCTTCATTGCCTCCACGAAGCCAACGTCCGCCTCGTTACCGATAGTCACCAGATAACCCACATGGAGGCCGCGTTTTTTCCCGACGCCAATCGTGGAAGTGCCGAGGGCGCCCGACTGGGTGACCATGCCGATCGGGCCACCCGGCGTCGGCTCCAGCGCAAACCTGGCGAACGACGCCATGACCTTGTCGAAGGCGTTCACCATCCCGAGACAGTTAGGGCCCAACACCCGAACGCCGGTCTCCCGTGCAACCTCGGTCAATTCCTGCTGAAGTGCAACACCCTCCCCTCCCACCTCCGCAAAGCCCGATGCGAATACAACCGCGGCCCCGACGCCTTTCCGCCCGAGCGCGCGAATGCTTTCAATCACCCGTGTATGTCCAACGGTGACGACCGCAAGATCGACCTCTGCGGGAATTTCCTCCACGGTCGCATAGCATTTCAGCCCCGCAATTTCCGTGTAT
Source organism: Paraburkholderia ferrariae NBRC 106233 (assembly GCF_000685035.1). Classification (GTDB taxonomy): domain Bacteria; phylum Pseudomonadota; class Gammaproteobacteria; order Burkholderiales; family Burkholderiaceae; genus Paraburkholderia; species Paraburkholderia ferrariae. The sequence goes on from NZ_BAYB01000013.1 coordinate 99,850, forward strand.
TTCGGGTTAACCGGGTAAATGGGCCCGGTATAGCCTTTGTCGAGCAGCGCTTTCAGCGGAATCCCATTGAGTTTGCTGAAGTCCTCCGAGGCCCCCAGAATAGCAATTGAGCGCGGCTTCAGGAGGGCCGCCAGGTTCGTGCGCTTCGTCATGGTTTCTCTTTCGCTCCTCTACCCATATCATTCTAAAATACAAACTCTGTTCAGTATTGTTCTGCGCACACGAAAAGTCAATCGTACCGCAGGGTGATCGCAATTGCGCAGGGAACCTGTCTATTGACAGTATTGCGACCACATCCTAGTATCGAACACGATCCTTGTAAACCAACGACGTTCATATATTCGAATCATGACCGCACAGCAGAGCAATCCGCCGAACTCAGGCATCGACTTCGCCGATCCCGTGGATGACAACGACGATGTCTCGAGCCTGCTGCTTGAGGCCGGCGATCGAGCCTTCACGGATCTTTGCACGAAAGAGTTGCTCGATCGCGCCGAGGAAGGCGAGTGGCCCGCAGAGCTATGGAAGCAACTCGATGAGCTCGGGTTTTCAAAAGCGGTGTTACGCGAAGAGGACGGGGGCGCAGGACTGAGCGTGGTCGATTCGATGCGCCTCGTTCGCCTGGCAGCTCAGCATGCTGTACCCCTCCCGCTTGGCGAGACCCTGCTCGCAGCATGGTGCCTGCGCCAGTCGGGGCTCGCTGTGCCCGATGGCCCGCTTGCCTTCGGTCCGCTTGGGCCGCCCGGGGATCTGCGGCTGGAGGCAGATGGAGAACACTGGTGCCTGTCGGGCGTCATGCGGCGAATTCCGTGGGGCGATCGCCTTTCGGCAGCCGTGCTCCTGCTGGCCGCAGAGGACGGTATCAATGTTGTGCGAGTGGCGCGCGAGAATTATTGGGTGACCGGGCACAGCAACATCGCCGGTGAGCCGCGATGTGACCTGCATTTCGAAGGAATCCGGTTGACGCGCGATGACGTACGCCGGTGGCCAGCAGCATCGTTACCGATCCATCAGCCCGACCTGGCACTCGTTCTGGGCGCCATGCTGCGCGCGCAGCAAATGGCGGGAGCACTTGTTCGCGTGCGGGACCTGGCGGTCCGGTATGCATCGGAACGCGTGCAGTTTGGCAAACCCTTGAACAGGTTGCCTGCCGTACAGCAGAATCTCGCGATCATCGCAGGCCATGCCGCCGCGGCCAGTGTCGCCGCTGATCTGGCGCTTGATGCCCTTGCCTCCCCGAACCAGGATCTCACGGATTCCATTGCAATAGCCAAGATCCGGACGGGAGAAGCGGTCGGGATTGCCGCCCGTCTTGCGCACCAGGTACACGGCGCGATGGGCTTCACCTACGAGCACCAGTTGCATCACTACACCCGACGACTGTGGGCATGGCGCGACGAATGCGGCAACGAACGCCAATGGGCTGTATTGCTTGGGCGGCATATCGCGGCTGCCGGACCCGACGCCCTTTGGAGCTACGTAACGCGAGTAGCCAGGCTCTGATCAGATAAGACAAAGCGGTTTCAAGAGGATTACGAATGAACTATTCTTTCGAGCTTCCCCCTCGCTCTACAAAACTGGACGCCCTGCGTGAGGAAGTTCGCGAATTCCTGATCAAAAATCTGTCCAGTATTCCGATGCACATGCGGGCTCGTTCGTGGCACGGATTCGACGCCGAATTCAGCCGGAAAGTCGCCGAGCGCGGTTGGGTCGGTATGACGTGGCCCAAAAAGTACGGTGGCCAGGAGCGCACCATGCTCGAGCGTTATGTCGTGCTCGAGGAGATGGTGGCTGCGGGTGCACCGGTGAATGCGCACTGGACCGGTGATCGACAGAGTGGGCAACTCCTGTTGCGGTATGGGACCGACCATCAAAAGGAGTCGATCCTGCCGAAAGTCGCGCGCGGAGAGATTTTTTTCTGCATCGGAATGAGCGAGCCCGACGCCGGATCAGATCTCGCGAATATCCGCACTCGGGCCACACGCGCTCCCGGCGGGTGGATCGTAAATGGAACCAAGATCTGGACATCGGGCGCGCACCAGAAACATTACATGATTATGCTTGCCCGTACACGTCCCCCCGAAGATGATCGGCATGCAGGCATGAGCCAGTTTATGGTGGATCTGGGTTTGCCGGGCATTGCGGTACGGCCTATCCGCAACATGGCAGGCGAATTGCACTTTAACGAAGTTGTCTTCACTGATTGTTTCCTGCCGGACGACTGCCTGGTCGGAACAGAAGGCGACGGCTGGAAACAGGTAATGAGCGAGCTCTCGTTCGAACGAAGCGGACCGGAGCGGTTTTTGACTGCGCAGATCCTGCTTCGCGAGCTTGTGCGAATTGCGGGTCAACAACCAGGCGACGAGGTTTCTGCCGCCATTGGCTCCCTTGTTGCTCATCTCGCTACGCTCCGTCGAATGTCTTTCGCCGTGGCGAGTGCGCTGCAGGACAAACGCGAAGTCGGCACCATTGCGTCAATTGTCAAGGATCTGGGCTCCGTCTTTGAGCAATCGATTCCTGACATTGCTCGCCAGGTACTTTCGCTGGAGCAGCTTCAGGACGAGGAATTCCAGGACGTGTTCCGCTACACGATGCTGGCCTCGCCTTCGTTCTCCATCTACGGCGGCACACGCGAAATCCTGCGCAGCATCATTGGCAAATCCCTGCAGGCGGCATGACATGACATCAGACAGCGGATCACCCACTATTCTCTACAGCGAAGAGGGTCATGTCGCGCTTTTGACACTCAATCGGCCGGACAGACTGAATGCATTTACCACGCCCATGGTACAGCTGTGGGCCGAACTGCTGGAGCGGGCCGAGGCAGATTCAAACATTCGTGCAGTGGTGGTCACTGGCGCGGGGCGTGCGTTCTGCACCGGCGGTGACACCCAGGAGATGGGCGCATCCGAGTCCAATACTCCGCTCACGATCAAGCGCCGACTGACCGACGGCGTTCAAAGAATCCCACTTCAACTGGAACGGATGGTCAAACCCGTCATTGCTGCGGTAAATGGCCTCGCAATCGGCGCCGGCATGGACCTGGCTCTGATGTGCGACGTGAGGTTCGCGGCAGACAACGCGAAGATGGCAGAGTCGTATGCGCGAATCGGCCTCGTTCCCGGAGCGGGAGGTGCCTGGTTTTTGCCGCGTCTCGTCGGCACCGCGAAGGCACTGGAGCTGTTCTGGAGTGCAGAAAACATCGATGCTTCAGAGGCGCTGCGCCTTGGCCTCGTCAATCAGGTTCATCCGGGCGACGAACTGCTCCAGCGCACCATGGACTTCGCGCAGCGCGTTGCATCTGCCCCCCCCTTGGCGGTGCAGTTGATCAAGCGCACGGTTTATGAGAGCGTCCGCCTTGATCTGCGGGCCAGTCTGGATCTGGTCTCTTCGCACATGACGATCGTGCGAAACAGTGAGGACCATGCCGAGGCGCTCGCCGCGTTGAAGGAAAAGCGCGAGGGCAGTTACCGTGGGCGATGAAACCGCAGGTCCGTATCCGTCCAGGAATCCCTCGAATGGCAAGTGCCACCGATTTCGCAGAAACTTCAGTACGGTCGGGAATAGGGATCGTCGTGGCGCCGATACGTGGTGACGTCTTCGCCGTTGAGGGAATATTGCGCGCGACAATGGACTGCCGCCGCGGGGCTTCGGCGCTGCGTAAGCGTTGAGGCAGTGCCGTGTTGACTGATGTGAGAAGATGGCGCACGCGGATTCTGTAAGAGCGATAGAATCAGGTTACGGACGTCGCACAGAAACTGGATTGTCGCCGGGGGCGGTTAATGATACGAACCTATCAGGGCTCGTGCCACTGCAAAACAGTGCGCTTCGAGATTGACGCCGATATAGACCATGTCCGTGTGTGCGACTGCTCTGTCTGTGCGATGCGGGGCGCGTTAATCCATCGCGTTCCTGCTGATGCATTCCGCCTTCAAACGCCGTTAGATAATCTATCTGTCTATCGCTGGGGTTCACGAACCGCGGCGGACTATTTTTGTCCCACCTGCGGAGTCTTGCCATTTCGCAAGCCAAGCGCTCCTACTGCCGAGGAAGCAGCAAACGGCCTGGCTCCCTTTGATGGCTGGGCGGTGAACACTCGTTGCCTGGAGGGTTTCGACCCATCGGGCGTGCCAGTGAGGACAGTGCGTGGAAGCACGCTCGTCATCAGGCAGTCCCGATAGACGACCTCAACGACTCACGACAAGCAGTTGGATACCGATTACTTGGGGACCGTTAGCGAGTCGCGCTGCCTTGGCCGGACGCAGACAGCAGAGGCGCAACGTTACAGGGCAGCAGTTCATCGCCGCGGTTGATCGCATGGTCGGCGATGCCCGCGCACAAAGCGCAGATACGTCTCAGGATCGATGCCGTTTTGCGCCTGGCTCAGGTACACGACGCCGCCATCGGCGCGCGGCCAGACAAAGGGCCCGCGCTCCAGACGTTTGTAACATCGCTCGAAATGCAGGCCTTGTTGATACCTCGACGCCGCTTGTCCGCGTAACTCATCCCTTCCATCGATTCATTGGACGGCAGCTCATCTGCGTTGGCGAGCGCTATAACCGCCCCGGCAAGCGTCTCTTGCTACGCATCGACGACAAGAGCTTCTGCTCCGCACCACCGAGGTGGATCGATATGAGCGAACCTGATCCTGAAGTCCCCATGGGGAAAGAACGTGCGCTGTTCACAGTCGCGGACTTGATGGAGCTGGCTTGCCTTCGTGACACGTCTCTCCTCGCACACGCGAGCTGATAGCGCCAATTAGCTGTACGCCTAATTTTGCGGCATACGTAAAGTAATTAATGTCGCAATTGTTCTACGTACTGCAGATGAAGTCTCGTCCATACGTTTTTTACGCTGTGTAAATTCACCATGATTGCAGGTGAAGTACGAGATGTTGCGCCGCGTCTCCGTCGCGAAGGCATCGGTGACATAGGTTTCCGACGAATACGGCGTCTCACGACCGACCTTCTATCAGGCCCGCACGGACTTCGAGGAGGGTAGGATCGCAGGGCTGGTGCCGAGGAAGCGAGGACCGCATGGTCCACACAAGACTCAGGGTGACGTGTTGGCGTTTCTCAAGACACGGCCCGTCCTTGGGGAGCCGATTCGGGCACGTGAGCTAGCAAGGCTGGTTCGGAAGAAATTTGATCTCGATGTGCATCCAAGAACGATTGAGCGTGCCTTCGGTGTAAAAACCGGCGGAAGAACCAGAGCCGATGCCAGACCGCTAATGCTTGGCCCTTCATTACGCATCCGGACGTTGCCGACACTGATTTCAATAGCCCCCGGCGGTGCTGTGACCGGCGCTGGAATCGATGCCAGTGGTGCGACCTTGGTCACTGCTGCATCGATCTTTACGGGAAGCAGATCAGCGGGATTGTATTCACCTGCGTGCAACGCCCGGTGCCATTTGAACACCAAGTTCGTGTTCAGCCCGTGTTCCATCGGCTGGCGTGCGACCGAAACGCCGGGCTCGCTCGCCAGCCTGGCCTCGCGCCGGAATTCGAGCGGATTTCTGATCAGACCGTCGAGACGGTACGTCTGGACTCGCTTACGGCACTACGCGGGCCTCGCAACCCGAGGTTCGATGGTGGTCTGCCAAGCCGCCGTCGATGAGCGGGGTGGCTTCGACCGGGCGCTCAAGGCTAAAGGATGTCGTGGCAGTCGACGCGGTCAGCATCACCGCGAGCCGGATACCGCTGTGCTGCAGCGACGAGATTTGCGTTACACCGGTTACGCACGGTCCGTGGGATTGGGTTCGATTTTTTTGACCTGAGCCCATGGCGCGGATCGAAGAAGAATCGACGAGGACGCGAGACCCCTGGAGTTGATCGGCAGCGCGTAGCCGCACGAGCACAGCGACTTGTACAACCGGCCTCAAGCCCACCGCCTGCCAGTCACACAGGCGCCCCCAACCACTCGTACGCTGCCGCAACCCGCCTCGTGAGGTAGTAGGTCCTACTGCGGGTCGGTCTGCAAGACCAGGCTTGCGGCCGGGCCTACCTTAGACACGGCATGCACAAAAATGTGAACTTCGTTCTACGAATTCCTGATCTCATTCATGTCTCGTGGTTTACCCTTGACGCAACTTAGAAACCAAGTGACCGCCCCTCCTGATCAGCCTTGATTTCAGTAGAAATTCCGCAATTTTGGCCGAATTACACGATTAAAATTGCATAAATCGCCATATTTTCTGCACCAACGCTCTTCTTCGTCATCCACCGGCTCGTCCACCCGGCGGTTGAACCCCGGATTGACAGAAGAATTTTACGCGCCAGTATACGAACATTATTCAATTTTTTGGAATCGTCGGGTAGGCACCAATCGGTGGTCGCGAGAAGTGGAGCGCCCAAAGACTCGCGCCGCATCGCGCGGGACGCCCTTGGTGGGTCTGGACCTGAGGCGAGACTCTTCGCCCTGATCCTGCGCTATCCTGGAGGAGACATATATGGGTTTGCACTCGGTGTCGAACACCGATTGTCACGTGGTTATAGTCGGAGCGGGACACGCGGGCGTCAATGCTGCGTCGCTGCTGCGTCAGAATGGTCACGCCGGCAAGATCACGCTGGTCGGAAATGAAACCGGTCTGCCGGTGCAGCGGCCGCCGCTGTCAAAGGCTTACCTGAAAGGCCAGACGGCCCTCGACACCATCCTGATCAAGCCGGCTTCTTTCTTCGATACGCAGAAGATCGATTTACGCACTTCGACCCGCGTCACCGCACTCAATCCTGAAAACCATTCCGTTGCCCTCGGCGAAGAACTCCTTACATACGATGCCCTGGTTCTCGCCACAGGTGTGTCGCCTCGACCACTGCCGGGTTTTCGGAGCTCCCCGTCAAGCAATGTCTTTCAACTCAGGACTGCCGACGACAGCGAAAAACTGAAGCGCGTTATTGGGGCTGGTCGGCACATTGTCATCGTCGGCGGTGGCTATATCGGTCTCGAAGTAGCGGCGTCCGCGCGGGCACTGGACGCACAGGTGACGTTGATCGAACGCGAAACACGGCTGCTGGCCCGGGTGGCAAGCAATCAACTGTCCTCGCATTTGCGGGGTGTGCACGGCCGACAGGGTGTCAGGGTGCTGACCGGCGCACACATGGAACGCATCGATACCGGCCCGACAGGTGACGCGCGTGGAATTCTGCTGTCCGATGGGGAGTACATCGCGTGTGACGCCGTACTGGTTGGTATCGGTGCCGTCCCGAACGACGCCCTAGCCCGCTCTGCGGGAATTGTCTGCAACGATCAGGGCATCGTGGTCGACAGCAACGCCCGTACATCCGCCCCGAACATCTATGCGATCGGCGATGTTACCTGCCGCCCGGTTCCTCTGTTCAATGACCAGCAGATCAGGCTCGAGAGTATCCAGAGCGCGACTGAACAGGCACGCCAGATGGTCCATTCCGTGCTCGACAAACCACCACCCGAACCGGAAGTCCCGTGGTTCTGGTCCGATCAGTACGACCTGAAACTCCAGATCGCCGGGCTCGTAGCCGGTACGGACACGACAATCGTGCGAGGAGACCCATGCAACGATCGGGTCGCTTTCTTTCATCTCCGCGACTCGCGCGTTATCGCGGTGGAAGCAGTCAACAGTGCACCCGAATTCATGGCCGCCAAACAGATGATCAAGGCCGACTGTATCGTCGCCCCTGCGTCGCTGGCGGATTCCTCCAGGTCCCTCAAGGACATTCTCTCTGCTTCCCTACCCACCAATGACGATCATCGTATTCAAGGCAGTTGACGGCGAGGAATTCCGCGTCGAGGCAGCGGGCGACGCATCCGTCATGCAGGCAGCGACCAACAGCAACGTTCCCGGAATCGATGCTGAGTGTGGCGGCGCATGTGCCTGCGCAACGTGCCATGTATATGTCGATCCGGCCTGGGAGAGCAGGCTCGATGGCGCCTGTGAAGCCGAACGGTCAATGCTTCAGTTCGCCGGAGACGTGCGTGACAACTCCCGCCTCGCCTGCCAGTTGACGATACATGATGCGCTGGATGGACTTGTCCTATGGCTTCCGGCGAAAGCCGGGGACCGGCTGTGAACAGCAGGGGGCGATCCGTGACCGACAAGCGTCCTGGGGCGCACAGGAAGAACCCAGGCAGCTTTGTTACCTTGCGATCGAAGCAACCTCGTTCCTCCTTCAGTCTATCCAGACCATCTGCTGAAGGATTCGACATACCTTCATAAATCAGGAGATCAATATGAGCAGTGCAGATGAAGTCCACAGCGCTACGCCGGAGCGCCCGCGTCGGGGCATCACCATCTTCCGCGAACTGGAAGCACCACGGGTACATGAAACCGGCGCAATGGTCCACCATGGCTCACCCAAAGGCCAGGACGGGATTCAAAGGATGAGGGTAGCCGGTCTGGACGACGGAAACGTACTCAAGTGCCTGTACAGATCGACCGATCCCAACGGCTTTACGCTGGTCTACGTCTGGTTCAAGGGCAATTTTGCGCTTCCAGTGCACACCCACAACACTGACTGTCTCTATTACATCATCTCGGGAGAGATTCATATGGGAAAAAACGTGCTGACCGCCGGGGACGGTTTTTTTCTCCCAGCCGAGACACCCTACAGTTATCACGCCGGACCACAAGGTGTGGAACTGCTTGAGTTCCGCGCGGCAACCGAGTTTGACATCGTCATCCGCGACGGGACGGAACGTGGATGGGAACATCTGGTCTCGGTGTGTGCCGCCAATCGCGAACTCTGGAAAACCCAGCGCCCACCTACACGTGAACCGAAAGTCTGAGAAATCAGGCTTCCGGTTCACGTCGGCCATGCGGGTGGCTGCGATGAACTGAGGTTCGAACTACTTCAATACCTGGCGACAAAGACATAGTGGATAAGACATGAGCAAGGAGAAAAATATTTATATAGGAATCCTTCATTCGAAGGCAGACACCTCTGACGCGGAGCACGGCGAATCTACGTATCGGCATTTTGGCATGCGTGTCAGCAGGCTGCCTGCGATCGAAGCTCGCTGGCGAATTTGTACCCAGAAAGCAGATGCAAGCCGCACACCATCTGCAACGCAACAGCCTTATCCGTCTGCCACCACGGGTGGCTGATCTTATTCGCGTAGCAAGATCAACATAACCGCACTGTGTCCTGATCGGGGCACTCGTTCCGGAATCGCGGATGTCGGGAGGCGAAAGTGGATTTCACGTGACCGTATGTATGCAGTCTGTACGGCATCACCTCGCGCAATTTAGCCGGCAGAGGGACTTTCGTTACGCCGGATCTGTCCGGATACATCAATTCAAAACATATGTTTCGGATTACATATCATGAAGATAATTCAAAAAAAATCGTCGGCCTTGCTGGTGGTGTTGGGCGCAGCTTCGTCCGCGAGTCATGCTCAAGGCAGCGTTACGATTTACGGCATTATTGATCAGGCGGTTCAGTACACCTCAAACGTGGCCGGCGGCAGGAAAGTCGCACTGGATTCCCTGGCGGGTCAATACGGCAGTCGCCTTGGACTCTCCGGATCGGAGGATCTTGGCGACGGCCTCCACGCGATCTTCACGCTCGAAAACGGGCTTAACATCAATAGTGGCTCGATTCCACAAGGGGGAACCCTTTTCGGCAGACAGGCCTACGTTGGACTGCAAAGCGACCGGTTCGGGGCACTGACATTTGGCCGCCAATACGACAACATTCTGTACTTCACCTGTCCGCTCACTGCGGCATGTATGATCGGTGGTGCCGTGTCAGGGCCGCCGGGCGATACGAACAACACATATATTGACCTTCGCTGGAACAATTCGGTCCGTTATATGAGTCCGGCCTATCGAGGATTCACATTCGGCGCGGAATATGCGTTCGGCGGTGTGCCTGGCAATTTCACCAAAAGCAGCGGATATAACTTTGGCGTGGGATACGCTATGGGGCCCATCAAGCTCGGTGCAGCATTCGCGTATTTCAAGGATCCGGCTTCGACACCTGGCTCCGGGCTCTTCACGGGAAATGCTAGCGGGAGCTCGCCGGTTACATGGGCATTGAACAAAGCTTATGCGAATGCTCAAGCATGGCAATCGGCGGTCTTTGCTGCAAGCTACATCGTGGGTGCAGTAACGTTCGCAGGATCCTATTCCAACGTGCAGTATGCCAATCTCGGGTCGGCCTTTGCCACGCAGACCGCGATATTCAATAACTTTGATTTCGGAGCAAAATGGCAGATAACGCCGGCCTTCTCTTTGGGTTTTGCGTACGACTACATGATCTCTGACGCCGTGCAGACTTCAGGCGGGAGAACGGTGGGCAATCAGCACATCAACCAGTTGGCGATACAGGGAAACTATTCGCTCAGCAAGCGGACGTTGCTGTATCTTGGAGGGAGCTACCAGCGCGCCTCGGGAACGTCGTCGCTCGGTACACCCGCTGTAGCCAATATCGACAATCTTGGTGACTCGTCCAACAACCATCAGATTCTCGTACGCGCGGCTATCCAGCACAAGTTCTGAACTGCGGCCTGTATTGCGACCGCATTGCAGCACGCTCGGCCTGGGCCGGTGATGCCACCGGCCCAGGCGTTATGCGAGCATCGTCATTGCAGCCACAAGCATCCTGAGCGGGTTATTCAACATGACGCTCTCCCGTTACTTACACAATCGGTCCCCGAATCCAGGCGTCACATGGCAAGTGCCATCCTGGTTGCCTCGTCGATCGCGCGCACGGCATCCAGCTCGCCAGCAGCGGCCGCGCCGCCAATGAGTTGCGGTCTCAGTCCGTGGGTGAGAAGTTCGGCGTACAGGCCGCGGTTCGACTCCTGCCCGGCACAAAGCACAACGTGGTCCACCTGCAGCACATGGGGCTCGTCGCCGACCCTATAGTGCAGACCTTCGTCGTCGATTGCGTCATAGGTCACCCCCGCTGTCATCGTGACATTTTCGCGACGCAGCTTCGTTTTCAGGATCCACCCGGTCGACTTGCCAAGGCGCTGCCCAAACGGCTCGGCACTACGCTGAAACATATGCACGCTGCGCCGTGACGCCTTCCGAATCGCGGCTGCGCTCACCCCTCCCTTTCTCCGGTTCGTGCGATCGACACCCCAGTAACTGAAGAACGAATCCGCATCAAGTGACTGCGCCGGATCACCAACCAGAAATTCCGCGACGTCAAAGCCGATTCCTCCCGCGCCGATAATGGCGACCTGCTGGCCGGCCACCTCTTTGCCCGTCAGGACATCACGATACGAAAGGACCTTGCCATGATCGATGCCCCGGATAGCAGGAATCCGCGGAATAACGCCGGTCGCAAGCACGATATTGTCGAACCTGCCTTCCAGGAGCTGCGTGAGCGTCGCGAACTCGCCCAGATGCAGTATCACTCCGAGTTTGCGGAGTCGAACCTCAAAATACCTCAACATTTCCGCGAACTCGGCCTTGCCCGGTACCGACTTCGCGAGATTGATCTGGCCACCCAGTTGCCGCTCGCCTTCGAAGAGCGTGACATCATGCCCGCGCTCGGCCGCATTGACGGCATACGCCATTCCGGCTGGGCCACCACCGACAACCGCAATGCGCTTCGCCCGATGAGTCAGTTTGATCTTCGGAAATTCGAGTTCATGGCCCGCCCTCGGATTTACCATGCAGCTTGCCGTTCGTCGGGTAAAAATTGCGTCAAGACAAGCCTGATTGCACGCGATACAGGTATTGATTTCGTCCGATATTCCAAGGCGGATTTTTCTTGCGACCTCCGGATCGGCCAGAAGAGGCCGCGCCATCGAAACCAGATCAGCGGTTCCCGTAGCGACAAAGTCCTCTGCGTCGTGCGGTGTGTTGATCCGGTTCGAGGCAACGACCGGAATGCCGACAGCCCGCTTCACGTTGCGGACCGCGTCACGCCATACACCGCGCGGCACAGTCGCAGCAATCGTAGGTATCGCCGCCTCGTGCCATCCCATGCCCGTGCTGATCAAATCCGCGCCGGCTGCTTCGACCCACCCGGCGAACGTAGCGATTTCGTCGCCGGTCATTCCCCCCTCCACCAGATCGATCGCTGAAATCCGATAAATCAGCAAGGGAGCACGGCCAAGGCGCGCCCGCACGGCGCGTATCACTTCGAGAGGAAACAGGAGTCGCCCCTCAAAGCTGCCGCCAAACTCGTCAACGCGCCGGTTGGTCCGCTCCGCCGTAAACTCATTGATCAGGTATCCTTCTGATCCCATGATTTCAACGCCGTCGTAACCGGCGCCCACGGCCAGTTCCGCAGTCCTGGCGAAGTCCTCGATCGTGCTGCGCACCTGCACCGTGTCGAGTACCTGAGGGGAGAACGCGTTAATTCGCGACATGCCAGCCGATGGCGCTACACAGCTCGGCACCCGGGCGTATTGTCCGGCGTGCAGGATCTGCAGGACGATCCTGCCGCCATGCTCGTGCACGGCGCGCGTAACCATGCGATGGTCCGCGATCTGTTTCGCGCTATTGAAAATGGGCCCCCCGGGCTCCATAACGCCTTCCGGGCTCGGAGCAAAGCCCCCGCTGACGATCAGGCCCGCCTCCCCCGCCGCGCGCTCGGAATAAAATGCCGCCATGCGTTCATACGGACGATCCAGTGTTTCCAGGCGGGTATGCATTGCGCCCATCACGATCCGGTTGCGTAATACGATCGAACCGACCGTGATCGGTGTGAGTAATTTTCCAGTCATCTCACCGCACGCCCGGGATCGCGTTACCGCGCTTGACCGCTTCCGGAGAGCCGGCGCTGCGGATAATACCCAGCAAGAAGAGCGACACGGTCGCGACGATTGCCGGAATCGTCAATGTGAGAATGATCTCACGAAGGTGCATGCCCACCGCCATCATCGCCCCTCCGGCCATTGAGCCCAACGCCGCTCCAATCCGTCCGATCGCGTTGGCCCAGGACACGCCGGTCGATCGACTGCTCGTCGGATAAAAACCCGCGACGAGCGCGTATCCGCCAATCTGCCCACCGCTGACAAGAAAGCCGAGCGCAAAAACAGCCAGTACAATCAGGCTCCTCATATTTCCCGACAATGCGCAAAGAACGATCATCGGTATTGAAGCCAGATAGGCCCACGCCAGCACGCGCTGAGGATTGAACCTGTCCATCTGTCGCCCGAGCCAGATGCTCCCCATCGCAGCCCCGACCTGATGCATCATCGATATCAACGCGGCGGCCTCGAGAGACATGCCAGCACTCGCCAGCAACACCGGCATCCAGCTCGTCAGAAGATAGATGATTAGCAGGCTCATGAAAAACAACGTCCAGATAAGCAACGTGCCCGCCACTACACCCCGTTCGAAAAGCGTTCTCACGGGGGATCCTTGCACCTTCTCGTCGGCCAGCAACTCCGGAACGGCGGTACCCGGTGCGACGATCCTCGATACTATTTCGGCGACCCGCACGACTGCACGCTTCTTGCCCAGTAGCAACAAAAACCTGATCGATTCCGGAAGGTAGACCATAAGAAAAGGCAGCAGCAATAACGGCAGAAGCCCGCCTGCGATAAACACGCCCTCCCAGCCAATTGTGTTGACGAGTTGCGCCGTCAGCATTCCACCTGCTGACGCACCGATCGTAAAGCCGCAAAACATCAGCGTCACATACCCTGACCGTTTCTCCGTCGGGCAATATTCGGACGTTAGCGTGATCGAATTCGGCATCGCGCCGCCGAGACCCACTCCCGTCAGAAACCGCATCACCACCAGAAAATGCACGTCCGGCGAAAACGCCGATAACAGACTGCTGATACCAAACAGGAACACGGATGCGACGAGCACAGTCTTTCGTCCATGCCTGTCCGCCACTGGCCCGAGGAGAATGCCTCCCGCCATGGTCCCGAACAGTCCCGCGCCAAAGACTGGAGCAAGCGCGGCCGCAGTCAAGTGCCAGTGATTCCGGATCGCCGGGCCGATGAAGCCGACACATGCCGTGTCAAGACCGTCCAGCGCAGCGACCAGAAAACAAAGGAAAATTATTCGCTTCTGATAGCCAGACACCGGCTGCGAATCAATGAACTGGTCAATACGTTGCTGCCTGTTATCCTGCATGGTTACCTCTTCAGCTGCGTTCCACGAAAATTTGCGCAAAGTGCATGACGAAGTGTGTGAGCGTGAGTTCCGGTCTACAGTCGCGCGCACGGTGTTCGTCAATCCCGTCTTCGCCCGGCTGCCTCGCAAGGAATCGCTCAGTCCCCGGTCGCCCCCCGCGGACGACGATAGATCGATCCTTCACGAACCGTCAGAACCAGAATGCTCGACACGAGTGGCGCAACAGCAAGTGTCACGAAGGAAAAAAAGAACGAGGAGGTTTCGTGAAGAACGATTCCAACCACGATAGGCATGAGCACAGCCGATATCTGCGTAGCTGCCGTGCTAAGCCCAACGGCACTCGCTGCAAATTCAACCCCCACCAGCTCCGTCATGATGGTCACAATCAGGGTGATCCAGCCAAAAGACGCAAATCCGATTACCGCTGCCAGGATCCACATTAGCGGCAACGAGGCGAGGCGACCGAAGACCACCAGGCATACAAACATCGTCAGGAAAACGCCGGACGCCAGCCACTTTCTGGGACGGCCCAGCCAGTCAGAGCATGCTCCGATGACAGGTGGACCAATAATCGCCGCAATACCATAGATCGCAGTGACACTGCCGGCCTGAACAAGCGTATATCCAAGCTGCCGGTGCATCAGCGAATTGGTCCAGAAGAGAAAACCTGCAAGCGCCCAGTTACCCCCAAATCCAGCAAGCGACACCAGCCAGAAATCCCGGCTCTTCAGCAATAAACCAAAAGAACCGATACCGTGCTGCACATTCGCCGAAACACCTCTCCTGGGCGCTTCGCGCAAAAATACAAAGCAGACCAGAGACACGCCAATTGTCACGATGCCGAGTATCCGGTAGATACTGTCCCAGCGGACATGCTGAAGCATCTGGGGAAGCACCAGGTTCGCCACGACGATGCCCGTCGGCGAACCTGTGCTAACCACACCGATTGCCCTGCCCCGATGCGTCGGGGCATACCACTGGGACACGATCTTGATGGCGGTGGAAAAATCCACACCCGCTGCCAGTCCCATGAGTAACTGAACCAGCATGCCAGAAGGTACAGATCTCACTATGCCGAAGAGGTAGGTGAACACGCCCAGACACAGAACGGCGGACGGCAGGATGAAACGAACGCCGAACCGGTCGGTTGCAATGCCATTGATCGCGTTGGCTATGACATAGCCAACGAAAAACGCAGTGACAAAACCGCCCAATGCGGCAGTTGGAAGATGAAACGTGTCACTGGCGGTTGTCGCCACGTTTGCCCACGCGAGCCGATCCATGTACGTCATGAACATTGCAATCCAGGCAAGCGCGAGAACGATCCACCTGTAGCGGGAAAGTGAATCGCGGCTCGTGTCTTCCATCGAGCTTGATGCTTTCTGTTGCAACATACCGCCTCCACTTCCGCGCCCCTGACGCCGGTGGCCCGACATGCAACCCCAGTCGCATGCGCAAGGACACGGATAGAATTGATCGCGTTATCAGCACTGCCGAACCAGAAACTCCAGAAACTCCGGGAAAGCATTTCGTCACGATATGCCTGCCTGGCCCTCTCGCCTCCGCTTGGCAGCGTCGATACAACAACCTTCGCGCCCGGCAAACGACACTATCGATGGCCGCAACGGCGATCCGCGAATCGCTCCCCCAACTATCGGACAGAAGTCCAGAAACGGGCTAACCCGGGGGCGCGTCTTTTCTGGTCCCGACCCAGGCAGTCAGTATCGACAGCTACGATCCGCGTTGAATCAACCCTTCCCGGAGAGTCATGACCAGAATTACGGATACGAGCGGCCCAGCCGCAAGCGTCAGGAACGCGAGAAAGAACGAAGATGTCTCGCGGAAAACAATCCCGACCGCAACCGGCATAATTACGCCAGCGAGCTGGGCGAACGCATTGTTCAGTCCAACAGCGCTCGCAGCGAGGTCAACCTCGACCAGTTCGGTCAGCATCGTCACAACGAGTGTGAAACAGCCTACCGAGCAGAATCCGAGCACCCCGGCGACGATTGCCATCGTCCGCAGCTCCGTGAGCCCGCCAAATACCACCAGGCATAGGGTGATAGCAATGAACACTACTGCCGCCAGCCATTTTCTCGGGCGGCCAAGCCAGTCCGAGCATGCGCCGAGTACCGGAGGTCCGACGATTGCGACGGCACCATAGACCGCAGCCACCACACCGGACTGCACGGCCGTGTACCCCAGATGCTTTTGCATCAAGGCGTTCGTCCAGAACATGAAGCCGGTGAGCGCCCATACGCCGCCAAAGCCTGCGAAGCATACGATCCAGAAATTCCGGTTGCTCAGAAAAGGAACAACGTCGCGCAGGCTACTTCGTGATACGGGTGCAGACGCTGTTCGGGGCGCGTCGCGCACAACAAGAAAACAGATCAACGAAACGACAATGGTTGCGCTGCCAAAGATGCGATAGATACTGTCCCAGGAAAAATGCGGCAGCAACGCAGGAATTAGCGTATTGGCAGCGACGATCCCCGCCGGCAATCCGGTGATCACAACACCGATCGCGCGGCCCCGGTACTGTGGCGTGAACCATGCAGAAACGATCTTGATGCCGGTGGCGAAGTCCACACCTGCTGCAAGGCCCAGAAGACACTGAACCACCATGCCGGCGGCGACGGTTCTGACCTCGCCGAACAGGTACGTAAATATGCCCAGGAACAGGACCGAACCTGGGAGGATGAAACGTACGCCAAACCGGTCCGTCGCGACACCGTTGATGGCATTTGCGACGACATAGCCCACGTAGAACGCGGTGACGAAGCTGCCCAACGCGGCAATCGGCAAATGGAAGGCTCCGGTTGCGGCAGTCGCAACGTTCGCCCAGATGAGGCGGTTGACGACGCTCAGGAACAGGACACTCCACCCTACAAGAAGGACGACCCAACGGTAGCGCCGGACCGGTTCGACGCTACTGTCGCCGATCAACGTTGATGCGTGTCTTTCTAACATGTCGTCTCCAATTTCATTTTTTTAAATGGAACGGCCCACCGAAACTCCCGGAACTGCGTTAAACGTATCGCCGGATGACAACGCCCGGCCTGGTCATCCAGGCTCTTTGCCGCGCGCAAGGCGATTGTCTGCAACGTGGGATCAGGGTGCTTCCGGGTCGGGACTACGAACGATCGGTATGTCGGTATCGTCATGCTGGGCAGGCAGCGGATGAAATGCGGGGGCGCGCCGCTCACGCAGACTCGCTGCCCCTTCCGCGAAGTCGACGCGGTGCCCCGGAAGATGTCCCAGGGCCTTGGCCCGATCTTCAGCCTCGATACGGGTTCCGGACCAGTCGGCATGCACCTGGATCTTGGCATCTGACATTGCGATCGGCGAGCAGCAGGTGGCAAGTTCCCGTGCGTAGCTGATCGCATGGTCAAGCAGTTCTGCGTTCGGCAATACCCGGGAAACAAGGCCCATCTGAAGCGCCTCGTCGGCGTCGAAACGGCGGCCGGACAGAAGAAGATCCATTGCACGGCCATGCCCGATAATGCGCGGCAACAGCCAGGAGGATCCGTATTCTGCGTTCAGCCCCCGACGGACGAAAGCTGTGGTGAAAACCGCGCTGGCAGCTGCGAAGCGTACGTCGCAATGCAGCGCCTGAATGAGCCCAAAGCCGGCGCATCCACCGTTGATTGCGCCAATCAGGGGCTTGCGAAATGTGGCCGCATGCGTCATGCGGCGCCCCTTCGCGGGCGTCCGTCTCGCGCCCGCAGCGGACTGGGCGAGCGACTCTCCATCCATGCCGGAACAGAAGCCCCGCCCTGCTCCCGTAACGACGACAGCGCGGACCTCGGGATCGGCGTCTGCTTCGTCAAGCAGATCGAAATACTGGTCTCCAAGCGGGTATGTCCATGCGTTCAGTTTTTCGGGGCGGTTGAACGTAAGAATTGATACAGGGCCTTCGCGGCGAAGCAGGACCAGATCCTGTTCCATCAGAAACTCCGGATTAACGAAAAAAGTGCCGTACAAGCTGCACGTACAGAGTCAGGGGTACTGGCGTACCGGAGGCCGCGCGCGCGTCATTTCCCGCTCCACTTCGGAGCACGACCTTCGAGTCGCGCGCGAATACCTTCCATACGGTCCGCGCTTCTGTAGGGGCTGGGACCCGGATCCAGCGCAAGAGCGGTCTCCAGAGGCAACGCAGCGCCATGTCTCGCAAGCGCCTTGACCCGCCGCACCGACAGCGGTGCATTTGCACCTATCGTGCGTGCGACTGCCAATGTGGCCCCCAGCACTTCCCCGGCAGGAACCACATGGTTAAGCAGCCCGATCCGCTCCGCCTTCGCCGCGTCGATGAGTTCGCCCGTCATGACCATTTCCAGGGCAATAGCAGGCGGAACTACGCGCGGCAGCATGACCGAACCAAAATGTGCGCCCAGTCCGATCTTCGCTTCGGGTAGGCCGAACTTCGCGTCCGGATGCGAAATCCTGACGTCGCATGCCAGTGCGAGCTCGAGGCCGCCACCGATGGCGCTTCCGTTCAGCGCGGCCAGCACCGGCTTGGTGAGCGCATGCACGATTTCAAACAGACTTCGCTCGACTCTTGAAGCCGGTGGACGAAAGCGCCTCCCCTCCAGGTCGCCCTCGCGCATCTCCTTGAGGTCCGCCCCGGCGGAGAATACTCGTGCGCCGCCACCTGTCAGCACCATCACATCGATCGACTCGTCTTCTTCGGCGTCCAGCACGGCCCGGCTGTACTCAAGTATCAAGGCGCGCGAAAGCGCGTTGGCATGTTCAGGACGATCAACGCAGAAAATCCGGACACGTCCGTCGTCGCGAACGCTCAGCCCAGCGGCCGCCAGAGATGTCGACGCAGACGCGGGCATCATTTCCACCAGGCGTTCACGAAATCAAGATCCCGGCTCGGCAGACTCTGGAAAGCGGGTGCCCTCTTCTGCACGAACGCCTGCGCGCCCTCCCGTGGATCGCCAAGCTGCATCAGGCCGGTGAGGCCGCGCGCTTCGAGCGAGGCCGCCTCCGACGGGTGCTGTGCCGCCAGCATGCGCCACATCAGCCGCCGGCTGATCGCGATCGCACTCGCGGAGGTGCCCGAGGCGATCTCGCGACCGAGTGCAAGGGCGCGAGGCAGCAGTTCATCAGGCGTACAGATAGCAGCAGTAAAGCCACCGTCGTGCAGTTCGGCCGCGGCCAGCATCCGGCCGGTCGCCACCCACTCCACCGCACGGGAAATGCCGACGACGCGCGGCAGGAAGAAACTGGAGCAGCATTCGTTGCAGATGCCGCGGCGGGCGAAGATGAAACCCACCTTCGCGCTCTGCGAGATCAGGCGGATGTCCATTGCCGCCAGAAACGACGCGCCAAAGCCGACCGCTACCCCATTGATGGCGCCGATCACCGGCTTCTTCATGTCGAAAAGACGAAAAGGGATCTTCGACGAATGGTCCAGCGCCACATTCCGGCCGGTCGCAGGGTCGCCTTCGCGGCTCGACCATTTGCCCGGGCCACTCAGATCCGCCCCCGCGCAGAAGGCCCGCCCGGCGCCCGTCACAACAATGGCACGTACTTCATCATCTTCGTCCAGACGCACAAGGGCCTCGTGGATCGCATCCAGGGTTTCCCGCGTCACCGCGTTGAGCACCTCGGGCCGGTTCAAGGTCAGAACAGCCACTCCCTGGTCGATGGTGACCAGCACCTGCTGTGTCGAAGTATTCGGTTCCATGCTTCCAGAATATGAATGGAGTTCTATAAACTACTCTCAAGCAACCTCTCTTGAGCATCGCCCCTACATACCGGATGATTGTGAATACCGGCCTTTCGGTCAAGGGCTGAGAATCCGTATTGACAGTCCCTGCATTCAATGTATTATCCGAATATCATTCACATAAATGCACAAGACAGACGAGACAATGTACGACAGCTACCACAATCTCGAGGTAACACTGGACGGCAGTGTGGCCACCGTTACGCTCAACCGTCCCGACGCATACAACGCGATCGATATTGCCCTGCACGACGAGCTGGAGCGCCTCTGGCCGGATCTCGCGAGGGATGAGCGGATTGGCGCCATCGTCCTGACGGGTGCAGGGAAGGCCTTTTCTGCGGGGGGCGACCTCAAGGGAATGGCGCAGCGCGCAGGAACGCCCGAGAATTTCCGGCGCTCGCTCGGCGTTCCCGCCCAGACACGGCGTCTGTGGCAAAACATGCTGGAAGTCGGGCCGCCCATCGTTGCCGCGATCAACGGCGACGCAATGGGGCTGGGCGCCACGCTCGCGTTGATGTGCGACCTCACGGTGATGTCCGAGTCAGCCCGGATTGCCGACTCCCACGTGAAGGTGGGACTGGTCGCGGGAGACGGCGGCGCAGTCATCTGGCCGTTACTCGTGGGCGCATCCTGCGCCAAGGAAATGCTCATGCGCGGCCGCGCCGTGAACGGGAAAGAAGCGCGCGAAATGCGCCTGGTGAACTACGCCGTTCCCGCCGACCAGGTGCTGAACGAGGCAAAAAACATCGCCGCGGAACTGGCAGCATTGCCCCGATGGGCGGTCGCGTGGACCAAGCTGTCGGTGAACAAGCAGATCAAGGCCCAATTGAACGACGTGCTCGACGCCTCCATTGCGTTCGAGATGCTGACCCTGGCGACGGACGACCACCGTGAGGCAGTCACTGCCTTCGTCGAAAAGAGGCGCCCCGACTTCAAGGGCCAGTGACAGCTCTTCTTCTCAACTCTTTGAAATCCGAACTATTACCATGAGACAACTTGTTGATTTCTCCGGCCGCAACATCATCGTGACCGGCGCGGGCCAGGGCATTGGCCTGTGCGCCGCGCAGCTTCTCCATGAACTCGGTGCCAATCTGGCGTTGGTCGAACGCAATAAAGAAACGGCGCAGGCACTTCGCAAGGACTTTGCTCCGGAACGGACCTTGGTGCTGGAAGGCAGCGTAACGGACCGCGACTTCGTTGAGCAGATGGTCTCGACCGTGTCGGTCCAGTTCGGCGGGGTCCATGGCCTGATCAACAATGCCGGCATCACGCGCACGGCAATGATCGAAAAAATGACCGCTGATCAATGGCAGCAGGTGATCGACGTCAATCTCACCGGCGTGTTCAACTGCCTGCAGGCGGTGGGCAAAGACATGATCGGGCGCAACAAGGCGGGCGACGAGGCGCCGGGAGCGATCGTGAACATTTCGTCCGACGCCGGTCGCCGGGGCACGATCGGACAGATCAACTACGGTGCCGCCAAGGCAGGCGTCCTCGGTCTCACCATGAGCGCGGCCCGCGAATGGGGCCGTTATGGCATTCGTGTGAATACGGTGAGCTACGGTGTCGTGGAAACGGAGATGACCGAGGTCATCCGCGGTGAGAAGTTCCGCGAGCGCTCGCTGGCATCCATCCCGCTCGGCCGCTTCCTCAAACCTGAGGAAGCAGTCCGTTCTGTCGCGTTCCTGCTGTCCGAGGCTGCCGTCCACATCACAGGACAGCATCTGTCGGTGAACGGCGGCTCGCACATCGGCTTCTGACCTTCCGGAGCAGGCATTGAGCATTCGAGGAAAAGCATACATTGCGGGAGCGTGGGAGCATCCGCTACGCAAGGCAGACGAGAAGACGGTCGCGCAGCTGCACATGGAGTGCGCCCGGGGCGCGCTCGAGGATGCGGGGCTCACGTTCGCCGATGTCGACGGTTACTTCTGCGGCGGCGACGCGGTCGGAATGGGTCCGCTCTCCATGGTCGACTATATGGGACTGAAGGTCCGACACGTCGATTCCACCGAAACGGGCGGCTCGTCGTACCTGGTTCATGTCGCCCATGCTGCCCAGGCGATCGCCCTGAACAAGTGTAACGTTGCCCTGATCACCCTCGCGGGCAAGCCGCGCAGCGAAAAACCCAGGCCGTCGGCGCCCACGCCCGAGGGCGCGTTCGAGCTGCCTTATGGTCCCATTACGGTCAACATGTATGCACTGGCCGCGATGCGTCACATGCATGAATACGGGACGACGGCGGAACAGCTCGCATGGGTCAAAGTGGCCGCATCGCATCATGCCCAATATAACGAGCATGCGATGCTCCGCGATGTGGTGACGGTCGAGGACGTCGTCAATTCGCCGTTGATCTCGGACCCCCTGCATCGTCTCGACTGCTGCGTGGTCAGCGACGGCGGTGGTGCGCTCGTCGTCACGCGGCCCGAGATCGCACGCAGCCTGCAGCGTCCCTTCGTCAAGGTCATTGGCGCGGGCGAAGCACCCAGAGGGCAGAACGGCGGTCAGGTCGATCTCACCACTACCGGGGCCGCCTGGTCCGGACCGCGCGCTTTCGAGGAAGCTGGCGTGCACCCCGCTGATATCGACTACGCATCGATCTACGACAGTTTCACAATTACCGTGCTCCTGCAGCTGGAGGATCTCGGTTTCTGCCCGCGTGGTCAGGCAGGTCGTTTCGTCGCCGACGGCGGTTTGATTTCGGGGTCCGGGCGCCTGCCCTTCAATACCGATGGCGGGGGTTTGTGCAACAACCACCCTGCCAATCGTGGAGGCATCACAAAGGTGATCGAGGCCGTGCGTCAGCTACGTGGCGAAGCCCATCCCAAGGTGCAGGTGCGCGATTGCCGGCTCGCACTGGCTCAGGGCACCGGCGGCTCGCTGGGCACACGCCACGGAAGCGCAACTCTCATCATGGAGCGCGAGTAGACATGTCGACGCCCTATCAGGATCGCCCCATTCCGGCGCCGCTGAAAAACCCCGAAAACCGGGAGTATTTCGAGGCGGCCGGCAATGGCAGGCTGCTCGTCAAGCATTGCCCGGACTGCGGCAAGTCTCACCATTACCCACGCAGCTTCTGCCCGTTTTGCCACTCTCCCCGCGTCGAATGGCGCGAGGCATCCGGACGCGGAACCCTCTATACCTACACCGTGACCCGGCGAGCAGGTCCGACCCCGTACGCACTCGCCTACGTGACCCTCGAAGAGGGTCCCACCATGCTGACAAACATCGTTGATTGCGATCTCGACAGCCTCTCGGTGGGACAGGCCGTCAAGGTGGTATTCAAGGCGTCCGAAGACGGGACGGCCGTACCCATGTTCACCCCTGTTCTTTCCTGATCCCCGGCATGACGAACTGGAATCTGTTGAGCGACGAGGAGTTTGCGCGGGCCGCGACCGACTTCGTCGAGCGCGCATGTCCGCCGGAACTCCGGCATCTCCCCCATCGTCCCCGCTGGGAAAAGTCTGCTGGCTGGTATCAAGCCATGTCCCGCGAGGGATGGCTTGCACCGGGATGGCCGGTCGAGTTCGGCGGCATGGGGCTGGAACCGTCCAGGCACCTGATCTATCTGGAAATCTTCGAACGCCTTGGGACGCCTGCAGTGGCACCGCAAGGCATAGTCAACGTGGGCCCGGCGCTTATCGGTTTCGGCACAGACGAGCAGCGACAGGAGTTTCTGCCGAAGATCCTGTCGGGCGAACATCGATGGTGTCAGGGCTTCTCGGAGCCGAACGCCGGCTCCGATCTCGCCAGCGTACGCACCGAAGCACGGCCGGACGGCGACGGATACATCATCAACGGACAGAAAATCTGGTCGACCGGTGCCATTGACGCCAACTGGATGTACGCCTTGGTGCGCACGGACAAAAGCGTCCGAAAACAGGCCGGCCTGAGCTTCATCATGTTCCCGATGGACCAGCCAGGCGTGACTGTCCGTCCGATCCGCACGATTTCCGGCGGCGAGGAGTTCTGCGAGGTGTTTCTGGACCATGTGCGCGCCAGCGCGGCGCACATGGTTGGCGGCCTCAATAATGGCTGGAAAGTCGCGAATGGTCTGCTCGGATTCGAGCGACTATGGTCGGGATCGGCGCATCAATGCCGGCAGGCGCTGGTGCGCCTCAAGCAGGTTGCGCACGCTGCGGGGAAATTGCAGGATCCGGCCTTCCTGCGGCAGATCACGCGTCTCGAACTCGACGTACTCGATCTGGCTTCCTGCTACACGCGCTCAACGCGCAATCTCCAGGTGACGCGGCGTGTCGGTTTCGAGGCGTCCATGCTCAAGATCTGGGCCACTGAAACCTGTCAGCGCATCGGGGAACTGATGATGGAGGTTGGCGGCGACGCGGTACTGGTGCAGGACGGGACCGACTTCGATGGCCGGCACCTCGATGCACTCACCCCATTTCTGGAAGCGCGAGCGCCCACCATTTATGGTGGCACGGTTCAGATCCACCGCAACATTCTCTCCAAGAACGTATTGAACCTGCCCAACTGAGGCAACCAGGAAGGTCCACACCCATGGGTGCAACCCAGTATATTCAGTACCACGAAACCGACGAAGTCCGTATGGTGCGCGAAAGCGCACAGAAGTTCACTGCCGCCCGGACTGACCACAGACGAACGCGTGCGCTTCGTGCGCAGACACCCGCGTACGATCCGAACCTGGTGGCAGAGATGGCTGGGCTCGGATGGCTGGCGATCACGGTTCCCGAAGCTCATGGCGGTCTCGACCTCGGCTTCTGTGCGCTTGGCACAGTTCTGGAAGAAACCTCACGCGGGTTACTCTGCGAGCCGCTTGTGCGCGCCGCACTCGCTGCACGACTCATCACCCTGAGCGGAAACGACGCTGCCGCTGCAGAGATGCTGCCAGCCATTGCTTCGGGCGAGGCAATCCCGTCCTTCGCCTGGCAGGAGAGCCCCACCGGCGACGATCTGCTTCGGACAAGCGATTGCCGCACTCGCGCCGATGACGATGGAAACGGTTATCGCCTGAGTGGGTGCAAACATTTTGTCGATGTCCCGGCCGATGGCGGTTTTCTCGTGACTGCGCACGATGCTACCGGCATTGCGCTGTTCGCTCTGGATGCGGGTGCTCCGGGGGTGCTGGTGCAGACCCGCCGACGAGCGGACGGCGCGCTTCAGGGTACGCTGACCCTGGAGCAGGCACCGGTACGCCATGTGCTCGCGCGAGGCAATGTGGCAGCCCTGGCGCTGGAGCGCGCGCTCGATGAAGCGGCGGTCATGGTCTGCGCGGAGTTGTGCGGCATCATGACTTTCGCTCTCGACACCACACTGGAATTTATGCGCACCCGCGTCCAGTTCGAGCGACCTATCGGCAGTTTCCAGGCACTGCAGCACCGTGTTGTCGATCTGTATATCCAGCGCGAACTGGCCTTCTGCGCCTACAGGGATGCGGTGGAAATTCTTGAAACGCCTGCCTCGCCGGAAGATCGGCGGCTTGCCGTCAGCCGTGCCAAGAGCCGTTGCGCCAGTGCGGCAACCCGTGTCACCCTGGACGCCATCCAGCTACACGGTGCAATCGGCTTTACCGACGAGCACGACATTGGCCTGTACCTGAAACGCGCCATGACGCTCGCGGTTCAGTACGGCAGCGCCGACACGCATCAGCAGCGTTGCAGGCAGGTGTTGTTTCCCGAATATGAAGAACTGCGCACTCTCCCGACGGACTAACCAAAGCATGAACAAAGCACATGAAGACGTTGCTTCGCTTGCGTCCACCACTCCTGCCAACCGTAACGTCTATCGCTACGCCGATCTGCGACGCGTTCTCGCACCCCGCAGCGTCGCGGTACTTGGCGCGTCCCCGCGTGCCGGTTCGTTCGGAGAACGGACGCTGAAAAACCTGGCCGGTTTCCAGCACCCGGTTTACGCCGTCAACGCCAAGTACGACGAGATTCTCGGCCAGCGCTGTTACGCGTGCGTCGCGGACCTGCCCGAAGTGCCCGACTGTGCCTTCATCGCGGCCAATCGCGATGCAGTGGAATCGCTGGTGCTCGAATGTGCGGACGCCGGAGTCGGTGGCGTCGTCATCTATGCTGCAGGCTATGCCGAGACCGGCAAGGAGGAACGGCTGGCCCAACAGGAGCGCCTGCGACAGATTGCGCGCAAACGTGACATCCGCATCATCGGCCCCAACTGTATCGGCGTCTTCAATTTTTTTGACGCGATGATCGGCAGCTTCGCTCCCGGTATCCGGCTCGCGGGCCAGCCTGCCCCCCACGCCGTGGGCATCGCAAGTCAGTCAGGCGCGATTGGCATTGCCATGCTGCAGGCAGCGGAGGCCGGGGTCTCCTTCAGTCATATCCTGACTTCCGGCAATTCCGTGGATGTCGACGTCGCTGACTATGTCGCGTACCTGGCGGAGG
Source organism: Paraburkholderia ferrariae NBRC 106233 (assembly GCF_000685035.1). GTDB lineage: Bacteria > Pseudomonadota > Gammaproteobacteria > Burkholderiales > Burkholderiaceae > Paraburkholderia > Paraburkholderia ferrariae. The sequence goes on from NZ_BAYB01000013.1 coordinate 125,996, forward strand.
CTCCTGAATGCCGTGCCATCGGCTGTCTCTTCGAGGGCATGGCGCAGCCCGCTCGCATGCTTGAGGCAGCGGCTATTGCCTGGGAAAATGACAAACCTCTGGTCGTCTTCAAGTTGGCGACCGGTGAACAGGGCGCGCAGGCGGCCATGTCGCATACCGGTTCGCTCGCCGGTTCGCAGGCAGCCTACGCGGCGGCTTTCGAGAAAGCCGGGGCCATCATGGTGGATAACTATGAGGCACTTGTGGAAACGACCGCTTTCTTTGCGAAGGCACCTCGGCCGCGTGCGCGCGGCGTCGCGGTCGCCTCCACCTCCGGTGGCGCTTCAATCATGGCGGCAGACAAGGCCGAAGTTCATGGTGTGCCGCTGCCGCAACCCCACGAGGCTAACCAGACGATTCTGGATGAGCATATTCCGGAATTCGGCTCCGCCCGCAATCCCTGTGACGTGACCGCGCAGGTGGTCAACAATCCGTCGTCGCTCGGTGCGGTTGGCGACGCACTGCTGCGGGACGACCATTACGGCGCGCTGATTCATCCCAGCGCTTTCGCGGCCGACTTCAGCGCGCAGCGCATGACCCTTTTCAACGAAATGGCACTACGCCACGGCAAGCCCGTCTGCATTGTATGGCTTCCGCTATGGCTGGACGGACCCGGGGCGCTTGAGGCCGAGAAATTGCCGGGCACATCGCTGTTCCGCTCAATGGACCGCTGCTTTGCTGCATTGGCCTCCTGGCATCACCGGGAAGACAGGCGTCAACGGGAAGCCACTGACGTTGTCCCTTCCTGGGTCGATGACGGCGTCCGCCAGCGTGTCGCGCTCAAGCTGCAGCAATGCGGCAACAAGGTTCTGACCGAACGGGAAACAAAGGACGTTCTGTCCGCTTATGGCGTCCCTGTCGTCGAAGAAGCCCTGGTCCACAGCGCAGATGAGGCGGCTGTACAAGCCTCTCGTGTCGGCCTGCCAGCCGTACTGAAGGTGGAGTCGCCGGATCTGCCGCACAAGACGGAAGCGGGGGTGATCCGCCTTGATCTCCGGACGCGGGAGGACGTAGAGGCGGCCTATGAAGAGGTCATGGCGAACGCACTGAAAGTTGAACCTTCGCCGCGCATCCACGGCGTGCTGGTACAACCCATGGTGCCCCCCGGTCTGGAAATCATGGTCGGCGCCAGGGTTGATCCGCAATTCGGCCCGCTGATCGTCGTCGGGCTCGGCGGGATCTTCGTGGAGTTGATGCGCGACACCGTGGTCGATATGGCGCCCGTGTCGCCTGCGCGTGCCAGAGAGATGCTGGCTCAGCTCAAGGGACACGCTGCCCTGAATGGGTTCCGCGGCAGCGAACCCGTGGATCGCGAACGTCTATCGGAGATCATCTCCCGGCTCTCGGTGTTTGCAGCGGACCACCGCGATCTCATCGCTGAACTTGACGTCAATCCACTCATCTGTGCGGGATCGCGCGTCGTCGTGGTCGACGGCCTGATCGCACGGGGGTCATAGTCGCACATGATGCCGGGAGCCCGCCGACAAGGCGGGACATCATCGTCCTCGAACGTCTGCCCTGCCCATGCCAGGGCAGCTTCAACAGCCTTGAGCTGCCCTTGAAGAACCTCAATGACGGCAGCGAGAGGATTGTGACTACCCTGCCGCTTCGCTGCGCAAGCACCTGGGCAGGCTGAGCCAGAGCACGCGCGTCAATCCGGTCGGTTTTCGCGAGATTTCCCATTGCCTTCGCGAAGTCGCTGGCTTGCCGGGGATTCACAGTAGCAACTGCGTAGCCGGCGCTTTGCAACGCACAACCAACCGCCGCATCGTCTGAGAGGCGTTGTTCGTGGACCGCATGTTCATGTCGGCCCAACATCAGCAGCTTCCGAATGGCCATCGCCGGTCGAGCCCTGCTCCCGGCGATCGTCGCATGATTTTATCGGGTAGCTGCTGCGTTCCCCACACCAGGTTTTGACAAGCGAGGCGATGAAATGCCGTGCTTATCAAAGCAGCCGACACTCGACTGCACAAGCGTTGAGTTAGATCAATCTCTCCGCCTCTCGGACATTCAAACGTTAGATAGTACATACTATCCTGAGATATCAGCAGCCGAAAGAAAGCCCAAACCATCGATAGATGTAATAGAAGCACTTTCCAAAACAATCCTGGAGACATCCATGCAACGTAATATCCAGTTCACCTCCAGCGTCATGGCTGTGGGGGCGACAGTTCGCGGCATTGACCTGAACCAGCCGCTCACAACGGACACGCACGACGCACTCTATGATCTGTGGCTCCAACATGGCGTGCTTGTCTTCGCCGACACACCGGCAACGAACGATCAGCATCTAGCCCTTAGCGCTGTGTTCGGCGAATCGGAGCAACACCCGTTTCCCGAGATTCTTTGTCCCGAAGAACCACTTTTGATTGAACTTGGCGGACGCAACCGCGGAACGGCTTTTCTGTACAACGGCAACGAACTGCGACTCGGACGCCTTCCTTGGCACCGTGATACTGGCTACGTTCCTGAGGTATGCAAGGGCGCGATGCTGCGTATGCTCAGCATTCCTGATGAAGGTGGAGAGACCGGCTACGCCGACACGGAGAAGGCATACAACCATCTGCCTGAAGGACTGAAGCGCCGCATCGAAAATCTTGAAGCCAAAGTTTCGCTTCGTCTGGGCCCGTTCACGCAACAACGCCCTGGCGCATTCTGGACCACCGTGCGTTATCCCACTCCGGAGGAATGTCCTTACCCGCAACAACCTCATGCGCACAGCAACGCGGTACATGAGCGCTATCCAACCGTTGTGCATCCGGTTGTAATGCGCCATCCCGAGACAGGAAACCCCAACATCTACCTGAGTCCCACCTATGTCGACGAATTCCTCGGGCTATCGCATCGTGAAAGCGAATATCTGCTATCGGAATTGACGGGCTATATGCTCGATCCGTCTGTAATCTACATACACCAATGGAAACCGAACCAGCTTGTTGTGTGGGACAACCGAAGGATGTTGCACGCAGCGTATGGATACGATCCCAAGTACAGCCGACGAGGCTTGCGGACGACGATGAAAGAATCGCTCTGCAGTGGACGTTACTACGAATCTCTTGCGGCCGATTTCAAACCCGCAACGTTGATCGCCGACTAAGCGGACCGTTGAGGCCGGTGGGAAACGCCGACCGTCGCAACCCGGCCCGGCATAAAAATCCGGGTCGCAGAACTATCCACGGAGACGAACACATGAAACCGCAGTTCCAGGCCGACCCGTTCCGTCCACATGCTATAAGCAAGGCTGATCAGATCCCCGCCACGCGCTATTACGACCCGGAATTTTTCCAGCTTGAACAACTTCGCTTATGGCCGCGCGTTTGGCAGATGGCATGCAGGTTTGAGGAACTTCGGGATGATGGCGACTTCGTTGAGTATCGTCTTCTGGACCAGTCTTTCATCATCGTCCGCGTGGACCGTCATACCATAAAGGCGTATGAAAACACCTGTCGCCACCGCGGAATGCGTTTGTGCGAAGACAGGGGTAATGCCAACAAAGGATTCAACTGCCCGTTTCATGGCTGGCATTGGAGCACAAGCGGCGATTGTGTCCGGGTATTCCAGCAGTCGTATTTTAATGACGAAACCATCCGTGCCGCAGACATCCGGCTAAAAGCCGTTCGATGCGAGATTTGGGGAGGGTTCGTGTTCATTAACCAGAACCCGGATGCTGCACCGCTGCGCGAGTCGCTCGGAACGTTTGCGCCGATGCATGAGGCCCGGAACGTGGACCAGTTGCATGCCCGGTTCTGGATAGCCGTTCGCGTTCCTGCGAACTGGAAAGCCACGCTGGAAGCGTTCATGGAAAGTTACCATGTATCACGAACGCATCCCCAACTAATGGCGGCACTCGACTCACCGGTTGATGATGCCGAAAGCGCAGCCAGCAACGGAGCCAACACAGCTCAAGCGGTCCGTTACGCATCCTATCGTAACGGCCGCGAAGTCATAACCGGCAATATCTCCTATCTGAAAAATCTCAGCGAAGGCATGGGGCACGCGATGGTTATTGAGCGTGATATCGAGGTCGCGGAACGCATACGTGACATTGACATACCTGAAGATCCCGCCTTGGCAGGAATAGCCTGGCGCCGCGCACTGAACGATGCGATTTATCAGGAAGGTCTCCGGCTTGGACTACCAATGCCCGACCTGAACAGCCTGCCGGACGAGCTCAATTCGCCGGTAAACTATGCGTTCCCGAATTTCTTTCTTCTCCCCTTCTTCGGAAACATGGCTTCCTATCGTGTGCGGCCACTCACTACCGAGACGTCGCTGATGGAGATCTGGGGTCTTGAATTCTTCCCGCCGGGAGCAGAACCGCCCCGACTAACAACCCCTAAGGTACTTGAAATAGGAGACCCGGAAATTCCGTTGATTCCCGCTCAGGACTTCGTTAATTTACCGCGGCAGCAAGATGGCATGCATGCAGCCGGATTTGATGTATTGCGTCTCGCATCGAGTAACGAGGGACTCTTGAGCAACTATCAGCGCCTTATTGACGGCTACATACAAGGTGTTTCCGAAAAAGATCTTCTGCAAGGCATCACGAAAGTGTCTGGACCGATTGACGCCCCGATCAAAGACCTGGGCCTGCCAATGTCGGGCCTCTGACTTCTGCCTTTTCGCTTTTTGCTATGCTTGAACCCGGAGCCTGGGCCACCCCGGGTCATGCACGACAACACGGACGCGGACAGGCAAAGTAATTCAGCAAGACCTTCGCTGTTCTCATACACCGGGAAGTCCTTGTCGAAAGTTAGCCGCCCTGTCTCCGCGGAATGCCAGCGTCGATACTGCCCACGCCAGGCGTCGACGCCACATGCATAATTGCCCAATGACCTAACAGCAGCAATTCAATTGGCCGTCGCAGATTGGCGGATTGGGAACTGTCTGGCCCGAGCCGGTCACCACTGGCGATACTCTGAGTCGTGGTCTCCATACACCAGGCACCCGCTATGCGTCCGACGCAAGAGCGTTAAGGAAATGGGGCATGCGTTTGCAAAACAACAATCCGGCGGCGTTCACGACCCTGTTCAGGCGTGCTCTTGGGACGTCACCTCACGCGTACCTAGATAGCAACCGCAGCTCATAGTCACTGGGGCTGTATGCACCCGATCGCCTTGGCCGACGTGAAGTGATACGATCAATTCAGCACTTTCGCAGCGCCAAAAGATGGCTACACATTTCTGCTTCAACCCGAACGCTGCGCCTAAGTACGCATGTCGATATAGAGGAATTTCATAATGCCTAGCTTCCTGTTGATGGTAGCCAGCAATCCGAAAGCCGGTGGGGACGACGCCTATAACGAGTGGTACACCAACCAACACATTCCTGACGTTCTCAAAGTCCCTGGCTTTGTTGCGGCGCGACGGTACCAGACGATAGATCACGACAAAACATCGCAAAACTACCTTGCGCTGTATGAGATCGAAGCCGCGAGTTTCGAAGATGCGCGCGCATCGCTGACGAAACACGCAAAGGAGATGTATATCGCCCGCGAATTCGATCGGGACAGTCTCTTGGTAGTTGGCTATGAAGCAATTACAGAACGTATAGTTCGAACGTCTGGTTAATTTGCGCGACGCTCCTGATCCCACACGCTGCCGACATCGCCCGTACGGCCCGTTCACGAAGCGTGATCATCCTGCTTTCCGGTGAAAGCATGAAAACCACCGCGCCGGCCACGTCTTCGGGCTCGTTGACTCGACCGATCAGAATTGGCAAGGTCCGGATAAGCGTTTGCGGATCAGTGCGCATCATGGCCGTGCGCGTCGCACCGCGCGCAACAAAGTTGATTCGAACACCGTGCGCTGACGTCGACAACCCCAATACTCGCAATGCGCTCGTTAGAGCGGCCTTCGAAGCACAGTAGGCTGCGAGATCACGCTGCGGATGACGGGCTCCGATCGACGTAACCGCGCAGATCGCGCCTTCCCGCTGCCGCTGAATTAGCCGACGTGCAACGGCCTGTGCCGCGTAGAAAGAGCCGATCATGTTGACCCGCATCACGCGCTCGAACATCTCGGGCGTAGTATCCAATGTAGGGTGATGTTCAAGTATCGACGCGACTAGCGCCAGGCGATCGACATCGTCGAACTCTTCAACCAGATCGGCGATCGTCGCTGTGTCGCCGAGGTCGACCCTCCGCGTGAGGGCGTGGACCCCGCTGGCTTGCAAATCAGTGGCTAGCGCCTGGGCTTTCTCAACGTTGATGTCAGCCAATACCAACTTGCGCGCAACGGCGGTTTCCGCAAGTTTGCCCGCCACCGCCGCCCCAATCCCCTGCGCGGCGCCGAGGATAAGGATTGAGCCTTCACAGGAGTCAGGTCTACTCGACATTTTACGATCCGTGATGGTTGTGGTTTCACGGAGCCAGGCCATCAGGGTAGTCCCGTCTCCAGTGCGTAGCTAGCACACTGGATTCGCGAGCATCCCAAGGCCCTCTATGTCAATCTCGACCTGGTCTCCGGGATGTAAGGGTTTGCTTCCGGGAGGCGATCCCGTAGCGATCACATCTCCTGGCACCAGGCTCATCACGGAAGAGATATAAACCAGCAACTCGTGACAACTCCAGATCATGTCCGAGGAGCGGTGATCCTGCCGCAGTTCACCATTCACGCTGCACCGGATACGCACATCGGACGGATCAAAGCCCGTCTCGATCCACGGCCCCAGCGGGGCGAACGTGTCAAAAATCTTCCCGTCGACGAACGCATTCGATCCACGAAAGGCCGGCTTGTCATCCATCTTTCCGCCTGTGACATCGTTGATGCAGGTATAGCCATAGATGTACTGAGCCGCCTCATCCACCGCGACATTCCTGGCATGTCGGCCGATCACCATCGCAATTTCGCTTTCGTGATTGAACGGTACGGCATCCGGCCACTCGCGTGGCAATACGATGGGATCGCCCGGGTTTGTGCAGGTGGACGGTGGCTTGACCCAGAGGAAAGGCCGAGCCGGATGAGGACGACCAGCAAGGTGAGCACGATAGTTGGGTCCAACGGCAACTATCTTTGACGGCTGCACGGGAGTGAGCAACCGCTCGTCGCTCAGGCAAAGATGCTTCGCATTCGGCACGGGGCGAAACTCGGGAAATGCGCCCTCAAGCGGCACGATCCGGTCGTCCACGAGTTCGCCAAAGCGCGGTCCTTGCGGAGATTGATAACGTATCAGTTTCAAAACTGCCTCTCTTCGAAGAAAGTCGGACTCGATCTTATCGCCGCGACAGAACCATCCCGGCGCCGGCTCGATCGTCCCCCGTAGTCTGTCAACAGCCAAAAGCGGACCAAGGTGCCGCAGACTGATTGCCCATTCCCGACTGAAGGACACCGGTGCTCAACCCGCGCTTCGTATCGATTCAGATCTTCGCCACCGCCCGCCCGGAAAATGCACCGAACGGTTGTGGCGCGATTTTCTCTCCAATGCCACTCGAGGTAACCTCGAATGACCGTAGATAAATCTTGATCCGACGTAGCGATTTCCCCTTAGAACAGAAAAGTCAGGTTGGCGGTCACAACGAGCGCACTTCCGGTGTCCGGCGCATAGGTGATGGGCGTCGGATTGTTGGTGTAACGAACGCCCACGCCCGCATACACCCCACGATACACCTTTGCTTTGTAGGCCAGAGTGAATGTCGTGCTGCTGGAATGAGTCAGGGAACCGGCAGCCCGTGACGCAGCCTGCGCATACGGGCTGAATGAGTTCCTGTCGATGATGAACGAGTACGTGTCCTGTGGCCGGCTGGCGAACGGGCCGACCGCATAGAATCTTAATTCATATGTGCTGTCAATTGCCGTAAATTCCGAATTGCCTCGCTGAACAGAGAAGCCGGCAAACAGACCTCGATAAGGTGCGGAGGCAGAAAATCCATATACTTGCTGATCACCCATGAGGTACCACGCGTATTCACCCGTTGCGCGCCCGCCGTTCTTGTAGTCGGTGTACAAACTATTGTTATGTATATACCCGGCTCGGTACCAGCTTTGCATTCTGCTCGCTGTTGGTTCGGTCTTGTAGCCCAACTCGTTAATTAACAGAGTCCGGGCGTTCTTTATGTGCCACTTAAGCGATGATGGATTCTCGAGGTTTTCCTGCCCATATCCGTCAGGACTGGAGGCGGCCTGCACCCCAAATTTGTCATAGATCGCGTCGGTCAAATGAAACGTGAGATTCACTCCTGGGCGCGATGCCAGCGAGCTCGACAACCCGGCCTCCGCGGGCACTGTTCCGGAAGCCCCGAAAATCACATTTGTGATGTTCCCCGCGATGTAGGGACCGTAGAATTCGAAATCGTTGCCCAGGTAGCCGAGCTTGGCCTCCACTCGCTTATTGAAGAGTGTCTGGTAGTAGTAGAGCTGTCCCAACGTGAGGACGTCCGGCGTCCCCGCAGTCCAGTTGGTCCGGATCCAAACTCCGTCGACCACAATCTGCCCGTCCGGAATGCCGTATCGCGAGAGATCCGCGACGACAGCAAGGTTCGCTGTCGCGATGTACGTGTTTCTCTGGCCATCGTAGCGCTGCTTTCCCGCTGGGGGACCACTTCCCGCTGAGCCACCAAGCACGTTGTCCTCAACGTGGCCTACCCAGAACCCCTGGTAGCCAATTCCGTTCTCCGCGAGCATTCGGCGGAAGCTGTTGTCCCCTGTCAGGGTTCCGGCGGGCGGCGGGAAGTCGACAAAAATGCCCTTGATACGGACGTCTGAGTAAAGATCACTTCCACTCGCAGGCGCGACGGGAACGGCTGGTACAGAAGCCGGGGCCGTCTCCGCCACGACTGTCGGCGCGGTTGGCGGCGTCGCCGGCGCTGGGTCCGCCGTCACCGTCTGGGGACTTTCGGCTAGCGCTCCGGATTCGTCTTTTGCCGGTCCAGTGCTGGCCGCCATTGCACCTTGAACGCTCAGGAGGGCCAGCACCATCACTGCCAGGTTGCTGCGCAGCCTCATATTTCCATTCGTTCTACTTACGATCATCTAGTGTCTCCATTTTTGTAATACTCTTGTAGATTTCCGATTGCAACAGCGTTTCGTGCGCTCTGTCGCGACAGCCTCCCCGCCCTCTTAAGGGCGAGTTTCAACGTTTCCCGCTTCCTGGCAGGTCGCGTAGTATCGGTGTGCTAGCGGATGCCGGTCGACCAGGCTCGCCTGGAGATACGCTCCCTGAGGCGTTCAGTCGTTGATGTTCGCAGCCGGTAAAAAGTCTTCTGCCGGTTTGGCAAAATAGCGCCCACTTCTGAGTGCACCCGCCAAGGTCGTGCGCAGTCCGGTCCGGTGATACTGCGGATCAAACCCCATCGCCGCATGCAGGAAGCGGCGGTTGTCCCACAGCATCACGTCATTCGGGGTCCAGTGATGCGCGTAGACGTTGGAGGGATCGGCGAGATATCCAGCAAGCTCTGCGAGTAACGCGTCGCTTTCCACCTGGTCCATACCGATGAAAGTATCGATATACGTCGGACTGATATAGAGGCTCTTCCGGCCTGTTTCAGGGTGTTGAATCACGACCGGATGCACTACGGATGGGTAACGATTGATGATCTCTTTCCCCGCCCACAACTGTGCGGAGCCCGAGAACTCCTCGGGGGTTGCCGGACGCACACTGTGCCAGAGTGCACCTGGGCGGGACTGCTGAAAGGGCCCCATGCGCAGCGTTGCCTTGAACTCCAATTTGTCGATCCGCTGCTTCGTTGCCTCGGGCAACTGGTCATAAGCCTTCTGACTGTCTGCGAACAGGGTCTCACCATCTTTCGGCGGCACCTCTACCAAACGCAGTAGAGCCCCCTTGCAGATCTCTAGCGTGTATGCGGTATCGCGATGCCAAGGCAGTCTCCCCTCGCGCAACTGATCTCCATCGTATACATATGCACTCGCGGAGCCACGCCGCGAGCCACCCAATTCGATCAGGTAAGGCTCGTCTTTCGCGCGGATTTCCGGCATCGGATGCATTTCCAGCTTACCAAAGCAGCGGCTGAGTGCCAGGTGCTGGGCATTAGTCTTTACTGCTTCACGGAAAAGCAGAATGCCGTGCTCAAGCCAGGTCGCATACAGGGCAGCGCGTGTGGCATCGGAAATTGGCTTCTCGAGATCCAGGCCGACGATTTCAGCGCCGACCCGCATGGGCTTTACCGAAAATCCCACCGCGGTCATACCGTTAGTCATACCTACCTCTTCACAGTTCAGTGCTGACTCCAGCCAGTTCTCACATCGCTGGAGCCATACACAAGTCACGAAAAAAACTGTTCACCCGGACATGCCGTCGCAGGACGCATGCGCTATCGGACAGCGCCGCAGAAGCGAAGGAAATCGCTCTCCTCACGGCGCGGCAGCGCATTCGCTGATGAACAAGGCGATAGGAAAGTCGTCACGAGGATTTAGCGGGGCGGTTTCCGGCTATGCCATAGGCGTAACGTATCCGCACCGGCCGCAGATCGTGCCAACTCAAAACAGAGCAGGTAATGGGACCGGCGATCCGTAGACTGGCGATGCCGCGACCGGCGGCCAACGCAACGTTCAGGTGGCATTTCGTCTCCGTAATCTTTTCTCTCTTGACGCGGCCCCATCCGGCTCGATACCGGTGAACGCCAGCATGCAGAACTGCCGTCGGGCAGCTGCCCGAGACACATTATGTATCCATATGTGTATATGTTAGTTACTTCTTGATGGTTGTCAAGAACGTGCCTACCCGAATATCGGAGGCATCCTGCCACCGGCGAGCCGCCGGCACACGGTTGAGATTCCAGCCGTCAGTAGCGCGAATCGGGTACAGAGCTGCACCTATGGAACGACATGCGAAAATGGCGCTTCCCGGGATTTTCATCTGACCGACATCCTCGATGTACCGGGAAGATCAGAAACGCCTCGAATCCGGCGCAAGCCGCTATCTTCAACGGGTCAATGCTTTTCCTGGTTTTCCGCTTCGCAAGCCCTGGCGAAGTCTACGGATAGCAATGGTCCGTTTTTAGCGCAGACCTTGAGATTGCAGATCTATGCGAGGAAATCCTCAGTTTCGAGCCGTTCAGCAATGAAGCGGACGAAGCGCGCGGCGTCAACACCATTGATCACACGATGATCATAGCTAAGCGATAAAGGGAGCATCTGCCGCCAGCTGAGATTTCCATCGATGTCACGGACCGCAGTCTCGCGCGTGCGGGTTACGCCGAGAATGGCCACTTCTGGCGCATTGACGATCGGAGTAAAGCCCGTCCCCCCGATATGACCGAGGGAGGTCACGGTCATACATCCCCCAGACATCTGGTCCATCGGCAGGCCCTTGGACTTCGCTTTGCTGGAAAGCTCAGCGAGTTCGGTTGCAATCTGGGTTACGGACTTGGCATCACAATCCCGGATAACAGGTACGAGCAGTCCCCCGGGGGTATCCACGGCAACGCCAATGTGGATATAGGATTTCAGGACGAGTTCGCCCTTGTCGTCCAGCGAGGCGTTGAATTGTGGAAACTCCCGCAACGCCATAGCCAACGTTTTCACGATCACGGGAACCAGGGTCAGCCGGACCGCGCCGTCGACGTTGTGTGCCTTGCGTCGAGCCTCGAGCTGGCTAACGTCCGCTTCGTCCTGGTGAGTAACATGCGGAATCATCACCCAGTTGCGGGCCAGAAAACTAGCCACCAGTCGCTGTATCTTGGACAGGGGCTTACGTTGAATAACACCGAACTGACCATGATCAACTTTCGGCCAGGCAGCCAGATCTTTTGCCCATTGCTCACTCATGGTTGCACAACTCCTCATAAGACATGTAAAGGCACCCGTGCGTCCGATGCATTCATTGGATTTTTCGCTTGCCAGCACGAAGAACGAATGACGTGGAAAATCCCGTAGCGCTCACCGCGCCTCGAGGTCCGCTGCAGACCGTTCCATGCTCGCGGCCCGTCCCGCCCTTCGCCCCGAAAACACACAATCGGCAAGCGACATGCCGCTGATGTAGCCCCCGGAGCACAAGCCAACGGCCACTCGACCTGCCGCATAAAGGCCTGCAATCGCTTCGCCGCCTTCAGTCAGAACCGCCCCGGTTTTTTCGTCTACCCGCAGACCGCCGAGGGTGAACATTTTTGAGAAGGAGAAGCGGTTCGTCACAGCCAGGTTAAGGGCAAAATAGGGGGCATCGCTGATTGGGCGAAGATGATCAACAAGCTTGCCGAACGGGTCCCGGTGAATACCTGACGTACGGTTATACTCAGCCAGCGTTAAAGCCAGTCTGTCGGGTTCGATACCCAGTTTTCGGGCCAGGCCGCGAATACTGACACCCCAGCGAGTTCCACCCGCGACGATGTTCAGCAAGGTCGGCGCGTACAGAAGTTTGAATTCGGCGCGCGGTGCCGTGACGCACTGCCAGAGTGCTCGCAGGAAACTGTACCGGTCGAGGATCAGCCAGGCTTTGCCGCCCGGCTGTTTTGCGATTGCCGCACCAAGGTCGCCTGTGTAAGCGTCTTCATTGAGGAAACGTTCACCGTGTTGATTCACGGCGACTCCCTCGAGCAATGCCGCTGGCGGCGAGATCGACCGGTTGATGAAGAAGCTGTCGGGGCGGGAGACGGTTCCCCCTACGGAGCAGCCAAGGTCCATGCCGCTTCCGTCGTCGCCAATGGACCCCAGGCGCACAATGGCGCTTAGATGGGCGGCAACGAACGGTCGAACCTCTGCGATCTTCTCGCGGTTAAAGACGAACCCACCAGTCGCCAGGACAACGCCGCGCCGCGCCCGGATCCGAACCAGCTCCACCTTCTGCTCGCATTCCATCTTGCGGCAAGCCTCGATGTCACGCTCCTGGGCTTCCGGATCCAATGGCCTGAGTGGCGTCACGGAGTCGAAGATGGCCTGGTGCGAGGCTGTGTCCGCTTCAGCGACGGCTTGCGCTTCCACACCGATCACGCGCCCTGCCCGGTCCACGATCAGGCGCGTAACGGGTGCGTGACGGACAACGTCGATTTTCCGCCTTTCGACGGCATCCCTGAGCGTCCCGAAAAAAACATTACCCGTATAACCCTTCCCGAGTGCTCTGTGACCGCGTGGAGCGGGCCGTGCGCCGATCTTCTGTGCCAGCTGTTTTTCATTTCCCGAATAGTAGAGGGAATATTTCTCGGGCGGGTAGAAAGTCTTTTCCTTAAACACAGTACCGGTTAGCGGCATGCCGTGGTCGATCAGCCAGTCGACATCGGCCGCACTGCCTTCACAGAACCGGCGTAGTGTCTCCGGCTCAACGGCATCACGCAGTTCAACTTTCAGATACCGATACATGTCCTCGATGTCGTCGTCAACGCCTTCACGCGCCTGAACACGGGTCGCTCCCGCGTAGACGATGCCGCCACTGTAGGCAGTCGCACCGCCACCGTTGAAGCGATCGAGCACGACTACGTCCGCACCTTCCTCATGCGCCTGGAGAGCCGCGCACGCACCGGCCGCACCGAATCCCACAACAACGATATCGACCTCCCTCGTCCAGTCGATATCTGCTGGCGTGTCGACGTAAAGCGGAGCCTCCGCGACTGAAAGCGGTGGTCGGTGCGGAGTTCCATCCGCAGGCAGACTATCGTCTTGCTTCGAAAACATAGCAGGTCCGCCGGCAATACCTTCAACCGATTCTTTATCCATGACCTAAACTCGCTCTTTGTCAGCCACACCCCGGAAAGCACATGCGTCGAAATAGCTGGCCCCTCGTAACGCGCGCCAATCATCGCCGGTCTTCGAGCTGAAGCCGCATACCGGATCCTGCCTGCCACGTCCTATTCAATAATTCCAATCACCGTACCCACGGCATAGGTTTCCCCCAGACGGCCGATAATCTTCAGTCTGCCGGTGGCTGGACTTTCAATCTCATTCGTCGACTTCTCTGCCTCGATAGCGTAAAGGGGATCGCCCTCCTTTACATTAGCCCCGTCTTCTGCCAGCCATTCGGCAAGAATCCCCTCACTCATTTCGAAGCCAAGTTGGGGCACAAGAATTTCCGTCGCCATTGAATTTTTTTCCTTCCGCTGAATAAATTAAAAGGCAAAATTTTAAAAAATATCGATCGAAATTACACGCACGCTGATCGCTCCCGCTTACCGATGCCTCGGGTGATATCCTGCATACGCAGGACATTGAGGCGATGCGGTTCCAACTATCCGGTCAACGGGTTCGACATCGAGTCTGGCCGTCCTGCAGCGTCGAATTACGGTTACAGAGTCATCTGTCACCCGGCAACCATGGCGATTGCTCGACATCTGGCAATGTCCTGCTGCTGCAGCAAGCAGACGGATCGCCAGTCAGCGCCGCAGACTCGACTCATTTACGCCAGACGGCAGCTTCCGCTACTGCCTTGCGCATTGGCGCACAGGCGAGCCAGAACAGCACAGCCGCGATCGGCGCCATGATCAACATTGAGAGAGTGAGACTGTCGCCCAGCCGTGCCTCGTCTCGAAAGATCAGATCAGTACATCCCGCAACCAGCATTGGTCCAAACCCGTAACCCAGTCCAGAGGAGACCAACAGAAAGATACTGGAGACTACACCGCGAAATTCACTGGGTGTCGTGAGCGGAATCGCCGCTCCTATCCCAGCTACGCCAAGACACATGAAGGTCAGCGCCACAGCGACGAGGAACATTGAATACGTACTCGCATGCACTGCCAGGATAACGAAAGATCCGAGCAATAAGGCAATCACCATTAACACACGCATATGCGCGTCTCTTACACCGCGACGATGATGTAGATAGTCAATGATCTGCCCAATGAGTAACATGGAAATACAAACTGCCACCACAGAGAACATTGCGAAGGTAAAGCTGATCTGGGCAATCGGACGGTGAAAGTGGCGAACGGCATAAGTCGGCGCCCAGGAGAGCCACCCGATTGCACACATGAGGAGCGAGCCATACCCAAAAAACATGGGAGCGTAAAACTTCCCTTTGTTTTTCATATACCCCAGTGCACTCGCCAGCGACGCACGTGATTCGGGTTGCAGACGTTCACGCCGCTCGGGTTCGGGAAAGGTCAGGACAAGCGGTAGCACGAGAAGAGACGGCACCGCCGCAGCCATGAAGACGATCTGCCATGTTGCGTAATGCCCCCCGAGGAAGGACAGACCCGCGCGGGGAATTGTCGCCAGCATCAGGCCGCCGAGCGCGAATCCGACACCATTCCCAATGGTGGCACCCATTCCAAAGATCGAGAACGCAAGGCCCTGCCGTCTATGCGGGATTGCATCGCCGATCAAGGAATACGCAGCAGGCGACAGCGTAGCCTCGCCCGCTCCCACAGCCAGCCGCGCGAGAAGCAGATACTCGAGACCATGAGTCAGACCGCAACAAAGTGTCGCGATCGACCATACGAAGACACCCGCCAGAATCAGCATTCGACGGGACCATCGATCGATCAGATAACCGAGGGGTACGCCCAGCACGGAGAAGAAAACGGCGAACGCCAATCCTTGCACCATGCTGATCTGGAAATCGGAGATGTGCAGGTCAGCTTTGATCATCGGAATCAACAGACCGACGATCATGCGATCCAGTTGCGACGTCAGATAAAGCAGCACCAGCACACCAAGCATGTACCAGCCGCGCACGGCGGCCACCGGCGCCGACTGCGACAGTCGCCCTGTCGTCTCCGTCCGACCTGCAGCGACTTCTTTGCCGTCAATGTCCATCAACATGATCCTCCTCCTGGAAACACGCGGCACTTTTCCTTGCCGTTGCTTCGTCGTCAGTTATTCTTTCGTCGTCCGTTTTACAGGACGTCTCGGCGCATGCAGGATTTGTCAGGTTCCAGTCGCCTCATGCCCCACCTGCTGCCCGTTCATACTTGCCGCTTGTGCCGCACGTCTTCCGGAGAACACACAGTCCGCCAGCGACATACCGTTGATATAGCCAGCCGCGCACAGGCCTGCAGCGGAATGTCCCGCCGCATATAATCCAGAAATTCTCCGCCCCGCCTTATCCAGAACAGAACCGGTGTCTTCGTCGACCTGCAGTCCGCCCAGCGTAAATGTCTTCGCAAACGAGAGGCGGTGGGTGACGGAGAGGTTGATAGCGATATAAGGCGCCCTGCCTATCCTATGCAGATGCTCACCCTTCTTGCCCAGCGGATCTGTACCGCGCGCAGTCGCGCTATTGTTCGCGGCGATGGTAGTGGCGAGCGCCGCGGGAGACACGCCAGTCTTCCGCGCAAGGCCGCGCACGGTCATCGAGTAACGGGTTCCACCAAACAAGATGTTGAGCAGCACAGGGGCATAGATCATCTTGAACTGTGCCCGTTTAGCCCGAACGCACTGGTAAAGGGCTGACATCAACTGCGAGCGGTCAAGAATGAGCCAGGCCGCCGCGCCCGGCTGACGGGCCATCTCCATACCAAGATCACCAGGGCTAGCGTCCTCGTTGACAAAACGCTCTCCCTTACTATTCACGGCAATTCCGCCAAGCAAAGCCTGGGGGGGAGCAATGGAGCGGCTAAGGTAAAGATTTTCCGTCTTCACTGCCACGCCTCCAGCTGACACACCGAGGTCTATGCCGCTGCCATCGTCCCCGATCGATCCGAGACGCACCAGCACGCGATGATTTGCCGCCACCATCGGCTGTGTCTCCCGCAGCTTTTCCGCGTTGAAAACGTACCCGCCGGCCGCAATGATCACTCCACGGCGGGCGCGAATGCGCACAGGAGGCTGCTGCTGGTCCAGCTCGAACCGCCGGCATTCCTCGATGGCTCGATCCTGCGCTGCAGGTTTGAGCGGCTTGTGAGGCGTCACCGATGCGAAAAGAGCCCGATGTCGTTCAATGGCGTCCGTCGCGATGGGCCTGGCTTCTACCCCGATCACAGCGCCGCTGGCGTCAATGATCAGGCGCGTAACGAGCGTATGCGTCAAAGTTGAAATCCGCGCCTGGGCGACTGCTTCCTTCAGCACACCAAAGAACACGTATCCGGTAAATCCGCTGCCCGCGGCCCGATGCCCCCGCGGGGCGGCGCGTGCCCCAGTTTTCTGCTCAAACAGTCTTTCGTTACCGCTGTAGTAGAGCGAACTCGATGCTGGAGGATAGGAGGCGTTGCCTGCAAACAAGTCGCCACCATAAGGCATGCCATGCCGGACCAACCAGTCGACGTCGGCCCGGCTACCCTTGCAAAAACGATCCAGGGTCTTCGGGCTCACAGCGCCGCGAAGTTCGACCTCAAGATACCGACGCATCGCCTCAACGTCATCCTGGACACCGGCGCGCTCCTGGATACTGGTGCCGCCCGCGTAGAGAATGCCACCGCTATAGGCCGTCGCGCCTCCTCCGTCGAAGCGGTCAATCACCAGTACGTCAGTTCCCCTTTCATGCGCCTCCAAAGCAGCGCATGCCCCCGCTCCTCCGAAGCCGACAACAACAATGTCTGCCTCGCGCTCCCACTTCACGTCGCCAGCCTCGCTGACCCGTAACGGACCAAGCGCGACAGAAACACCGGGGCTGGTCATGACGCCGCCATCGCGCGGGCAATGTCAACGATGCGCGCCTGGCTCGGCACGAACGCCGTCTCGAGCGGCTTCGAGAAAGGCACCGGACAGTAAGCGCTTCCAAGCCTCTCGACAGGGGCCTTCAGCAAACCAAACAGCGCGTGCCCCACTTCGGCAGCGATTTCCGCTCCGACGCCGAACGGCGTGACCGCCTCGTGCACCACCAGCAACCTGCCCGTCTTTCTGACCGACTGAAGCACCAGTTCGCGATCCCACGGCGATACCGTGCGCAGATCGATGACCTCTGCCCGCAACCCTTCATTCGCGAGTGTGTCGGCCGCAGCCAATGCTTCCACCACCATGCGCGAATAGGAAACGATGGTCAGATCCTGCCCCTCCCTGACAACGAGCCCCTTGCCGAGCGGGACCCGCTCGCCGGGAGTAATCGCCCGGCCCCAGGCCGGGGCGCGATAAGAAGGCATGTTTTCGATGAACAGAACCGGGTCAGGATCGTCGATGGCAGCACGCAGCAGCCCATAGGCATCTGCCGGGTTGGACGGGGCGACCACCTTCATGCCCGCCGTATGAGCGAACCAGGCCTCGAGATAGTCGCAATGCTGACCACCGCTGCCTCGTCCCGCACCGGTCATCGTGCGGATGGTGATCGGCACGCTCGTCTGGCCACCCGACATGAACCTCAGCTTCGCGGCATGATTGACGATCATGTCCATGGCGACAGTCGTGAAATTCATCAGCATGATTTCCGCGACGGGCTTCCAGCCACGAATCGCGGCACCGATCGCAGCGCCGACAATGGCCTGCTCCGAAATCGGAGTGGAACGGACACGCCGAGTGCCGAAGCGTGTTTCCAGGCCACGCGTTATGCCTACGATACCTCCGCCTTCGCGGTCACCCACGTCCTCGCCAAGAACAAGGACCTTCGCATCGTCGTGCATCGCATCGGTCAACGCCATGTTGATCGCCTGAAGCAGATTAGGACTTTTCTCCTGCGTCCTGGTGCGCTCTATAAGTTCGGTCGCCATTACGCCAACTCCTCTTCAAACACGTCGCGCTTAAGTTCCGCGGGCTCCGGCCACGGACTTGCGAGTGCAAAATCAACGGCTTCATCCAGTTGCGTCTCGATACCGGCCTCGATTGCGGCGAGTTCTGACTCCGTCGCCACACCACTCTCGATCAGCTGTGCGCGAAAGATGGGATACGGATCGGCTTCGATCGCGGCTGCCTTCTCGGCCTTGTCCATATAACTATCGTCGTCTCCGAAGATGTGCCCGTGGAACCGGAACGTCATCGCTTCGATAAGAGTCGGTCCCTCGCCCGCACGGGCACGCTCGACTGCTTCCCTCGCGAACGCGTACACATCGGACGGGCTGTTCCCGTCAACCCGCGCCGCCGGCATCGAATAGGCTATGCCACGATCGGCGATCCGGTCCGCGGAGGTTCCGCTTTCGTAGGCGGTATGTTCGGCAAAGCGGTTGTTCTGGCAAACGAAGATCACCGGAAGCTTCCATACGGAAGCCAGGTTGAGGCTTTCGTGAAAAGCACCGATGTTCGACGCACCATCGCCAAAATAGGCAACCGTCACCCGATCGTCGTTCTCCAGTTGCGAAGACCAGGCAAGGCCGTTTGCAATAGGCAAGGACGACCCCACAATGCCGGTCGTGACCATGAGGCCTTTGGCGGGATAGGTCAGGTGCATCGGGCCGCCCTTCCCCTTGCAGGTACCGTCGACGCGCCCGGCAAGCTCGGCCCAAAGGTCCTTGAGGGGCAACCCCTTCGCCAGCATGTCGTGGATACCGCGATAAATGGTGCAGATGTAGTCGTCATCCGTGAGGCACGCTGATATCGCCGACGGAATGACTTCCTGGCCGCGGTAGCTGTAATACGGCATCACCAGTCGCCCCGAGCGGATAACCTTGCGCGCGCGCTCATCGTTACCCTTGAGCAATGCCATCCGTCGAAAAATGTCGAGCTGGACGGCCGCTGGAATGGCAAAATTCCCTGAAATCATATCGCTTCCCTTTCCATGGCCAGTTTAAATTGGAGTCCTTACGTATCAGATACCGGATCTCCTGTCACACCGGATACATCAGATGAACCCGAGACGATCGAATACAAAAACCACATTCTTTCAGGTCGTTAGTTTGGCCATGTCCGACGACGAGAAACGAGAACGACACGCGTAGAACGCCAACCTCAGCGGCTACGCAAAGCTCAAAGTGAAGGTGCGGGAAAATCGATGCGACAGCGCCTGCAGCCGATGCCGGCGGAACGCATACCTCATCAGGAAGCTTCCACAGGCCCGCCCCGGCAGTCTCGCAGAGAGCGACCACACCTGTAAGCCAGGCCTATGCTCAGGCCCACCCTCCCGTGAGGTAGGCCGCAATTCCGCGATGCATGTTGTAGATCTGTCGCTCCTGGACCGGGTTCAGCCTTGACCCCTTGAATGACGAGCAGCTCATACCGGCCTGCACCCGTTCCATATTGCTCAGGTCCTGATAGAGCAGTGGCGGAATGTCGGCCCGGTGCTCCCGATAGTTCTCGTAGTATTCGCGCTTGAAAGAGGATGCAGCAGCCGGGGCAACCCGTAACATCGCCCACATGTCCAGCAGGCATCTTCCGGGGTCAGCACCATGAGGCCGAGCCCGCATCACCAGACTCGAATCGACGCCGAACACCAGAACCATGTTGGGAAACAGGCTCCAGTCAACGCCTAACTCTGCCATATCCTGCGCGGTGAGATCGTGCCAACCAGCACCCTCATCGATCGCCTGCTGCCGCAGTCGGGCCGCATACGCCTTCATCACATCGATGGGGTCTGCCTCAGGACCAAATCCGGCCACCGCTTCCGCAACGATCGATGCACCGCGACTGCTTGTCGTGCCTACTCCGCCAGTCTCCCTGGCAATCCGTTGGATAGCGGCTGAAAAAGCCTCGGCAAAATGTTCGGGTTCCGGACGTCCCGTTTCGATGGCGGGCATGCCGAAAGGGCGACCACCGCGATTTGTGTGGCTACCGTGCTTTCCCCGCTCCCGGCTTGTCGTGACCGCGTCAAGAAATGGCAGCGTCTGAAAATGAGTCGAGGGAACGTGATAACTTTCCATGAACGATTCAATCGCAACCTTCCAGTTGCACTTGATCTCCATGGTCTTGTACCACGTGAAACGCATCTTCTCGAACTCGAGCCGACCGAGGTTTTCCGGCACCGGATCGATAAACTTCTCGAAAGCCTCGCATCCAGCATCAAAATTGATGAAAACGAAGCCGCCCCACCGTCCGACCTTCACCTCAGCAAGACCTGCTTCGCCATGCGACAGGCCACCGCGACAGTCCCAGTCCTCAGCATTGCGGATGTAGGTGTTCTTGCCCTGAAGATCCCAGCGCCAGCCATGGAATGGGCAGTAAAAGCGCGTGACGCTACCGCATTGATGGTCAATCAGTTGGCGACCGCGATGCGGGCAGGAGTTCTGATAAGCCTTGATATCGGCCTCGCCCGTGCGGACGACGATCACAGATTGCCCCACGATTTCGTAGGTCACAAAGGAGCCGATTGTGGGCAGTTCTTCCTCACGGCACGCCATCTGCCACGTGCGCATCCACAACATTGCGGCTTCCTGCCGGGCAATCTCGGCGGAAAAATACACATCTTTGCGAATGAAGTCGTCACGCAAGGTACCCGACGTTTCCGTCTCCGCCGAATGCCCCGTCTCATCAACTGCGTGGGCGTGTTCTTCCAGCACAATCGTCTCCTATATATGGCTAGCGCTCACAAGTACGCTTAAGAGCGCCGATGAAATGCGTGTGCCTTGACAGTGAATCGCCCAAGCGGACGATACCCGTCTTTATGTATCCATATGTGTGTATCTTATTTATTTCTTGAGACTTGTCAAGAAACTTGAGCGGCGCCCCGCCGTGGCTCCGTCAGCAACCGGTGCCGACGTCCGCCGGCTGGTGCATTCCCGAACCACTTGGGTAATCTGCCTTGAGCGCGAACCTTGAGCGCGGAATGAGATTAATGAGGATGGCGGACATACATCGGACGGGGGCAGAAGGCCATCATCGATCACAGGCGACAGAAATCAGCCTTCTACCGCTGCTTCCCGGGAGGTGTTGCCAGTGCCGGTAGTCCTGCGCAAACGGAAGCATCTGGGTGTCGCAAGATCTCGCGCGGATCTCCACGAGGACGAAACACTTGGTGCCCCTATCGTCGGGGAGAGCACCTGGACTTAGTTCTGGCATGGGACAAAAGTGCCTCCACCAAGCCGACACTCGCGTATGAAGAACAAAAAAAACAATGCCATTGCCATTGCTGCGGCGTCGCCCGAGCAGCAGTGCATCGAACACCGCTCGAACTCTGTGGTCTTGACGGGACACGACGCGGCAGCCCGCCCCGAAACCACCGGACTTTTATGATTCGGCTTGCATGCCATCTCCGTGTCTTGCTTTATCGGCATGCACCTATCGGCTTGAAACTGCGGCAAGTGCGTATACTTAGGCCATCACTGTCGAACCTCTCATTACCACCCTATGTACACATCGACGTTCACTTACTCCACTTCAAAATCCTTGTCAAGCCCCGGATCATTGCGCTGCCCAGCGAGCGCCCCAAGCAATGGCGACCGAGGCTTTGTCGCCACATCCAGTCCTCGCCAGAGTCGTCCAGCGACACCGCGACACAACTCGACGCCGGGAGCCACACGATGAAGAAAAATACGACGGTGGCAATACCCGATGCAGAGGCTATGAAACGCCGGGCCAACGGCATCCGGACACACGCCAGGTTGCTCGAATGCGCGGTATCACTCTGGGCGGAACTCGGCCTGACAGGTGTAACAATCAGCGCACTCGCGGAGCGGACCGGCCTGACCCGTCGTACCGTCTACCAGCATTTCGAGAACCGCGACGTTCTGCTCGCGGAAATGAAAGATCATCTGGATGAGGAACTTGTGAAGCTTGCCGCCGGGCATGCATCCGCGTTTCCCGATCCCTACGGCATGGTCGCAGGATTGGCGGCCGATAATCTAGACCTGGTCCGATCGCGCATCCTCGATATGATTTCCACTGACGCAAACGACAATCCTCTCGTCATGGATACGATCAAGTGGTTCCGCGTTCTCGAAACACGTGGCCAACTTAGGGACGGCATCGATCCAGCGCATGCCGCGATCATCTGCCTGTCGATGTGGTTCGCCGCGACTCTAGCGGTTTCGCTCGCGGCGACTCCAGCCGAGCGTCGCGAACAGGCTAAACGCTTCAGCAGGACATTCGCCGATGTCATGAGCCGCGGGGCGTTTGTGGAAGGTTACCGGCCTGGCTCTCACGAGCCCCCCATGCCATCTCAGCCTCGGCCAGGCCGCAGGCATCGTGCCGACGAGACGCCGCAGGACGATAAACGGTGATTGCAGGAGATGCCCCATATCTTGGCGCGCACAACCTTTCTCATGAAGACACTGGACGGCCCATGACCTTCCGGGGGCGATACTAAAGAGGCAAGAGCCGCCACCATTTCGTGCTCGTCAAGTTCGCCACACAAGCCTTGGAAGTTCATATATAGGAATATTGTTTATTAAATTCATCCTGCTCACTCCTAGAGAGCAGGATGATTTCGTTTAAATCGTGCGAATCGCACATGACGCTCGGAGCGCACCCGCTTGTCCACGGTGACATTGATCTCTGACGTTCTGCGCGACTTCCATCAGGTCGAGGTCGACATCGCTGCGACCTATACCGACATGGTCAATACGTGCCATGGTAGAGCAAAACCTCACGACGAACGCAACTGCCCCATCCAACGAAGTCATCTGACTGCCCACGTGCGAACGGGACCGCTCCCGCATCCGCCTCGTGGACCGCGAGAGCTTGCCCCTGAATTCATATTGTCGTACACTGTTCAATATTGAATACGATTATCCGGTTGGGTATGATCACTCTGCCAGTGAGTTGCGGTTGTTTATGGTGGAGCATGAATTGTCACCGCTGACCGTATCAGGGCTCCGAAAAGACCGATTTCGCGAGGCATGATGCGCCCGGGTCGATCGGGACGAGCGCACGGTTAAGGGCTTGCCAGCAAAGTAGGGAGTAGCGCATGGGTAACCGAGCGAGATCGTTGCATATGCTTGTAGAAAAGTGGTGCGGAAGCGGGGCCGCGGGCCACGCCCGCGTCAGGCATTTCTGCCATTCCAGAGAAAAGCTGTTGCGTTATGTCTGTGTCGAGATCTCTCGTCCGTCGGGAGCGGTCGCAATCATATTTTTTCGACATGCCGACGGGTCGTGGTGCGTATTTCCCCCTGACCGCAAGCGTCCTGCGATGGGCGTTCGCCTTGCGAGAGACGCTCCTGCTGCAGATATTCACCACAACACGCGCGAAGCGAGAATCGCGTAGGGCAAGAGAGATTACAAGCAACAAATGGAGATGAAGTCCGGTGTCAATCCCAACTATCCTTGAGGGTGATTTCGCTAGCGAGCGCGATTCCATGGAGTACGACGTCGTAATTGTCGGTGGCGGCCCTGCGGGCCTATCCGCGGCCATCCGCCTCAAACAACGTGCGGCGGAGAAAGGCATCGAACTCGGCGTATGCGTACTGGAAAAAGGCTCGGAGATCGGGGCTCACATCCTGTCGGGCGCGGTCATGGACCCTCGCGCCATCTCCGAACTGATTCCCGACTGGAAGGAAAAAGACGCCCCCCTGAACGTCGACGTGACCGAAGACCGCTTCCTGTTCCTCACGGAAGCGGGCGCGAAAGCGGTGCCGAACTGGGCACTCCCAGACAACTTCAAGAACCACGGCAACTACGTGATCAGCCTCGCGAACGTCACGCGCTGGCTGGGCCAGCAGGCCGAGACGCTGGGCGTCGAGATCTTCCCGGGCTTCCCCGCGGCCGAAGTGCTCTACAACGAAGACGGCTCGGTCAGGGGCGTGGCCACCGGCAACATGGGCGTCGGCAAGAACGGCGAGCCCACCGAAAACTTCCAGCTCGGGATGGAGCTGCACGCGAAATACACGCTCTTCTGCGAAGGCGCGCGCGGGCATCTGGGCCGTCAGCTGCAGGACCATTTCAAGCTGCGCGACGGGTCCGATCCGCAGGTGTATGGCATCGGCATCAAGGAGCTGTGGGAAATCGCGCCGGAGAAGCACAAGCCCGGCCTCGTGATCCACACGGCCGGCTGGCCGCTCGAGAACGACACCTACGGCGGCTCGTTCCTCTATCACCTCGACAACAACCAGGTGATGGTCGGCTTCGTGGTCGGGCTCGGCTACCAGAATCCGTATCTGTCGCCATTCGAGGAATTCCAGCGCTACAAGACGCACCCGGAAATCCGCAAGTTCCTCGAAGGCGGCAAGCGCGTGTCGTACGGCGCGCGCGCGATCACCGCGGGCGGCCTGATGTCGCTGCCGAAGCTGGTGTTCCCGGGCGGCGCGCTCGTCGGCGACGAGGCGGGCTTCCTCAACGCGTCGCGCATCAAGGGTTCGCACGCGGCGATCAAGACCGGCATGCTGGCCGCCGACGCCGCATTCGATGCCGTACAGGCCGGCCGTAGCGGCGACGAGCTCACCGCCTACCCTGAGTCGTTCAAGACCTCGTGGCTGCACACCGAGCTCCACCGCGCGCGCAATTTCAAGCAGTGGATGAGCAAGGGCCTGTATCTGGGCGCGCTGATGGTCGGCATCGAGCAGAAGCTGATGGGTGGCAACGTGCCGTGGACGCTGCATCACCAGCACTGGGACCACGAGATGCTGAAGCCGGCGTCGCAGTGCAAGCCGATCGACTATCCGAAGCCAGACGGCAAGCTCACTTTCGATCGTCTATCGTCCGTGTTCATCTCGAACACGAATCACGAAGAGAATCAGCCCACGCATTTGACGCTGAAGGATCCGGGCGTGCCGGTGAACGTCAACTGGCAGACGTACGCAGGTCCGGAATCGCGCTACTGCCCCGCTGCCGTGTACGAGTTCGTGAAGAACGGCGACGGCAGCGACCGGTTGCAGATCAACGCGCAGAACTGCGTGCATTGCAAGACCTGCGACATCAAGGACCCGACGCAGAATATCGTGTGGGTCACGCCGGAAGGTGGTGGCGGCCCGAACTATCCAAACATGTGATACGTCAAGGCGGATCTACCAGTGTTCCGCCTCAGAAATAGATTTAATAATCATCGGGCTGCAAATAAGGGGGCAGGCGCGTGACGACCACGTTGGCCATTTCGTCGAGCGAACCCATGCCCGGCAGCGGTTCCCACCCACCGCTATGGCTACGAAACACGGCGCCGTATCGATTGCCGCCGAGCTCGGTTACCCGACACCATCTTGCCCTCGAACAGCGACATTCTGGCCAACCGAACCACTAGCGCGGCCAAACTTGGGATTAGTAGATCGTCGCTTACGGGATCTCTGAGTTCCGTGGAATTGTCGTCTTCTGAATCGTTTTCACGCATTACCTGCTGCTCATTCGCAGCACTCCCGGAGACTTCGCGCATGGTCATGTTAGACGCGCCAGCGGCTTTGTACCTGACAAATGTCAGCACGCAAACGCGGCACGCTTATAGGTCGTTGAGCAGTCTGTGTTTTCTGCTCGGTCAATATACCGACTCTAACGAGCCAGTCAAGGACGTGACTTTTCCAAGAATCTAGTTTCTAGTTTACTGACCTCAGTGGACCACCTCTCGAGCTTCGAAGTCTTTGGTTCGAAATTTCAATGGTCCCACCCTCCCGTTCTGCATGAAATCTTCGGTCGACTTTGTGCACCTCATCTAAATATATGCAACCTGCATATTTTTGGTTTTCGGTTCTTCGCGTGCTACTCGCGCGCCCCTCGTTGGCGGCTTCGGTACGGAGGCATCAGTTGGAGAGGACACAGGAGGCCGGTGAGCAGCGGCTACTGTGCGGTTCCCCGCGCGCGGGCGCCGGTCCAGTGCCTCCGCCTATCCGCTCACTTCTGCATTTTGCCAATCGCGTCCAGTTGCGCTAGCACCTCACCGGAGAGGTCGAGCGTCTGCGCTGTCATGTTCTCGCGCAGGTGCGCCAGCGACGATGTCCCCGGAATCAAAAGAATATTTGGCGCCCGGTGCAGCAGCCACGCGAGCGCGACGGCTATCGGCGTGGCGTCGAGTGATCTTGCAATATCTGACAGCGCTGTGGACTGAATTGGCGTGAAACCGCCTAGGGGAAAAAACGGCACATACGCGATACCGCGTTCCGCCAGCGCATCGATCACCGCATCGTCGTCACGGTGCACGAGGTTGTAGTGATTCTGGACACAGACTATCGGCGCGATCTTTTCTGCATCGTTGATCTGCTTCGCCGTCGCGTTGGAGATGCCAATATGGTGCACGAGCCCGCGCTCGCGCAGCGCGGCGAGCGCTTCCATTTGCCTTTCGACGGGGCCTTCGGCGGGCTTGTGGACGTCGCCCATGATGCGCAGATTGACCACGTCGAGCGCGTCGAGCCCCAGATTGCGCAGGTTGTCGTGCACGGCGCGCTCGATATCGGCAGGCTCCAGCGCGGGCAGCCAGGCGCCCGTGCCGTCGCGTACCGCGCCCACCTTCGTGACGATCGTGAGATCGTCGGCATAGGGATGGAGCGCCTCGCGGATGATCTGGTTCGTCACGTGCGGGCCGTAGAAGTCGCTCGTGTCGAGATGGTTCACACCGAGCGCGAGCGCCTCGCGCAGCACGGCCACGGCTGCCGCGCGGTCCTTCGGCGGCCCGAATACGCCGGGGCCGGCTAGCTGCATGGCGCCGTAGCCCAGGCGGTTAACGGCGCGGCCGGCGAACTCGAAGGTACTCTTAGGGGTGGACGGTTGATTCATGGCGTTCTCCTAGGAAAGGGATCGCCTCAGTATGAACTTCCCCGCGCTGTTGGATAATCGGGATAAATTTGCACGGGGCGTTCGAAATTTTGCACAATTACATGACGGTCAAACGGGAAACTCGCATGTAATCACATCGGCTTGCATTGTTCCCGAGGCCGTCAAAGAACACTTTGGAGACATGCCAACTGAAGAACTTTCCTCCGCTTTGCGAGTGTTCCCGAGCTACATTCGGACGGAGGTCCAAGCAGCATTGCTTGAATACTTCAAGGCGTACCAAACGCGCCTTCTCGGTATCAATCGAGCACACGAAAGCTTCATGCCTGCGCGAATCTCCGGTCTCTTTGTCGAACCGCGAGGCTCAGTGTCGGCGGACTTCGCTCTGACGCCAGTGCGCTACGAATCTATCGACGTAGGTGAAGACGAGCCGGTCGAAGGGCTGGATAACGCTCCCTGGCTGGTAGACGACCAGTCGAATCTTCGTGCAGCCGTTCTTTTCACGCGCTTCGAACCTGTGCGAGGTCCTCGCACCCTTAATGTCGAAATTGCGTTTTCTCCGTCATCGGAGAGCGCGGCGTTCGTGAACCGCGCGTTCGAGACCATCGAGCAAACACTTTTGAAGACCAAACTCTATCGGGGGAAGGTGCTCTCGTTTGAGGACAAAGAGACCTACATCGGGCAGACCAAAGGCGTCACAGTACATCGCCTGAACACGGTCCGGCGCAAAGAGGTGATTCTTTCACCCGCCACGATGGAAGCGCTTGACCTTCACATCTTCCAGTTCGCGAAGAACAGGGCAGCACTTGCGAAGCTCGGTCACTCCCAACAGAAGGGAATCCTGCTTTACGGCCCGCCTGGAACCGGAAAGACACACATCATTCGTTACCTCGCGTCCAATCTAGAGCATCACACGACGCTGCTCATCACGGCTGGACAGGTCGCGGCGCTCGATGAGTATGTCAACCTTGCAAAGCTACTCCAGCCCTGCATCATCGTTATTGAGGATGTGGATTTGATTGGCAGGGACAGGACGCAGATGTGGTCTGCGTCGGCTGGGCTCTTTCGCGACTTGAACAGCGTGGTTGGATTGACTCCTTCCACGACCTTGACGCATTGAGGCACGGCCCGGACGAACTCGTATGTGACTCGGGCCGGGTCTACCAGAAGTGCCGCGTCAGGGGCTAAGGCCGAGAGCCCGAGCCTCGCGCCATCATACGGGACAACATAAACCCCATCCGACTCAAGCCCTTTGCGGATGTCGGGTGGGACTTTGACGTCGTCGATGAAAAGCATCACGCTCTGCAGTCCAACCAGGGCGTGGGCGACGAAAACCGGGTTGTAATTGACATCAGAACCGCGAAGGTTCAGCAGCCACCCGAGGTCATCGAGCGTAGAAATCAAGTGCCACTGCGTTCCCTTATCCAACATGGCGGCGCGCAGGGCAGCAAGCTTTTCAATGCGGTCTCGAGTCGCAAACGGAGTGTCGTGGACGTAGACGGTATTCGGAGGTCCTGCCGGACGCTCAGCCCAGACCACCGCCAAGAGGTCGACATCAGTACGCAAGCACAGGCGGGCCTTAGAGTGGCTAACACAAGTCATCCACGAAGCGGGAACAGATGACAGCAGCAGCGAGAGAGAGCAACGCAATATGAATGTCGAGACGACGCTCGAAGCGAATGCGCAGTTTGCCGAAGCCGGCAAACCAGGCATGCGTGCGCTCGACGACCCAGCGATGTCGTCCAAGTCGCTCCTTGCTTTCTACCCCTTTTCGGGCGATACGAGCCGTGATTCCGCGCTGCTTCAGGTGGCGCCGGTGCTTCGTGTGGACCGATGCAAGGTAAGCCGCGACGCGCGAACACTTGGCTCGAGAGGCGTGGCTGGCCTGCCATCGGCGCGCCTTCGAGTGATTTGGCGGCAGCCCCGGGGCGAATCATCATCGACAACGCGAAATGCGCGATCCCCAGGGTATGCACGTACGCCCCCGAGGTCCAGCGCTCCTACGCGGGCCTCGCTGAAGGATATAGCTTCAGGATCAATGCCTGTCCCCCGGCACGACCCGCAGAAGAAGGGCGTCGTTGAATCGGGCGTCAAATACGTCCAGAAGTCCTTCATGCCGCTGCGCGCGTTTCGTGATCTGCCGGATGCCAATCGGCAACTGCGCGAATGAATCATGCAGGAAGCCAGCGTTCGTGAACACGACACGCAAACAGCCGCTCGCGCGCTTCGCCATCGAGAAGCTGCTGCTGACGGCGTTGCCCGATGTGCCGCCGGTGCTCGCAGCATGGTCCACGGTCACCGTTCATCGTGGCGCTCACATCCAGCATCACAAGGCGCTCTACTCGGTGCCGTTCGCTCTGGTTGGCAAAACGCTGTGGGTGCCCTTCAACGCCGCGCCCGATGCCGATGGGCCATTCAATGCGTATTCCGGCGGACGTGATCATGATGCCGGAATGAGCGATCACGGGACCGAAACGGGTGATCACGTAGCCCACTGCGCGAGGATCGGGCTGACCATCTCACCAATCTCAAAAAACTGTCCGAACAAGCGTCGCCACCTCTGTTTGCCCCCAGGTTTCCGCATCGTCAGTCAGTAAGCATCGCCTGTAGACCCGACACTTACCGAATCTGGTATCACGGGGAGCTTTTCCAGGTTAACCCGCTGGACCCGATAGCCCTCGTGTTCGAGCAAAGGTAACATCGAAGACGCTCCAATCAGATGCGCGGCCCCAACAGCGACAAGGATTGGCCCTTTCATCGACTGGATACGATCACTCATCAGGGCTGACATGAAAAGCGATGTCCCCAGGGCGTACATCAAATCACTTGCCTGCTTCAGTTGAGGGACATCGCCCGGCTCCATCGGCCGTTCGATATCCACCGCAAGTTCATTGATATCGGCCTGCCTCCAGTCCTTTGCAATATCTCGTATGAGGTCATTGTCCACGGGCCGGTCAAATCTCTTGCAGGCTTGCAGCAACCCCACAATCTGGAGGCGCTCCGGCACGGCGCCAAGGTACTTGCCGTTTTCCTCCGCAGTAATGAGCGTTGAAAAATTCCTGTGCGTGGCTAGCGCCGCCTGAGTTATCCGCTCCTCAAAACCCACATAAGCGGGCGGAGTTTTCACGCGATGCATGACAAGCAGCGTCATCGCCCACGGTTTAAAACGAGTGAAGACGTTATAAGGAAGCTGTGCTTTATCCGCGCACGCGTGCAATGCATCAAGATTCTCTAATCCGACATAGTTCTCCAGACTGTCTGTCAGGGGATACATCTCCTGCTGCAGGATCGCAGCCTTCTCCGCTTTACTGACGCCGGAAACCGGCGATTCAATTACGACAGAGTTAACTCGCGTCAACGCCTGGGCCAGGACCGCATCGATATCCTCAGCCGGGTCGGGTAGAACATGCACGGTTGGCATCAAGAGCAAAAGAGGCCGCCCTGGCGCGCTGGCCTCCCAGAATATTCCTTCAGAAGCCTGTGCTCCTAACATACCGAGCGCGCAAACCACGAGGCAGCCTATGCGAACCATGACGTGCCCGCCTTTATTTCGTGCACGCATCTCTCATTCTCCTTGTTGCGCATCCAGCAAGCTGTTCAATTGCTCGATATCCTGCTCATCAAGCTCTCCCGTCACATCCTTCAGACGCACACCCCACATCAACGCTGTAATACGAGCCTCATAGTAGTTCCGCTGCTGGGAGTACAAGCGGTCCTCCGCAGCTAGCACGTCGGAATTCAGCCGTACGCCTTTTCGATAGGCCTTGATGTTAAATTCCACGGATGACTGCGCCGAGCGCACAGCTTGCTGGAGCGCTGCGACCCGGGTGCGTCCCCCTTCGTACCCGAGGTAGGCCTGCTGAGCCTGTTGCGCTGCATTCTGACGTGCCACCCCCAGGTCGTCTTCCGCCTTGTCTTCCAGGGCAAGGTTCTCGCGCGTCAAGCTTTGGCTGGACAATCCATCAAAGAGCGGAATCGTAATTTGAATCCCAATCCGGGCGGAAGATGCCGCTGGCCCGCCGGTGATGAAATTGTCCTGTCCGTTGATATAATTGGCGTTGCCCCGGCTGAACGACGCAATGGCCGTCACTGTCGGCAAGGTGGCGTAGCGCGTCTTCAACGTGCGTGTATGCGCCCGAGCCACCTCAAGCTGCTGGATTCTGGCATCAAAACTGTTGTCTCGGGCAAGGGCAGCCCATGCCGACGCTTCGGCCGGGAACAAGCCGGGCAACGCCTGGCTAGCCGTCAAACCTGCGAGTTCCCCGAGAGGCCTCCCGACAATGCTTGCAAGTTGCGCTTCGCGCTCCTGTAGCGCATTGACCATATCGACTTCGTCCGCCTGGGCTGCCGCAACGCTTGCCTCGGCATCCTGAACATCGACCACGGTGCCGTTGCCGAGCCTGAAATTCTCCCTAGCTACTTTCTCCTGCTCCTGTAAAGCAGCCAGGTGTTCTCCGGCTGCTTTTCTGTCCTCCTGCGCACTCAGTACAGAAAAATAGGCATCACACAAGCGAAGAATCAGGTTGCTCTGACTCTTCGCGTAGATAATGCGGGCCTGTTCGACCTCAAGATTGCTGTCTCTGAGGTCCTGGAATGCACCCCAGTCAAATATTGTCTGGGACAGACTAAATGTAAAGCCATCTGTCCGGTAGTTCGGGAAAAGAGCGTTCTCCTGGTCAACGTGACCGTTAATTGCGCTACCGGATGCTCTAACAGACGGCAACCAGCGTGACCGGGCTTCCGGGTACTTCATCTCTTCCGCACGTAAGAACGCGGCCGCCCCTTGCACCGTTGGGTCGTAGCCAATCGCTGACTGATACAGGCTTTGCAGGTCCGATGAGCGGGCTGTTACGCCGATACCAAGCATCGCCAGACCCAACAGAGCCGTACTTATCCTGCGCCGAATTCTCCCGCCCCCCGCGTTAGTGCGTATCCTGGGTTTCATACCGGCCCGTGAGCGAATAAAGTGGTTCGAGCATCCATTCATAGATTTTTCTCGTCTCGAGCATCAAATCCGCGTCAAGCTTCATGCCATCCTGTAGCCTCAAATCTTCCCCGTTGGCGTGGACGCTTTGAGCATCCAGTGCTACCGTTACGCGGTAAAGTCCCTCATGTGCTTCACCCAGCTCCTGCAAAAGCCCCGGCGCCAATGCTGTGCGGGACACTTCGGTCACGTGCCCACCGTACTGACCAAATTTCTGGTATGGAAACGCGTCATATCGCATATTCACTGGCGTACCCACCCTGATAAATCCGATCGCTCGACTGGGTACGTACAGATAGGCCTCCATGCGGGCTCCCTGGGGCTCGATACTCGTCAGAAGCGTCGCAGGCGAGACCACGTCGCCCGCGTCGGTCAATGGTGTCGTCGCAATCCCGTCAATCTGGGAGTTGACCGCCACCTGTCGATGGACATCATTTGAAATACCTTGCTCCTTGAGCTCGGAAATTTGCCGGTCAAGTTGCGAGAGCTGGTTCTTCTCATCGAGCGGTGCGTTCTGGAAGTCACTTCTCGCTTCGTCTAGCGCGGTGGAGACGTCGACAGCATTTCGGGAGT
The DNA here is from genome assembly GCF_000685035.1 of Paraburkholderia ferrariae NBRC 106233. Classification (GTDB taxonomy): domain Bacteria; phylum Pseudomonadota; class Gammaproteobacteria; order Burkholderiales; family Burkholderiaceae; genus Paraburkholderia; species Paraburkholderia ferrariae. Next base: position 158,831 of record NZ_BAYB01000013.1, read on the forward strand.
CAGTCGCCAGCTTGCCCTTCTCGTCAAGCAGTTCAGCTTCCTTGTCGTCCAGCTGCGTCTGGGGGATAAATCCTTCTGCTGCCAGTTGCCGAAGTCTGCCGACATTGCGCTCATCGACTTGCACTTTCATGGCCTGAAGTTTCGCTGCCGCACGGGCTTGCTCCAGCGACTCTCCAAGCGTTCGGACCTTCTCTTTCAATGTCCGGTAGGACTCGGTGTAGATAGCTTCCTTTCGAACCCTTTCGCCCTGCAACTCGTCTACACGCAATGCAAGCTGCTGCGCAATGGCACTCTCCGCCCCGCCCTCGGAAGGTCGATTGGTTTCGGTCGACAGGATAAAGAGCGGTTGCCCTACACGAACAAGCTCTCCTTCAGTCACCAGCCGCTTGACGACGGTCCCTTCTACTTGCGGGTACACCTTGGCGACAGCAAGGTCCGAGGCCACATTACCTGACACTGTTTCTCGCCTCGTGTACGTGCCCAAGATGGCGAACGCAACTAGCGCAAGCGCCGCGATCCCGGCTGTCGCGGTATAAGCCCACACCCCCGGTGGCCGCGCCAGCACGATGGTGCCCTGGGTATGCTCCAGTTGCGCTGCGTACACCTCCGAGCGGAACAGGTCCCTTTCAGTCGACCGCTCGTCGTCCGTTTTCATGTACCACCTGCAACGGAGGACGGACTATTGACCGCATGCACAACAGGAACCACCACCGCAGATGTTCCCAGCGTTGAGGGAAACGTCACTGGCGTAAATGTGGTGTTTCCTTTGGCGTCGCGTGCCATCCGCAGAACCCGGTCCGCCGCTCGTATCGTCTCCTCCCGGTGTGCGATGACCAACCGCGTAATATTGAGCGCCTTAATGGCATCGTTGACGATGGATTCGTTTTGTGAATCAAGATGACTGGTCGCTTCGTCAAGAAAGAGGATTTGGGGGCGCTTGTACAACGCGCGGGCCAGCAACACCCGCTGCTTTTGCCCACCGGAAAGCGCCGAACCCATGTCGCCCACGAGCGTATTGAAACCCATCGGGAAGGTCGCAAGGTCTTTCAGGAGCGCCGCCTTGTCCGCACACTCCCGAACCCAACCCATGTCCATATCATCGTCAAAGAAGCTGATGTTCTCTGCAATCGTCCCGGCAAATAGCTGATCCTCCTGCATGACAGCCCCGAACATTTGCCGGTATCTAGAAATACCGACATGCTTCAGGGCAATGTTGCCCACGAAGACCGCGCCACCCGTTGGCGTCAACAGCCCTGTCAGGAGTTTGAGCAGGGTCGTCTTCCCGCAACCACTGACTCCCGTAATAGCGACATGTTCACCTGGCCGGATATGGAGCGAGGCGCCCACCACCGCCGGTTTCTCGCCTGTTCCGTACCGATACGAAACGGAACTCAACCGGATGCTGGGTTCAACCTCCTCCAATGATACCGGTGCCACAGGGCGGTCTTCCTCGGGCTTTTCCAGCACAATATCGGCAAGCCGCCGGGTCTGGATACCCAATATCCTTAGTTCATAGAACTTGTCGACAAGGCTGCCAGCCCGAGTTGTAAACTGTTCACGGTAGGCAACAAACGCAAGCAGCATCCCAAGCGTAATCTCCTTGTCTATTACTGCCATTGCCCCGAATGCGAAGACCAGTAGGCGTTCAGCCCGAAAAATCAAGGCATTGAAGCTATGAAATATGAGCAGGAGTCGCTGCGTTCTCAGTGCCGCATTTTTTTGACGAACAATGAGGTTCAACCATCCGGTCATCCGTGTTGTACCTTTGTCGAAGAGCCGTACGCTTTGAATCCCACGAATGGTCTCTATCAGGTGACTCTGCTGTTTGGAATCGAAAATAATCTGGCTTTCGGTGGCGAACTGTAACGACGCAAAAAGGCCGATTCGCAGCACGATATACAGGACGAGCGCGGCTACCGTGATAAGTGACAGCTTCGGATTGAAGACGAGCATCATGACCAAGGTGCCAATCGACATCAACCCGTCAAGAATCGCCTCCACAAAGCTGGTCGTCAGTGTCCCCTGTATGTTGTTAACGCTCGACGCGCGCATGATGATGTCGCCTAGGTGCCGTCGTTCAAAGAACGACAACGGCAAACGCACAAGATGGGAGAACGTTCGCGTCAACCATTGCACGTTCAGCGTGGTCCCCATGTAAAGGACCGCCCATGCGCGCAAAATTTCAACCAACGTTTGCAACAACCATAACAAGCCGAACCCCGCCGAGAGGGTGGCCAGTAGTCCCACATCGGCACTCGCTATCGCATCGTCCACGACCCATTCATTGAAAAACGGTGTGGCGAGTGAAAACACTTCGATGACAAGCGCCAGCAGAAATATCTGCCCGAGCGATTTTCCCAGACCTATAATGCGTCCGGTCAAAGTCCGTATCTTGACGCGACGTGGGGCGTTCTGCCGTTTGAAGTCAAAATCGGGGGTAAGTTCTAGCGCAACGCCGGTGAACGCGTCATTCAGCTCCTTGCGCGTAACGATACGGCGACCAAATGCCGGGTCACAAATCTCAACCAAATCTCCTTTCACGGCCTCGAGGACCACGAAGTGATTCAGGTCCCAATGCAAGATGCAGGGCATCTGGAGATGCGACATCTCATCGATATCGAGCCTCAAAGGCCGCGCCGAGAGCTGTAGCCCTTTTGCAACATCCATTAGCTGTCGAAGTGTCGCGCCCTTCAGCGAGACGGCATATGCCGCACGCAGGGTTCGCAGGTCCGTCTGATGTCCATGATACGCGGCGATCATGACAAGACACGCAAGCCCGCACTCGGCCGCCTCACTTTGCAGGACTACCGGCACGCGCCGTCTGAATCCGAACTGAAGCGTATACACCGTCGCCATGCGCATTCCCCGACGCATAAATACGAGGCTTTGTCAGCCTCGCATCAGGTACCCGTTATCGTTGTTCAACCGCAATATTTCTCGGTCGCTCAGGCCAATGCAGTCTCGTCGTCACTGGTGTCCGAGTCGGTATCGGAGCCTGCGTCACTATTTACTGCATAGTCTCCATCCGAATCGCTTGGGTCGTCCTGCGACGAGCTCGCCGCCTGCTCAGCCATATCTGTCGTCGTCTGATCGCCAGACGACACAGTCGTGGTATCAACCGAGGTATTGCCACTGTCCACGGGCATTGACGACGAATCTCCGTTCCCATTATCAGCCGTCGTTACATCGCTGGAGGTCGTCGTATTGTCCGTGTCCGAGGTTTCGCTAACACTCGGCTCCGTCGTGGTTGTGGATGACGTCGTAGTCGACGAGGTGTCGCTATCCGTTGAAGTTGACGACGAAGTGATCGTCGACTCGTAGGCGGGTGATGAGTCGTAGGAAGGGGAGGCATCCGAACCCGTGTTCTGGGTCGGCGTGGTGATAACCGTACCGGTTTGCACCGTGTTTGATGACGAGCCACTACTGCTGCTACTGGAAGTCATGGAGTTCACCAGACTCTGGCCGGCATCCTCTGCAACGCCAAGCGCCGCAGTCGTTGCAGAAGACACAACACCATTTACCATTATGCTGGTCGCAGAACTTTTCGTCACACTTTGAGTGATGCCACCAGCGATGCCACCTGCCCCAGCTCCTAACGCCTGGTTCAAGGGGCCCAACGTTGTGCTCAACGGTGTACTGCTACTGCTGCTTGAGCTACTCGAACCAGTGGAAGTGCTACTGGCTGAACTGGCGCTGCTTACAGTAGCTGCACCGCCTCCGACAAAATCAAGCTCCACTACAGATAATTCACGCATGACCTTCTCCGTTTTGATAAAGCATGTCGTGATACACCTTGGGTAAATTCACAAACAACTTCCGGCACCGCATTAGGAGAATATCCAACCAGACCAATCACCTCCACCCTCTTAAATCACCCCTACAAAGCAGACGATAGCTTTGTAAGGCTTGACAAGGTTTGCGAAGGAATGCCTGACTTTACACAGCCACTATATGGGAATGTTATCCAATTAAAGCAACAAAAATAGAAATAAATCACTCATTGCAAATGTCTTTCTATTTCTTACACAAATGCTGTATTTTGAAAAATTAAAATCCATCATGCATATCCAAGTCAGAAAACGTTTCATTTCTGAAACTCGCCCGGTCAACGGCAGAAAAATCCGGCAAATTAAAACGCATGTGAGATTTCCACCGAAAAGCACATACAGAGAACCATTGGTGTGAAACACGGTTTCTAATTCTCTGGCAGTAAGTGTTCAGGCGAAACCGATTTGAAATTTGGTGCCATAGCCAGCAAGTAGGTTGCTAAGCTGATTCGCTCGATGTCGCGCAAAGGGTGCTCACCCGACAATGCGGCCTGCAAAGGCTTCTTCGGGCAGCTGAAAACGGAGCTGTTCTATCCACGGGACTGGAAGGCTACAACCATTGAGCAATTCATTGAGGTAGTTGATTCCTACATCTACTGGTATAACGGAAAACCAATCAAGATCTCGCTTGGCTCACTCAGTCCCATCGAATACCGAGAGAGCCTCGGACTTGCGGCATAAACAAGTCCAAGATTTTTGCCGCACCCCCGGTGGGTCAGTTTTACATTGGCGCTAACAGCTATACGTGGCCTTCGTGATCGACGTGTTCGCTCGCCGTATTGTCGGCTAGCGCGTCAGCACCTCCATGACTACGGAGTTCGTTCTGGATGCACTTGAACAGGCGCTTTACGCGCGGCACCCGGGCGACGACGGAACCTTGATACACCATCGGACAGAGGGTCCCAATACGTCAGCATTCGCTACAGCGAAAGGTTAGCTGAAGCGGGCATCGAACCGTCGGTCGGCAGCCGGGGCGACAGTTTGACAACGCCCTGGCTGAAACGATCAACGGCTTATACAAGGCTGAATTGATTCATCGCTGCACCTGGAAAACTCGGGAATCCGTTGAACTGGCAACGCTGGAGTGGGTGGCCTAGTTCAATCATCGTCGGTTGATGGAACCGCTCGGCTATATCCCGTCCGCCGAAGCTGGGGCAAACTACTATCGGCAACTTGAAACAGCTACCGCTGAACCCGCATCAACTTAAGCCAACCAACCTCCACGATTCCCGGAGCGGTTCACCCAAGCGACAACCTGTTCGTATTCAGTACGGGCAGGCTGGGCGACTTCACGGTTTTATCAGCACCATCGTGCTCGCCATGATCGCGCTGCTGGTCGAGTACGCATGCTTCACCTCTTTTCGCGCCTGTGCCCATGCACTTCGCTCAGGATGATTCCGATCGCGGTGCCTGGACTGCGGGTCAATCTTGCGAGCGTCTGGCTGCTGAGCGGCGATCATCACCGGCATAGCTACGGACACAGTCATAACGGTGAGTGCGATCATGAAGAATAAGCGCGTCGCAGGGCAGCGCGGGCGCATTCGCTCTGTCAGTCTTTGAAGATGGGTGTCGCCTGTCTTCCGTATTCCGTCCCAAACAGCTTCCTCGGAACAGAACGCCATGTAGTTTCGGTTACAGCGGTCCGCCCCGATGGCACGCGTGAGACCTTCGCGTTTGCCGATCGCGGTGGCTATATAAAGTCGAAGAACGACATTCGCACTTTAAAACTTAGCCGCTACCGTTGTTATGTGGGACAACAATTCTTTGTATGAAAAACTGTGGGTCGCCCCCCATAACCTCACCGAGTGTGCGTCCACGCGTCTTCCGCAAATCCTCTCCTGGTGGGAATGCCTAGCCTATTGCCTTTCTGCCGCTTTTCGTCGCCCATGCCAGCAACAGGCACGATAGCGCGTTGAAAGCGAATATGCCCTTTGCACCCATCACAGTCATGAGCACAGATGCGATGGGAGGCCCTGTCATGCCGCCCACCGAGAATAGCACCAGCAACAGAGAAGAAATCGCAACACGATAGTGAGGATCGATACGGTCGTTGGTGTCGCCCGCGACAAGTCCATACTGCGTGAACGTCACCGCGACATAGGCAATTGCGCCAATCCAGAGAAACGCGCCTTCCTGAAACAGCATGAGTGCCACGCTCAGCGCCGCCGAAAGCAACGCTATGCGATAGACCAGCTCACGCCGCGCATAACGGTCGGAAAGCCGCCCCATGGGCCGCTGGGTAAACAATGCACCGAGCAGGCACACGCCCATGAATAGCGAAAGATCCGACCTGGCAAACCCAACGTGCACAAGAAACACTGGCATCAACGAATAAAAACTGCTGTAGAGAAATCCCGTGAGAATGCAGCCCGGAACCGCAAGCGACGTTGCCCCGGTCAACGCTCGCAAGACTTCGATCCAGTTGTGCGCGCGCATTGGGTTGACCGGGTCGCCATCCGCCATTTTTGGCCAACCCGATAGCAGCGACACGGGAATGATCGCCGCGGCGAAAAGTGCCGAAGCAAGACCAAATCCCGCCGTTCCGCCAGGGCTGCCGATATTCAGCATCAGTTGGCCCATGCATAGCGAAAAGTAATTGATGGTCGTATAGGTGCCGAATATGCGACCTCTATTGGCATTCGAAGCCGTGCCCTGAATCCAGCTTTCGATGGACGAAAACAAGCCCATGAACGCGAAGCCCGTGGCGAGCCGAATCAGCGCGAGCGTCGCCAGCGATTCAAATGTTCCGAATGCTTGCGTCAGAATCGCAGCAAGCGCGGCGAACGCAATGAATACGCGATGCTGACCGAACCGGTCGATCAGGCGTCGCGCGGTAAATGCACCGAGTAAAAAACCCAAGTAATAGCAGGACTGGATGAAGCCGACCACGAGCGTGGATTCGCCATGACGCAGGATGCGCAGTGGAATCAGCGTCTGGAACAGCCCGTTGCCGAGAATAAGAAACGCTGCGCCGAGCAGGAGACCTGCGAGCGTACGGTATTCGCTGAGCGTTTGCATGGGTTTGGCCGACAACGGTGCGTCGAGTGCGTCCGGCGAACCTGCCGATGCCGTGTGCTCATAAGGCAATGCACTGGGGCGCGCGCCGTGTTGCGCGTTGTAGCGGACTACCGCGCTCTCGTCTCCTCGTGCTTCCGTCATTCTCACCGTCCGTCGAACCGTTGCGGTGAGCGTGGTCCAGAATGCAAGCGCGCGTGAAATTCATCATCAAACGTGATAGAAAAATTAAGCGCGTGTGATGCTCGCCTGCATCGGCATGACCCAGTTGCGGCATCACATCGACCAACACGAACCACGCGAAGATCGCTCCACACCGCTGCTGCCGCGCGAATATCACACGCGCTTATTTTCAGAATAAGTTGCACTGTCCTCTACGCGACCGACTATTTTGACTTCCCTACTCTGCGAGCGGCTGACGTCACCCACTGCTTCGCTGGCGTCCTTTTCATTTCAACCGCAGAGACCAACACATGCAAAAACATCTTTTTGCAGCGGCAATTTCGCTCGCATTCGCCACGGCTGCACACGCCCAAAGCTCCGTCACGCTGTACGGCTTGATCGACGTCGGCGTGATCTACGCCAACAACGCCGGTGGCCATAGCCAGTATCAAATGGGCAGCGGCAACATCCAGGGCAGCCGTTGGGGCCTGCGCGGCACGGAAGATCTCGGCGGCGGCCTCAAGACGCTGTTCGTGCTCGAAAACGGCTTCAGCGTGACAAACGGCAAGCTCGGCCAGGGCGGCGACGAATTCGGCCGTCAGGCGTACGTGGGACTTTCTTCGGCGAATCTCGGCACGGTCACGCTCGGCCGTCAGTACGACTCGGTCACCGACTTCACCTACATGTTCGAAGCCGCCAACGTGTGGTCGCCATATTTCGGCGCGCATCCGGGCGACCTCGACAACCTGAACGGCACCAATCGCGTCAACAACGCGATCAAGTACAAGAGCCTCTCGTACGGCGGCTTCACGTTCGGCGGCCTCTACAGCCTCGGCGGCGTGGCGGGCCAGTTCAACCGCAACCAGATCTGGTCGCTCGGCGCAAACTACGCACACGGGCCGCTCGTGCTGGGCGTGTCGTACCTCAACGCGAAGGACCCGAACTACTCGTACTTCGGCAATAACTCCACGTCGAGCACCGCGGCGTCGAACATGACGTCGAGCCGCGTGTACTCAGGTTATGCCTCGGCGAAAACGCAGCAGATCATCGTCGCCGGCGCGCAGTACACGTACCAAGCCGCGACCTTCGGCCTCACGTACAGCAACACGCAGTTCAAGGACATCGGCGCACTCGCAGGTCTGCCCGCCACGGGCGCGGGCGGCGACGCGAAGTTCCACAACGTCGAAGCGAACTTCCGCTACCAGCTCACGCCCGCACTGCTGCTGGGCGCGGCTTACGATTACACCAAGGGCTATGGCGTGAACAGCGCGAAATATCACCAGGGTGTGATCGGCGCCGATTACTTCCTCTCGAAGCGCACCGACGTGTACGCCGACGCGGTGTATCAGCATGCGTCCGGCACCGATTCTACCGGCGCGAAAGCGGTGGCGAACATCAACTTCCTCTCCGCTTCGACCACGCAAAACCAGGTCCTGGCGATTGTCGGGATGCGGCACCGCTTCTAACGCCGCCTCCAGCGGCCGCGAACGCCGGCATGTTTGCGTAAGCAGCGCTTATGGTTAGGAACAGCGCCGCTTAGGCACCGGCGTTTCACCGCGGGTTCGGCTACCGTTGGGCAACGCGCGCCGCGCCCGAGGCTGGCGCGCCGCTGCCTGCGAATCACGCGCGCAAGCGAACCCGAGGTATTGAACATGCAGAGCCTGGCTTTCGGGCACGTTTTTCGTGCCGATTCACCGCTTGTCCTCGTCACGCCGCATAGCGGTAGCCGCATTCCCGGCGAGTTGCTGGACAACGCGTCATGGGCCGCGATCGAGGGACGTATGGCCGATCCGGCGGGTCTCGCGCTCGAAGCGCTCGCCGAAAAGCGCGGCATCACCACCATCGGCGCGCGCTATCACCCGTGCGTGATCGACTTCAACGTGGCGACGGAAAGCCGTCCGCTGTCGCTGCGCCTGAGCCGCAGCGGCCTGTGCCGCACGCATACGTCGCGCGGCGAGCCGCTCTACGACGACTCTCACCCGCCTTCCGAACGCGAAGTCGAAGCTCGCGTCGATCACTACTGGAGACCCTTTCATGCCGCCGTGGCAGCGGAAATCGCGCGCCTGCGCGGCCTGCATGCCAACGTGCTGCTGCTCGTCTCGCACGCGAGCTACTGGCTTTCGCCATATCGCAACCAGAGCGGCGCGCTCGACTGCAACATCGGCAGCAATCGCGGGCGCTCGTGCGACCGCCGGCTCGTTTCCGCGCTCACCGACACCGTGGGCGAGCACGGCCGCTCGTGGGTCGTGAACGGCAAGGTCGCCGACGTGTTCGCGGCGCAGCATTACGGCGTGCCGGGCGAAGGCGTGCATGCCGTCGAAATGGAGATCGCGGGCCGCTGGCGCAGCGCACTCGAATACGAGCGCGAACAGCAGGAAGGCGCCGAAGCCACGGCCACGCTCGGCGCGCTGTTGGATGCGCTGGAAAACGCGCTCGTGCGCCTGCCCACCGCGCCCGCCGCCGACGCAACGACCTCCGCATCGACATCGCCCCGCGCGCCAGCGACGCCCGCCCACGCCGACCGGTTGCCGAAGTAAACGCCATGCGCCTTTCCCCAATAGAGGCACTCAGGCAACCGTGTTAACATTTTGGCTGTCACGTCGCAGGCGACCATGAAAGAAAGCGCACCTGAACATTATCCGGACTGGGATCTGCTCGCGAGCTGGGTCGCCGTGGTCGAATCGGGTTCGATCTCCGACGCGGCAAGCCGCCTCGCCATTTCGCAAGCGGGCGTCTCGCAACGCATCAAGGCGCTCGAAACCATCCTCGACACCACGCTGCTCGACCGCGCCACGCGCCCCGCGCGCCCCACGGCCGCCGGTCAGCGCCTGTTCGAGCATGCCACGGTGCTGCTGCAAGGCGCGGACCAGATGGTCGAAGCCGTGCGCAATGTCACGCGCGCGAAACGCGTCGTGGTGCGGCTCGGTTGCGTGGATTCGTTCGCGGCCACCATCGGCCCGATCATCATCAAGGCGCTCGCTGGCACTTCGCATCAAATCCGCTTGTGGTCGGGCATCACGCCCACGCTCGATGCGCAGCTCGACGCGCGCCAGCTCGACATGGCCGTGACCACTACGGAGCTTTCGCAGGCACCCGGCATTCGCCGCCAGAAGCTCTTTTCCGAGCCCTATGTGGTCGTGCTGCCGCGCAGCTTCGAAGTGGACCGCTTCACCACGCTCACCGAACTCAGTCGCCAGTTGCAACTGATCCGCTACAGCGCACGTTCGGTGATCGGCCAGCATATCGACGCGTATCTCGCCGCCAACGCCGAAAACATCGAGCGGACCTGCGAATTTGACGCCACCGACCCGATGCTGAGTCTCGTGGCCGCTGGGCTCGGCTTCGCGGTAACCACGCCGCTGTGCCTGTGGCAGTCGCGCCATTACGTGCCCGACCTGCGCGTGGTCGCGCTCTCGTCGTTCTCGCGCCACGGCCGGCCGTACCAGGGCCTGAGCCGCTCGTTCTTCCTCGCCTCGCGCGAGAACGAACTCGGCCATCTGCCCGCCGATCTCTACGATCTGCTTAAGCGCGCGTTCGAACGTCAGGTGTCCCGCGATATCGCCAAGGCGCTCGCGCTCGCGCCCGAGGAAGTCTGTATCGCCGATGAGGAATGACGCGCGCGGCGTCCTGCGGCCTCGCGTCGGCCTGTTCCGGCTTGTTCCGGCTTGTTCCATAACGCTCGCCGATCCAAAGCATAAGTCGAGGTTTAGCAACGCTGCGCGCACCGCGTAGCCGCTAGTCTGGACACTGAGCCTCGCCTTCGGCGACGAGCGGCGCGCCACCGCGCAGCGCCGCTCGCAAACCGCAACGCCGGCGGTGTTTTCGAATCCCCTTCCCTAAGGAACCAGTGTGATTTCAGGTCCTCAATTCCCGCTGCCCGCGAACGAACCCGAACTGCATTTCGGCACGGGCACGCAGGCGCAAGCGGAACTGCGCAAGTCGCTCGAACAGCGCGACGTCGTCGAAATTCCCACCGTGATCGACGGCCAGCGCTATTACTCGAACGATGTCGTGGAAGTGCGCGCGCCGCACGACACGCAACGCCTGCTCGCCCGCATTCACCGCCCGACCGAAGCGCAGATCCAGCAAGCGGTCGCGAGCGGCAAGCGCGTAGCGAAGGACTGGGCCAAACTCACGCATGCGAGCCGCGCCACCATCCTGCATCGCGCCGCCGACATCATCGCGACGCGTTCGCGCATGAAGATCAACGCCGCCACCATGCTCGGCCAGAGCAAGACCGTGGAAGAAGCCGAGCCGGACAGCGCCTGCGAGCTGATCGACTTCCTGCGCTTTAACGCCTATAACGCGCAGCGCGTGTACGCCGAGCAGCCGATGTCGGTGGCCACGGCCGCGAATCGCACCGACTGGCGTCCGCTCGAAGGCTTCGTCTATGCCGTGTCGCCGTTCAACTTCACGGCCATCGGCGGCAATCTGACCACGGCGCCCGCGATCATGGGCAACACCGTGTTGTGGAAGCCCTCGGAAAAGTCGGCGCTCGCCAACTACATCTTCTTCGAAGCGCTCGAAGAAGCGGGCCTGCCGCCGGGTGTCATCAATTTCGTGCCGGGCGAGGCCGAACTCACCACGCGCGTGGCCATGGCCTCGCCCAATCTCGCCGGCATTCACTTCACGGGGTCGTCGGCCGTGTTCCAGTCGCTCTGGAAAGGCGTGGCCTCGAAGGTCGACTCGTTCCGCACCATTCCGCGCCTCGTGGGCGAAACGGGCGGCAAGGACTTCGTGCTCGCGCATGCCTCGGCGCATCCGTCGGAAGTGGCCATCGCCCTGATTCGCGGCGCGTTCGGCTATCAAGGCCAGAAGTGCAGCGCCGCTTCGCGCGCTTATATTCCGCGCAGCCTGTGGTCGCAGGTGCGCGACGAACTGCGCGCGCGTCTCGCCGAGCTGAAAGTGGGTGATGTGGCCGACTTCAGCACGTTCATGGGCGCGGTGATTTCCGAAGCCTCGCACCAGAAGCTCAGCCGCGTGCTGGCCGCGGCGAAGGACGACTCGGCCGTGACCTTCGTGAGCGGCGGCAAGACGTGGACGGAACCGGGCTATTTCGTCGAGCCGGCCGTGCTCGAAGTGAGCAACCCGAAGCACGCGCTCATGACGGAGGAACTGTTCGGGCCGATTCTCTCGGTGTTCGTCTACGAAGACAATGCGTGGGACGACACGCTCGCGCTGATCGATTCGACGAGCCCCTACGCCCTCACCGGCTCGATCTTCTGCACCGACCGCTTCGCGCTGCATCAAGCCGAAGACGTGCTCGTCAACGCAGCGGGCAACCTCTACCTCAACGACAAGCCGACGGGCGCGATGATCGGCCAGCAGCCGTTCGGCGGCGGCCGCGCGAGCGGCACGAACGACAAGGCCGGTTCGTATCTGAACCTGCTGCGCTGGGCCTCGCCGCGCGTCGTGAAGGAAACTTACCTGCCCACGCGCGAGTGGCGCTTCGGCGCTTGAATGAACGCGTAAGCGCGCGGTGGATATCGCATCCCGGCATCCGTCGGGATGCCTTGAAAAAAGGGCTCATCGTCACGATGAGCCCTTTTGCTTTACATGTTCGGATAGTTCGGTCCGCCGCCGCCTTCGGGCGTGACCCACACGATATTCTGCGTCGGGTCCTTGATATCGCAGGTCTTGCAGTGAATGCAGTTCTGCGCGTTGATGACTAGCGCGCGCCCGCCCGCCGGCGCTTCCGTGAACTCGTACACGCCCGCCGGGCAGAAGCGCGCTTCCGGCCCCGCATAACGGTCGAGATTCACGCGCACCGGCACGCTCGCGTCCTTGAGCGTAAGATGCACGGGCTGGTTTTCTTCGTGGTTCGTGTTCGACAGAAACACCGAGGAGAGCCGGTCGAACGTGAGCTTGCCATCGGGCTTCGAATACTCAATGGGTTTACATTGCGCCGCCGGCTTTAATGTTTCGTTATCCGAATGATGATGATGCAGCGTCCACGGCACGCGGCCGCCCAACACCTTCTGTTCGAGACCGACCATCATGCTGCCGACGTAAAGTCCCTTGCTCATCCACTGCTTGAAGTTGCGGGCGCGATGCAGTTCTTCCTTGAGCCAGGATTGCTCGAAGGCTTGCGGATACGCGCTGAGCGTATCGTGGCTGCGCCCCGCTTGCAGTGCATCAAACGCGGCTTGCGCGGCCATCTTGCCCGACGCAATCGCCGCATGGCTACCCTTGATGCGCGAAGCGTTGAGCATGCCCGCTTCGCAGCCGATCAACGCGCCGCCCGCGAACGCGAGCTTCGGCATCGACATGATTCCGCCGGCTGCGATCGCGCGCGCGCCATACGACACACGCCGCCCGCCTTCGAGAAAACGCCGGATCGCGGGGTGCGTCTTGTAGCGCTGGAATTCCTCGAACGGCGACAGATACGGATTCGTATAGCCCAGCCCCACAACAAAGCCCACCACCACCTGGTTGTCGTTCAGGTGATAGAGAAACGAGCCGCCGTACGTGTCGCTTTGCAGCGGCCAGCCGGCCGTGTGGATCACGAGACCAGGCTGGTGCTGCGCCGGATCGATCTCCCAGAGTTCCTTGATGCCGAGGCCGTAGACTTGCGGATCGGCGTCTTGATCGAGCTTGAAACGCGCGATGAGTTCGCGCCCGAGATGGCCGCGCGCGCCTTCGGCGAACAGCGTATAGCGCGCGTGCAGTTCCATGCCGGACTGGAAGTTCGCGGTCGGTTCACCGTCCTTGCCCACGCCCATGTTGCCCGTGGCCACGCCGCGCACTTCGCCGTGTTCACCGTACAGCACTTCAGCCGCCGCGAAGCCCGCGAAGATTTCCACGCCCAGCGCTTCGGCTTGTTCCGCGAACCAGCGCGTCACGTTGCCGAGGCTCACCACGTAATTGCCGTGGTTCTTGAAGTTGTCGGGGAGCAGCCAGTTGGGCACCGGCTTCGCGCCGCTTTCGGAGAGAAACAAAAAGCGGTCTTCGGTCACGGGCACGTCGAGCGGCGCGCCGCGTTCCTTCCAGTCGGGAATCAATTCGTCGAGCGCGCGCGGGTCCATGACCGCGCCCGACAGCGTGTGCGCGCCGATCGCCGAGCCTTTTTCGAGCACGCACACGCTCACTTCCGCGTTGCGTTCCTGCGCCATCTGCTTGAGGCGAATGGCGGCAGATAAACCGGCCGGCCCTCCACCGACGATAACGACGTCGTACTCCATCGATTCGCGCGGGCCAAACTGCGCTGCGAAGTTATTCGTGTTCATTTCGACCGATATGTGACTGTGCGGGACGGCCACGACGCACGATCGAAACGCGCGTCGCGGTCTTGTGGAAGTCCCGGCACGCACCGCGCGAAACGGCACGGCCGGACTGCACGCCATCCTACGTCGCCAGATACCGGAAGCGCGCGACATCACCTCCGCTTATGCAGCATTCAAGCTTGCGTTAGCCTCGCTGGCGCGAGCGCGTCCCAGCAATCGTCGATCCGCTTCGACAACGACTGCTTCTGGATGCGCTGCGTGGGCGTTTTCGGAAACTCGTCCACGAGCGCGATGAAGCGCGGCACCTGAAACTTCGCCATGTTCGCCTCGCACCACGTAACGAACGCCTCGGGCGTGAACGTGCTCGCGCCCGGACGCAGCTTGACGAACAGCTTCAAGTCTTCGTCGGCGAATTCGTTGGTCACGCCGATCAGCGCGCTTTCCTCGACATCGGGATGGCCGTTCGCGACGTTCTCGACTTCCCACGCCGAGATGTTTTCGCCGCGCCGCCGCACGCTGTCCTTCTTGCGGCCGAGAAAGTACAGATAACCCGCCGCGTCCGCGCGGCCTAGGTCCCCCGTGTAGAGCCAGCCGTTGCGCAAGGTTTCGCGCGTTTTCTCCGGGTTGCGGAAATAACCTTCGGTGATGGTGCCGGGCTCGCGCGCCTTCACGCGGATTTCGCCCACCGACCCGTGCGGCAGCGGCACGTCGTCGTCGCCTACTATCTCCACGTCGAAATAGTCCACCGCCTTGCCGATGGAACCGATCGGGCCGTCGAGATTCACCACGCTGAAGCTCGACGTTTCCGTCATGCCGTAACCTTCGCGCACGGGAATGCCAAAGCGCTGCTCAAACGCCTGCCACACTTCCACGGGCGCGCCGCCGCCCCACGCGATGCGCACCGTATGCGCGCGGTCGCGCGGTGAAGGCGGCTGCTTGAGCAGCAGTTGCAGCACGCCGCCAACGAAGTGCAGATGCGTGGCGCGATAACGCTCGACTTCGTCCCAGAAGCCCGAGGCGCTGAAGCGCGGCACGAATGCGAGCGTAATAGGCTGCATCAGCGCCATCACGAGCACTTCGCTGCCGAACACGTGATAAATCGGGTCCCAGAAGTGCAGCACGCTGCCCGGCGTGATCGAGCCGATCCACGACGAACCGAGCGCCGCCGCGCGAACCATGCGGTCGCTCATCAGCACGCCCTTGGCGGGACCGCTCGTGCCCGAGGTGTAGAGAATCGCGCGCAAGTCCGCATCGTGCGCCTCGTATGCCGGTTCGGCCGTGTCGGCGTCGTCGCGCAGTTGCGCGAATTCGCCGCCGCCCGCCGCCGTGCGCCAGATCGTGCGCAAGCCCGCCACGCGCGCGGCCGCCGGTTCCAACGCAGGCGCGAACACGTCGTCGGCCAGCGCAAACGCAGGCTCGGAATCGGTCAAAACATGTTCGAGCACCGCACCCTTCAGATGCACGTTGACCGGCACCTGCACCGCGCCGAGCTTGCACAGGGCGAAGTACGCGAGCGCGTGATCGACATGATGCGAAAGCATCACGGCCACGCGCGTTTGCGCGCGCACGCCAGCGCGCGCAAGGCCGTTGGCGAGGCGGTTCACGCGCGCGTTGAGTTCGGCGTAACTCAGCGCGATGTCGCCCGAGCGGCAGAACACGTGGCCGGGATTGACTGCCGCGCAGTCGCGCAGCAGTTTGGGGATGTTGTCATCCGCCGAGAAATGCACACTCGATTGCACAGTCGATTGCGACATCGATCGTATCCTCGTTGCGTTGGCGGGGCCGCTTACCAGAGCCACGTTTTCGTGTCGGTGAAGGTCCAGCGCTCGAAGCCGCTCGCAGCGTCGTAGTGACGGTCGAGCCGTACGCGGCCGTTGAGCGTGCGCACGCTCATGTCGAAGAACGCGAACACGGCCGCGCGCATCTGTGCGGAATGCGGATACGGGAACGGCTCGAGGGTTTCGAAGCTCAACTCGGCCACGTCGTCGCCCAGCGACCTCCACTGCGGCGCATTCTTGAACGCGCCGATGATCGTCGCGTAAGTTTGCGCGAGCGCAGCCGGGCTGTTGCCTTCCACTTCCGTGGACGCCTTCAGCGAAGGCGTGAACTGCACCGCCAGCAGTTTCATGGCCGAGGCGATCATATGGCTCGCCGTATGCATGCCAAACTGCGCCACGATCACTTCGATCGCGTGCTTCACGTAGTCGGCCGCATAGTTCGCGCTGCCTTTCATGATGCGCGCCTCGGGCCATTGCGCCGGGTCGAGCTTAGGCGCTTTCGCCGCGTCGAACTCGGGCGAATGATCGACATGCTCCACGCGAAAGCGTTCTTCGGGCCGCAAATGGTGGTCGTACTCCATGAAATAGCCTTCGTCGTACGGATGGCCTTCCGCCACGAACTTGGTCGCGACCCAACCGAGACGCGGGCAGCCCAGCAATTCGCCATTGCGCGGGTGCCACGTCGACAGAATCGTTCGCCGTACTGATGAAGGAACCGTCAACGCGGAAATGCCGGGGAACGTGCCCCACGGGGGCATATAGCGAATCCACACTTTCTTCGGTGTTTCTTCCACATATTGCAGCGTGAGTCCGCCGATCGAATTGCTGAAATAGTGATACTTCGCGGCCGTCACGGCGGGCGGATCGTTGCGAATGCCGAGCTTCTCCAGCGCCTCCACGAAGCGCTGCGACTGCTCCGCCGCCATCAGCGTGCGCCAGACGTTGTTGAGCGCCGCTTCGCCCTTCTCGCGCAGCACGATGGCCGTCACGCCCGAGACCACCGACCAGCCGAATGCGCCCGCGATATCCACGCGTTTTTTCAGCGCCGTCATGTCTTCGCTGCCGAACTGCTTTGCTTCCATACTGCCTCCTGTTTCCCTGTTCACTACGTTTGCACTGCGATTCACCGGCATCACGACATCGTCCATTCCTTGAAGCGGCGCGTGACTTCGTCGAAATTCTTCGCCCACCACGAATCGTCCATCAGCACGCTGTTTTCCGACTGCAGGTCGGGAATCCACTTGCGGCTTTCGGGGCTCATCAGCGTGAGCGCTTTCTTGCTGCCCGGCGTATTGCCGATCAATTCCATGAACGCAGCCTGGCGGTCGGGGCGCGCGGCGAAGGCGAGAAACCTCATCGCGTTGGCCTTGTTCGGCGCGTTCTTCACCACGGCGAGATATTCGAAACCGTTGACGGTCTGCTCGAACGAAAAGTCGACGGACTGCCCCGAGGCCTTCGCGGGCTTCACACGTGACGCGTAGGTGTAGCTGAAGTCGGTTTCGCCGGTTTGCAGCAGCGTGAGCGTTTGTGGCGTCTGGTCGATCCACTTCACCACGTTCGGCTTGATGCGCTCCAGCACGCGAAAGGCGCGATCCACGTCGAGCGGATACAGATGCTTCGGCGAAACCCCGTCGGCGAGCAGCGCGGCCTCGAAGGTTTCGCTCGGCCGGTTGCGGAAGGTGCGGCGGCCCGGAAACGCCTTCACGTCGAAATACTCGCGGAAATTGCGCGGATGCTTGCCCGCCGGATACTTCGCCGGGTCCCACGCAATGCCGCCCACGAACACGTACCAGGGCAGCAAATTGTTCTTGATGTCGATGACGAGATCGCCGCGATCGAACATCGCGAGATCGAGCGGCTCCCAGAAGCCCGCGTTCGCGCCCGCCACGCCCAGCGCATTGGGCGCGTCGAACACGTCCCACTGCACGTTGTTGGTCTGGATCTGCGCCTTGAGCTTGGCGAGATCGGGCGTGTCGATGATCGTGACCTGCACACCCGTTTCTTTCATGAACGGCTTGACGACCGACTCTTCCACGGCCTGCCGGTACGCGCCGCCCCAGCTCACGAGCGTCATCTGACCGCCGGCGGCATGGGCTTTTTTCGAGGTGAGAATGGCCGGAGCGGCGGCCGCCGCGATTGCAATACTGGAGACACCCGAGACGAATTGCCTGCGTCCCGTTGAAACGCCTTCCTTTCGAAGCTTTGACATAGCGGGTCTTCTCACACTGGGGTTGGAATGACATGCCCGGCGAGTCACGGCGAGTTAGCCGGTTCTGGGTGCTGCGTGGAGCGAGCCGTGACAGTCACGCTATGCAGCCAGAATTCGGTGGGCCGTATCGAGTACGAATCCTTATTTAATGAATAAGGCGTGGTGATCCTGTGGTACGCCGCCGCGACAGCGGAATTCCCGGGGTTGCGGGCGCGTGGCCGGACGCCAAAATCCGGCAAAAGCCACGAATCCGCGCCCGTCATTCGCGTCGAAACCCGCGCAAACCGCCCCGTGCGGCGCGCCAGCGCGACAGCCGCTTTTACTAATCATCTGTCCTGCTTATATTGGCCGCCCGCGGTTTATGGCGTTCCACACTTCGCTCCATACCCTTTGCTCAGGAAAGGACGCGAAACTGTGGACAAATATGATGTGGTCGTGATTGGCGCTGGCGTGATCGGCAGTTCCGTCGCATTTCAACTGGCGAAGCTCGGCGCGAAGAACGTGCTCGTGCTCGATCGCGGCACGATAGGCGCCGGAACGACGTCGCAGTCGTCGGGCATCTTGCGCACCCATTATTCCGTCAAGGAAAACGTGGAACTCGCGCTCAAGAGCTGGGACGTGTTCAACAACTTTCCGGCGTATCTCGGCGACGAAGAAGCGTCGTGCGGACTCGTGAAGTGCGGCTACATGATCGTGGCGAGCGAAGGCGACAAGCTCGAACCGCTGCGCGCCTCGCTCGAACAACAAAAAGCCCAAGGCGTGCTGCTCGAACTGCTCGACGCGAAAGCCGCGCACGAACTCTTGCCGATCGCCCGTTTCGACGACGCCGCGCTGATCGGCTACGAGCCCGAAGCCGGTTTCGCCGACGCGTATCTCGTCGCCACCAGCTTCGCGCGCGCCGCCAGGCGCGGCGGCGTGACGATCCGCGAGAACGTCTCCGTCAACAAGATCCTGTTCGAGGGCAACCGCGTGGTGGGCGTTTCGACCAGCGCGGGCGACTTCGCGGCGGGCACCGTCATCAGCACGCAGAACATCTGGACACCCGAACTCGCGGGCTGGACCGGCCGCAATCTGCCCGTCATGCCCGAGCGCCACGCCGTGCTCACGCTCGAATGCGAAGCGGCCAAGTACACGTTCTCAATGCCCGTGTTCAAGGACCTCGCCTCGCCCGGCATGCTCTATTACCGCAGCTACGGCGGCAGCCAGATGCTCGTGAGCGAAGGCATCGTGGGCGAAAAACTCGGCGCCGCAGAAACCGAACAAGGCGACATTCCCATGGACTACGTGGTGGAAGTGGGCGCGCAGGTCGCCGAGCGCTTCCCCGAATACGAAACGGCGGGCATCGCCTCGTCGTGGACCGGCGTGTACGACGTCACGCCCGACTGGAATCCGGTACTGGGTCGCCTGCCCGGCATCGAAGGCCTCGTGGTCGGCTATGGCTTCTCCGGCCACGGCTTCAAGCTCTCGCCCACCGTGGGCCGCGTGCTCGCCCAGGAAGCGCTCGGCCTGCCCACCGACGTCTCGCTCGCCCCGTATTCGATCGAACGTTTCGAAACCGGCGCGCTGCTCACGGGCAAGTACGGCCTCGGCGCAGTGTCGTAAAGGCAATGCGATGAATTCGCCTGAACCGCGCTCGCTCGCCGCGCTGCCGCCCGAAGCGTGGCGCAACGGCGGCGGCGTCACGCGCACGCTGGCCATGCACGACAGCGGTGGCAATAGCGGCGGCGCCTGGCGCATCAGCATTGCCGAAGTCGAGCGCGACGGCCCGTACTCGCGCTTTGTCGGCATGACGCGCGTGTCGTTCGTGTTGCGCGGCGCGGGCGTCGTGTTGCGCGAAGGCGCGCTCGAGGTTTCGCTCGCGCCCGAGGAAGCGGTGGAATACACGGGCAACGCCGCGTGGAACGCGCGTCTCGTGAACGGACCGGTCACGGTGCTCAACGTGATGAGCACAACACAGCGGTATCGCGTGAAGGTGCGCGCACTCACCGCGCCCGAAACCGTTGCGGCCGGCGACATCGCCCTCGTGCTCACGCTCGACGGCGTCTGCGAGATCGCCACGCACGGCGCCGCGAACACGCAGCTCGAAGCGGGCCGCTACGCCATGTTCGACACGTTGCGCGCGCCCTTGCGCGTCGCGCCGCTCGCGGCGAACGCAGCGAATGCGCGCATCGTGCTCGTCACGCTGTCGCCTGGAGCATCGGCGTCGGCATTGACATGAACGAATGGATTTGAGCGCTTTTTAGTATCCCGAGGAAACCAGCATGAAAGTGATTACCGCAGTCAAGCGCGTCGTCGATTACAACGTGAAGGTCCGCGCGAAGGCGGACGGCAGCGGCGTCGATATCGGCAACGTCAAGATGTCGATGAACCCCTTCGACGAAATCGCCACCGAAGCCGCCACGCGTCTCAAGGAAGCGGGCCACGCGAGCGAAGTCGTGGCCGTGTCGTGCGGCGTGGCGCAAAGCCAGGAAACGCTGCGCACGGCGCTCGCCATCGGCGCGGATCGCGGCATTCTGGTGGAAACCGCCGTGGAATTGCAGCCGCTCGCCGTGGCGAAGCTACTGAAGGCCGTGATCGACAAAGAGCAGCCGCAACTGGTGATTCTCGGCAAGCAGGCCATCGACGACGACGCGGGCCAGACCGGCCAGTTGCTCGCCGCCCTGCTCGACTGGCCGCAGGCGACCTTCGCGAGCGCCATCGAGATCGGCGACGGCACGGCCACCGTCACGCGCGAAGTGGACGGCGGTCTCGAAGTGATCTCGCTGCGTCTGCCCGCCATCGTCACGACCGATTTGCGCCTGAACGAACCGCGCTACGTCACGCTGCCCAACATCATGAAGGCGAAGAAAAAGCCGCTCGAAACGCTCACGCCTGAGCAGCTCGGCGTCGATCCCGCGCCGCGCCTGAAGACGCTCAAGGTGGTCGAGCCGCCCGTGCGCAAGGCCGGCGTGATCGTGCCGGACGTGGCCGCGCTGGTCGAAAAACTCAAGAACGAAGCGAAGGTGATTTGAATGACAACTCTCGTGATCGCCGAACACGGCGAAGGTCAACTGAAGCCCGCGACGCTGCACACGATCGCCGCCGCACAGCAGATCGGCAACAGCGTACACGTGCTCGTGACGGGTCATGACGCGCGCGCCGTGGCACAAGCCGCCAGCCAGGCGGCGGGCGTGGACAAGGTCGTGCTGATCGACGCGCCGCATCTCGCCGACGCGCTCGCGGAAAACGTCACCGCGCAAGTGCTCGCGCTCGCGCCCGACTACACGCATCTGCTGTTTCCGGCCACCGCATTCGGCAAGAACGTCGCGCCGCGCGTGGCCGCGAAGCTCGACGCCTCGCAGATCTCGGACGTGATCGCCATCGACGCGCCCGACACGTTCCAGCGCCCGATCTACGCGGGCAACGCCATCGCCACCGTGCAATCCGGCGACGCCGTGAAGGTCGCCACGATCCGCACGACCGCGTTCGAAGCGGCCGCGGCGCAAGGTGGCAGCGCGGCGATTGCCGAAGCGCCGGCCGTGCCCGACACGGGTCTTGCGACGTTCGTGCGCCGCGAGATCGCCGCGAGCGACCGGCCGGACCTGACCTCGGCGCGCGTGGTGGTGTCGGGCGGCCGTGGCCTTGGCAGCGCGGAAGACTTCGCGCGCCTCGATCCGCTCGCCGAAAAACTGGGCGCGGCCATTGGCGCGTCGCGCGCGGCCGTGGATTCGGGCTACGCGCCCAACGATCTGCAAGTGGGCCAGACCGGCAAGATCGTCGCGCCGGAACTGTACGTCGCGGTCGGCATTTCGGGCGCGATCCAGCATCTCGCGGGCATGAAGGATTCGAAGGTGATTGTCGCCATCAACAAGGACGCCGATGCGCCGATCTTCGGCGTGGCCGACTACGGTCTGGTCGCCGATCTGTTCGAAGCGGTGCCCGCGCTCGCGCAAGCGCTGTAATACCGACGCGGCGTGCGCGCCGCGTGGTTATCGTTTCACCGAATCCTCACGCAGTAGCAGGTTCGCCGTCTTCGTTCGCGAAGGCGGTTTTTTTCGCGCCTACGTTGCGACATGCGCCCAATAAAAAAGCGGGCCGCGCCGCTTTGTTTCGTCGATACCGCTTGCTCGTAGTGCTTAGCGTGCCAGCGCGCTCACCGCGTCGAGCGCCGCCGTCACCATGCGCCCGACCACCGGCTCGACCTTGCCCGCGACTTCCGGCAAATACGCGAACGGCGCGGTCTCGCTCATATACGTGGACTGGCACATTTCGAGCTGCACCGCGTGCACGCCCTGTTTCGGCTCGCCATAAAAACGCGTGTTGTAGCCGCCCTTGAAGCGCCCGTTGGCGATCCACGTGAACGGCTGGTCGCCGAGCGTGGCCGTGATCGCTTCGAGCACGCTGGCGTCGCAACTGAGCCCACTGTTCGTGCCGAGATTCAGGTCGGGCAGCTTGCCTTCGAACAGGCGCGGCAGCACGCTCGCGATCGAATGCGCTTCCCACAGCAGCACCGCGCCGAATTCGGCGACAAGGCGGTCGAGTTCCGAACGCAATTGCGCATGATACGGTCGCCAGTACTGTTCGAGACGGCGCGCGACTTCGGCGGCATCCACACCCGCGCCATGGCGATACAACGGCTCGCCGCGAAACGTTTCGGTCGGGCACAAACCCGTGGTCGTCTGGCCCGGATACAGGCTTTCGCCCGAAGGCGGCCGGTTCAGATCGATCACATAGCGCGACACGCGCGCGCCCAGCACCGAGGCGCCCATCTGCCGCGCGAAGCCGTAAAGACGATCGAGATGCCAGTCGGTATCCGCGACTTCGCTCGCGATGTCGGTGAGTTGCGGGCGCACGTCGTTTGGAATGGCCGTGCCAAGATGAGGGATGGAAATGAGCAACGGCACGGTGCCGCGCTGGAAATCGAAGATCGGGAAAGTCATGCGGGTCATGTTGCGATGACGTTGAGGGGAGCAGCCTGCGTGGCACCGGTCATGGTCGTCATGCGGGTCACCTGCGGCGCTGGCGCCGATACCGCCGCCAGCGCGCCGCCATGCACAGCGAGACGATCCGCGCCGAGCGCCGCGATGCTCGTGCAGCCGAGCAAACGCATGCAGATGTCGAATTCCTTGTGCAGCAACGCCAGCACGCCGCGCGCGCCGTCCTGCCCCGCGGCGGCAAGACCGTAGAGCGGCGCGCGGCCGAGCAGCACGCCTTTCGCGCCCAGCGCAACGGCCTTGGCAATATCGCTGCCGCGCCGGATACCGCCATCGACGAGAATTTCCGCGCCGCGCGGCGCGATGGCCGCCGTGTGCGCGAGAATGTCGATGGAACTCAGCGCGCCGTCCAGTTGGCGGCCGCCGTGATTCGAGAGCACGACGCCATCGGCTTCATGCTGAAAAGCGAGCGCGGCGTCGGCGGCGGTCTGGATGCCCTTGATGAAAATCTTGCCGGGCCAATGTCGACGCAGCCACGCAATGTCGCGCCAATCGAGCGAGGTGTCCATCTGCCGCCCGAGCGCGGCGGCCTGTTCGGCGATGCCAGGCCCGAGTCGCGCGCTGCGCGCGAGATTCACGAGTTGCGGCACGCCGTGCACGCCCACTTTCGCGAGCCAGCGCGGATGCGTGGCGATGTCCCACAACAAACGCGGCGTCCAGCGCAGCGGCAAGGTGAAACCCGTGCGCGCGTAGTGATCGCGCTGGCCCGTCACGGGCGTATCCACGGTCAGCAGCAGCGTGGAAAACCGCGCGGCGCGCGCACGCGCCATGATGTCCTCGGCGATACGGCGATCCTGCTGCACGTAAAGCTGCAACCAGAGATCGCCGTCGGTGGCCGCGCGCACGTCTTCGAGCAGGCTGGTGGACGCCGTGGAAAGCGCGAACGGCAAACCCGCCGCGTGCGCCGCACGCGCGAGCGCTTCCTCGGCGCCGCGGCAGTACAAGCCGTTCAAACCGGTCGGGCCGACCACGGCGGGCCACGCGGCCGCGCTACCGCCGAGCGTAGTTTGCGTGCTCACGTTCGTGACGTCGACCAGCACTTGCGGCGCAAACGCGATCGACTCGTACGCCGCGCGATTGCGCCGCATCGTGATCGACTCTTCCGCGCCGCCTTCCAGATACGACCACGCGAAGTCGGGCAAATAGCGGCGGGCCGCTTCGCGGTAATCGGCAACGTTGGAATACGCCATCGCGCGCCTACGCAGCCACGGCGGGCACCACGCGTCCCGGATTCATCGTGCCGTTCGGATCGAGCAGTTGCTTCATCTGCTGCATCAGCGCGATTTCGTTGGCGTCCTTGTACAGCGACATCTCGGGCACGTGCAGCGAGCCAATGCCGTGCTCCGCACTGAACGTGCCGCCCATGCTCGCGGCGATGTCGTAAAGACGATGGCTCAGCGCGAGTTGCGTGCCGGCCTTGTCGGTCACGCTCGCCCAGTATTCATGCGAAAACATGGCGATGTAGTGCAGATTGCCGTCGCCCATATGACCGACCACAACCTGCCTGGCCTGCGGATAATGCTCCGCGAGCGTCTGTTCCGCGGCGGCCATGAAGTCGGGAATGCGATACGTGGGCACGGCGATATCGTGCGTGAGGCCCATGCCTTCGCGGCCGTTCGCCTCGGTCACGTGATGGCGGATGTGCCACAGGTCCGCGCGCTGCTGCGCGCTCGCGGCCACGATGGCGTCGACGATCACACCCGCTCCGAACGACGGCGCGAGCGCGTCGGTCAGGCGCGCGGCAATGGCTTCGTCGTCGCCGGAAGAGGCGGCCAGTTCGACCAGCACCATCCATTCAGGCGTTTCGCTGAACGGATTGCGCGCCTTCGCGGCATGACGCAGCGAGATTTCGAATTCGCTGCGGGAGATGAGTTCGAGCCCGACGAGTTCGCCCGGAAACGCCGCCTGAAGCTTGAGGCCTTCCTGCACGGCGTCGTTCACGGTAGCCACGCCGATCATGGCCGTGGCTATCGCGCGCGGTCGCGGGTACAGCTTCAGCGCGGCTTGCGTGACCACGCCGAGCGTGCCTTCCGCGCCCACGAACAGGTTCTTCAGATCGTAGCCGCTGTTGTTCTTGCGCAGCGTACGAATGCCGTTCCAGATGCGGCCGTCGGCAAGCACGACTTCGAGGCCGAGCACGAGATCGCGCGTGTTGCCGAAGCGCAGCACGTTGGTGCCGCCCGCGTTCGTGGCGATGTTGCCGCCGATCTGGCACGAGCCTTCGGCGCCGAGCGTGAGCGGGAAAATGCGGTCGACGTCGAGCGCAGCCTGTTGCAGGTCGGCGAGGATGCAGCCCGCTTCGACCGTCATCGAATTGTTGTCGGCGTTGATCTCGACGATGCGATTCATCTTCGCGAGATTCAGCAGGATGCTGTTGCCCGAGGCGTCCGGCACCGAGCCGCCGCACACGCTCGTGTTGCCGCCTTGCGGAAATACTTTCACGCCGCGCGCGTCGCACCACGCCAGCACCTTCGACACCTGCGCCGTATCGCGCGGAAACACCACGCACGCGGCGCGGCCCGAATGGCGCTTGCGCCAGTCGATCAGATGCGGCGCCATGTCTGCGTCGCTTTCCAGCATGTTGGCGACGCCCGCGAGTTCGCGCATCGCTTCGACAATCGTCGTTTGATTCATCGCTTGATTCGCTTGATTCATGAGTCGATCACTTCCTCAACACCACGGCGTCGCGCGCCGCCCAGCGCACGGCCAGTTGCTGCCCGACGTTCGCGCGCTCCGCCGCGCGCGCCGAAATGCCCTTCACGAGCAGCGTCGCGCCGTCCGCGAGCGTCAGCTCGAAACGCGTCATGCCGCCCACGAACGAGACCTGCGCGATGGTGCCCGCGCACGTATTGTCGTCTTCCGCGCACATTTGCTCGACGATGTCGATCTTCTCGGGGCGCACCAGCACCCTCACCTTCGCGCCGATGGCGTGCCCTTCCGTGCTGCGGACCTTGAGCACGCGGTTCGCGGAAACGCGCACCACGCCATCGGCCTGCACCACGCCTTCGATCAGGTTCGACTCGCCCACGAAGTCGGCGACGAACTCGTTGACGGGCTCGAAGTACAGTTCGTCAGGCGTGCCGAGTTGCGCAATGCGGCCGCCGTTCATCAGGCACACGCGGTCGGAGAGATTGAGCGCCTCTTCCTGATCGTGCGTGACGTAAACCAGCGTGGTGCCGAGATCGCGATGCAGGCGCTTGATCTCGCCCTGCAACTGGTCGCGCAGCTTCTTGTCGAGCGCGCCGAGCGGCTCGTCCATCAGAATCACCGAAGGCGAATAAACGATGCAGCGCGCGATGCCCACGCGTTGCTGCTGGCCGCCCGACATCTCGCGTGGCTTGCGATGCTCGTAACTGGTCAGGCCAACGCGCTCCAGCGCATTGCGCACGCGCTGCTGGATCTCCGACTTCGCCACACCGCGAATGCGCAGCGGAAACGCCACGTTGTCGAACACATTCAAATGCGGCAGCAGCGCGTAGTTCTGAAACACCATGCCGAGGCCACGCTCGCGCGGCGGCACCGTGGACACGTCCTTGCCGTCGAGCACGATAGTGCCTTCGGTCGGCGCGACGGCGCCCGCGATGATGTTGAGGATCGTGCTCTTGCCCGAGCCGCTCGGTCCGAGCAGGCTCAGGAAT
The DNA here is from genome assembly GCF_000685035.1 of Paraburkholderia ferrariae NBRC 106233. Classification (GTDB taxonomy): domain Bacteria; phylum Pseudomonadota; class Gammaproteobacteria; order Burkholderiales; family Burkholderiaceae; genus Paraburkholderia; species Paraburkholderia ferrariae. The sequence continues at coordinate 185,656 of NZ_BAYB01000013.1, forward strand.
TCGCCCTTGCGGATCGAAAAGTCCGTGGGATGCAGAGCAACCGCGCCGCCGTACTGCTTGCCCACGCCGCGAAAGACGATCATGTCCTCCGTGTTACGCTGCGTCGCCGCGACGCTCGCCGCATGACCCGCGTGCGCGGCGGCGGCCTGCGGACGGCCGTCGTTATCCAGTAGAACGTATGACATGTATTTCTCCAACCTCAATGCGACGACTCGGGCGCAGCCGGCTGAAGCCAAACCGACACGCAACAGAAAATCAGCGAAAGCAACGTAAGCAACGCGGAGACGGCCGCGATCACGGGCGAAATATCCCATTGGATGCTGCTGTACATGCGCACCGGCAGCGTGGTCGTGGCCGGGCTCGTGAGAAACCACGCGATCACGACTTCGTCGAACGACACCAGGAACGCGAACAGCGCGCCCGCGAGAATCGACGGACGAAGCTGCGGCAGCACCACCTTGAAGAACACCGTGCTGCGCTTCGCGCCCATGATCGTGGTGGCGAATTCGAGCGCGGGGTCGAGCTTCTTCACGCCGGCCATCACCGTCATCATCATGAACGGCGTGACGTAAGCGACGTGGCTCATCACGAGGCCGAGCGTGGAGCCGACCAGATGCAGGCGCGACAGATACAGATACAGGCCGAGCGACATCACGATCACGGGCACGAGAATCGGGCTCATGAGCAGGAGCAGCACGAAACGCTTGCCGGGAAACTCGTGACGCACGAGGCCGTACGCAGCGGGCACGCCCAGCAGCACCGAAACCAGCATCGTCAGACTGGCCACTTTCAGGCTTTGCAGGATCGGGCCGACCCAGCTGTCCGATGTGAACAGATGCACGTACAGCGACGTGGACCACACGCGCGGCGGGAACGTCAGCTCGCCGTCGCCGCCGAACGAAATCGGAATGACGATAAGCGTGGGCACCAGAATGAACACGTACACCAGAATGGCGATGACGTTGCGTAGCCCCGCATAACGGCGCGCGAGACCATCGACCACCACACCGCGCCGGACCGCCGGCAGACTTGCTCGCATCGACGTGCTCATGCCATCACCTTTTTCGAATCGCGCTTCTGGAAGCACTCCGCGCCGAGCGCCGCGAGCGTGACGATACCGAGCAGAATCACGCCGATGGCGGACGCCATGTTCCAGTCCATCGTTTCGCGCGTGTAGAAGTCCACGAGATTGGACATCATCGCGTCCTTGCGCCCGCCCAGCAGCGCGGGAATCACGAAGAAGCCCATCGACATGACCGTAGTGCTCAACGCGGCGGCAGCCACCCCGGGCATCGACAAAGGCAGCGTGATGCGGAAGAAAATGCGCGGCGGCTTCGCACCCATAATTTCCGAGGCGCGGTACAGCGATTTATCGATGGCGAGCAAACTGGCGAGCACCGGAAACACGATAAAGGGAATCAGATAGTTCGTCATGCCGACCATCACGCCGAAGCGGTTGAACAGCATCGGCAATTGCACCTGCGTGGCGAACAGCACCGAAAGCAGTTTGTTGACGAGCCCGTCGCGGCCGAGCAGGACCGTGAACGCGTAGCTCTTCACGAGAATGCTGGTCCAGAACGGCACCAGCACAAGCACCATGTAGAGCGCGCGCTTTTTCGGTGTCTGCTTCGCGAGATGCATGGCGATGGGGTAACCGAGCAGCAGGCTGCACAGAGAGGCGCAGATGCTGATCTGGAACGTCGACCACAAAGTGCGCAGAAAGAGTTCACTGCCGAAAAGGCGTCGATAGGCAGAAAGCGACAGGCCGTCATTCACCCAGACACTCGTGTACACCACGTACATCAGCGGTACGAACACCACGAGAAATAAAAATACCGTTGCCGGGCCGACGTACAGCAACCCATCTTTTCTGCCTTTCATCACTCCTCCCACTGCTGAAATGCCCCACTGCAAACCGCGCGGCCGCCGCTTGTGCGACGGCTTTTTTGCCTGCCTCGTTACGACAGCACCCACTCCTTGAAGCGCAGCGTGAGTTCGTCGTAGTGCTCGGCCCACCAGACGTCGTTGCTGATGAGGTTCATCTTGTTGCCAGGGTCCGAAAGCCACTTGCGCACGTCGGGCTTGACGAGCGGCAGCGCCTTCTTGCTGGCCGGCGTGTTGCCGAGATAATCCATGAGCGCGGCCTGGCGGTCGGGACGCATCGCGAACTGCACGAACTTCATCGCGCTTGCCTTGTTTGGCGCATTCTTCAGGACCACGAGATATTCGAGGCCGGTGAGCGTCTGCTTGAACGAGAAGTCGATCGGTTTGCCCGCTTCCTGCGCGGCCTTCACGCGCGTCGAATAGGTATAGCTGTAATCGACCTGGCCGGTCTCCACGAGCGAGACCGTTTGTGGCGTCTGATCGACCCATTTGCCGATATACGGCTTGATGCGGTTGAGCGAGCGGAATGCGCGTTCCACGTCGAGCGGATAGATCTTTTCCGGCGGTACGCCGTCGGCGAGCAAGGCGATTTCGAGCGTTTCGCTCGCGCGGTTGCGCAGCGTGCGCTGGCCGGGAAACTTCTTCACGTCGAAGTAATCGGCGAAGGTTTCCGGGTGCTTGCCCGCCGGATACTTGCTGTTGTCCCAGCAAATTCCTCCTGTGAAGCCGTAGAAGGGCACGGCGAATTTCGTCATCGGAGCGATCAGGTCGTGCTGGTCGAACAGCGCCGGATCGAGCGGCTCCCAATAGCCGTTCTTCGCGCCCGTCATCGCCATCGGGCCCACGGCATCGAACACGTCCCACTGCACGTTGCTGGTCATCACCTGCGCCTTGACGCGGGCGAGATCAGGCGTGTCGACGAGCGTCACGTGTACGCCGAACTCCTTTTCGAACGGTTTCGCGAGCGCTTCTTCCACACCCTGATGATAGTTGCCGCCCCAGCTCACGACCGTGAGGTTGGTCGCGGCCGCCGCCTTGCGCGACGTGACGATCATCGGTGCGGCAACGGCCCCCGTGAGTAGCGTGGCGCCCGCCGCCTGAAGAAAGCGACGGCGCGGAAGCATGATGTTGTTATCGGATGACATGAAAATCCCTCTTGGTATCGATGGTCTCGGTGCGGTTCAAACGCCTGCTGCGGTGGTGGAATACGCTGCCTCGCGCGCGACGAGCGGCGCCATGACGTCGGCGAGACGCTGGCGCAGCGCGGCCGACGCGGCCTTGAGCGGCGGCAGCACGTCGCCGAAGGGCAAGCCTTGCAGCGTGAGCGCGGCCTTGATCGGCGCGGGATTCGGCTCGGCGAAAATGGCGTCGATCAGCGGGCGCAACGTGGCGTGCAGCGCGACGGCCTGGTCGAGCTGGCCGTTCGACGCGAGCGAGAGCACGCGCGCCCATTGCTTCGGCACGAGGTTCGAGCTGGAGATGATGCCGCCCACGGCGCCCATCGCCACGTGCAGCGGCAGCACGTCTTCCTCGCCGCTCAGGATGGCGATCTTCGACGCGCAGAGTTCGGCCGCGCGCATCTGCGTGGCGAGGTCGGGGTTGCATGCCTTGATGCCGACGACGCGCGTGAGCGCGGTGAGCTTCGCGACGGTTTCGTAGTGCAGCGAGACGCCGGTGCGATACGGGATTTCGTAGAGGATGATGTCCGCGTCGACTTCGTCGGCGAAGCGGCGGTAGTAATCGACGATCCCCTCCTGCGTGGGCCGGAAATAGTACGGCGTGACGACCATGAGCGCCTTCGCGCCGGCTTTCACGAACGCCTGCGCGTTGTCGATGGCGTCGCCGAGACCCGGCGAGAGAATGCCCGGCACCACGGGCAGCGCGCCCGCCGCCGCTTCGAGCGACGTTTCCACCACGCGCATGCGCTCCGCGAACGACAACGCCGTGTATTCGCCGGTGCCGCCGAGCGGCACCACGCCATCCGCGCCGGCCTCGACGAGTTTCCCGATCTGCGCCGCGAGCGGCGCGGCGACGAAGCGGCCATCCGCGCCGAGAGGAGTGGGAACTGCCGTCAAAATGCCTGCATAGGGGTGCAACTTGCTCATCGGTACGCTCTTCGAGATTGGGCCGGTCAACGTCGCCGGGAATTTGAATGAGACTCCATGGCTTGAACGATAAGGAGGCAAAAAAACCGGGCCTGCACCATCAGTGCCAGTTACCCTCTTTATAAGGCCGGGTTATTCAATGAAGATTGGAGCAGGCGGGATGAGGCTCCCCGGCCCTGCGCGGCCGCTTGATCGGCGCAAACGGCCGGGCGTTGAGGGTTTCCCCTGACATGATTTTTGCTGTTTTTCAGGGCGTCCGCTCACGGCGGGGATTGTCGCCTTACAAAAAGACGATGGGAACACCTGTTAGGCCGCCCTCGAGAGAGATAGCTTCTCAAATTCGGGAAATAGGTTAAGCGGTTTGGTCGGGGCCCGTGCCAGAGAGGTGGCCGCGCAAATGGAAGCGGCAGTTGCAGGAGCGTGCGGCAGACGTGTTTGGTGCGACCGGTGCGCCATCGAGCGAGCCGCCAGTGGACGTAAAAAACGCTGCACGCGAAGATCGGACAGTTGACGCTGGAGAACGATTTTTTTGTCAGGAGCGCTCGGCAAAGCCGGACTGCTGAGCGCAAAGCGATGATTGACCGTACGCATGCGCTGCCGGTTTCGCGACAGACGCGACTGGTTGGCATCGCGAGGCCAAGCGCGTATTACCGGGCGCAACCAGTCAGCGAAGTCGATCAGTTGCTGATGCGGCGAGTCGACGAACTGCACACGGAGTTTCCATTTACCGGGGCACGGATGCTGGCGCGCCTGCTGCGCCGGCAGGGCCATGGGGTGGGTCGCCGTCGCGTACGCACGCTGATGAAGCGCATGGGTATCGAGGCGCCGTACTGCAAGCCGAACACGAGCCGGCGCAATGCACAGCACAAGATCTGGCCGTACCTGCTGCGCTGCATGAAGATCGACCACGCCAATCAGGTGTTCGCACTCGACACGACGTACGTTCCGATGGCGCGCGGCTTCGTGTACCTGACGGCGGTGGTGGACTGGACGAGCCGCAAGATTCTCGCGCACCGGGTCGCCATCACGCTGGAAGCCACGCACGCCGTCGAGGCACTGGAAGAGGCGTTCGTCCGCTACGGACTGCCGGACATCGTGAACACCGATCAGGGTAGCCAGTTCACGGCGGGCACGTTCACTGAGGCCGTGCTCAGCCGGGGCGTGCAGTTGTCGATGGACGGCAAGGGCGCCTGGCGCAACAACGTGTTTGTCGAACGCATGTGGCGCAGCATCAAGTACGAAGAGATTTACCTGCGAGCCTACGATTCGGTCAGCCATGCCCGGCGCTCCATCGGCGACTACATCGAGCTTTACAACCGGAAACGGCCCCGTTCGAGCCTGGCGGACCAGACGCCGGATGAGGGATGCCCGCGCTACGCCATCTGGCTGATCGTATTGCGAAAGCGCCGCAGCGACAGCAGGAAGAGCACGGCGCCGATCACCACGAGCACGAGGAAGGGCCTCCATACGACGTCGAGGCCGGCGCCGCGGTAGAGGATGGCCTGCCCGAGCTCGACGAAGTGCGTGGTCGGTGCAGCGAGCATGATGTCCTGCACGGGCTTCGGCATGCTCTCGCGCGGTGTGATGCTGCCCGACAGCATCTCCAGCGGCAGCAGGACGAGCACCATCAGCATGCCGAACTGCGGCATGCTGCGGGCGATCGTCGCGAGAAATATCCCCATCGACGTCGTGGCAAAGAGGTGCAACGCGGCGCCGACGAGGAACAGCATCACCGATCCTTCGATCGGCACGTGCAGCGCGCCGCGCACCACGAACGTCAGCGAAAACGCGGCCGCCACGAGGACCACCAGTCCCATCGACCACACCTTGGCCAGCATGATTTCCGCAGGCGTGACCGGCATCACGAGCAGATGCTCGATCGTGCCGTGTTCGCGTTCGCGGATCAGCGCCGCACCGGTCAGAATGATCGACAGCATGGTTACGTTGTTGATGATCTCCATGAGCGCGCCGAACCACGACTGTTCGAGGTTCGGGTTGAAACGCATGTGCGTTTCGAGGTCGACCGGCGGCGCGCTGACGCTCCGGTAACGACGCACGAAGTCGCTGATTTCGCCGCTTACGATCTGCTGGACATAGCCACTGCCCGTGAACGCCTGGCTCATGCGGGTGGCGTCGACACTGAGCTGGATTTTGGCGTGCCGTCCGGCCAGCACGTCGCGCTGGAAGTTCGGCGGAATGCTGAGCGAAAACGTGTACTCGCCGGAGTCGAGCCCGTGATCGACCTGTGCAGCGCTGATCAGCACCGGCGTGCCGAACTGCGGCGGGAAAAACGCCGAGATGATGCGCGCCGACAACGGCGAGCCGTCCTCGTCGACGAATGCGATGGGCGCCATGTGCAGCGTGTCGGGCTGTGCCGTGGCGGCCGAATAGATCGAGGCAGTGAACGTGAAGGCGATCAGCACGAGCATGATCGGGTCGCGCAACAGGCTCCAGAGTTCTTTGACGCCAAGCCGGTAGACATTCGCAAATGATCGCATCGTCACCGCTCCTGCTTGCGAAGCAGCATGAGGGTCGTGCCGAGGATCACGGGCACGGCGGCGAGGAGCGGCCAGAACTGGGCACGCAGATCGGCGAAGCCGAGCGCCTTGTTGAACACGCCGCGGCTGATTGTCACCATGTAGGTGGCCGGATAGATCTCGCCGATGAGCCGCCCGCTGCCGCTCATCGAGGAGAGCGGATTGATGAGTCCGGCAAACTGCACCGCCGGAATCATGGTGCCGATCATCGTGAAGAACATCGCCGCGATCTGGCTGCGCGTGAAGGTGGACGCCAGCAAGCCGATGCCGGTCGCGACGACGCTGTAGACCAGCACCGCCGCCAGCAGCGTGAGGAAGCTCCCCTTCACCGGCACGCCGAACGCGATGCCGGCGAGCAGCGTCATCAGCAGAAAGTTGAGCACCGCCAGCAGGATGTACGGAACCTGCTTGCCGATCAGGAATTCGATCCGCGTCACAGGTGTGACGTACAGGTTGATGATGGAGCCGAGTTCGCGCTCGCGCACCACCGCAAGCGCGGTCAGCATTGCCGGCAACATCAGCAGCAGCAGCGGGATGATGGCCGGCACCATCGCAGGCAGGCTCTTCACGTCCGGGTTGTAGCGAAAGCGCGTCTCGATGTCGACCTGTGCCGCCGGCGCGGCGCCGAGCCGGTGCAGGCTCTGGTCCACCAGCCATGCGGCGTGCATGCCCTGGACGTAGCCGCGTATCGTTTCGGCGCGCTGCGGCATGGCGCCGTCGATCCACACGCCGATCTGGACGGGACTGCCGCGTTCGACGTCGCGCGCGAAGTCGGGCGGAATCTCGATCGCGAGCGACAGGTCGCCACTGCGCATGCGCCGGTCCATGTCGGCGTAGTCGGCCAGCGGGGCCTGCTGCACGAAATAGCGGGAACCCGCGATGTTGAGCGCGTAGTCGCGACTCAGTCCGGTCTGGTCGCGGTCGAGCACGGCGAAGCTGAGATTCTCCACGTCGAGGCTCACGCCAAAGCCCATCACGCACATCAGCACCAGCGAGCCCAGCAGCGCGAGCGCAGCCCGCACGGGGTCGCGGCGCAGCTCCAGCGCCTCGCGCCACATGTAGCTGAGCACGCGACGCGGGCTGAAGCGGCGATGTGCACGAGCGCCCGGGGCTTGCGGCAGTGCGCCCGCCGTGGGCGCCGGGGCGGCCTCCGCAGCGGTGCCGCCCTCGACCGTCTCGCCGCCGGCTTCGGTCAGATAGCCGATGAAAGCCGCTTCGAGCGTCGCGGTGCCACGCACGCGAATCAGCGCGGCAGGTGCGTCGCTCGCGAGCACGCGGCCCGCATGCATCAGCGAAATCCGGTCGCAGCGCTCGGCCTCGTTCATGAAGTGCGTGGAGATGAAGATCGTTACGTGGTCGCGGCGCGCCAGATCGAGCATCAACTGCCAGAAGGTGTCGCGCGCAACGGGGTCCACACCGGACGTGGGCTCATCGAGGATCAGCAGCTCGGGCCGATGCACCATGGCGACCGCCAGCGAGAGCCGCTGCCGGATGCCGGGAGGCAGGCTTTCGGGCAGCGCGTCCAGCGAGTCGGCGAGGCCGAAGCGGTTCACCATCTCGCTCACCCGCGCCGAGATGTCGTGCTCGCTCACATGGAAAAGCCGCGCGTGCAGCACGAGGTTCTGGCGCACGGTCAGCTCCCCGTACAGCGAGAACGCCTGCGACATGTAGCCGACCCGGCGGCGCGTCTGCATGTCGCGCGGATCGACGGGATGGCCGAATAGCGTGGCCGTTCCCTCGCTGGCCGGCAGCAAGCCCGTGAGCATCTTCATCGTGGTCGACTTGCCGCAGCCGTTCGAGCCGAGGAAGCCGAAAATCTCGCCGCGGCGGATGCGGAAACTCACGTGATCGACGGCGACGAAATCGCCGAAGCGCATCGTCAGGTCATGCGCCTCGATCGCGATGTCGGTGTGCGCGCCGTCCTGAAGCGGCGTGATGCGAACGGGCTCGTGGCCGCGCCGCCGGTCTTCGGGCAGCAGCGCGATGAAGGCGGCCTCCAGCGTATCGCAGGCCGTGCGCGCGAGCAGTTCGACCGGCGTGCCCGTGGCGAGCACGCGGCCCGCGTCCATTGCGACGAGCCAGTCGAACCGCTGCGCTTCGTCCATGTACGCGGTCGCGACGATCACGCTCATGCCCGGCCGACCCTCGCGGATATGCGCGATCAGGCTCCAGAACTGCGCGCGAGCGAGCGGATCGACGCCCGTGGTCGGCTCGTCGAGGATCAGCAGGTCCGGATCGTGGATCAGCGCGCAGCACAGGCCGAGCTTCTGCTTCATGCCGCCCGAGAGCTTGCCGGCGGCGCGCGCGAGGAACGGGTACAGGCCCGTGCTGCGCGTCAGGTCGTCGATGCGGCGGCGGCGCTCGCGGGCGTCGTGGCCGAAAAGCCGCGCGAAGAACTGCAGGTTTTCCTCGACCGAGAGCGTTGGATACAGGTTTCGGCCGAGCCCCTGCGGCATATAGGCGATGCGCGGACAGACCGCGTCGCGGTGGCGTGCCGACGCCATGTCGCCGCCGAGCACGCCGACTTCGCCCTGCTGGATCGCCCGCGCGCCTGCGGCGAGCGCGAGCAGGCTCGACTTGCCTACGCCGTCCGGCCCGATCAGGCCGGCCATGCAACCGGCGGGAATGTCGAGGGTGACGTCGTCGAGTGCGCTGACCCTGCCGTAGCGCAGGCTCACGCCTCGCAGACGGACGACGGCCCGCTCGGGAGGCGTCGGGTTCACTGCGGCACCCTGATCGCCAGACTGGCGGGCCAGCTGGCCGCAGCGTCGATCCTGACCCACGCCACGCCGGGCAACCCGGTCTTGACCAGTTTCAGATGTTGCAGCAGCAGTTCGCGGCTGATGCGGGCCTTGATGCGGAACATCAGCTTCTGCCGTTCGCTCGCGGTTTCCACGGTCTTCGGCGTGAACTGTGCCGTGCTGGCGACGAATGAGACCGTGGCAGGAATCACGTAGTCGGGTGCGGCATCGAGTACGATGCGAACCTCGGCGCCGAGCGCCACCTTGCCAGCGGCCGTCTCGGGCAGGAAGAACGTCATATAGACGTCCGAAAGATCCACCATGTTGAGGACCTTGCCCCCCGCAGGCAGCACTTCGCCCGGCTGGGCCACGCGGTACTGGACCCGTCCGTCGCGCGGCGCGACGAGCTGGCTGTCCGTGATGTCGGCATTAACCCGCGCGATGGTCGCCCCGGCGGCGGCCACCATCGAGCGCGCGGCGACGAGCTGCGCGCGGGTCGCGGTGATCGCCGCGTCGGCCGCAGCGACCTGGGCTTTCGCAGCGCTCACGGTGGCCTGTGCGCTGCGCTCGCGCGCGCGATCGTCGTCGAGCTCCTGCATCGACGACGCGCCTTCGCGCGACAACGTCTCCGAGCGTGCCAGCTTGCGCTGCGCGGCATCCAGTTCCGCTTCGCGCTGCGCGACGAGCGCCGCCGCCGCCACTTTGTCGCTTTCGCGCTGCGCGACTTGGGCCTCGATGCTCGCCGCGTTGTTGATCGTCTGCTGGTGCTGGGCCTGCGCCTCGTCGAGCTGCGCCTCCAGCACCTGCACCTCCATCTTCGCGAGCGGCTGCCCGGCCTTCACGAAGTCGCCCTCGTCGACATAGATGCTGTCCACGCGGCCCGCGAGCTTCGTCGCGACGTCGATCTCGGTGGCCTCGATGCGGCCGTTGCCGCTCGCGAAACCGGCGCCCGGACCGGTGTCCCGCAGATGCATCCATGCGTAGTAGCCGGTCGCCACGGCAACCAGCAGCAGCGCGGCAGCGGGTAACAGCTTCTTCATCGGGACATTCATTGCGACGGATCCTGTGTCGGAGGTTGTGCGGATAAGGACGGCGCCGGCTCCCCGCTGGCCGGCGGCAGCGCACCGCCACCGAGCGCCGCGTACAGCGCGACGCGGCTCGACAGCAACGCGGCGCGGGTCTGCACGAGCTGCTGCTGCGCGGCGAGCAGATCGCGCTGCGCATCGAGCACTTCGAGAAACGGCGTTGCGCCGTTGTCGTAGCGCAGCCTGGCGAGCCTCGCCCGCTCCGACTGCGATGCGAGCGTCTCGCGCGCGATGCGCACCTGGGCCGTCAGCCATTCGCGGGCCGACAGCGCATCGGATACGTCGCGAAACGCGGACTGGATGGCCTTTTCGTACTGCGCCACAGCCTCGGCGCGCTGCGCCTGCGCCACTTTCAGATTGGACAGGTTGCGGCCTGCATCGAAAACCGGCAGCGAGATATCCGGCAGGAATAGCCACGTACCCGAGCCCGATGCGAACAGGTTGTGCAACGCCGTGCTGCTCGTGCCAAACGAGCTGGTCAGCGAGATGCGCGGAAAAAATGCCGCGCGCGCCGCGCCGATGTTCGCATTGGCCGCACGCAACCGATGCTCGGCGGCGGCGATATCGGGACGGTTTTCAAGCAGCGCCGATGGCAGACCGGCGCCCAGATCGTTGCGCACGCTGGCGTCGTCGAGCGCCTGCGGAGCGGGCGGAAGCGCAGGCGGTGCGCCGACCAGCAGTTCGAGCACATGGGCTTCTGCGGCACGTGATTGTTCGAGTTGCGTATCGAGCGCTTGTGCCTGCTGCAGCAGTATCTCCGACTGCTCCAGATCGAGCCGCGAGATCGCCCCGACCTCGAAGCGCCGGCGGAAAATACGCAGCGACTCCGCGCGGCTCGCAATTGTTTCGCGGGTCAGCGCGATACGTTCGTCATACTGGCACAGGCTCACGTAGCTGTTTGCAACCTGTCCGATCAGGCTCACGGTGGCAGCGCGACGGGATGCGTCGCTCGCAAGGAAATCCTCCAGCGCAGCCGCCTTGAGGTTGTGCACGCGGCCCCAGAAATCGAGTTCCCAGTTGCTTTGGACGAGATCGAGGTCGTAGAGGCCGATGGTCGTTGGCTCTTCCAGCAGAAAGCCACCCGGCGCGCGCAGACGTGCGTACGCAGCGCCTGCGGAAACCGAAGGGAACTGGTCGGCACGCCGAACGCCATAGGTAGCTCGCGCCTGCTCGACCCGTTGCACGGCAATGCGCAGGTCGCGGTTCTGCTGTAGCGCCTGCACGATCAACGCCTGGAGTTGCGGGTCGGGAAAGTAGTCACGCCAGGACGTGCGGGACGCGGCCCCGGTGCCACTATCGGGCGCATCGCCCGGCCATGCGTCTGGAACCGGCATCGAGGGGCGTTCGTAATGCGGTGCGAGCGACATGCAACCGGCCAGCCCCCCTACGCCGAGGGCCACTGCCAGAGTACCCAGTGCGAGCTTCCGGCATCTGTTTTGCATTCCTGGAGGAATTCGGTTAGCAGAAGTCTGATCGCGCATTGCTTCGCCAGCATGTCCAATGAAGGGGATCACCGGCCGGCGAACAGCATGACCTGGTCCGATGTATTGAAGTACTCAGGCCAGACTTATAGCGGGAGCGAATACCGGCGATGTTGATCCAGATCAGCTAACGACCGGCCAGTCGGTATCTACTGTCGCGTCGGCAGACCATAAACTGCGGCATCGCGGCCCCGTCCGGTACGGCCGACTCGTGACTTCCTGGGAGGACATATGGCAGAACAGCGTGAAAGCAGTGGCAGGCGCCGCTTGCCACCGGAAATACGGAGGACGCAGATTCTCGACGCTGCGCTTGCCGAATTCTCCGAACGCGGCTTTGCGTTCACGCGGATCGACGACATTGCGGCACGGGCAGGGCTGTCGAAGGGGGGCGTCTATACGCACTTTCAAAGCAAGGATGCTGTGCTCGAGGCATTACTCGAGCTCCTGCTGAACACCCCGGCCCTTGACGAGCGCTCACTCACCGCCGGCGAAGTGACGGTGGAGCGTGTGCTCGACCTGCTGTCTGGCGAGCTGTACTCGTGGTGCACGCGCGAACCTTTCGTCGCCACGTTCCGGCTGCTGATGGCGGAGAGCGTCCGCCTGCCCGGCTTCGTGGAGCAATGGCGCGAGCGGGCAGAAAACGCATACGTTGCCGCAGTTGGCAAGATGGTGAAAAAAGGCGTCATGCAAGGACACCTGCGGCCCGGCGCGGCGACGAAGACCCCGCTGTTACTCATTGCGCCCATCACGCAGATGTGCGTTCGGCAAGCCATACGTTCGGAATCTTTAAGTCAGCGCGAACTGAAAAGTCATCGCACAGCCTATCGTGGACTTCTGTATGAGCTGCTTGAACCACGCCACATACAAGATCGCAGAAGCGCGCATGGGGTCGTGGAGTGAGGAACGGCGAGCGTGGGGATGGATCAAACGCGACAGGATAATGATCAGCCGCGCGGTGGGCGCGCCAGCGAGCCGCGGGTGGGTTTCCGCCGCGGACCCGGTGCGTCCGGCCCCGGTCTGGTGGCCTGTCTATTCGTGCCCAGCAGGCGCTTTTTACGCGTCACCCGCTGTTGTCACGTTCCGCAGTCCGTCGAGGTCGAGAATACGGATTTCCTTGCCGTGCGGCTCAATCAGGCCGCTCTTGTGCAATTTCGTCATCATGCGGCTGACGGTCTCCAGTTTCAGCCCCAGATAGTTGCCGATCTCCGCGCGGGTCATCTTCAGCGTGAAGGCGGCCGCGGAGTAACCGCGCGCCTGCCAGCGCTGCGACAGGTCGGCGAGAAAGGTCGCCACCCGCTCCTCCGCCGTCATGGTGCCGAGCAGCATCATCAGGCTCGACTCGCGCACGATCTCGGCGCCGAGCAGATGGTGGATGTGGCGCTGGATCGCCTTCACCTCCCGGGCCAGCACTTCAAGGAGACTGAACGGCATCACGCACACGGAACTGTCCTCCAGCGCGACCACCTCGCAGGCGTGCTGGCCGCCGGCAATGCCGTCAATGCCGAGCGTGTCCCCCACGATGGCAAAACCGGTGACCTGCTCGTGTCCCTCGCGGTGCCTCACCACGGTCTTGAACGAACCCGCGCGGACCGCATAGATACTCCTGAAGTCGTCGCCCGCAAGATACAGGGCATGCCCCTGCTTCACCGTGCGGACACATTGCACGGCATCGTTGAGCCGCTCCAGCGCCTGCGTATCCTCGCAACGCACGGCACACATGCGTGCCATCGCACAGCTTCTGCATTCCGTATCCGGCACCTGACGCGTTACGCGAGCCCGTATGGCGGGCTGTTCGAAAGACACGACAGATCCGGACAGCTCCGGGCGTTCAGCGGTGTCCAACATGCTTTTCTCCTTTGACGAAGGTTCGTTCACCGGGCCGGTCGCACGTCGACATCCTCGGCGAACTCCCGGATGATCTGGCACAGCAGGCCGGTATCGCCAGCCTTGTCCAGGAAGTGGCGCGCCCCCAGCGCAAGGCAAGCGTCCCGGTAGAACGGCAACGGTGAGCCGGTCAGTACGATTGGCACAACGCCCGGCAAATGCCGGGGCAGCTCGCGGAGCACCGCGAGGCCTGACGTGCCGCCGGCGAGATGCAGGTCGATGACGGCCACGTCGGCCCCGCATGCCCCGATTCCTGCCAGGGCAGCCACCGGCCCGTCGGCATGGCCGACGACCTCCACGCCGTCGATCGCCTCAAGCAGGGCGGTAAGGCGCCCGCGGATCGAGCCTGAGTCTTCGACCAGGAACACCTTCAGCCGGGATGCGTGCAAAGCGGAATTCATGACGAAATTATGCGCAACCCGCTGGGGCGGCGGAATCGGCGGCATCCGAGATTGATGTCGGTCTGCGGAACCCGCTGTCAGACTTTTCCTACACTGTCGCGGACGAAAATGCACGCCCTTTCCTCAGACAAGAGAGGAAAGGCAACCCGGGCGCGACCGGTCTAGAATGTCGGATACGAAAATGCATCCTTGGCGTATCGCCTTTCCCACGAGGTGGCCACCCATGCTTTCAAGTTTCCCGAATCCATTTCCCCGCGGGTCCCGCACCCACCCGGAAACCTCTGGATGTGCGGCTCAAGCCGCGATCGGTGCACCGCTGTCACGGTTCGTTCCGCCCCTCTTTCACGCTGCACCCTATCGGCACGTCGAGCACTTTGGCGCCACCGACGTATCGGAACGGCAGATGGAGCTCGGGCCGACCCTGTTCGGAATGCGCGCCCACGGCGAGGAATTTCCGATCGAGGCGTCGATTTCCCAGGTAATCGCAAAAAAAGGGAAACCCTATCCGGTGATGCTGCGCGATATCACGGAGGGGGTGCGGGCCAGGCAGGAGCTAAAAGCACCCCGCGACGAGTTGCGCCAGCCGTCCGCGCGCATCGACACCGTCCGCGAGGAACAGAAAAAGCACATCGCTCGACAGTTGCGTATCCTGCTGTCTGACGCCGCGCGCCGCGGTCGCCCATGCCCCTGAGTGCGGCACAGCTGTGCTGTGCCGACACGGATGCATGCAAGGTTGAAGGAGTCCCGCGGCCGCGCGAATCGCCGGTGCGATCAATCCAGAAAACGATAGATGCCGTGAAGAGGACTGCGACCATGCAGGACACGACAGATCTATTTGTATTGACATTAACGGCAGATCAATACCAGCGACGCCTTGTGCTGGCCGTATTGATTATTTCTGCCGCGATTTTTGTGGTCTTCGCACCATTCGCCCACCTGCAACTCGTGCCGGTATGGGCATTCATCCCGATCTATCAATCGGCGATCATCACCAATGACGTGGTAACGGCCGGGTTGCTGTTTGGACAGTTCGCGATCGTTCGCTCAAACGCGCTGCTCGCGCTGTCAGGCGGGTATGTATTTAGCGGTCTGATGGCGGCCGTCCATATGTTGACGTTTCCAGGGCTCTTTTCACCATCTGGCCTTCTCGGTGCCGGTGAGCAAACCACGGCATGGCTGTACATGTTCTGGCACGGGGGATTTCCGCTCGCTGCACTGGCTTATGCGCTTTGGGAGCGCACAACAGGTATCCAGCCCTGGCACTGCAGAGGTCCAGCCGCGATGATTTCGCTTTGCATTGTGGGCGCACTGCTCGCGGCAGGCGCCGTCACCCTGATCGCCACAGCAGGTCACGACTTGCTGCCGCAAATCATGCATGGCAACCAGCAGTCAGCGCAGATCACCGGAGTCGTGACGACGGTGTGGATGCTGAATCTGGTCGCACTGGCCGCGCTGTGGCGCAGGCAGCCGCGCTCCTTACTCGATCTCTGGGTCATGGCCGTACTGGTCGCGTGGCTGTTTGACATCGCGCTCTCGGCGGTACTGGATCACGGCCGCTTCGACGTCGGCTTTTACGCCGGCCGGACCTACGGGCTACTGGCCTCCAGCGTCGTGTTGTTTGCGCTGCTGTTCGAGAACAGCAGGCTGTATGCGCGAACGGCGCAGGCGCTGGAGGGCGAACGGCGCGAGCGCCGGCTCGTCCTCGAGAAGACGGCCGAGCTGAACGCGGCAAATGAACAGCTCGAGCAACGCGTTGCGGCCCGGACGGTGGCGTTGCGGGAGATTTCCGCGCTCAGCGCGTCAGCACGCGAAGCCGACATGGATCTCGAATGTCTGCTCGACCGGGTGCCTCAGGACGATGCGGAACTCGCACACAAGATTGCCGCGATGCTTCGACTGTTGGGGGAAGCCATGGCTTCGACGCGTCGCATTGCGTCTGACCTGCGGCCCCTGATGCTCGACGATCTGGGATTTGCTGCAGCCATCCAGTGGCTGCTGAAAAACTTCGGGGAAAGGCACGGCATTGCATGCACACTTCATGTCGAGCCGCCAGACCTGGATCTTCGTGATCCCCACGCGACAGCAGTCTTCCGGATCGTTCAGGAGTCGCTTGCAAACGTCGCGCGCCATGCCTGCGCCTCCCATGTCGAGGTCATCCTGGACTGCAAGAATCATCATCTCAGTCTCGTCGTCCGTGACGATGGCGTAGGCTTCGATCCCGCAAGCCCGCGCAAGTCAACCTCCTTCGGTCTCGTAGGACTGCGCGAGCGTGCGTACCTGCTGGATGGGACGCTCAGCATCGATGCAGCACCGGGTAAAGGAACGGCCATCAAGATTGACATACCCATGATCGCCCCGCTGCCCTCGCAGGCGGCGTCACAGCCCGGCCCAAAAAATGCGGCGGACAGCGGGACGCCCGTCGACGGACTTCCCGCTACGTAGTCGCCGTCGGGCGGTCGGGATCGCACGGCCAGCATCAGATCACTGATTCGCGAGGGCTCGCCGGCACGACCTGCCCTGTCTCGCCCATCCGCGCCGCATGAAATGCAGACGCGGACGAGTCTACACGTATTGCGGGGACGGTTGACGGCCTGTCACCCGCCGCTCTCCGGACCGCATCGGGTATCACCAGAGATGGCCCACCTGCCGGGCCGCGACACGCGATCGGTACCTCACGCCCACGACAGGAATCGAACGTTCGGTCAATTCACGAGATTCATCTGGCAGATCAGAAAATTCCTACAGACAGCACCGAAATCCTACCTGGATTCAGGCCTTGGCCGATTTCGACATCCGGCCGGATACGGCAAACTGCACACGTCCCCCCTTCATCCCGGGAGTGAGCAGGTTCTCGCGAAACCCCGCTGCGCTCCTGAACTGCATTCAGCGAGAAGTCCCTTGATGCTCAGCCACCACGAGATTGCTACCCTGCTGGTCGTCGCCAGCATGCCCACCCAGGCCGACATCCGGCGCGCCGACTTCTACTCCTTGCTTGAGCGCGGCCTCGTGCACGTAGAGGCATCGACGCGCGGAAAGCCTCGCGCGCAGATTTCCACATCCGGGCAGCAGTTGATGGGTCGTTTGAATTCGGCGTTCTTTCGCTCATGAAGCTGCACGGCATCAAGGCATGCACCAGGCGGCGATTTAAGGCCACTGCGGACAGCAAGCACCATCCGCCAGTCGCACCGAACCTGCTGCAACGTGAGTTCTTGCAGGCGAAGTCTGATCAGGTCTGGACAACAGGCATTACCTGTTTGTGAACTGACGAGATGCGAATCGAGTACGGTGACGGTAAGCCACCTTTGGGCCTTGCGATTACCCACATTTTTTTGTGGTTCAGCGCAGATATCGGGAGACGACGGCGTTCGAACCTTCAAGGGCATCGACTTCGACGGACAGACCCGTCGCATGATGAAGCGCATCGAACAACACACGCTATCTAGCGACGACCCATTCTGGGCGTACTTTCACGGACGTCGCCGAGCGACGAACGGGTCGCGCGACGACGATCTGCTGTTGCTGGCAAGCTTCGTCAACCAGATCCGCGAACGCTTCGAATCGCAGGGCGACGAGGAGGAGTTCCTCTGGCTCGAGCCGATCGAAAACGAATGTTTCCGACGCCTCACGACTGCCACGCAGCGGCACGCCGTGCCGCTCTTGCCCCAACTCATTGCGCGGCGACCGCCACCATGACCGAATAGGCCTTGAACACGGCGGTCGCCTCCATGCCGACCGCCAGCGCCAGTGCATCGACTGCGTCGTTGGTGACGCTGGCAGTCAGAATCGTGCCCCCGGGCAACGTCAGGCCGATCAACGACGAAACCGCGCCCCGCTCCACGCGGGAAATGGTTCCCGGGAACTGGTTACGCGCCGACAAGGCGTAGCCGGCGAAGTCGAGCACGAGTACCACCGCCGACGACTTGATCAACACCAGCGCCTCGTTTCCCGCCGATAGTTTCAGACGCTCCGCCGCTGCGGTGGTCATGGTTGCCGCAACCTGATGCCCACCGGGGACGGTGACCAGGACCTGGGTCGTCACCGGCCCCGGCGTCACGGCGTCGACGATTCCGGAAAGCACATTGCGTGCAGTCGTTTTCATTGCGATTCTCCTGAGAAGGCCAGCCACGGCTGGCCACGAACGGGTAGAGATACCCTGGATTTCATCCCTCCACGGGCATATGGAGCAGGTCGCGGATGTGCCGCTCGCGCACGTCGAGCGGCGACGCCCGACGCTCCGGCATCAGCTCGCGCGCCTCGCCGTTTCGCACGTCCACTTCCCTCACCACGCGTCCGTGCTCGATAACGAATGCGACGTCGGCGAGCGCAAGCACGTCGTCGACATCGTGCGTGATCATCACGACCGGAATCTTCCAGCGCGCGAACACGCGCGCGAGCTGCTTGCGCAATGCTTCGCGCAGCATCGGGTTCAGCGCGGCAAACGGCTCGTCGAGCAGCAACAGATCCGGCTGGCACGCAAGCGCACGCGCCATCGCCACGCGTTGCTGCTGCCCGCCCGACAGCGTGGCCGGACGGCTGTCCGCGAGCGCAGTCAGCCCGAACGTGTCGAGGAGTTCGCCGATCAGCGCGACCTGCTCGCGCGAGAGCCTGTGGCGGCGCCAGTTCGTCAGCCCGAACGCCACGTTGTCCCGCACGCTCAGATGCGGAAACAACGCGTAGTGCTGGAACAGGTAGCCGACGCCGCGCCGCTGCGGCGCCATATCGATACCCAGCGCCGAATCGAACAGGACGCGACCGTTGACGCGCACGTGGCCGCGTTGCAGGGCCAGCAGCCCGGCGATCGCCTGCAAGGTCAACGACTTGCCGCCACCCGACGGTCCGTAAAGCGCGATCACTGACGCGCCGGACACGAAGCGCGTGGCGAGCACGAAGCGCCGCGCCCCATCCGACACGATCGCGCCGAGATCGACATCGATCATGGCGTCGCGGACCTACGCGTGCGCGAAGCCATAGCGTTTCAGGATCTCCTGCGCCTGCGGGCTCAACAGATAGGCGATGAACGTTTTCGCCAGCGCGGGTTCGCGACTCGCGCTGACCGCGACGACCGGATAGGTCACGGGGACGTGCCCGCCGACGGCCTGGACGATGGCGACCTTGTCGGACATCAGCAGCGCGTCCGTGCGATAAACGAAACCCGCCTCGGCCTCGCCCCTCGCCACGTAATCGAGCACCTGCCGCACGCTGTCGGCCTGCACGAACTTCGGCGCGAGCGCATCCCAGAGCGCAGCCTTTTCGAGCGCCTGTTGCGTGTAGCTCCCCACTGGCACAGTCGACGTCTTGCCGATCGCGATGCGCCGCACCGCCGGATTCGCCAGATCCGACATGCTTTTCACCGGCGAGCTTTGGGCGGCGGGCACGATCAGCACCAGCGTGTTCGCCGCGAAGTCGCGGCGCGTGGCGGCGTCGAACAGCCCGGCGTCGACGCCGCGCGTGACGGTCTGCTCGTCGGCGCTTACAAACACGTCGACGGGCGCGCCCTGCCGGATCTGTTGCAGCAGCACGCCGGAGGCCGCGAAATTGAAGCGCACGGTGATGTCCGGATGCGTGGCCTCGAACTTCGCGCCCACCTCCTTGAACGCATCGGTCAGACTGGCGGCGGCGGAAACGGTGAGTTGCTGCGCCCTCGCAAGGGACGGCAGTGCAACAAGCAGCACCAGGGCGGCGAATAAAACAGACAGGAAACGTTTCAAGGCATGCTCCACGAAATCAGCGAAGAGAAAGAAAGCGCCCGGACAACACGAGCATCGCAATGGACAACACGGAAGTGACGAGCACCAGCAGTAATGCGGCTTCGTCGCGGCCATCCTGCATGGCGTCGTAGATGGCCATCGAGAGCGTCTGTGTCTGATGCGGGATGTCGCCGGCCACCATGAGCGTCGCGCCGAACTCACCCATCGCGCGCGCAAACGCGAGTAGCGTGCCCGCGAGAATGCCGGGCCACGCGAGTGGCAACGTCACGCGCACGAACACCGACCAGGGCGATTGGCGCAGTGTCAGCGCCGCGGCCTCGAGCGAACGATCCACACCCGCGAACGCGGCATTGGCCGACTTCAACACCAGCGGCAGCGCGACCAGGGCCGACGCGAGCACCGCGCCGTGCCAGTTGAAGACGATCGTGTAGCCGGTCTGCCGGTACAGCCATCCGCCCACGATGCTGCGCCGGCCGGCCGCCACAAGCAGGCCGTAGCCGATCACGGTCGGCGGCAGGACGAGCGGCAACATGAAGACCGCTTCGAGTGCGGTGCTGCCCGGAAAGCGCCGGCGCGCAAACAGCCAGCCGAGCGCGATGCCGGCAACGAGCGCGAGCACCGTCGCGAGGCCCGCCACGCGTAGCGACAGCCATAACGGCGACCAGTCCATCCGATGTAGGGAATCCGACATTTTCGACAATTCACGTTATCAAACGGGCGACCGGTCCATCGTTGCAAAATGTGAGCCATGTGCATATCGATGGCGCACCATGCCGCGCGGCAGCCGATCACGCGGCGGCTAGACCGGCCGCGCGCGCAAACAGCGCGAGCGACGCCCGCGCCTCGACCGGATCGTGCGTCGCGGGCTTGAGCAGGAGCTGGGTCGGGCCGAGCCGGTCGCACAGCGCCTTCGCACGCGCCACACATTGCTCTGGCGTGCCGATGATCGAGTTCGCGAGAATCACCGCTTCGGGCGCGCCCGGCGCGAACATCGGCGGCAGCTTGCCGGACGCAAACTGCACCCCCATCAGACGCGGATAGGCACGCACCGCCGCGACGCCATGCTCGACCGCACGACGGCTGTCCTCGTCGCAGTGAAAAAAACGCGCGATCGCGAACGGAAAGTCACCGCGTCGCGCACGCCCGGCCGCGACCTGCTCCGCGACCTCGCCGAAATCGGCCGACGGCGTCGCCATCAGGCCATAGCCGTGCTGTTCGGCAAGACGCTGTGAATCGCCGGCCAGGCTCGCGAGCCAGACTGGCACCGGGCGCTGGAGAGGACGGGGATATACCGCGACGCCTTCGTAGTGGAAGAAACGCCCGTCGAAGCGCGTTTGCGGCTCGTTCCACAACCGCTGGATCAGCGCGAGCGCCTCATGCATGCGCTCCCGCGCGACATCGGCGGACGCGATCCCCGCATGCCGGTACTGCTCGGGAAACGGGCCGCCCCGCGCGACGCCGAATTCGATGCGCCCGCCGCTCAGCAGATCGAGCGACGCGATGTCCTCCGCGACGCGCAGCGGGTCGTTCAGTGCGAGCAGCGATGCGCCCGTGCCGAGGCGGATCGTCGACGTGCAGGCGGCAATGTGCGAAAGCAGCACCGTCAATGCACTGCCGATCGCGAACGGACTGTAGTGATGCTCGGCGACCCATGCCGCGTGGAACCCCAGCTCTTCAGCCGCGATCGCGGTTCGTACGGTCTGCTCAAGCGCGTCGCGGGCATGGCCTTCGGGATTCTCGACGTTAAGAAAGACACCATAGCGTTGCGGGAAATCCGACATTTCAGTCTGATCCGTCAAATAGCGTCATGTCCGTGCAAGTTCCGGGCCGGAACACTGCCGTGCGGCGAGCGATCCTGCAAGACCGGCGTCGAGAACCAGCTGCGCACCGTGTCGTACTCGTAGCGGGTGAGCCGGTCGTGGCGCGCGCGCGGGGCGAGCAGATAGACGGAAAGCGGCTCCGCCCAGCCCCAGAAGTCGGCGCGCAGCGCGGTCGGGAAATTGACGTCGTCGAACGCGTGCCACAGTTGCACCAGCCACAACTCGCGCCCGTCCTCGTCGAGCAACAATGGCAAGCCCGCGCCCGCCTGCATGTGGGCATGGCGCTGGCTGTAATAGAGCGGTCCGCCGCAGGCCTCGACGACAAAGTCGGCGACCCGCTCCGTCACGCAATCGAAGCAGTCCCCGGCGTGGACGAACAGCGGCGTCGTCCTGAGCCGCCGCATGTGCTGCCTGACCAGATCGCGCAAGCCGGCTTCCTCACAGATGGCGAGCAGCCGATGTGGCGGGGCCGGTAACGGCGGACACAGCGTTTGCTCGCCGCGCGCGGGACGCTCGCGCGAAGACTGGACAACGGGCCAGTGCAATGTCCGGTAGCAGGCGCGCGTGCACGGTGTCCAGCGCGCGCGCGGCGGGGCCGCAGAGGTCGGGTCCATGAGCGTGTCGGGTTCCTTGTCCGGTTTGTTGGTTATATACCGCTGTACATAACGGTTCCCGTGACAAAGCAAGGACCACGCCTGGGCCGCCCGCAGGCCCCTAGCGCTCCGGCCCGAAACAATGCCCGTAATCCGTGCACACGCCGCAACTCGGCGCCTTGCAGACGGACAGCCCCTCGCGCTCGCAAAGTTGCTTATAGAAGAACTTCTTCCATTTCATGTCGTTGACGTTTTTTCCCGCAAGCCGTGGAAACCAGTCGCGAAGCAACGCGGAAAGCTCGCGCCGCGAGGGCAGCCGCAGATCCTGCCAGAGATGGTTGGCACCGAGACACGCGCAGGCCAGCGCATGGGCCACGCAGTTCACTTCCTCGGGCGTTCCGTAGCAAGGGTCGGCATGGTCCTTGAAGAGCGTCACGAGGTCTTCGACTTCGTCGTATCGCGGCCCGGGCGGCGATGCGCCGGTCGATACGTCCCACGCCAACGACAATGCCGCCTCGGCGCCGGGAAACCAGTGCGCGAGCAACCAGCGGGTTTCGTCCACGTTCAGTCCGCGGATCGGCAGCGCCCGCATGCCGTCCTCGTCGAAAGCCGACGACAGCACACCGGCGAGCGCCAGCACCGTCGGGTGCTCGGCGCTCACCGCGTGGTTCATCAAGGTTCTGTGGAAATCCATGATCGTCGGGGCCTGCTCAAAGCCGGGCCGCCGCGTGCGTATAGCACTTCTTCGGGCAGATCTTCGCGCACGCGGTACAGCCGATGCACCGCTCCCTGTGCGCGATGGTCATGACTTTCTTCTCGTACTCGTCGTCCTCGTCGTCGTCCAGGGCGATGCGGCCGCCTTCCTCGTCGAGCCCCACCAGTTCGAGCACGCCGCGCGGGCATACCCGGAAGCATCGCCCGCAGCCGATGCATTTTTCTTCGTCGAGCGTCGACACGAAAGTCGGCGTCCAGGTCTCGCCGCTCGGCAGCGTCACGCTAAAGAGATCGCTCACGTCCGTCTCCCGCGCGGCTCACGCCGAAGCCGCGGCTGCGGCTGCGGCTTTGCGCACGTCCATCAGCGCGGCGTGCGCGTCGTGACAGCGCTGTGCGACCGTGAGAATCTGCTCCCAGTTCGTCGGCAGTTCCTCGGACAGGTCGTGAAGATCCATCTTCGCCTGCGTCGCCTGTGCGTTGAGCTTCTTCAGGCGCGCCTTGAGTTCGTCGGCATCGGTCATCGTGTTCTCCCGCTCAGGCGCCGTATTGCGCAACGGACGGATAGGCCCGGATCATCTCGACGGCTTCGCTCAGGAACTTGCCGCCCGCCTCGGCCAGCTTCGCGAGCGACGCAAATCCGAAGCGGTGCACGTCGCGAAGCTGCTTGTTGACAACCACGAGACGCCCCGCGATCAGCACCATGCGCCCGAAGCCCTCGTGGCTCATCTTCATCATCGGCGATACCATCTGGCCGGTCTCCCGCTCGATCGCCACCGCGATCGCGTTGTAGAACAGTTCCAGATGCCAGAGCGTCTCGGGGTCGGGGTCGCCCACGATCGGAATCGCGCGGCGCTCTTCCGGCGTCAGGATGTACGGCTTGAGCAGTTTCAGGTCGCTCTTGCCTTCCCAGGTGCCGTGGGTATCCTGCGCGCGCAGTTGCCTCACGAGTTGCTGGACAAACGGCGTCGCGAGCAGCGCCTCTTCGCTGGCCGCATCGGCGGCCTCCGTGCCGGTAATGGCTTCAGCCATGGGATACCTCGTTGTCCTCATCGAAATCGAATGATGGCCTGCCTTCCTTCGCGAGCGCCTTGCGCAGCCACGGCGGCGGCGTGCCCTTCAACACGTCGCGCAGCTTCGCCAGAATGCCCTCGATCGGCTCCGGCTGCGGCACCTTGACCGGATGGATCTTCAGCGCGACCACGCGCGCCGCGCCCGAGCCGCCGATCGCGGCGACGTAGAGGATCGCGCAGTCTTTGACGGCATCGAGCTTCGGCGCGAGCTTGTCCTCGTCGCCGTCTTCTTCGAGCTTGCCGCCGAAGTCGAACGACTCGACGAACGTGTGGCCGTCGGCGGTCACGTCGTAGGTAACGATGCTCTTCGCCCAGCCAAAGTGCGCATCGACGTGCACCTTGTCCTGGGTCGCGAATGCGATTTTCATGGGGTGGACTCCTCGTGAATTCCCGTACCGGCCAAGACGACCGGAATCTTCACTTCGCGCGCGGCCAGATCGACCGAGGCCTGCGGCAGCGGCCAGTCGTCCGGATGGTGGTGCGCGATCTGCTCGATCATCAGGTTCGCGATCTCGAAGATCAGGTTCATCGTGCCGCGATAACCGACCTGACAGCGATGCGCGTTGCCGACGCGGTCGAACACCGGAAAGCCGACCCGCATCAGCGGCTTGCCCAGACGCTCCGCCATCTGCCGGCCGTGCGAATGCGTGATGAGCAGATCGCAGTTGCCCGCGGCGCGCTCCAGATCTTCGAGGTCGCCGAGCACGACTTCGGCAGCGGGCAACAGGGCATGCGACGGCGACGCGGTCGTGCTGACGCAGACGCTCAATTGCGCGCCCATCTCGTGCAGCAGCGCGCCGAGCGCGAGCAGCAGGTCCGGCTCCGCGCCGAGCGCCACCTTGATGCCGCCCGTGTAGAAGTGGCCGTCGAGCATCGCGTCGAGCAACTGGCTGCGCTGGCGGCGGTACTTCGCAGGCACGGGCCGGCCCGAGAGCAGCGCGAGGCGCTGCAAGAGCCGGTCGTTGGGTTCGAGGCCGGTGAGCCGCTCGAAGATCTCGAACGGCGTGCCGGCGATTTCCCGCAACGCCTGCGCGCCCTCGCGGGTCTGCTCGCCCACGCCGATCGTCAGCGCCGATGCACCCGCCGCGCGGATCTGCGCGAGCGTCGTGCCGCCGAGCGTGGTGCCGCGCCAGTCCGGCGCGATATGGCCGTCGAGCGAGCCCGACAGGTCCGGCAGCACGATCGCGTCGAGCCCGAATGCGCCGATGATCTCGCGCAGCTCGTCGATGTCGCCCGGCGACAGATGACTGCCCGGCAGCAGCGTGACCTGCCGGGCGACGGTCGGCAACGGCTTGACGAGCGCCTTGACGATGGCGGTGACCGCGTGCGCGTAGCCGTCCTCGAAGCCGCCGACGTAGTCGGGCGTGGACACGTAGACGAGTTCGGTGTCGTCGAGTTCGGGCTTGCGCTTGCGCACCGTCGCGAGATAGCCCACGACGTCGTCGCCCTTGGTTTCGGTGAGCCCGGTCGAGCAGATTGCTATGATCTTCGGCGCCGCCCGCTTGCGGATGTTCAACAGCGCCGTCTCGATGTTCTCGTAGCCGCCGAGGATCGTCGTGACCTCGTTCATCGCCGTGGTTTGCAGCGGAATCGCCTCCTTGAAGTGGCGCACCAGCAGCACGAGACCGAACGACGTGCAGCCCTGCGAGCCGTGCATCACCGGCATACAGGCGTCGAGCCCCATGAACGCGTAACTCGCGCCAAGCGGCTGGCTCATTTTCAGCGGGTTGACCGCACAGGCTTTCTTCGATTCGACGACGAGCGCCATGATGTCTGCTCCTCGCCGCGCTCAGGCCGGCATGCCCGGTTCGAACGCCATGGCCCAGGCACGCACGCCTGCGAACTGCGGGACGGGCGTTTCAGGCGGCACTTCCTGCGCAACCGCTGCCTGCACCGCGCCAGGCGTCTCGCCGTCGTCGCCCCACGGTGCCGGAATGCGCACCTGCTGCCACACGGGGTTATGAATCGCGCGATCGATCTCGTGCACGAGTTCGACGATGCCCTCATAGCCGCCATACGGGTGATGGCGCTCCTGGTTGATGTCGAGCCACGGCATGCGCGCCTTCAGCGCGACGAACTGCGAGCGGCCGCCCGAGAGCATGATGTCGGCCTTCGCGTCGCGCAGCATGGCGTACATCTCGCGCGGCGTCATGTCGTCGATCATGTGCGCGTCGTCGCCCATGATCTCCTTGATCTTTTCCTTGTCCTCCTTCGTACTCTTCTTGACGCTCGTGCCGACGATTTCGAGCCCCGCCTCCTGCAACGCGGCGACGACCGACCACGACTTCACGCCGCCGGTAATCAGCAGCACACGCTTGCCTTCGAGGCGCTCGCGGTAGCGCGCGATCCTCGCCCACGCGCGCGCCTCCTCGGCTTCGATCAGACGCTCCGTTCGGCCGATCAGATCGTCGGGCGCGCCCTGCTGCACGAGCAGCCTCGCAATCTGGCGCAGCGTGTCGCTCATGTCGCCGATGCCGTAAAACGAGCCCTCGAAATACGGAATGCCGTAGCGCTGCTGCATCTTCGTCGCAATGTTGATCATCGACTTCGAGCAGACCATCATGTTGACCTTCGCGCGGTGCGAACTCGCGATCTCGTTGTAGCGGCCGTCGCCGGAGATGCACGACAGGATGCGGATGCCGAGCGCGTCGAGCAGCGGCTTCGTCTGCCACAGCTCGCCCGAGAGGTTGTATTCGCCGATGATGTTGATGTCGTACGGCGTCGTGTACTCCGGCTCGCGCGTGCCGATCACATAGTCGAGCACCGCCTCGCCGCCGAGCTTGTTGCCGAGGTTCTTCGGCCCGGCGAAACCCGGCGCATTCACGGGAATCACCGGCTTGCCGAATTTTTCCGACGCGCGCTTGCAGACGGATTCAATATCGTCGCCGATCAGCGCGGTCACGCAGGTTTGATACACGAACACGGCAGGCGGGTCGTATTTCTCGATGATCTCGCGCACGCTTTTGAAAAGCCGTTTCTCGCCGCCGTAGATGACGTCGAGCTCGTTGATGTCGGTGGTAAAGCCGGTGCGGTAGAGCGTCGAGCCCGACGAGGCCGCATGACGGTTGTCCCACGAGTTGCCTTCGCACGCAATCGGCCCATGCACGAGGTGCGCCACGTCGACGATCGGCTGCAACGCGATCTTCGCGCCATCGAACGCGCAGCCGCCCGCCGCCGCGCCGGGAGAAAGCTGCTTCGTGCAGCCCTTCTTGCGCTCCTTCTCGCCTTTTGCCTGGTTCTTGTCGCAACCGGGTTCGTCGAAGACTTCGGCGATCTTGCCCTTGAGCGAAGGTGACATGACGGGCTCCTGACTATGTGGGGTCCACGATGACTGGCAAGTTCCGTACCACGGCAGCAACCGGCGCGCGGCACGGTCAAACCGCTTCGTTGTGCTGCCCGCTTGCCGGACGTTTGTCGTCATCGGAACGGACTTTGGGCGGTTTGAATGAATTGCGACATTGCCCCGCGCTGCAGACACGACACGCGGATGTTGGCGGTTTGCCCTGCTTCGTTACGCGCTCAGTTGTCGTCCGCGAGCACGTCGAGCGCCACGAGTTGCTCGTACAGTGCTCGCCGCGCACGCCAGTGCGACGCGCCCGCGAGACGTGCGTCGGCGCCCTCGAACGCGCCAATCGCATCGCGATCGTTCCAGTAGACGAGGCAGTCGCCACGTGCCTGCAATGCAGCCTCCGACGCATCGCGCTGCGTGACGACCTCGGGCTGGCACACGCCTCGCCCGAGCAGATAGTCGGCGCGATACAGCGGCGCGTCCCAGCCGTGGGCGTCGCCGATTGCGCAGATCGACGGGTACTGCGCCCGCGTGACGGCATCGGGCGTCGGCCCGGCGAATCCGAGCAGTTCGCGCGGCGTCGACACATCATGGATTTCCTCGGCATCGAGCGCGTCGGACGCCGCCACCTTGCGGACGAAATCCGCCTCGTCGTAGGCAAACCACGCCCTCGGTTGTTCGCCCGCCGGCATCTCCAGCACGTAAATCACGCGTTGCCCTCCTCTGGACGGTTCACGCCAGTTCGCATGCCGCTACTCGACACCCTCTGCAGCCGTCCTGGCCCATACCGCTTGCCGGATGCGCCGCGCGATGCCGGACGAACTCGCATCGAATTCACGCTGGGCCGCCGCCATCGTCCCCTGCGCGATGGCGGCCTGCTCGTGCGTCAGCGGCAGCCGACCGGCGACGTGCGTGGCGCCGGGCACGCCGCGCGCAATCGCCTGCCGGTTCGGGTGCTCGTCGAGCGGCACCAGGCGATCCGCCTCGCGCACGCCCGCGAGGCAGACCCAGCCGTCGATCACCTCGACCTTCCGGCCGTCCCGAGTGACTTTGACCAAAACCGGGGCTGCCATGGCTGTGCTCCGTTCAACGGATGATGTCGTAGCTGTAGTCGGTCTTCGCGGCCACGATCGTATTCGCGTCGAGCGTCTCGAAGAACTCGTCGAGCAAGGTCACGAGCATGCGCAGCGCGCCTTCATAGCCCCACGTCGGAAAGCGGTGATAGTGATGGCGATCGAAGATCGGGAACACCATCCGGATCAGCGGCGTCTTCGTGTCGCGCTCCAGGTACTTGCCGTACGTGTTGCCGATCAGAAAGTCCACCGGCTCCGTGAAGAGCAGCGAGCGCATATGCCACAGGTCGCGCTTCGGATAGACCTTGCAGCCCGCGCCGTACGGCGATGCATCGAAGAGCGCCTGCACCTTCGCGGCCCAGGTGTCGTTGCCGTTGGTCGCGAGCACGTGCGCCGGTTCCGCACCGAGTTCGAGCAGGAACTCCGCGTAGCCGAGCATCTGGTCGGGATCGCCATACAGCGCGAAGCGCTTGCCATGCAGGTGAGCCTGACTGTCTGCCATCGCGTCGACAAGCTGGCCGCGCTCCTTTTCGAGCTCGGCGGGAATCGGCTTGCCCGTCACGCGCGAGATTTCCATCAGGAAGCGGTCGGTGCCCGCCACGCCAACCGGCGCGTTCAGCACGACGACTTCCTGGCCATGTTCCGCGATGAACTTGCTGGTCTTCTCGCTGCAGAACTCCTGGAACACGAACGTCGCCTTTGCATTGAGCGCGCGCTCGACCTCTGCCTTGGTCGTGCCGCCCTCGTACATCCGGAACTCGCCGTCAGTCGGCGTATTCCACGTTTCGGACGGATCGCAGATCACATTGACCGTCACGCCGAACAGATCGAAGATCCGTCGAATCTCCTTCATGTTGCCGACCACGAAGCCGTCGAAACCGCCGATGAAGTTCACGCTGTCGTCCGGCACGCGCACGAGCGGCGCCGCGGTGCCTGCCTTGCCGTCCCAGAAGTGCTTCAGGATGCCGAGCAGCGCATTGTCGTAGCCGGTGACGTGACTGCCGACGAACGCAGGCGTATGCGCGAACGGCACGTCGTAGTCTTCCGGCACGCTGCCCTTCTGCTTGCTGTTCTTGATGAACGCGTCGAGGTCGTCGCCGATCACCTCGGCCATGCACGTCGTCGAAACGGCGATCATCTCCGGCTTGTAAAGGTTGTACGCGTTCGCGAGCCCGTCGATCATGTTGTTAAGGCCGCCGAATACCGCCGCGTCCTCGGTCATCGAAGAGCTCACGCACGACGTGGGCTCCTTGAAGTGCCGCGAAAAGTGCGACCGGTAGTACGCGACGCAGCCTTGCGAGCCGTGCACGAACGACAGCGTCTTGTGAAAACCGTTCGCCACGTACACGGCGCCGAGCGGCTGGCAAGCCTTGGCCGGATTCACGGTCAGCGAATCGCGGGCAAAGTTCTTCTCTTTGTAGTCTTCGGTCTTGGTCCACTCGACGATCTGCTTGACCGCCTCGTCGGGATGGTTGAATTCGAAGTTTTCCTTCTTGTTGCGAAAAATCTCCAGATACTCGGGCTCGCGGAACAACAGTTCGTGATCGAGAATCTTGTCGGCGGATTGGGGCATCACTGGCTCCTGAATCGGTAATCTGAACAGCCCGCGGGCGAAGCGCCGCTCGCGCGCCGCGGACTGGCTGCGTGAGGTCGGCCTCGTCAGGCGGCGCGCTTCCAGGGCGCTTTCGCAAGGCTCCAGACCGGGCTCGAAATCGCCATGTCCATGTCGCGCGCGAAGATGGCGAAGCCGTCGTAGCCGTGATACGGTCCGGAATAGTCCCAGCTGTGCATCTGGCGAAACGGCACACCCATCTTCTGGAACACGTACTTTTCCTTGATGCCCGAGCCGACGAGGTCCGGCTGCACCTGCTCGACGAACTTCTCGAATTCGTAGCCGGTCACGTCGTCGTAGATCAGCGTACCGTCCTTCACGTAATGCGTCGTGCGCTGGTAGTCGTCGTTGTGACCGAACTCGTAGCCGGTGCCTACCACGTCCATGCCGAGATCCTCGTAGGCGCCGATCACGTGGCGTGGACGCAGGCCGCCGACGAACAGCATCACCTTCTTGCCTGCGAGACGCGGCTTGTACTTCGCGATCACCGCGTCCACTAGCGGGCGGTACTTCGCGATGACCCGTTCGGCGTTGGCCTTGATCGTGTCGTCGAAGTGGCTCGCGATTTCCCGCAGGCTCTTCTCGATCATCGTCGGGCCGAAGAAGTTGTATTCGACCCATGGAATCCCGTACTTTTCTTCCATGTGCCGGCTGATGTAGTTCATCGACCGGTAGCAATGCAGCACGTTGAGCTTCGCCTTCGGCGTGTTCTCCAGCTCGGCGATCGA
This sequence comes from Paraburkholderia ferrariae NBRC 106233, assembly GCF_000685035.1. Classification (GTDB taxonomy): domain Bacteria; phylum Pseudomonadota; class Gammaproteobacteria; order Burkholderiales; family Burkholderiaceae; genus Paraburkholderia; species Paraburkholderia ferrariae. Next base: position 216,381 of record NZ_BAYB01000013.1, read on the forward strand.
GCCGTCGCCGGACCATTGCGCGATCACGCGCAGGCCGATTTCCTCGAGCAGAATGCGGCTCGACCACGCGTCGCCGCCGATGTTGTAGTCGCCGATGATCGCAACGTCGTACGGCGTCGAGGCAAGCTCGGGGCGCTTGCCTGTTTCCGTCTTGTCGAATACCCAGTCGCGGATCGCGTCGTTCGCGAGGTGGTGGCCGAGCGACTGGCTCACGCCGCGAAATCCCTCGCAGCGCACGGGCACGATCGTATGCCCTTCGTACTGCTGGCTCTTCTTCTTCGACACGGCCTCGATGTCGTCGCCGATCAGGCCGATCGGACACTCGCTCTGGATCGAGATGCCCTTGTTCAGCGGAAAGAGCGACTGGATCTCGTCGATGATCTTGTCGAGCTTCTTGTCGCCGCCGAACACGATGTCCTTTTCCTGGAAGTCCGACGTGAACTGCATCGTGACGAAGGTGTCGATGCCGGTGGTGCCGATGTAGTAATTGCGCCGCGCAGCCCACGAATACTGGCCGCAGCCGACCGGGCCGTGACTGATGTGAATCATGTCCTTGATCGGCCCCCAGACGACGCCCTTCGAGCCGGCATACGCGCAGCCGCGGATCGTCATCACGCCGGGCAGCGACTTGATATTGGACTTCACGCCACAGTCGGGCTTGCCGTCCTCGAAGGTGCCCAAATGCTTGGCGCGCCGCTTGGCCATTTTCTCGGGATAGGCCTTCAGCACTTCATCGATCAGGGCCTTGTTCGCGGCCTTGCGCTCTTCAACCGTGGCGGTCATGGAATGCTCCATACGTGAGGATTGTGCATCGCTGGCCCAGCCCGCGCGCATCGCCGGATACATGCGATGCCCACGATACGCGCGGGCGTGCGGCTCAGCGCGGGTTCAGGCGGACAGTTCGGCAGCCGTCTTGCCGACCTGCGATTCGTCGATGGATTTCATGATGCCGTGCTCCATCAGCAGGTCTTCGAGCTGGTCCATCGTGATCGGCGTGGGAATCGTGCCGTTGCCCGCGTTGTTGTGCACTTTTTTCGCGAGCTGGCGATACTCGTTCGCCTGGTTCGATTCGGGCGCGAACTCGATCACCGTCATGCGGCGCAACTCCGCGTGCTGGACGATGTTGTCGCGCGGCACGAAGTGGATCAGCCGCGACCCGAGCATGCCGGCCAGCGCTTCGGCAAGCTCCAGCTCCTTGTCGGTCTGGCGCTCGTTGCAGACGAGGCCGCCGAGGCGCACGCCGCCGCTGTTCGCGTACTTGAGAATGCCCTTCGAGATGTTGTTGGCCGCGTACATCGCCATCATCTCGCCCGACATCACGATGTAGATTTCCTGCGCCTTGTTTTCGCGAATCGGCATCGCGAAGCCGCCGCACACCACGTCGCCGAGCACGTCGTACGAGACGTAGTCGACGCCTTCGTATGCGCCGTTTTCTTCGAGGAAGTTGATGGACGTGATGACGCCGCGGCCCGCGCAGCCGACGCCCGGTTCGGGACCGCCCGACTCGACGCAGCGGATGTCCTTGTAGCCGATCTTCATCACGTCATCGAGTTCGAGGTCCTCGACCGAGCCGGCTTCCGCCGCGAGCGAGAGGATCGTGTCCTGCGCCTTGGCGTGCAGGATCAGGCGCGTCGAGTCGGCCTTCGGGTCGCAGCCGACAATCAGGATCTTCTGCCCGAGTTCGGTGAGCGCCGCCAGCGTGTTCTGCGACGTCGTGGACTTGCCGATGCCGCCTTTACCGTAAAAGGCAATTTGCCGAAGTTGAGACATTGAGGTTCTCCAGTTCAGGAAAAAGGTTGAAACCAGGGTGGCGAATCAGTTGCGAATCAGGGCTGCAATGCCGCGACCATGTCCTGAGCCTGCCGTGTCCGTATGGTCTTCTTCTGTCGACTCACGCATCAGCCGGAGTGTGTCCGCGCGGACCGCTCCAGTGCAGCTTCCGTGCCATGTCGGCCCGAAACTTCGGAATCCCCGGTAAAACCTGGCCCGCGGCGCCGTTCGGCTGGCCGCGACGACTGCCGGCCGCCGTGTCGGCTTCCCGACAAAGCGTGCGCGTTTCGTCGCAAACAACACCGACGCCGCACCGCTTCGCCCCCGCGTGACTGCCGTATCCGGCCGTTTCGTCGCTGGTACGGTTGTTGCACTGAAGTGCGGCCATGAACCCGCCCACCATTCCTGTTGTCGACGTGCGCCCCGCCGCGACGCATTTCGAGTCCATCGGCGCAGAGCCCGCCGTCATACGCATCGTCGATGCGTTCTACCGGCAGATGGACACGCGGCCCGAGGCGCGCGAGATCCGCGCGATGCACGGCCCCGACCTCGCGCCGGTCAAGGCCGTGCTCGTCCGGTACCTGTGCGAATGGCTCGGCGGCCCGAAACACTATTCAGTCGAACGCGGCCACCCGCGGCTGCGCATGCGCCATGCGGCATTTCCGATCGGCGCCGCCGAGCGCGACGCGTGGCTCGCCTGCATGCGCGCGGCGCTCGACGAGACCGGCACCGACTGCGCCCTGCGCGACATGCTGATGCAGGCGTTCTTCAGGATTGCAGACTGGATGCGCAACACCGGCAACTGAGCTGCCATGCTTTCCCGATGAAGTACCCACCGGCGTCCTGCGAAGCCGCCGTCTCCGATCTCAAGAATCCAAGGAATCCGTCATGACCGAAACGCTTATCCGCAAGGAACTCGAGAACACCGCCCTCGCCCGCCTCGAACACGAAGGCCGTCTGCTCAACCCGGTCTTCAAGGGACTCACGAACACGTTCGGCCGGGTTGGCTTTCGTGGCGAGCTCGCGCTGCGCTTCGCGCCGAAGCTCGCCGACGAGGCGCGCCCGCCCGAGCTTTCCTGCGAGCAGGTAATGGCCGTCGCGCTCGCGGGCGAACAGCATCTGCCGTTCTTCGCGGGCTGGCTGTTGAGTTTCGAATCGTTGAAGGACGTGGCGGAAGTGCTCGGCGACACCCTGTCGGCAGGCGGCAAGTACTTCCTGTTCTGCGACAACATCGACCTCACCAGGCGTTATCAGGTGCCGTACAAGGGCGCGATGTTCTATGTGCTGCCGATCCTCGAATCGACGGTCTACAACGAACTGCTCGAACTGCTCTACCTGGAGAAGAACGAACTGAAGAAGAAGGACACGGCAGGCAAGCTCGACGCGGTGGCCGACACTGCCATGAAGTTCGACGTGACCTTCGACACGATCACCTACGCGGAGGGACTCGAACTGATGGGACCGGTACGCAACACCAACGAAAACCGGCCTGTTTGAATGCAGATCGAGCCGGAGGCCGGGGCGCTGCCGCCGCGCCTTCAGCCGTCCCACGATACCCCTTCTCCGAGCCGGAGCGCGATCATGTCCCTGCATGCCGAGACCGTCCCCGTCACGTGTGTCAAGCGCGTCACGCGCGAAAGCGCAAGCTGCCGGGCTTCGCCCCCCACCGATGCGAACCCGCGACAGAGCGCAAGCGCCGCGCTTGCGGCCTGGCTCTCGGGCCACGACTTCCCTGATGTCCACTCGCGCGGCATCGGTGGCGTCACGCCATTGATGCTGGCAGCGCTGCATGGCGAGGACTCGCTGGTTGACGCGCTGCTCGACGCGGGCGCGCGCTACGGCGCGCTCGACGACGAAGGCAACCACGCACTCTGGTACGCGTGTCTTGCCGGCGCACCTGCGCCGATCCTGCGGCTGATCGAGGCGGGTATCGAAATCGATCACGCGAACGACCACGACATCACATGCCTGATGCAGGCGGCCGCCAGCGGGCGGGTCGAGGTCATGCATCTGCTGTTGTCGCTTGGCGCGAGCGAAGGCGTGTTTGCCCCGGACGGGCGCGACGCGCTCGACATGGCCGCCGATCGCGGCTTCGAGTTGCTGCGAACGGCACGCCGGCTCGGCGACGCGAAACCGGGAACGCAAGGCGTCGAAGCCGGGCGTGCCGCGATTGCCGCCGACGCCTGCACAGACAAGGCCGCGTGACGCACAGGCAGACCACGCCCGGACGCGTTCGACTGTGGCACCCACATCAGGACTTGACGCCAGGACTTCACACCATGACACACATTACGTTCTACGAAAAACCCGGATGCGGCGGCAATGCAAAACAAAGAGCGCTGCTCGTCGCCGCGGGCCATACGCTGGAGGTGCGCAATCTGCTGCGCTGGCGCTGGACGCCGAGAACGCTGTTCGCGTTTCTCGAACCGCTGCCGGTGCACGAGTGGTTCAACCGCGCCGCGCCGGACATCAAGTCAGGGCGGATCACGCCCGAATCGCTGGACGCCGGGAGCGCGCTCGCCCTGCTGCTCGCCCAGCCGCTGCTGATTCGCAGGCCGCTGATGGAAGCGGACAACACGCGCATGGTGGGCTTCGATACGGCGCGCGTTCACGCGTGGGTCGGACTCGCACTGCCCGAAGGCCTCGGCCACCCACCGCGATCGTTCGAAGGCTGCGCCGCCGCGACGGGCGATTGTGCCGCCGCCGCTCATTGAACAGGAATGCCGCGATGCCGCTTTACGACTATCAATGCCGCAATTGCCACTTGCACTTCGAAGCGCTGGTGCGTGCCGGGACGACGCCGCTCTGCCCCCATTGCGGCGGCTCCCTGCTCGACAAACAGGTCAGCGCGCCCGCGCCGCCGGGCCGCAGCAAGGCGATCATCGCGTCGGCGCGCCGCCAGGCCGCGCGCGAAGGGCATCTGAGCCACTACTCGGCGGCCGGGCGCAAGAAGCTGCTGGGCCAAAGCTGAAAGACCGCCGTGCGCCAACTGCGCGGCGGTCAAATCGTCATCTGGAACAGCGGGCCCTGGCGCTGGCGATGTAGGCGCAGCCAAAGCAGCGTGGCCGGCGCGAGCGCAACAACTCATCGCGCGCGAGCCCTTCGACGAGCGTCATCACGACCACACCCGACTGCTCGACGATCGACAGGCGTGCGCTGTCCTCGATCGTGCGCGCCCCGCTCATACCGGTCCAGCCATGCGTGGCTCAGCACCAATGATGGCGATATCGAGCGGCGGCGCCTCGGTGGCGGTCATCGCCGATGTCCCATCAGACAAAGCCTAGCAGCTCGACGGTCACGGGCTCCTCGCCGAGCACCGCCTGGCACGCGAGGCGCGACTTCGACCCGACACCGACAATCGAGTCGAGCTTCTCGTTCTCCATCCGTTGAATCTTCGAGAGACTCTTGCGCCCTTCCTGTACAAACAAGTGGCACGCTCCGCATTCGGCCTTGCCGTCGCACTTGTGCGCGATGGGTTCGCCCGCATCGAGCAGGGCTTTCAGCAGCGTGGCGCCGGTCGTCGCGTCATAGGTCTTGCCCGAAGGCAGTACGGTCAGTATCGTCATGATGTTTCTTGTGGAAAGGAAGGGGCGAAAAAAACGGAGACAAAATCAGGCGGCCATCGCCGGCCGCAATGCGCTGACGAGTTCGTCAGCGAACGTCGCAAGCGGGGACGCGATACGGGTGATGCGCTGCTCGTCGAGAAAGCGCGCCTCCATGCGGGTGGGCTCGTCCGGCAGCACCGCCCAATGCACGTCCGACGAGCGCTTCATGATCTGGCGCGCGAAGCTGCGCGCGAGCTGGTCGTCGAAACGGCAGCCGAGAAACAGAAAGCTGCGTCCCGTGCGCCATGCCTGCACGGCGGGCGGAATCGGCGTCTGAATGTCGATTTCGGTCAGCACCTCGACATAGTCGCTGTCCGACACCAGATAGTTGGACGCCGGCGCGCGCGCGCCGATCGGCTTGTAGAGCAGCGCACCCGACTCCGGCACGTCGGCGAGCGGCGCGCCAAGCGCGTCATACGCGCCGAACCACTGTCCGAAGTGCTCCGACTGCGACAGCCCTTGCACCTGCGCCCACTGTCCGCCCGGACGCGCGCTGGCCAGCGCCGCCGCGAAGGTGTCGTCATACCAGCTGTCGACGTACAGCCCCGCGCCGCTCGACGCAAGCGCCCGGTGCAGCGCCGAGGGTGTCGGCGTCATGCCAAACGCGTCGTTCACAAGGCTCACCACCGACTTGCGGTGCTTGAAGTTTTCGATGAACTGCGCGGCCTGCGTGAGCCGGTTGCGGATCTTGTGCGGCACGCTGACTTTCGCGGTCATCAACTGCGCGAGCGCGACGGTGGTCGCGGGCACGCTTGCGTCCGGGCACAGCGCGAGCATGCCCGGACCGAGATACGGAATGACGGCGCCATCCCCGATCCGGCTGGCGATGCTCTCGACGGAAAATGAAGCGAGACTCATGAATGCGATCCCTCACAAATAGATGGCGGCGCCCGCGCCGACATTCGTCGCGGTGTCCTTGAGCGTCTTGACGATGTAGCGGACCTGATCCGCGTCGAGCAGCGTGTGCAGCGGCAAGGCGAGCGCGCGGTCGCCGATGCGCTCCGTATCGGGCAACGTGCCGCGCCGGCGTCCGATGGCATCGGCGGCGTTCATGTAGTGGAACTGCTCGTGTAGCGGATGGCTGTACGCGGCCGTTTCGATGCCGCACGCCTGCATGTCGTCGATCATCTGCGCGCGGGCGCTCTGCGTGAAGCGCTTGCCGAGATGCACGACATAGAGCATCCAGTGCACTTCCTCGACATCCTCCGCGAGATACGGCGGCTTGATGCCCTCGAAGCTCTGCATCGCTTCGTGATACCAGGCCTCCACCTGCTTGCGCTGCGCGAGCCGCTCGTCGAGCCCCGCGAGCTGCGCCAGCCCGAGCGCGGCGCTCAGCTCGCTCATGCCCGCCTGCATCGGCACGCGGGAGCCGACCGACACGGACCCGCGGTCCGCAATCCGCCGCTGACGCAGATAGCGCAGTTCGTGCGCGAGACGCTCGTCGTCGGTGACGAGCATCCCGCCTTCTCCCGCGCACAACGCCGACGGCGCCGAGAAGTCGAACACCGACACATCGCCGAAAGACCCGACCGCGCGGCCCATGTAGCGCGAGCCGAGCGCCTCGGTGCTGTCCTCGATCAGCCGCAGGCCATGCGCGTCGGCCAGCGCGCGCAACGGCCCCCAGGCGGCCGGATGCCCGTTGGTGTTGCCCGCGAGGATCGCGCGCGTGCGTGCGCCAATCTTCTGTTCGGCCTTCGCGACGTTCAGGCAGCCGCTCCAGTAGTCGATATCGGCGAACACCGGCGTCGCACCCGCCAGCGTGATCGCCTGCGCCACCTGATGCCAGGTGTGCGAGGCGCAGATCACTTCGTCACCCTGACCGATGCCGAGCGCGCGCAAGGCGATCCACGTGCCGAGCGTGCCGCTCGCCACCGCGACGGCGTGCGCGCGGCCGCTCCAGCCGGCAAATGCGGCCTCGAACGATCCGAGCATCGGGCCGCTGCTCCAGCGCGGCGATTGCAGCACGGCGTTGACGAGTTCGATTTCGCGCGCGCCGCAGGCCGGTTCGCTCAGGGCGATCTCATCGATCTCCATGCGCGGCTCCGTCTTCGGTGAAGATGACCATGACGGCTTCGCTGGCCTCGCGGGTGACGGACACGCACATCCCGTCCGACATGGCGAAATAGACGCGGCGGCCGCCCACCTCGAGCGCCGGCGTTTCATCCCGCATCTCGGCCGCGCTGATCCGCACGGCACGCACCGCCGGAAAACGCTGGCGCAAGCTCGCCGCCGCGTCCAGCAGCGTCGGCGCGGTGCCGAGCACCTCGGCGATCGCCTGGATCTGATCGGTATCGAGCGCCATGTCAGTCCTCGCCGTTCGCCACGCGCCGGGCCTCGACCGTGATGGGCAGCGCGGTGTCGTCCGCCATCGCGGGCAGTTCGAGCTGCCAGCCATTCGCGAGCGTGATGAGCCCGCCCCACATCTCGGGCCGCGCCATCGAGACGATCGGCTCCTCCAGATCCTTCTTCGGCACGTACGCGCTCAATGTGCCCTTGCTGTCCCTGCGGATCATGACTTTCACGACGGTAGCTCCTGGGTTCCTGGAAAAAATTCAGGCCGCGCGGACGGCCTCGCTTTCGAGTAGCGGCGCGAGCAAAGGCGGCAACGCCGCCAGCAGATAGTCGATGTCGTGCGCGGTCGTCGCCTCGCCGAGCGACAGGCGCACGGCCGCCAGCGCTTCGTCGCGCGGCACGCCCATCGCGGCGAGCACATGCGACGGCTCGCTGCCGCCCGACGCGCATGCCGAACCGGACGACGCGCACACGCCCATCTGTTCGAGCCGATGCAGCACCACCTCGGCCGGCAACACGCCAAAACGCAAGTAGCTCGTGCACGCGAGCCGCGGCGCAGCGGCGGAAAACACCTGCACGCCGGGCAGCGCATCGCGCAGTCCGCGTTCGAGCGCGTCGCGCAGCTTCGCGGTGTGGGCGGCCTTCGCGGCGACATCGCCTAGCGCGTCGAGTGCGGCCGCGAAGCCCGCGATGGCGGCCAGGTTCTCGGTGCCGCCGCGCCTGCGCCGCTCCTGGCTGCCTTGCATCTGCGGCTGCAATGCCGTGCCCTGGCGCAGCAGCAATGCCCCGATTCCCTTCGGTCCGCGAACCTTGTGAGCCGACAACGAAACGGCATCGACGCCAAGCCGCGAAAAGTGGAACGGCGCCTTGCCGACTACCTGCGTTGCATCGACATGCATCCGTGCGCCAGCGGCATGCGCGAGCGCATGCACTGCCTCGACCGGCATCAGCACGCCGGTCTCGTTGTTCGCCGCCATCAGCGAAACCAGCGCGACGTCGGGGCCGATCAGACGCGAGGCGCTATCGAGGTCGAGCGTGCCGTCCGCGTGCACGCCGATGAAGTCGACCGGCACGCCCTGCTCGATCAGCACGCGCGCCAGCGCAAGATGCGCCGCGTGCTCGACCGCGCTCAGCACGATCCGGCGGCGGCCCGGCTCCTGGACCGCCGCATGCAGGCCCAGCACGGCCAGATGGTTCGCCTCGGTCGCGCCGCTGGTGAAGATCACCTCCGACGGCTTGCAGCCCAGCACGCGCGCGACCGTCGCGCGCGCCGCCGCGAGCGCGCGTCTGGCTTGCTGACCCAGCGCATGCTGCGAGGACGCATTGGCCCAGACATCGGTCATGACCGACAGCATGGCCTGCACCACGCCGGGAGCGGTCGGCGTCGTCGCGTTGTGGTCGAGGTAGATCATCGCGGGCTCCGTCGTCAGTACTTCAAGGCCAGAACACGCGCGCGGCATCCACGCACAGACGGTTCAGCAGCATGGCCAGGTCGTGACTCGCGTATTGCGCCACCCAGCGGCGCGCGGCGTGGTCCCGCGCATGCAGATGCCACTGGCCGTCCTCGTCCCGCGCGAGCCACGCAATGTCGATCACGCCGCCCGCCGGGTCGACGTTGCGCGAGCAGCACGGGCTTTCGATCCGATACCCTTCGGGCTCCCGCGCGACACGCGCCCGCACGTACCGGTAGCGCACGCGGTTGCGCAGCGCGCGCTCGATCTGGCGCTGCGTGAAATCGGCCACGCGTGCGTCGCCCGCATCGGCAACATGCGCGGCGGACGGCGCGTTCCGTGCGCATGGTTCTCCGCACCCTTCGCCCCATGTCGTCGGCGTCGTCATGATTCGACCTCGCCTTCCTCGGGTAGCAGCCCGGCGGGCGCGGGCGCGATCTCGTCTTCCGTGCAGCCGACGACGCGGCGGCCGAATTCGACGAGATACACCGGCTCGCCGCTCTCGACCACCCTCCCCACGTTGACGATCTCGCCCACCGCGCCCGCAATCACCAGGCACTCGCCTACGCCTCGGTCCGGATAGCTGCCGTCATTGCACAGATCGTCGAGTGCGATCACACGCATGCCCCACGCGTAGGCGGGCTCAATCGGTTCCATGCTCATCGCGCCGTCCCCTCGTCGCTGCCCGTGCCGATCGTGCGCAGCGCGGCGGCGCGCTCGCCGAAGCGCTCGAGCACGTCGTCCGGAAGGTGATCGAGCGTGCACAACTCCTTCGCGCGCATGCCCACCCGATGACCGGTTTCGACGAAGTCCACCGCGTAGATGTAGAACTGCTGCAGGAACGTGTTGATGCTCGTGACGTAGCCGACGTCGCCCTTGCTCACCAGCACCTCGCCGATATCCTTGCCGGTGTAGGTGCCGTCGTTGCGAATCGCCGAGCGGGCGATCACGCGCTCGCCGAAGCTGAAACGCGGCGGGAATGCGATCTCGACCGTGTCGTCGTCCCGGTTGATGTCACCCATGGCTCGCTCCCGCGCAAGGCCGTATCGCAGCGTCGCGGACGTCGGGGGGCGCTCCGCTGCGCTGCCGGGCTAGCGCGCGCACCTCGTCGTCCGGATCGGTCAGCAGCGGCGTCAACGTGTGGGGCTGGGCGCGCCGCGCGGCTTCCCAGCGCACGCGCCAGTCGGCGTCGTGGAAAAAGCGCGTCGCGAGCGCGGGCGGCAGGCGTGTCGCCACGATGCGCCTCACCTCGGCTTCTCCATCGTCGGCCATGCGCAGCAGCGCCGGCATCTCAATGCGTTCGGCGACCCGCATTCTCACGACCCAATCCGGGTCCTGCGCCATCAACGGCAACAGCCCCGAAGGCAGACGCCGCGCCACCCACTCGCGCACGCCATAATCGCTATCCGTGCGCAGCTGGGCCAGCGCCGCCGGTTCGAGCCGCTGCGCGACGCGAATCCGCACCTCACGGTGCGGGTCCCGAGCCATGCGCGCGAGATGCGCCTGCGGCAGGCGCAGCGCGATTTGCAGGCGGACGGTCTCGTCGGCGTCGTCGATCAGTGCGGGCAGCCTGAACACATCGGCATGGCGCGCGGCTATCGCGCGCACCTCGAAATACGGATGATCGAGATGCGCATTGCCGAGCTCCGGATGCCAGCGGAAAAAGCGGTCGATGCGCCGCGCGTACGCATCCTGCATGCACGCGTGGCCGGGCTCGCATCCTGCCCCGTCCGGCATCTCGCGCAAGCCCCGATGTGCGCAGGCCGCGCAGTCGACCGGGCCGCCTTGCCAGTGACAAGGCGGGATGTCGCCCGATGGCGCGTGCACGGCGCGGCGCGCGTTCATGACGGCACCGCCCAGCCGCGCGCCGGATACGCACGCGGCACGCCCGCTCCGTCACCGTCGATGTCGTCCTCGCGGTGCATCAGTACATGCAGCAGCACCGCGCCGCCAACCTGGTCTTCCGGGTCGAGGCTTCGCAGTTCTGCTAGCAGCGCCCGCGCCCGTGCCAGTTCGCCCAGACGCATGTGCAGATACGCGAGCCCCTTCAGCGTGAACAGATAGAAACGCACGGCGGCGTCGTAGCGCACGGCATCGCGCGACGGCGGCTCGCGCCCGAAATCCGCGCCGAGCACGGATCGCGCAATCGACAGCGCATCCTCGCCCACCGCGCGCGCGTCGGCCAACCGATGGCCATAGAAGTGAAACCGGTAGAGCGCGATCAGAGGCGCCGGGTGAGCCGGGGCAACGGCGCGCGCCCGCTCCAGCAGCCCGAGCGCTTCGGCCGGCCGCTCGCGCACGCGGCCCGCTTCGGCCAGGAGTTGCGCCGCCTCGGACGCAAGGCCGCCGCCGAGCGCCGACTGCGCGAAGCGGGCGAGCGCGTCGTCCATGGCGTCGGCGGCGGGCGTCAGCGTCTGCATCGTCGCACCGGCCGGTTTCACGATGCCTGCGGCGGCAACGGTGGACGCCCGCGTCCGATCGCGCCCACGTCGATGCGCGCGACGCCCGGCTCGCTCGCGCCCGCGCTGCTGCACGCACACGGCGCCTGGTTCGGGCTCGCGAAGGTGAGGCCCGACTGGGTCGCCGTCTCGACGAAATCGATCGTCATGCCATCGAGCAACAGGCGGCTCTGCGCCGCAAGGAAAAGGTGCAGTCCATTGATTTCCAGCACCTGCTCGCCCGCCTGCGGCGCGGCCTCCGCGCTGAACGCGGCGTTGTAGCCCGAGCAGCCGCCGGGGCTCACGAACAAACGAAAGCCTGCGCCAGCAGGCAGGCCGGAAAAGCGCACGATCCGGCGCATGAACTTCTCGGCGGCCGGCGTAACGGTAAGGTTGGGCAGCATGATGCGAATCTTCTCCAGTTATGCTGTCGGGCTCGCGCCGCGTCGTTCGATACGCGGCGCGCACCGTGGATCAGGCGTGAACGATGCAGCCGTCCACCGGGCAAACGGCGATGCACTGCGGGCTATCAAAATGCCCTTCGCATTCCGTACATTTCTTCGGGTCGATCGCGAAGACGCCGCCCTTCTCGTTGATGGCGACGTTCGGGCATTCCGGCTCGCACGCCGAGCAGCCGGTGCAGGTGGACGCAATGATTTTCAGGCTCATGGGGATACTCCTCGCAATGAATGATCGTGGGGGGCGTTCAGCGCAGTCTTCAGGCCGCCGCGCCCGTGAACGCGCCCTGCCGGATCGCGGCGTCGCCGCGGTCCGCGTGCGTGATCGCACCGCTCGCGACCCGGCTGCGGTAATCGTTGAACCATGCGAGCGCGGCCTTCTCGATGAACTCGCCAACGTACTGGTCCACCGGCTCGATGCCCGCCTGCGCAAGTTCGTCGCGCGGGCACGCGCCGATCTTCGCGACCAGCACCGCATGACAGTCGTTGATCGCGCGCACGACGGACGGCAACTGCTCGTCGTCGCCATAGCCGCCCTGGCAGTACAGATCCACGCGACGATGGCCGACGAACAGCGCCTCGGTTGCACTCACCTCGAAAATCTGGAACTCCGTGACATGGCCGAAGTGCTCGTTCACGCGTCCCCCGCCCTTCGTCGCGACAGCGACCAGCACCTTCAGATCGTCGGCCATGTCGATCGCCTGCGCGGCGGCCAGCGCTTCCTGCTTCGCCGCGTGCTGCGCCTCGCGTTCGGCCTCGACGCGGCTCTGGTATTCGCGCCGGCGCTCGAGGTCGTAGACCACTTCCATCTGCTCGATTTTGTCGAGCGTGAATTCCTCGCTGCGATCCTCGCCGAGCAGCCCCACCGCATCCGCGCGGCACTGGCGGCAGTGGCGCATCAGGTTCGCGCCGCCCATGCACGCGTCCTGCACGGTTTTGAGTTCCTGCGCGCTCGGCCCGCGCTGGCCGGTCAGCCCGAAGTGCGTGCCGTGCTCCGCCTCCGAGATGAGCGGCATGATGTTGTGCAGAAACGCGCCGCGCTTTTTCACTTCGCGGTTCACCTCGATCAGGTGGTCGTCGTTGATGCCCGGAATCAGCACCGAATTGATCTTCGTGAGCACGCCGCGCGCGGTCAGCATCTCGAGGCCCTTCATCTGCCGTTCGTGCAGAATCCGCGCGGCTTCGTAGCCGGTTATGCGCCGGTGGTCCCAGAAAATCCACGGGTAGATTTTTTCGCCGACGGCCGGATCGACCATGTTGATCGTGATCGTCACGTGGTCGATGTTGTACTGGCAGATTTCGTCGACGAGATCCGGCAGCGCGAGCCCGTTGGTGGACAGGCACAGCTTGATGTCGGGCGCCTGCTCCTGAAGCATGCGGAAGGTGTCGAAGGTTTTCTTCGGATTGGCCAGCGAATCGCCAGGGCCGGCGATGCCGAGCACGGTCATCTGCGGGATCTCGCTCGCGACGGCGACCACCTTCTTCACGGCCTGCTCGGGCGTGAGCTTTTGCGACACCACGCCGGGGCGCGACTCGTTCGAGCAGTCGTACTTGCGGTTGCAGTAGTTGCACTGGATGTTGCAGGCAGGCGCGACGGCCACATGCATGCGTGCGTAATGGTGATGCGCCTCTTCCGAATAGCAGGGATGGTTCTTGACCTTCTCCCAAACCTCGGGAGGCATGTCGTCGGGACCGCCCGACGAACCGCAACTGGCCTTGCCGTCGCCGCCTTGCGAACCACAACCGCCTCCGGCAGCCGGCGCGTCGACGGCCGTCCCCAGAGGCTTGATCTGGCCGATGCCGATATAGGCAGCGGCGGCCAGCATGCTGGCACTCGCGTTATCTTGCATGGATATCTCCTCGCAACCGGACGTGACTACGTGCAGGAGATAAAAGCCAGATTCATGCCATTAGTGCAAAGCCCGTCTGGACGCGGGTTTGGGCGAATCGCGCGTGCGCTTTGTTGCGCGAGCAGACACGCAAACTCAACGAGGCCGCCGGTTTCTGTCGCGGTTGCGACAAAGCCAACATTATTTCGTCATGCTATGGAATTTGCGTAAAGACACGGACCATCGCGGCGTAGCCGGCCGCCGGTGGAGCGTGAAGGGCCGCCGAAGGAGAAGCGGCGAAAGCGACGAGCTAGAAGCGCCGAACCTCGATACCGTATTTGTGCAGCGCGTAGCCGATCTGCCGCGGCGTAATCCTGAGCAGGCGCGCGGCCTTGGCCTGAACCCAGCCGCAGCGCTCCATTGCCCAGATGAGCCGCTCGCGCTCGCCCTCCGGCTTGCCTTCGTCCCCATCGCCGGGATGAAAGCCGTCGGCGACGCTGTCGTCGGCCAGATCGTCCGGCAACGCGAACGGCAAATCGTCTTCGTGCGGCCCACCGCCCGGTATGCCCGGTATGCCAGGAATCTCGCGAATCGGAATCTCGGCGAGACGCGCCGGCCGCACGGCGTCCTCCCGCTCGATGTGATGCAGCACCCGCGTCAGGCACTGATCTTCCTGACACAGAAAGGCGAGACGGTCGATGAGGTCGCCATGCGTCATCGTTGCCGTGCGCTCGACGCAGTTCTCCAGCTCGCGCACGTTGCCGGGCCAGTAGCAGCTCGTCAACACGCGCATCGCGTCCGTGCTGAAGTGCAGCGCACGGCCATTGTCGCGGTTGAAGCGATCGAGAAAATACTCCGCCATTGCCGGAATGTCCTCGCGCCGCTCGCGAAGCGGCGGCAACTGGATGCTCACCACGTTGATGCGGTAATAGAGGTCGGCGCGGAATTCGCCTTCTTTCACCATGCGTTCGAGATTGCGATTCGTGGCGAGAATCAGCCGCACGTCGACTTTCACCGCCGACGCGCCGCCGACCCGCTCGAACTCGCGCTCCTGTAGCACGCGCAGCAGCTTCGCCTGGAACGAGGGCGAGATGTCGCCAATCTCGTCAAGAAAGAGCGTGCCGCCGTGAGCCAGTTCGAAGCGGCCCTTGCGCTGGCCCTGCGCGCCGGTGAAAGCGCCTTTTTCGTGACCGAACAGTTCGCTTTCGAGCAGCGACTCCGTCAAGGCCGCGCAGTTGACCGACACAAACGCCTGCTCGCTGCGCGGCGAAAGGCGGTGAATCGCCCGCGCGATCACTTCCTTGCCCGTGCCGCTTTCTCCGCGCAGCAGCACGGTGGTGCGCGCGGGCGCCACCTGATGAACCTGCTCGAAGATGCGCTGCATGGGCTCGGACACGCCAACCACGTGATCGAGCGGCGGCGCCGGGCGAATCGCCTTCTGCATGCGCCGGACCTCTTCCTGCATGCGATCGTGCGCGGCGCTCACGCTGCGATGAAGCAGCAGCGCCTGCGCCATCAAGGTCGAGACGATCTTCATCAGATCGAGGTCGCCCGCGAACATGCGCGTGCCGCCCGGATTGATGCAGAACACCGCGAGCACGCCGAGCGTATTGCGCTCCACCCGGATCGGCGTCGCGAGCAGCGCGACGCGTGCGTCGCCGAACTCGCCGGGCTCGCCCGCACTGCCGGTGCGGTCGAGAAACACGGGCTCGTCGCGCACGTCCGGCACGACCGCGGGCATGCCGCTCTTGAACACGCGTCCGACGATGCCCTCTCCCGGATGAAACCGGATGCGCCGATGCTCGTCGCTCGACAGGCCGGCGCTGCACATGCCCTGCAACTCGCCGTCGGATTCCGCTACCACGACGAAGGCACGCCGCCAGTCGAGCGCGTTCAGGAGATACTGCAGCGACGTGCGGAACGTCTGTGCGACATCCAGCGACGACACGAGCGTCTTGCTGACTTCATAGACCGCGTCGAGCTCACGACGGGCCTCGCCTGCACCTGACTTCTGCATGAATCCCTCCGCTCGTGCTGTGGCCCGGTCGAGGCACCACGGCGCAACAGCAGCACAAATCCCGATAAAGCAAGATTCAGCCCATACCGGGCAAGCGCCTCGTCAGATTGCAGGGCGAGCCGACAAAGCCGACAAACGCAACAAACCTGAACTGCAATCCGGTGCCGGTTACGTACAAAAAAATACACCCCGCGCCAGAAGACAACGATAGCCGGCTAAAAAAAGCCGTGGCATGGATGTTGCGAATTTTCGCCTGCCTGTTCCATCCACCGCTGCCAGGGAGCCCGCCATGCCGGATGCCACCCGTGATCCCGAATCCCGCGTTCAGCCCGTCTATCTGGACTACGCCGCCACCACGCCGGTGGACCCGCGCGTCGCGCGGCGCATGCTGCCCTATATGACACAGATCTTCGGCAACCCGGCGAGCCGCTCGCATGCGTTCGGCTGGGCCGCCGACGAAGCCGTGGAACTCGCCCGCGAGCAGGTGGCCAGCCTCGTGAACGCCGACCCGCGCGAAATCGTCTGGACTTCGGGCGCGACCGAGTCGGACAACCTCGCGCTGAAGGGCGCCGCACACTTCCACCGCTCGCGCGGCAAGCACCTCGTGACGCTCGCGACCGAACACAAGGCCGTGCTCGACACGATGCGCGAGCTCGAACGCGAAGGCTTCGAGGTGACCGTGCTGCCGGTGCTGCCGGACGGCCTCGTCGACCCGGCTGTGTTCGAGGCCGCGCTGCGGCCCGACACCGTGCTCGCGTCGGTGATGCTGGTCAACAACGAAACGGGCGCCGTGCAGGACATCGCCACGCTGGGTGCGCTGTGCCGCGCGCGCGGCGTGCTGTTGCACGTCGATGCTGCGCAGGCGGCCGGCAAAGTGCCGATCGACCTCGACGCGCTGCCGGTCGACCTGATGTCGTTCTCCGCGCACAAGATCTACGGCCCGAAAGGCATCGGCGCGCTTTACGTGCGCCGCCGCCCGCGCGTGCGCATCGACGCGCAGATGCACGGCGGCGGGCATGAGCGCGGCATGCGTTCAGGCACGCTGCCGACGCACCAGATCGTCGGCATGGGCGAGGCATTCTGGCTCGCCCGCAAGAGCATGCGCGCCGACAACGAGCGCATCCGCATGCTGCGCGACCGGCTGTGGGCGGGATTGCAGGCCATCGACGCAATCGAGGTCAACGGCGACCTCGCGCGCGGTGCACCGCATTACCTCAATGTCAGTTTCCGCTACGTCGAAGGCGAATCGCTGCTGATGGGCATGAAGGACATCGCGGTGTCTTCCGGTTCGGCCTGCACGTCCGCGAGCCTCGAACCCAGCTACGTGCTGCGCGCGATGGGACGCGACGACGCGCTCGCGCACAGTTCGATCCGTTTCTCGCCCGGGCGCTTCACGACGGCGGAGGAGATCGATTTCGCCATTGCGCAGGTGACACGCGTGGTCGAACGGCTGCGCGGCATGAGTCCGTTGTGGGACATGGCGCAGGCCGGCGTCGATCTTCATTCTGTCCAGTGGGCCGGGCACTGATGCCCAGCCCCGTCCGGCACGCTACCAGGGAGCACATCATGGCTTACAGCGACAAGGTTCTCGATCACTATGAAAATCCGCGCAACGTGGGCTCGTTCGGCAAGGACGACGACGCGGTGGGCACCGGCATGGTCGGCGCGCCCGCCTGTGGCGACGTGATGCGGTTGCAGATTCGCGTGAACGGCCTGGGCGTGATCGAGGACGCGAGGTTCAAGACCTATGGCTGCGGCTCGGCGATCGCGTCCAGTTCGCTGGTCACCGAATGGGTCAAGGGCAAGACGCTCGACGAGGCGATGACGATCCGCAATACGCAGATCGCCGAAGCTCTCGCACTGCCGCCGGTGAAAATCCATTGCTCGATCCTCGCCGAGGATGCCATCAAGGCCGCCGTGGCCGATTTCCGCGCGCGGCGCCGCGCGGCCGAGCCTGACGAAATGGCGGCGCGAGACAGCGTCGAATTCACGACCGAACAGCCGGCCTGCACGTCCGGCACGAACTGAACGCACTCACCCGAACGAGGACAAGCACGATGGAAACACTCCAGCAAGCGGCCACGGCCGCTCCCGAATCCCCGCCGTCCTTCCTGGACTTCACCGCGCGCGCGGCCGCCAAGGTCGCGTCGCTGATCGAGGAAGAAGGCAATCCCCGGCTCAAGCTCCGACTCTATGTGTCCGGCGGCGGCTGCTCGGGCTTTCAGTACGGATTCTCGTTCGACGACCAGGTCGCCGAAGACGACATGCAGATTGTCACCGACGGCGTCACGCTGCTGATCGATGCGATGAGCCAGCAGTATCTGCTGGGCGCGCGCGTCGACTACGAAGACAGCCTCGAAGGCTCGCGTTTCGTCATCCAGAACCCGAACGCCCAGAGCACCTGCGGCTGCGGCAGCTCCTTCTCCGTGTGAGGCCCGCCATGACCGTCTCTCTCACCCCGGCTGCGGCGCGGCACGTCGCGAGGTCGCTGCAAAAGCGCGGCAGCGGCGTCGGACTGCGCGTCGCGGTCAAGACGAGCGGCTGCTCGGGTTTCGCGTATGCGCTCGAATTCGTGGATACACCGAACGTCGAGGACCAGTGCTTCGAGGCGTATGGCGTGACGATCGTGGTCGATCCACGCAGCCTGCCGATACTCGACGGCACCGAACTCGATTTCGTGCGCGAAGGCCTGAATGAAGGCTTCAAGTTCCACAACCCGAACGCGAAGGCAAACTGCGGATGCGGAGAAAGCTTCGCGGTCTGAGCCTTCCGGTCCATCTGCCGGGAAGATATCGACATGGCCCTGCTACAGATCGCTGAACCCGGCCGCGCCGCCGCCCCGCATCAGCACCGGCTCGCGGCAGGCATCGACCTCGGGACGACGAACTCGCTCGTCGCCACGGTCCAGAGCGCCGTGGCGCGCGTGTTGCCGGACACGGAAGGCTCGCCGCTCGTTCCTTCCGTCGTGCGCTATCTGGCGTCAGGCGAAGCGCGCGTGGGACGCGAGGCGCAAATGCAGCAAGCCGACGATCCGGCCAACACCATCGTCTCGGTGAAGCGTTTCATGGGGCGGCGTCTTGCCGATCTGCCCGATGCCGACGCGCTGCCTTATCGCTTCGTCGACCGGCCCGGCATGGTGCACGTCGCGACGGCCGCGGGTGAGCGCTCGCCGGTGGAGGTCTCGGCCGAAATCCTGCGCGCGCTGCGCACGCGAGCCGAAGCCGCGCTCGGCGGCGAACTCGCGGGCGTGGTGATCACCGTGCCCGCCTACTTCGACGATGCGCAACGCCAGGCGACCAGGGACGCAGCGAGACTCGCCGGACTCACCGTGCTGCGGCTGATGAACGAGCCGACCGCCGCCGCCGTGGCCTACGGGCTCGACCGCGCGGCCGAAGGCACATTCGCGGTCTACGACCTGGGCGGCGGCACGTTCGACATCTCGATCCTGCGGCTCTCGAAGGGCGTCTTCGAAGTGCTCGCCACGGGTGGCGACGCGGCGCTCGGCGGAGACGATTTCGATCACGCGGTGGCGCACTGGCTGTGCAACGCACACGGCGTCGCCAGCGTTGCCGCACTCGCGCCGCGCGAGCAGCGCACACTGCTGATGGCGGCGCGCACCGCGAAGGAGGCACTGTCGCAATCGGACACGGTCGAGGTCGCGCTGACGCAGCCCGACGGCGCCACCTGGCAGCGCACGCTGTCGCGCGCGGTATTCGGCGCGCTCTGCCAGCCGCTGATCGACCGGACCATCGCTGCCACACGCCGCGCACTGCGCGACGCCAGGTTGCACAGCGCCGATATCGACGGCGTGGTGCTGGTCGGCGGTTCAACCCGCATGCCGCTCGCGCGCGACGCGGTGCGCGGCTTGTTCGGCTGCGAGCCGCTCGCGGACATCGATCCCGACCAGGTCGTCGCACTCGGCGCGGCCAGGCAGGCGGACGTCCTCGCGGGAAACGGCAACGGCGACGGCTGGCTGCTGCTCGATGTCTGTCCGCTGTCGCTCGGGCTCGAAACGATGGGCGGTCTCGTCGAGAAGATCATTCCGCGCAACTCGACGCTGCCCGTCGCCCGCGCGCAGGAATTCACGACGTACAAGGACGGACAGACCGCAATGTCGATCCACGTCGTTCAGGGCGAGCGCGAATCGGTCGCGGACTGTCGCTCGCTCGCGCGTTTCGAATTGCGCGGCATTCCCGCCGCGGTCGCGGGCGCCGCGCGCGTTCGGGTGACGTTCCAGATCGACGCCGACGGCCTGCTCGCCGTGACCGCCCGGGAGCAGACGACCGGAACCGAAGCGCACGTCGAGGTCAAGCCCTCGTACGGCCTGAGCGACGCGCAGGTCGCCGCGATGCTGAAAGCGGCCTTCGACACCTCGCTCGACGACATGCAATTGCGCGCGCTGCGCGAAGCGCAAGTCGACGCCAGGCGCCTGCTGGATGCGACCGAAACGGCGCTGGCCGCCGACGCCGCGTTGCTCCCGGAAACGGAGCTCGCCGCGATCCGGCAAAGCCTGTTCGGCGTGGCGGAGGCGCTCGAAGTCGGTGTACCGCTCGATGCGCTGCGCGCGGCAGCCGAAACGCTCTCACACGCTACCGCTGAATTCGCCGCACGCCGGATGAATGCATCAATTCGTCAGGCGCTCGCGGGCCGCACACTCGACAGTCTCGCCTGAACGGATCCCATCATGCCACGCGTACACGTGCTTCCTCATGCCGAGTTGTGCCCCGAAGGACGCGTAATCGAGGTCAAACGCGGCGCATCGCTGTGCGACGGCCTGCTCGAATCGGGCATTGCCATCGAACATGCCTGCGAAATGGTGGCCGCCTGTGCGACCTGCCACGTCTACGTGCGCGCGGGCGGCGCTTCGCTGACCGCGCCCGATGATGAGGAGTGCGACCAGCTAGACCACGCGTGGGGCCTGGACGCGCAATCGCGCCTTGCGTGCTGCGTGAAGCTGCGCGATGCAGACCTGACCATCGCATTGCCGAAGCACACGCGCAACTTCGCGCGCGAGCGCTGACACCGCCATCCGGTCGAGAACGCCTGTTCACGCTGTCCGGAACAGCACATTCGCGACACGCGCAACCCCACAACACGCCCTTCATACGCGACATCCGCGTCGTCTAATCGCGGCCACAAGCCTGCGTCCAGCCGCAAAGCGCTGCTGGCACAACCCTTGCAAATCTCATGGCGACAACTTGAGAGACCACACACATGTCCGTCCCGATCATCAACGACACCACCCTGCGCGACGGCGAACAGACCGCCGGCGTCGCGTTCACGCGCGAGGAGAAATGCGCGATCGCGACGGCGCTATCGAAAGCCGGCGTCGCCGAACTCGAAATCGGCATTCCGGCCATGGGCGAAGACGAGATTGCCAGCATCCGCGCGATCGTCGACCTGAACCTCGATGCCGGTCTGATGGTCTGGGGACGCCTGACCGACGGCGATCTCGCCGCTGCGCTGCGCTGCAATCCCGACATCGTGCATCTGTCGATTCCGGTCTCGGACATCCATCTGCAATACAAGCTGCGTCAGCCGCGCAATTGGGTGTTCGGGCAGATCGCGCGCGTGATCGCCGCAGCGGCGAAAAGCGACCGCAAGATCTCGCTCGGGATGGAAGACGCGTCCCGCGCGGACCCCGCCTTCCTCGCCGACGTCGCACGTTGCGCGCAGCAGCACGGCGCGCAACGCGTGCGTTTCGCCGATACGCTCGGCGTACTCGATCCGTTCTCGACCTACGACGCCATCGCAAGACTGCGCGACGCCGTCGACATCGAGATCGAGATCCACGCACACGACGACCTCGGGCTCGCCACGGCCAACACGCTCGCCGCGCTGCGCGCGGGCGCGACCCACGCGAACACGACCGTCAACGGCCTCGGCGAGCGCGCCGGGAACGCCGCGCTCGAAGAGATCGTCATGGGCGCGCGGCATCTGCTGGGACGCGACACTGGCGTGGACACGACCGCGCTGCTCGGCATCTCGCGGCTCGTCGAAAGCGCGTCGGGCAGGACGGTCTCGTTCAATAAGAGCATCGTCGGCAGCGCCGTGTTTACACACGAGTCAGGCATTCACGCCGACGGCATCGCGAAGCATCCCGCGACCTACGAAAGCTTCGACCCGGCCGAACTCGGCCGGCAGCGTTCTGTCGTGCTCGGCAAGCATTCAGGATCCCAAAGCGTTCGACAAGCCTACGGCGCCCTCGGTGTACACGTAGCCGAGCGCATCCTGCCAATGCTGCTCGCGCGGATCCGCCAGTACGCCACGCAGTACAAACAGGCGCCAAGCACAAGCGACCTCTACCGTTTTCTGTCCGAAGCCAGCGAAACGTTCGGGGAGGTCTCGTGAGCGACTATCGCCGCTTCATGCCGGAACCTGCACCCACGGACACGGCCAGGTCGAACACCTCATGGTGGCCGCGGTTGCCTCGCGACGTGCACTGCGTCGCTCAGCGCGACCCGGCCGCCCGTAGCCGGTTCGAGGCGTGGACGATCTATCCCGGCGTGCACGCCATGGCGGCCTGCCGTATCGCCCATGCGTTGTGGTCGCGCGGCTGGCACTACGCGCCACGCCGGCTGTCGTGCGTCGCACGCATGTCCGGTGCCGGAAGGGGCGACCGTGGCCGGCATCCCGGGGCGCGTCGTGGCCCCTCGCGCAAGAGCGGCTCCTTACGGCTTCGACCTCAATCACCATCTGATTCCGGACCCGTCGGCAAGGCGCTCGCCTGCCTGCTGGAGCGCGTGGCGCATCTCGAACAGGCCGCGCAAGCGGGTCCCGCAGCGGTTGCTGCCCCGTGCCGCGTCGGCTGCGACGACCGCTGCACGCCAAGCGCGCATTTTTCATCACCGCCCGACATGTCCAGTGGGGAGTAACGACATGCAAGGATTCATCGAGCAACTGAAACGCCTCTCGTCGGCCGAGGACTTCCTGCACTTCTTCGGCATTCCGTTCGACGAGAAAGTGGTGAACGTCAGCCGTCTGCACATTCTCAAGCGCTTCTTCCAGTACATCCGGCAACAGGAAGCGATGCCGCAGAACAACGAAACAGCCATGTTCAAGGTCTATCACGGTCTGCTGCTGAAGGCGTACAGCGACTTCGTCTCGTCCACGCCCGCCGACGAGAAGGTGTTCAAGGTGTTCCAGGACGTGGACGGCCGCCAGCATGTCTCTCTCGACAACCTGCGCGCGTCGTTGCCGACGCGCGACGCCGCCTGACCTGGAGCGCCATCATGCACATCGTCGTCTGCATCAAGCAGGTTCCGGATTCCGCGCAGATCCGGGTTCATCCCGTCACCAACACCATCATGCGCCAGGGCGTGCCGGCGATCGTCAACCCCTACGACCTGTTCTCGCTCGAAGAGGCACTGCGGCTGAAGGACCGCTTCGGCGGCAAGGTCACGATGCTCTGCATGGGACCGCCGCAAGCCGAGGACGCGCTGCGCAAATGCATCGGCTATGGCGCGGACGACGCCGTGCTCGTCACCGACCGCGCATTCGCGGGCGCCGACACGCTCGCTACCTCGTATGCGCTCGCCGCCGCGATCCGCCAGATCGGGAAGGAACAGGCGGTGGATGTCGTGTTCACCGGCAAGCAGACCATCGACGGCGATACGGCCCAGGTCGGCCCCGGCATCGCCAAACGCATGGGGCTGCAGCTACTCACCTACGTGTCGAAAATCGTCGAGACCGACCTCGATGCCCGCACGATCGTCGTCGAGCGCCGCGCGGAAGGCGGCGTACAGGTGCTGAAAACCGCGCTGCCCTGTCTCGTGACGATGCTGGAGAACACCAACGAGCTGCGCTTCGCGACACTGCCCGCGATGATCCATGCCGCCGGTTTTCCCGTGCGCAAATGGAACCGCGAACAGGCGGGCATCGAGGACGTCAGCAAGATCGGACTGAAAGGCTCGCCGACCGTGGTCAGCAAGGTCTTCGGACCGACGCCGCGCAGCGAAAAGGCGGAGATGCTGGAACTGGACATTTCGAGCCTGCGCGATGTGTCGCTGAACCTGTTGCAGAAGATATTCACCCGCCATCCGACACTGGAGGCGGACTTGCTGATGAAGGGGACCTCATGAACTCGCCTGCCGCCGCCGACGCCAAGCCGGCCGCGCCCGCCAAACGAGCGGGCGGCCGCAATCTCGAACTGCCCGAACACCTCAAGGTCTACAAGGGCGTCTGGGTCTTTCTGGAACATGACCGCGGCCATGTGCACAGCGTCTCGTGGGAACTGCTCGGTGAAGCGCGCAAGCTCGCCGACAAGCTGGGCAGCGACGTCGCCGTGGTGGCGCTCGGCGGCCCGGACGAGCCGCTCGAACAGTTCGCCGCCGAGGCCTTCGGCTTCGGCGCGGACAAGGCCTATCTGATCCACGATCCGGTGCTGCTCGGCTATCGCAACGAGCCTTTCACGAAAGGACTCACCGACCTCGTCAACCAGTACCAGCCCGAGATCCTGCTGCTCGGCGCGACCTCGATGGGCCGCGATCTCGCCGGTTCGGTCGCCACGACGCTCGCGACCGGCCTCACCGCCGACTGCACGGAACTCAACATCGACCCGGTTTCGCGCGCGCTCGCCGCGACGAGGCCGACCTTCGGCGGCTCGCTGCTATGCACGATCATGACGCTTGCGTACCGCCCGCAGATGGCGACCGTGCGCCCGCGCGTGATGGCGATGCCGCACGCGCAGAGCGGCCGCAGCGGAGCAATCGTGCAGGCAACGCTCGGCATGGCGGAGTCCGGCATCGTGACGAAGTTGCTCGATTTCATCGCCGACGCAAACAGCAACCGCATCAACCTGCCCTACGCCGATGTGATCGTCAGCGGCGGCAAAGGGCTCAAGAACCCGGAGAACTTCCGGCTCGTCTTCGAACTGGCGCGCGTGCTGGGCGGCGAAGTCGGCGCGACGCGCCCCTGTGTGCAGGCCGGTTGGGTCGAGGCCGATCGCCAGGTCGGACAGACCGGCAAGACCGTGCGGCCGAAGCTCTATATCGCAGCCGGAATTTCCGGCGCGATCCAGCATCGCGTCGGCATGGAAAGTTCGGACGTGATCGTCGCGATCAACACCGACCCGAACGCACCGATCTTCGACTTTGCGCACTATGGCATCGTCGGCAATGCCCTGCAGGTGCTCCCGGCGCTGACGCAGGCGTTCGCGGACCACCTGGCGCTGCGCGGCAAGGCAGCCGCGTGAGGAGAACACGATGAAAAAACCCTCGCAATTCGATGCGATCGTCGTCGGCGCCGGACCGTCCGGCAACGCAGCGGCGTACGTGATGGCCAAGGCCGGACTGAAAGTGCTGCAGATCGAGCGCGGCGAATATCCGGGCAGCAAGAACGTCCAGGGGGCGATCCTGTACGCCAGGTCGCTCGAGGAGATCATCCCCGACTTTCGCGACGACGCGCCGCTCGAGCGCCATATCATCGAGCAGCGCATGTGGATGCTCGACGACACGTCGTTCGTCGGCACGCACGTGCGCAGCGACGATTACAACCAGCCGCCGTACAACCGCTACACGATCATCCGCGCGCAGTTCGACAAGTGGTTTTCGTCGAAAGTGCGCGAAGCCGGTGCGCTGCTGATCTGCGAAACCACCGTCAATCACCTGATCATGGACGGCGACCAGGTCGTCGGGGTGCAGTGCGACCGCGAACAAGGCGATGTCTACGCGGACGTCGTCATCCTCGCGGACGGCGTGAATTCGACGCTCGCGCGCAAGGCCGGTTTTCACGGCGAAATCGAGGCGCGCAACGTTGCCCTGGCGGTCAAGGAAATTCTCTTCATGCCTGAGGAGACAATCCGCCAGCGCTTCAACATCGGCGAAGAGGAAGGCGTGGTGATCGAAATGATCGGCCGCATCACGGACGGCATGATGGGCACCGGCTTCCTGTACACGAACAAGGAGTCGCTGACCATCGGCGTGGGCTGCATGCTCAGCGACTTCAAGAGGAATCCGAACCAAACGAGTCCGTATGTACTGCTCGAACAGATGAAACGGCACCCGTCGATCGCACCGCTGATCGCCGGAGGGGAAATGAAGGAATACTGCGCGCACCTGATACCCGAGGGCGGATTCAATGCCATTCCGCGCGTGTACGGCAATGGCTGGATGATCGTCGGCGACTCGGGCGGCTTCGTCAATGCCGCGCACCGCGAAGGATCGAATCTCGCCATGACGACGGGACGCCTCGCCGCCGAAACCGTCATCGCCGCCAGGGTGAGCGGCCGCGGCTACCGGGCGAACGCGCTCTCGGCGTACAAGGCCGCGCTCGATAACAGCTTCGTGATGAAGGATCTGCACAAGTACCGCGACATGCCGGGCATCCTGCACGACAATCCGCAGTTTTTCACGACGTATCCGGACCTCGTCGCGAATGCCGCCCGCACGATGATCACCGTCGACGGCGTCGACAAGACCAGCAAGAAGCGCGAGGTGATGGCAAGTTTCCGCAAGCACCGCTCGCTCGGCGGGCTCGTTGGCGACGCCTACAAACTTTGGAGGGCCTTCCGATGAACACCGTCACTGTCAACGTCGAAGAAAAGCTGTTCCAGAACCGCTACCGCGTCGACGCGGGACGACCGCATATCCGCATCAAGAATACGGATATCTGCACGAACGACTGCGGCTCGAAGAGCTGCACGTTCGTGTGCCCTGCATCGTGCTACAAGGCCGAGGGCAATGGCGAGGTCACGCTGATCACCGATGGCTGCCTGGAGTGCGGCAGTTGCCGCATTCTTTGCACGGACCACAACAACATCGAATGGGAGTACCCGCGCGGCGGGCACGGCATCCTGTTCAAGTTCGGTTAGGAGAGCACAGCGATGAGCAAACCTCAACGGCATGTTTTCGTGTGTACCCAGAATCGCCCGCCTCAGCACCCGCGCGGCTCGTGCGCGGGCGGCAAGGGATCGACCGCCCTCCTTCAGGCGCTCTGGGCCGAACAGCAAAAGCGCAACGCGTATGACACGGTGGCGATCACCTACTCGGGATGCCTCGGTCCGTGCGACCATGGCGCGAATGTGCTCGTCTATCCGGAAGCCGTGCTGTATCGAGGTGTGACGGCCGCCGACGCCGAGGAGATTTTCGCCTCGCATCTCGAACGCGGCGAGCCCGTGGCGCGACTCGTTGCACCGGAGACAGTGTGGTGAACCTCTTCACCGGTATCGAGTCCACCGAACTGTTCGGCGGCGAGGTGCCGCCCGCCGCGCGTCGGCTGATCGACGTAGCGCGCGGCGCCGCTCACGACGAAGGGGGTGCCGCGCTGTGGACCACGGTGCTTGCATTCCCGCAATGCCTGCCGCCGTATTACCTGCTGTACAAATTCCACGCTAGCCGAGGCGAGCTGGAACCGGCCGAAGAGGTAGCGTGCAAGGCGCTCGCCGTGGCCGCGCAGCAGGCGTCGCTCGCGCGGGACTGGCGCACGGTGCAGCCCGACGACGCCGACTTCTCAAAACCGGGACCGGCCCGCTTCTGGTTATTCACACTGAAGGCGCTGGCGTTCATCAACGTGCGCCGCGGCGAACATGCTGCCGCAGCAGCGCTTGTCGGCAAGCTGCGCGCGCTCGACCCGGAAGACAGGCTCGGCTTTGGCGTAGTCGAGGCGCTACTTGAGCATTCCCGATCCCGGTAACGATATGCGGGCTCAATCATGTTAGGGGGCGGCCAACCGATGACGCCAACGGCAGACAAACCGGGAAAGGTCGGCGTTGCCGCCGTTGATCGAGCACTGAGCGTGCTTTCGGCACTCGCCGATGGCAAAGGCAACCTGTCGTTAAGTGAACTCGCTGAAGGTACCGGTCTTTATAAAAGTACCCTGCTGCGTCTGCTCACCTCGCTGACTCATGCCCGGCTCGTCGCCCGTCAACCAGACGGGTGTTACGTCCTTGGACCAACCGTGGCGAAACTTCACGCGGCCTATATGCGGTCTTTCTCCTGCTCGGATTGGACCGTCGCTGCATTGCATGAATTGGTCAAGACGACACGGGAGAGCGCCGCGTTCTTCGTGCAACGTGGTGAGTTCCAACTCTGCCTCTATCGTGTTGCCTCTCCCCACCCCGTCAGGGACACGATCGAAACAGGCAGGTTGCTACCATCGGGAATAGGTGCCGCAGGTCGCGTATTGGACGCCTACGCGCACATCGGTGACGAAGCCTCGGGACAGCGGATCCGCCAGGCACAGGTTCTTCTGCTCAAGGGCGATCGCGACGCCGAATTGGCGGAGATCGCGGCACCGGTCTTCGGCGCACTCGGCGACGTGCTGGGTGCGATCGCATTGATCATTCCGTCCGAACGCGTGCAGAGCGCATGGACAGTGAGGGTTCGGGAGGCGGCAGAGGCATTGAGCCTGCAAATGGGCGGCGGGTTTCCCGATCAAAGCACCGATCATGGTTCAGTTGGCGTAACCGCGGGTTAGGGTCGGCGAACGGCGGCAGCCGACTGCGCGGGGCAACCGTAGGCCAACGCGCCATTGCTGCGTGAGCAACCTGACCCGCATGGCCCGAATAATGACGGCGGTGCCGCAAGGAGCCATGCGATGAGCCGCGCTGGTACGGCTCTCGCGAAGCGAGCTATCCGCCGCTCGGCTCGACAGCCGGGCAAGCGGGACAATCCGTCGGCAATTCGGCAACCAGCCGCATGCAAAATCCGTTTAACCGATACCCTGGTCATCAAAACGGAGCGCTTTTCAACAGCCTGCTAGACCGTGTTAGGCACTTTGTCTGCTGATAGACCAGCTCCCACGGCAGGAACTCATGTGGCAGAAGACGCCACGGTGCGCCCGCTCTCACGATCCAGCGCAACGCGTTGAACATCTCACGCAATTCGTATCGGCGCTGCGACGCGTCTTCGTTCACCAAGACCAGGTATGGAGCGGCAAAGCTCAATTCCTCGTCCGAAACGTCCGTGGGGTAGGCTTGCGTGCTGGCATTCCGCCAGGTCTACCAGGTGCGAAGAAAAGTGCCTAACACGGTCTCTAGCTTCGTGATCTAATGTACTTCCCAGGCAGCGGTGCGGCCAGAAACCGTCACGCCCCGCTCCATACGTGGCCAATGGCGGCCGGATTGAGACCCCCTGCGAAAACGGCGGAACTGCCATCGGCAACCTGACGTGTGCGCGCCAGCTCTCGACCCTGCAGTATTAGAAGTAGAAGTTCACGCCCGCTGAAATAAACCAGTCACCCAAATCGGATGCGTTCGATTTTGCGCCGTGCCACTGATAGCGCGTGTCCATGCGAAAATCGATATTTTTCGTGATGTTCGTGGTAAAACCAAGTCCTCCGCGCAACATCAGGCGTTCATAGCTGCCATTGCGGTGAGTTGGTAAGGATCCCTCATAAACATAGCCCAACCCCAGTGTCGCAAAGGGAGAAAATAGAGGGTTTCGTTGAAAGAAATAGAGGGAATCGATGCCGATATCCGCCTGATTGTCGTGCGCCCCAAACATCGAGTATTGACCACCTAACTCGATGTTCCAGTTGTCGGTCAAGACTTTGCCGAGAGCAACTCCGCCCGCCGTACCTACACGATCTTCACGATGGGGACTGTTGATAACAGTACTTACCGTTGGAGTCACATACCAGTTTGAGGCGACCGTTTGAGCAGATGCTGCGGTGGCGATCGTACTGAATGCAATCGTAGCGAATACAACGTTAGTTGTTTTCATAAGTTAAGTTTAGGGAAACACCAATCAATGAACTCATCGTCGACTAGTCCGACGGATTCGGCTCGCAATTTCTAAAACGGGAAGGCCTTCGAGCAGACTGTGGGCACCTTCGCGACCGACTTCCTGTTTTTTTGCACTCCAGGCGGACTGCTCCCATGGCATGACGCACAGCGCGCCTGCGCACGATCACCAGATTCGCCAGCGGGAACAGGGTGAACAGTTGTACCGTGTTCCTGGCCCACCCCGGTAGCGCATCTTGCGACGTGGACCTATCCGTGAGCTCGATACTTGATACTCAACCGTCAACTCAGCATGATTCCTGCATCTGCTAGCCACTACTGTCCTGCAGACTAACCACAGCCTTGCGGGCGGCCTGAATTGCCGCCCGCCCCTTTCCGCTCCCGAAGTCAACCGTGTTACGCCACGGCTGCAGTGCGCTGCGAAAGATCACCGCAATGTATTGCAACCCTCACAAGAAGGTGGGTTCCCCAAGCCGTCTGGTCAGTGCTGTGATTTGTTCCGTCGAAATCCCGAATAGCCCATTCCATTTCGCGTCGATTCGTGAAAAACACGCTCCAATCGGACAGCATGAGTTTACGCAAGCTCGCTGACCAACGAACTTGTTCGGTCAGTTAACGTCAGCACTTGTCTGAAATTGGCGAGTATGGAAATGGAAGCCCTATCGTGAAACAGCATCAGAGATGGGAGCGGGCTCACTGACATTTCAGGCTACGACCTTGCTCAGGACGACCTGGAGGATCAGGCGTCGCCCGCTACGGTGGACTCATCTGGCTGCACTTCGATGCCCTGGCAGCCACGCAGGATGGTACCGGTGCAAAAGTTACGGTCATCCGACCATAAATTGCACGCGCCGAAATTTTCCGTCACCGGCGCCATCGTCAACAGTGCAGCCTGGATAACAGACTCCTGGTGCAGGCACGGTGATTCTGCGGGAAGACTGTGCAGCGCACTTGCCCGGCAACCAATTCCAACAAATCCTGACGGAAGAAGCTTCCGGCCAGTTGCCAACCCTATACTTCATGGATCGGCGAACTGACTCGTCTAAACACCAGCAGGACATATCATCGGAACCCGGACATATCCGCAGCCTCATTCATTCCATGCAGTTGCCGCAGTCCTGTGATCCTCCCCTTTGACTTAAAGACATGGCCACTTCTTTGAGCAACGCCAGCATCGTCGATTTCGTCAGCGTAACCGTGGCGCTCGCGTGGTCTGGTTGGCTGGTTCGGCGCGACCGTTTTAGCGGCTTCTTTGCATTGATCGCCACGTATTACACTTTTCTGATCCTGGTGTTCCATCTGGGCGGCACCTTCATGCATCAGGAGGGTTTCACCGGCAAGATCTATCAGATCGACGAGACGACGTTTCTGCACGTCAGCCTGTACGCCGCCACATTCAATCTGATTTTCTTCACGATGCTGTCGATAGGCAGCACACCGTTCGAACTGAGGCGGCAGGACATCGGCATGGATGCGGGTCTCATCCGCAATCTCTACTTCGGAGTGTTCGTGCTCGGCGCGGTCGTCTACTTCTTCGAGTCTGGCTCGATCGATTATGCGGGCTATGTGTCCTATCGCGGCGTCGCGTACGGTTGGGTGTTGATGATCGTCGGCACGTCGACGCTCGTGATGGCGTATCTGATGCGCAGTTACGCTTTCATGGCTGTCGTCATGCTGATCTACACCTACTTCTGCCTGAAGACCGGCGTACGCTCGTTCCTGCTGATGCCGATGATGCCGCTCGTACTCCTGCTGCTCGCCAATTCGGATCGCAACCTCGGCAAGAAGCTGGCGATCTACGGCAGCGCCATGCTCGCGGTGGCCCTTGCGCTGCTACTGCTGCGTCCGGCCAGCGAGACCGCGCTGCCCGAGATGTTCCTCACGCACGGACTGCATGTGGTGTTCTACAAGTATACGGGCGCGTCGGATCTGTCGACCGCTACGCCAATCGCGGGTTTCCTGACCGGGGCCTTCAACTACTTCCTGAAGATCGATCCAGACTCGTTCGATCCCGCGATCCAGTTCGCTCAGGACTTCTACGGATTCATCACGCCGGACGGCTTCTATCACATGCCCTTCACATGGTATGCGGATTCGTTCGCGGCTCATGGTTACGCCGGTGTAATCTACGGCGCGATCTGGGCCTTGCTGATCCGCGCGCTGAAATGGCTCACATCGCGCGATCCGCTCACGCTCGCCGCGTTCCTTCCGCAAGCATGCTGGATTGCCTTCTTCGTGATTCGCGGAGCCGCCGCCAACGCAACCAACTCCGTGACCACGCCAATGTGGTTGTCGGTCGCCCTGTTCGTCTTTCTGAGGCTTGCCTCCCTCGCTCCTGTGCGGGGGAGCATTCGCTGACCAGGTAGCCCATGCCCGCTGAACACCACGCGCTTCACAAGCTGAAGTCCATTCAGGTGCTGCGCGCGGTTGCCGCGCTGCTCGTCGTCGTTTTCCACGCGAGCGCGAACATCGTCAGGCACGGATGGACGATTCCGGTTGCGCAACTGATCGCGAGTTACGGCGAGATCGGCGTCGACATCTTCTTCGTCGTGTCCGGCTTCGTCATGTCGGTCACGACCAGCAACATGCCGCGATCGGCGCAGGCCGCGCGCGCCTTCATCGTTTCCCGCCTCACGCGCATCATTCCACTCTATTGGGCCACAACCAGTTTTTTCGTCGCGCTGCTGATCGTTGCACCGCGCGTGTTCGGTGCGGCAACATTCAGCCTCTCGCATGCGATCGCATCCTATGCGTTCGTACCGTGGCGCAATCCGCTCGGCGAGCCCGCGCCAGTGCTCAACGTCGGCTGGACGCTCAACTACGAGATGTGGTTCTACCTGGTGTATGCAGCGGCGATCTGGATCGCCCGGCGGCGCGTCGCGATGATCAGCGCGTTCTTTTGCGCGACGTCGCTGCTCGGGCTCATCGGCGTCACGAATGTCGTGCTGCGGACCTATACGAGCCCTATCGTGCTCGAGTTCGTGTTCGGCGTCATCATCGGCACGCTGTACGCGCGGCGTGTGCGCGTTTCCGTATCCGCCGCATTCGTGATGCTTGCCGTTGCCCTTGCGGCGCTGTGGGTACTCGGCCCGAGGATGGAAGACGCAAACCGGTTCGTCTCGTTCGGCATGCCGGCCGCGCTCGTGGTTACCGCCGCCGTCGCGCTGGAGGAACGCATCCGCTGGCCGGCATGGCTGAATCAGGTAGGCAATGCGTCCTACTCGCTGTATCTAACCCACGTCTTTACCGTGCCGGTCGCGGTGAAGATGCTGGATATGCTCGACACGCATCGCCGGCTGCCGGGCAGCGTCATATGCGCCGTGAGCGTGCTGCTATCAGTATGCGTCGCCCTCCTTTGCTATCACGGCATCGAGAAGCCTCTCGGACGTACATTCAGAACGTTCTCGCCATCGCGCGGCAGCCGCGCGTTGTCAGCAGATTGAACTCATCGGGTTTCAGTTCAGGACGATGGATTTTCTCTACCTGACTATCGCCTTCTGCTCGTGCAGCGCCACGATTCCGGGTTGCCACGCGTTCAGCTCATCAGTCTCGCACTGTTGATTCCGTGCCGTTCGGTTTGTGCGGCCAAGTGGCCTGGTGCAATTTGCGTAGACAAAAAAAAGCCAGCTCATCCAGGCCGGCGGAAAAAGTTCTGGCAACTCCGAGGGCCAAGCCAGAACTCGTCAATTAAATTATCCCGTGCTACTCATTCAGTTGCTGTGATGCGCATCACAGGAAAGACGCGAAAGATCCGGGCGACACGTTCTTCACTTCGCTAAAGTTGCCCACGCGAACTTCGTCGGGCCAGATTGCATTGATGGATGCGCGCCAGTTCCGCCAGTTACAGATTGCTGTTCATGCCAGGCGTTTCCCACTCATGGTCAGATAGGACTCGCCTTGCACGTCACGTCCTTCAGCGCGCCGAGCCGTCCCGCGAGTCGCTCGGTCGGCGAGACGATGATGCCAGTGTTGATCTCGGCGATCTGCTGCTGCCTGGGCGTCGCATCCTTCTGCATCGACGATGCGCACCATCCGGCCATAACCAGTCGGATCGTCAGGTGTGACGGTCAGCACGCCATAACCGTCGGGGCCGTGCGTTCAGTCAACCGCGTGAGCGGCACCATGTCCAACCACGACCACACGCCGCATGGGCGCAAACGTCCGGCCGGCCAGAGGATGGAGTCCTGGGGGCAACGCGGAACGCATCTACTCGCCCGTGCCCGCCGTCGGAATCACGTTGTTCGTCCTGCAGGATGCCAATATGCGATCATTCGACGGTGACGGATTTGGCGAGATTGCGCGGCTTGTCGACATCGGTACCACGGGCACACGCAGTGTGATATGCGAGCAGTTGCAACGGCACCACGTGCAGAATCGGCGACAACGCTCCGTAGTGCTCAGGCATGCGGATCACATGTAGTCCTTCGTCATTGACGATGTGCGCATCCGCATCCGCGAACACGTACAGTTGACCGCCACGCGCCCGCACTTCCTGGATATTCGACTTCAATTTTTCGAGCAGCGTGTCGTTCGGTGCGACCGTCACCACTGGCATCGCCTCCGTGACCAGCGCGAGCGGCCCATGCTTCAGCTCACCCGCCGGATACGCCTCGGCGTGAATGTACGAGATCTCCTTCAGCTTCAGCGCCCCTTCCAGCGCGATCGGGTAATGCAGCCCGCGCCCAAGGAACAGCGCATGCTCCTTGCGCGAAAATTCCTCCGCCCACGCGATGATCTGCGGCTCCAGCACCAGTACGCTATTGAGCGCCGCCGGCAGGTGCCGCAGCTGACGGATGTAATCCGCTTCCTGTGCCGCGCTCATACGGCCGCGCAGCTTGCCTAGCGTCACCGCCAGCGTGAACAGCCCCACCAACTGCGTCGTGAACGCCTTCGTCGACGCCACCCCGATCTCCGTGCCCGCATGCGTGAGGAACGACAGCGCCGTCTGCCGCACAATCGCGCTCGTCGCCACATTGCACACCGCCAGCGTATGTACATGACCCAGCGATTGCGCGTGCTTCAGCGCTGCGAGCGTATCGGCCGTCTCGCCCGACTGCGAGATCACCACGACCAGCGCCTTCGAATCCGGCACCGACTCGCGATAACGGTACTCGCTGGCAATCTCGACCTGCGTCGGAATCTTCGCGACCGATTCGAGCCAGTACTTCGCCGTGAGCGCCGAGTAATAGCTCGTGCCGCATGCGAGGACCAGCAGGCTTTCGATATCCGCGAACACCCTGCCCGCATCTGCGCCGAACAGCGACGCATCGAAGCGATCGATCTGCGAGATCGTATCGGTGATCGCGCGCGGCTGCTCGAAGATCTCCTTCTGCATGAAGTGACGATACGGCCCAAGTTCCACCGCGCCGCCGTACACCGCGACATGACGGATCTCGCGCGTCACGAACGCGCCCGAACGGTCCACGATGCGCACCCCGCCGAGCGTCAGCTCACACACGTCTCCTTCCTCGAGGAAGATGAAGTGTTCGGTGCTGCCCGCGAGCGCCAGCGCATCCGAGGCCAGAAAGTTCTCCCCCTCGCCCAGCCCTGCGACCAGCGGCGAGCCCTGCCGCGCGCCAACCACCGTGTCGGGCTGGTCCTTGTGCAGCACCGCGATCGCATACGCGCCGTGCAACTGCGTGACCGCCTCGCGCACCGCCGCGAACAGGTCACCGCGATAGACGCTATGAATCAGGTGCACAATTACCTCGGTGTCGGTCTGCGAGACGAACGTATAGCCGCTGCCACGCAACATCTCGCGCAGCGGTTCGTAGTTCTCGATGATGCCGTTGTGCACGATCGCCAACGCGTCGCGGGAAAAGATCGGGTGTGCGTTGTCGGTGACGGGCGCGCCGTGCGTGGCCCAGCGTGTATGCGCAATGCCGGTCACGCCTTCGAGGCGGATCTCGCGCACCTGCGCATCCAGATCGGCAACACGCGCCACGCTGCGCGCGCGGTGCGGCTCGCCACCCGCGAGTACCGCCACACCGCACGAGTCGTAACCACGATATTCGAGCCGCCGCAATCCTTCGATTAGAACGGGGACAATGTTACGTTGCGCAATTGCGCCGACAATGCCGCACATGAGTTGCCAATCCTCCAGAGTCTGAATCAGTGAGACGGTGTAACGGCTCATCGGCAACGCTATCGGTCATTCGCGTCGACTTCAGGTACCACGGCAGGCCCGTGTCTTGACGTTAGCCATCAGGTGCCGGAGCACGAAATGATCGACATCAGAAAGCGCAACTGGAATGTTGCCCAAGTAGCTCGCGAGACCGCCGGCCTGGCCGGGCGCATTCAGCGCGGGCCTGGAAGCATGCGCGTGCGCAGCGAATACGGAGAGCATTGCGATTGGGTTCGCCCTAAATGAATGGACGGGTGCATGCACGCTTCAATGCTCTCCTGGCTGCGGCGCTGCCAGTGTAGGTGCGGGTTCCCGACGTCCGATGCGATGTGTCGGAAATAATCGATAAACGTCAGAACAGCTTGCTTTCGCCGTGCACGCGATAGCAGAAAAACACGGCTTCTTCTGGTGTCATCTTCATTCTGTAGCAAACCTGAATGTTCGAGACCATCGCGTCGTCGATCATATAAGGCCACTTTACGAACCCCAGCTTCAGCGCGCCTTCGAACCACGCATCGGTCCACCGCTGGATCTGCTCTATCTCCTCGTCGGACAGCACGTCGTGCAGTGTTGATGTCGTGAACGACGAAGAGATCAGTCCGTCCCGTTCCCGTTTGATGCTTGCAGCAGGTTTTGTTTTCATTTTTTAAACCTTGATTGATGTCGCAACGAAACTCCTTGCGAAAATCGTACGGCGCCGCTTTGCCGCGCGCAGTGGCACCAGTCACAATCCAGGCGCGACGCGAATCATCGTTTGTTACGCCGAGATCGTGCCCCATTCAGCGAAGACAGGCGGTTGCAGATACACCCGTCCGCTCGCTGCGCGGGAAACGGCCGTATCGAGCGTGCAAAACTCATCGTCGATTGCGACGATCTGCACGGTGTCCGGACATCCCTCGATACGCACGTAGCAACCCACGGCGGGAACCGCGCCGCGCTCAATGCGCAGCAACCGCGAGCCTGCTTCCACGTGGCCGGTTACGAAGCCTGTTTCGCCGAGTGAACCACTTTCGATGCAGACCCAGCCAATACCCGTTCTGGGTGCAGGGCGGGCGCGCCAGATCAACTGGCCCGCGGCAAAATTGCCGCTTTGCGGCAGCGTGTCCGCCACCATCCGCTCGCCTGCTTCCCGCCACGACCCGACTGCCGAGCCCGCTGTCGCAGCTGCGACAGCGATAAAGAAGCGTTGATGAGCACTATCGAACAGCACCTGGCCGCTGCGTTGCGGCTCGAGCCGCCCTTGCGGCGGCAACGGCGAAATCAGCGTGGCGTCGTGACCCTGCACGATGCCCGCCAGACGCACATGGTTCGTGGCGGTGTCATCATCGACCGCGCGCACATCGACCCGATCCGCCTGCCCTGTGACAATAAAGAATTCATTGTGGAACAGCGTCGCGTGCGTCGCGTTAGCGAGGTGCGTGAAACGCCAGAAGCGCGGCGTGTTCCACACGTAGTTCTGTGACGCGCGATAGTCCTGCACCGGCGCGCGCGCATCGATGATGGACGTGCGTGGAAAGAACACGTTGTCCTCCAGCGCCATGCCACGCAGCGTGCGCGTACCGTCGACCACGATGCAGGCGGCGGCCGCATCCGTGTCGCCGCGCGCAAACGATTCGTCGGTACAACCGACGATCCGTACGCTTCCGACGATGTCCGTGAAGCGGAAGGTGGCCTGCGCATGGCCGCGCGCAACCACATAGCAATGCTCGATTGCGATCTGCTGCACCGTCGAATCGATCGTCGAACCCGGGTCCTGTTCGAACCAGATCGCCGCGCCGTTTGGCGACGTGTGATAAACGTTCAGATTGCTAATCGTCGTCACGGTCAGCGGACGAACATGTGCATCGGTGGCGCGGAATTTCGATGCAAGACCGAGCGAGTTGCGCGTCGTGAAGTAAAGCGTGGCCGCGCCCGCGTCGTTGCGGAAATCCCCTTGCCGGAAGCTCCACACTTCACCCGCGTAGTTATAGACCGCCGCGCTCGTATAGCGGCCGTAGCAGCGCACATTCTCCAGCGAGTGGCCGTAGCTTTCGATCGATCCGGCGATACGCGATGCGAAAATCGCGCAGCACGGCGGATCGGACGGCAAGCCGGCGAAAGTCAGGTTGCGCAGCACGAGCCCCGACGTGCCCGAGATGTCGAGCCCTTGAGAAGTGCTGCCGCACACGATGAAGTTCGCATGGTTTGGCGCTGGCTGATGCGTCGCGTTCGTCCCTTCGAGGATGAGGCCGACGTAATAGAGCCGCGTCAGGTCCAGATCGGTGATCACATGGTCCGCGCCGATCATGACGCGCCGGCACCGCGCGCGCGCCGCATAGGCTAGACAGCGCTGGATGGCCTGCGTGTCATCGGTGACGCCATCGCCAACCGCGCCGAAGTCGTACACCGATACACTGTCACGCCTCGCGGAATCCAGCTTCGCAGTCTGCGCGCTCGCGGAGATGGCCGACGCGCCGGCCGCGAGAGAACCTGCGAGGAAACGGCGGCGAACAAGTCCCATGTGATGTCCCTCAGAAGTGGAAATCGTGCGGCATCGCCTACATGCCGAGGCTCTTGATATCCGCGAGGCCGCCGGCGAACGGCAGCATCTGCGACACGACACGGGAGAAACGCGTGATGCTCGCCGTATCGACGTAAATGATGTCGCGCGGCGCCAGCACCACCTGATCGGCCAGCGCGAGCGCAACCGGCGACGAGCAATCCAGATGGAACACGGTCGTCATATTCGGGCCGCTCGCCCGCACGAGGTAGAGCTGCCGCGCATTCGACGTCAGCGGATTCAGGCCGCCCGCGTCGTTGAGCGCTTCGGCGAGCGTGTACGGGCCGTCCGTAGGCATCGGAATGGAAGCGGGTTTGGAAATTTCGCCCATCACGAACACTTTCTTGATACGCCGGTTCGGAATGTCGACGATGTCTCCATTGACGAGCCGGATGTTGTTGCGCATGTCGCCGAGATACAGCAAGCGATAAAGATCGACCGAAATCTGCTTCTTGCCGCGCGTGAGCGTTGCGCCCGACAGGTCGGCATCGGGCGTGATGCCGCCCGCAAGACCGACCGCATCCGCAATCGTCATCGGCACATCGGTGATCGGCACGACTTCGGGCTGCTTCACTTCGCCCGTCACGTATACTTTCTGGCTGCGGAAATTCACCACGCTAACATCGAGCTGAGGCGAGCGCACATAGCGCGAAATGCCTGCCGTCAGCGCCGCGCGAATCTCCGGTACCGTCTTGCCCGCAACGTGCAACGCGCCAATGTATGGGTAATAGATCGTGCCGTCCGCCTGCACGACGCGGCCCAGCGCGTCACCGCCGTTGGACGATGCCACCGCCTGCGCGGCGAGCGTCTGTGCGCTGCCTAGCTGGCTTGTACTATTTGATTGCGCACCGATACCGGGATTGTTCAACTCCGGGTGATCCCACACGATCACATGCAGCACGTCGCCCACGCCGATCCTGTATTGATAGCCGCCTGGCTGCACCAGGTTCTCGGCCAATTCGTCCGCTGCCGGACGCACCGCCACGGAAGCCGTCGCGTTTACACCCGCCACCGTCAGTGGCAGCAGCATGTAGTGCTGGCCGTTCACGTCGACCCTGCCGCTGTCCTGCGTCTGATTCTGCGCGGCAGGATTGGCGTCGAAATGCATGCCAGGCGCCGCGGCGCAGCCGGAAAGAACAATGCAGATCGAAGAAGCAAAGGTGACAGCGATATATCTCATGAAAGCGAAGATCCTTCGGGTGAATAGGGCGAGCCCCGCAGCGAGGCTGCGTCAGCGGAGGTGCGGCGTCTTGCAGGACGTCGTGATGCTGGCGAAACCGGTGGAAATCACGAGGGTCGCTCCTCGTGCTGCGCAGATGCGGTCTCACGCAGATGGAGGCGCAAAAAAGCGAGGTGAATCAGCGTATGCACCACATAGGCGAGCACGAGTCCCTGTGCAAGCCCCAAGGCGCCGGTACGCGGCACCTGATACCACGCAAAGCTCAGATAGATCCCACCCCACAATACATTGACAAGCAGTCCGAACCACAGGCGATTGGTCGCCGTCATGATCTGCCCGATCGCCGCATTCAGTCCGTTTGCCGCCGCGGCAAACGCAAGCCATCGCAACAGCGGCGCGGCACCGTGGTATGCGGGGCCGTATAACCACATCATCCAGCCGGCCATCAGCCACACCGCCAGCGACGATGCGCACGCGATGAGCGCATTCGCGAGAATGCTGTGGCGCGTCAGCATCGCGAAGCCGCGTCCGTCCCCAGAGGCACGCAACCGCGACAACGCGGGCAGCACCGTGCCGGCGATCACCGTCGGAATGAACGTCAGGCCCACGTACCACTGGTAAGCCGCGTTGTACTGCCCGATCTGCGCAAAACCCGCCGGGGTGCGCGCAAGCAGCGACAGCGCAAGCCAGTTCACCGGCGCCATCGTGAGCGCGCTCAATACAATCGGCGTGCTGACGGCGAGAAAGCGCCGCGCCTCCGGCCCCCGCCACGTCGCATGCCACGCATCACGCCAGCCGATGCCGGCGCACGCCACCCACGCGCCATAGCATGCCCACGCACCCGTCACGGCGAGCAGCGCTTCCAGGGCTCCCGTCACACCACCCAGCCACGCGGATAGCGGCACCGTGCAGGCGAGCGAGATCGCACCGGCACTCGAAATCCACGCGTTGGTGCGAAAACGTTCGAGCCCATATAGCGTGCCCTGAACCACGCCCTGGACAACCGCAGGCAAGATGGCCAATGCGCCGAGTTCGAGCGCGCCGACAAGCGTCTCATTCTCATCACGGAAATGCTCCCTTGCAAACGACGGCGCTGCGATCGCGAAAAGGCCACCGGCAAGCACTGCGTACAAGAGCGCCGCAAGCATCACGATGAGCACGCCGCAGTCACGACGCGGCGCCCTCGTGCCATAAAAGTCGCCGAGATACTTGCTGGCCGCCACGCCCAGGCCGCTCGTCGACAGACTCGCGATCGAAGTCACCGTGGCGAGCACCAGCACGTACTCGCCGTAGCGCGCAGGTCCGAGCACGCGCGCGAGCAGCACCGCGGAGACGAGGGCCGCGGCGCGCCCGGCCAGCGCACCGGCGACGCTCCAGCCGGCCACACGGCCAAACCTCGCGAGCGGCATGCTGCGCGTCATGACGCCGCGCGCGACAGCAGGGACACGAAAACCGCGCACGTTATTGCCACAGCCCCTTGGTGTCGACGATCGTCTTGCCATGCAGCGCGGCGAGATCGAGTGCATGGAACACGCGGTGCTTGACGAGCACGACCACGAGATCCGCCACGGCAAGCGCTGCATCGGCATCGATCAGATACGCATTCGGCACCTGAAGCCCGGCGGGCAGCGTATCGATATGCGGCTCCGCGATCAGCAATTCGCAGCCACTCTCGCGGGTCAGCGCATCGGCAATCGTCACGGCCGGGCTCTCGCGCAGATCGTCGACATCCGGCTTGAACGCGAGGCCCAGCAAGGCGATGCGCACCGGCTCGTCACCCTGCTTCGCACGATGGGTGGCGATGGCGCGGCGCACCTTTTCAAGCACCCACTGAGGCTTGTAGTCGTTGACTTCGCGCGCGGTGCGTATAAGCCGCGCCTCGTCGGGTGCGCCGCTGACGATGAACCACGGATCGACAGCGATGCAGTGGCCGCCCACGCCCGGTCCCGGCTCGAGGATATTCACGCGCGGATGCCGGTTCGCGAGGCGGATCAGCGACCACACGTCGACCTCGAAACGCGCGGCCACGAGCGACAGCTCATTGGCGAACGCGATGTTGACGTCGCGGAAGCTGTTTTCCGACAGCTTGCACAGCTCGGCTGTGCGCGCATCCGTGATCGCGCAATCACCTTCGACAAAACGGCGGTAGAACTCGACGGCACGACGGGCACACGCCGGCGTGATGCCGCCGATTACGCGATCGTTCTTCACCAGCTCGATGCAGGTACGGCCAGGCAGCACCCGTTCCGGGCAGTACGCGACGAAAACGTCGGGCGTCGCGCCATCGTCTTTGTGAGGGAACTTGAGATCGGGGCGCGCTTCTGCGAGCCATTCGCACATCTGCTCGGTGGCGCCGACCGGGCTGGTCGATTCCAGCACGACGAGATCGCCCTGCCTGAGCACGGGTGCCACGGACAATGCCGCGCTACGCACGTACTTAAGATCCGGCGAATGATCGTCTTCGAACGGTGTCGGCACCGCGATGAGAAACACGGAGGCCTGCTGCGGTGCTCGCGCGACGCTCAGCAGCTTGTGCCGGACCGCATGCGCGACTTGCTCCGCAAGGCCGGGCTCCTCGATATGGATGGTACCGCGCGACACCGCATCGGTCACCCGAGGGTCTACATCGACACCCAGCACGCGCATAAGACGTTGCGCGACGATGGCTGCCGTCGGCAGACCGATATAGCCGAGACCGACGACGCAGACGTCGTAGTCCCCCGTTACGGAATCGGAGTGGGTGTTGGCTGAAGGTCCGGAAACGAGATCGAGCGTGGT
This sequence comes from Paraburkholderia ferrariae NBRC 106233, assembly GCF_000685035.1. GTDB lineage: Bacteria > Pseudomonadota > Gammaproteobacteria > Burkholderiales > Burkholderiaceae > Paraburkholderia > Paraburkholderia ferrariae. The sequence goes on from NZ_BAYB01000013.1 coordinate 258,543, forward strand.
CATTTGTCTTCCCCGTAGGTGTAATAGCCGACATAGCGTCGCCGGCCAGATCCGTATTGGCCACGCCGCATGTCCATATCGTTGTAGACAATGCCGCGCGATCTGACGCCGCCTTGTTTGAGCGTGGCGATGGAATTTTCCAACTCGTCGATTGAGGTCACGCTTTCACGCACCACCATCAGTGCCAGATCCGCATGGCCACCGACGATCGCGGTATCCGCGACCGCGAGCACCGGTGGCGTATCGACGATCACGTAGCGATAGCGCGATCTCAGCAACGCGAGCAGTTCCGCGAAGCGAGGCGACATCAGCAGATAGGCCGGCGCGTCGGGATAGTCTCCGCACGCGATGAAGTCGGAGTGGTCGCTCCCGCCCTTGCGGATCACCGCGTCGAGTGAAACCTTTTCGCGCAGGTATTCGGACAGCCCAGGCGTGCGCTCCACCCCTAGCGCCTTGTGCAAACGCCCACGGCGCAGATCCCCGTCGATCAGCACGACCGTTTCACCCGAGTTGGCGAGGAGCGTCGCGAGATTCACCGAGACGAACGATTTGCCAACTTTCGGGCTTGGCCCCGCAATCAGAATCACGCCCTTGCCCGCTTCCACCGACATGAGCTGCAATGCAATCTGGAGACTGCGCACGCTTTCAATCGCTGGCTCGTTCGGGTAACGAGCGGCCAGCACTGTGCTGCCCTCCTGCGCACGGTCGAGCATCCGCTGCCGCGCGGAGCGCGGAATCTGGGCGAGCACCGGCAAGCCGACCGACTCCTCGAGCGAACCTGGGTCGCGCACGCCTTCGAACACGGCCCACTTGAGAAACGCGAGTGTCATACCGATGCCCAGCCCCCCGATCAGCGCGAATACCATGACCAGAGCTTTCTTCGGCTTCATCGGATGTTCAGCCGCCACCGCGTAGTCGACCACGCGAACGTTGCCGACCTTACCCGCGTGCGCAATCGCGAGTTCCTGCGATGCGTTGAGCAGGTTCATGTACAGGTCCGTGTCAACCTGCAGGTTGCGCACCAGCGTCAGCTGTTGCTGCTCCAGCGCGGGAAGATCGGCGATCCGTTGCTGATAGCTCGCGAGCTGCTTGTCGAGCGTACCGATCTGCTGATCAAGCGCGCCGACCGCGGGGTTTAGATCCGTAAAGCGTTCATTCATTTCGCTGCGCTTCTGGCGCAACTCCAGCAGCTTCGTCTGGGCATCCACCGACTGCTCGAGCAGCAGCTTGGTCTGCTCGGCGAGATCGATCGTGCCGTAGCGATTGCGGTACGCGTTGAACGCGGTTTCGGATCGCTCCAGCTGCGCCTTCAGGCGCGGCAACTGTCCTTTCAGGAAGTCGATCGTCTTGCGCGTGTCGAGTGCGTGGTACTCGAGGTTTTGCGCGAGGTATTCCGCTGCGATCGCGTTCAACAACCCGGCAGTACGTCGCCGGTCCCGCCCGGTGAGCGTCACGCCGATCACGTCGGATTCGCGGCCCAGCTCCTGCACCGTCAGGTTACGCTGCAACCCGTCGATCACGTCGAGCCGTGAATGGCGCCGCAACTCGAAGCGCTCGCCCGCGCGGGCGACGAGCTTCGAGACACGCAGCTCGAGCGTGCCGGGATCGGTCGTCAGCACGAGCGGCACGCCGACCTGTCCCGTCGTATCGATGTTGCCCTCGCTGTTGACCAACCGGAAGCGTCCGCCGCCCAGATCCGTCAGTGTGAAACGTTTATCTTCCAGTTCGGCCGGCACATCGAAGCGGTCGACCTCGATGATTTCACCGCCCCATGCGTATCCGTCGAAGCCGAAACGCGGCGGATTCAACGCGCCGCTCGCGGGCGGCCGACCTTGCAGGTAGCGTCCGACGACCGGCATCATGACCGGATGCGCATCGATGTAGAGCCGCAACTTCTCGACCGCCGCCGAGACCACCAGCCGCGACTTGATGATCTCCATTTCAGCAGGCGCGCCGGCCTTCAGTTGCAGCGCCGACGAAAGATCACCGAGCAGGTTGCTGGAACCTCCGGATTGGTCCTCCACCTGAATGACGAGATCCGACTCATAGGTCGGAGGAGCAACCAGCAGGTAGATCGCGCCGAGCACCACCACGACGGCCGTCGTGACCAGTATCAGCGCCTTGTTGGAGAGCACGAGCTCAAGGTAGTACGAGAGCTTGCGTTCCTGTTCCTGGGCACCGCGCAGGAAAAAGCGTTCGGTAGTCGATTCAGCCATGCTCGCGCGCTCCGTTGAGCGCGTCGACGCGCTGAACCCATCCCGGTACACAGGCACGGATCTGCTCGAAGCAGCGTTCGATCACCTCGGCGTCGCCGCCATGCGGATCTTCGATGTCGCCGCCCACTGACGCGCCATAGAGAAACGTCTTGCCGGCAGCGGCCGGAAACCGCTTCTCGAGCTCGCGCTTCTGCGCCATCTCCATCACCAGCAGCAGATCGGCGCGCGACACGTCGGCACTGCCGATCTGCCACGGCGCCCAATGCGGGCGCGTCAGGCCATGGGCAGCGAAGATTTCCCTTAACGCCGTCGGCGCAAGCGCGCCGAGCGCGGCATGCAGTCCGGCGGAACGTACTTCGCAATCGGGTAGCATCGCTTGCAGCAGTGCCTCGGCAATCGGGCTGCGATACAGATTGCCCATGCATACGACCAAAATATTCCTTATCATCAGACCAATCCGGGAGGTTGAACATTGAGGGTTGCTCCGAGAACTTGTCCGTGCGCCGCCCAGCGAGATACCGTAGCCTTCAATCACGTCCTGGTGCGAATGACCCGCGCAGGATTGCCCGCGACGATGGCGTTGGGGGCCACGTCCTTCGTAACCACGCTGCCGGCGGCGATCACCGCGCCCGCGCCGACCGTCACACCCGGCAGGAGAATGCAGTTCGCGCCCACCCATACATCCGAGCCGATCTTCACGGGTCGGCCTGCATGTCCACTCGAAAACACCTTGCCGGGCAGTGGCGGAATCACATGGTTGGTGGACAGAATCTGGGCCCGATAGCCGATCAGCACGCGATCGCCGATCTGCACGCCCCCTCCTGTCGTGACCACCACGCCAGGCGCGAAATCCACGTCATCGCCGACGACCAGATGGCGTCCCGGCACGATCCAGACGCCTGGATAGAACACCGGGCGCTTGCCGATGCGCGCACCGAGCGAGCGCAAGGCCAGCGCCTTGACCGCGTTGCAGCTGCGCAGCCGCGGCATCGCGAAAAACATCGCGAGCATCGTCTCCACCCACACCACCAGGGCGTATCGCACAGCACGCCTGTTCAGCACGGCACGCCCTCACCGGCTACGCACGAAAGCAGCATCGCGTGGATCCGGTCCATACGTGTGTCCTGATTGCCGAGGTGGCGCAAACGCGCAACCCCGTTCGCCACCAGCCGCGCGACGTCGACCTGTCCGTGCACGAACGCGAGCATGCGCTCCGCGATCTGCCCGACGTTGTGGGGTTCGCAGTAGATCGCGCTTTCTCCGCAGATTTCCCGGGCGAAGTCGCGATCGCTGACGAGCAGCGGCACGTTCGCTTTCCACGCTTCCATGTAGTTGTTGCTAAAGCTCTCGAGATCGCTGAGATTCACCAGCACATGCGCCTCGTCATACAGCGACTGGATATCCCGTGATGCGACCGCGCCGCGAAAATCGAAATGCCCAGCGGCGGCGGCGTCGCCCTTCAGTTCGTTCGCGAGCGCATCCGCGTTGCAACTGATGAGGAAGCGGAAGCGCCCCGCCGCGCCCGACGCGAGCATGCGCCTCGCAACCGCCGGCAGACGCCACAGGTTCTTGTGCGGCGACGGTCCGCTCAGGAACAGGAAAGTGACCGGGCGCACATCGGCTGCGGCGTGCGACGCCGTGTTCAGGTAATCCGACGGCGCGGGCGGCAGCACGTAGACCTTGTTGAGCGGGAGTCCGCAACATGCAGCGATCCGCCGCTGCATCACCGGCGTCTCGACGATCACGCGATCCGCCGCCAGCAAACGCCTGCGGCGTGCCGCGTTCTTGATGCGCTGACGCAGCGCCGCGCGCCACGGCAGGTGGCGCCAGTACGGCGACTCCGGGTAGCAGATGATCGGGTACGCGATCCCGACCACGCTCGTCACGTCGCGGCCATGCGGCAGGCCCGCGCCAAACAGTGTCTTGATGACCACGATGCCGTTGTCGCGGATGAACGACTGCAGCGTGGTGCGCTCGAACCATGCACGCCGCAACACCTGCGACGGACAGCGCAACTGGTGCGAAGCCGGCACCTTCAGCGGATAGCGCGCCAACTCGCCTGAGTCGGGCAGCAGTACGAATAATTTCACGCCCATCCATTCGCGGGAGAACACGCTATCGAGAAAATTGAGCGCCAGCTGCACGCCGCCGCCCGTGCGGATGCCCGAGAAGTCGAACAGGATGCCCGGAACGGAAGCGGCACCGGTCCTTGCCGGGGTGACGCGCGCCGTCACAGCTCGATCCACGGACGTTGCACGAAGCCCGAGCCGAGCGAGCCGACGCGATACAACGCGCAATACAGCGCGCCGTAGCACAGCACGAAGCCGCACAGCCACGCGATCGTGCCCAGCTCGTCGTCGCGCAGATAGACGGCCGGCACGACAGCCGCCGCATTCAGGAGCCACAGTGCGACAGTCGTGAGCGGGTTGCGCAGATCGCCAAGACGCGTGTCGGCCGACCACGGCTGCAGCGCGATCCAGCGATACACGAGGTGATGCAGGTGCTGCGCATCGGGTTCGGCGGCAGGCGCGCGCGTCACGAGACGGCGGCGCGCGATCGAAAAGAGCGTCTCCGTGACCGGATAGCCGATCAGCAGCAGGACCGACCAGGGGCTCACCGCGTGATCGCGAGCGACGAGCAGCAATGCCAGCTCGGCCACGATGAAACCGGCGAAATAGGCACCGCCGTCGCCCAGAAATAGCCGCCCAAGCGGGAAGTTCCACATCATGAAGCCCGCCAGCGCCGCCACGCACACGAGCGTTACCTGAAGCAACACCGTGTCGCCGCTCGCGTAGCCGAGCGCGCCGATACCCAGCAGCACGCTGCAGCTCACGCCGGACGCGAGACCGTTGCAGCCGTCGATCAGGTTGATGGAGTTCGATACGCCGGAGACCGCCACGAGCGTCACGGGCACCGCCACCACGGCGAATTGCAGCACGTGATCGAGCATCGGAACGCCGGTTCGCGTGAGGCTCGCCGTGAGCACGAAGTAACCAAGAAGCGCCGAGACCATTGTCATCAACAGCCGCATGGCCGGCGATACCTTCTTCGTCATATCCTCGACAAGGCCCGCGCCGAACGCCGGCAACGCGCACACCAACGTCAGAGAAAGCAGCTCGATCAAGGTGCTCCGTTCGCCCCATTGGCGTGCCAGCAGAACATAAAGCACCAGACTTCCGAACACCGCGACACCGCCGATGCGCGGTACCGACACGCCATGCATTTTTTGCACGCCGGCAAGGTTACTGTCACCAGTAAGAGCCAGATGCCAGCCGCGGGTTTGAAACAGCACTGCGGAAAGAAAGAATGCGAGCGCGAATATCAGTACTGGTTCCATGTTTCAGCCCGAATCAAAAACGTCGTGTATGCGGGCGGCCGAACGCGTCAATCACGATTCAGCCGCGATCCCTTCAGGTTTTCCGCCACTATAAATACCGGTTTTAATAATCGGGCCGATGTGTCAGCAATGGTTGGTTTTCGTCAGAACCGGTGCGCGGGGAGTTTTCCGGGCGCCCGCCCCCGGAAGCCAGCCGTTTAGTCGCGAAACAACCTTCTGCAAGCGCATTCGGCAGCAAGGAGCCGCGAATCCGTGGGGGGGAGCGCGGCGAATGCCTGCAAGCATGCAGGAAACAACCTGCACCAGGATGTGACAGATGTCGCAGCCTTTTCCTCCGAAGGAGTGCAGAATAAGGTCTGCAGATGGCATATGCCGTTATGCAGTCGTCCGAGCGCTGAATCGGACGCAATAGAAAACGCCTTGGACCGGGCTATTTCCGATTTCGGCACTGCAACCGAAACCGGAATATTTAACTACACGAAAATATATTAGAAGGAAACGGGGCATGTTCATCGCCATTGTTGAATCCGATCCCGCGACACGGGCGCAACTGGCGAGTGCGCTGCAACGAGCAGGGCATCGCGTTACCGACATGGCCTATGTCGCCGCGCTGACGCGCCACCTGGCCGCGTATCCGTGCGACATCATCGTCGTGGGCAGTTGCGAAAAACCGGGAGAAGTCGAGGCAACCATTGCGCGGCTGCGCGCCCACCGGCGGCTCGGCATCGTTGCCCTGATCGACGGACAGGATCACGAAACGCGCGTCGCGGCGTTGGAAAACGGCGCAGACTCCTGCGTGACCCGCCCGTACGACTCACGCGAGATCACGGCCTGCGTCGAAAGTCTTGCACGCCGCATGCGCGACAGCCCGGACCGTCTCGCCGTCCGGTCCGAGCCTGCGGAAAGCGTCAAGCCGCTGGACGCGTGGCTGCTCGTATCGCGCAAATGGCTACTGCTTTCTCCAGACGGAAAACAGGTGAAACTGACCGCGACGGAATGCTCGCTGCTGTCGCTGCTGCTCGCGCATGCGGGCAAGCCGGTATCGCGCCGCGATATCGTCACGGCACTCGGCTACGACTACCTGCACTACGACGAGCGGCGCTTGCAAGCGCTGGTGAGCCGGCTGCGTCGCAAGCTCGGCGACCATCCAGAAGGCACCCCCATTCGCGTCGCGCATGGCTTCGGCTATGCCTTCACAGCGTCTGGGCTGGTTTCCTGATAATTCGCTTTCCGAAATATATTCCACTGCAATTCCGTCAATCACGCGTATCAGGCGCCGCGTGCGCCGCGCTTTTCCACATCGAGCCGTCATGACCCAGCCTACCATTCTCGCTGTCGTTGGCACCCGGCCGGAAGCCATCAAGATGGCGCCGGTGATCCACCGGCTGCGGCGCGATCCTCATGTGCGCGCCGTCGTCTGCGCTACCGCCCAGCATCGCCAGATGCTCGATCAGGTGTTCGCCAACTTTGAGATCAAAGCGGACATCGACCTCGATCTGATGCGCGCGAACCAGAACCTCACCAGCCTGACGGCGAACGTGCTGACGCGCGTCGGCGAGGTGCTTGCCGAGGTCAAGCCCGCCTGCGTGCTGGTGCATGGCGATACAACGACGGCCATGGCGGCGTCGATCGCGGCGTTCTATGCGAACGTGGACATCGGCCATGTGGAGGCAGGCCTGCGCACCGGCGATCTGCTGCAGCCGTGGCCGGAGGAGTTCAACCGGCGCGTGGTGGACCTGGTCGGCACGCACTACTTTGCACCGACGAGACAGGCACAGCACAACCTGGTGGCAGAAGGCGTGCCAGGCCCGTCGATTCTCGTGACGGGCAACACCGTGATCGACGCGCTACTGATGACGCTCGACCATACGCGCCGCCACGGCGGCGTGGCGGCCTCGCTGCATGCGCGCTACCCATTCCTGCAAGGCGAGGAACGCGTGGTGCTCGTGACCGGGCATCGCCGCGAAAATCACGAGCACGGTCTGGCGTCGCTATGCCGCGCACTGAAGCGCATCGCGACAGACGCCGGCGTGCGGGTCGTGTATCCGGTTCATCCGAATCCGAACGTGCAGCGCATCGCGTCATCGGTGCTGGCGGACGTCGACAACGTGCACCTCATCGCGCCGCTCGACTACCCCGAGTTCGTGTGGCTGATGCGGCGCTCGGCAATCATCCTCACCGACTCGGGCGGCATCCAGGAAGAAGCGCCGTCGCTCGGCAAGCCGGTGCTGGTGCTGCGCGATGTCACCGAGCGCCCCGAGGCGCTCGAGGCAGGCACGGTCACGCTGGTCGGCACGAACGAAGACCGCATCGTCGGCGAATGCACGCGCCTGCTCACGGACGCAGCCTATTACCGCGACCGCTCGACCCGCAAGAATCCGTTCGGCGATGGCCGCGCGAGCGAGCGCATCGTGTCGTTCCTGCGCGAGCGTTATGCGCCCGGGCAGCGCAGCCCGTCGGTCAGCGTGCCGGCGCTGTCATGAAAGTGACGACGGACCTCCAGGGCCCGAACGGCCGCCTCGTGCTGATCACCTGCTTCAACGCGGACGCGCCGACTTCCGGCTACGCCACGCGCGTACTGCAAATGGTGGAAAGCTATGCGGCCCGCGGATTCACGGTCTGCGTGCTGCGCTTCGTGCCGATCGCGCACCGCGCGCGGAGCTGGCGCGAGATCTTGCTCAAGCGCGGCGCGAGCCGGGTGTTCGAATGGATCGCGCCGCCGGTCTCGCGCTACGAACTCGGCCGGCGCCTCGCGGTCTGGTGGGGTCGCCCGCTCGCGTTCGCGCTGCGGCTGCGGCTGCGGCCAGCCGTCGTGCAGGCGGAGGGCCACGAAGCCGCGGCCGTCACGCTGTTGCGTACAGCGCACGCGTTGCAGGTCGCGGATCTGCACGGAGCGGTGCCGGAAGAAACCGAATACCGGCGCCGCGAGCAAGGACTCGCCGCGGCACAGGCGACGCGCTGGTTTCATCGGCAGGAAGCGCGGGCGCTGGGGGTCTGTGATGCCTATCTGGTCGTGTCGGACGACATGATCAGCCATTTGCGCAGCAAGCTCGGTTCGCTCGCGTTCCATCACAAGGCGTTCGTTCTCGATGTCAAGTCTTCGCCAAGCTTCACGCATGCCGCGGTACGCGTAAACCGGCAGGACTACGGCATCGCCGATGACGAGACGGTCATCGTGTATTCCGGCGGCGTGCAGGCCTATCAGCGGATCCCCGCCATCGCCAGCTTCGTGGCAACGCTCGCGAAGCACGTGAAGCAGGTCCGCTTCGTCGTCTTCACCGCTGACCCCGGCGCCGCGCGCCAGCAACTCGGCGCGCTCGCCAGCGCGGCGGGCACCATCATCGCAAGCGTGCCGCCGGCCGAGTTGCATGCGCATCTGCGAATCGCCGACTTCGGCATCATCTTCCGTGACGATCACGTGATCAACCGGGTCGCATCACCCACGAAGATCTGGGAGTACCTGCTGTCGGGACTGCATGTGATCTGCAATCGCGCGGCGGGCAACGCCGCCGAATCGGCTGGCGCGCTCGATGCTGCGATCGTCGTGGACCCGCATCCCGCGCCGGCGGATTGGCCGCACATCGCCAGGGCCGTCGAAGCTGTCATGCGCGAGCGGCGCAGCGGGCCGGATACCGTCGCTACTGCCGCACGCCGCTATCTGCAACAGGAAGGCGGCTGGGACAGCCGCTTCGACGCGTGGCTCACGCACGTGCACCGCGCGCTCGCCGACCGGCACGGCGCGAGCCCGGAGACATCGTCATGAAAGTGCTCCAGGTCGTACCGACCTTGTCGGCGGGCGGTGCCGAAACGCTCGTGGCCGAACTCGCGCTCGCACTCGGCCGGCGCGGCCATGAAGTCGGCGTCGCGCTGCTCGCGGGCGCGCGCGGGCCGCGCGGCGCGGAACTCGCCGACCGTCTCGAAGCCAGCGGCATCGCCGTCAGCGGCCGCGCATTGCACTCGATGCGACGGCCGGACGGCGCGGTCTCCCTGATGCGCGTGGTTCGCGCGTTCCGGCCCGAGGTCATGCACTCGCATCTGTACGCGGCCGATTTCATACTCGCCGGCGTCAATGCATTGACCGTGCGTCAGCGTCTGATCCGCACGATCCACAACACGGCGATCCAGGGCACACGTTCGCGCGCCGGCACGTGGCTGCTCGACCGCCTGTTCGCGACCTCGGTCGCATGCGGCGAGCGGGTGGCAGAGGCGTACGCAAGCTATTTCGGCGATGTGCGGAAGTCGGCCGTCGTCACGGTACGCAACGGCGTCGCGCGTATGGACCGCACCGGCACACAGCGCGACGATGCCGCGCTGCGCGCATCTCTCGGAATCGCCGCCGATGCGTTCCTGTACGTGCACGTCGGCGCGTTTCGCGGCCAGACGCTGGCAAGCTCGCAGAAAGCGCATGACGTGCTGCTCGAGGCGTTCGCGCAGCTTCGCGCACACCCAGCCGCGGCGCGCGCGAAGCTGCTGCTGATCGGCGATGGAGAACTGCGGGTGGCCGCTCAGCAGCTTGCGCGGCTCCTGCGCATCGACGATCGCGTGACGTTCGCGGGCGTGCTCGAGAACGTGCCGCGCTACCTCGATGCATCGGACGCATTCGTTTTTCCGTCACGCTACGAGGGTCTGCCCGTCGCGCTGATCGAAGCCTGTCTCACAGGCATTCCGGTCATCGCGACCGCCCTGCCGGAAATCGCTGAAGTGTTCGGCACGGCAACCTATGCATCCGCGCCGGTCGGAAACGCGGCGGGTTTCGCCGCCGCGATGCTCGATTGCCTGCTCGCACCAGAGCCAGCGCAAGCGCGTGCGGCTCAAGCCGCGGCACACGTGGCACGCGAGTTCTCCATCGATCTTTGCGCGGCCCGCTATGAAGCGCAGTACGGCGCGCTCATTGGGCGTCCCGACGTGACAGCCGCGCCTCAGGCTCCAGCGTCTGCGCCCCTTACCGTTTCGAAGCGATCCCATCAGGAAACCACGTGAAACAAGTCTTGCAAAACCTCAAGGACGGCCGTACCACGCTGTGGGATGTACCGATGCCCGCGATGTCGCGCGGCAGCGTACTGATCGAAACAACGACCACGCTGTTGTCATCGGGCACCGAACGCATGCTGGTGGACTTTGGCCGCGCGAGTCTGCTCGGCAAGGCGATGCAGCAGCCCGACCGCGTACGCGACGCATTGCAGAAGGTACGCACCGACGGCCTGGTCGCCACACTGTCGGCGATCACCGACAAGCTCGATCAGCCACTGCCGCTCGGATACTGCAATGCGGGCGTCGTCACGGCGGCAGGCGCCGACGTGGGCGGCATCCGGGTGGGTGATCGCGTCGTCTCGAACGGCAAGCATGCCGAGTACGTCACCGTGGGAGAAAACCTGTGCGTGCGCATTCCCGACAACGTTCCAGACGAAGACGCGACCTTCGCGATTCCCGCCGCGATCGGCCTGCAAGGCGTGCGGCTCGCCGCGCCGACGCTCGGCGAGACGTTCGTCGTGATCGGTCTCGGTCTGATCGGACTGCTAACCGTGCAGATCCTGATCGCGAACGGCTGCCGCGTGATCGGCATCGACCGCGATCCTTCGCGCGCGGCGCTGGCGGCGACCTTTGGCGCGACGACGGTACCCGCGGACGCCGACGTGGTAATGGACATCATCGCGCGCACCGGCGGCATCGGCGTGGATGGTGTGCTGATCTGCGCTTCGACGAGCAGCGACGAACCCGTTGCGCAGGCCGCGAAGATGTCGCGCCCGCGCGGCCGCATCGTGCTCGTCGGCGTGGCGGGCCTCGCGCTATCGCGCGCCGACTTCTATGAAAAGGAGCTGAGTTTTCAGGTATCCTGCTCTTACGGCCCCGGCCGTTATGATCCTCGCTACGAGGAAAAGGGCTTCGACTATCCGATCGGTCATGTGCGCTGGACCGAAAACCGCAATATCGCTGCCGCCTTGCGGCTGATGGCCGATGGGCGCCTGACACCGCAAGCGCTGATCACGCACCGCTTCAAACTCGACGAAGCAGAGCGTGCGTACGCGCTGCTGGTCGAGAAAACGCCGTCGCTCGGCATCGTGATCGGCTATCCGCAGCAGGCACCGGAGCGCAACGATGCACGCCTGAAGTCCGCTGATGCGAGCGAGCGCACCGTGCCGCTGACGCTCGCCGGCAAGGCGGTACCCGTAGCGCCCTCCGCCGTGCGGGTCAACGTGATCGGCGCGGGCAACTATGCGGGGCGCGTGCTGATTCCGGCGTTCCGCCGCGCCGGCGCGGCGCTCAACGGCATCGCGTCGCGCAATGGCGTGACTGCGGCGCATTACGGGCGCAAGCATGCCGCGGCATTTGCGTCGACTGACGCGGCTGCGCTGTGCGCGTCGCCCGACGCGCAAGCAGTCGTCATCGCGACGCGCCACGACACGCATGCCGAATACGTGTTGCAGGCGCTCCAGCAAGGCAAGCATGTATTCGTCGAAAAGCCGCTTTGCCTCACGCGCGCGCAACTGGAGCGCATCACCGAGGCGATGGCGGCGGCCACCAGGAGCGCGCGGCTCGCGAAACGGCCGGAGCCGATCCTGATGGCGGGCTTCAACCGCCGCTTCGCGCCGCAAGTGACGCGCATCAAGAATCTGCTCGCGCCGCTCGCGGCGCCGAAGGCGCTGGTGCTCACCGTCAATGCCGGCATGATTGCGCCCGACCACTGGACCCAGGACCGCGACAGCGGCGGCGGGCGCATCATCGGCGAGGCGTGCCATTTCGTCGATCTGCTGCGGTATCTCGCCGGCAGCCCGATCGCGTCGTTCGAGGCGACGGGCTTTGAAGCCATCAAACCGGCCTCTTGCGATACCGCGAGCATCACGCTGCGCTTCGAATCGGGCTCGGTAGGCACGATCCATTACTTCGCGAACGGGCACCGCTCACTGCCGAAGGAACGGCTCGAAGTGTTTTGCGGCGGCAAGGCGCTGGTGCTCGACAACTTCCTGAAGCTGCGCTGCTATGGCTGGCCGCAGTTCACCAGGCAGAACCTGTGGCGGCAAAACAAGGGGCAGGAAGCGTGCGTGGCGGCGTTCGTCGACGCGATCGCGAACAGCGGCCCCGCGCCGATCCCGCTTGCCGAAGTGCTCGAAGTGAGCGGCGTGACGATCGACATCGCGCAGGAGCTGGGATGACGCCATCGCAAGCCGTACGGCTGTTCCACACGGTTCGGCACCTGCACCCGGCGCAGGTGCTGTATCGCGCCAAATACGGGCTGTTGCCGCGTGCGCGCATCAACCAACACGTCGACGTCCCGGTGCGGGCGAATTCGCGCGAAGCGGTGCCCGTGCCGTTCGCCGCGGCGCCAGACGAATATCTCGGCGACGGACGCTTCCGCTTCCTGAATCAGGAAGGCGATCTGGCGGACGGCTGGAATGCGCCGCATCATGCGCGGCTATGGCTATACAACCTGCACTACTTCAATTACCTGAATCAGGCGACGCGCGAGCAGCACGCACGTGCGCTCGTGTTGCTGATCGACCGGTGGATCGAAGCCAATCCAGTGGGTGTTGGCACGGGCTGGGAGCCCTATCCGCTGTCGCTGCGCATCGTGAACTGGATCAAATGGGCGAGCTCGGGCCGGTGGCTTGCCGACCACGCGCTGGCGAGCCTCTATGTACAGGTACGCTATCTCGCGCAACGGCTTGAATATCACCTGCTGGGCAATCATCTGTTCGCCAACGCGAAGGCGCTGGTTTGCGCGGGCCTTTTCTTCGATACGCCTGAAGCATCGGCCTGGCTCGCGACGGGGCTCGCCATCCTGCGCCGCGAACTGCCCCGCCAGGCACTGGACGATGGCGGGCATTTCGAATTGAGCCCGATGTATCACTCGATCTTCGTCGAGGATCTGCTCGACATCGTCAACCTGGCAATGGGCGTCGGCGTACAGCGGCGCAGTCCCGATGCAACCGCCTGTCTCGCGCTCGCACGCAAGCCGTTGCCCACCGCGCTCGCATGGCTGCATGCGATGACGCATCCCGACGGCGAGATCGCGCAGTTCAACGATGCGGCGTTCGGCATCGCGCGAACCTATGCGGAACTCGCCGGATACGCGGAGCAACTCGGCATAGCGCTCGAACCCGCCTCCGGCACACGGACGCTGACTTCGCTGGAAACATCGGGGTACGTGCGGGTGGAATGCGGCGACTATGTCGCGCTGCTCGACGTCGCGCGCATCGGCCCCGACTATCTGCCGGGCCACGCGCACGCGGACACGTTGACCTTCGAGCTGTCACTGGCCGGGCGACGGCTGATCGTCGACGCGGGAACGAGCACGTATGCAATCGGCGCCCAGCGCATGAGCGAGCGCAGCACTGCCGCCCATAACACGGTCACCTACCAGTCACACAATTCATCCGACGTCTGGAGCGCATTCCGTGTCGGACGCCGCGCCTATCCGGTTGATTGCGACATGCGCGGGACGGCGGGGCGCTCGGACCGTGTGCGCTCCAGCGGCAGCAGTCCGGTGGCGGTCGCGCTGCCGGACGGCCCGCTGCACGACAGTGCCGAGTGGAGCGTCAGCGCGTCGCACACCGGTTACGCGCATCTGCCTGGGCGCGTCATCCATCGGCGCACCTGGCATGGCGACGACGACACGCTCGTGATTGTCGACCGGCTGGAAAGCGCGGAAGGCCGCACACTGACGGAACTGGACGAAACGTTCGCGACCTTGCGCTTCGCCACGCATCTGGATGTCGTGCACGGTGCCGACGGAGAGATCATCGTGCGCGACGGCGGCGACACGGTGTGCAGGATCACGCATACCGGTGCGGCTGCACGCATCGTCGACGACTTTCATCATCCGGGCTTCGGCGTGAAGCTGCCTTGCAAACTGCTGCGCCTGCCGTTCCTGCACGCGACGCTCGTCACGCGGTTTTCGTTCGGGAATGCGGCATGAAAATACTTTTCGTTACCGACAATTTTTATCCCGAGACCAACGCGCCCGCTTCGCGCACGTACGAGCATGCGCGCGTATGGGTTGAAGCGGGGCATTCGGTGACGGTAGTCACCACTGCACCGAATTTTCCCGAAGGCAAACTGTTTGCCGGGTATCACAACCGCTGGTGGCAGCGTGAAACCATTTCGGGCATCGACGTGGTGCGCGTGAAAACCTACATCACGGCGAACGAAGGCTTCATCAAGCGCACGCTCGATTACGTTTCGTTCATGCTGGCGGCCATCGTCGCGTCGCCGCTGCTGCCACGCTGCGACGTGGTGATCGGCACCTCGCCCCAGTTCTTCGCGGCGCTCGGCGCCCGCATCATCGCCATGATGCGGCGCCGTCCGTTCGTTTTCGAGCTGCGTGACCTGTGGCCGCAATCAATCGTCGAAGTGGGCGCGCTGCGTTCGGGATTCGTGATCCGGATGCTCGAAGCGCTGGAGATGTACCTGTACCGCAGCGCCTGTGCCGTGATCTCCGTCACGCATTCGTTCAAGCGCGAACTCGCGGAGCGAGGCATCGACGCGCGCAAAATCGAAGTCGTGCAGAACGGCGTCGATCTCACGCGTTTCACGCCAGGACCGCGCGACGCGCAACTCGTCGATGAGCTCGGCCTGACCGGGCGCTTCGTGGTTGGCTATCTCGGCACGCACGGGATGGCGCACGGCCTCGACAAGGTGCTCGAAGCGGCCGCGCTGCTCAGGCATCGCAGCGACATCGCGTTCATCATGGTGGGAGCCGGCGCCGAGAAGCGCGCGCTGGAACGGCGCGCGCAGGAACTCGCGCTCACGAATCTGTCGTTCGTCGCGCGGCAGCCCAGGGAGCGCATGCCGGCACTGCTCGGGCTATGTGATCTATGCCTCGTGCCGCTGCGCGACCTCGCGCTGTTCAGGAGCGTGCTGCCTTCGAAGATCTTCGAAGCGATGGCGATGGGCACGCCGATTCTGGCCTCGCTGCCACGCGGGGAAGCAACGGGGCTGCTGGAAAAGCTCGGCACGGGCGAGATCGTCGCACCGGAGGATCCGGCCGCGCTCGCCGCGGCTATCGTGCGCCTGGCTGCCGATCCGGCCAGCCTTGAGCGCTTCCGGACCAATGCGGTGCGAGTCGCGGGCGATTTCGACCGCAGCCGCCTCGCGCGCAAAATGATCGACGCGATCGCGCGGCAGATCGGACAACCGGAATCATGATGAGACTCGACAATTCATCCGCATTCACGGTACCCGCAACACTCGCGCTCGCGGTGGCGCTTGCACTGACGTTGCCGCTGCCGGCGCACGCGCAGAACTCGGACGTGATGATGCGCTCGCCGTCCGCCTCGCAGGACGCGTCCCCCACGCGGCAGCGGACGCCTGAAAGTTCGTGGCTACGGCCGCAGTTCGGCGGCCGCGATGCGAATCTGCATGGGCGCGCGCGCGGCGCGCTGGGCGGCGGCAACGGCGCAGCCGCGCGTGCCCAGTCACAGCAGGCACCGCGACAATCGACGCACGACGTGCTGGTTGGCAGCGATCCCGATCTCGCGATGCCGCTCGTTCCCTGCGATGCGCTTGGCAGTTCGACGCGCAGGGCGGGCCCGGCGCTCGGCGCGTATGCGCCGGGCAGCGGGCCGGGTAACGGCACCGACAGCGCGGCTGGCATCGGATACGATCCGGCGACCGGGTTGAGCGAGCCGCTGCCCTCCATTCCCAGCTGCACGAGCGTGGTGTCGACGAACCGCAATGCGGGTGCGGGTGACCGCAGCACGAGCATCTACGAACAGCTCGCGCCCGACGTGGATCGCACGAGCATCGGCGGGCGGCCGGGCACGTTGACGGTGCTGCGGCCTTTTGCCGACGACTGACGACTGACGGCCGACCGCCGGTTCATCGATTGACCGATGGCCGGCCGATGCGCGCGGCGTGCCGTGCCTCGATCCAGCCGCGCTCCGTGCGCTCAGCAATAATGGCCTCGGCGGCGGACGCCTCGCCGCCTGTCTCGCTGACGGCCACATCGCCGGCACGCATCTCGTTGAACTCGAGCTCGCCACGCGCCGCGCGATGCAGGGCGTGTTCGTCGAGCACCAGATAGCGGCCGTGGTCCTTGCGGATGATCCGGTTCTCGACCAGCAGGTTAAGCGCGCGCGAAACCGTTTCGCGGCTGACCGTGGCGGTGATGGCGATCGCACGCTGGTTAGGTGGCTTTTCGATCGTCGCGATACCGTCGCAGCCTACTGTGACCAGGCTTGCCATCACAGCGTACACCCGTGCACGCGCGCTCGTGACACCCAGTTTCGAACGGTCGTCGAAACTCTGCCGGATCGACTCGCAGAGCTGGCAGAGCAGCAGATATGTCACCTCGACCGAACGCAGCAGAAAGCGTTCCGCCTGCTCACGATCGAGAAAACCAACGAGCGCGTCGTTCACCGCAATGATTGATACCGTCTGTGGATGTCCGTCAATGATCGATAGCAAGCCAAAGTACTCGCCGGGTTCGATGAATCCAAGCCCGACTTCGCGGCCGTCCTCGCTGACCGAAACCTGCTGCAGACGGCCAGATAGCACAAACATCAATGCCGCGCCAGGCGCACCACGGCTGATCACGATATCGCCCCGCTTGAACCGGCGCGTGCGCACATGCGCGGCGATGCTGCTCAATGCACTGTCATCGAGACTCGACAACAGACGCTGACGACGCAGGATTTCGATTGAAACCCGCCCAACTCCCCCTCGGTCGCGGCATGAATCGCTCATGGTGCGTTTCCTTGCAACGCTGACAAAACGATTGCTGAAACGGGCAGAAGGCCGAATGCTGCACGCAGCGTTCCTCGCAGGTATCCCCGTTCGCTCTTGACTGGACGACTGCCCAGCGGAAAGACCGAAAGACGCGCATGCCTGCTGGACGGCGTCACTCTCCGTCCCCGGATACCTGCATTGCCCTGAACCACCGTGATCGATGGACGCCCTCTGAATCTATTACGACCCGACGGGTCATACGGGATTGCTTCGTGCACACCCCACTGCATACGGTCCATAGTTTTGTTCACGTGATATTTTTGTCCGGGAACTTATAGCTCGTCTGACACTTTGACTCTTTGCGTCGTGCCTGGATGGCCGCGCCTCAATGCTCGTCGGTGTCCGGCGTCCACCAGGGCGGACGCTTGTAGACAGGCTCGTCGTCCCGTCCGCCATGCGGCACGGGGCCGTAAGCCTTCAACCGGATCAGGCGGCCGTGTCCCTGGCCGAGCTGCCGCATCCGCTGCAGTTGGTTTTCGCTCCAGTCCGAGCCGGGCGCCGGCTCCAGCGGATCGACACGGTGGTAGCGTTCGAAGCCGTAAAACGCCACGGCCAGCGCGTTCTCGTAGGTGTCGATGGCCTGCCGGTCGCCCGGCCTGACGATGCCAAGGCAGCCGCGTCTCCGGACCACGGTTTCCGCTTGGGTAAGGCAACGCTGGGCCCACTGCACGGCGTCGATATGCGCGATGTCCTGCGGGAGCATCCGCTGGAGCCGGCACAGGCAATCCTCCGGTGTAGGATCGACCAAGCGCCGGATGTGGGCGATCACGGATGTCATGAAAGGCCGTACCGTGCTCATGCGTCCGCCTCCGGCACCACGTCCAGCAGGGTCACGGGCGGGCTGCACGGTACCGGCGGTGCCAGTGCCACGCCTTGTAGCCAGTCCACGCCGGCCTCGAAGGCAATCCGCACGTCGTCGGTCTGCTCAACGCCTTCAGCCACCACGTGGGTGGCCAGCGTCTGACATAACGCGACCAGATGCCTAAAGGTACGCAGCCCAGCATCGCGATCCCGTGCGTCGCGCAGGCAATACGCGTCGAGCTTGATGATCTGCGGCCGGGTCGCACGGGCAAACGCAAGGCTGCTGTGGCCGGACCCGAAGTCGTCCAGCGCGATCTGGCAGCCCAGTGTCTTGAGGCGTTCGACAAAGGCAACCGCAATATCGAAATCCGGGATTGGAGCGGTCTCGGTGATCTCGATCGTGAGCCGGGCCGCGACCTCCGGTCGAGCCGCGAGGCGGTCGAACGTCGAGGCCCACCAGACATCGGCCACCAGGCTGCAGGCCGAGACGTTGCAGCCCAGGCGCCACTCGTCATGGCGTTCCAGTTGATCCAGCACGGCGAGCACGACCAGGCGATCGAGCGCACGGATCAATCCGAGGCGCTCCAGCACAGGCGTGACTTGCCCGGCGCCCTCCCCACCGGGCAACCCAAAGACACGTAGCAGACCCTCGGAGTACAGCGCGACCTGTGGCTGGTCGTAGCGCACCACCGGCTGAAAGGCCAAATTCACCCGCTCCTGAACCAGCGCTTTGCCGAAGGCGACCGCCAGCGCCATGTCGCGCTCGTAATCCATGCGCCACCGCCAGCCGAACTGCGGCGCGCTAAGCGTTGGCACTGAAGCGTCGCTGCGTTCAAGTTGCTCCGGGTAGTGGTAGCCGCTACCGATGCCGCCCAGGCCGCCGTAACGCACCGGGTCAACCGTGACCACCGGGCGTGCGTCGTGCGTATCGGAGACGAGCGGCGTGGCGGCCATCTCGACCTGCCAGCGCTCAATGCGCGAGGCCGAATCGTGCGGGGGCATCACAGGTTTCGCCGCCACATCGGGCGGCAGCGTCACCAGAAAGCGCGACGGCCCCAACTCGGTAACCGAGCCGCCCCAAAGATGCGCACGCCATTGCAGCATGCGCATCGCATCAGCAGT
The DNA here is from genome assembly GCF_000685035.1 of Paraburkholderia ferrariae NBRC 106233. Lineage (GTDB taxonomy): Bacteria > Pseudomonadota > Gammaproteobacteria > Burkholderiales > Burkholderiaceae > Paraburkholderia > Paraburkholderia ferrariae. The sequence goes on from NZ_BAYB01000013.1 coordinate 277,743, forward strand.
GAAGTCGTGGCCATGCAACACAGCCAGATGCGCGTGGTTATGCAGTTCGACCAGCAGGCCGGCGATGGGTGACTGGGCGGGGCTCACTGCATCCCCTTGTCTGTCTGCGACGGCCTGCGCAAATCGGCTGATCCACTGCGTGTTCCCGCATCGGCAGGCGGCTGCGTCTCATCAACTCTCTCGAAGAGGTGCACAATGGGTCCTTTGTGTAACCCTTTGTAAATAAGCCGATCAGATCGCAGAAACCCCACTGCCATCTAGTTTCGCATCGCGCAAGAACGCGTGACAAAAAGGACCATTTCTGTCAATCCGGGGCGCAGCCAAGGGTAGGTTGTTGTCAGCCTGGCGCGCTTCGTCGGTCCACGCGGCGCCGCCCGTGGGAATGCCCCATGTCTTTGGGGGTTACCACTCATGATGATCGGCTATGCACGTGTGTCCACCGATGACCAGAACCTGGATCTACAGATCCAGGCGCTTGACCGGCTTGGTTGCGACAAGGTGTTCACCGACCGGGGTATTTCCGGCAGCGCAACTTCCCGGCCGGGGCTGGATCGGGCCTTGAGCCGCCTCAAGCCCGGCGATAAGCTGGTGGTGTGGCGGCTGGATCGCCTTGGCCGCTCGCTGGCGCACCTGGTGCGGCTGCTCGAATCGCTGGGCCAGCGCAACGTGCGCTTCCAATCGATCACAGAGCATATCGACACCAGTTCGTCCGGCGGACGACTGGTCTTCCACATGATGGCGGCGCTCGCGGAGTTCGAGCGTGCATTGATCAGCGAACGCACCCTGGCGGGCATGGCGGCGGCGCGCGCCAACGGCAAGCGTCTGGGCCGACGGCCGTTGCTGTCCTCGGCGCAAGTGCAGCAGGCGCGTCAATTGCTGGAGGAGGCGTGGGAGGCGCGCGACGTGGCCGCGCACCTGGGCGTTCATCCCCGCACCCTGTCACGCATGCTGGCGAAGGAAGCGGTAGCGCACCCTTCCAACGCCGACCGGGACGTGTGAATCCTGGTCGGTCGCGCCCAGGGCCGGCACATGGAACGTGATAAGTCTGATGACCGGCGGAGGCGCGAAACGTCGCAGCCCAATCGACGGGCCGCCCCTGATTTGGGAAATGAGACATGACATGTGGTGTGATCTCCCTACCTACAAAGGTACGGAGAACCACACAATGATCATTGGCTACGCACGTGTTTCAACTGACGAACAAAACTTAACCCTGCAGATCCAGGCGCTTGAGAAGGCGGGGTGCGTCAGGATTTACTCGGACCATGGCATCTCGGGCAGTCTGATGTCGCGGCCAGGGCTCGACCGGGCGCTACGTCGCATCAAACCAGGCGGCAAGCTCGTCGTCTGGCGGCTGGACCGGTTGGGACGTTCGCTGCCGCATCTGGTACGGTTGCTGGACCAACTGGGCCGGCGCGACGTGCTGTTCCAGTCCATCACCGAACATATCGACACCAACTCCAGCGGCGGCCGCCTGATCTTTCACGTGATGGCGGCACTCGCGGAGTTCGAGCGCGCCTTGATCAGCGAACGCACGCGTGCCGGCATGGCGGCCGCGCGGGCGGAGGGCAGGCGTCTCGGGCGACGCCCTTCGCTGGACACCGGGCAATGCCAGGAAGCCAGTCGCCTGCTCGACGCTGAGGGATGGACTACCCGACAGGTAGCAGATCATTTTCACGTTCACCCGCGGACCTTGCGCCGACTCGTGGCCCGGACTAGCTGCAATGCGCCCGTCGGTGCAGGCACGGATCGGCCGACGGCCCCGCCTCCCCGTGCAAAACACGCCGCAAGGCATTGAGGCCGTATCGCGTTCGCCCTAGTCTGACTGTGTCATATAACTAGTTGCGCGCTCTGTGGCCGTGCAGGAAGAGAGCCATCGTTGCATGAGCCTTTGTCCAAGCAGGATGCGCAACGTAGTGATGGAATCAGGAACGTGGCGTTGAGCGCGCTGGACTGCCCCGGGGGATGTAATCCGGGGGAAGGGCAGGCAGCGCGCGTTCAAGGAAGTTTTTTTATCGCGTCCATCGGGTTGCATCCTGAGCCGCTGAGCCATCAGAAATTCATACGCAGTGGTACTCAGTGTGGCGTGGTGGTGAAAGCCACGCCAACCTCTTCCTTCATAATGACCGAGCCCGAACGTTGGCGGCTTGCCGCGCCCGCTCCAGGGCTTGGGCGGAAGTGGCACCGTACCGGGTGCCCACACAGAGGTGCCCGGCCGGATCCCTACCGCGTACAACAAACCCAGTTCAGTTACGCCATCCCGAAAAGCGGTTTCGTCGCCGTACCCGGCATCGGCCAGCAGGATGCCCGGCGCAACGCCGGATGCTATAGCCTCGCGAAGCTGGGCCAGCGCAATCTGTGGCCTGGGCTCGAAAACCAGATCGTCGGGAATGCCCGCACGACGCGCTCGTTCCCGGTCGTCAATCCATTCCTTGGGGACATACAGTTGCCAGGCAATCGGCAAACTGCCGCGTTGTGTCGCGATCGACAGGCTCACGGCGACCTGACAGTTGTCCTGCTTTCCGAGCTGCCCGCAGTACTGATGCGCCGCCCCGACCGAATGACGTCCCTTCTATGGAAAACCGGTGTCGTCAATAATCCAGTAATAGCCGGCTTCTTCAGCAGCGTGCATGCCTAACGCGGGCATTACCCATTCGCGTACCGGATGCAAGACCGCACGGTCAGACCAGTCTGCCTTCGCTACAAAGTGGCGAAGTGACTGGTGCTTCGCGCTCGCGTAAAGGGGGTCAATGTGCGCGGCCATCGGCTCGACGCTCTTGCGCGACAGTGGTAACACCAGGCCCGAACAGTAGCCCTTGAGGCCGGCATGGCGATCGGCATGCCCTAACGCCCGCCCCAGATGATTCAGATATGCGTCAAATTCGTCGACATCTTCTCTCATCGCGATCGCCCGACTTCTGTATTATTCAATACTACCAGGTATCGCTTCACCGCAAATGATTTTGTGACATAGTAAGACTAGAACCTACTGCAGTGGGAGTAGCTACCGCTTGTCCAGCGGCCGGCGTGGTACATCATCGTCACGCCCATCGCGGTGGGCTTCATCATGAAGGAAACCGGCAACTTCGCGTGGGCGCTCGCGTTGCTCAGCGCCATCGCCGTGGTCGGCGCGCTGTGCTATGTGGTGCTCCTCGGCACGGTGCAGCGCATCGAACTGCCGGGTCGTCCGCCAGCACTCCCGACAGACAGAAAGCGCCGGCTGACGCGAAAAGCGCTACGCGCCCCGCACCCGCACTACTGCGAGCGAACGCGGCAACGCTCGACCGCATCGAAAAACGACGCGATCAGCATGCTATCGCGTCGTTCGCGCAGGCAGCACACCTGGATGTGCGTCCACACCACGTTCCCCTCGATACGTACCGGCCGCAGGCGAGGGTCAGGCACGTACTCCGATTGCGAAACCGTGCCGACGCCGAGTCCGCGCGCGACGGCCTCGCGCAGCGCCTCGCGGCTCCCTATTTCCATCGCGACCTGAACGATCACGTTGTGCTCGAGTAGTGCGTCTTCGAGCGCACGGCGCGTCGTCGACCCCGGCTCGCGCATCAACAGCCGTTCGCCCGCCAGTTCGCTCAGGGCGACCGAAGAGCGCGTCGCGAACCGGTGGCTCGCATTCACGAACACGATCACCGGATAGCTCGCGTACGACTGCATGTAATAGCGTTCGTCCGGATGCCTGCTGGCGACAATGCCCACATCGCAGGTGTAATCGTCCAGATCGTTCAATACGACTTCGGAATTGCCGAGCGTCACGTTCAGGCGGATCAAGGGATGGACAGCGTAATACGCCTCGATCATGTCAGTGATGTGATACTGCCCGACCGCGCCGATTTTCAACACCCCGCGGCGTAGCGCGCCGCTGTCGCACAGCAGGGTGTGCGTATCGCTTTCGAGCGCGGCCATTTGCCTGGCAAGCGGCAACAGTTCCATCCCAATCGACGAAAGATCGACCCGCTTGCCGCGCCGGCGGAACAACTCGACGCCGTATTCCTGCTCAAGTTGCTGAATCTGCGACGAGATCGTGCTCTGACTGACCCCGAGCGCCCGCGACGCCGCAGTGAAACCGTTGTGTTGGGCAACAGAGACGAATGCCCGGAGTTGGGCGAGGGTGACTGACATATGCACGAATTCCGCTGGGTAACCGCTCGTTGCTATCGAAAATCCAGATAGTACGCGCCGTCGATGTCGCAAATATTTAGCGCCCCGCCCAGCTTGAAACGGCGACCGTCCCTCGGCATGCCGATGCGGTCTCAACGATTTCTTCCTCCCGGCCATTCATGCCGACAAACGAAAAATCGTTGAAGTCATCGAAAATCACCGACAAACCATAATGCGGTTGCCATACAAGAAACTTAACTTTTCATTTCAGTCACAGCCAGGGGATCTTGTGACGAACGCGCCGAACCCGGAAGCCCCGGATAGCCGGGATGACGACTCAACTATCGCCCCCGGCGGCGTGCACAACTAACAAACATCACTAGCGAACACACACACAGCCATGGGCATCAAACAAGCAGTCCTTTTCGCGACCGTGGCCGTGGCCATGGGTGCCGGCCTGAGCGCCTGCGGCGGCAGCAACAGCGGCAGCGGCAGCAACGGCTCACCCGCGTCGACCTCGACCCCGGCATCCACGCCGACTGCATCCGTCCCAGGCGCCACGCGCGTGCTGCTCGTGAGCCTTGACGGCGTCAGCTACGATGCCATCGAGGCCGGCGTGAAGAGTGGCGCGTTGCCCAACCTCGCCAAACTCAACGTGTCGCTGGCCTACAGCGGCGGCGTGTCGGGTTCGCCCACAGTGCAGGCCAATACGCTCATGCCAGGCTGGGCCACGCTGCTGACCGGCACGTGGGTCAACCGTCACGGCGTGACCGGCGACAGCACCGGCCAGACCATCAACGTCGGGACGGTGTTCGACGCGACCAAGGCCGCGAAGAGCAGCAACCTCAATGGTGCAGCCGTGGCCTCGTCCGGGCTCGTCGATCTGCTGGCGCCGTACAAGACGTCCGGCTCCCTTGACGCAGTGACCGACTGCTCGTCCAACCTCGTCGCCGACGATTGCGTGACCCAGCAGGCCGGCGCGCTCATCGACAACCACTACTCGCTGGTGGTGGCCCAATTCCACGGCGCTACCGACGCGGCGCAAATCTACGGCGTGGGCTCGACGCAGTATGCGGGCGCGGTCAAGCTGCTCGATTCGGACGTGGGCACGCTACTGCAAAAGGCTGCCGCCAACAGCAACGACAAATGGCTGGTCGTGGTGACGTCCGCTTACGGCTTGAGCGCGTCGGGCGTCATGGACGGCCTGACGCAGCTGCCGGAAGCCGCGACCTTCGTCGGCGTGAATCAACCGCTGAACGCAACGGCGGGTGTCGGAGCGGCCGTGCCGGCCACGCTGGGGGAGATCTACGCGTACCCGGGCATCGCCGACGTGACGCCGACCGTGCTGTCGTATCTGGGCCTGTTGCCCGGCACGGAGGACTACGCGATGGACGGCGGACAGCTGATCGCCGATGAAACCGTACAGGACTTCAACGTCGCGCTGAACTCGACCAACGCCAACGTCCCCGGCACCCAGGCCGTCTTGAGCTGGGTGCCGCCGGCCACAGGCGCGATTACCGTGCTGCGCGACGGCGTGGCGATCGCCACCCTCGATCAGGGCACCACCACCTATACCGACGATCTCGTTGCGGCCATGAACGCGCTCGACCCGTCGGGCGCCGCGCAAACGCACCAGTTCAACTACGCGGTGCAGACCGGCACGGGCACGGCGCTGGTGTCCAGCCTGACGCCGCAGGTGACGTTCGCGCCGCTGCTTTCGTCGTTGAGCAATGGCCTTTATGTGTATTACCCGTTCACGACCACGTCGGCGCTCGGCGCTTCGTTCCCGGCTCCGTCCGATCACTTCGGCAACAGCACGATGGGGCCGCCGAGCGGCAGTCTGAATCCGCTGGCGGGCACGGTGGTGCAAGGTCCGTTCGGTACCGGCAGCCAGGCGTTGATGGTCGACGACCAGTACTCGGCGACGCCCTGGGAGGACTATCAGCTGAAATTCAACGCCGCGAACCTGGACCCGACCAACGGCCTGAACAACACCGCCACGTCGAGTTCGTTCACGATCGGTTTCTGGTTCAAGAATCCGCAGGCGTCGTGCGTCACCTCGGGCGATTACCCGTTGCTCGCGAACAAAAACTACGACTCGGGCGCGTTCCCCGGCATTGCCCTCGCGGAGTATTCCGCGTCGACCGGCGTAGGCTGCATGCTGGACGGCAACGTCGCCGACGGCACCAACCGCACCAGCGATCCCAAACTGACCTTCTCCAATCAGCAGTGGGTGTATGTGGCGATGGTCTACAACGGCCCGGCCAAGTCGTACACCTGGTACGTGATGGACCCGGTGCTGGGCGCGCGCGACACCGTGGTCAGTGCCAGCGCCGTGGATCAAACGTTGCTCTATACCGGCCCGGGCACCAACGTTACTCAGAAAGGCACGAGCGGTACGTCCAATGGACTGAACCTCGCGCAGAGCGCCACGGCCGACTACACGGCGTGGGGCGTGGGCACCGACGGCACCCGTCAATACCAGTATGCGAGAAACGGCAACGGCAACGCCGCCAAACCGGCCAACTACCAGACGGTTATCGCCGATCTGGCCATCTGGAACCGTGCGCTCACCGCCAACGAAATCAACTCGCTCTACGGGTCACAGTTGCCGCTTTCGTCGCTGGTCGGCAATTGATCCAGAAAAAAGGACATATCGATGAACGCGCAATCTTTTAATGACGTTTTGACCCGCGCGCGCTCGCGCCTGGGATGGGGAATCGGGCCGGCGGCCGGCATCGCCTGCGCCGCGCTGCTGCTGGCCGGTTGCGGCGGCGGCAACGGCGATTCGCCCGCAGCAGCAGCAGCGGCCGCGTCGACCCCGCAACAGACGCCGATCGTCACGCCGCCGTCCACGCCCGCCTCGGCGGTAGCCGCGGCCTCGGGCGCCGACGCCAGCGCCTGCGCGTGCACGCCGAGCGGCGGCTCGCTGTCCAGCGTGACTTCGGCCTCGGCGGCGCTCGACTGCGCGCCTTGATCCCTCATCGTCATTAACACTCGAATAACCATGACCACCATTTCTCGACGCAATTTTCTGCGCGCCGCGGTCGGCGTGACCACGCTGGGCGCGATTCCGGCCTCGATCCAGCGCGCGCTGGCGATTCCGGCCAACAACGCCACGGGCACCATCCAGGACGTCGGACACGTCATCCTCTTCATGCAGGAAAACCGGTCGTTCGACCATTACTTCGGCATGTTGCCCGGCGTGCGCGGGTATAGCGACCGCTTCACCATCCCGGCGGTCAATGGAAGCATCTGGTATCAAAACGCCACCGGCGGGCGGCAGCTTCAACCTTACTACCTGAACCCCAGCCTGCCGCAGAGCAAGGGCGCCATCATCGGCGGCGCGCACTCGTGGAGCGATCAGCACGCCGGCTGGGACCACGGCCGCATGGCCGGCTGGCCGCTCGCGAAGAGCCTGGACGCATCGGTGGGGTATCTGGTCGAAGATGACCTGCCCTATCACTGGGCGCTGGCCAACACGTTCACGCTGTGCGATGCGTATTTCACCTCGCAGCACTGCGGCACCTTTCCGAACCGCACGTTCATGTGGAGCGGCACTAACGGCGCCAACGTCAGTTCGTATAACTTCATCAACAACGACGGCATCGGCTACACCATCGACGGGTCCGGTGCGCTGGGCGACCCGAGCATCGGCATGACGTGGGCCACCATTCCCGAGTTGCTGCAAAAAGCCGGCATCAGCTGGAAGCTTTACCAGCGCGCCAACGACAACAGCAACAACAACCAGCTGTTTCCGTTCCGCGTCTATCGCCAGGCCGCGCAGAACCTGCTCACGCAAGGGCTCACGGTCAATTCGAGCTACTCGGATAACTCGGCGATCATGGAAAACGTGTCGCCGTTCCTCAAGGGCGTGGTCAACACGCTACCGTCCACGGGCGCCGGCGGCCAGGGCGACTACCTGGAAACCTTCGCCAACGACGTGCTGTCCGGCAACCTGGCCCAGGTCACCTGGCTCGTCGCGCCAGCCATGCAGAGCGAACACCCCGGCTCGTCGATTCCCGACGAGGGCGCCTACTGGATCGACACCATCCTGAACGCGCTGACGGCAAACCCGGACGTGTGGAGCAAGACGGTGCTCTTCATCCCCTACGACGAGAACGACGGCTTCTTCGACCACCTGCCGCCGCCCAACCCGCCGTCACCGAACGGCGACGGCACCTACGCCGGCAAGTCCACCGTGGACGTGAGCAACGAGTATTACAACAAGCCGGTGCCGCCGATCAACGCGGGCGCCCCCGCGCAGGACGGCCTGCCTTACGGCCCCTGCGTGCGCGTGCCGATGATGGTGATCTCGCCGTGGAGCGTAGGCGGTTGGGTCAATTCGCAGGCCTTCGACCACACATCGATGCTGCAATTTCTGGGGCAGCGCTTCGGCATTCCAGTGGACAACGTCAGCCCGTGGCGCCGCACGGTGTTCGGCGACCTGACCGGCTGCTTCGACTTCACGAGCCCGAACAGCACGGTGCCCGCCGATCTGTCAGGCAAAGCGCCGAGCCTGACCCAGGCCAATGCGACCTACACCACGCAGAACGCCAATTCGGGCGCGGTCCCCCCCGCCGACCCGGCCGGCAGCGTGCCGTTGCCGCAGCAGCCGCTGGTGCTGCGCCCGTCGCGCGCGCTGCCGTACCACCTGCACGCCAGTTCCACCGTCGATCCCGTTACCGGCCTCGTCTATCTAACCTTGATGAACACCGGCACGCAGGGCGCGGTGCTGCATGTGTACGACCAGCACAACCTGGCCGCGATCCCTCGCCGCTACACGGTGGGTGCGGGCAAGATGATTTCCGACTCGTGGACCCCCAACGGCAACGCTGCGCCCAACGCCGGCTTGTACAGCCTGTGGGTACTCGGCCCCAACGGTTTTCACCGCCTGTTCGAGGGCGATGTGTCGAAGGCTGCGGCAGGCGACGTGGTCGACGTGCGCGTCTGCTACAACCAGGGCAGCAACTCGGTGTCCCTCACGGTGATGAACACCGGCAGCACGTCGGCCACGGTCACGATCAACGCCAACGCCTACGTCACCTTCAGCCAGACCTACACCGTCGACCCCGGCAATCAGGTCGAGCCGAGCTGGAACCTGGACGCTTCGCAGAGCTGGTACGACTTCACGCTGACCATCGACGGCGACACCAGCTACACGCGGCGCTTCGCCGGCCGGCTGGAAACTGGCAAGGACGGCGTCAGCGACCCCGCCATGGGCGTCGCGACAGCGTGAACGACAACGAAACATAACTAGCGACGACACACAGCCATGCGCATCAAACAAGCACTCCTTTTCGCGGCCCTGGCTCTCGCCATGGGTGCCGGCCTGAGCGCCTGCGGTGGCAGCAACGGCACAACCGCGGCGGGGGCGTCGGCACCCTCGGGCGCCAGTCAGCCGGCCGGCACGACCGCCCCCGGGCCGACCGTGCACCGCACCCTGATCATCGGTCTGGACGGCGTGATCTACGGCACCATCCAGGCGGGCCTGGCCAACGGTTCGCTGCCCAACCTGGCCAAACTGCAAGTGTCGCTGGCTTACGGCGGCGGCAGCGACGACCCGCTCACCCTGCAGGCCAACCAGGCCGATCCGGGCTGGGCGACCATCCTGTCCGGCACGTGGGTCAACCGCCACCAGGTCACCTCCGATGACGACACCCAGGCTGCCATTCACGACGCCAGCCTGTTCGACATGGTCAAGGCCGGCAGCAGCGGCCTGAACGGCGTGGCCACCGCCAACCCGGTCATCTCCCAGTTGATGGCGAGCCAGCGTACCTCCGGCTCGCTGGACGCGCTGGACGACTGCTCGACCGACGCCAGCCCCGACGACTGCGTGACACAGCAGGCCAGTTCGCTGATCGACAACCACTACACCACCGTGGTCGCGCAGTACACTGGTGCCGACAACGTCGCGCTCGAGAACGGGGGCACCTCTTCGGCCGCGTACGTCAACGCCGTCAAACTGCTCGACGGCGCGGTGGGCACGCTGCTGGCCGAAACCGCGAAGAACCCCGGCGATTCCTGGCAAGTGATCGTGACCTCGGCGTACGGCCTGAGCAACTTCGGCAGTGCCGACGGGCTGCCCCTGCTGCCGGAGTCGACCACCTTCATCGCGATCAACCAGCCGCTGAACAACACTGCGGGCGTCGGTGCGGCCCAGCCGGCGGATCTGGCCGCACTCCATGCGTACCCGAGCCTCGCTGACATCACGCCGACGGTGCTGGCTTATCTAAACCTGCTGCCCAACGCAGCCAATTATGCGATGGACGGCGCCGAACTGACCGGCGATCAGGCGGTGTCGCAACTCGCGCTGACGCAGACGCGCACGGCCGTCTCGCTGAACTGGGCGCCGCCGGCCTCGGGCGAACCCGTGACCATCCTGCGTGACGGTCAGGTGCTCGCCACGCTGGCCGATGGAAGCACCAGCTACACCGACAACAGTCTGGTTCAGTATCTGACCTCGAAAGATGCGTCGGGCGGCCTCGTGCAGGCGCAGATCAACTACGCGGTGCAGGCCGGCACGGGCGACGGGTTGCGCTCCAACCTGACGTCGCTGGTGTCGTTCGCGCCGCTGGCGCCGACGCTGACCAGCACGGGCGATCTGCTGGCTTACTACCCGTTCGGCTCTGCGCTGCCGGCAACCGACATGGAAAACCACAGCATTCTGGGGCCGTCGGCAAGCGACCTGCCCGCAGCGGCCGGCACGGTCCTGACGCCGGGGCCTTTCGGTACGGGCAGCTATGGCCTCGACGTAAATTCGAGCCAGCGCGACGCCAATCTGTTCGAAGGCTACAGGCTCAATTTCGGCACGGACACCCAGGGCAACACGCTCGACCCCACCAACCAGCAGACGCCCGCGTTCACCATCGGCTTCTGGTTCAAGGTCGACATGCCGACGTGTCTTGCGTCCAATGACGCAGCGGTGTTCTCGAACAAGAACTACGTCTCCGGCGGTGACTACGGCCTCGCCATCGGCTTGTTCTCGGGCACGACTACCTGCGGCATCGCGTTCAACCTCGGGTCGAACGCGGACCCGCTGGTGCCGGGATCGGTGGCCAGCGGAAAGAGCAGCTACCGAATCGACGGCCCGAGCAGCCCGTACACGCCGGTCACCGTCGGGCAGTGGGCCTACATCGCAATGGCGGTCGACGCGCCCAACAACAAGTTCACCTGGTACGTCTGGGACCCGGTGCTGGGCCTGCGCTCCGGCACGGTCGTGAACAGCAGCAATCTGCTCGACTGGAGCAAGCTCTATACGGGCACCACGCTCGGCTGGACCGGCAACGGTGGCACGTCCACCGCGAGCCTGGGTCGTGGGGGTTGGGGCGTTGGCACCGACGGGACGACGCAATACATCAAGAACAAGAACGTCCCCACCACCAACCTCTTTACCAAACAGGCCTTCAGCGACATAGCGATCTGGAAGCGCCCGCTGACCACCGCCGAGGTCGCCTCGATCTACCAGTCGAAGTTGCCGCTTTCGACCTTGTCCGGTAATTGATTTCGTGTACTAATGAGTTGACGGGTCCGCACGGATGCGTCAACTCCAATCGTCCATGTCGTGCTTGATAGTATGCCGGTTCGCGATGAGCGCACCGACGGTCGGCTCGTTGTTCATCGCACGCTGAATGGCCGTACGCGTCCGAACGAGGCCGTAGACCAGGTAGTTGATGAACGCAGTGAGAACGACTAGCGGATGGGCGTGGCTTTCGCGGCGGCGGCCAGATGCGGCGCGACGTTCCACGGCAGAAACTCGTCGATACGGGTGATCGGGTGATCGGCAATGCGCTCAATGACGTAGGCAAGATACGCTTCGGGGTCCAGACCGTTCAGGCGCGCGGTTCCAATGAACGAGTACATTGCGGCCGCCCGCTCGCCTCCGCTGTCGGAGCCTGCGACAGGTATTCCGCCTTCCAATGGCCACTCCGCGTAACGCGCGCTCGGCGATGAGGTTGTCGATCTCCGCGCGGCCGTCGTTGCGGTAGCGCTCAAGCGCCGCCCAGCGATTGAGCGCGTACTGGACCGCTTTGGTCGTGTCGGATTTTGCCGAGAGCGTGGTGAGCGTTGCCTCGAACCAGCGTTTCAGTGACCCTGCCTCGTTTCCGCGTACAGCAGATCATGCAGCGATCAACGCGGCCTCGAAGTCGACGGGAGTAAGAAACCCTATTGAGGTGTGCAGGCGCTCTCGATTGTAATAGCCCTCGATCCAGTCGACGATATCCAGACGAGCCTGTGCTCGCGTTTCGTAGTGAACCTGATAGATTCTCTCGACTTTCAGGGTCTTGAAGAAGCTTTCCATAGGGGCGTTGTCCCACGCATTGGCACGACGGCTCATGGAGATCGTTGCCTTGAATCCGGCGGCCAGCTTCCGGTACGCCCAGCTTGCATATTGCGCTCCTCTGTCGGAGTGTAATAGCAGTCCCGGTGCCGGTTTGCGTTGCCAGCACGCGCTGCGCAGTGCCTGGCAAACCAGCTCGGCGTCGATGCGTTCGGACATCAACTACCCCACTATGCGTCGACTCCCCAGATCGAGAATCGCCGCGAGATACAGCCAGCCTTCGCCGGTCCTGACAAACGTGATGTCGCTGACCCACGCGCGATCAGGCTGCCAGCAATCGAAACGACGATCGAGCAGGTTCGGCGCTACGGGAAGGCTGTGCGTAGAGTCGGTCGTGATCCGCCAGGCACGCCTGTAGACCGGGCGCAAGCCTTGGCGCTGCAAGCTACGCCGCACGCGCTCTTCGCTCGCCGGTCGACCTTGGGCTCGCAATTGCCGCACGATACGCGGATGGCCGTAGGCGCCACGATGCGCGCGATGGATGGCGGCTACCTCCGCATCCAGGGCCGCGTTCGCTTGCGTCCTTGCGCTGGGCGGACGAACGCGCCACTGGCAATATCCGCTGCGTGAGACGCCCAGAATCTGGCATAGCCGGGTGATGCTGTACTGGTCGCGGTAACCGTCGATCCAGGCGTACCTCACCGCGACCCCTTCGCGAGGTGAGTAGACCCGGGGAGTTGCGCCCCGAGCCTCTCCCAGAACCGTACGTGAGGCTCCCACCTCATACGGCTCCCGTTATCCAGCCATTACCCCCGATTAAACGCCAGTGAGTGAACAACCTTGGCTCGACTTCTTGCATCTTGCGTAGCCACTGTACGCTGCGCAGCTCGTGCCGCGCTAGCGTCTTGTACTTGCGCCGGGCCCATTGCAACAGCTTGCTATCGATGTACCGAAACAAACTGCGTATTGCCCGTTGATAGAATGCGCCGTAGTAGTTCCACCACCCTCGTATTATCAGGTTGCATTGCTTCGCGAGGTCTGCCAGCGTGGCTGATGTGCGCCGATGCAGCCGCCATTCCCGCACCTCCTTCCTCATCCGTTTAAACGCCTCGTTACTCACCGCCGGCAGAAAGCTGGTGAATCGCCGGTTATGTTGAGTATTAAGCGCTTCCCGTGGCCGAAACGTAAACCCCAGGAACGTAAACTGCACGTTCAGATAAGTGCTGGGGTCTGGTTGCTATCCCTGCAGTACACAATCTTCGACTTCTCCGGATGCATCGTCAGGCCACACGCCTCCAGTCGTGATGCAATGGAGCGCATCACTTCTTCCGCTTGCGCCTGAGTACGGCAGTGAACCACCGCATCGTCGGCGTAGCGCGCAAAGGGGCACTTTGACCAGATCCGATCCATCCAGCTGTCGAACGCGTAGTGCATGAACAGGTTCATCAAGATCGGACTGACCACACCGCCCTCGGGTGTACCTCGCGTGCGGGGCAAACTATCTCCGCACGCGGTTTCGAACGGCGCAGTCAGCCACCGCTCAATGTACAGCAGGAGCCAGTCTTCCTTGATGTGGTTTCGCACCGCCTTCATCAACAACGCATGGTCGATCTGGTCGAATGCCGCCTTGATGTCAAACTCAACAACCCAGTCGTTCTTCCAGCAACGCTTGCGCGTCACCGACATTGCCAGTTTCGTCGATTTTCCGGGGGCGATACCCATAGGAATCCTCATGGAATATCGGATCGAGAATCGGTTCGATCATGAGCTTGGCAACAGTCTGAGCGATTCAGTCAGATACGGTGGGCACGCTCAACTTTCTGGTACCACCCTTGGCCTTGGGTATCTCCACTTGCCTGACCGGCGGCGGGAAGTACGACCCCGACGACATCCGGTTCCACAGCTTGTACAGATTCCCCAACAGGTTCTGCTCGAACATGGCGATGGTTTCATCATCCACGCCCGCAGCACCACGGTTAGCCCTCACCAGCTGATACGCTTCCCACACCATACGCTTCGCAACGCAATATGACTTTGCTGATGTCATGTCACTCATCCCCGCTATGCAGGTTGGCGACCTTCGTCAGCCGGATAACTCCGCCCCTTCGCTCCACCTTCATTACAAAGGCTTCAGCACTACTACGGGCGACTCCGCCCCTCATCCCGGCATCGGTATTCTTCCTCATGGTGTCAGCCATTTGTCATTTCCCTTCGCATCCGGGACAAGGTTCTCACGTTCCGTACCAAAGCCTGTGTCGAGTTCATGCCGCCTTTACACCGACTGCCATCGGGTCCGTAAGCAGGTTTCGCCCCGACTGTTCGCGCAGAGCGTACTCGGCCGCGCTTTTAACAGTTCCTTGTAGCACTAACGATGCGTCATCGGACGGTTCGCTTTCGCTCATCTACTCAACCCACACTTGCCGTCCTTTTCGGACGACGTTTCCACGGTCGCTCACCACCACGCCTTTTGGAACGCAGCAGCACCGGGCGGTTTGAAGCCTGCCCCTGCAGGCCGACTTCGGGAGGCCGTCTCCCATCTTTGGTACAGCATCGCAGGCTCACGCCCGCGTTCGTGACACACAGTACGTCGTCGCTTTTCGAAGTATCTCGATATCCAGTTTCGCACTGGCGAGTTCCTTGCGCAGCCGGCTGTTCTCTGCCTCCAGTTCGCTGATCGGGCGCGTCACACGTGCAGCGGTCACATCACGACCACTCGTCTCGACACCGTCTTCGGAACCACGACTACGCCGGCTCCAGTTCCCTAACGTCGCCACTGGCACCCCGAGCCTGCGCGCTGCTTCATGTTGGCCGACTGTTTCAGCGGGCCTGATGGCCTCAACCTTGAATTCGCCCGTATATCGCCGTTTCGGCACTGACTTCTCTGACATGCAATCCTCCGTACAGCAGGAAACTAACAAATTTCCTGCTGTACGCGAAATCGAGGCATGGTCAACCTGCGGTTGTGTCGAATCAGTGCACAAACAACTCGGCGAACGCTTTGCCGTTGGCAAAGCGTCACTGAATTCACGCAAATAAGCCTTCGACTGGTTTCTGAGCGATTGCCATCCTGAAGTTCGTCTGAATACGGAAATTTGACAAAGCCCTGATCCGCACTTCATTGAAAAGCAAACTCATATTGGTTCTCAAACATTGAAAATGGCGACTGTCTGCGAGAGCCGAGCCGATTCGTCTCGCAGTTGTTGCGCCGCAGCCGATGCCTGTTCAACCATTGCTGCGTTGCTCTGCACCTGCTGATCCATCTGGGTCACGGCCTGACTGATTTGCTCGATGCCCTGAGCCTGCTCCTGACTCGCAGAACTGATTTCCCCCATGATGTCCGCTACTCGGGTGATGCTTTTCACCACCTCCTTCATGGTTGTCCCTGCTTCATCAACCAGACGAGTACCCGCACCGACTTTGGCAACCGAATCGTCGATCAGGTCTTTGATCTCCTTTGCAGCACCGGCCGAACGTTGAGCCAGCGAACGAACCTCACCTGCCACCACCGCAAATCCACGCCCTTCTTCGCCAGCTCGCGCAGCCTCGACCGCTGCGTTCAGTGCCAGGATATTGGTCTGGAAAGCGATACCTTCAATCGTGCCGATGATGTCTGAAATCGAATTAGCGCTGCGATTGATGTCCTGCATGGTCTCGACAACACGGGTCACAGCCTGGCCGCCGCGGGCCGCCACTTCGGAAGCGTTCCGCGCCAGCGCATCCGCCTGGATCGCGTTTTCGGCATTAAGACGCACTGTGGAACTCAGTTGTTCAACTGATGCAGCCGTTTCTTCCAGCGATGCCGCCTGCGACTCCGTGCGGGAACTCAACTCCTGATTACCGTGCGCAATTTGAGCCGATGCGCTGTTTATCGACTCCGAAGAATTTCGCACATTGCTCACGATGCGACCCAGACTCTGACTCATGTCGGCCAGAGCCTCCAGAACGCGTCCCGTCTCATCCGTAGAACGCGTGTCGATTCGTTGGGTCAGATTCCCGTTCTTCACATTCTGAGCAACCTGCACCGCCGTATTGAGCGGAGTGGAAATTGCACGGATCAACCAGACGGAAAATCCGAATGCAATCAGTCCACCAGTAAGCACGCCGACAATACACAGTACTCGCACGATTTGGTAGTTTTTCTGCGAGCGCTCGTATTCGCGTCTCGCCAGTTCGCCCTCCAGATTCACCATCCGGTCCAGTTCGTCTTGCACCGGCTTATAAAGGATTTCTAGCTGCCCTCGTGAGATATCGCCAATAGTCGATATGTCATGGGCTGCCATAGCCGACATAGCCGGCTGTACCACTCCGGCAACGAATTTTTGGAATACCGGCACGAAAGCATCGGTTTCCACTTTTTCTTCTGGAGTCAGGTTCTTCGTGTATTCCGCCCACGCTTGATCCCCGATCTTCATATCGCTTTTGAATTTCTGAAGCTTCGCGTCGATATACTCTTGATTAATCTCCAGTGCCGAGGAGGAAATAGTGAATCTCAGACGATTCAGCGCTTTGGTCATTAAATCAATACGTTGAATGGAACCCAGCCTCGCTTCGTAAACTTCACGCAGGGAATCGTTGACTCTACTTATGCTCCAGAGCCCTATCAGCCCCCCGGCTAGCAGCAATACACTCAATGCAGTCATAACAGCGATCAGTCGCGCCTTGATAGTGATGCCTTTCAAAATCCAGCTCCCCGGTTAATAGAATAAAAACAAGCAGATTGATCCAGGTTGTTGGATCGTATCGGCCTTGTTGCGTTATTCGGGTGTAGCGACAACATGATCTCTGTGCTTTCAAGCTCAGGCGATACGGACGGACTGCGGGCGAGCATCTTGAGTCGGTACGTCAAGGTCTCGGCCAGCGAGCGCCGGCGGTAACCAGTCGCGCGCTTCCATTCGCGCCCGTTGCCGCTCCCAATAGCGTCGATAGCCGCATCGCGCCAGGTCGCGCCGCCCGTGCTATCCGGCAACGGCCTCGCTCTCTCGCGCGGCGGGATCGATGGGCTCGCGCCACGCGCGGCGATCTGCCCGTGGCAACGCCGGGGGTCGTAGATGCCATCGCCACCGATGGTATCGATCACTACATCAGCTTGAATCTGGTCGAGCAGATCGGGCAACACTTCGCCATCGCCCTCGTCCTGATGGGTCATCGGCTCGGCGCAGATCGGGCCGGTGTTCGCGTCCATCGCCAGATGTACCTTGCGCCATGTCCGGCGCTTCGAATAGCCGTGCTTGCGCACCTCCCACTCACCTTCGCCGCATACCTTCCGTACCGTGCTATCGATCACCTGGTGCAAGGGGGCATGGGGGCGCTGCGTTGGCATTACAAGCTTCAGGGTCTGTGCGCGACGGGCCAAAATCGTGTAGTTACGCACCGGCAAGCCCGGGTAGGCGAGTCGGCGCAGGCTGGGTGCGAAGCCCTGCACAGCGCGCAGCGGCAGATGAAAAACCTGCTTGAGGCCGGGCGGCATCTGGATCGCCGCATCGCTATAGATGCGCGGCCGGCCACGCCCGCCGGGGCTCGCCCCCGATAACTGCGTCAGTACCGTTTCCTCAATCCACATGGTCACATCGCCTCTCGCGATCAAGCCCGTGTTGTATTCCCGCCAGTACCTGGCGCGGTGAAACCCCTTTGGGCACGCTTGCCCTGCGTTCGCCCCAGCGCATCTTCTCAAGAAAAAATCGTGCATCTACGCAGTTCGAAGCTATGTAATTCGGTGTCTCGGTGGCACCCGGACACAAATCATTGACGCGACTGTTCTGAACTGCGTGTTCGTTGCCGACTGCGAGGGTCGCGCCCGCTACCGCGTGTTTGACCACCACGTAGTGAGCAATGCCATCCATACCTCGCAATCCAAAGATGGAGGCCTTATTTGACGACGGGGCTCCAGCCGAACGCAGCGTAACTTCGAGCTGATACTTGACACCGCAGTACACGCCATTGTCGTTCAGATAGATCACCCATTCCGCTTCATCGATCGGCGTTTCGTGAATGGGTTTGAATCACCGGGCTCGAAATTCCCGACTAGCGCGTGCTCGGCCACATGGAAGTGTAGGGCTACGCCAAGCGTTCGTGCGCATCACGCCGCAAGGCAAAAAGCTCGTGTCCGAGCTCGTCAGGCAGGCCAGAGCGCACGATGATCGCGTGTTGGCGCCGCTCGCCAAGACGAAAGCCGAAGAACTCGAGACCACCTTGCGTCTGCTCATCGAGCTGCATCGGCCCACGGCCTGATCGGGCACCGCTAGTTCGCCTTCGGCTTCACCCTCGCGCCGCTTTCGGCCTGCGCATCAGAAACTTCGCCGCCTCGCCGATTTCGAAATAGTCGGCCGGACCGCCGCCACGCATGATCGGCCGCGCGGCCGCCGTCGCATACCCATCCTCGCTGAGCAACGCACGGGCAATGTGCACGCCGACCACCTCGCCGGTCACCATCCAGGTGTCGAGCGCGCTGCCGTCGGCCCGGCGCAGTTGCGTCACGTCGCACACCTTGCACTCGAATGACACCGGGCTTTGTGCAACACGCGGCGCCGACACGAGACGCGAGGGTGCCGCTTCGAGACCTGCGAGCGCGAATTCGTCAATATCGGCCGACACCTCGGCGCTCGTCATGTTCATGGGCTCCGCCAGCTCGCGCGTGACGAGGTTCCAGACGAATTCGCCACAATGCTTCGCGTTGCGCACGGTGTCCTTGAAGCCCACGCTCGAGAACGCGAGGATGGGCGGCGAATAGTTGAATACGCTGAAAAAGCTGTATGGCGCGAGGTTGAGCGCGCCATCCGGGCCGCGGGTGGAGATCCAGCCGATCGGACGCGGTCCCACGATCGCGCCGAGCGGATCGTGCGCGAGACCGTGGCCGCGCGTGGGCTCGTAGAAGTGCTGATCCCCGCACTGCTCCCCGGATACGGCGAGCGGCGCGGCGTTGCTTGCGGACGCGTTCATGCTCAGTATTTGCCCGAGAGCAGCTCGCCGCAATCGGCCACTTCGGTGCGCAGCTCAAGACGCCGCAGCATCTGCCAGGTCGTCGCGACCGCGGCGGACACGGTCGGAATTCCGGATTCTTCCTGCACACGCTGGATCGAGGGCAGCGACTGCATCTGCACGCACGCGGAAAGCACGAGCGCGTCGATGTTGCTGCGATTCAGGCGTTTGTAGATTTCCATCAGCCGCGCCGGGTCCTGTGCGGCCACCTGCAGATTGTCGGGAATTTCGAGCGCGACATAGTCCTGCACTTCGATGCCCTCGCTCTCGACATATTCGACGACCATCTTCGTCAACGGCTTCATGTAGGGGCACACCACCGAGACCCGTTTAGCGCCCATCGCGTGCAATCCGTCCACGAGCGCGCCGGCGCTCGTCACCACCGGCGCGGGCGCGCCGTTCTCGGCCGTGCGCTCGAACAGACGCTTCTCCGACACGCGATGATAGCCCTGGCCCATGCTCATGATCGCGACGAGGCAGGCATAGCCCAGCACGTCGACGCGCGCATCGGAAAGCTCGATCGCACAGCGGTCGCTATCGCGGTCCATGGCTTCGAGTTCTTCCTTCACGACCTTCTTCATCCGCATGCGGCTGGAATGGAACGTGAAGCGCTCCGCGAAGCTGCCTTCGCGCGCCCGGAACATGGCCGGAATTTCGGTTTCCATCGTCGTGTTGGACGAAGGCACGATCTGCCCGATACGCACTGCACGCTGCTGTGTCATGACTTGCTCTCTGTAAGCTCGAAGGAGTTGAGTTCCGCCAGTTCGGCGTCGAAATCGAAGGCGTCATTGCCCGCGTCGAAAAACTGCGCGGGAGCGAGCGGCCGGCGATTCACGCGCAGGTCGAACACGTCGAAGCGGTTGTAGTGTCCCGTGATGTCGTGCATCTGACGCGGCTGGATACAGCGCGAAAGATCGATGTCCGCGTAGACGATGCCCTCCTCGTCGATCAGCGGCTCGCCGATCACGCGGCCGTCCGGCCCGAGGATGCCGGAGAACGCGCTATTGCGCCGCGTGAGCAGTTCACGCGCCTGGGGATGCGTCGCGCTCATCGCATCGACGATCTGCGGCGAAATGGTCGAGCACGATACGACCGTGAACAGCTTGCCTTCGAAGCAATGCGCGGCGGCACGCACGCGGATCGCTTCGGCCATGTCGTATTCGGGCGGCGCTACCGGCAGCGCGATGTAGCTCGCCACGTGCACGAGTTCGCCCTGAGCAAGCAGGCTGAAGCGCGCGAGCGTGTTGGTGTTTTCCCCGCAGGCAAGCGAACCGAGCGGCCCGACGCTGGTTTCGTGCACGCGCAGCGCGGAGCCGTCGCCATTCGCCCAGGTGAGCTTCTCGGCCCACGTCGGCACGAGCTTGCGATGCCGGCCCAGAATGCGGCCTTCGTCGCTGATCGTCAGGAGCGTGTTGTAGAGCGTGCCGATCCCCGTGCGGCTGCGCTCGTTCACGCCCACCACCACGTTGATCCGATGCGCTTTTGCGGCGCCGGCAATTCGACGAACCTCGGGACCGGGAATCTCGATTGCCGACTTGCAGAGCTTCTCGAACCACGGGCTGCCCTCCACCGGATTCATTACCCAACTCCAGTACGGATAGCCGGCAACGAATACCTCGGGAAACGCAACGAGGCGCGCGCCGTTGCCGGCTGCTTCGCGAATCAGCGTGCAGACCTTGTCGACGGTGGCCTCGGTATCGAGAAACACCGGGGCGGCTTGCACGGCCGCCGCCTTGAATTTCGGAAGATTAAGCATGGATGCGATCTCGATCGTTCAAGAGTTAAGCGGAACGCCCCGGCTTCAAACGGCCACGACCGGATGGCGCAGCTCGCCGATGCCTTCCACCTGCGCGTGCACCACGTCGCCGGGCCACAGCCATTCCTGCGGCGAACGGCCCGCGCCCACGCCTTCGGGGGTGCCGGTCGCGATGATGTCGCCCGGTTCCAGCGCCATGGCACGGCTGATGTCGGCGATCAGCGTGGGCACCTTGAATAGCATGTAACGCGTGTTGGAACTCTGCTTGGTCACGCCGTTGACCCTGAGGCTCAGGTTCAGTGTGTGCGGGTCGGGAATCTCATCGGCGGTGACGATGCACGGTCCGAACGGCGCATAGGTATCCTGACCTTTGGAATAGATCCACTGACCCGCGCGGCGGCAGTCGCGGGCGCTCATATCGATCAGGACGCTGTAGCCGAACACGTGCTTCAGTGCGTCCGACTCGCTCACCCCCTTGGCACGCGTGCCCATGATGACGGCCAGCTCGACTTCCCAGTCCAGTTGCTGGGTGATCTCCCGATTGTGCTCGATCGCGTCGCCGGGACCGATCACCGAGGTCGGCGGCTTCGAAAAGATCACCGGTTCTTTGGGCAGATCCTTCGACGTATCGAGCGTCCGGCTCGACTCGGCCACGTGCTCGACGTAGTTGAGCCCGATGCCGAAAATGTTCTTGCGCGGGCGCGGAATCGGGGCGAGCAGTTTGACGTTGTCCACCGGTACGGCCGCACCGACCGGCCACTTGCCGCGGTGTTCGTCAAGCAGCGCGCCCGTGAAGCGCACTGCTTGCGGGCCGAGGTCGATGAACTCCAGCATGCCGGCTGGCAACGGATGGCCCGTGGCGGCGCCGAGGCGAGCGATATCGACGACGGCGCCCTCGACGATCGCGCCCAGACGGGCGGCAGCGGTAACCTCGGAACGATAGGTGACGAGACGCATGGCATGACTCCATAAACGCCGCCTGCATGAGAGGCGGCTACGAACAGGATTGAATAGGGGTAGGGCTCGACTGTTCAGACGGCCACGATCTGATGACCGCCGTTTTCGGCGAGCGCTTCTTCGCGATAGAGATTGAGCGCGTGCATGACCGGCAGGTCGTTGAAACAGAAGAGGCAGGCATCGTCCGAAGCCGAAGCGTTGGCATGTTCATGAAACGCCCACGACGGAACACAGAAAATGTCGCGCTCATTCCAGTCGAAACGCTTTCCGTTGATGATCGAATAGCCGCTGCCCTTCGCCACCTGGTAGACGAAGCTGCCCGTGTGACGATGAGCGCGCGTGCGCTCGCCCGGACGCAGCAGTTGCATGCTCGCACCGATCGTCGACATCACCGGGCCGCCTGTCGCCGGGTTCACGTAGTTCATCAGCACGCCGTCGAATGGCGAGCCGTCCGTGACGCGGGCCTGGCGCGTCAACGCCTCGTAGGTGGGTTCCCACTCGTACTTGAAAAGCGGCGAGTAGCGCCTGTTCCATTCGCCGTTTTGCGGGCGCAGGCCGGGCGCGCCCCACGTCGCCGTGGAATCGTCGACCGGATGCGTGACGGCCTGCCGCAGATTGGGATGAACGGCATAGAAGCCGGCTTCGAGCGCGTTGACGAGCGGAATGTCGAGACCGTCCTGCCAGATGCAGGGCGACCCTTCGGCGGCCACGCCGTGCTCATGCCAGGTGCCGTTGGGCGTGAGCACGAAGTCGTTGCGGCCGAGCGTCATCTTGTGGCCATCGACGATGGTGTACGCCCCCGTGCCTTCCATGATGAAACGCAAGGCGGACGACGAATGCGCGTGCGCCGACGCCACCTCGCCCGGATGCATGACCTGAAGGCCGGAATACAGCCAGCCGACCGCCGCCGACACGTCGCGACGGCCCGGGTTGTTCAGATAGATCACGCGACGGCCCGCTTTCTCGGGGGTCACGAGATCGACCGAGCGCAGCACGTGTTCGCGCAACTCGCGATAGCGCCACAGCACCGGCACCGACTCCGATTTGGGCTGCCACGGCTCGATCTTGTTCGCGACGGTCCACAGCGCGCCCGTCTCCAGCGCTTCGAGAGACTTGTAGTAAGCGATGAGTTCCGGCGTGTCTTGCACGTCGGCGCGACCCGCTACGCTCTCGCGATAGGCGTCATAGTTTTGTTCAGCCATGTCGTTGTTCTCCATTGCTTCAATTCAGGGAAGTCGCGCATTCGCGCTCTCAGGAAGGCGCGCGTTGGAACGCGCGTTCCATCTGCTCCTTCGCGAGCAGATACTGGCGCGGCCATTCCACCCGACCGTAGCCGAGCTTCGCGCTCTCGCGCAGGACCCAGGCCGGATCGGCGAGATGCGGGCGCGACAGCGCGCACAGGTCTGCGCGGCCCGAAGCGATGATGCTGTTCACGTGATCGGCCTCGGTGATGGCGCCCACGGCGATGGTCGGCACGTTGGCTTCGTTGCGCACGCGGTCGGCGAACGGCGTCTGATACATACGGCCGTACACGGGCTTCTGCCGGGGCGTCACTTCGCCCGAGGAGCAATCGATCATGTCCGCGCCCGCGGCCTTGAAAAGGCGCCCGATCTGCACCGCGTCTTCGCCGCTAATGCCGCCCTCCGCCCAGTCCGAAGCCGAGATACGCACCGACAGCGGCTTACCGGGCGGCCACGCCTCACGCACCGCGCGAAGCACCTCAAGAGGAAACGCCATGCGGTTTGCGAGCGAGCCGCCGTATTCGTCGTCGCGCTCGTTGGCGAGCGGCGAGATGAAACACGACAGCAGATAACCGTGGCCTGCCTGGAGCTCCAGCCAGTCTAAACCCGCTGCATCGGCACGGCGCGCGGCGGCGACGAAATCGTCGCGTACGCGATCCATATCCTCTCGCGTCATCGCGCGCGGCGTATGCGACACGCCCGGTAGATACGGCAGCGCCGACGCGGAGATCACGGGCCAGTTGCCGGCTTCGAGCGGATGGTCCATCTTGTCCCAGCCCAGTTGCGTCGACGCGCGACGCCCCGCATGGCCGAGCTGAATGCCGATGCGCGCGCTCGTATTGCCGTGCACGAACCTGACGATGCGCGCGAACGCGGCCACCTGTTCGTCGTTCCAGAGGCCAGGACAGCCCGGCGTCGTACGCGCCTCGGGCGATACGGCCGTCATTTCGACCATCACGAGTCCTGCGCCGCCGAGCGCGCGACTGCCCAGATGCACGACGTGAAAGTCGCCCGGTACGCCGTCTTCGCAGGAATACATCGCAGTGGGCGAAACCACGATGCGGTTCTTGAGCTCCACGTCGCGAATGCGGTAAGGCGTAAGCATGGGCGGCACGGCCTTGTCCCCTCGCGTCGCGCCGGCCTGATCCGCCAGCCAGCTTTCGTAGCCCTCCAGCCAGTCGCGATCGCGCATGCGCAGATTCTCGTGCGAGATACGTTGCGAGCGCGTGAGCAGCGAGTATGCGAACTGCTCGGGCTCGAGGCTCGCATAGCGCTCGACGTTTTCGAACCACTCGGTCGAATTGCGCGCGGCGTTCTGGATCTTGAGCACTTCGACGCTGCGCACCGCTTCATAGTGCGCGAGCTGCGCTTCGAGCGGACCGTCCACGGTCTTCAGACTGCGCGCCAGTTCGATCGCGTCTTCGAGCGCGAGCTTCGTGCCCGAGCCGATCGAAAAGTGCGCGGTATGCGCCGCGTCGCCCATCAGCACGACCGGCACCTTCCTGCCGTCGTCCTGCATGTTCCAGTGCACCCACTTTTCGCAAATGACGCGCGGGAAGCGGATCCAGATCGCCGAGCCGCGCAGATGCGTCGCATTGCTGATGAGCGGGTTGCCGTCGAGATACGGGGCGAAGAGCTTTTCGCAATAGGCGATGCCTTCTTCCTGGCTCATGCTGCCGATACCGGCCGCCTCCCACGTCTCTTCGGGCGTTTCGACAATGAACGTGGAAAGACCGTCCTCGAAGCGATAGGCGTGCGCCTGGAACCAGCCATGCTCGGTTTGCACGAAGATGAAATTGAATGCGTCGAACACCTTCTTCGTGCCGAGCCAGACAAAACGGCAGCGGCGCTGGTCGATATCGGGCTTGAACGTCTGCTGATACCTGGTGCGCACGAGACTGTTGATACCGTCAGAGGCGATCACGAGGTCCGCAGCGTATTTGCGGGCGACCGCTTCGTCGTCCTGCACGTACTCCTCGAACACCAGTTGCACGCCAACTTCTTCGCAACGCGCCTGCAGGATGTTCAGCAGCTTCTTGCGGCCGATGCCGATGAAGCCGTGCCCCCCGCTGCGAATCGCGCGGCCCTTGAAGTGGATTTCGATATCGTCCCAACGGTTGAACGCGTCGCCGATCGTCTCGGCCGAAACGGGATCCGCGTCGCGCAGGTTGTCCATGGTCGCGTCCGAGAACACTACGCCCCAGCCGAACGTGTCGTATGGACGATTGCGCTCGATCACCACGATCTCGTTGTCCGGATTCTGCAGCTTCATAAGCAGACCGAAATACAGGCCCGCCGGGCCACCTCCAATGCAGACAATCTTCATTTCGAATTACTCCAATAATCCAGTAGTGCGTGAGCCGGCTGAGCCGCGCGGCTCGTGCTCCATCAATCGTTGCGCGGCGACGATGCGCGCTCGATGGCCGCGCGCAGATCCTCGGGAATTGCAATCGATTCGTGCGTGTCGAGCGAAGTCGTCACGATAGTCTGCCGCGCCGCCATGCGCACCACGCCATCCTCGCCTGTGCACGCCCATCCAAGCGTGAGCGACTTCCGTCCGACGCGCTCGACGTCGAGCGACAGCGAAACGACTTCGCCCATCTTGCTGATCGCCTTGAAATCGACGTCGAGATGCACGGTCGGCATGCCCACCCGCCGCGCTGCGATCACGCTGTGATAGCCCTCGGGCAAAAGCTCGTCGATCCACGACTCGATCAAGTCGTTGAAAAGCACGAAATATTGCGGATAAAACACGATGCCGGCGGGATCGCACTCGGAAAATTGAATTTTGTGTTTGCGTTCGAACATGTGATCTGTCATTACCGTGACTCCTTTGCTGCTGCTTCGCTGTTTCAGGCCAGTGCGTGACGCACGAGCGCCGCCTTCAATTTGTGGCCGTGCTCGTCGGCGAGCGCCGCGTCGCGCAACTCACGCAAGGTCGCCGGCGCCAGCCGCGCGCCGGCCTTGCACACCGCGGCCATCAGCGTCTGGTAATTCTTCAGGCCGCGTGCATGGGTATCGCTATAGCCCTTCACGAGGCGCTGGCATTGCGCGACTTCCGTCGCGAGCGTGGGGTTGTGTTTTGCGGTCTCGACGATCTGCGCGAGCCACGCCTCGATACGCGCGTTTTCCAGCTCATAGCGCAACGTACGCCGGCGCATGCCGCGCAGACTCGCGACGATGTAGAGCATCAGATAGCCGCGCAGCGAACTGGTCTGGACGACGCGTCCCGATTGCGTGCAACGCGCCACGAACCGATGAGCCCAGTGCGGCCGTGCCAGCCAGCGGCCAAGACCGGCCGGCAGCGTCTCACAGATTTCCTCGATACGTGGATGCATGAATTCGTTGATCGCGAGCAGTTGGTCCGTCTGCGCCTGTACTTCGCCGCGCACGCGCTCGAAGCGCGCTCCGCGTGTTTTCAGGTCGGCGACGCGGATCGTGTCCTCATACGACATCCAGAGCGCAAGGTGACGCGCGCTCTCGCGCAACAGGACGACCTCGGCCCCGGGCACCGCGTTGCGCAAAGCGGCGAGACGGTCCAGATACAGGTTTGCGTAAGCGGGATCCTGATAGTCGATCAGGCGGCGCACGCCTTCGAGCGCGATCGGCAGCACTTCGGCCGGCAATTCCGCGCTTACGCGCTCGACGAGTCGCACCACCGCGGCATCGCGCGGCGCGGGTGCCGGGTGATCCGCCGCGCCAGCGCTCGCGTTCTCGGGCGTCGCGTCGGCGCCCGAGCGTTCGAAGGCGAGACCGAATGCGCGCAGGCTCGGCTTCACGCCCACGCCGCCACGCTCGATCGTCATCTCGAACTGACGGCGGCTGAACGGCAACACCCCCGTGCCCGCCAACGCCCCAAACAGCACCGCGCTGATGACGCTGCCGCTCGCCTGCGCGGCCTGCGCCATGTCGAAGCGTACGTAGCGCTTCGCGGCCCGGGCGGCATGCGCGATCAGCGCGTCGTCATTCACGCGGCCATCGCCCATCGCGGCTTTTTCCGCGATCGAATAGACGCGATGCGTCGACGATACGAGCGTCGTGCGCTCCGGCGTCACGAGGCCGCGCTGCACCGCGCGTCCCGCCTCCATCAACTCCGAGGCGAGCACCACGTCGACGTCACCCGGCAACGGCATCAGCGCGAGTACGGGTGTGCGCGTCTCGCCCGCTTCGACCGGTAACAGCTCGACGTAATAAATCGTCGCGCCGGTGCGCTGTGCGACGCCGGGGACCGAGGTGGTCTGCGCGTGGTAGCCGTTGTGCTCGCCAAGGTCCACGATCCAGTCGGCGAGGACGCCGCCGCCCTCGCCGCCCATCGCGAGAATCGCGATCTTGATCGGTTGTGCTTTCATCGTGTGTCCCCTGAATCAGAAGGCGTAGCGCGCGCGGCTCTGCGCAGCACGGCGTTGCAGCCAGCCGATAATCGCGTCGCGCACACGCTGCCGAAGCTTGTCCATACGCGTCGGATTGGTGATGATCTGCGCGCGATAGAACGACGGACACAGGACCGCCGCATGCGAGACCTCGCCGCACAGACCGCAGCCAACGCAACTGTCGAGCACGCTCGCCACCGGATCGGTGCGCAGCGGGTCGGGGTTGGGTTTGATCGACAGCGACGGGCAGCCCGACAGACGGATACACGAATGATCGCCGGTGCAGGTATCGGAATCGACGCCGAAGCGCTCGCGCACCACCCGCTCGCCCGCGGCGATCGCTTTGCGCTGCTTCGGCTTCTCGCGACGCTGCTTGTTGAGCATGCATTCGCTTTGCGCGATCAGCACTTTCGGGCCCTTCGTGGCCGTCGTGAGCGCCTCCCTGAGCGTGGCCTTCATGGTTTTCAGGTCATAGGTGCGCCGCACCGTCTTGACCCATGTCACGCCGACGCCGCGCACGGCGTCTTCGATCTCGTGCCCGGTACTGCGCGTCGGATTGAGCGCCGTCGACGAGAGGATGTCCTGGCCACCGGTCGCCGACGTGTAGCTGTTGTCGACCACGACGGTGAGGTTGTCGCTGCGATTGAATACCGCGTTGGCGATACCGCTCGTGAGCCCGTTGTGCCAGAAGCCGCCGTCGCCCATCACCGAAATCGCGCGCTTGCCCGCGGGAGCGTTCAGCGCGGCGGCGCTGGCCGCGCCGAGGCCATAGCCCATCGTAGTCGCGCCGAGGTTGAACGGCGGCAGGATCGAGAACAGATGGCAACCGATATCGGCGCTCACGTGGTGCGGCCCGATCTCGCGCTCGAGCAGTTTCATCGCCGTGAAGATCGGCCGCTCGGGACAGCCGGTGCAGAACCCGGGCGGCCTTGCATGCACGTTGTCATCGAGCGCCGGCAATGCGTCGGCCACGATCGGGTGCGCGGCTTGCGCCGTGCCTGGCGCCGCGGGAGTGGCGGGCACGGCCAGCAGAGGGATCACCTTGCGCGGCACCGGCTGTGGCGCGAGCACGCCATATTGCTCGAAGAATGCGCGCAGGCCTTTCATCACGGTCGTGGTGTTGTACTCGCCGGCGAGCGGTAGCATGTCCTTGCCGTGCAGCGCGGCGCTCATGCCACGCTGGCGAAGAATCGCGGCCGCGTTCTGCTCGACGAAGTTGGGCTGGCCCTCTTCGATCACGAGCACCGCGCGCTTGCCCTCGCAAAAGCGCTCCCATTCGGAGTCGATGAGCGGGTAGGCCACGTTCATCACGTAGAGCGGAATCTGCGACTCGCCATAAACGTCGGCCAGGCCGAGCCGCTCGAGCGCGCGCAGCACGGTGTTGTAGCTGCCGCCCTGCACCGCGATACCGATATCGTGTGTACCGGACGCGAAGAATTCGTTCAGCCCGCGCGATTCGATGAATTCCACCGCAGCCGGCCAACGCTCGTGGATCTTTTCGCGCTCGTGCAGGAAGCTCGCGGGCGGAAGCACGATCCGGTCGACGTCGCGTGCCGGGTTTTCGAGCGCATCCTTGATCGAGAAGGCCGACCTTCTGTTATCCGAGGCAATGAACTGACCGTGCACGTGGCATGCGCGAATGCGCAATTGCAGCATGACGGGCGTGTTGCTTGCCTCGGACAGATCGAAGCCATCCTTCACGGCCTGCACGATGCAAGGCAGATTCGGACGCGGGTCGAGCAGCCAGATCTGCGACTTCATCGCGAACGCGTGACTGCGCTCCTGCATGATCGACGAGCCTTCGCCATAGTCCTCGCCGACGATGATCAGCGCGCCACCGGTCACGCCCCCCGACGCCAGATTGGCCAGCGCGTCGGACGCCACGTTGGTGCCCACCGTCGCCTTGAACGTGACCGCGCCGCGCAGTGGATAGTTGACCGAGGCGGCCAGCGACGCGGCTGCCGTCGCTTCGCTCGCGCTGTTTTCGAAGCGGATGCCGTGATCGTCCAGGATGTCCTGGGCATCGGCCAGTACGTCCATGAGGTGCGAAATGGGCGCACCCTGATAGCCGGCCACATAAGCCACGCCCGATTCCAGCAGCGCTTTGGTCACCGCGAGAATGCCTTCGCCGCTGAACAGCTCGCCTGCGCCCAGGCGCAGTTTCTTTACTTCCTCGACAAACGACCGCTCTGCCATGAACATCCCTTACGTAGTGTTTCAGTCGCACATGACGTGTGATCGTCATGCATGAGTTCTCCGATCCTGCTTGCCAACGCCGTGACGAAGATCGCTTGCTTTTCTAGCAGCCGAGGTAGGAGGCGGCGATCGACGGATCGTCCCGAATCTCGCGGCTCGGCCCATGCCGGACGATCTCGCCGTTCTCCATCACATACGCGTAATCGGCAATCGATAGCGCCGCATAGACGTTCTGCTCGACGATACCGATCGTGACCCCCGACGCTCGCACCTTCAGCAGAGAATCGAACACTTCGTCGGCCATTGCCGGCGCTAGACCAAGACTCGGCTCGTCGAGCAGCAGCAGGCGAGGCTTCGACATGAGGCCACGCGCCAACGCCAGCATCTGCTGCTCCCCGCCAGACAGCGAACCCGCCGGGGTGCGGCGTCGCTCCTTGAGCCGCGGAAACATCTCGTACATCGCGTTGGCCCGCTCCTCCATCCCTTCGCGCGCCCGCACGGCATAGGCCCCGACACGGAGCGTTTCCGCCACGGTGAATTCTGGAAACACGAGCCGGCCCTCGGGCACAAGCGAAATACCGAGCGCCAGACGGGCGCTCGCATCGAGGTCGGCCAGCGATGAGCCACCAAATGCAATCGTCCCGCCCTGCGCCTTCACGAGGCCCGCCAGAGTCCGCATCAAAGTGGTCTTACCCGCCCCGTTGCTGCCGATCACGGCTGTGATGGAGTCCGTGCAGATGCCGAAATCGATGCCCTGCAGAACCTTGATCGGACCGTAGCCGGCCGAAACGCCCGAGGCCTCAAGCAGCTTTGCCATAACGGTTGTCTCCCAGATAAGCCTTAATAACGCGCGGATCGCTCGTGACCTCTTCGGCGGTTCCTTCCATGAGCTTGCGCCCCTCGTGCAATACGACGATGCGCTTGCTGACTCTCATCAACGCCTTCATGACGTGTTCCACGATGACGATGCTCAATGCACGACGCTGCTTGATTTCGATGATGAGTTCGAGCGCCTGCGTCACTTCGCTGCCGTTCAGTCCCGCCAGAACTTCGTCAAGCAATAACAGGCGTGGCTCGGTCGCCAACGCGCGCGCGATCTCCAGACGCTTACGACCGGCGAGGTTCAGCATGCCGGCGGGGAGAGCGGCGCGTGCATCGAGCCCTACCTCCGCGAGCAGTGCATGCGCCTGCTCGCGCGCACCGGCCAACGTCCGCTGCCGCCCTTTCCCGAACAGTGCGCCCACCGCGACGTTGTCGAGCACGGTCATGTTCATGAACGGGCGCACGATCTGGAACGTACGCGCCACGCCAAGACTACTCACCTGATCGGGCGTCAGCCCGCTAATCCGTTTGCCATCCAGCCGGATGTTTCCGGATGAAGGCTTGAGATTACCGGCGATCATCGAGAACAGCGTTGTCTTGCCGGCGCCATTTGCGCCCATCAGACCGACGATCTCGCCTTCTTCAACCTCGAACGAAATCTGGTCGAGCGCCACGACACCGCCGAACCGGCGCCCGATCTGTTCAACCGCCAGCAAACTCATTTCCGCCTCCGTATCCATTTTTCGCCAAACCCAGCCAGGCCGCCCGGCACCAGCAGCACGAAGACGACAAGCAAAAGACCGATGATGATCATGTAGAGTTGCGGCGCGTGCGACCACAACAGTTCCGAAAGCAGCGTAATGAAACAGGCGCCCAGCAGCGGCCCGATCGGACGTTGACTGCCTCCGATGATCGCCATCGAGACCACGGTGAATGAGGTGATCGGATTGAAGAGCTGCATGGGCTCGAAATAGGTGCTGCGCAACGCCGCGAACACACCGACCATAGCCGGAATGACCGAGGACAGAGCAAACGCGGTGAGCTTGTAGCGCAGCGTCGGTACGCCGATCGTCGCGGCCGCGGTTTCGTCCTCGCTGATCGCTTTCAACCCATATCCGAATCGAGAGCGTGCCAGCCAGATGTTGATCGCCGTCGCGATCGCCGCCAGCGCAAACAACGGATAGAACATCTGCTCAGGGGCGGGCGTGCCGATTAGCAAGCGGCCGCTGGATCCCAGTGCCGCTTCGATAGCGACCACCACGTACTTGACGAGTTCGGATATCCCGAAACTCAGGATCACGAAGTAGGGCCCTCGCACGCGCAGCGCTGGAAACCCGACAAGCAACGCCAGTACCGCGGCCGCCGCACCCGCCGCCAGCACGATCACAAGAAGCGGCGCACCCTGCCATAGCAGCGCGGCGAGATACGCGCCCAGACCATAAAAGACTGCCTGCCCGAGCGATACATAGCCCGTCATGCCAGAGAATGCCGCCCACGCGCCGGTTAACGCGATCCACGAGAACAGCTCGAGGCACACGTTGAGGCCGTAAGCATCTAATATCCGCGGCAGATATGCGATGACGGCCAACCCGGCGAGCCACATGCCGTTACCACGCCACGCCGATTTTCCGACTGATACGTCAACCATGCGCTCGACTTTATCGACCTGACTCATACGCCCCTCTTCCCAAACAGTCCTTGCGGACGTAACAACAACACAGTAACGAACAGGCCATACACCAGGATCGAACGGTAAGCCGGTGAGGTCAGGGCCGAGCCGAACACCTCGACGAGCGCCAGCGCCAGCGCGCCCAGCACGCCACCACCTAAAGAACCCAAGCCGCCGAGAATGATCACGACGAATGCGGAGATCGTGTAGGGAAATCCGCTGAACGGCGTGATGTTGTCCGACATGCTGATGAGACCGCCGGCAAGCGCGGCAACCGCGAAACCCAGCGAGAACACGAACCTGTTGAGCTTTTGGGCATTGATGCCAACCAGGGCGGCCGCATCGCGCTGCTGGATCAGCGCGCGGACCGCGAGACCCGCCATGCTGAAGCGGAAGAAGCACATCAGCGACAACGTGGCTATCGCCCCCACCAGCAGGATCACCAGACGATTCAACAGGAACGGCGTGCCACCAACGGAGACGACCTGATCAAGGTACGAATAGCTGCGAGGGTCGGACGTGAATGCCAGGGCAATCACGTTTTGCAATACCGTAGACAGGCCAAAAAACACCAGCAGGGAATTAGACTCGAGACGCTTCGCCAGCTCGGGCGAGCGCAACTGCCAGCTAAACAAGCCGTAATAGCACAGCACGCCGAGGCCTGCGGAAAACACCATCGCGAGCGGAATCGACACAATCGGCGATAGATGCAGGCGCGTAAAGCAAGCGAACGTGAAATAGCCGCCCAGCGTCATGATTTCGCCATGCGCCACGTTCAGCAGGCGCATCGTGCCGTAAATCAGGTTCAAACCTAATGCGACGAGCGCGTAGATAGATGCGAGCGTCAGCGTGGCTAGCGCGAGCTGAGGAAAGTCGATGCTCATATGCAATCCATAACGTTGGGTATGGCCCGGCGGTCCGGCGGACCGCCGGGACCCCATCGGTCCGTCTCTTAGTTATCCCAGGAAGTCTTGGGCACGAATTTCGCGGTCGCAGTCGAAGCCGGATAAACGATCTGCGCCTCGCCCTTCTGAAATTGCAGGAACATCGTCGGCGTGCTCACGTTCTGAACGCCATCGAACCTGACCGGTCCGTCGATCGTATCGAAGGTCGTGCTGGAGATTGCCTGGCGCAGTTTGTCGTGTGACAGACCGGCCGTTGTCACCGCCTGCTGCAGAATTTCCGTAGACATCCACGCGAGCGCCACGTCCAGATAGTCCGGTGGCTCGCCGTAGCGCTTTACGTACGCGTCGAAGAACGGCTTTGCCTTGGGCCACGCAGCTTGATGCGGCGACCAGTGGCCAATCGTCACGATGTCGTCGAGACTCTTGCCGAACATCTTGTGGAAAAACGGCGCCGTCGGACCCACCAGCACGAACTGGAACGGCGCCTTGATGCCCTGCTCCCGCGCCGTTCGCATATACAAAATCGAATCCGACGGATACGACAGTGAAATCACGGCGTCCGGCGCAGCCGACTTGATTGCGCCAACCATCGCTGTCATGTCCTGAATGCCGGGCGAATACTGCCGATCGACGGCCACCTTGATGCCCGACGACGCAAGCGCCGTCAACAACTGGGTGCGAACCTCCTGCGGGAACGGCAGTTGAATCGATTGGATCGCTATAGTCTTCACGTGCTGCTCGCGCATCAAATCCACGAGCGCCGTCGCCATCTTGTCCGGTACCGCCGAAGTCGGGAACCAGATGTTCCTGGCCTTGATCGCACGAATCTGCAGCGACGCCGCCGAGCTGCCCACCATGGGAAAGCCGTAGCGCTCGAGCACGCCGACTACCGCGAAGTGCGCGGGCGTGCCCCACGGCGACAACAGCAGATCGACCTTGTCGTTCGTGATTAGCTTCTCGTAGATCGACGCGTCCTTGCCGAAATCCGACTGGTCGTCGTACACCACGAGTTGGACCGGGCGATGCACCCCGGCCACGTCCAGTCCGCCTCCGGCATTTACCTGGTCGGCCCACATCTGATAAGCGTTTAATTGGCCCTGCGCTGCAGGGGCGTAATCGCCAGTTCGCGCGATCGCGAGACCGACCTTGACGGGTTCGACCGCGTGCGCTGCGCTCACCAGCGCCAAGGCGGGCAAAGCGCTTGCCAGCAGGCGCCGGAACATCGTTTTCATCTGATGCATAGTTCGACAAACTCCTTGCAAGGAAATGTCATTACTTTCCGCGGCCCCTCCACGTAAGCTGCTGCAGGACCGTCCGATATCGATGTCTGTCCTCATGGGTGGGCATCGTTGCGTCTAAATTAAGGGTGTCGATTAAATCGGTCAAATATGTACAAAACCGATATGTCATAAATAAATAATATGACCTAGCCATTTCGGTCGCCGGCGCGCCCACCTTTCGTCGCTATCCTCGCCAGCGCTGCTCGCGACGTGCCCCGCCCAGCGCGCGCGGGATGTCGTCGGCGTCAGCCAGCACGCCAATCAGGTGGGAAATCGGGGCCGCCCCTGCTAGCCGTCCTTCGTATGACATGCCGGACCGCAGCAGCGCTTTGGCTATCGCGGGGATCCGTCCCCACAGAATGCTTCTGCGTCCCTGCGCAGCAGTTTCTGCACGTCTTTCTTGAATGGCCGCGCCGCCGTGGCCGTTCGCACGCGGAAGAAGTCGCTGGAAGAAAGTTTGGAAAGCGCCTAAGATATCTGCCAAATGCATCAACTTGCAAAAGGTCATAAAAATGGCGGATGACTATCGTATCGATCTTAATTTGTTGCGCATCTTCCACGCGATACTGGAGGAAGGCAGTCTCACGCTGGCTGGCAATCGGCTCGGGCTGTCGCAGCCCGCCGTCAGTTATGCGCTCGGAAGACTGCGCGGTATCTTCAACGACCCATTGTTCGTGCGAACCGGCAACGAGATGCATCCCACCTCGGCCTCGCTCGCGATGAGGGAGCCGTTACAGCGCGCCATTACCGCGACCAATAACGTCTTGCACTTCACTCAGCCCTTCGAGCCCGGGCAGACCACGCGCACCTTCCTGCTCGCGATGTCCGACATCGGAGCACTGGTGTTTCTCCCGAAGCTCTGCGACCGGCTCTCGTCCGAGGCGCCGGGCATCAGGCTCGATATCCTGTCGATGCCGCTGGACCATGTCGCCGAAGCGTTACGCAACGGCGAGATCGACCTCGCAGTGGGCAATATGCCAAACCTGAAGCGCAGCACGCGTTTCGTTCCGCTCTTCCATGAGGAATATGTGTGCATGACCCGCAAACGCGAGAACCTGCCCGAACGGCACCTGTCGAGGGAACAGTTCCTGGCGATGTCCCACATCCTCGTCAAGTCGGCGGAAAATGCCCACGAGCAGATCGAAGAGCATTTCCTCGAACGCGGGATCCAGCGCAAGATCGCATTGCGCATTCCGCATTTCACCGCGGTGCCCGAGATCCTGCGCCGCTCGGATTGGATCGTGACCGTGCCGCGCCGCGTCGCGCCGGTACTCTCCCAGAACGACGAGTTCGTCGTGTACAAACTGCCCGTGACGCCGCCCCAGGTCACCGTCACGGCACACTGGCACGAGAACTTCGAATTCAACGAGGCCCATCGCTGGCTTCGCCAGCTCGTGATCGACACGCTGCGCGAAGACGACGAACACGAGTAAGCCCCCGGTCGTCGCGAGGCGCAGGGGACTGGTCGGATGGAGAACGTGTGGGAAGGCGGCCGGGCCGCCACGCGGGAAAGGAAAGTCCGGCCGGGCTCAGCCGGAGATTTTCAACAGCGTAAAAAGGGCATGCGTGAGCGCGGAAGATGGATCGCACAGATCCAGCACCACGTCGAAATGGTGACGTCCCGGCACCTCGAACGCGCTGACTGCAACGTCCGCTTCCTCGCCCCATTGCGCACGGCAGCGCGACTCGTAGCGCTTAGCCTGCTCTTTAAAACCCGTGGGCTCGTGCTCGCCCCATACAATCGCCAATGGAACCGGCTTGCGAGGCAGCATACCGATTGGACTGACCGCTTCGGCGCGCGAGTCGTCAAGCCCAAGCCACTCATTGACGAAGCTCTCGCGGATCGGCTGCATGTCGTACAAGCCGCTCACCAGCAACGCGCCGCAGGGCACTTCGGCGGGCAGCGCCGTCGCGACGCGATAGGCGTCGTCCAGCAGCGTGGCCGCCAGATGGCCGCCTGCCGAACTCCCCGACACCACGATCCGCCGGGCATCCAGCCCGTAGTGCGACGCATTGCGCGCAAGCCAGACCAACGCTTGCCGTACCTGGCCGATGATCTCCTCAAGCGTAACCGCCGGCGCCAGCGCATAGTTGATCGTTACCGTTGCGATGCCGGATCGAGCTAGTGCGTCGGCCATGAATGCCGACTCTTCCTTGGACAGCATGCGCCAATAGCCGCCATGAATGAACAGTAAGACCGGCTGGTCGCGCAACCCGGGAGATGCGAGGATGTCGAGCGTCTGGCCGGATGCCTCGTCATAGCAGATGTCCAGATGACATCGCAGCGCTGCGCGGCTTTGCGCCGAGCGCTGAGTGTATTGCTGCATCGCGTCGGCAAACGCCTCAGCGCTCACGGAATGGCGAGCGTCGTAGGCCTTGTCGATGAGAGTGGTCGCAGCAGTCTGCTGCAGAACGGTCGGAGTCATGCGTGATCCACACAGATAACGAGCCGGCACGCGACGACCGGCTCGACGAGGGAGAAAGTCAAACGGCGACGCGCGCGCGCTCGCTCCACGGCAATAGGTGCTCGGTGCCGGTGGGAAGGGAATTGGCTGCCCGAAAAACCTGCGCGGAAACCCAGGGATCGCTCATCGCCGCACGTATGGTCCTCGTGCGCACCTCATCTGGCAGGAACGCCACTTCGCCGTACAGGCAGGACCATTTCTGGCAATGCTCGACCAGCGGACGTTCAGCCGCCTCCCACGCTTCGAGCGCAGCCGGAATATCGCGCGCGTCCCGGACATCGGCAAGGGCGACCGACAGTGCAAGTCCCATCTGCATTGCCATTCCGCCACCCTGGCCGAGATTGGGGGGTTGCGCATGCGCCGCGTCACCAAGAATCGCCGCATGCCCGGAGGACCACGTACGGGCTTTGGTCACGCTATAAACACCCCAACTCACCTCCGCGCCGATCCGTTCGATCAGATGACGCCAGGCCGGAAAATCCGCGCTCCACAATGCCTTGTCCACGGTCGTGGCGCGGGCGGCCTCGTCGTTACCCGGACAGGTCAGGGCCAAATAGATCTCGTCGTCATTGATCGGCGTAATGAGGAAACGGCGTTTCCCGTTCCAGTTCTCGATGTATTTACCCCCATCCTGCTCCGGGATATCGCCCGGCTGGGCTGGAATTACGGTTCGCAATGCACCTTCGACCGTCTGTTCATGCAGGATCTCAAGTCCGAGCGATAGCCGGACTCTCGACCAGATACCGTCCACGCCAATGGCGAGATCCGCGCGCACACGCTGCCCGTTCGCAAAGAGCAACTCCCCGCGCGGCGTTGCGCCAATGACTTCCATCGACGTTTCGACTCGCACGCCATGCTTGCGCGCCGCCTCCGCAAGCGCAGCCAGAAGTTGGCTGCGTTTGACGGTAATCAACCGCTTGTCCGCAGGAATCGGGGCGGATTCGATAATTTCGCCGCGATTATCGCGTTGCTCGAAGTAGTGCCCGTGGAAGGCGCCCTCCACCGCAGCGTCGTAAGCGCCGAGGGCTTCCAGCACGCGCAGCCCGTTTTCCCAGATATAAATGCCCGATCCCGCCGCACGCAACGCATTCTGACGCTCGTACACCGTCACGTCCCAACCGCGCATGCCGAGCGCGACCGCCGTCGCCATCCCGCCAAGGCCGCCGCCCGCAATGACCGCCTTCAGTTTCTTAGCCATGCCTATCACCTGTTCACCTGTTACACCGCAAATGCCAGCGGAACGTCGCCCCTTTCGGCCACGTCCGGAAGCTCACCCCTTCGCACATACCACTCGCTCAATTGGCCATCCGGGTCTATCAGGAAAAACGAGTGTTTCCATGGGAGGTCGACGACGCGCTCAGGGACCAGTCCTTTAGCCGCCAGCCGATCGAGGCAACGCTGAAGCGTCTCCTCGTCCTTTAGTTCGAACCCGACATGGTGGTAGCACGGCGCCGCAGCCGGCACCAGGATCAGGCTGTACCGGTAGGCGTCGAGTGTGCCG
Source organism: Paraburkholderia ferrariae NBRC 106233 (assembly GCF_000685035.1). Taxonomy (GTDB): domain Bacteria; phylum Pseudomonadota; class Gammaproteobacteria; order Burkholderiales; family Burkholderiaceae; genus Paraburkholderia; species Paraburkholderia ferrariae. The sequence continues at coordinate 316,277 of NZ_BAYB01000013.1, forward strand.
GCCAGATAGATCGCCCCCTCCAGACGCTTCACGATGTGCAGGCCACCCACCGTCGAATAGAAACGCAGCATCTCGTCGATGCGCGCAGTCTCCAGCACCGCATGCGTCACGCGATACGGCTCGACAGGTGCACCCTCCACGCGGCGCAGTTCGGGATGCTCGTCGTATCGGCCGTCGGTAAACGGCTCCGCCACGTCGGGATCCCATTTGCTCGTCAGCAACTCCATCGGCCCCGAGAGAAGAGAACGCCAGTCCTTCAAGGTATCGCAATAGAACTCGTTGTAGTTCCCGTCCGGATCGAACATATAGATACTGTGTGCGACCTGATGGTCGACCGTGATATCCGTTTCGATCTTGTCGGCCTGCAGGCGCCGCCACCCGGCGACGAGTTCCGCCTCGTTCTCCAGTTCCCACGCGAGGTGGTTGAGCCCCGGCTTCAAACCGATCGTTCCCGGCAGTTGGAGCAAACCGTCGCGCCCGTAACGATTCACGCCCTTGGTCGTCTCCATCATGCCCAGGTCGTGCGGCGTATGACCCGTACCGAGAAAACTCGCAATCAAATCCGGCTCGGTGAACTCGACATTCAGCCCGCACGTCTGGTTATAGAACCGTTCGGAGATATCCACATCCTCGACCCACAGGTTGACGTGCCCCAGACGGCGCGGCTGAAAATAGACTTTTTGGTCGCCGTCGGGCCAGGTCGATGAAGCGCCAATACTCATGTCAAATCCTCCTTAATGGGTCATGGCGTTCAGAAGTCGCCATGACTTCGGTGCAATAGTAGGCCGCCGAGGCTGGCCGAAAGCGGAAAAGAGCAATCTTGCACACGTCAAAATGAATGCGTAATCCCGATCTGAACACCCGTTTGACTCATGCCACCGGCGCTCACCCCGCCGAGGGCCGCAAGATCGTAAGTATTGAGCGTGAAATCCTTGCCGCCGCGATTGTCCAGATAAGCGAGGAAGCCGTACAAGAACGTTCGCTTGGAGAGGAAGTATTCACTGCCGAGAATGAACCACATCGGCCGGCCGTCGCTGCCGCCACGCGTGTCGTAGCGAACGGCTTCGCCGATCAGATTAACCTGCGGCGTGGCGAGCCAGGTGGCGCCCCCCCAGTATAGATTGCCCGCGGGGGACAACTGCAGATCGCCGGAGACATTCGCGTAGCCTGCATACAATGTGGCCGGCCCCATCGAATATCGGGCCGCGACACTAGCCCGGCGATCGACGAGACTCGACATCGACGTGCCGGCCGCGACGTCAGCCTGCCCACGCGTGCTTTCGTAGACGCCACGGATCGAGAACGGTCCATTGTGGTAAGCGAGCGCCAGACCAAGGTAGGTTCCCGCGCGGAAATCGCCAGGCAGTTGCTGTCCCAGGCTATACATCGCGACACCCGAAAAGCCGCCTATTTCCGGCGAGATGTACTTGATCGAGTTGTTCGGATTGATAGTTTCGATCGGGATCAGATTCGCTGACATCACCGAGAATTGGGCCAGATAGGTCGGATCATAAAGCAGCGTCTGTTCGAACATCACGCTGTACTGGCGGCCGAACTGTAGCGAACCATATGGGCTCGACAGGCCGGCGAACGCGTAGCGGCTAAACAATACATTGGGCACCGTCGTCGAGCCGTTCGCTATGTTGATGCCCTCTTCGAGCCTGAAATACGCGCTATATCCACCGCCCAGATCTTCTGTCCCCTTGAGGCCGAAGTAGGACGGGACGACGTTGCCTGACTGCATGTTAACCACGTTGCTTCCGTTCTGACCGGCGTGCGACAAAAACTGCACGCCGACGTCCAGAGAGCCGTAAAGCAAGACCGATGACTGCGCATGCGCTGTCGCGCAGACCCCGAGCAATGTTGCCATTGCCACTGCGATTGCCTTCTTCACTGTCCAATCCCCTTCCAGTTGAATGCTGAGAGCGATCATCGGCACTGAGCCAGTCCGACGCTGCGCTGGCAAAGCACCTGATTGAGCCGAAATGAAACTGGGTCATAAGTTACTGACAGAAAAGGTCAATCACAAATCAATCATTAATATGCATGACATAAAAAAATATTCGCGCAAGCGCAAGCAGAGATACGGGCATGGCGTGCGCGACCCGGGAAGTTATTGCTCGCGCGCGGGCAGTGCTCAGAAACAGGATGAGCCGGTGCCAGTGCGGCAGGTTCGACGCAGGATTCTTCGGTGCTGTCACTGACCGGCGTTATGGAGCCATTTCGGGATCGGCGTATTGGCGCCACCGGCGCCGAGTGTTGAACGCGATTCGAACTTTCCAGATGGGTACGCTCCGTTCTTTCTGAACGGATCTGATCAAGAAACTGCATGCAGCCCGCGCCACGGGCCTCTACGAGCGCAAGTTCCAGCAGTTCGTGCGCGTGCCGCTGCTGATCGTTGACGACTTCCCGATGCTGCTGCCGAACTGCTGCAGACCCTGGTCCACC